>CAVWSF010000004.1:0-179315 GCA_963757605.1 uncultured Actinomycetes bacterium
CTCACCCACACGACCGTGGAGACCACGGTGCCAAACGCAATACCACTGCAACCGTCGCTCGACGTCGGAGCCCACAGCGCGATGCGCTGGAACCCGCGGTGAGCGTCGACCTCAAGTCCTGCTGCGCCACCGCCTACGCCAACGCTGCCGTCGCCTGGCTGGTCGGAGATTGCCGCCACCCCGGCGGCCTCCGGCTCACCGACCGCCTGCTCGACGCACTCCACCTGTCGCCGTCGAGCCGGCTGCTCGATGTGGCCACCGGCACCGGGGCGAGCGCCCTGCGCGCGGCACACACTCGCGGCTGCAGCGTGATTGGGATCGACCTCGGCGCGAGTGGCATCGCCAGGGCAGGCGCCGCCGCCGCCAACGCTGGTATGGAGTCGCGTGCCCGGTTCCTGGTCGGCGACGCGGAATCGCTTCCCCTCAATAACGCGTCGGTCGACGCCGTTCTGTGCGAGTGCGCGCTGTGCCTCTTCCCCGACCCTGCGCAGGCACTGGCAGAGGTGGCGCGGGTGCTGCGCCCCGGGGGCCGGCTCGCTCTGTCCGACGTGACCTGCGACGCCCCGGAGCAGCTCCCCGCCGAGCTTCGATCGACAATCGGCCACGTCGCCTGCCTGGCCGGCGCTCTCTCACTCACCGCTCTCACCTCGACTGTCTCGGCCAGCGGACTGCGTGTGCTCGACGCCGCACCGGTCGACGAGGCCTTCAGCGAGCTCCTCGAGCAGATCGAGTCGCGCTGCGCCTTGCCCGCATGCTCGGCGACCAGCTGCCCGTTGACGTGCGCGACCGCCTCGACCAGGCCGATCGGCTGCTGGGACAGGCATCCACCGCCATCGGCGGCTCGCTCATCGGCTATGCCGTCGTGATCGCCGAGGCCCCATCGTCCGGCTCCCCGCCGGGTGCTGCGCCGGCGACGGCGTGACACTGACCGCCCACGCACCGACCGTATACTCGGCGGCCGTGGCCGATGACTCCGATGCCCGGCTGGTACACGCCGCACGAAGCCGCGACGAGCAAGCATTCGCCGCGCTGGTCCGCCGTCACGAACATCGTGTGTACGGCGTCTGCCGGCGCATGCTCGCCGATGCGCGCGAAGCCGAGGAGTGCGCCCAGGACGCGTTCGTCCAGGCCTGGCGCCACCTCGACCGATTCGAAGAGCGAGCGCAGCTGTCTACCTGGCTGCACCGGATCGCCATCAACCAGGCGCTGCAACGACTCCGCCGCCGCCGCGTCGTCGAGGTCGACCTCGACGACCACATCGGCGTGCTCGACCTCATGCGCCGCGTCGACGACTGGTCAACCCGACCCGACATCCGCGCCGAAGACACCGCTTTCCGCGCCCACCTCGACCAGCAACTGATGCAGCTCCCAGACCAACTCCGCGTGGCCGTCGTGCTGCGCGATATCGACGGACTCTCCAACCAGGAGGTGGCTGACGCGCTGGAACTCTCGCTGCCCGCCGCCAAGGCGCGGATCCACCGCGGGCGCATGCAGCTGCGCGTCGAACTCTCGACCTGGATCGATGCGCAATGATCACCGCACACGTCGCATCGCCACACCACCGACCAGCATCCAACCAGTCATGAACCCGATCGGTCACATTCGCGCACTGCCGCTGGTTGGCTGTCGCCGCGCACGGGCGCTGCTCTCCGGACACATCGAGAACGATCTCGACGACGCCAACCACCGCTTCCTCTCGGCGCACCTCGCACACTGCGGACGCTGCCGACGGATCCTCGCCACCCTCACCGCGGTCATCGACAATCTCCGCACCCTCCCCGCAGACCAGGTACCGCCGAGCGGGTCACTGGCAGGCGCGGTCGCGCAGCGTCTTGCCGACGACTCCCACGCTCCCTAACCATCCGCCGCCGCGAACTCCCAGGCCGTGGCAGAGGGTATGCTCGGCGGGGTGGTCACACTCGTTGATTCCGTCTGCATCGACGCGCCCGCCGAGGCGGTATGGCGGCACCTCGCCCAGCTCGAGGACATCGCGCTGTGGTCAAGCGCGGTCGTCGCCGCGCGCTGTGACGGCCCGGTCAGCCGCGGCGTCGGTGCCGAGCGAACCTGCGACCTCAAGGGCGGCATCACCATCACCGAACGCTGGCTGGCCTAGGACGAGGGCCAATCCTACGCCTACGAGGGCAGCGGTATCCCCCTCGTCGCTCACGCCCGCAACGAGTGGTCGATCACAGCCGCAGGGCGACAGACACTGCTCACCACAAGGGCCGAGGTCATACTCAAAGGCGGTCGCCCAGCCCGGCTCCTGGAACCCCTCGTCTCCTTCCAGTCGCGCCGGCTGGGACGACACGCGCTCGCGGCATTCAAGTACCTCGTCGAAACCGGGGCGCCACCCACCGCCCGCCACGACCGCCTCGGCACCCAGCACCTGCTGACCCGCCTCACCGGTGAACGCGGCGGCGGGTTCAGTGACCCCCCTCCCCGCCGCTCGGACTCCATCCGGATCGACTCCAGAGACGCGCGCACGACCTGCTTCCACCGCCTGGCAACCACCCCACCCCACAGCGCTCCCGCGCTCCAGAAGTCGGTACCCAGCTCACCGCGATACACCAGCCGCGTCGCCGTCGCCTCGTCCAGCTCCTCCAGCGCGAACTCCTCGGTCACGTGTGGCACGGGACCCCGCACAAGCCGAAACCCGATCCGCGACGGCCGATCGAACGACACCGTCTCCAACGTCACTGCCGTCAACGGCCCAACCCGGGTGAAGTGCTCCGCAAGCACCAGATCCGCCCCGCGCTCCAGCACCCCGCAACTTCTCGGCAAGCGCCCGCGGCGTGCGTCCCAGGTACGGCCCGGCGATGACGTCGAACACCGTCTCACGCGGCGCCTCGATCCGGGCCTCGACCAGAACCAGCGGGCGCACCCGGCGCCCCACGCCGACATCGAGGGTCAGCGAACCGCGCGCCACCAGCGTGTAGGCGCCGCCCAGCGCCAGACCGGCGAAGGCGGCGGGCACAGGCCATCTGACGCCGGCGTGCCGCCTACTCATTTCCGCTCGGCACCGTCGCGTCGGCGT
The DNA here is from genome assembly GCA_963757605.1 of uncultured Actinomycetes bacterium. Classification (GTDB taxonomy): domain Bacteria; phylum Actinomycetota; class Thermoleophilia; order Gaiellales; family JAICJC01; genus JAICJC01. Next base: position 3,035 of record CAVWSF010000004.1, read on the forward strand.
CGCGATCGAGCTCCTCGTGCGCTGGCAACTGACAGCGTCCCATCGCCCGTCAGGTGCTCAACGCCCATGGATCGCCCCGCCGCACCCGGCGAACGTTCCACACCACGTAGAGCGCGACCACCACCACGAGCACTCCGAAGCCCAGCACCCAACACCTCCAGATCGTCTGCCAACCCACACCGCGACGCGGCTGCTAGCACTTGGATGCGCAAGCCCGCCTCCACGATGCACATCAGGTGGCGTCGAAGTTACCGGTGACCTTCGCCCTGGCTGGAGCCCCACGGAGGCTGCGTCGGCGGTGCCGGGCAGGTCCCGCGCCGACCTGCTGGGCCGGCCGGGCCGCAGTCAGAAGCCGCGCGCGGCGTACGACAAAGCCCTTAAGCAGGCGGGCACCGCCGAGACCACACCGCCGCGACCAGATGGGCAGTGCCTCTGCGAGCCGTGACCTGAGCGGGTGCGTGGGTTGTCGGCTGCTTCAGCCGCCTTTCGGCGGCAGGCTTCGAGCGAATGTGGCTGCCTGGTCGACCCAGCGTGCCATAGCGCCGTCAGTCATTCCCGCTCGCTCGACGTAGACCATGGCGCGCATCGGCCGGCCGGTGAAGTCCATCGGAGTCACGTTCGGCTGCTGCAATGCAGCGCTCGCCCCGTCTTCGCCCAAGCGCAGCATGAGCCGCTCACCGACGACTCCCGCGCACATGTTTCCGTGGAGCATGAAGCAGATACCGCCGAACATCTTGCGTTCGCTGAACCCCGCCTCTGCCTGCAGTTCCTCTCGAACCCGCTCCGCCAACTGCTCGTCGTACGCCATACCTTCCGAGAATACCGGCGAACGACCGGTAGGGCGGGTCGCCGCTGAACTGCAACCTCCGTGGGCGCGGTCATTGAACGCCTGATGATCTGTGCACCGTTGAGGCGCAGTGGTTAGTCGTGATGGTGGTGCGACCTTGTCATGTGGCCTGGCTCGGTGGTGGACACGACGCGCACGACCGTCACGGACCGCGCGGAGACTGTCGCCGGCACGGCACTGCTGCTCCTCGCCGTCGCCCTTCTCATAGCCCAAATCACCTAGTCCGTAACCACACCCGACCCACGAACTGCCGGTTTCAGCCCGGTCTACAAACGGCGCGCCTGGCCACGCACCCGATCCCGACAACACCCGTTCTGAGCGAACTCCGTGACGACGACGCAACCAGACGTCATCCAGCACCAGGACGTCGGGAATGGGTCAACCATGCAGGTTTCTGGCAGCGGAGCGGCGCAGGAGTCGAACCTACCAACCGATGGGCTACATCCGCCTGCCGGTTTTGAAGACCGGATGGGCCACCGGGCCCGTGCCACTCCAGGAGGACGAATGCTATTCGCTGCGTTCGGGCTCGGAGCCCGCCGGCGCGTCGCCCTCGTCCCCGCCCGCCTCGTCCTCGCCGTCCTCGGACTCGGGCGTCGCGGCCATCGCCTTCTCGCGCAGGCGATCGCGGCTCTCCCCGATCCGGGCGCGCAGCGCGTCAGCCGCCTGGTCGGGCGGTGGCGGGGGAGGCGGCGGCGGGAGCGTGAACTCGTCCGTGTCGTCGTCGTCCTCGTCCTCCACCGCAGCGGTCTCGGGCTCGCGCGCCGGAGGCGGGGGCGGCGGCGGAGGGGGCGGCGGCGGGGCGTCGTCGTAGTCGTCGCCCGGCATGAGCTCGCCGACCGGGCCGCCGGCCACGCGCTCGCGCAGCCGGGTGTACGTCTCAGGGGACGCGACCAGCACCGCAGCGGCGCCGGCGGCGCCCGCGACCAGCCAGAGCAACCGTTTCATCGCCTCGACCTCCCGTGCCTCGCCCACGAAGTCACGGCCCAACTATACTCGCGGCCAGAATCGAGCAGCTTCCTGCTCCGGGCACGGCGCCGCCCTCCTGATCGCGGCGCCACGCGACACCCGGGGCTGCCCAGTCCAGAGGAGGTGATCAGGATCAACCCGTACGAGATCATGCTCTTGATCGAGCCGGAGGTGGCGGAGGAACGCCACACGGAGATCATCGAGCGCACCAAGGCGACCGTGACCGGCGCCGGTGGAACGTGGGAGGGTGTCGATCCGTGGGGCAAGCGCAAGCTGGCCTACGAGATCAACCACATCACCGACGCGTTCTACTACGTGCTGACGTTCGAGGCGACCGCGGCCGCCCTCGAGGAGGCGACGCGCGTCCTTCGCATCACCGACGGCGTGCTGCGCTTCATGGCGATCGCCAGGACGCCCGGCCGCGCCCCGGCTCCGGCCGCGCAGGCCCCGGCGACCGAGGCGACGGCGTGAACCACCGTCCGCACGCACCCCTATCATATCCGAACACATGTTCGTAGGAGGCAGAAGGAGACCCCCGTGGCAAACATCAATCGCGTCATCCTGACAGGCAACCTCACCGCCGACCCCGAGCTCTCGACGCTGCCCAGCGGCACGTCGGTGTGCCGGCTCCGGCTGGCCGTGAACCGCCGCTACAAGGACCAGTCGAGCGGCGAGTGGACCGAGAAGCCCAACTACTTCGACATCAAGGTCTGGGGCGCGCAGGGCGAGAACTGCGCCCAGTACTTGTCCAAGGGCCGCCCCGTCGCCGTCGACGGCCGGCTCGAGTGGAGCGAGTGGGAGGCCCAGGACGGCGGCAAGCGCTCCAAGGTCGAGGTCGTGGCCGACACCGTGCAGTTCCTCGGGTCGCGCGGCGACGGCGGCGAGTCCGGCGGCGGCGGCGGCTTCCGCCAGACGGCCGAGATCAAGCCCGAGCCCGTCGAGGCCTTCACCGGCGCGGCGGCATCCGACGACGACATCCCGTTCTAGGGGGAAGCGATGCCATCGAAGCCCAAGAACAAGCAGGGACAGGGACGCAAGCGCGGGGCGCCGACCGGCGGCTCGACTCGACGAAAGCCCTGCTATTTCTGCAAGGAGAAGGTCGAGGAGATCGACTACAAGAACTACAACCAGCTGCGCCGGTACACGTCCGAGAAGGGCAAGATCCGGTCGCGGCGGATCTCCGGGGCCTGCCGCCGCCACCAGCGTCAGGTGGCCGTGGCGGTCAAGCGCGCCCGTGAGGTCGCGCTGCTCCCCTACGCCGTCAACTGAACATTTTCCACGCTGCGAGCGGCCGATTCGGCGCTCGCGGGGTGGTCACGCCCGGCGCGTCCGTGCAACGATGGAGTCGCGGCGCGCCGGCCCGACCGAAGAGGAAGGAAATGGCAAGCAAGGCGACACAGGCGATCCTGCTTCAGGATGTCGAGAAGCTCGGCCGAAAGGGCGACGTGGTCCACGTCGCCGCCGGCTACATGCGCAACTACCTCGGCCCGCGCAAGCTCGCCGAGGCCGCCACCGACGCGCGCGTCGCAGAGGTGGGGCGGCAGGCGGAGCAACGCCGCCGCCACGAGGCCCAGGGCGAGGAGCAGGCGCGCGACATGGCGCACACGCTCAACCGCACGGTGCTCACGATCAAGCGCCGGGCGGGCACCGAGGACCGGCTGTACGGGTCGGTCACGTCGACCGACATCTCCGATGCCATCTGGAAGGCCCGGCGCATGCGCGTCGACCGGCGCAAGGTCGAGCTCGACGAGCCGATCAAGACGCTCGGCTCCCACCGCGTCCAGCTCACCGTGTGGGGCGACGTCAAGGCCGTGCTCAAGGTGATGGTCGTCCCGGGCGGGGCCGACGAGGAGGGCGGCGTGGAGGCCTTCGAGGCCGAGCCGTCGGAGCCCATCGAAGGCGAGTTCTCGTAGAGGGATGGCGGTCGCCGACCGGCCAGCCAACGTCCCGCCCCAGGACATCGACGCCGAGGAGTCCGTTCTCGGCGCGATGCTGGTCTCGCAGAACGCGATCGCGATCGTCTCGGAGCTCCTGAAGCCGGACGACTTCTACCGCCGTTCGCACGCCACGATCTACCGCACAATCCTCGAGATGTACGGGAAGGGCGAGGTCGTCGACTCGATCACGCTCACGAGCGCCCTCGACAACCGCGGGGTGCTCGACGAGGTCGGCGGGAAGCCGCACGTCCACACCCTGGCGGCGACCGTGCCTGCCGCGGCCAACGCCCGCCACTACGCGCAGATCGTCCGCGACACGGCCACGTACCGGGGCCTGATCCGGGCCGGCACCGACATCGCATCGCTCGGCTACGAGCACCTGGGCGAGCCCCAGGAGCTGGTCGACCAGGCCGAGCAGATCGTGTTCTCAATCGGCGACCAGCGCATCTCGTCCGACTTCGAGCGCATCGACGGCCTGCTCAAGCAGTCGTTCGAGCGGCTCGACGAGATCCAGAACTCCGACCACGACATCACCGGCGCGCCGTCGGGGTTCAAGGCCCTCGACGAGCTCACGGCCGGGTTTCAGAAGTCCAACCTCGTCGTCCTCGCCGCCCGGCCGGGCATGGGCAAGACGTCGCTCGCGCTCAACATCGCCACCCATCTGGCCGTCCGCGAGCAGATCCCCGTCGCGATCTTCTCGCTCGAGATGTCGCGCGAGGAGGTCACGACCCGCCTCATGTGCACCGAGGGCCGGGTCGACTCGAAGCGCCTCCGGGTCGGCCGACTCTCCAAGGCCGACTGGCAGAACCTCACCAACGCGTCGACGCGGCTCTACAACGCCCCGATCTACGTCGACGACTCCGCCGGCGTCTCGCCCATCGAGATCAAGGCCAAGGCGCGCCGGCTGAAGGCTCGCCTCGATGGGCACCTGGGCCTCGTCGTCGTCGACTACCTCCAGCTCATGGGAGGCCAGACCCGGGTCGAGAACCGCGTCCAGGAGATCTCCCAGATCTCGCGCGCGCTCAAGCTGATCGCCCGCGACCTCGACGTGCCCGTGCTCGCCATCTCGCAGCTCTCGCGCGCGGTCGAGCAGCGCACGGACAAGCGCCCGGTCCTCTCCGACCTGCGCGAGTCGGGGTCGATCGAGCAGGACGCCGACCTCGTGATGTTCGTCTACCGCGACGACTACTACGACGACACGAGCGACGACAAGGGCACCGCCGAGCTCATCCTCGCCAAGCACCGGAACGGGCCGATCGACAAGGTCCGGCTCGCCTACATCGGCCGCTACACCAAGTTCGACAACCTGGCCCGCGGCGTCGAGCAGCAGGTGTAGTCCCGATGCCGCTCACGGTCGTCGTCGGGGCGCAGTGGGGCGATGAGGGCAAGGGCAAGGTCGTCGACCTCCTCGCCGAGCGCGTCGACGTCGTCGCCCGCTACCAGGGCGGGAACAACGCCGGCCACACCCTCGTCATCGGCGAGGAGACCTACAAGCTGCGGCTCGTCCCGAGCGGCATCCTCTATCCGGGCACGCTCTGCCTGCTGGGGAACGGGTGCGTGATCGACCCGGAGGTGCTGATCGACGAGCTCGACGGCCTGATCGCGCGCGGCATCGACGTGAACGGCCTTCGCATCTCCGGGAACGCCCACCTGATCATGCCGTGGCACCGGATCATCGACGCCGACTCCGAGCTCGCGCTCGGGCGGCTCCAGATCGGCACCACCCGGCGCGGGATCGGCCCCGCCTACGCCGACAAGGCGCTCCGGGTCGGGATCCGCGTGCAGGACCTGCTCGACGAGAAGATCCTGCGGCTCAAGATCCAGACCGCCCTCTCGGTCAAGAACGAGCTCCTGCGAAAGCTCCACCACCACCGCCCGCTCGACAAGGAGGAGCTGACCGTCGCGATGCTGGGCTACGCGGAGCGGATCTGCCCGTTCATCGCCGACACGTCGCTCGAGCTCGACAGGGCGCTCCAGGCCGGCCGCTCCGCGCTCGCCGAGGGCGCCCAGGCGACCCTGCTCGACATCGACCACGGCACCTATCCGTTCGTCACCTCATCGAACCCGATCGCCGGCGGCGCGTGCACCGGCCTCGGCGTCGGGCCGACGCGGGTCGACCGCGTGCTGGGGGTGACCAAGGCGTACGTCACCCGTGTCGGCGCGGGACCCTTCCCGAGCGAGGCCGACGACGAGCGCGGCGCCGCCATCCGCGACCGCGGCGCCGAGTTCGGCACGGTCACCGGGCGCGAGCGGCGGTGCGGCTGGCTCGACCTCGTAGGGCTTCGGTACGCTGCCCGCGTGAACGGCCTCACCGAGCTCGCCGTCACCAAGCTGGACGTGCTCTCGATGCTCGACTCGATCCCGGTCTGCACCGCCTACCGCCTCGCCGACGGCACGCAGACGACCGACTTCCCCGCCCACCAGAGCGACTTCCACCACGCCACACCCGTCTACCGCGAGCTCGACGGCTGGGGCACCGACATCTCGGCGGTTACCACGTACGAGGGCCTGCCCGCCGCCGCCCGCGCCTACCTCGAGCTCGTCGAGAGCGAGGTCGGCGTCCCGATCGCGATCGTCGGCACCGGCGCACGCCGCGACCAGACGATCGTCGTGCGCGAGCTCCAGCCCGCGGCGTGATGCTCAGGCGCTGAGGGCCTCGCCCGGGATCCGGTTCAGACGGTCAAGCCACGGGTTCGCTTCGAGTTGGGTGAACACCTCGCCCGCGGTCTCGATCAGCGGCGCGGCCTCGGCCGTCGCGCCCGCGCCGGCCAGCCAGCGAGCGTGGTCAAAGAGCGTGACGGCCATCGGGAACGGCATCGCGAGCTCGCGGAAGAGCGCCGCCGCGCGCCGGAAGAGCTGGTCGGAGCGGCCGTCGTCGCCTGCGGCAACGCCGATCAGAGCTCGGTGCCGCATCGCGTGGGCCGCCAGCGACTGCGGCCGGCCGCCTGCGCCCATCTCCTCGACCGTCGCGGCGATGCGGTCAGCGCACTCGACGTCCCGCAGCGCGAGCGCGGCGTCGACCGCCAGCAGGTAGGACTCCTTCCCGACCTCGGAGGAGATCCCGACCTCGTCGCGTGTCTCCCACGCGCGCGCAGCGTGATCGAGCGCAGCCGCGGCGTCGCCGCCGGCGAGGAGGTCGACGGCGTGGGCCCACATGTATGCGGCCCGCTCCGTCAGGTCGTCCGAGGTCGCGATGTCGGGGTGCAGCGCCACGAGCCGGCGGGCCGCCTCCAGGTCGCCCCGATGGACGTGGATCGAGACGACCGATCCCAGGAGGCACATGAACGGAAACCGCGTCTGGGCGAACGACTCCTCGGGAACGGCGCCCGCCAGCTCGAGCGCCTCATCCCAGCGCCCCAGCGCATAGAGCGGATAGACCTGGCCCAGGAACTGCCACTCGCTCTGGCGCAGGCCAACCCGGCGCGCGAGCGCCAGCCCGCTTCGAAACCCCTCGGCGGCCTGCTCGTAGCGGTCGGCGCGCGCGTCGAAGTCGGCAGCGTTGTTGTAGGCGCGGATCGCCGCGGAAGGCAGGTCGTTGTCGAGCGCGATCTGGAGTGCGAGGCGCATCAGCGCGCCCCCCTCGACCATGCGGCCGCGATTGCTGAGAAGCATCGCCTTGGTATTCACCGCCTGCGAGATGACGTCCGGCAGGTTCAGCCGCTCGGCGAGCACCAGCGCCTGCTCGACCCGCTCGGCCGCCACGTCGGGATCGCCGGCGAAGAAGCGGAACCGGCCCACCTGGTGGGCCAGCTCGGCGACGTCCGCGTCGGGCTCCTCCGTCGAGAGCAGATCGAGGGCCGCGTCCATTCGCTCGAGCGCCTCCCGGAGCCGGCCCGTGTCCCACATCACCTCGCCCAGACGGGCGGATACCCGCGCGCGGGGATGGCTGGCCCCGGCCTCCTCGAAGAGCTCCACCGCGCGCTCGAAATGCGCGAGCGCGTCGGCCGACCGGGCGCCGTCCCGCGCCATCATGCCGGCGCGCTCGAAAAGGCGGGCCCGCTCGAACGGCTCGGCCGTGAGCTCTGCCGCCTGCTCGAAGTAGCGCTGCGCCTCCAAGCTCGCAGCGAGCGCGCCGACCCGCTCGCCGGCCCGTACGAGCGCCGCGGCCGCGTGGCGGGTGATCTGCTCGGCGTCGTCGGCATCCGGATCGGCGTCGCGAGCAGCGAGATAGTGGGCGGCGACGACCTCGACGACCTCGTCGTCGTCCTCGTCGAGCGCGGCAGCGGCGAGGTGCCGCGCCTTGCGCTCATGCTTCGAGAGCATGTCGTAGGCGACCCGCCGCATCAGGTCCTGGAGGAAGCCGTATTGCCCACGCTCGGGCGAGAGCGGATCGGATTGGAGCGTCAGCACCTCCTTGCGGACGAGCTGCGCCAGGGTCGGCTCGATGTCCACCGGCGAGAGCCCGGTGAGGTTGGCGAGCGCGCCGAGCGCGAACGTCTTTCCGAGCACGGCCGAGTCCTGCACGATCCGGCGCTCGTCGGCCGAGAGGCCGTCGAGCCGGGCGGCGATGAGGGCGTGGAGCGTCTCAGGCACGTCGAGCGCGCCGATCGGCCCGGCCGGCTCGTAGGCGCTCCCCCGCGGGACGAGCAGGCCGCGGTCGAGCAGCATCCGCACCGTCTCGACCGCATACAGGGGCACACCCTCGGCCCGCTCGCGGATCGATGCGCGCAGCTCGTCCGTCAGGCCCGGCACGAGCCCGGCGAGGAGCTGATCCATGTCGGTACGCGACAGCGGCTCCAGGTAGAGCGACGTGAACGCCCGCTTGCCGGCGCCCCACGTCGGCCGCCGCTCGGCGAGGTCCGGCCGCGCCAGGACGAGCACGAAAAGCGGATGGTTCTTCGACCAGTCGACCAGGTACTCGATGAAGTCGAGGAGCGACGCGTCGGCCCACTCCATGTCTTCGAACACCATGACCATGGGCATCTCGTCGGCGAGCCGCTCGTAGAAGAGCCGCCAGGCGCTGAAGAGGTTCTCGCGGTCGGCGGGCGCGGCAGTCTCGAGGCCGAGCAGGTGGGCCAGGCGCGGCTCGACGAACCGGCGCTCCTCGGGGTCGGGTATCGACTCCTCGACCGCCGCGTGCAGCTTCTCGAGCTGGGCCTCGGGCCCCTCGCCCTCGACGATCGCAGCGCGGGTGCGCACCATCTCGGCGAGCGCCCAGTACGTGACACCCTCGCCGTAGGGCAGACAGCGGCCGCGATGCCAGCGCACGTCGTCGGCCAGCCCGTCGATGTACTTGAAGAACTCCCACGAGAGCCGCGACTTGCCGGTGCCGGCGACCGCCATCACCGACACGAGATGCGCGCTCGACTCCCCCGCCGAGGCGTGGAAGAGCTCCTTGATGACGCGCAGCTCGCGGTCGCGGCCGACGAACGGCGACTCGAGCCCCGCGGAGCGAAGCGCACCGCCGCGGCCGCCGATCACGCGCACCGCCCGCCAGAGCTGCACGGGCTCAGCCTTGCCCTTGAGCTCGCGGACGCCCGCGTCCTCGTAGACGACCGCCGCCTCGGTCGCGCGCTTCGTCGCGTCGCCGACGAGAACGCCGCCCGGCTCGGCCACGGCCTGGATGCGCGAGGCGGTGTTCACGAGATCGCCGGCCACCATGCCCTCGCCCACCGCTCCGACGGTCACGGCCGCCTCGCCGGTGAGGATCCCTGCCCGGGCCCTGAGCTCCGGAACTCCGACCTCCTGGCCGAGTGTGTCCACGGACGCCGCCAGGTCGAGCGCGGCCCGGACGGCGCGCTCGATGTCGTCCTCCTTGGCAACGGGAGCACCCCACACCGCCATGACGGCGTCGCCGATGAACTTCTCGACGGTGCCGCCGTAGCGGTCGATCAACGTGCGGCAGAGCTCGAAGTAGCGCGACAGGAGCTCGCGGACGTCCTCGGGATCGCGGGCCTCGGCGTGCGAGGTGAAGCCGACCAGGTCGGCGAAGAGCACCGTGACGAGACGGCGCTCGGCGGCAGGGGCGGGAATCGGCACCGGGGCCGCAGTCAGGCTCGCCCCGCACTCGCCGCAGAACTTCGCTCCGGGGGCGTTCGGACTTCCGCACGCCGCGCAGCTCAACCGCAGAGGCGCTCCGCACTCGGCGCAGAACTTCCGCCCGGCCTCGTTGTCGGTGCCGCAGGCGGGACACGTCATGCGGCTACGGTAGCGCTCTAGGAGCGGATCCGCTCGCCCTTGGTGTCCCACACGGGCTCGGCCGCGACCTCGGCCGCGACCCACTCGCCGAACACCTCGACCTCGACGGCCGTCCCGACGTCTGCCGCGGCCGCCGGCACGTACGCGAGGCGATCGACTGCCCGACCGCGAAGCCGTATCCGCCGCGTCGTCACGCGGCCGCGTGATCTCGCCGGCGACCCGCACCGGCTCCGGCCGAGGCACGACCGAGCGCGGATCGTAGAGCACGAGGCACGCCAGCCGCCGCTCTGGCGCGCCGCGGAGCGTTGCGCGCAGCAGAGCGTCGCGGCCAAGGAAGTCGGCCGCCTTGTCCGAGCTTCACCGCGAAGCCGAGCCCGGCCTCGTCGGGCGTAGTCCTCGGGCGTGATGTCGGCGCCCCAGACCCGGTAGCCCTTCTCGACCCGCAGGGCGTCGATCGCCCGGTAGCCGCAGGCCAGCATCCCGTGCTCCGCCCCGGACTCCCACAAGAGATCCCACAGGCCGGAGCCGTACTCGACCGGGCAGTAGAGCTCCCAGCCGAGCTCGCCGACGTACGTCACCCGAGCGGCGAGGCAGGGGACGTTGCCGATCGAGATGTCCCTGGCGGTCATGTACCGGAACGCCTCGTTCGAGAGGTCGGACTTCGTGAGCGGCTGGAGGATGTCGCGTGCCCGCGGGCCCCAGAGGCCGAGGCACGCCCACGCCGAGGTGACGTCGGCGACCTGCACCGAGCCGTCGCCGGGGGCGTGCTTTCGGATCCACCCCAGGTCGTGGTTTCCGAACGCCGTCCCCGTCACGATCCGGAACCGGTCCGCGCCGAGCCGAGTGACCGTGAAGTCGCATTCGATCCCGCCGCGCGAGTTCAGCATCTGCGTGTAGGTGATCGAGCCGACGGCCCGGTCGACGTCGTTCGCGCACATCCGCTGGAGGAAGGCTGCCGCGCCCAGCCCCGACACCTCGATCTTGGCGAACGAGCTCTCGTCGAAGAGCCCGGCCCGCTCGCGGGTCGCGACCGCCTCGGCGTGGATCGCCGGCGACCAGTGCTGGCCCGCCCAGCCGCGCGGCCGCAAACCCTCGTCGCCCTGGCCCGCGTTCGGCTCGAACCAGTTCGGCCGCTCCCAGCCCGACTTCTCGCCGAACACCGCCCCCAGCGCGGCGACCCGGTCGTAGGCCGGCGAGAGCCGGAGCGGCCGGCCCGCCTCGCGCTCGTGGTTGGGGTACTTGATGTCGTAGTAGGTGGCGTAGATCTCGGTCGCGCGGGCCAGCGTGAACGCCTGGCTTCGGTACTGGCGCCCGAACCGGCGTGAGTCCATTTGCCACAGGTCGAGGCTGGGCTCGCCGTTCACGATCCACTCCGCCATCTGCCAGCCCATCCCGCCGGCGCCCGCCAGGCCGTGCGCGCAGAACCCGGCGGCGACCCAGAAGCCGGGGACGTCGGACTCGCCCAGGATGAACTCGCCGTCCGGCGTGAACGCCTCGGGCCCGTTGAAGAGCTTTTGCACCTCGGCCGTCTCCATCGCCGGAACCCGCTCGATCGAGTTCACGAGCAGCTCGTCGAAGCGCTCCCAGTCCTCGGGCAGAAGCTGCGCCTCGAACCCGTCGGGCACCCCGTCGAGCGCCCACGGGGCAGGGTTTCGCTCGTAGCCGCCCATGATGAGGCCGCCGACCTCCGTGCGGTAGTAGATGAGCCGGTCGGGGTCGCGCAGCGTCGGCAGCGGCGCGAGCGGCGGGTCGAACGCCTCGGTCACGAGGTACTCGTGCGCGTAGGGGATGATCGGCACCTCGACGCCGGCCATCCGGCCGATCTGCGGGGCGTACATCCCACCCGCGTTCGACCACCACGTCGGCCTCGGATCGTCCCCTTGTCGGTGACCACGCCGCGGCAGCGGCCGTTCTCGACGATCACGTCGAGCACGCGCGTGCGCTGCTCGATCTCGGCGCCGAGCCGGCGCGCGCCGTCGGCCAGCGCGAACGTCAGCTGGCTGGGGTCGAGGTAGCCGTCCTGGGGCAGGAAGGCGGCTGCGACGACGCCGTCGGTCGACATCAGCGGGAAGAGCTCTTGCGCCTCGGCCGGTGAGACGATCTCGAGCGGCAGGCCGAACTCTTGGCCCAGCCGGCCTGGCGCTGGATCTCCTCGTAGCGCTCCTGCGACGACGCGAGGCGCAGGCCGCCGAGCTCGTGCCAGCCGGGATCCTTGCCGGTCTCGCGCGGCCAGGTCGGCGTAGAGGCCGACCGAGTACTGCATCATCTGCGTCAGGCTGACGGTCGAGCGCAGCTGCCCGACGAGGCCCGCGGAGTGCCACGTCGAGCCGTGCGTGAGGCCGAACTGCTCGACGAGCACGACGTCCTCCAGCCCGAGCTTCGCCAGGTGGTAGAGGATCGAGCACCCGCCGACGCCGCCGCCGATCACCACCGCCCGCGCGTCGTCCCTCATTCGAAGAACCCTCGCACGTCCGGTATAGACCAGTCAAGAGCCGCGACAACCGCCACCGCCCCGGCTTCGCGAAGCCGCTCGGCGGATACTGTCCTGCGGACGCCGACGCACCGCATCCCGGCGGCGACGGCCGCCATGACGCCGAAGTGAGTGTCCTCGAACGACAGCGCGTCGGCACCGCGGACGCCGAGCCGGTCGAGTGCGATCAGGTAGCCCTCCGGGTCGGGCTTCCCATGGGCGACGTCGTCGGCCGTGACGACGGTCGCCAGGATCGGGCGCAGGCCGGTGCCCACGAGCACGGGCTCGACCTCCGCGCGGACGGCGCCCGACGCGACCGCGACCGGCACGCGGCCGGCGATCTCGCGCACGCATGCCGCAACTTCCGCGTGGACGGTCTCGCCGGCGTCTGCGCGCGCCAGGTAGAGCTCGGTGCGGCGGTCGAGCAAGCCCTGCGCGACAGCCGCGTCGGGGCGGCCGGCGCCCGCGAGGACGCGGTCGACGATCTCGGGGTCCGAGTAGCCGGCGAACTCGCCGAAGTAGCGCTCCTCGGTGACCTCGATCCCGATCTCGCCGAAGATCTGCACGAAGAGCTCCGCCAGCAGCGGCTCGTCGTCGGAGATGGTGCCGTTGAAGTCGAAGACGACTGCCCGCGGCGGCTCGTGGGCGTTCACCGTGTCTACGATAGGGCATCGGCACGCCCCTCCCCACCCGTGACCTCGACGGCCGCTGGCTCGTGCTCGATGCGCCGGCCGCGGACGCGTTCGACCGGGTCGAGGACTTCCTGGCCCGAAACCGCGGTCTCCCGGCCGACCTCTACCTCGGCTACGGCCTGGCCGGCGCCGGCCCGCCCGAGCCGTGCCCGCTCCCGGCCGCCGCCTGCCGGTTCGGTGAAAAATTGGGGTCTGACCCCGTTTTTCCACGCTACACAGTGGGGGCTTGGGAGCGGACGTGGAAGCCCGCGCAGCACGAGGCGGCCATTGCGGAGGCGCGGGCGGCGATCGGCCGCGGCGACGTCTATCAGGTGAACGTCGTCCAGCACCTGAAGGCGCCGTTTCGGGGCGACCCGGCCGGGGTCGAGCGGGCCCTCGCCCCGCTCGAGGCCGAGTTCGCGGCGGCGCTGCACGGCGACGGCTGGTCGATCGTCGCGGCGACGCCCGAGCTCTTCCTGCGCACGCGCGGCGACCGCGTCTGGACGATGCCGATCAAGGGCACGCGGCCGGCCGACTCGGCCGAGCCGATCGCCGCGAGCGGCAAGGACCGGGCCGAGCACGTGATGATCGTCGACCTCGAGCGGAACGACCTCGGCCGGGTGTGCGTACCGGGCTCGGTGCGGGTGAGCACCTTCCTCGAGGAGCGGCCGATGGCCGGCGTGCGCCACCTCGTCTCGACGGTCGAGGGCCGGCTGCGCCCCGGCGTCGGCCCGGCGGAGCTCCTGCGCGCGACGTTCCCCGGCGGGTCGGTGACCGGCGCGCCGAAGCTGGCCGCGATCGACCACATCGCCCGGCTCGAGCCGGTCGGCCGCGGCGCCTCGATGGGGGCGATCGGGCGCGTGCACCCGAACGGCGATCTCGACCTCGGCCTCACGATCCGCACGTTCGCGATCGCCGACGGCGAGATCCATCTGTGGGTCGGCGGCGGGATCGTGTGGGACTCCGACCCCGCCGAGGAGGTCGAGGAGTCGCTCGTGAAGGCCCGCCCGCTCCTGCGGCGGCTCTCAGCCGGCGCCGGCGATCCGAGCGACGGCGGCATGCGCATCGCGGCCCGGGCCTGACTCCCACCAGCGGGCGTGGCCGAGGACGAAGGTCTCCCATGCCCAGTCGGCCTTCTCGCGGTCGTGCTCGATCCCCCAGTAGTAGTCCAGGAACGAGATCCCGTACTCGAACTGGCACGCCTGCAGCACGTCGGCGAACGCGTCCCTCTCGGCCGGCACGAGCGGCGCGACGGCGTCGTAGGCGCCGACGAGCGCCGCGGCGTGCGCGAGGTCGAACGCCGCGTCGTCGCCCGCCGAGATCCGGTTCCAGAAGAAGCAGTTGCGCTCGACGGCGACAGCCAGGTCGAGGATCCGGGCGGCGTAGTCGGCCTGGTGGAAGTCGATGACGCCGCTCACGTGGTCGCCGGCGAAGAAGAGGTTGTTGGTCTGCCAGTCGCCGTGGAGCGGCGCCGCCGGAAGTCCGGGCGCGACCGGCCGCAGGCGCGTGAAGACGGCGTCGTAGGCGGCCGCGACCTGCTCCTCCCACGGCAGGCCCTCGAGATACTCGGCCACCGCCGGGCGAGCGGCGGCGAGCGATGCCACCGCCCGGATGGACGACGTCGTCACCGTCCCGAGCTGGACGACGAACCCGGCCTGCGGCTGCGGCGTGCGGTCGGGGAAGTCGGCGCCGGCCAGATGCAGCCGGGCCAGGGCGGTGCCGGCCGCCGCGGCGTGTGCCTCGCTCGCGAACGGGTCCCAGCTGTCGGCGGCCTCGTAGACGTCCTCTCCCGCCGCCGGCTCGTGCACCTCGTACCAGTGGCCGCCGTGCTCGACGAGGCCCAGCGCGCGCGCCGCCGGGACGCCGCGGTCGGCCAGGTGGTTGGCGAGCCGGTGCTGCCAGGCGAGCTGCTCGAGCCGGCGCCCCATCGGCGGCTGGCGCTTCAGGTAGACGTCGCCGCGGTGGGTGCGGCAGCGCGCAACCGCGAAGAGCCACCGCCGGTGGCGGGCGACCGCGGCCGCGCCGGCGCCGAGCACGGCCTCCACCTCGGCATCCGAGATCGGATCCCAGTAGCGGTCGGAAAGGCCCATGCCTGCCAAGATACCGGTGTGCCGACCGACATCCTCGTGTCCGCCGCCTGGGTCCGTGAGCGGCTCGGCGAGATCCGCCTGCTCGACGTGCGCGGCCGCGTCGTCGACGGCGAGCCGCGCTACCGGGCCGACCCCACCTGCTATCGCGAGGCCCACATCCCCGGCGCCGTCTTCGTCGACTGGCGGTCGGACTTCACCGACCGGGCCGACCCGGTGCCCATCCAGCTCGCGCCTCCGAAGGAGTTCGCCGCGGACGCCACCCGGCTTGGGATCGGGAACGAGAGCGTCGTCGTCGCCTACGACCGCTACCGCAACGTCCTCGCCGGCCGGGTCGTCTGGGCGCTTCGGGCCTACGACCACCGCGCGGCCCACGTGCTCGACGGCGGCCTGGACGCGTGGCTCGCCGCGGAAGGGCCCGTGCGAAGCGGCGACGAGCACGCGGTGCCGGCATCCCCCGCCTACCGCACCGGCCCCCGCGACGACTCGCTGTGGGACATCGACCGCATGCGGGCGACGCTCGACGGCGGCGTGCTCGTGATCGACGCCCGCGCGCACGACGAGTACGCCGGCATCGAGACGCACGCCCGCCGGGCGGGGCACATCCCCGGCGCGGTGAACGTGCCCTACCGCAGCCTCCTTCGCGACGACGGGCCCTTCCTGCCGGCGGACGAGCTGCGGCGGGCGTTCGCCGACGCCGGTGTCGACGTCACCGCCATCGACCGGCCGGTGGTGACCTACTGCAACGGCGGCGTCTCCGCGACCGCCGTCGCCAACGCGCTCGAGGTGGCAGGCGGCCCGCGGCCGGCCGTGTACGACGGCTCGTGGAACGAGTGGGGCAACCGCTCGGATACTCCGATCGAGAATTAGCCAGTGGCGCTGGCACTTCTGATCGCGGGCATGGTGCTCGCGGCCGCAGGCTACGCGTCGGCCCGCCGGATCGACCCGGACCGGTGGACGGCAAAGGCCCTGCGGACGCTCTTCTGGCTCGGCGCTCCCGCCTCGGGTGTGGTCGCAACCCGCACGGACGTCCACGCCGGGCTCGTGATCGGGCTCGCCGCCGCGTGGCTCGTGCTCGGGCTGTCGGCGGCGGCGGTGCTCCGCGTGACGCACGGACGCCCGGCCGGCGAGCGGGCCGAGCTCCTGCTCACCGTCTGCTGGCCCAACGCGGCCTGGCTCGGCTTCCCGGTGTGCGTCGTCGTCTTCGGCTGGGGCGCGCTGCCGCTCGCCGTGGCCTTCAGCCAGCTCTGCACCGGGCCGTTCACGCTCGTCGTCCTCCCCGGCCTCGTTGCGGCACTCGTCCACGAGCGGGCCGACTGGCTCGGACGGGCATGGGCGTTTGCCCGAAACCCGTATCTGATCTGCGTCTCGACGGGCTACGCCCTGGACGCGCTCGGCGTGGCGCCGCCCGCCCCGGTCACCTCGGTCGGGCGCACCGTGCTGCTCGCGAGCACGCTCCCGGCGTTCGCCGCCGTGGGCGCGGTGTTGGCGGGTCACCGCCTGCGGGTGGACGTCTCGACGCTCAGGCTCGTTACCGCCCGCCTGGCAGTCGCGTCGGTGCCGCTCCTGGCCCTGCGCGCGCTCCTTCCGATCCCGGGCCCGTTCGTCGTCTCGGCGGGCATGGCGGTGGGGATGGGGAGCTTCGGCGTGGCGGCCGTCTACGGCGTCCCGACGCGGCGGCTCGCGCCGGCTCTGGCCCTGTCAACGGCGCTCGTCCTGGCGGCCGCCGCAGGGGTCGCAATGGCCCGCAATTGAGGGTTTCTGCGGTGTACGGGAGCACGCGGGAAGCCCGGCGCGAGTGTCAACTCCGTCCACTTGTGCCGGCTCCGCGCCCGGCGTAGCCTTCCCCCGGGCCGAAGCGCGGGGTGCCCGCGAGACCTACAAGGAGGGTGTTGGAGTGGCGACCGATCTCGAGCAGTTCGTCGACGCGGACGGGCGCGCGGAGCGCGTGGCCGAGGTCCGCCGACAAATCGACGCGGCGGGGATCACCTACATCTACTACCAGTTCATCTCCGTCACCGGCCGGATCATGGGGAAAGGCGTGCCCGCGCCCCACTGGGAGTCGATGGCGAAGAAGGGCTTCCAGCTCGTCTACGGCTCGACCGCCAACCTCTTCGTCGATCGCCACGGCGAGTACATCGGCTACGGGCCGGAGGCCTGGGAGCTGGTGGGCATCCCCGAGCCCGAGACGTTTATGCCGCTTCCGTGGGACCCGAAGGTCGCGCGCGTGTGGTGCACCTGCTTCCGCGGCCGCGAGGATCAGGAGGACGGCGGCTCGTTCCTCACCTCGGACTGCCGCGGCAACCTGAAGCGCATCCAGGACGACTTCGAGGCGCGGACTGGGATGCACCTCAGGGCCGGCATGGAGCCCGAGATGATGTGGCTCAAGATGAAGCCGGACGGAACGCCCGACGTCGAGGGCGTCACCAAGCCCTACTGCTACCACATCGACCAGTTCTCCGAGCTCCAGCCGATCATCCACAAGGTCATCGAGTACGGCCAGAAGATGGACCTGGACATGATCCAGGGCGACCACGAGGACGCCCCCGGCCAGATCGAGCTCAACTTCAACTTCGACCGGGCCGAGCACACCGCCGACCGGCTCTCGACCTTCCGCCAGATCTGCAAGCAGGTCGGCCGCGAGCTCGACGTCTTCCCGTGCTTCATGCCGAAGCCGTTCATGGGCGTGTCGGCCAACGGCTGCCACACGAACATCTCAATCTGGGCGGGCGACGAGAACCGGTTCATGCCCGAGGGCGACGACCAGCGCCTGCCCAGCAAGCTCGGCCTCCAGGCGATCGGCGGCATCCTCGAGCACCTGAGCGCGCTGACCGCGGTCACGGCCTCGACGGTGAACTCCTACCGGCGCCTCTGGGACACGGGCTTCTGGGCGCCGGTCTTCGCGGACTGGGGCTTCCAGAACCGCACCACCGCGCTGCGTGTCTCGGCGCCGGGCCGGTTCGAGTACCGCTCGGTCGACTCCGCCGTGAACCCGTACCTCTGCCTCGGCGCGCTCATCAAGGCAATGGATGACGGCATCTCGCGGGAGGTCGACCCGGGCACGCCGGAGGAGCGCAACATCTACGAGGCGATGGCCGGCGGCAAGGAGGTCAAGAAGATCCCGATGACCTTCGGCGACGCGCTCGACGCCCTCGACGAGGACGAGGTGATCAAATCGGCCCTGCCAGGCGACATGTGGCGCGTGTTCCGCCACTACAAGCGCGACGAGTGGGAGCGCTACTGCGCCGAGGTCACCGATTGGGACGTGAAGGAATACCTGGACGTGCTGCCCTAGCGGCGGCGAGGAGGTCGCCGCATGTGCGGAATCGCAGGAATCATCTACCGGAACGGCAACGGCGGGCATCCGCTGGGAGCCGACATGACGCGGATGCTCCAGTCCATGAAGCACCGCGGGCCCGACTCGACCGGCTACGCCCTCTACGGGCCCGCCTCGGACCTCGTGCTCGTGCGCTTCACGCTGGCCGACGCCAACGACCCGCGTGACTTCGACTTCACGGAGCGCCTCGAGCGGCACCGGGCCGAGGTCGAGGGGCGCATGCGGGAGCTGGGCGCCCAGATCATGAACATCGAGTTCGACACCGAGTACGCCTTCCGGGCGGCGCTGCGCTACGACGGCGACCTGAAGCGGCTCGCGGACTACCTCGAGGACGTGCCCAACTGCGAGGTGCTCTCGCTCGGGAAGTCGCTCGAGATCGTGAAGGACCTGGGCGACGCCGAGAGCGTTTCCGACCAGTACGGGCTCGGGAAGTTCGAGGGCACGCACGCCATCGGCCACGTCCGCATGGCGACCGAGTCGGACGTCGACATCTCGGGCGCCCACCCGTACTGGGCCTACCCGTTCGCCGACGTCGCGGTCGTTCACAACGGCCAGCTCACGAACTACTTCCAGTGGCGGCGCCGGCTCGAGCGCTCCGGGCACCGGTTCCAGTCGGAGTGCGACTCCGAGATCATCGCGGTCTACCTGGCCGAGAAGATGAGCGAGGGGCTCTCGCTCGAGGAGTCGATGAACGCCAGCCTCGACGACCTGGACGGCGTCTTCACCTACATCTGCGTGACCGGCGACGCGCTCGGCGTCGCCAAGGACGAGATGGCGGCCAAGCCGCTCGTCCTCTACGAGGGCGACGACATGGTCGCGCTGGCCTCCGAGGAGATCGCGATCCGGGCAGTGATCGACCACGAGATCGAGACCTACGACCCGTATGAGCGGGAGGTGCTGGTATGGACGCGCTAGTCGGCGAACGCCGGATCTCCTACGACGCACGCGGCCTGGCCGAGCCGACCGCGGAGGTCCCGAACGTCGCGATGGTCGACGGCACGGCCGCCGTCTTCGACGCGGCCCCCCTCACGACCCGGCAGATCAACCTGGAACTGCGCTCCCTCGTGTACGAGCGCGGCGTCACCGACGTCACGATCAAGAACCCCGGCTCCAAGCACTCGCTCGGCGTCGGCATCCTGACGCGCTGCCGGATCACGTTCGAGGGCAGCCTCGGCTACTTCGGCTGCGGCCTGATCGACGGGCCGGAGGTGCACATCACCGGCCGGGTCGGCTGGTCGGCCTGCGAGAACATGATGTCGGGCGTCGTCGTGATCGAGGGCAACGCCGGCTCGCTCACCGGCGCGGCGCTGCGCGGCGGCGACCTCGTCGTGAAGGGCCGGGTCGGCGCCCGAAGCGGCATCGACCAGAAGGGCGGGACGATCCTCACGCTGGGCTCGGCCGGCTCGATGACGGGCTTCATGATGCAGCGCGGCCGCCAGATCATCTGCGAGGACGCCGGCCCCGGCCTGGGCGACTCGATGTACGACGGGATCATCTACGTCGGCGGCAAGGTGAAGGCGCTCGGCATCGACTGCGTGCCGGGCGAGTGGACCGAGGCCGACACGGAGTTCATCGAGCGCAAGTTCTCGATCTACGGGCTCGGCTCGCCGCCGGAATTCCAGAAGTTCGTGTGCGGGAAGAAGCTCTACAACTACGACAACCTCGAACCCTCAGAGCGGAAGCTGGTGCTGTAGTGGCGACCGACAAGACATCCTCAAAGCGAAACGTCCTCGGGCGAAGCGGCATCTTCACCCAGGAGGTCATCGACGACATTCACGTGAAGTCCGAGCTCGGGCGCTACCGCATGCGCGGCTTCTCGATGTTCAAGCCGATCCCGCACTGGGACGAGCTCATGTTCATGCCCGGCACGCTCACCCGGTTCGTGATCGAGGGCTACCGCGAGAAGTGCGAGACGAAGACGGTGCTCGGCGCGCGGTTCGCCAAGAAGCCGATCGAGCTCGACATCCCGGTCTACATCACCGGCATGAGCTTCGGTGCGCTCTCGCTCGAGGCCAAGATGGCGCTCGCCAAGGGTGCCTCGATGGCCGGCTCGGCGACCTGCTCCGGCGAGGGCGGGATGATCCCGCCGGAGCGAGACCTCTCCACCAAGTGGTACTACCAGTGCATCCAGAGCCGGTACGGGTTCAACCCGCACCACCTGATGCTGGCCGACGCGTGCGAGTTCTTCATCGGCCAGGGCTGCAAGGTCGGCCTGGGCGGCCACCTCATGGGCCAGAAGGTGACCGAGCAGGTGGCCGAGATGCGCTCGCTGCCGGCGGGGATCGACCAGCGCTCGCCCGCCCGGCATCCCGACTGGCTCGGGCCGGACGACCTCTCGCTCAAGGTGCAGGAGGTCCGCGAGGCCACCGACTACCAGATCCCGATCCAGCTCAAGCTGGGCGCGGCCCGCGTCTACGACGACGTGCGCATGGCGGCCAAGTGCGGCCCGGACATCATCTACCTGGACGGCGCCGAGGGCGGCACGGGCGCCGGCCCGCACATCGCCACCGAGGAGACCGGGATCCCGCTCATGGCCGCGATCCCCGAAGCGCGGCGCGCGCTCGAGGACGTCGGCCTGGCCGACGAGATCGACCTGGTCGTCGCCGGCGGCATCCGAAACGGCGGCGACATCGCGAAGGCGCTCGCGCTCGGCGCGAAGGCCGTCGCGATCGGGCACTCGGCCCTCATGGCGCTCAACTGCAACAAGGAGATCCCCGGCGTCACCGACTACGAGGGCACGATCGGCGTGCCGGCCGGCCAGTGCTACCACTGCCACACCGGCCGCTGCCCGGTCGGGATCACGACGCAGGACCCGGAGCTGCGGAAGCGCCTCATCGTCGACGAGGCCGCCGAGCGGGTCTACAACTTCCTGCACACCCTGACGCTCGAGGTGCAGATGCTGGCCCGGGCGTGCGGCAAGACGAACATCCACAGCCTCGAGCCCGAGGACCTCTGCGCCCTCACCGTCGAGGCCGCCGCGATGGCGAAGGTGCCGCTGGCCGGCACCGACTACATCCCGGGTGTCACCGAGCGCGAGACGCTCGCCGAGATCCGCCGCCTTCTCGAGAAGAAGCACGAGGAGGAGGCCATCACCCACGTCGGACAGCCGCTCGAGGCGGCCGGGGAGTAGGAGACGGCATGGCAGAACAGGAACGCCACATCGCGATCGACGCCGAGACGCTCGCCGGCCATCGCTTCCCGTACCAGGAGGACGTCTCGCTCGTCGAGGACGTCGACCTCATGGCGGCGACGCCCGGCAAGGACATCAACTGGCTCGAGGACGTCGAGCTCCTCGAGGAGGAGGGCGTCCCGGCGGTCTTCGACCGCTACTCGAACTCGTTCCTTCGGATCTACTTCCCGATCCCCGAGGGCCGCGAGAACGAGATCGCTCGCAAGGTGCTGATCACGCACCTCCAGTCCGGCAACTCGTACGGCATCCAGCTGAAGCGAAGCACTGCAAGTTCCCGCAGCCGGAGCTGGGGCCGTGGGTGGCCGGGTCAGCGACCGTCGGCACCGACTGGAAGCCGCCGGTGCTGGAGGGCTGGGAGCCGCCGGCTCACTAGGCGTTCGGCGATGTCCGCCGCATTGGCAGCCCTCCTCGCGATCCCGCTCGTCGCCGCCGGGCCCGGGCATGCCGTGCACCGCACGACCGTGATCGGGCACTCCGTCGACGGCCGGGCGATCCACGTCGTGCAGTCGGGAACGCCCGGCCAGCCGCGCATCCTCGTCGTCGGTTGCATCCACGGGAACGAGTGCGCCGGGATGGCGGTGATCCGGGCGCTGCGGCGGCGGACACCGCCCCGGTTCGCCGACCTCTGGCTCGTCCCCAGCCTGAACCCTGACGGGCGCGCCGCCGGCACGCGCCAGAACGCCCACGGGGTCGACCTGAACCGCAACTTCATCGCCGGCTGGACGCACCACGGCGCCCCGTGGAGCACGTACTACTCCGGCCCGCACCCGTTCTCGGAGCCCGAGACGCAGGCCGCCCGCCGGCTCATCGGCGCGATCAGGCCGAGGGTCACCGTCTGGTACCACCAGCACATGCGGCTCGTGTGGACGTCGGGGAAGAGCGTGCCGGCGGGCCGCCGGTACGCGACGATGGTCGGCCTGCCGCTCTATGTGCACCGCTCGCCGGGCGGGGCGGCGTCGGAGTGGATCCGGGTGCGATTCCCCCGTCTGCGCGCGTTCGCGGTCGAGCTTGCCGCCGGCCCGCTCTCTCGGGGCGGCGTCCGCCGCCACGTCGCCGCCGTGCTGGCGATGGCGAGGCAGTAGGACCGGAGGATCCGCCCGGTAGGGTGCGCGCGTGCCCGCCACGGCTCTCGCGCTCGCCCTCGCCGCCGCGGCGCTTCACGCCGGCTGGAACATCCTGATCGCCCGCGCCGGCGACCCCGAGGGTGCCGGGGCCGCGGCGATTCTGATCGGCGCTGCGGCGTTCGCGCCCGTCGCCGCCCTGACGTGGCGGGTCGAGTGGGCGGCGGTGCCGTACATCGGCGCGTCGGCCGCCTTCGAGCTGGCCTACTTCGCACTTCTCGCGGCCGCCTACCGGCGCTACGACCTGTCCGTCGTCTACCCGATCGCGCGCGGAGCGGCGCCCGTACTCGTCCTGGTCATCGCCGTGGTGGCGACCTCCGCGCAGCCGTCGGGCCTCGAGGTGGCCGGCGTCGCCACGGTGGCGGTCGGGATCATGCTCGTGCGCGGCGTCCACGTCGGGGCCGGCTGGGCCGCTCCGGCCATGGCGCTCGGCGTCGCCGCCTGCATTGCCGCCTACACCGTGATCGACAAGAGCGGCCTGCACCACGCTGCCGCGATCCCGTATCTCGAGATTACGCTCGCGACGGCGGGCGTCCTCTACGCGGCGGGGCTCGCGGCGGCCCGCGGCCCGGAGGTGGTTCGGGCCGGGTTCTCGCGCTGGACGGCCGGGGCCGGGATCGGTATGTTCGTGGCCTACGCGCTCGTCCTCGCAGCGCTGCGGCTGGCGCCGGCGGCGTCGGTGGCCGCCGTCCGCGAGACGAGCGTCGTCATGGCGACCGTGCTCGCCGCCGTCTTCCTGCGCGAGCCGGTCTCGCGCAGCCGCGCCGCCGGCTCGGTGCTGGTCGCGACGGGAATCGTCGCCCTGGCGCTGGCATGACCGCGGTCGCCGTCACGCTGCTCGCCTACGCGCTGGGGTGTGTCAGCACCGGGTACTACGTCGTGCGGCTCATGACCGGCGACGACCTGCGCCGGCACGCCACCGGATCCACCGGCGCGCGCAACGTGGGTCGCAGGCTCGGGAGGCGCGCCGCCGCCGTGACCCTGGCCCTCGACGTCGCCAAGGGCGCCGTCGCCGTCGGGATCGCACAGGCCGCGGCCGGGACCGGCGCGGCCGGAGCGGCGCTGGTCGCCGTGGTGGGCGGGCACGTCGCGCCGGTGCAGCTCGGCTTCAGGGGCGGGCGGGGCCTGGGGCCGGCGCTGGGCGGCATGCTCGTGCTCGACTGGCGGGTGGCGCTCGCCGGCCTCTGCGTGGCGGCGGTCTGGGCCGCCGCGACCCGCGCCCCCACCGTCGCAGGCCTCGCCGGCGCCGCCACGGCACCCGTCGCCGCACTCGCGCTGGGAGAGCGGGAGACGGCGCTCGCGGTCGCGATCACGGCGGCGATCATCGCCGCCGCGCACGCCCGCGGTCAGCTCCAGGGATAGGGGCTGTTCGACACCGGGTGCAGGTCGCCCGTCGCGAACCGCTCGTACCGGAACGGCCGCAGGAGGCCGGACTCGCCGCCCGACATCACCCGCGCCACCTCCCGGCCGACGCCGATCATCTTGTAGCCGTGGTTCGAGTCAGCGATGACGTACACGTTCGGGCGCATGTAGTCGAACACCGGGAAGCTGTCGGCGGTGAAGCAGCCGACCCCGCCCGAGCGCACGTTCTTGTAGGTCGCCCGCTTACCCTCGAACCGCTTCATGCAGTGCGAGAGCGACGCGCACCACATGTCGGCGAACGACGACTCGACGCTGGCTGTCGGGTAGGGGTCCACGTCGAAGTCGTTCCCGACCACCACCGGCGCGGCCCCGCCCTGGACGCCGTGCAGGTCCTGCTTGAAGTAGTTGCCCCAGAGCTCGTCGGTGACGAGCTCGCCCTCGTCGTCGTAGAGAGGCGCGTCGGAATCGACGTGGAGCACCGGCGGCATGGTGCCGTCCTCGAGCGAGAGCAGAGCCGGATCGACGTCGATCTCACCCTCCTGGAGGTACCAGTAGGTCCACATCTCCTGGTCGGCGTGGACGTCCCCGTCGGGCGTCTTCACGTCGAGCGTGTTGGGCAGGCCGAGCATCGTCCAGATGGACTTCACCCACGGCCCGACAGCGACCACGACCTGCTCGACCGCGACGGAGCCCTGGTCGGTCTCGACGGCGGTTACCGCCCCGGAGCCGTCCATCTCGAGCCCGGTGACGCGCACGCCGTCGACGAGCCGGGCGCCGGCCTCCTTGGCCTTCGCGGCCAGGCCGTGCATCGAGGCCATGTTGTTGGCGAACCCGCCCTTGTGCTCGTGCAGGCACACCTCGACGCCCTGGGCGCGCCAGTCCGGGAACATCCCGCGCATGTGCTCCGACACCTCGGAGGCGCCGACGATGAGGTCGGACGGGTAGTCGATCCGCGCCTGGCGCTCGTGGACCTCGGTCAGGTCGGAGACCTGCGAGGCGGCGCCCAGCGCGACGTAGCCGACGGGGTGGTAGGAGAAGGCCTGCGGGTCCTGCTCCCAGACCTCGACGTTCGCGGCCATGAGCTCGGACATCGCGGGCTGGTAGTAGTTGTTGCGCACGACGCCGCAGGCGATGCCCGACGCGCCGGCGCCGACGCCGGTCTTGTCGACGACGAGGACGTCCGGCGCCTCCCCGCGAGCGCGCTGCTCCTTGGCCAGGTGCCAGGCGGTCGAGAGGCCGTGCACCCCGGCGCCGATCACGAGGTACTTCGCAGAAGCGGGCAGGCTCATCGTCGTCTCCTCCGTGTTATTGCCCCAGCGGCAATGTCATTGCCATCTCATGTGGCAGCATACCCGAGCGTCGCCGAGATCGCGACCGCGTGCGAGCTGAGGAGCGGGACCGCCGCGTCCTGCGCGCGCACGCCGAAGCGCGACTCGGGGCCCTGCAAGCCGAGGATCGCGATCAGCCGGCCGGGGTCGCCGAACACGGGGACCGCGACGGCGCTCAGGTCGGGCTCGCGCTCCCCCAAGGCGTGGGCGTGGCCCTCGCGGCGGACGGCGGCGACCTCCTCCGCCAGACGGGCCGGGTCGATGATCGTGTGGTCGGTGAAGCGGTGAAGCGGCCCGGCCGGCAGGTCGCGCGCGGCGAACGCCAGCATCACCTTCCCCGTCGCGGTGGCGTGGGCGATGCTCGGCCGGCCGACGCGGGCGACCGACGCCACGCTGGCGCGGCTCAGGACGTAGTCGATCGTGACCGCGTCCGGCTCGCCCGGTGCGGAGAGCGTTGCGGTCTCCCCGGTCTCGTCGGCCAGGCCGTCGAGATGCGGCCGGGCCGCCGCCCGCAGGTCGAGCCCGCCGAGCGCGTGGCTCGAAAGCCTCAGCACCTGAGCGCCGATCCGGTAGCGGCCGGTGTCCGGCTCGTGCTGGACGTACCCGGCCGCCGCCAGCGTGGCCAGGATCCGCGACACCGTGGACGGGTTGATGCCGGTGGCGCGGGCCAGCTCGTTGGTGCCGGCGTCGCCTCCCACGTCCGCGAAGGCGTCGAGCACGCGCAGCGCGCGCTCCACCGCGGCCAGCCGCCGCGTCGCGGGTCGTCCGGTCGGTGGCACGGGGAATGTCTACCACCCTTCACGGGCTGGTGTTAGGCTCGGGCCATGTTGGAGGACCCGGGCCGGCGGCTCGACTTCCGCGACGTCGTCGGTGCGTTCGCGACCGGCGTCACCGTGGTGACGTCACGGATCGGCAACACGTACGCGGGCATGACGCTGAATTCCTTCACGTCCGTGTCGCTCGACCCGCTGCTCGTCCTCATCTCGCTCGCCCACGGGACGCGCACGCTCGAGATGGTGCAGCGCTGCGACCGCTTCGCCGTGAACGTGCTGCACCGCCGCCAGCGCGACGTCGCCCTGGCCTTCGCCCGCCCCGGCGTCCCGTTCCCCGACGGCCACACGGTCGTCGACCCGGCCGGCTATCTGGTCGTCATGCACGCCCTCGCGATCCTGCGCTGCCAGGTCTTCTCGATCCACGCCGCCGGGGACCACGACCTGGTCGTCGGCGAGGTGGTGGACTTCGAGGGCTCGGGCGGCGAGCCGCTCATCTTCCACCGGGGCGCGTTCGGCGGGCTGGACGCCGACGGGCTCGTGCCGCGCGGACGCGTGATCGGCTTCGCCGGCTCCGGCTGGTAGCTGCAGTTCTTCTAACGAAGGCAGGGAATTGCGCCGATTCTCTTTGTTGACCCCGTCACGTTGGCGCCTTGTCGTTTTCGCTCTCCCAATTCCGTCCCAGGATTGGACTCCTCGGGAAGTTCGCCGTTGCAAGCGCGGTGCCCGTCGTCGTGCTCGGGCTCGTGCTCGCGAACTACCTCGGAAACCAGATCCACGACCGCACGCTGCGGTCGAGCGTCCAGGCCGCCGACCTGACCGTCCGGCTCGGGATCGAGCCCCATCTGACCCACTCGGCGCTCGCCCACGGCCTGCCTGCTGCGCAGGCCAAGGCGCTCGACGACGCCGTGCGCGGCCTGGCGCCGGGCGACCTGCACGTGGCGCGCATCCAGATCTGGAACGAGCACCGCACGATCGTCTACTCGACGGACTCGACGCTCATCGGCCACGGCGCCGGTGGCGAGCCGTCCTCGGAGCTCGGCAAGGCACTCCAGGGGGCAACGGCGTCGGAGGTGATCTCGGACCGGGGCGACGTCGAGACGCAGAACCGGCCGCTCCTGCGCCGGTACGGCCCGCTGCTCGAGGTCTACACGCCGATCCGCTCGCAGGGGACGCGCGCGCCGGTCGGGGCGTTCGAGCTCTACATGCCGTACGCGCCGGTGGCGGCGGCGATCGCGCACGACACCCACCGGCTCTACCTCGTACTCGTGATCGGGCTCACGGTGCTGTACGGCGTCCTCTTCCGGCTGGTCGCAAGCGCGTCGCGGGAGCTGCGGCGAAGCGCGGAGGAGCTGCGCGCGCACGCCGAGCGCTCGGCGCACGACGCGACCCACGACCCGCTCACGTCACTCCCCAACCGCAGCCTCTTCCGCGACCGCGCCCACCAGGCGATCCTCGCGAGCGCCCGCCACGGCCACAACACCGCGCTCCTCCTGATCGACCTCGACCGCTTCAAGGAGATCAACGACACGCTCGGCCACCACTCCGGCGATCTCCTGCTGCGCGAGGTCGGCCCGCGTCTGCACCGCGTGCTCAGGGAGTCCGACACGGTCGCCCGGTTCGGCGGGGACGAGTTCGGCATCCTGCTCACGCACGTGTCGGGCGCGGCGGCCGCCGAGGAGGTCGCCCGGGCGGTGCACCGCACGCTGGAGGAGCCGTTCAGCATCCAGGGGCTCACGCTCGACGTGGAGGCGTCGATCGGGATCGCCCTGCATCCGCTGCACGCGGCCGACTTCGAGGAGCTGATGAAGCGGGCCGACGTCGCGATGTACCGCGCCAAGGCCAAACGCTCGGGATACGAGGTCTACCGCCCGGACGAGGACGAGTCCGACGCCAGCAAGCTGAAGCTCGCGAGCGAACTGCGCCAGGCGCCGCTGCGAAACGAGCTCGTCATGCACTACCAGCCGAAGGCCGACCTGCGTACGGCGCGGATCGTCGGCGCCGAGGCGCTCATGCGCTGGCGCCACCCGCGGCACGGCGTGATGATGCCCGACCGGTTCATCCCGCTCGCCGAACGCAGCGGCCTCATCCGCTCGCTCACCATGTTCGCGGTTCAGACCGCGCTCGCCCAGGCGCGTACGTGGCGCGAGGCGGGGATGGAGCTGACCGTGTCGGTGAACCTCTCGACGCGCGACCTGATCGACGTGTCGCTGCCCGAGGAGATCGCCGGGCACCTGGAGGAGGCCCGCGTGCCGCCGCACCTGCTCGAGCTCGAGATCACCGAGAGCGTCATCATGGCCGACCCGATGCGGGCCCGCGGGGTGGTCACCCGCCTGCGCGACATGGGCGTGAAGGTGGCGATCGACGACTTCGGATCGGGCTACTCCTCGCTCGGGTACCTGAAGAGCCTGCCCGTGAACGACCTCAAGATCGACAAGTCGTTCGTGATCAACATGATGGAGGACCCGGGCGACCTCGTGATCGTGCAGTCCACGATCGAGCTGGCCCACAACCTCGGCCTCACGGTGATCGCCGAGGGTGTCGAGAGCGACGAGACCTGGCGGCGGCTGCGCGCGCTGGGCTGCGACGTGGCGCAGGGCTGGCTGATCGGCCGGCCGCTGCCGGCGGCCGACTTCGCGAACTGGCTGAACCGGGGCGGCTTCGTGCCGCCCGCGGCCCGCTGGTCGGCGTAGAGGCTAGGGGCCCTCGCCGGCGATCCAGAGCAGGCACGAGGCGCGCTTGCGGATGCGCCGGACGACGCGCGAGAAGAACCGCGGCTTGAAGCGGCTCGGGTCCGGCCCGAAGACGAGCAGCCCGGCACGGCGCTCGGTGGCGATCTGGATGACGGCCTCCGCCGGGCGGGGGCTGCGCACGCGCAGATGCTCCACCTCGACCCCCAGGCTGGCGGCCTGGGAGACGAGCTCTTTGATCCGGGCCCGGTCGGAATCGAGCTCCGTGTCGGCGTGCCGCGTGGCGATCGACTGCGGCCAGAACGGCAGCTCGACCGCGTCGACGACGATCAGCGTGACGCCGGACTCCATCGCCGCCTGGAGCGCGACGCGGAACGCCTCGGGCTCGAACGGCACGGCCAGTGTCGCGAGCACGACCGGGCGCCGCTTCGAGCCGGCGACGAGGACGTCGCCGGGGGGCGTCGCCGACGGCCGCTCGCGCAGCCTCACGTCTCGCCCTCCGCCCGCAGCGTCCACGACCGCTGGAGCTCGCCCACCCTGCGCCGGTAGCGGGTGCGCATGAACGGGCGCACGTACATGAACCAGACCAGGAGGATGAACGGCAGCCCGATGAAGAGCTGGAACTCCTGGGCCGTCAGCGCGAGCAGAAGCACGAACGCCGCGACGAGCACGACCCCGGTATACCCCGCGATCCGGTATCGCCGTCGCAGATCCTGGATCGCCTGGAAGTCGGCCTCCGGGATCCCGGCGGTGTCGTAGGTGCGGCCGCACGACTCGCACGTCCAGCGGTCGCCGAAGGCGACCAGCGCCTCGGCGCCGCAATCGCAGCGCAGCGTGATCCGCGGAGCGGCCATCCCCGACATCTTCGCGGATGTGTGGAACCTTCCGCAAGGGTGCGGCAAGAACGTGAGGGAATGATCTTGATTCCGTCCGGCGAATCCTTCAAGATCGGCGCATCTTCGTGCCCATCGCGGCTTCTTGGGAGGTTCTTGCATGGCCACTGCGGTAGTTGAGGAACGGGAGCTCCTCAAAACGATCAGCTGGTTCGACGGATTCGTCGTGGCGCTCGCGAATCCGAGCTTCCTGATCACGGGCCTGGGCGCATCGGTGTTGGGCCTGGGCGGCTGGGGCGCCGTCATCCTCTGGACCGCGTCAGTCGTCGTGGGCGCGCTCCACAACTACGTCTACTCCGAGACGGCGGCGATGTTCCCGAAGCTCTCGGGCGGCATCGCGATCTACGCGCACGAGGCGTGGAAGAAGTACCTCTCGTTCGTCGGGCCGGTCGCGGCGTTCGGGTACTGGATCGGCTGGTCGGTCGTGCTCTCGGCCACCGGCGTCGTGGTCGGGTTCCTGGTCCAGGCCCAGTTCTACACCTCGTCGATCGACTCGACGTTCTGGAACCACTCGGGCCACTTTCTGGGGATCCCGCTCTACTTCTCGTTCCCGATCGCGCTCACGGTGGTCATCATCGCCGTGATCTGGACGTTCAACGTCATCGGGATGCGGCCGGCGGTGTGGGTCGGATACGTGACCGGCGCGCTCCTCCTGATCCCGCTCGCGGTGATCATGTTCCTGCCGTACATCACCGGCGACTGGCACTCGTCGAACCTTCACTCGAACGTCAACTGGCACTCGCTGACCGCCGACAACGGCATCAAGCTCGTGATCGTGTGGCTGTACGTGATGTGCTGGTCGTCGTACGGGATGGAGTGCTGCGCGACGTTCGCGCCCGAATACCACGACACCGAGCGGGACACCGCGAAGGCCCTGCGGGTCGCCGCGGTGTTCGGCGTGATCACCTACGGCCTGCTGCCGCTCGGCGCCGTGGGGACGTTCGGCGACCAGAACATCACCACGGACAACTACCTCGGCAGCTTCTACGCCGACACGTTCCACGACATCCTCGGGACCGGCACGGGGATAGCAATCATCCTGCTCTGCGCCGGAATCGTGCTCGCGATGAACACCGCAACGGCGGACGGATCGCGGGCGCTCTACGGCATCTCGCAGGACGGGATGACGATCCGCTGGCTGGGGAGGCTCAACCGCTACCACGTTCCGGCGAACGCGATGACGGTGGACGCGCTGCTCAACATCGTGCTGCTGTTCACCTACGCGTCCGATCCGATCGGGGCGCTCAAGATCCTGGTGTTCTCGAACCTCGGCTACGTGCTGTGCCATGTGTTCGCGACGTCCGGATTCGTCCTGCTGCGGCGTGACCGGCCGAACTGGCCGCGCCCGATCAAGGTCGGCTCGACCTGGGTTGCGGTCTGCTGCGCCCTCTTCGTGTTCGACCTGACGCTCCTCATCTTCGGAGCGGCCAACGTCGGCCTCGCCTACGGCGCCAGCACCCGGTCGACGCTGATCCCCTCGATCGCCATCCTGATCATCGCGCTCGGCCTGTACATCGTCCGGGTCGTCGTCCAGGACAAGAAGCCGCTGCAGATGCGGCTGCCCGCCGCCTCGATGCCCGAGGAGGAGAGGGCGATGGACACTCCCACCACGTCGATCTGATCGAACCGGAGCCGGGGGGCGGGGCGACCCGCTCCCCGGCAGGTGATCCGCAGCCGGCGCCGAACCGAGTGCCATGGGCAGGTTCGACCCCCGTTGGCTGCGGGCCGCTCGCCTCGCCGGGGCGACGCTCGTGGCGGTCGGCGCCTTCGACATCGTCCTTCGCGGGCACTCGCTGAGCAGAAACGAGGACGGGGCCATCCTCCTCGTGGCCGGCGCGGCCCTTCTCGCCCTGCACGTCGTGCTCGCACGGCGCGGCGGTCCTAACTCCACCGACGCGCTCCTCGCAGCGGCCCTGGCAGTGCCGTTCGTCCCGGCCGGTATCGCGCTCCTCGCCTACTCGCCGCCCTCCGCCGCCTCGTTCCTCGGGTCCGCCGGCGACATCCTCTCACCGTTTCGGGACGCGGCATCGGCCGGCCTCCTCGTAGCGGCGGTGGCGTTCGCTGGCGCCTACGCGCTGACGCGGCAGCCGCGCTGGGTGCTCGTGGTCGCGCTCGCGGTCGGTTTCGGGATCGAGCTCCAGAGCGCAGCGCCGATCCCGGTCTTCTTCGGCACCTCGACCGACAGGTGGACTCCCGCCCTCATCCTGGCCGTCGCGGCGGCGGTCACCGTCGCCGCCGCATGGAAGGTGCCGTGGGAGGCCGAGCGCCGGAACCTGCTGGTCGCCGCCGCCATCATGCTCGCCGCCGCGGCCGAGGCCAGGGCGTT
Organism: uncultured Actinomycetes bacterium; assembly: GCA_963757605.1. GTDB lineage: Bacteria > Actinomycetota > Thermoleophilia > Gaiellales > JAICJC01 > JAICJC01. The sequence continues at coordinate 35,168 of CAVWSF010000004.1, forward strand.
CGGCGGGACCGCCGACGCCGGCCGTGACCTGTTCCTCGCCGGGCTCCTGGCCGCGAGCGTCGCGATCGCCTGGTGGCGGGCGACGCCCGGCATCGCCGTCGCGGTCATCTTCACCGGCGGCGTCCTCACCCTCTCGCTCTCGCAGCGCTCGGGCTACTTCGGGGTGGCTGCCGTGCTGGCCGGCGCCGCGCTCGCCGGAGCGGCGACGTTCTGGAGCGTGCGGTCGGCCAACGGCGGCGGGCCGCCGGCGCTGCCGCCGGCTCCCGCCGCCTGACCGTCTACGCCGAGCCGGCCTCGGCGAGGAGCTTCTCTGCCAGCTCCCGCTTCTGGTCGGCCGTCATCTTCTTGAACTCGTTCTCGAGCGCCCGCCGGTTGATGACCTGGTTCCAGTAGTCGAGCGACTCCATGCCCAGGAGGGCGGTCTTCCCCACGAACTGGCGCAGCACCTCGTTGGTCGGGCCCATCACCCAGCCGGCCTTGCCGTCGCGCAGGTAGCGCTCGAGCTGGAGCGGCTCCTTCTTGAAGCCGGTGCCGCCGCAGCAGTGCAGCATCTTGTCGACGACGTGGGCCACGTTCTTGGCCGCGTTGAACTTGATCTGCCACAGCCAGTGCAGGTAGTTGCCGCGGGCCAGCTCACCCACCGCGGGGTTCGTCTGCGAGCCGTCGGTCACGCCGTCGAGCGCCTGGGCGACGCCGAAGACGAACGACCGCGAGGCGTTCGTGTCCATGATCGCCTCGCCGACCGTGTCCTGGATGGTCGGGTAGTCGCACACCCGGAGGCCCACGTCCTTGTGGGTCTTGCGAGTGGTGTGGCGGATCGCGATGTCGATCGCGCCGAGCGAGATGCCGTTCCACGTGCCGGACGAGCCGATCAGGAAGTTCGGGTCGACCGACTCGTCGTTCGAGTTGGCGCCGTCGCCGACAGGGCCGACCAACTGGCCCTCGGGGACGAACTTCCAGTCGAGCAGGAGCGAGCCGGACTGGTTCCCGCGCAGGCCCATGGCGTCCCACTCCTCGGGCTTCGCCTCGATCTCGTCCTTGTCGACGACGAACACCGACAGGTTCGAGTAGTCGCCGCCGTAGTCGGGCGACGTCGTCTGGAGGACGTAGAAGTCGGCGAACCCGGCCGACGTCGTCCACGACGCCTTCTTCAGCACCTCGAAACCGCCGTCGACGCGGCGGGCGCCGGACGCGATCGGGTACCAGAAGTGCGACCCGGTCTCGGGGTCCGAGTACGAGAGCGTCCCGATCAGGCCGTCGCGCACCTTCTTCAGGTACTTCTCGATCGTGTACTCGGTGGGACGCAGCTTCAGCGCCTCGACGGCACCGATGTGCATGACGTAGCACATGGCGCAGGACGCGTCCCCGTAGCGCGCGATCGTCTCGGTGACGTTCGCGTACATGACGTGGTTCTGGCCGAGTCCTCCCCACTCCTTCGGCAGCATCAAACCGAGGAAGCCGTCGGGCGCGAGCGCCTCGAGGCTCAGGCGCGGGAACGTCAGCGTCCTGTCGTTCTCGGCCGCGAGTGGCCGGATGGTCTCCTCGCAGATCTGCTTCAGGCGCTCGAGCAGCCCGAGCTGCTCCTCGGTGAGATACCACTCGGGGTTGAACATGGGATCCAGCCCGTTCATGGCCGAATCGGGAACGACCGTTGCCATACAAAAGCTCCTCTCCTGGCGTGCCAGGAATATCCTACCGACGCGCCGGGCGCCGGGTCTATGTCCCACCGGCCACGGGCGCGGGCTCCAGAGTGTCAACCGTCCACTCGGGCTCGATCAGCCCGAGCCGGTTGGCCAGCCAGCTCGCCGTCGTCGCCTGAACGAGCAGGGTGGCCACGATCGCCAGCGCCACGACGCTGACGATCAGCTGGGCATGGGGCACGTTCGTCTGAAGCAGGATCCCCCCGAGCGCCGCCGGAACGACGCCCGTCTCACGCGTCCAGCACAGGAAGAGCCTCTCGGACCGGGTCCATCGCGCGCGCCTGTCCGGATACGTGCACACCAGGACCGCTACCGGACGGGCGACCAGGATGAACACCGCGAGCACCGCCAGCCCCGACCACAGGTGCTGCCAGATGTCCTCGAGCGGCAGGTTCGCTCCGAGCGTGATGAACACGAGCATCGTGACGATGTCGGCCACGCTGGTGACGAAGCTCAGGAGCTCGCGCGCGTGGCGCGGGTGCATGTCGAGCCCGAAGAGCTCCATGTTCCCAACGATGAGGCCGGCGATGAACGCCCCCAGGTACCCGCTGCCGTCGATCGACTCCAGCGAGAAGTACCCAGCGGAGACGGCGACGAGCGCGGCGATCGCCGGGGACTCTCGCCAGATCCCGATACGCCGGCTTGACACCGTGGCGGCAAGCACGAAGCCCACGACGATCCCGATCGCGGCGCTCGACACGAGGTTGCGAACGAACGACGCCAGCTCGGACGTGACCGATGCGTGGCCCGTCACGACGACGCCCGCGATCGCAAGCGCCAGGATCGCGCCGGTCGGGTCGTTGAACGCGGACTCGGCGATAACGGTCTGGGACACCTTGGGCCGGATGCGGATGCGCGAGAACAGCGGGATCAGGATCGCCGGGTCGGTCGGAGCCAGCACGGCGCCCATCAGGAGGGCCGCATCGGCCGGAAGACCGAAGACGACGGCCGCGGCGAGCCCGGTGACGATCGCGGTGAGCACGACTCCCGGCAGCACGAGGAGACTCAAGCCGAGGCTCACGGTCCGGAGCACATGGAGCGACAGGCTGAGACCACCGTAGAACAGGATGAAGCCGACACCGACCGTCAGGATGAGCTCCACCCCGACCGATCCGATCGGGGCTTCGGCGATATCGAGCGCGGATGGCCCGATCAGCACGCCGAAGCCGACCATGATCACGATCTCGGGCAGGCCGATGAGATCGGCCACCAGACGCGCGAAGAGGCCGCAGGCCAGGATCAGCGAGACCGTGAGGGTGAGGTCCTGGGCGGACACGTCCGTTACTCGGGACCGTCGGCCGGGGGATCCTCGATCCGTCCCTCCGCGGCTTTAGCGACGTCGTTCGCCGTCAGGAGCAGGATGATGACGAACAGGCCCGTGACCAGGGCGGCGATCAGAAGCAGCCGCAGCGCGTCGCGACGGGTGTCCCGGAAACGGGCGTTCTCGGCGGCGGCGGTCCTGCCCTCGAGGCCCGCAAGGCCCTGAGCCGCCGCCGCCGCCCGGTGGAAGTTGACGATCTCGGGCCCGAGGAGGAGGCGCTTGACCTCCGCCGCGCGCCCGGCCCGCACGGCGGCATACGCCTCGGCGTCGAGCCGCATGAAGTCGTCGGACGCGTCGTCGATGCGCCGGAGCAGCGGCCGCTCGGCGGCCCCGGTCAGCAATCGGTGTGCGCGGGCCCTGTCCGCGTTGAACCGGGCGACCGACCGGAGAAACTGCGGGCGGCTCTGGCCGTCGTCATAGCCATACGCCGTCTGCCACCCGTTGTAATCCGTGACGTCGAACTTGAGCTGCAGGGCGATTGCGCTTGCGGTCGATGCGGCCTGCACGGCGTCGAACCGGTCGCCAACGCGGCTCATCCCCCAGATCCCCACGCCTGCCACGACCGTCAGTCCGAGGACGGTGACGACGATGGCGGCATAGAGCTTCGTGCGTATGGTCACGATTGGGGCCTGCCGCGCGGTCGAGGACAGCGGGGCCGGGGACGGCCGATTCTACGCGGCGAGCGCGGCGAGCCGCCGGGCTGACTTGACGTTTCCGAGCCGATGGCGGACGATCCTCGCCGTGGCAGTCCTGATGTATTTCCAGTCGCAGCGTGGGGGCGTGCCGCCTCTGGTGTCGCTGACTCTCCTGGTCGTGCTGTACCTGACCGTGATCGAGCTGCGGCCGCTGCGGATGTCGTTCCGCCTCAAGGCCTGGTGGTTCAGCCTCGCGCTCCTGACGCACTTCTTCGGCTACCTGCTGCTGCGCGGCTACGTCTACTACCAGCACAGGACCGGCGAAGGGTGAGCGAGTCCGTCGAGCGCCGGCGCGCACCGCGGCTGCCAATCGATCCGCGCCTCTTCGCGCTCCTCCTGCTCCTGCCGCTGACCTTCCTGGCGTCTCGAAGCTGCGGCGAGGCCCAACAACAGGTCACCCAGAGCGAGGCCGTCGCGATCGCGAAGGGCCAGATCACGTACCACCCTGATGGCGCGAATGTCAGGTTCGTCAGGCGCGGCATCCCATCCAGGACCTACTGGGCGGTCTCGCTCTGGCAGCGTGCGGCCAACGGTGGGCATACGAACGTGACCGTCGTCGTGGTCGACGCCGCGACGGGCGGCGTGACCCAGGTGAACCGCGATACCAGCCCCTGATCGCGTCCTCGCACGCCAGGAATTGGGGGGTTTCGCTCATCCGTGGCGTGCTGTAGTGTCGTCCGATCCCGGAGCCGGGACGAGGTCACGACCAAGCGAAAGGCAGGTGGTGATTCGATGAGGTCCGGACGACTCGCGCTCTCACGCGGACGAGGACGCGCGATTCACGTCGATGAGGAGGCCGGCCCGTGAGCCATGTCCTCTTGGCGCTGCCGGCGCTGGCGGAGACGATCCAGTCGCTCACCGACAAGATCAGTCTCGACAGCCAGATCCTGACCGAGCAGTTCTACTACTGGACGGTCGTCGTGATGTGGCTGATCCACGTCGGCTTCATGTCGTACGAAGCCGGGGCGGCACGACGGAAGAACGTCATGTCCACCGCCATCAAGAACATCCTGACGATCGCGGTCGTCACGCCCACGTTCCTGTACTTCGGCTGGTGGATCTACGGCTGCATGGAGACCGGTCTCATCCCGCAGGGGCCCGACAGCCTCCAGGGCGGCCTCCAGTTCTGCGCCACCACGTATCCGTGGTCCGCCAATCTGGCCCCCAACCTGACCGACCACATCAGCGCCGTGTTCTGGGGCGCGTTCCTGCTCTTCTCGTGGACGACCGGGTCGATCATGTCCGGCGCCATCATCGAGCGGGCGCGGGTCTCTGCCTACCTCCTGCTCACCGTCATGCTCGGCTCCGTCATCTGGATCCTCGACGCAGCCTGGGGATGGAGCGCGGGCGGCTGGCTCACCACCGGCTTCGGCTTCCACGACTCGATCGCCTCGGCGGTCGTGCACGGCGTCGCCGGCGCCTTCACCCTTGGAGTCCTCTTCCAGATTGGGCCCCGTATCGGGAAATACGATCGCGCCGGACTTGCGCGGACATTCAAACCCCACAACCTGCACCTGACGTTGATGGGGCTCATGCTGATCTTCACGGGGTTCTACGGCTTCTATGCCGCCTGTCTCGTCATCACGTCCACGTCGTTCCCCGGCTGGCTCAACATCTATCTCTCGCCCACGACGCTCGGATCGATCTTCTTCGCGATCACAGTCGGGTTCGCCGGCGGCTTCACCGGCGGGTACTTCGCCAGCAAGGGAGACCCCTTCTGGACGCTGTCGGGGGGTCTCGCCGGTGTCATCTCGGTGTCGGCCGGCGCCGACGTCTACTCGCCGTCCCTCGACTATCTGATCGCGATGTTCGGCGGCGGCACCGCGGTGTTCGTCGGACACTTCATCGAGCGCAGGATGCGCGTCGACGACGCGGTCGGGGCGGTGGCCGTCCACGGCTACTCTGGCTTCTGGGGGATCATCGCCGTGGGGCTCTTCGCATCGGGGTACCCAACGGGGGTCAACAACGTCCCGTCCTCGATGGGCGGGCAGTTGATGGGACTCATGACCTTCCTCCCGCTGGGGTTCTTCGGCGGATACATCCCGGCCCTGATCCTCAGGAAGGCCGGCCTGCTCCGCGTCCCCCTGGAGGTGGAGCTCGAAGGGCTCGACATTGCCGAATTCGAGACCGATTTCTATCCGGAGTTCGAACGGCCGAGCGAGCCCATCATCCTGCCCAACGGCGATGAGGTCGACGCCGCGCCCGTCTTACTCGAGGCGTACAACCAGGTGCGGAGGCAGTAGGAGATGTTCGCCTTGATACTCGGACTCGTGCTTCAGATCGCGGTGGTCGGAGGCCTCTTCATCTGGGGCTTCCGCAAGGACCGCCGCCTCCGCGACGAGTTCCCGGAGAGGTACGTATGAGAAGGGAGACGCATGGCCATTGACTCCGTTCCGAGCTGTGTTCAGCACGGCGTGGCGGCGGCCGACGGCACCATCAAGCCCTACGAGCACTGCGCAGCCTTCTACACCTACGCGTCCAACCAGACGTTCGACGCCAAGACGACCAGTTCGTTCTGGCTGGGCGCCAGCAACGGCACCCTCCTCCTGGTCGCGCTCGGCATAATCGTCATGGTGGCCGCGCTTGTGGCCTGGGTCGTGACCGAGGACACACGGCTCATCGCCCAGGCTCAGCGGCTCCGCGCCGCCCAGTCGGGCGCAGGCGCCGCGGCGCCCACACCTCCACCCCCACCGGCGGCGAGCGCATGAGAACCGGTCATCACGAAGGAGGCGAGCGTGCCTGAGAAGCACCCGGAGTTCGACCCGATGCAGACCCATCGCAAGGAGTTCGAATACGCGGTGATCGCGATCTGCCTGGTCTGCATCGTGATCGTCCTGTTCGTCACCCAGGCCACGCACTGGGGTAACCAGTGACCGGAGCGTCCGCGTGAAGCGGCTGAGCTGCCGGATCTGCGGCCGCCAGGAGGTGTGGGGCCTCCTGTCCTCCCACGCCTGGGGCCATACCGAGGACGGCCAGGGCCGTATCTGCCCGGCGTGCGTCACGAAGGACGAGATCCGGGAGCAGACAGCGCAAGGCGACACCGCCTAGCGAGCAGTCTGAAAACGGCGAGAGCCCCGCGACCTGCGGGGCTCTCGCCATGGTGCGTCCGGATGTGTCCGGGCCGGTGCGCATGTACGATTTCCACATGTCCGCAGCGCACACCCCGGCCGCCGCATCGCGGCTTCGGGAGGCCCCGCGCGCGGTGGACGACAGGTACCTCCACCAGATCATCCGGACGGTCTCGTCAACCCTTGACCTCGAACGCGTCCTGGTCGCGATCGTCGATCTGGTGAGCGAGGCGATCGACTGCCATGCGACGTTCGTGTATTTCGTGGAGCCCGACGGCTCGCTGACGCTGCGAGCGGTCTCGGATCCGTACCGCGCGCTCGTCGGCCGGCTCCGGTTCGAACCCGGCGAGGGCCTCGCAGGATGGGTCGCCCAGCACGACGAATCGGTCTTCCTGGCGGACAACGCCCTGAACGATCCGCGGATCAAAGTGGTCCCGGAGGCAGACGAGGACCAGTATCAGTCGTTTCTCGGCGTGCCGCTGAGAGGCAAAGATGGCGGCGTCCTCGGCGTCATCGCCCTCCACGCCGAGGCTCCGAGGGAGCTCAGCCAGGCGGACATGGACTTCCTCACGCATGGGGCGAGCCTGGTGGCCGGCGCGATCGAGAACGCACGGCTCTACCAGGACACACGGCGGAGGCTCGCGCTCGTCGAGGACATGTCTGCACTGGCACGCACCATCGCGGCGGCGGCGACGCTCGAGACGCTTATGCCCGAGGTCGCGCGCCGGGCGCACGCGCTGCTCGAGGCTGAGGCCTGCCAGTTGTTCCTGGTCGACGCCGACGGGGCATCGTTGCGTCTGGCGGCGCGGTGGCCGCCGGGATCGGCCGCCGCCGCTCAGGTGACGGCCCCAGGGTTGGCCGTGGAGCTCGCCCACCAGAACGGCGAGCCCGCCAGCACGCGTCTGGCCGCGCTGGTCTGGCCGGGCCACCCCGACACCGTGCCGCTGGTCGCACCGCTTGTGTCCGGGGAGGAGCTGCTCGGATTCCTCGCGGTGAGGCTCGGGCGCTCCCAGGCCGCGACGCCCGAGAAGCGCGAGGTCGCAGCGTTGATCGCGGGCCAGACGGCCGTCGCCGTGCAGAAGGCACAGCTGATTGACCGGCTCACGGAGCGCAACGCGATCAAGGACTTCCTCGAAGACCTCTCGCGGGGCTCGACCGCGCCGGACGTCTTCGACCGCGGCCGGTCGCTCGGATGCGACTTGCGCCAGCCGCATGTCGCGCTCGAGGCGGGGCCCCTCGGAGAGCCGGGTCCCGAGTGGGACGACGTGTGCATCGCCTTCGAGTCGGCCGCTGCTCGCCAGTTCCCCGGCTCCCTTTTCGACCGCCGGGATGCCACGGTCCGCGGCCTGCTGCGCCTCAAATCCGGGAGCGAGCAGGAGGCCGTGGATGCGCTGCGCGCCCTCCACGCGACGCTGAACGCAAGGCAGCCCCTTGCGATCGGCCTTTCAAACCGCTGCGACGACCCGTCGAGCTACCCGACGGGGTTCGAGGAGGCCGCCAGCGCGCTGACCGCCGCCGCCCTGGTGAGCCGCGAGCCCGGCGTCATCCGCTTCGACGACCTCGGCGCGTACAAGTACCTCCTTCGCGTCTCACAGGACGGCCGAGTGCGCGACGCCCGGGGAGAGGCGCTGCGGAAGCTCGACGACTATGACCGGCGCCACTGCACCCAGCTGCTGCTCACACTGGAGGAGTACCTCAAGCGGCGGGGGAACATCGCCTCCGCGGCGCAAGTGCTGTATGTGCACCCGAACACGCTCCGCCAGCGCCTGGGCCGGATCCGCGACCTGACGGGGCTGGACATGGCCCGCGAGGACTGGCTCCTGGTCGAGATCGAGCTCAAGCTGCTGCGCTTGGAGGCAGGGCTCCGCCGGTACTCCTGAGGAGTCGCGCGCCGCATCGGCAGCCGCCCAGCTCCTCAACTCGCGGGCGACCGCCGTCCCCGACGACCGCCACCGTGATCGCCTCGGGGCGACCGCAGCGAGCGCATGTGAGCACGAACCGACGGACGCTGAGCGGGGCCGCGTGCGGACGGTCGCCGACGCGTCCCTCGAGGCGATGCAGGATGGCCGAGCGCATTGATCTCGGCATACCCGGCATATTGCGCTCGCAATCGCGATCGCATGGGCCGGGACTTGCAATTGCTCCGATTCGTGGGAGATTGTCTGCTGCGAGTACCCGGAGCAGAGGAGGGGACGAATCTATGGCGACTACGTTCGCACGCCCGATGGTCGATGCGATCCGTCGGCGCGCGGAGGAGGACGGAATCGAGTTCTTCTTCGCACAATTCGTCGACATGAACGCGAAGCCGTCGGCCAAGCTCGTGCCCATGTCGAACTTCGAGAGCCTGGTGGCCGAGGGGGCGGGTTTCGCCGGGTTCGCCGCCGGCCCGATCGGGCAGACGCCGGCTTCCCCGGACATGATGGCGATCCCGGATCTGAACAGCTACACGCCCGTCCCCTTCAAGCCGGGGCTCGCCCGGTTCGCCTGTGACATCCACGTCGAGGGTCAGGAGTTCGGCTACTGCCCGCGGACAATCCTGCGCCGTCAGATCGACCGGGCGAAGGAGCTCGGCTTCACCTTCAAGTTCGGGATGGAGCTCGAGTTCTTCCTGCTCCGAGAGAACGAGCAGGGCGGCATCGAGCTTGCCGACCCGCTCGACCGCCTCGATCAGCCCTGCTACGACATGAAGGGCCTGACCCGGCACTACGACTTCCTGAGCACGCTCTCAACGTATGTGAACGAGCTCGGCTGGGGCTCGTATGCCAACGACCACGAGGACGCCAACGGCCAGTTCGAGTCGAACTTCGAGTTCGCGGATGCCCTCACCACGGCCGACCGGGCGATCTTCTTCCGGTACATGGTGCACGCCATGGCGCAGGAGCGTGGCCTGCTTGCCACGTTCATGCCCAAGCCGTTCGGCCACCTGACCGGCAACGGCGGTCACTTTCACATGTCGCTGTGGGACGAGTCCGGGCAGCGCGATCTGTTCGACGACCCGTCCGATCCCAATGGGCTCGGGCTCTCGACGCTCGGATATCACTTCTTGGGCGGCCTGAAGAAGCACGCCAAGGCCTACATCGCCGTGACCGCGCCCACCGTGAACAGCTACAAGCGGCTCACGACGGCGACCGGCCGGCCGACGTCGGGGGCCACGTGGGCACCCGTGTACGTCAGCCACGGCCGCAACAACCGCACCCAGATGCTGCGCTGCCCGGGCGGACATGTCGAGGACCGCACCGTCGACGGCAGCTGCAACCCCTATCTCGCGGCGACCGTGCTGCTCGCGGCCGGCCTGGACGGAGTCGAGCACCACATCGATCCCGGCCCGACCAACGACGACAACCTGTACGAGCTGAGCGCTCGCGAGCTGAAACGGCGCAAGATCGAGCTCCTGCCCGCCAACCTGCTGGACGCCACCAGGAACCTGGCAAAGGATCCGGTCATGCGCAACGCCCTTGGCAACACCGGCGCCGAGGACTACGTCGACTACTTCGTACGCACCAAGCAGGAGGAGTGGACGCAGTATCACGAGCAGGTGACGCCGTGGGAGGTCAAGAGCTACCTGACGCTGTTCTGACCGACCTGCAGCCTCGCCACCATCCGCGGCATCGTTATCCCCTGAATGAGGACGGAGGTGGCGACGACGACGAAGACCAGCCCGTAGATCCGCCGCGCATCGGGGATCTCCCCGATAAGCGCGAGCGAGGCCAGCAGGATCGGCACGGCGCCGCGCAGGCCGGCCCACGCGACGAAGAGACGTTCGCCGGACGAGAGACGAAAAGGCGCGAGGAGCACGAGCGCGACAGGAACGCGCGCAAGAACAAGCAGCATCGCGGTCAGGACAAGGCCGTCGACGACCCCACCGAGCCCAAGGGCGGCGAGGTGCACTGTCAAGCCCAGGGACACGAACACGACGACTTCGGCAAGAGCCGCCAGCTCGGAGTGGAAGTCGCGCACGTCGTCGCCGACCGTGGTGTCGGCATCTCCCAGGAGCAGCCCGGCGACGAAGACCGCCAGGAACCCCGAGCCGTGGAGCGCGGCGGCCGTGCCGAAGATCAGGCCGGCCGCGGAGAGCGCGACGATCGGCTGCAGGGTCTCGCGCGGCTCGGTCAGATGCTTGAGAACGCGGATCGCCAACCAGGCGCCGGCGAAGCCAACCGCCAGACCCACGGCGAGCTCACGAGCCAGTGTCGCGGCGACGGTGGAGAGCCACGGACTGCCGTCATGCACTGCGGCGACCACGCCGACCATCAACGCGATCGCCACCGGATCGTTGAATCCGGACTCCGCCTCGAGGAGGGCCTTGGGCCGCTCTCGGAGCCCACCCTCGCGGATGACCGAGAACACGACCGCCGGGTCGGTCGGAGCGAGAGCGACGCCGACGGCCGCCGACGCCGCCCAGCCCAGGCCGAGCACGGCGTGAGCCGCAAGGGCCATCACACCGGCTGCTGCAAGGGTGGCTCCTGCGCCGAGCATCGCCACCGGCCCGAGCACGGACCTCACACGTCGCCAGCCGAGCGAGACACCACCGTCGAACAGGATCACCATCAGGGCCGCGGACGCGATCCAACTGACGTCGGTGGGCGAGAGCGCGGTGCGAAGCGGGGTGATCACGTCGGATGCCGCCGCCGCGACGACGAGGAAGACGACCGGGGCGGGGATCTGGCTGCGCTCGGCGACGCGCTGGAACATGAGCGCGGCGAGCACGGCTCCGCTCACGATCGCCACGCCTGCTCCGAACTCCTGTACGGCACACCTCCATCGGTCGTCCGCTCGCATGCGATCATCGTCGATGGACTGTGTCCGGCAGCACGCTTGCGCCGGCTCCTCCGCGCAATCGATGCTCGGCTCTGGTGGATTCGCACACACCGTCCCCCGGAATTCGTTGTCACCCGGCACTGCCGCTCGCGGCCGATCCAGCGTAGGATTCGCGTCGGTCCACGGAAGGGGTGCGCCCATGTGCGGGCTGTGTGGGTTTGTCTATAAGGACGCGGCACGGACGGGGGCCATCGGGCGCGTCCTCCACGGGATGCTCCTGCCGATGGGCCGGCGCGGGACCGACTCGACCGGAATCGCCCTGTACGGCCCGCCCGAGGACGGCTCCTTCGTCCTTCGCGCCCGGATCGATGCCAACTCCGGCACGCCCGAGCGGGTGCTCGAGACGCTGGAGCGGGCCGGCGGCGTGCGCGACCACGCGATGGACGGGCCCAACCTGCGCGCCCGGGTGGCCTACGACGGCGACCTGGGCGACCTGACCGACGCGGTGGAGGGCGTCCCGCACGTCGAGGTCTTCTCGATCGGCCGCTCGATGGAGATCGTGAAGGAGGTCGGGGACGCCAACGACGTGGAGCGCTCGTCGCCCTTTGCCGGCTTCGAGGGCAGTCACGCGATCGGCCACACGCGCATGGCGACCGAGTCGGTCGTCGACGTCGCCCACTCGCACCCGTTCTGGGCCCGGCCCTTCCCCGACATCTCGGTTGTGCACAACGGCCACATCACGAACTACCACAAGCTGCGCCGCAAGCTCGAGAACCAGGGCCACCGGTTCGCGACCGGAAACGACTCCGAGGCGATCGCGGTCTACATCGCCGACAAGCTGGCCGCCGGCGAGAGCCTCGAGGACGCGCTGCGCGCCTCGATCTCCGACCTGGACGGCACGTTCAGCTACCTGATCTCGACGGCGGAGGGCATCGGCTGCGCACGCGATCGCTTCGCCCTGAAGCCGCTGCTCTACACGGAGAACGACGAGATCGCGATGATCGCGTCCGAGGAGGTCGCAATCCGCAGCGTCGACGGCGACGCGACCCTCGAGCCGCGCGAGCTGGCCGCTGGTGAGGTGCGCTGGTGGCTACGCTGACGAGCGAGATCGACTGCTCTGCGCACACGACGCGCGAGATCAACCAGGCCATCAAGCGCGCCGCCGCCGACGGCGTCCCCGAGATCCGGCTCGCGAACCCGGCCGCCCGCCACTGCCTGGCCGTCGCCGTGATGACCCCGATCCACGTCATCTTCGACGGCCCCGTGGGCTGGTACTGCGGCGGCATGAGCGACGGCGGCCGGATCACGGTCAACGGGTCGTGCGGCTGGAGCGTCGGCGAGAACCTGATGTCGGGATCGATCGACGTGCACGGCAACGGCGGCTCGTCGGCCGGCGCGACGCTGCGCGGCGGCCGCGTCTTCGTCGCCGGCACGACCGGCGCCCGCTCGGGCATCTCGATGAAGGGCGGGACCCTGGTGGTCGGCGGCTCCGTCGGCTACATGTCCGGGTTCATGATGCAACGCGGCACGATGATCGTCTGCGGCGACGCAGCCGACGGGATCGGCGACTCGATGTACGAGGGCACCGTGTACGTCGGCGGGACCGTCCACTCGCTCGGCGCCGACTGCATCGAGGCCGAGCTGACCGACGATGACCGCGCCTTGCTGGCCGGCGAGCTCGAGCCGCACGGGATCTCCACGGGCGGCCTCGACTGGAAGAAGCTCGTCGCCGGCAAGAAGCTGTGGAACTTCTCGAAGCACGAGTACGACGCATGGAGGGGAGCCCTGTGAGCGACGGCATCCCTCGGGGTCGCGACGGCCACGTCCTGCAGCCGCTGTGGGTGTGGTCGCCGGAGACGATCGAGGACATCCAGTCGAAGGCCGAGCTGGGCCGCTACACGAACCGCGGCCTCGGCATGACGAAGCGCCCGCCGCATTTCGAGGACCTGACCTTCGTGCCGTGCACGCTCTCGCGCGTCCCGCTCGAGGGCTACCGCGAGGCCTGTGCGACCTCGATCGAGATCGGCGGCCGCCACGGCGCGAAGCCGATCAAGCTCTCGACGCCGATCACGATCGCGGGCATGAGCTACGGCGCGCTCTCGCGAAACGCCAAGCAGGCGCTCGGCATGGCGGCCACCCGGGCCGGGATCTCGACCACCACCGGCGACGGCGGCATGCTCGACCTCGAGCGCGAGGCGTCCGACCAGCTCGTCTACCAGGTGCTCCCGAGCCGCTACGGCTTCAACCCGCACCACCTGCGCATTGCCAACGCCGCCGAGATCGTGGTCGGCCAGGGCGCCAAGCCGGGCACTGGCGGCGTGCTGCTCGGCGCCAAGGTCTCGCCGATCATCGCCGAGGCCCGCCAGCTCCCTCCGGGGGTCGACCAGCGCTCGCCGGTTCGCCATCCCGACTTCGTCGGCCCCGACGACATGCAGATCAAGATCGAGGAGCTGCGCGAGGCGACCGACGGCCAGATCCCGATCTACGTCAAGATCGGCGCCTGCCGGGTGCCCGACGACGTGAAGCTCGCGTGCAAGGCGGGCGCCGACGTCATCGTGATCGACGGGATGGAGGGCGGCACGGGCGCCTCGCCAGACTCGCTCATGAACCACACCGGCATCCCGACGATGGCGGCGACGGTCGAGGCGGTGGAGGCGCTGCGCGAGATGAAGCTCGAGGGCGTCGTCAACCTGATCGTCTCGGGCGGGATCCGAAACGGCGTCGACGCGGCCAAGGCGCTCGCGCTGGGCGCCGACGCGGTCTCGATCGGAACGGCCGCCATGATCGCCCTCAACTGCAACCGGCCGATCTACCTCGAGGACTACGAGAAGCTCGGCACGGTGCCGGGTGCCTGCCACCACTGCCACACCGGCCTCTGCCCGGTCGGCATCACGACGCAGGACGAGGACCTGATCGCGCGGCTCCCGGCCGACGAGGCCGCCGACCGCGTCGAGGGCTTCCTGAACTCGATGACGCAGGAGCTGCAGATGTTCGCGCGGGCGTGCGGCAAGAACGCCGTCCACGACCTCGAGCCCGAGGACCTGCGCGCCATGACCATCGAGGCCTCGGCGATCACCGGCATCCCGCTCGTCGGCACGAACTTCGCGTTCCGGCCGGAGAGCTTCGCCCAGGCTGTCGCCGAGGCGATGGCTCGAGCGACGACCAACGGCCACAGGACACCCTCGGGAGCTCACTAGCTTCATGAGCTTCCTTCTGCAGTGCCCGAGCTGCGGTCGCCGGCCGGTGGACGAGTTCGCCTACGGCGGTGAGGTGACCGTCCGGCCGAGGTCGTCCGAGGACGAGCGCGCGCTCTTCGGCTACCTCTACTTCAAGCAGAACGTCGCCGGCCCCCAGCGCGAGTGGTGGTTCCACTCGTCCGGGTGCCGGGAGTGGTTCCAGGCCGAGCGCGACACGCGCTCGAACCAGGTGCTGCAGACGGCCCCGCCCGGAGGCCTGGCGTGACCCGCCTGGCGGAGCGGCACGGCGAGCTGATCGACCGCTCGACGCCGGTGACGTTCGGCTGGCGCGGCGAGCAGGTGACCGGCCTCGCCGGCGATACGATCGCCTCGGCGCTCCTCGACGCCGGCGTCAAGGTCTTCTCGCGCTCGTTCAAGTACCACCGCCCGCGCGGCCTCCTGTGCTGCTCCGGCCAGTGCCCCAACTGCCTCGTCCAGGTCGACGGCGAGCCGGCGGTGCGGGCCTGCATGACGCCGGCCGCCGACGGCATGCAGGTCGACCCGATCAACGCTTGGCCGTCGCTCGACACCGACATCCTGCACGCCGTCGGCCGCGCGACCCCGTCGTTCGGGATGCAGGTCGGCTTCTACTACAAGACGTTCATCCGGCCCCGCTGGGCCTGGAAGTACTACGAGAAGTTCCTGCGAAACGCGGCCGGCCTGGGCAAGCTCGATCCGGCCCACCGGCGTACGGGGCGCTTCGAGAAGGTGCACCGGCACGTCGACGTGCTGGTGATCGGCGGCGGCGAGTGGGGCCTCGAGGCGGCGATCGCCGCGGCCCGCGACGGCCGCGAGACCGCGCTCGTCGAGGAGGGCCTCGCGCTCGGCGGGCGGCTCGCGTTCTCGGGCCCGGCCGCTGCCGAACGCGCGGGCGACCTGGCCGCGCAGGCCCAGGAGGCCGGCGTCGAGATCGTCCAGCCGGCCTGGGCGGGCGGCGTCTACGAGGGCAACCTCGTCCCCGTCTACCAGGGGAACACGATGTACCGGTTCCGCGCCGGCGAGATCGTGATCGCAACCGGCGTCGTCGAGCAGCCGCTGGTCTTCGGCAAGAACGACCTCCCCGGCGTGATGCTGGGCTCGGCGGCCCGCCGGCTCGTGAACCAGTTCCGGATCGTGCCGGGCGAGCGGGCCGTTGTCGTGACGGCCGACGACCTCGGCATCGACGCGGCCTGCGACCTGGCCGAGGCCGGCATGGAGGTCGTGGCGGTCGCGGACCTGCGCGACGGCGAGGAGGACGAGCGGCTCGCGATGTGCGGGATCGAGCACCTGACCGGGTTCGCGCCGGTCGAAGCGCGCGGCCGCAACGAGGCGACCGGCGTCATCGTGGCGCGCGGCTCGGAGCGCCAGTCGCTCGCGGCCGACATGGTCGTCATGAGCGGCGGCACGGTCGCCCAGTGGGGCATGCTCGTGCAGGCCGGCGGCAGCGTCCGCTACGACCGCGAGCGGCGCGTCTACGTGCCCGACCGGGTGCCGGAGGGCGTGCGGGTCCTCGGCGAGGCGGTCGGCACCCAGAGCGCGGTGCCCGCCAAGGCCGACGCCGCGAGGAGCACGCAGTTCGTCTGCTACTGCGAGGACGTGACCACGAAGGACGTGCGCCTGTCGGTGGACGAGGGCTTCGCGTCGCTGGAGCTCTCGAAGCGCTACACGACCGTGACGATGGGGCCGTGCCAGGGGAAGATGTGCCACAGGAACTCCGGCCTTCTGATCGCCCGCGAGCTGGGCGTCGACCCCGACGAGGAGCGCGCCGGCGTCACCACCGCCCGGCCGCCGCACAACCCCACGAGCTTCTCGCTCCTGGCCGCGCGCGGCTACGAGCCGGTGAAGCGCACGGCGATCCACCACTGGCACGCCGAGCAGGGCGGCAAGATGCTCTGGGCCGGCGACTGGAAGCGGCCGTACGACTACGGCGAGTCCGAGGAGGAGACGGCGGCCGTGCACGAGTCGCTGGGCCTGATCGACGTCTCAACGCTCGGCAAGCTGATCGTGCGCGGGCCGGAGGCGGCTGCCCTGCTTGAGCGGCTCTACCCCAACCGCTACGGCGACATGAAGCTGGCGCGCGTCCGCTACGGCATCGTGTGCGGCGACGACGGGTCGATCCTCGACGACGGCACGGTCGCCCGGCTGTCCGAGACCGAGTACTACGTGACGACGACCTCGTCTGGCGCCGGCGGCATGGAGCAGTGGTTCACGTGGTGGAACGCGGTCTGGAACATGGACTGCCAGATCGTGAACGTCACGTCCGCCATCGCGGCCGTGAACCTGGCCGGGCCGAACGCACGCACCGCGCTCGCGAAGCTCACGAGCTTCGACCTGTCGAACGAGGCGTTCCCGTACCTCGGCGCCGGGCACGCCGAGATCGCGGGCGTGCCCTGCCTGATCCTGCGGATCGGGTTCGTGGGCGAGCTCGGCTACGAGATCCACTACCCCACCGCCGCCGGCGAGTACCTGTGGGAGCGGCTGATGGAGGCGGGCGTGGAGTTCGGCGTGAAGCCGTTCGGGCTCGAGCCCCAGCGCGTGCTCCGGCTCGAGAAGGGCCACGTGATCATCGGCCAGGACACGAACGCCGAGTCCCAGCCGTTCGAGGCCGGCATGCCGTGGATCGTGAAGCTCGACAAGGAGAACGACTGGATCGGGCGCTACGCGATCGAGTGGTACCAGCGCCGCGGCGAGCGGTTCGCCCTGGTGGGCTTCGAGGGGCGGAACGGGGCCGTGCCGAAGGAGGGCGCCCAGATCGTCGGCGCCGACGGCGACCCGGCCGGGCGCGTGACCTCCACCCGCTTCTCGCGCCGGCTCGGCAAGACCATCGGGCTCGCCTGGGTGCCGGCCGCCCTCTCGGCCGACGGCACCGCCATCACGATCTCCGACCCGTCCGGGGCGAGCATCCCGGCGACGGTGACTCACGGCGCGTTCTACGACCCCGACGGCGAGCTCTTGCGGTCATGAGCCACGACCCCTACGCCTTCATGTCGCCGGCGACGGCCGGGAACGGCGTCGTCCTGCGGACGCCGATGGACCGCCGCCACGCAGCGGCCGGCGCGACGTTCGCCGAGCTCGACGGCTGGCGGATCGCCGAGTACGAGGGCGAGCCGGCCGACCCGTGGCTGGCCGACGTGTCGCACCTCGGCAAGCTCGACGTGCGCGGGTCACAGGCGGAGCTCGACGAGCTGACCGGCGGCCTCGCGACCGGAGCCGCCCGCCGCGACGGCGACGTGTGGACGCTGCGGCTGACGCCGATCCACGGCTCTGTGCTGTGCCCATACGACCGGGTCGGTGCGCTGCGCGACTCCATCGCAGAAACTGCGCGCTTGAATAGCGCACAGTCTCTGACCGCTGTCAAGTCTGGCGACTTGACGCTTTCTGCGATCGACGTCACCTCGGGCCTCGCAGGCGTGGCGCTGGGCGGCTCGCGGTGGCGCGACGTGATGAACCGCTCGTCGGGCCTCGACGTGCGCCCGTCGCGCTTCGGCCCCGGCCGGTGCATGGCCGGATCGGTGATGCGCGTTCCGACCCTGATCGTGAACGAGGGCGAGAGCATCGCGATGTTCGTCGGCTGGGAGTACGGCGAGTACTTCTGGGACGCGATCCTCGACGCCGGCGAGACGCTGGGGATCGGCCCGCGGACGCCGGTGCAGGCCGCCGTGAGCGAGGCCGTCGCGTGATCGGCCTGCTCAGGAAGCACCGCTACTTCCGCCGCCACACGCTGCGGGCGAACTACGACGCGATCGTGATCGGCGGCGGCGCCCACGGCATGGCGACCGCGTACTACCTCGCCAAGGACCACGGGATGAAGAACGTGGCCGTCGTCGAGCAGAGCTACATCGGCTCCGGGGCCTCCGGGCGCAACACGACGATCATCCGCTCGAACTACCTGACGCCCGAGGGCACCCGCTTCTACGAGGCCAGCGTCCAGCTCTACAAGACGCTCTCGCAGGACCTGAACTTCAACATGCTCTTCTCCCAGCACGGGCACCTGACGCTCGCGCACTCCGACCGGTCGGTGAACACGATGATGGAGCGGGCCGAGGTGAACCGCCTGCTGGGCGTCGACTCGCGGGTGATCCACCCGGACGAGATCAAGGAGCTCGAGCCGATGCTCGACGTCTCCGACCACCCGACCTTCCCGATCCTGGCCGCGCTCTACCACCCGCCGGGCGGCGTCATCCGCCACGACGCCGTCGTGTGGGGCTACGCCAAGGAGGCCGACCGGCTGGGCGTCGAGATCCACCCGTACACGCGCGTCGAGGGGATCACCCGCCGGAACGGGCGCGTCACCGGGATCGAGACGAACCGCGGGTCGATCTCGGCCGGGACGGTGATCTCGTGCACGTCGGGCTGGTCGACGCTCGTCGGCCGGATGGCCGGGATCGACGTGCCGATCACGACCCACATCCTCCAGGCCTGCGTCACCGAGCCCGTGAAGCCGCTGCTCTCGAAGATCATCGTCTCGGGCACGCTGCACATCTACATCTCCCAGTCCGACCGCGGCGAGTTCGTGATGGGCTCCGAGATCGAGCCGTACTCGGGCTACTCCGACAAGGGCACCTTCCGCTTCATCGAGGACCTGGCCATGCACATGGTCGAGCTCCTGCCGATGCTCGGGCATGCGAGGATCCTGCGCCAGTGGACAGGCCTGTGCGACGTCTCGCCCGACTACGCCCCGATCATGGGCCTCACCGAGGCCGACGGCTTCCTGATGGACGCCGGCTGGGGCACCTACGGCTTCAAGGCGTCCCCGATCGTCGGCAAGACGATGGCGGAGCTCGCCGCCACCGGGCGCACGCCCGACCTGATCGCACCCTTCCGGCTCGCCCGCTTCTACGAGAACGAGCTCGTCTCCGAGCGCGGCGCCGCCGCCGTCTCCCATTGACCACAAAGGAGCCCCTGTGAAGTCAAGCCTCGAGATCGCCCAGGAAGCCACCCTCCGGCCGATCCTCGACATCGCCCGCGAGATGGGCCTCGAAGACGACGAGGTCGATCTGTACGGGAGGTACAAGGCCAAGGTGAGCCTGGGCGCGATCGACCGCCTCGCCGACGCGCCAGACGCCAAGATCGTGTGTGTCTCGGCCATCACGCCGACGAAGGCCGGCGAGGGCAAGACGACGACGTCGGTCTCGCTCACCCAGGGGCTGGGGCACATCGGCAAGCGGCCGATCCTGTGCCTGCGCGAGCCGTCGCTCGGGCCGATCTTCGGGATCAAGGGCGGCGCCGCGGGCGGCGGGCTCACCCAGGTCGTCCCGATGGAGGACCTGAACCTGCACTTCACCGGCGACTTCCACGCCGTGGCAGCAGCGAACAACATGCTGGCCGCGTTCGTCGACCGCCACCTCTTCTACGGCAACGCCTGCCGCATCGACCCGCACCGCGTCACCTGGCGGCGCGCGATCGACATGAACGACCGCCACCTGCGCAACACCGTCACCGGCCTCGGCGGCCCCACCCACGGGATCCCGCGCGAGACCGGCTTCGACATCGTCGCCGCGTCGGAGGTCATGGCCATCATGGGCATGGCGACCTCGCTCCAGGACCTGCGCAGGCGGATCGGCGCCATCACGATCGGCTACGACGTGGACGGCGCCCCGGTGACCGCCGAGCAGATGGGCTGCGCGGGCGCGATGACCGTGCTCCTGAAGGACGCGCTCAAGCCGAACCTGATCCAGACCCTCGAGGGCCAGCCATGCTTCATGCACATCGGCCCGTTCGGCAACATCGCCCACGGCAACAGCTCGATCGTGGCCGACCTGGCCGGGCGCAAGCTGGGCGAGTACCTCATCACCGAGGCCGGCTTCGGCTCCGACCTCGGCATGGAGAAGTTCATGGACATCGTGTGCCGGGCGGGCGGCTTCGCGCCGAACGCCGTCGTCATCGTGGCGACGGCCAAGGCTCTGAAGCACCACGCCGGCCTCGAGGACGACCCGCGCAACTCGGCAGCCGACAACCTGCGGGCGATCGAGGAGGGCTCCGCCAACCTCGCCCGCCACGTCGAGAACGCCAAGGGGTACGGCGTCCCGTGCGTGGTGGCGGCCAACCGCTTCCCCGGCGACACCGACGACGAGGTGGCGCTCGTCCAGAAGCTGGCGATGGAGCATGGGGCCCACGCCGCCGTCCTGAACGAGGGCTTCTCGAAGGGCGGCGAGGGCGCAGCCGAGATGGCCGAGGCCGTGGCCGACGCGTGCGAGCAGCCGAGCGCGTTCAGCTTCGTCTACGAGGACTCGGACCCGATCGACGCGAAGATCGAGAAGATCGCGAAGCGCGTGTACAAGGCCGACGGGGTCGACTTCCTGCCCGCAGCACGGCAGAAGATCGAGCAGTTCACCCGCGACGGCCTGACCGGGCTCTCGATCTGCATGGCCAAGACGCACCTCTCGCTCTCGGCCGACCCGGCGGTCGCCAACGCGCCGACCGGGTTCCGGATCCCGGTGCGCGACATCCGGCCGTACACCGGCGCGGGCTTCCTGACGGCGCTCTGCGGTGACATCATGCAGATGCCGGGGCTCGGCAAGACGCCCGCCGGCTTCAACGTGGACATCGACGAGGATGGACGAACCGTCGGACTCTTCTGAGTCAGTCGCCGTTCCCGGCGGGAACGGCACGCCCGACCCCTACCTGACCGCCACGGTCGCGGACTTCCTCGACGACCTCGCAGCCCGGACGCCGGCCCCGGGAGGCGGCGCCGCGGCGTCGGTCACCTGCGCCATGGCGGCCGGCCTGGTCGAGATGGCGGCGTCGTTCGCATCGGCCAAGGGGCTCGAGCGCGTCCGCGAGCGGGCGCACGAGCTGCGCGGCGAGGTCTCGGCGCTCGCGCACGCCGACGGCCGCGCCTACGGGGTCGTCCTCGAGGCGCTGCGGATGGCGCCCGGCGACGAGCGGACGACCCGGCTCGACGCGGCGGTCGCCGGCGCCATCGCCTGCCCGATGCACATCCTGCGGATCGCGGCCGAGGTGGCGACGCTGGCGGCCGACATGGCCGAGACCGGGAACCGCAACCTCGAGGGCGACGCGCTCGCAGGGGCGCTCCTGGCCGAGGCGGCGGCCCGCTCGGCCGCCACGCTCGCGCAGCTCAACGTCAGCATGCTCTCGCGGCAGGCGCTGTCGGCCGCCCAGCTCGAGCGTGTCCGGCCGGAGCTCGCCAAGGCGACCCGGGCCCGCGAGCGGGCGGTCGACGCCTACGCCCGGCTCGAGCGGACGTAGCCGGACCGTTTCGAACGAGTCGCAGCGGGGCACTCCCGGGGCATGGAGACCGGCCATCGAGAGTCCGGCTCGGCACTCCGCTCCGAGAGTCCGCGCCGGGAGCGTCATCGGCGTAGGAGCCAGTTCGGGGGCCTTGCTGCCGGCGCCGTGGCCGGTCTCGTCGTCGGCGTGCTGATCGAGTGGGCGTTCGGGAGCGAGCGCCTGACGGGGCACGCCAACGACCCGTTCTCCCTCGCCTTCGGCCTGCCGGTCGCGCTTGCGATCGCCGCCGGCCTCTTCGGCCTGCTCCTCGGCACGGCGCAGGAGCCGGCGCTCGAGGACGCGCCCGTGCGCGTCGGGCGCTTCCGCCGCCTCGGCCGGGCCGCGACGAGCAAGCGGGGGCAACTGCCCGGCTCGCCCGTTCCGCCCGCGCGCGTGGACGGCGACGAGCGCTAGAGAATGGTCGAGGAAGCGCGCCTTGAGAACCTGGAGGCTGGTCTGACGCCCGTGACCGCGGGCTGGTTCGTCGTCAACGTCCGGGACGCTGCGTGGGTGACGAACGAGGTGTTTGGCTCGGCGTGCACCTTCGAGGGCGAAGGCACGCCGCCGTTCGACGAGGTGGGATTCACGCTCGGCGTGCTGCACCCGGGAGAGCCGAGCGCTCTCTACCATCGCGAGGCCAACCAGGAGGACTTCCTCGTCATCGTGGGCGAGTGCGTGCTTCTGGTCGAGGGCGAGGAGCGGCGCCTTCGCGCCTGGGACTTCGTGCACTGCCCACCGGAGACGGAGCACATCTTCGTCGGTGCGGGCGATGGCCCGTGCGTGATCTTCATGTCGGGCGGGCGCACGGGCGAGAAGGGCATCATCTACCCGCGCTCGGAGCTTGCGCTCCGCTACGGCGCAGGCGTGGAGGCGGAGACAAACGTCCCCCGGGAGGCGTACGCGCCCTTCCCGAAGTGGAAGCCGGGACCGCCGGAGAGCTGGGACGGTCTGCCCTGGGCCGACTGAGCACCGCTGAGGTCGATCCAAGGCGCACCAGCGGGTCTGACCCCGTTGTTTCGCGCGCCGCCTCACCGCCCGGCGCGCCGTCGAGGCGATCGAGACGGCCGGATTCGAGGCCTCGGCCCACATCTTCGGCACCCACCCGACGGCCCGGCGGATCCTGGCCGACGCACGCGCGTTCGGGGCCGACGCGATCGTGATGGGCTGCGATCGCGACGGCGGGATCCTGGGTGACTTCATGTGGTCGCACGAGCCCTACCGCGTCCGCCGGCGCGCGAAGGTGCCGGTGTACCTCGTGCCGGTGGAATAGCCGAGCGGCCGGGGCCCCGGCACGGCATGTAGACTCGTTTGCGATGCGAGTGCTCTTGGTGGGATCCGGCGGTCGCGAGCATGCGCTTGCATGGAAGCTGGCCCAGTCGCCGCGGCTGAGCGAGCTCCATGCCGCGCCCGGGAACCCCGGCATCGGCCGGCTCGCGACGCTTCACCCGGTGGAGCTCACGGACCTGGAAGGTCTGGCGGCGCTCGCGGCGCGGCTGGCGGTCGACCTGGTCGTCGTCGGGCCGGAGGCGCCGCTCGCGGCCGGGCTCGCCGACCGGATCGCCGACGTCGGGGTGCGGTGCTTCGGACCCACGGCGGCCGCCGCCCGGCTGGAGAGCTCGAAGGCGTTCGCCAAGGGCGTCATGCAGGCCGCCGGCGTGCCGACCGCCCGCGCGGTCGTGTGCGACACCGTGGCTGCCGCCCAGGCGGCGATCGCCGAGATGGGCGGCCGGGTCGTGATCAAGGCCGACGGCCTCGCCGCAGGCAAGGGCGTGACCGTCTGCGACTCAGCCGCCGACGCGCAGGCCGCCGCCGAGGGCTGCCTGGTCGAGGGCGACTTCGGCACGGCCGGCCGGCGCGTGCTCGTCGAGGAGCGGATGGAGGGCGAGGAGCTGTCGCTGCTTGCGCTGTGCGACGGCGAGCGCGTGCTCCCGCTCGCTCCCGCCCGCGACCACAAGCGGGCCCTGGACGGTGACGCCGGCCCCAACACCGGCGGCATGGGCGCGTTCTCGCCCGTCCCGGACGTCGGCGCCGATCTGGTGGAGGAGATCCTGGCGACCGTGCACAGGCCCGCCGTGAACGAGCTGGCGCGGCTCGGGACGCCGTTTCGCGGGTGCCTCTACGCCGGGCTCATGCTGACGGCGGCCGGCCCGCGCGTGATCGAGTTCAACGTGCGCTTCGGCGACCCGGAGGCCCAGGTCATCCTGCCCCGCCTCGACGCCGACCTGCTCGACCTGCTCGACCGGACCGCGACCGGGTCGCTGGCCGGCGCAGCCGCACCCGGCACGGCCGAGGCCTGCGTCAGCGTCGTGATGGCCGCCGAGGGGTACCCCGAGGCGCCCGTCGCCGGAGGGCCGATCTCGGGCCTGCCCGCCGCCGAGGCGCTCGAGGACGTCACGGTGTTCCACGCCGGAACGGCCGAGAGCGCCGGCACTCTGGTCGCCGCCGGCGGCCGCGTCCTCAATGTGACAGCCTGCGGCCGCGACTTCGCCGAGGCGCGCCGGCGTGCCTATGCGGCCGTCGGCCTGATCAACCTGGAGGGAAGCATGCACCGCACCGACATCGCCCTTCGGGCCGAACGCATGGAGCACGTGCATGCCTGAGCCCGCCCCCGCCCCCGAGGTCAAGCACCTCTGGGCCGAGCTCGAGACCGACGGCCCGCAGGTCGGGATCCTGATGGGGTCGGAGTCCGACAAGGAGGTCATGCAGGCCGCTGCCGACGAGCTACTCGAGCGGGCGATCACCTTCGAGATGAAGGTGCTCTCGGCCCACCGCGATCCGCGCGGCGTGGCCGAGTACGCCTCGACGGCGGCGCTTCGGGGCGTGCGCGTCATCATCGCCGGCGCGGGCAAGGCGGCCGCGCTTCCGGGCGTCATCGCCGCCTACACGGAGCTGCCGGTGATCGGCGTGCCGATGAGGACGTCGGACCTGGGCGGGATGGACTCCCTGCTCTCGATCGTGCAGATGCCCTCCGGCGTGCCGGTCGCGTGCATGGCGATCAACGGCGCCAGAAACGCCGCGATCTACGCAGCCAAGATCCTGGCCCAGGGCCAGGCGCCGCCGCCCGACTCCGGCCTGTAGCGGACCGCGGAAAGGCCCGGCCGAGGCCGGGCCTTTCGCGTGTGGCTGCGCGCCGCTCAGGCCAGCTGGCCGCGGCGGCGGAAGCCGACGCCGGCGGCGAGGGTCAGCATGGCGAGGCCGGCGATACCGGCGCCGATCGCGGCGGCAGTCCAGTCGAAGCCGTTCCCGGACGAGTCGGGGACATTGACCGGAGTGCTGCGGATCTTCAGGATCTGCGGCTGCGGCACCGGGTTGGCGAGCGGCCTGTCGCCGGTGGTGACAACGACCGCACCGGTGTCACGGTGCAGGCCCTGCGTGCTGTAGGTGTTGAAGTCCTGGGTCGACTGCACGCTCGGGCTCACGACGCCGGAGCCGCCGAACTGGCCGCTTTCGAGCTTGGCCTGCGCGGCCGGCGAGACGAGCGCGAGCGCGGCAAGCGCCACGACGGTGGTGGGGATGATGCGGGTGATACGAAACATCTGGCTCTCCTCCTCAGGAACGAACAGATGCCCACAGGACGGCGCGGGCGGCCGTGGTCTTCCACCGGGGCGACCGATACGACCGTGGCGGACCAGCCCGAAAGGGGCCCGGCCGTGGGAGGTGATGGCCGGACCCCTTCAGGTGTTGGCTGCCCTTCGGCTCAGGCGGCCAGCTGCCCGCGGCGGCGGAAGCCGAAGCCGATCGTCAGCATCAGGAGGCTGACGAGGCCGGCGCCGATCGCGGCCGCAGTCCAGTCGAAGCCGTTCCCGGACGAGTCAGGGACGTTGACCGGGGTCTTGGAGATCGTGTCGACGGGAACATGCACCGTGCTCGCGTGCATGAGGCCGGCGCTCAGAGTCGTCGGGAGCTGCACCGGGTTCGCGAGCGGCATGTCGCCGGTCGTGACGACGCTGGAGCCGGTGTCGCGATGCAGGGCCTGAACGTCGTAGGTGTTGAAGTCCTGCGTCGACTGCACGCTCGAGCTCGCGACCGCTGCGCCGGACTGCTGCTCGGCGTTCGCGGCCTGGACCGACTGCACGATCGGGCTGACGCCGTTCGGGCCGCCGCCCAGACCTGCGGTCATGGGCTTGGCCTGCGCACCAGGTGCGACGAGCGCGAGGGCGGCGATGGTCAGGACGGTCGTCGGGACGATACGGGTCATGCGGAACATCTGGCTCTCCTCCTCGGGGAACGAACAGATGTGCACAAGACGCGCTCCGGGGTGGTTCTCTTCCCCCGGTGGTCAGATGCAGGGAGCCGCCGAGCGATCATCTAGAGTGGGGCCAGATTGATCGCCCGCTATACCCGTTCCGCCATGGGCGCCGTCTGGTCGGACGAGCGCCGTTTCACTCGGTGGCTGGACGTCGAGATCGCGGCGATGGCGGCCTGGGCGGAGCTGGGAGTCGTGCCGCCCGAGGCCGTCGCCGCGGTGCGCAAGCGGGCCCGGGTCGACGTCGCCCGGATCGGCGAGATCGAGGACCGCACCCACCACGACGTGCTCGCGTTCACCGAGTCGGTGGCGGAGCAGGTCGGCGAGGATGCGCGCTGGTTTCACTACGGGCTCACGTCCTCGGACGTCGTCGACACGGCGCTCGCGCTCCAGCTCGGCGACGCCGGCCGGCTCCTCCTCGACGGCGTCGACGCCGTGGACGCGGCGCTCCTGACGCGGGCCATGGAGCTCCGCCGGGTGCCGACGATCGGGCGCACCCACGGCGTGCACGCCGAGCCGACCACGTTCGGCCTGAAGCTGCTCGGGTGGCTCATGGAGCTCCGCCGCGGGCGGGCGCGGCTCGAGGCAGCGTTCGCGGGCGTCCGCGCCGGCAAGCTCTCAGGTGCAGTCGGCGCCTACGCGAACACCGATCCCCGGGTCGAGGAGTCGGCGCTCCAGGCGCTCGGGCTCGACCGCGAGCCGGTCGCCACCCAGGTCGTCGCCCGCGACCGGCACGCCGCGCTCCTGGCGGCGATCGCCGGAATGGGCGCGACGCTCGAGCGGTTCGCGCTCGAGGTCCGGCACCTCCAGCGGACGGAGGTGCGCGAGGCGTTCGAGCCGTTCGCCAAGGGCCAGAAGGGCTCGTCGGCCATGCCCCACAAGCGAAACCCGATCGTCGCCGAGCGCATCTGCGGCCTGGCCCGGATCCTGCGCGCGAACGCGCTCGTCGGCTTCGAGGACGTGGCCCTCTGGCACGAGCGCGACATCTCGCACTCCTCCGCCGAGCGGGTCGTCCTGCCCGACTCCACGATCGCGCTCGACTACATGCTCGACCGCGCCCGCTGGCTGATCGAAGGGCTCGAGGTCGACCCGGCCCGCATGCTGCGGAACCTCGAGGCCTCCCACGGGCTCGTGTTCTCGGGCCGGGTGCTCCTGCGGCTGGTCGAGTCGGGCCTCTCCCGCGAGGACGCCTATGCCGTGGTGCAGCGAAACGCGCTGCGGGCCTGGGACGAGGAGCGGCCGCTGCGCGAGCTCCTCGAGGCCGATCCCGGCGCGGCCGCGTTGACCCCGTCCGCGCTGGATGAGATCTTCGATCTCGAGTCGTTCCTGGTGCACGTCGACGAGATCTTCGACCGTACGCTCACAACCGCCGAGGTGGCCCATGTCTGAGACGAGCACGCTGCACGACCTCCACGAGGCGTCGGGGAAGGTCCGCGAGATGTACGGGTTCGGCAGCCGTCTGCTGATGGTCGCGTCCGACCGCATGTCGGCCTTCGACGTCGTCCTGCCGACGCCGATCCCCGACAAGGGGCGCGTGCTCACCGGCCTCTCGAAGTTCTGGTTCGGACGCACCGAGGGGATCGTCCCTAACCACCTCATCACGACCGACCTCGGCGCCTACCCGCCGGAGGCGCAGGGCGCGCCCGACCTGGCGGGGCGCTCGATGCTCGTGAACCGGCTGACGATGATGCCGATCGAGTGCGTCGTCCGCGGCTATCTCGTGGGGTCGGGCTGGAAGGACTACCAGCGCACCGGCACCGTCTGCGGCCACAGCCTGCCGGACGGCATGGTCGAGGCCCAGAAGCTGCCGAAGCCGATCTTCACGCCCTCGACCAAGGCGACCGACGGCCATGACCAGAACATCGACCGCAACGCGGGCGTCCTGCTGGTCGGCGAGGAGCGGTTCGACCGCCTAGCCGCGCTCTCGATCGAGATCTACTCGGCGGCGGCCGAGTACGCGCTCGAGCGCGGCATCATCATCGCCGACACCAAGTTCGAGTTCGGCGAGGACGAGACCGGCCGGATCGTGCTCGGAGACGAGGCGCTCACGCCCGACTCGTCGCGGTTCTGGCCGGCCGACGAGTACGCCACCGGCGGCTCGCCGCCCTCCTACGACAAGCAGTACGTGCGCGATTGGCTCGAGACGCTCGACTGGGACAAGACGCCGCCGGGCCCGGCCATCCCCGACGAGGTCGTCGCCGGCACGCGCGCCCGCTACGTGGAGGCCTACGAGCGCCTGACCGGCGGCTCGTTCGACGCGTACATGGCCGCGTCCGGGGTGGGCCGGTGAGGGTGACGGTCACCGTCCGGCCCCGCGACGGCATCCTCGACCCGCAGGGCGAGGCGCTGCGGCGGTCGTTGACGGGGCTCGGCTATTCCGTCAGCGACGTCCGCGCCGGCAAGGTCTTCGACCTCGAGCTGGAGGCGGCCGACGAGGCCGACGCCCGCCGGATCGCCGACGAGATCTCCGAGCGCGTGCTCTCGAACCCGCTCATCGAGGACTACCAGGTGGGCGCATGACCCGGGTCGGCGTGCTCGTCTTCCCGGGGTCGTGCGATGACCGCGATGCACTGCGGGCCGTCGAGCTGCTGGGCGCCGAGGCGGTGCGGATCTGGCACCGGGACGAGGATCTCGGCGGCGCCGACGCCGTGATCGTCCCCGGCGGGTTCTCGTTCGGCGACCACCTGCGCTGCGGCGCGCTGGCGGCCCTCTCGCCGGCGATGGCGGCGGTGCGCGCGCACGCCGAGGCGGGCGGGCCGGTGCTCGGCGTGTGCAACGGGTTCCAGGTGCTGACCGAGGCCGGGCTCCTGCCCGGGATCCTGCGGCCCAACGCCAATCTGCGGTTCCGCTGCCACGACACGGCGCTCGTCGTCGAGCGCGAGTCGCCGTGGCTCCCCGGGGCGAGCGCCGGCGACCGGCTCACGATCCCGATCAAGCACCACGACGGCGGCTGGTACGCCCCGCCCGAGCAGGTGGCCGAGATCGAGCGCCGCGGCCAGGTGCTCCTGCGCTACGAGCAGAACCCCAACGGCTCGGTCGGCTCGATCGCCTGCGTCGCAAACGAGCGCGGCAACGTCGCCGGGCTCATGCCGCATCCCGAGCACGCGGTCGACGAGCTGCTCGGCTCGACCCACGGGCGGGTGCTGCTCCAGGGGCTGCTCGACCTGGCCCGCTCGCCCGTCGCGGTTTAGTCCGGCACGCGGCAGAAGAGCGAGAGCACGAAGCCGAGGAACGCGATCCCGGCGAGGGCGGCCATGACGGCGCTCAGGCCGGCGTGGTCGGCGACGATGCCGAGGCCCGCCGCGGCTGCGCCGCCCAGGCCGAACGCGAAGCCGAGCACGATGCCCGACGCAGCGCCCGGCCGGCTCGGCACGAGCCGCTGGGCGAGGACCACGGTGATCCCGAAGTTGGCGTCGAGCGCGACGCCGATCGCCGCGGCCAGCAGGAACGCGCCGGCCTCGCCGACGGCCGGGAGGAGCGCGACCAGCGGGAAGAGCGCGGCCATGCCGCCGACGATCACCGGCCGTGCGCCGTAGCGATCGGCAAGGCGGCCGCCGAGGAGCGTCCCGGCGGCGCCGGCGGCGAGGAGCAGCGTGAGCGCGGCGTTCCCGGCGCCGGTCGAGGCGTCGAGGTGGCGCACGAACCAGATGGGGACGAAGGCCAGGAGGCCGTAGCCGACGGCCGTGCGGGCGACGACCATCGCCGAGAGCGCCGTGAACGCGCCCCAGTCGTCGCGGCCCGCCGCTCCGTCGCCGGGCCCCGCTTCGCGGGCCGCCGCCGCGGCCCCCACGAGCCGGGGGCGCACCGACCAGAGCAGGAGCGCCGCAAGCGCCGGGATCACCGCGACGAGAAGGGTGCCGCGAAGGCCGAAGGCGGCCACGCCGGCGGTGACGACGACCGGGCCGACCACGAAGCCGGCGTTCCCTCCGACCGAGTAGAGGCCCATGCCTGTCGAGGCGCCCGAGCCGGCCACGAGCGGGACGTAGCGCGCGCCCTCGGGGTGGAAGGCGGCCACGCCGACGCCGCCCACGACGACGACGGCGAGCGTCGCCGCGTAGCTCGTCGCGAGGCCGGCGAGGGCGATGCCGACGCCGCCGACGAGGACGCCAGCCGGCATGAGCCAGGCGCCCTGCATGCGGTCGGAGGCGTGCCCGAGCGCGGGCTGGATGACCGAGGAGCTCACGGTGAGCGCAAGCAGGAGCGCGGTGGCCTCCGCATAGGAGAGGCCCCGCTGCGAGATCAGGTACGGCAGGAGCGCCGGAACCGCGCCCTGGCAGAGGTCGCTCGACATGTGCCCGGCTGCGATCGCGACCAGCGCGCGCCGGTCGGCGCGCACGGATGCGGGCAGCGCGTGAGCCTCGGTCGCCATGCGGGCGACGGTAGCCGACGGGGTGGGGTTAACCGCACCTGCACTCACCAGCCGTCCGCACTGCGACCAGACCCGATCGGCGCGAGCATCCCCGGCATGAAGTTCGAAGGCTTCTCCCGCTTCTCCTCCTCCGCCGCCGCGGCCGTGTCGGCCGCCGTCGCCGCCCCCGCCGCCACCACGGCCGGGAACGCGACCGCGACCCGCCCCACCGCGGCGACTTCTCCACATACGCGATAGCGACCGTTAGCCCCGGGATCCCTCCTCCCGGTCTCGGGGCTTGACGGTCGCCAAGCGTGGATGAGTGGTTCCACGGCCCCGCACGCCTGGACGCCCGGCTGCGGACGGTTGCCGGATCGCGGTGGGGCTGCGGCTGCGAACCGTCGCCCAGGACATCGGCGCCGTGAAGCCACTCATCCGACCGCCACCGGGCCGTGCAGTCGGGGGCGTTCGCTAGGATCAGGTTCCCGCGCGCACAGCCGTTTGACCGCCGTCACGCCACAGCCTCTCCACCGCGCCCTCGGTCTCACCGACGGGGAGCACGAGCGCATCCACGAGCTCCTGGCGCGCGAGCCGAACGACTTCGAGCTCGCGGTCTTCTCGCTGCTGTGGAGCGAGCACTGTGGCTACAAGCATTCGCGGCCGCTCCTGGGCCGCTTCCCGACGTCGGGCGAGCGGGTGCTCCAGGGGCCGGGCGAGAACGCCGGCGTGATCGACGTCGGCGACGGGCTGGCGGTCGCGCTCAAGGTCGAGAGCCACAACCACCCCTCGGCGGTCGAGCCCTTCCAGGGCGCCGCGACCGGCGTCGGCGGCATCCTGCGCGACATCTTCGCGATGGGCGCGCGGCCGATCGCGATCCTCGACTCGCTGCGCTTCGGCGACCTCGGCTCCGAGCACCAGCGCCACCTCTTCTCGCGCGTCGTCGAGGGCATCGGCCACTACGGCAACTGCGTCGGCGTCGCCACGGTCGGCGGCGAGGTCGAGTTCGACCCCGCCTACGAACACAACTGCCTCGTGAACGCGATGTGCGTCGGGCTGCTTCCGGCCGACCGGCTGACCTCAGCCCGGGCCGTGGGGCCGGGCAACCTCGTCGTCCTGTACGGCTCGCGCACCGGCCGCGACGGCATCGGCGGCGCCAGCGTCCTCGCGTCGCAGGGCTTCGGCGAGGACTCCGCGGCCAAGCGCCCGAGCGTCCAGATCGGCGACCCGTTCACCGGCAAGAAGCTGATCGAGTGCACGCTCGAGCTGCTCGAACGCGGCCTCCTGGAGTCGCTCCAGGACCTGGGGGCGGCCGGGCTCGCGTCGTCGACGGCCGAGATGGCGTCGAGCGGGTCGGTCGGGATCGATGTCGACCTCTCGCGCGTGCCGCTTCGCGAGCAGGGCATGGAGCCGTTCGAGATCATGATCTCGGAATCGCAGGAGCGGATGGCGGCAGTCGTCGCACCCGACCGCTGGGTCGAGGTCGAGGAGACCTGCCGCCGCTGGGAGGTCGACGCGACCGCCATCGGCGAGATCACCTCATCGGGCCGGCTGCGCGCCTTCCACGCTGGCGAGCTGGTGGGCGACATCCCGGTGAGCGCGCTCACCGACGGCTGCCCGCGCTACGAGGTGGGGCGCATCCGC
This sequence comes from uncultured Actinomycetes bacterium, assembly GCA_963757605.1. GTDB lineage: Bacteria > Actinomycetota > Thermoleophilia > Gaiellales > JAICJC01 > JAICJC01. The sequence continues at coordinate 67,390 of CAVWSF010000004.1, forward strand.
CCGGCCCGCCTGCGCGACGACCCCCTCCCTGAAAAATTGGTGCCTGACCCCGATTTTTCATTGCGGGCACTTCTGGGGTCGGTCGAGGTCGGGAGCCGGCGGTGGGTGTTCCGCCAGTACGACCACCTGGTCGGCTCGGGCACGGTCGTCAGGCCGGGGGGCGACGCGGCCGTCGTGCGGCTCACGCCGTCGGAGCGCGCGATCGCGATCTCGCTCGACGGGAACGGCCGGCGTACCTCGCTCGACCCTCGCCGCGGCGGGATGAGCGCCGTCTGCGAGGCGGCCCGGAACGTGGCTTGCACCGGCGCCCGCCCGGCCGCCGTCACGAACTGCCTCAACTTCGGCAACCCCGAGACGTCCGACGTCGGCTACGAGCTGGCCGAGGCGATCGAGGGGATGGCGCTGGCCTGCGAGGCGCTCCGGCTTCCCGTCGTGTCGGGCAACGTCTCGCTCTACAACGAGCACCACGGCCGGCCGATCCACCCGACGCCGGTCGTCGGCGTGGTCGGCGTCCTCGACGACGCATCGCTGGCAGTCGGCGCCGCCTTCCGCGAGGAGGGCGACCTCGTCCTCGTCGCCGGCGCCGGTCCGGCGGCGCTCGACGGCTCGGCCTACCAGCGCGTCGTCGACGGCGAGACCGCGGGCCGGATCCCCGAGCCCGACCTGGCCGGCGAGCGGCGCCTGCACGAGTTCCTGGCCGCCGCGGCCGAGCGCCGCCTCCTGCGAAGCGCCCACGACGTGTCCGACGGCGGCGTGGCGGTCGCCGTCGCCGAGGCGGCCATCCTGGGGTCGGTCGGCGCCGACGCGCCCGACCTGTCCGACCCGTTCGCCGAGGGCGACGGCCGGGCCGTCGTCTCGGTCCGCCCCGAGCACCTGGCGGAGCTCGAGGCGCTGGCGGGCGACATGCCGCTGCGCCGGGTCGGCACGGTCGGCAGCGACCGGATTGCCGTGGCCGGCGCCGAGATCGGCATCGGCGAGGCGACGGCGCTCTACGAGGGAGCGATCCCGCGCGCGCTGGGTGAGGATCCGGGCTGATGTGCGGCGTCTTCGGCATCTACGACCCGCCCGGGAACCCCGACCGCGACGTCGCCCGGCTCACGTACTTCGGCCTCTACGCGCTCCAGCACCGCGGCCAGGAGAGCGCCGGGATCGCCGTCTCGGACGGCTCCCAGGTGATGGCGATGAAGGACATGGGCCTCGTGAACCAGGTCTTCGATGAGCCCCGCCTCTCGGGCCTCGCCGGCCACATCGCCATGGGCCACGCCCGCTACTCGACCACCGGCTCGACGGTGTGGCAGAACGCCCAGCCGATCGTCCGCCACGCCGGCGGCAGGACCATCGCGCTCGGCCATAACGGCAACCTGACCAACACGACCGAGCTGCGCTCCGAGCTGCGCGAGCGGCGGGTCCGGCTCGAGTCGACGTCCGACACCGAGGTGATCGCGGCCCTCATCGCCCAGCACCCGTCGGACGACCTGGCCGATGCGGTGGCCGACACGATGCGCGACATCGAGGGCGCCTTCGCCGCGGTCGTCCTCTCGGAGGGGGCGCTGGCCGGCTTCCGCGACCCGGACGGGATCCGCCCGCTCGTGGTCGGCCGGCTCGACGACGCATGGGTGCTGGCCTCCGAGACCTGCGCGCTCGACCTGATCGGCGCGCGGCTCGAGCGCGAGCTCCGCCCGGGCGAGCTGGTGGTGATCGACGAGCAGGGGGCCCGTTTCCGCCAGGCCGTCGACCGAAACGGCGGCGCGCTCTGCATCTTCGAGTTCATCTACTTCGCCCGCCCCGACTCCACCATGGAGGGCGAGGCCCTGCACGACGTCCGCCGCCGGATGGGCGCCCGCCTGGCCGAAGAGGCGCCGGCCGAGGCCGACGTGGTGATCGGCGTCCCCGACTCGGGCACCCCGGCCGCCGTCGGCTACGCCGAGCGAAGCGGCATCCCCTACGGGGAGGGCCTCGTGAAGAACCGCTACGTCGGGCGCACGTTCATCCAGCCCGACCAGGCCCTGCGCGATCGCGGCGTGAAGCTCAAGTTCAACACGCTTCGCACCGCCCTCGAGGGCCGGAGGGTGGTCGTCGTCGACGACTCCATCGTGCGCGGGTCGACCACGCGCAAGCTCGTGCAGCTCCTCTTCGAGGCGGGCGCCGCCGAGGTCCACCTACGCATCTCCTCGCCGCCGATCATCTCGCCGTGCTTCTACGGGATCGACATGGCCGACCAGGGCCAGCTGATCGCGGCCGGCCGCACCATCGAGGAGGTCGGGAAGAGGCTCGGCGCGACGTCGCTCGCCTACCTCTCCCTCGAGGGCCTCACCGACGCCACGCACAAGCCTGCCGAGAGCTTCTGCCGGGCGTGCCTCACGGGGCGCTACCCGACCGAGATCCCGGCCGACCTGCGGCTTTCCAAGCTCCGCTTCGAAGCCCCGCCGGTGCAGGCCAGATGAGCGACGACCCGCTGACCTACGCCGGGGCGGGCGTGAGGCTCGACGCGGCCGAGGCGGTCGTGGAGCGCATCCGCGCGGCGGTCACCTCGACCCACGGCCGCGAGGTCATCGGAGGGCACGGCGGCTTCGCCGGGCTCTTCTCGCCCTCCGTGGGCGACCCGCTGCTCTCGGCGGCCTGCGATGGCGCCGGGACGAAGGTGCTCCTCGGCCACGCCGCCCGCCGGTACACGGGCCTCGGGATCGACACCGTCGCGATGAGCGTGAACGACGTGATCACGAGCGGCGGCCGGCCGGCGTTCTTCCTCGACCACATCACCTGCGGCCGCATCGACCCCGGGCTCGTGGCCGAGCTGGTCGAAGGCGTCGCCGAAGGCTGCCGCCGGGCCGCGTGCGTCCTCCTCGGCGGCGAGACGGCCGAGCACCCCGGGATGATGGAGCCGGAGGACTTCGACATCGCCGGCTTCTGCGTCGGCGTGTGCGAGCGGCGCGAGCTCGTGTCCGGTGGTCGGATCAAGGCGGGCGACGCGATCCTGGGGCTGCCGTCGAGCGGCCTTCACTCGAACGGCTTCTCGCTCGTCCGCAAGCTGCTCGAGCGGGCGGGCGTCGGGCTCGACGACACTCCACCCGAGCTCCGCGGGGCGACCGTCGCCGATACCGTCCTCGAGCCGACCGCGATCTACGCCCGCGCGGTGGCCGAGCTGACGCGGACTGTGGACGTGCGCGGCATGGCCCACATCACCGGCGGCGGGATCCCCGGGAACCTGGCGCGGCAGTTCCCGGCCGGGCTCGGCGCCGAGATCGACACGGGCTCCTGGGAGCGCCAGCCCGTCTTCGGATGGCTGGCCTCGCTCGGGGTCGAGGACGACGAGATGTGGCACGTCTTCAACATGGGCCTCGGCTTCGCCTGCGTCGTCGTCTCCGAGTCGGCCGACGTCGCCCTGAGGGCGCTCGAGCGGGGCGGCACGCCCGGCTTCGTCGCCGGCCGGGTGATCGAGGGCGACGGAGTGACCCTGCGCTGAAGGTCGGCGTCCTGATCTCCGGCGAGGGCACCAACCTCCAGGCGCTGATCGACGACCCCGGCATCGATGTGGCCTGCGTGATCTCGAGCCGCGCGGATGCGCGGGGCCTCGAGCGGGCGGCCGCCGCGGGGATCCCCGCTGTCGCCACGACCGAGGAGGACGACACGGCGGCGTTTCTCGATGACCACTACGCGGAGCTCGTCGTCCTGGCCGGGTACATGCGGATCCTCTCGGCGGCCTTCGTCCACCGCTACTCCGGGCGCATCGTGAACGTCCACCCCTCGCTGCTTCCGTCGTTCCCGGGCCGCACGCCGATCGCTGACGCGCTGGCGCACGGTGTCAAGGTGACCGGCGTGACCATCCACCTGATCGACGATGAGCATCCGCGCGTCGACAGCGGGCCGATCCTCAAGCAGGAGGCCGTCGAGGTTCCGTATGATGGCGACGCCGTGGAGCTCGAACGCCGCATCCACGAGGTCGAGCACCGGCTCCTGCCGCAGGCGGTCCGCGAGCTTGGGGCGACGCCGTGACCATCAAGCGGGCCCTGATCTCGGTCAGCGACAAGAACGGCCTGACGACGCTGGCCTCCGGCCTCGCCGAGCTCGGCATCGAGATCATCTCCACCTCCGGGACGGCGTCGTTCCTGAGCGATGCCGGGGCCAAGGTGACGACGGTCGAGGAGCTGACCGGTGCGCCGGAGCTCCTCGGCGGGCGCGTGAAGACGCTTCACCCGGCGCTGCACGCGGCGATCCTGGCCCGACGCGACCACGAGGACGACATGCGCTCGCTGGCCGCGGCCGGCATCGAGCCGATCGACCTCGTCGTGTGCAATCTGTACCCGTTCCGCTCGGTGGCGATGCGGCGCGGCGTCCCGGAGCCGGAGGTGATCGCCAACATCGACATCGGCGGCCCCACGATGGTGCGGGCCGCGGCGAAGAACTTCCACTCGGTCGCTGTCGTGACCGAGCCCGATCGGTACGGCTTCCTGCTCGACGAGCTGCGCACCTCCAAGGGGGAGCTGTCGCTCGATACCCGTCGCGACCTGGCATCCGAGGCATTCGCGCACGTGGCGTCCTACGACGCGGCGATCGCCGCGTGGTTCTCCGACACCGAGCCGTTCCCCGAGCGGGTCTCGCTCGACCTGATCAAGGTGTCCGACCTCACCTACGGCGAGAACCCCCACCAGCGGGCCGCGTTCTACCGCGAGGCGGGCGCGCGCCGGCACCTGCTCTCGCGGATCGAGCAGCTCGGGGGCCGGCCGCTCTCGTTCAACAACCTGACCGACCTCCAGGCAGCGCGGACGATCGCGTCGGCGTTCCAGGTGCCGTGCTGCGCGGTCGTGAAGCACGCGAACCCCGCGGGCGCGGCGGTCGGCGCCACCATCGAAGAGGCCTACGAGCGGGCGCTCGCGACCGACCCGCAGGCCGCCTTCGGCGCGGTGATCGCCGTCAACCGGCCGGTCGGCGAGGGGCTCGCCAGGCGCATGCTCGAGACGAAGGTCGACCTGCTCTTCGCGCCCGGCTACGACGACGGCGCCCGCGACGCGCTCGCCGCCAAGGCCTCGACGCGCGTCCTCGAGGACCGCGAGCGGCGCAAGGTGTCGCCCGGGGAGCGCGACATGCGCCGTGTCCTGGGCGGCATCCTGATCCAGGACCGCGACCTCGAGGTGGAGGACCGGTCGGACATGCAGGTCGTGACCGAGGCCCAGCCCGGCAAGCGCGAGTGGGACGACATGCTCTTCGCCTGGCGGATCGCCCACTTCGTCCACTCGAACGCGATCGTGCTCGTCAAGGACCTGGCGACCGTCGGGATCGGCGCCGGGCAGACGAGCCGCGTCGACGCCGTCCGGATCGCCGTCGAGAAGGCCGGCGAGCGGGCCAAGGGGTCGGTGCTGGCGTCGGATGCCTTCTTCCCGTTCGACGACGGGCCCAAGGTCGCGTTCGGGGCAGGCGTCACCGCGGCGATCCAGCCGGGCGGGTCCGTGCGCGACGCTGAGGTGATCGCCGCCGCGAACGAGGCCGGCACAGCGATGGTCTTCACCGGCCGGCGCCACTTCCTGCACTAGCCCGCGGCGGTTTCCGAGCGCCGTTCCGGGGTAGCTGCGAGCCGTGCCGGCCGGATATCTGATCACGACGGCGCTCATGGGCGTCTTCGTGCTGCTCGCGATCGCACCGCCGCCGCGGATCGGCATGGCCGCCTTCCGGGTCGGCCTGCCCGCGGCCGAGCTGCCGCTCGTCCTCATCGCGTATCTCCTCGCGGCGACAGTGCTGGAGCTCGTCCAGAGCGGCATCCCAGGCATTGCCGCCGGGATGGGTCTCGCGGTCGCGCTGGTGGAGATCGCCGCGCTCGGCCTGGTCGTCCGGAGGATGGCGGGCGCGCGCGCCGAGGTCGCCGGGGCGCTCGGTCGCGGGCTCGGCGTCGCGCCACCCGGCCGCCGGCGGCGCGGCACGACCGTGCCGGCGCTGCTCGCACCCCTGCCGCTCGGCCGCGGCGGCGTGGAGCGCATCGCCGACATCCCATACGGCGACGCCGGCGAGCGCAACCTGCTCGACGTCTACCGCCCCCGGACGCACCCGGCGGGTTGCCCCCTGCTTCTTCACCTGCACGGTGGCGGCTTCGTCCGGGGCCGCAAGAGCCGGGAGGCGCTCCCGCTGCTTCACCGGCTCGCGCAGCGCGGGTGGGTCTGCGCCAGCGCGAACTACCGGCTGTTCCCCACCCCGTACGCTGACCGGCTCGCCGACGCTCGGAACGCGATCGCCTGGCTCGCCACCGAAGGACGTGCGTACGGCGCCGATCCTGCGATGCTCGTCGCCGCCGGCAGCTCCGCCGGAGCGCACCTGGTCTCGATGGCGGCCCTCACGGCCGCCGGCTCACCGGACCCCCGTCGTCTGCCCATCCGCGGGGTGGTGTGCCTCCACGGCTACTTCGGTCAGACGCAGGGGCCGGGGTCGTCGCCCTTCGACCACGTCGGGGGCGGGGCGCCGCCCTTCTTCATCGCCCACGGCGACCTCGACACCGTCGTCCCCGTGGAGCAGGCCCGCCGGTTCGCGGACGCCCTCCGCACCGGCGGCTCGCCCGTCGTCTACGCCGAGCTCCACGGCGCGCAGCATGCGTTCGACCGCTTCGATTCGCTCCGCCACGAGAGCCTGATCGACGGGATCGAGACGTTCGCCGCCAGGATCGCTAGATGAGGCGCTCGTAGGCCTCCTCGTACTCGCTCACCATCCGCTCGGCCGAGAACCTCTCCTCGACGACCGCCCGGACCTGGACGCGGTCGAGCGCCGCGGCGGCCTCGACCTGCGGAATCAGCTCGTCGACGGTGTCGGCCACGATGCCGCCGCGCCGCTGCTCGACCACCTCGGGGACGGCGCCCAGGCGGGTCGCAAGCACGGGCGTCCCGCACGCCATCGACTCCACCATCACGAGCCCGAACGGCTCCGGCCACTGGATCGGGAACACCGTGAGGAGCGCCCGCTGGAGCAGGTGCACCTTCTCCTCGTGCGAGACCTCGCCGACGTACTCGATGTCGTCGCCGAGGAACGGCCGCACCGTGGCGTCGAAGTGCTCCTGCTCGAGCTTGTCGTGCATCTTGCCCGCGAGCTTCAGCGGCAGGCCGGCCTCGCGGGCGATCCGCACGGCGTTGTGGGCGCCCTTGTCGGGCGACATCCGGCCGAGGAAGAGCAGGTAGCCGTCGTTCCCTGCGTCGAACGGGTAGTCGTCCAGGTCGATGGCGTTGTGGCACGTCGCAAGCCACGGCAGGTCGGGGAGCGGCGAGCGCTGGTCGTGCGAGAGCGAGATCAGCCGCACCCTCGGGCAGACGCGCGCGATCTGGGAGTAGACGAGCCCCGGCTCGCCTCGCAGCGGGCCGTGCGCGGTGTGGCAGAACGGCGTCTCGACGACCTGCCCCAGCGCGCAGGCCAGCGGGCCGGAGTGGTCGTTCACGACGTCGAACTCGCCCGAGCGCTCGAGGCAGGTGAGCGCGTGGTGGAGGTCGGGGAGCGAGAGCCCGATCCGGTAGCTGGGCGGCTCGTCGTAGCTCGTGACGAGCCGGGCCGTCGTCTGGGAGTCGCCGGCGGCGAAGAGCGTGACGTCGTGGCCGCGCTCCACGAGCCCGTCGGCCAGGTGCGAGACGACCCACTCGATGCCGCCGTAGCGCACCGGGGGCACCGCGAACCAGGCGGGTGCGAGAAGCGCGATCCTCACCGGTCGGCGACCGGGATGACGAACTTCTCGGCGGTGTGGGTGTCCGAGAACCGCACGACCTTGACGTCGACCAGGCCGGCCGCCTTGCCGGCCGCCCTGACATCGCCCTCGGTGAGGTCCTTGCGGCCCTTCGGCCGGAGGGTCCACACGGCGCCGTTACTGGCGATCAGCGGGACGAGGCCGGGGATGCCCGCCAGATCCTCATGCGTGTCGACCACGACGAACAGGTGGTCGGCGTCCGCGTCGACCAGCTCGGCGCCGCGCGCCGCCAGGTCCGCGGCGAACCCGTCCTCGTCCATGCCGCGCAGGAGCACCCGCTGCCCGGGCTTCACCCCCAGCTTGTCGATCACCGTCTTCGGATTCGCGATCTGGTTGGCCCACCGCGCGGCCTTGTCGCCGAGCTCGAACGTGCTCGTCTCGCCGCCGTGGTCGACCTCGAGCACCCCGTCGAGAGCGCGCACCGCGGTGATCGACGCGTACGGGATCTGAGGCGCAGCCCATCGCTTCGGAAGAGCAGCTCGTCGGTCTCGAGCAGCGCCCGGCCGGCGGCCCGGCGGCCGTCGCTCGATGCGGTGCAGGCCATCTCCTGTCCCACGCCCCGAAGTGTATTTCCGCGTGACGTTTCGCGCCCGCGAAGGGATGAACCGGGTGACCGAAGGAGGAGCACGTGAAGCGGATCGTCATCGTCACAGCACTTCTCGTCGCGGCGGCGCTCGCGACGGCACCGAGCGCGTCTGCGAAGGGCTACATCAGCGGGATCAGGGTGTGCGGGCCGTCAGGCTGCGCCTCCGTGCAGGCACCCCGTGCGGCGATAGCGCAGGTTCGGCATGGCAACGCTCATGGACGAGACCCGGAAGGCGGCGACGCCTCCGCTTCTGCCGTACTACCGGGTCAGGTTCGTCCCCACCGGCGAGCTGCCCGACGGCGACACGTTCTACATTCCGGGAGCGAACGTGATCTGCATGGACAGCGGGTGCATCGCCGTGCCGCACGGCCTCGTCGCGGCCATGTCGGCGGCGGCCGCGAGCGGCGACTCCTTCGCCCCGCGCATCAGCGCGGTCACGATCGGCGCGCGCGGCCGGTCCGACCGGGCCGCGTTCGCGATCCTGTTCAACCAGCGGCCAGCCGCGGCGCCCTCGGACGCAGTCTGGGAGAGCTCCCACTCCGCCATCAGCGTCGAGTTCGACGGGGTCACGCCGTGGTCGATGGGCGGAGCGAGCTGGATGGCCTACTACCCGAAGTACCACCTCCTGAGCCTGAACGGGCGCTGGTTCCACGCGGGCGAGGACGTGGACCGGCTCGTCCGCGGGCATGCGGCCACGGCGGAGGCAGCGGCGGCAACGGAGCACGGCTGGACGATCGCCGCAGCGGTCGCGGTGGCGCTCGCAGCCGCCGTGGGAGGCGCCGTCCGGAGGCTGCGGAGGCCGAGGACCGGCTGATCGGTGGAGGGGGACGACCATGCCGGGTTCCAACGCTCCCAAGCCGACTTCGATGCCCTGTTTCGCGCCCACTACGCCGAGATCGTGCGCTATCTGGCCGTCCGCCTCGGCTCGCGCGACGACGCAGCCGACGTCGCCGCGGAGGTGTTCGTGGCCGCGTGGCGGGGCGTTCCCCGGCTGCGCTACCGGGGCCGCCCGGTGCTCGCGTGGCTCTACCGGGTGGCCGCCAACATGGCGAGCGACCGGCTGAGGGAGCGCATGCGCCAGCCCGTTCCAGTCGAAGTCGTGAGCGGCCCGCCGGTGGCCGACGCCGCCGACGCGCTCGCCGACCGCGATGCGCTGGGCCGCGCGCTCGCGCGCCTGCCGGCGGACCAGCAGCTGGCCGTGCACCTGCGCCTCGTCGAGGGCTACTCCTTCGCCGAGGTCGGGCGGCTGATGGGGAAGAGCGCCGGCGCCTGTCAGATGCTCGTGCTGCGGGCCGGCCGGCAGCTCCGGGAAGCGCTGGAACGGGAGGGGATCCGTGTCTCGAGCTGACGAGCGCGAGGCCGCCCGCCTGCTCGCGGCGGTGCTCGACGGAGCCGAGCCGGCCGACGCCGACCTGGCAGCAACCGCGCGCGTACTGCGCAACGCCGCGGCCGTGGCCCGGTTCGACCTTTCGGAGGCGGAAGTCGAGGACGCGCTCGAGCAGGCCCGGCCCGTGCCGGCCGCCCCGCCGTCCCGGCGGCGGCTCGGGGTCGCGGGGGCGGTGCTCGCCGCCGCCGTCGTGCTGGCCGCGGCGATCCTGCTCCTTCTCCCGTTCACGTCGGGACCGGTCGACGTCGACGTGCAGGCCCGCGCGCTCGCGGCCCTCGGTGGCCGGGGCCAGGTCCTGGGCGTGTCAGAGGTCGTGCGGCCGGGCCCGGGGGCCGCGTTCCCGGTCTCGGTACGCACCGGGTGGGTCGACCCGGCCGACGGCCGCCAGCGCTGGACGCAGACGGTCGGCGGGACGGTCGTGACCGAGACGCTCGTCGACCACGGCCGAGTCACCCGCTACGACCCGGCCTCCGGGACGGCGGTCGTCGCCGCCTCGTGCGCGGCGCTTGCGAGCGGCTGCGCCGAGAGCGTCGACCCGATCGCGTTCTACCGCCATGCGCTCACGGCGGCCGGGCCGCTGCGCACCCATGCTCGCACGGAGCGCGGCCGCCGCGTCTACCGCGTCTCGCTGCCCGTCGAGCGGCTGGCAGACTCCACCCGCATCGTCCAGGTGGCGACCCTCGACGCGGCGACCTTCCTGCCGCTTCGGATCGAGTGGCGCCAGCTCGCGGCCGACGGACGGGCGCGGACGTTCGCCACGATCGCCGTGCGCTCGGTGCTGCCAATCGACGCCGAGGACCTGAGCCCCGGCACGCTCGACCTGGAGCTCCCGCCCGGGACGCCCACCACCCAGCTCACCGCCCCGGGCCAGCCGGTGCGGCTCCTCGGCGTGCGCAGGGTGACGCTCGCCGAGGCGCGCGCGCTCGAACCGCACCCGTGGTGGCTCGGCCCGCGGTTCCGGGGCAGCCGCGCGAGCGACGTCGCCGTCCTTCGCTACACGGGCGGAACGGCGGTGCGAATCCGCTACGGCCGCATGACGGTGTGGACATACGGCCGCGTCATCCCGCCCCCGCTTCTCGGCGCTCGGGTGCCGGAGAAGACGATCCCGCTGGACGGCGGCGTGGCCCGGTTCTACGCCTCCCGCGGCGGCGGGTTGATCGGCGAGCGGACGATCCCCGGCGGCACGGTCGCGGTCTCGACGCCGGGCAACGAGGCCGCCTTCACGGCGCTCACCATGGTGCGACCGCTGCATCCGGGCTAGGTTCGATGCGTGCTCTTCCTGGTCTTCGGATCCAGCGCCGCCGGCAAGACGTACGCGCTCGACGCGCTTCGCGGCCGCGTCGACGGAGCGGCGATCCACGACTTCGACGAGATCGGCGTTCCGCCCGGAGCCGACCGCGCCTGGCGGCACCGCTCCAACGAGATCTGGCTTCAACGTGCGCTGGAATACCAGGCCGAGGGGACCGATCTCGTGCTCGCGGGGCAAACGCCGCTCGGCGAGCTGCTCGCAACGCCGTCGGCACCGCTGCTCGAGGCGATCTCGGCCTGCCTGATCGACTGCGACGACGAGACACGGATCGAGCGCCTTCGAGCACGTGGGCCGCAGTGGTGGGCGGACTCGGCCGATGACCTGGGCGATTACCTCGCCTGGGCCGCTTGGACGCGCGGCCACGCCGCCGATCCCCGGTGGATGCCCGAGGTGATCGTCACCGACGACGGCCTGCCCGACATGCGGTGGTCGCGCCTGACCGAGTTGGAGCCCGGCGATCCCCGCTGGCGCGTGCACGTGATCGACACGTCGGCGATGCGGGTCGAGGAGGTCGCGGCGGAGCTCGTCGAGTGGATCGACGAGGAACGCGACCTGCTCGCGAGCCGCTAGCCCGACCGCTTGAGCCGGCCGTGGCGCTTGGCGTACCGCTCACCCTGCGCAAACACGGCGAGGCCGGCCGGGATCGCGAGCACGCCGATCACGAGCAGCGGCCAGATCTCGCCCCAGAGCGCCGTCACGCTCGCACCGTCGAGCACCGCCTTGCGCGCGCCCTCCAGCGTGTACGTCGCCGGCGAGATGACCGACAGCCACTGCATCCACTGCGGCAGCACCGACACCGGGTAGTAGACGCCCGAGATCACGAGCAGGAGCCCCTGGGCGATGAAGCCGAGCTGCGTGCCCTTCTCGGGCGAGATCAGCGGGAGCACGGCTGTCATCATGCCGATGCCGACGAACGAGACGGACGACACCGCGATGATGACCATCGCCGACGCGAAGTTGGCATCGGCGTAGCGCACGTCGAGGAACGCCGACACGACGCCGAAGAGCAGGATCGTGCGCAGCAGGCCGTAGACGACCGCGAACGCGCCCATCCCGAGCAGGTGCGCCGGCCGCGAGAGCGGCGCCATGAACGTGTACTCGATCGTCCCCTCCCAGCGCTCCCACGCCACCGTCTCGGTCACGATCTCGAAGAGCAGGCCGAGGTACGACCAGACGACCGCCCCGATCAGGAGCACGATCGTCTCGCGGTTCACGTCGAGCCTGTACCCCGCTGCCTCGGCGCCCTTGGCGATGAACACGATGGTGAGCGTGTTCGCGACGGTGTAGAGGAACCACGCGACCTCCCACCACGCGAACCGGCGGATGAGGTACGTGTTGCGCTCGACGATGCCGGCGAACCCGACCAGCTCGCGACGCACCGCGACGGTGTCGAAGCGGATCATTCCTCGCCTCCCTCGTCCTCGAACTGGCGCCCGGTGGCGGCCAGGAACGCGTTCTCGAGCGTGTCGGCGCCGTGGGCAACCTTGAGCGCCTGGGCCGTGTCGAGGCAGATCAGCGCGCCCTCGTGGAGGATCCCGATCCGGTCGGCGAGCGCCTCCGCCTCGGCCATGTCGTGGGTGCAGAGCAGGATCGTGGAGTCGTGCTCCTCGCGGATCGAGCGGATGAACTCCTGCACCTCGAGCTTCGAGCGCGGGTCGAGCCCGGTCGTCGGCTCGTCGAGCAGAAGCAGCACGGGCGCAGTCAGGAGCGCGCGGGCGAGCGCGATCTTCTGCTGCATCCCGCGCGAGAGGTCCTCCATCGGCTCGCCGCGCCGCTCGGGCGGGAACCCCACCCGCTCGAGGATGCGCGGGATGGCCTCGCGCGACTGGCGCGGCGTCATCCCGTAGAAGCGGGCCGAGTAGCTCAGGTTCTCGGCCGGCGACATGCGCTTGAAGAACGACGCCTCGACCGACACGCGGTTCACCAGCCGCTGGACGGCCCGCGGCCGCCGGAAGACGTCGTTGCCGAAGACCTCCGCCGTGCCGCCGTCGTGCAGGAGCAGCGTCGAGAGCAGGCGCACGAGCGTCGACTTGCCGGAGCCGTTCTGGCCGAGGATGGCCACGCACTCGCCGCGCTTCAGCGAGAACGTGACGTCGTGCAGGGCGGCGACGCGCTTGCGGCGCCGGCGATGGCGCAGGCCGCCGGCGCCGTCGCGGCGGATGAACTCCTTGCGCAGGTCGTGAACTTCGACAGCAGGCTGGGCAGACACGATGACTCCATGCCGAGTGAGATCCCCGGACGGGCGCGCACGCGAGGGCGCGGGCCGGGGAAGGACGTCGATTGAGGCGCGGGCGGCGACTGGCGCCGGCACGTTCTCAAGCCGACGCAACAGATGACTCTATCAAGTTGGAGAGCCGGCCTCAAGCCGCGCCGCGGCGCCTACGATGCGGGCGATGCTGGCGCTGGTCAAGAAGCTCGCCAAGCCGGGCCTGTGGCTCGAGGACGTCCCGGAGCCGGAACACGGCCTGAACGACGTGCTGATCCGCGTGCGCCGCACGGGCATCTGCGGCACCGATCTGCACATCCAGCACTGGGACGCCTGGGCGCAGCGGACGATCCCGGTGCCGATGACGATCGGCCACGAGTTCGTCGGCGAGATCGTCGCCGTCGGGTCGAACGTGAGCGACTTCCATCCCGGCGACGTCGTCTCGGGCGAGGGCCACGTCGTCTGCGGCCGCTGCCGCAACTGCATGGCCGGCCGGCGGCACCTGTGCGCCCACACGAGCGGGGTCGGCGTGAACCGTCCGGGCGCGTTCGCCGAGCTGATCGCGCTGCCGATGACGAACATCTGGCACCACGCCGACGGCATCGACCCCGACGTGGCGGCGATCTTCGACCCGTTCGGAAACGCCGTGCACACCGCGCTCCAGTTCCCGGTGCTGGGCGAGGACGTCCTCGTCACCGGCGCCGGGCCGATCGGCTGCATGGCCGCGGCCGTCGTGCGCCACGCCGGCGCCCGGCACGTCGTCGTCACCGACCTGAACCCCTACCGGCTCGACCTGGCCCGCGGGATGGGCGCCACCGTCGCGGTCGACCCGCGCGAGCGCGATCTGGCCGGCGTGCAGCAGGAGCTCGGGATGACCGAGGGGTTCGACATCGGCCTCGAGATGTCGGGCAGCCCCGACGCGCTGCACGCGATGGTCGCGAACATGTCCCACGGGGGCCGGATCGCGGTGCTCGGCATCTGCCGTCGGAGGAGTTCGCGCATCGATTGGAGCACCGTCATCATCAACATGCTGACGCTGCGCGGCGTCTACGGGCGGGAGATGTACGAGACCTGGTACCAGATGACCGTGCTGCTCCAGTGGGGGCTCGACATCACCCCGGTCATCACCCACCGCTTCTCGTTCCGCGACCACGAGGAGGCGTTCGCGACCGCCGCCTCGGGGGATGCGGGCAAGATCGTCATGAGCTGGGAGGACGCATGAGCACGCTGGAGGAGGAGCTGGCCGGAACGCTGGCCGGGCTGCGCGAGTCGGGGCTGTACAAGGACGAGCTGGGTGATCGAGACGCCGCAGAGCGCCCATGTGCGGGTCGGCGGGCACGACGTCCTCAACCTGTGCGCGAACAACTACCTGGGCCTCGCGAGCCACCCGTCCGTGATCGCCGCCGCCCACGAGGCGCTCGACCGCTGGGGGTACGGCATGGCGTCGGTGCGGTTCATCTGCGGCACGCAGACCATCCACCGCGAGCTCGAGAAGCGGATCTCGGAGTTCCTCGGCACCGAGGACACGATCCTCTACTCGTCGTGCTTCGACGCCAACGGCGGCCTCTTCGAGACGCTCCTCGCCGCCGAGGACGCGGTCATCTCCGACGAGCTGAACCACGCATCGATCATCGACGGCATCCGGCTCTGCAAGGCTCAGCGGCTGCGCTACCGAAACGGCGACATGGCCGACCTCGAGGCGGTGCCTGGTCGAGGCGGCCGGCGCGCGCCACCGCCTGATCGCCACCGACGGCGTCTTCTCGATGGACGGCTACCTCGCCAACCTGCGGCGGGATCTGCGACCTGGCCGAGAAGCACGACGCGCTGGTGATGGTCGACGACTCGCACGCGGTCGGCTTCGTCGGCCCGCGCGGGCGCGGCACGCCGGAGCACTTCGGCGTCGTCGACCGCGTCGACATCCTCACGGGCACGCTCGGGCAAGGCGATGGGCGGCGCCTAGCGGCGGCTACGCGTCCGGCCGGCGCGAGATCGTCGAGCTCCTGCGCCAGCGCTCGCGGCCGTACCTCTTCTCGAACACCCTCGCCCCGCCCATCGTCGGGGCGGCGCTCGCGGCGCTCGACCTGCTCGAGACGTCCGACGAGCTGCGCGAAGCGACTCGCCGAGAACACGGCCTTCTTCCGGGCGACGGATGGCGGACGCCGGCTTCGAGATCCTGCCCGGCGAGCACCCGATCGTGCCCATCATGCTCGGCGATGCGGTCGCTGCCGGCCGGATCGCGCGACGGACTGCTCGACCACGGCGTCTACGTCGTCGGCTTCACCTACCCGGTGGTGCCGAAGGGCAAGGCCCGCATCCGCACGCAGATGTCGGCGGCCCATAGCCGCGCCGACCTCGAGGCCGCGGCCGCGGCGTTCGAGGCGGTCCGCGCCGCCGGCCCGGACGGCGCGACATGACGCTGCCGCTCTTTCAGGTCGACACCTTCACAGCGCGCCCGTTCGCGGGCAACCCGGCCGCGGTCTGCGTGCTCGAGGCCGAGGAGGAGAGCGCCTGGCTTCAGGCGATCGCGACGGAGCTCGGCATGCCCGCAACGGCCTTCGTCGTCCCCGCGGAGGGCGAGTGGCGCCTGCGCTGGTTCACGGCCCAGACGGAGCTCGAGCTGTGCGGCCACGGGACGCTCGCGGCCGCGCACGTGCTTTGGGAGACGGGGATGGGCGATCCGGGGACGAGCGTGACGTTCCAGACCCCGGCCGGCGAGATCGGCGCCGCTCGGGAGAACGGGCTGATCTTCGTCGGCCTCGAGCCGGGCGCCGTGGCCGAGGCGGCGCCTCCCTCAGGGCTGGTCGAGACGGTCGGAGCTCCCGTGGCGTCGATCTGGCGCACGCCGCTCGACTACCTGGTGGTGCTCGACGACCCGACCGCCGTGGTGGACGCAGCGCCGGCCATGGACGTGGTGGCCGCGCTGGACGCGCGGGGCCTCATCCTCACCGCCGCCGGCGGAGACGAGGTCGACTTCACCTCCCGGTTCTTCTGTCCGAGCGTCGGCATCCCCGAGGACAGCGTGACCGGATCTGCGCATGCGAGCCTGGGGCCGTTCTGGGCGGAGCGGCTCGGAAAGACGCGGCTCTGCGCGCGGCAGGCGTCGGCCCGCGGGGGCGATGTCGAGCTGCGCGTCGAGCCGGAGGCCGTGCACGTCGGCGGGCCGGCGGTCACGATCTCGCACGGGCTCCTCGTCGTCTGAGGAGCCGGCTACCGGCGGAGCGCCAGGATCGCCCGCAGGTGCACGACGTGGATCGAGAGGCTCTCGCGCAGGAGGGCCACCCCGACCAGCGTCGCCAGGGCGAGCAGCTCCGGGTCGAAGACGAAGATCCAGAGCGCGGGATCGGAGAGCGCATACGGCGTTGCGACCAGCACGAGCACGCCGATCGCCCAGAGGATCCAGACGCGGCGCTCGTGGCGGCGGAAGATCGAGCGGAGTTTCGTCACGCCTCTCAGGCTAGCCGCGATTCCGGCACTCTCGTCAACGCACGATCATGACCGGGCACGGCGCGTGCTCGGCGACCCGGTCGGCCGTCGAGCCCAGAAGCCGGTCACGTACGAAGTGCCCGCGATGGCCGAGGACGACGAGGTCGTAGCCGCCCGCCTCGGCGACCCGCGAGATGAGCTCGGCCGCATGACCCGGCCGGACGTCGACCACCATGTCGACGCCGGCCTCGGCGGCGCGCGACTGCGCCGCCTCGGCGAGCCCGCGGAAGAACGCATCCTTCTCGCGCTTGACCTCATCCACCTCGCCGATCGTCGCGGCGTAGGCGGGCAACGGTCCCTCGACGGCGAGCGCCGTCACGGCGGCGCCGACGAGCGCGGCCAGCTCGAGCGCCATCCCGAGCGCGTGGTCCGAGCCCTCGCTTCCGTCGATCGCGACAAGGATCCGGTCGAACGGCATCAGCGACCGGCCTGTTCGCGGACAGGGAACAGCGATTGCGCAGCGAGTGCCGTAGCCGGCTCCGGGGACGCCGGGAGTGCGCGCCGCGGATCGAAGAAGCGCTGTGCGATCGCTGTGGGCACCACCGCCGAGAGGACGACGACGGACACGAGAAGCGAGAACTGGGTCTGGTCGATGATCCCCGTGTTGAGACCGTAGAGCGAGGTGATCGTCCCGAAGGTGAGACCGGTGGACATGAGCAGTGTCGTGAAGGTGGCGTGTGGAGCGGTGTGCCGGCGGGCGAGTGGATAGACGGCTCCGAACTTCGGGACCATCTTCGCCACGAAGAGCACGCCGAGGACGCCGAGATTCGCCCATAGCGCAGCCGCCGAGACGTTCATCCCTCCCTTCAGGAAGAAGAACGGCGTGAGAAACGCGAACGCGACGACGCGCATGCGCTCTTGCTCCTTTCGGTGCCTCACATAGTGGTTGCTCATCACAAGCCCGAGGATGAACGCGGGCAGCGCGGCCTGGGAGTTGGCCCGTTCACCGAGCCACATCAGCACGAAGAGCGCGGCGAACACGAGCTTGATCTCGGGCTCGATCACGCGATCGCCGTAGCGGCCGAAGAACCACGGCGCCACCGTCGGCAGGCCCGCGATGAGCGCGACCGACACGACGACGAACGGGACGATCCAGATCGTCGGCTTGACGAAGAGGGCCGTCAGCCCTGCAACCGTCGCGATATCGGTGACGAACGTCGCCGACATCAGGCGTTTGCCCACCAACTCTCGGTTCAGGCCGGTCTCCACCAACACCGCGTAGACGACCGCAAGGCTCGTGGTCGAAAGCGCCAGCCCACCGATCTCGGCCTGCCGATGGTTCCAGCCGAGGCCGTAGTACGTCACCAACCCCACGACAAAGAACGGGGCAAAGAAGCTCGCAAGCCCGATGGAGATCGACGCTCGCCACTCGCGTCGGAACTGCGGCACGTCGACCTCGGCTCCGGCCTGAAACGTCAGCAGGATCCCGGCGAACGAGCCGAGAAAGCTGAGCCAGGTCGGAACGTCCAGGTTGAACGCGTTTCCGACCACAACGCCGGCCAGAAGCTCGATCAACGCCACCGAAAGGCCGATCTCGACGCTGATCGTCGAGGCGAGCAAGACCGTGCCCGCGAGGAGTGCTGCTACCGCGATGTCGCTCAACCGTCTACCTCCTGGAGTTATCGAACTTCAGTTGGTAGAGGCCATCGGCGGGCGTTCCGCGGTTCGGCGGGGGCCTCACCCCGCTGGATCGGTGCTCAGTCTATCGGATCCGGGGCGCGGCCCTGTAGCCCGTCACCGCCGGGAAAGATCCGGTGGAACGAGTCCTCGGCGAAGCTCGTCGGGAGCGGCGCCCCCGGCACCATGCGGAATGTGCGGCTCCCGTCGGCGCGCCGCTCGGCGCGGAGGAACAGGACGTCGTTCCGGCGTTCGTCGTGGAGCGTCCGCGCAAGCTGGGAGAGGTGGGTGACGAAGAGTGCGGACACATTTCGGTCGCGCATCGCCCGAAGAACGCCGGCGGCGATCTCCGAGCCCTCGCGCTCGTTCGTGGAGGCAAAGGACTCGTTGCAGAGCACGACCGCTCCTTGGCGGAGCTCGTCCGCGATGTCACTCATGCGCTGGAGCTCCTCCTCGAGCTTGCCGCGCACCATGGTCGGATCCTCCCCACGCACGAAATGCGTGAAGAGCCCGGCCCGCACGCCGGCGCTGAACTCTGTGGCGGGCACGAACGCACCGGCCTGCATGAGGAGCTGCGCGACGCCGACGCTGCGGAGGAACGTCGACTTGCCACCCTGGTTCGCGCCAGTGATCATCACCAACCGTGCTGATCGGGCGTCCACGTCGTTTCCCGTCACGGGACAGTCGGTATGGAGAGCGAGCCCCGCGTCGCACAGGCCGCGCGTCCTGAATCCCGGCGTGGCGGCGGAGAGCGGCACCGGGAAGCAGGTTGGAGCGCCTCGCCGGCGCAGCGCCTCATGCAGGTTCAGACAGGCGATGGCGAACCCCAGCTCACCACGCAACGCCTCGAAGAACGCGAGGATGTGATCCGTGGACTGTGCGAGCGCGTTCGCGGCAAGGTTGATGCCGCGTCCCCGAAGCTGCGCGAGCGCCGTGAGCCCGTAGTCGTCACGGGCCGGCACGGTGAACCCGTAGCGCTCCGGCCCTCCGACTCCGAGGCGCTCCAGCAGACTGCGCTCGCCCGGGCTCCGGAGCATGTATCCGGCGCCCCGGTTTCCGCGTCCGAGCCGTGCGCTCAAGAGCGTACCGCGGGGGAACCCGAGCGTCTGCACGTGACGTTCGAGCTCGACGAGGTAGGCGTCGTCCAACTCGCGCCTCAGCGTCTCGAAGAGGTGCACGAAGCCCTCCGAGTCGAACTCCGTCGCGTGCTCATCGGCCAACTCGCGGACCCGGCGCAGTACGCCCACGAGGAGCGCGAGCAGTCCGCGCGACTTCTTGAGAAGCGCGTCGGGCGAATCGCGAAACCAGAAGAACGCGGTGTTCCGGCGTGTCTCGACGCCCTCGACCGCGAGCGCGTACAACCGCCTGACGGTCTCGGGGTGGTCGAGGCAATCCGACAGCACATGCTGGCGGTACAGGATCTGCTCGGGCTCGAGGAGCCCGGCGAAGAGCACCTTCTCCGCGACATCGCGCACATACGAGTCGCCGCCGCCCATGGCCTGGAGAACCGGCTCGAGCGCGAGGTCGTGCTCGACGGCGGCCGCATTGTCAGGCAGGTCGCTGTCGATGTCGAGCTGCCGGTGAGCCGACATCAGGCGCACGTTCACGGCGCGATCCGTTTCCGCAGCAGCTCGTGGGAGAGCCCGTACTTCGCGGCGATCGCGAGCGCGTACGCGCGGCCGTCGGCCGGGGCACGCTCGATCCGGAAGGTCCGCGTCGACGGCTCGTCGGGATCCACCGCCGCAACCATGCTGACTATTGCCGGGCCCAGCTCACTCAGCTCGTCCACGAACGTCACGCAGACGGCCGGGCATCCGATCTCGACAATGCGCGACACGATCCGGCCGCCGAGCAACCTGGCGTCGTCCAGCGTTGTCGATCCGAGGATCTCGTTGATGACGATCAGGCTCCGGGCGGTCGCGTCGTCGAGAACGGTGTGTAAGCGGACGAGCTCGTCGTCGAGCCGGCCGCGGCGCGACGAGACGTGCTCGACGCGCGGAAAGTGGGTCAAGACGCGATCGGTGAGAGGGAGGGTCGCTTCCCGAGCCGCGACCGGCATCCCGATGCTCGCAAGGTGGTGCAGCTGGCCGATCATGCGGGCGAACGTCGTCTTCCCGCCCTGGTTTGGCCCTGTCACGACCAGAATGCGCTCCAGGCGTCGCAGAGAGAAGCGGTTGGGAACCATCCGGTCGCCGTCAGCGACCGCTCGTAGTGCCAGGGCCACGTCCACACCCTCCTCCGCGGAGATGGCGCCCGGATCGGTCGACACTGTTGGGTAGCAGAAGGAGATCCCGGAACCGCCAAGGCGCTCGACGTGGTCAAGGACGGCGAGGTAGAACTGGATCTCACGGTCGAATGTCGAGACGCGGATGTCCACGAGCTCGCCGTGACGCTCCCAGAAGTCGGAGAGCGCCCGAAACTCGAGCGGAAAAAGCCGCACAACCCGGTCGGCAATCCGGGCCTCGATGTGGTCCATCGCCCCGGAGTCGGCCACCTTCACGAGATGGTCCGATGACGGAGCCGCCCGGAACCGCGCAAACGTCGCTTCGACATCCGCGGTGTAGTCGACCTCCCCGTCGTACCGGCTCACGGTGACCCGAGCACCGTCGATCAGGACCGCGTAGCGCACCTTCGAGAGCGCCGCGCCGACCGCGTCGGCATCGGCCGAAACGCGGCGGAACCCCTCCGAGGCGACGTATGCGGACAGCCCCTCCCGCACGGCCTGCAGCCCTCGCGAACGCAGAGGCGCCGCGGCGAGCGCGTCCACCAGTGCCGCTACCGACGCGCAGTAGCGCGTTGCGGCGTCGAGGAGCCAGCGCTGGCGCTCCAGCGGGTAGTGCTGCCCGCGCGCCATGCGCAGGCACCGGCGAACGCGGCGCATGTCCTGCGCGAACTCCACGATTGCGGCGCGCGTCTCCGGCACCTCGAGATCGCGGAAGACCTGGTGCCGGAAGGCGACCGCGTCGGGATCCGCAAGCGGTTGGTGAAACAGCGGGCGAAGGGCATATTCCTCGCGGCCTGCGACGATGGCGTCGACGACGACACCGAGGTTGAGGTCGTCCATGAACGCGGCGGACGGGCCCTCCCGGAACGCAGCGGGACGGTCCGCATGAAGCACGCTCGCGACGCGGCCCGCGTCTGCGGGGTCGCATACCCGCTCCGCAGCCGCGGCGCCAACGTCGAGGTGATCCGTCCGCGTCATTTGGCTCCACCGGTCCGATCGGTAGAAGCCATCAGCCCTGCGGGCGGTTCAGGCGGGCCTCATCGCCTTCGATGCGAGTATACCCAGCAGCGATTGCCGACAATCAGCCGGCGGAGCGCCGGGCCGTGCGGTAGTACGCGTCGACCCAGGCCGGGCGGTCGGCATCCAGTCCCGCCCGCTCGGCCAGGACGGCGGCGAGCGCGGTCGCCGACGGCAGCGTCGTCGCGAGCGCCAGGCGCGGGTCGGCGCGCTCGCCGCCGGGGCAGCGCACGAGCCGGGCGCCCGCCTCGGCGCACACCCGCTCGGCCTCCGCCTCGGCAGGGTCGCCGACGGGGAGCGAGACCGCCAGGTGCGCCTCGCCGAGCGCGTACATGGCCGACGTCGCCCCCTCGCGGGCGTCGACGCCCTCGGTCGGGACGCCGGCCACCTCCTTGAGCAGGAGCGCCGCCTCGAGCGCGGCAGCCCAGCCCGGCCCGGCCGAGAACGCGACGGCCGCCGGCGGCGGCTGCACGTCGCCGAGCCCGGCGGCCCACGCCTCGGCCTCTGCGACGGCGGCTTCCAGCGCCTCGGGGAGGCCCGCGAGCGCGTCGGCCAGGCCCGCGTCGCCAGCGATGCGCGCCCACACGGCGAGCGCAGACACCACCCCGCCGGCGAGAGCCTGGGTGTGCGTGACGGCGCGCTGGTGGAGGACGCGCTGGAGCGCGCGGGCGCCGGCGCCGCGCTCGATCGTGGAGCCAGCCGTGGCGGTCACGGCCGCGTACGGCGTGGGCACGGAACCCGTCGCGACGGCCTCGACCAGGTCGCGGAACTCGCCCGACGAGGACACCGCGAGCAGACGGTCGCCGGGCCGGAACCGGAACCACCCGCCCGACAAGAGGCCGCTCGGGACGGCCACCACCTCCGGCCCCGCTCCCGTCGCCGACGCGAGCCACAGGGCGTGGGCGACGTAGTAGGCTGCGCCGTTCCCGCTCGCGACGATCCGGCGGACGTCCGGCCCGGAGAGGAGCACCGCGGCCTCGGCGAAGCCGTCGGCGGCATCCAGGGTCGCCGCCACGGACTCGGGAAGCTCGCGCACGTCCGCCCAGAGGCCGCCGTCGCGCCACATCAGGCGGGCGCCTCCGACGCCGCCAGCGCCGCACCGATCGCGCCGCCCCACTCTCCGAGCGCGGTCGGGACGACCGGGAGGTCGCGGGTGGCGTCGCACCAGATCGCCGGCCGAAGCGCCGCGGCGATCCCGTCTGCGAAGGCGGGCGCGGCCCCCAGGCCCCCGCCGACGACCACCGCCGCCGGGTCGAGGGCGTTCACGAGCACGGCGACGACCCGGCCGACTGCGGCGGCGGCGTCGGCCCGGGCATCGGCGTCGTGGACGCGCTCGCCCAGGGTCGCCCCGCCCGCCACCTGCTCGACCGGCGGCGCGCCGAGGATGATGGCGTTGCCGTGCTCGCCCCGGTGCGGCCGCCCGTCCACGACGAGGCACGCGGCGGCGCCTGTCCCCACCACGAGGTGCAGGAACGAGCCCAGCCCCGCGCCGGCCCCGAACCGGGCCTCGGCCAGAGCCGCCGCGCGGACGTCTGACTCGAGCGTCACGCCCGCCCCGCCGAACGCGGCCGGCACGTCGAGGTCGCGCCAATCGACGGTTTCAGCGGACGCCAATTGGCCGTCCCGGTCGACGACCTCGCAGATGCCGACGCCGACGGGAACGCCGTCGCCGCCGAGCCGGGCCGCCAGCACGGCGCAGTCGGCGAGCACCGCGGCGCCGCCGCGCTCCGGTGCGGTCACGAGTCGCTCCGAGCGCACGACCTCGCCGCGCTCGACGTCCACCAGCCCGGCGGCGATCTTCGTGCCGCCGACGTCGATCCCGACCGCGAGGGTCACGGCAGGTAGGCCGGCGCGATCCCCGCGATCGCCTCGGCGAGGCCCGAGCCGTGGTTTCGGTACTCGTGCCGGTCGCCCATCGGAAGGAAGCACGCGTCGCCCGGCTCGAGCTCGAAGACGTGCGTCTCCTCGCCGTGCCAGGCCCGCACCCAGACCGACCCGGCGAGCACGTACAGGAGCTCGTCGCCGCCGTGCGCGTGCGGGGCGGCCGCCTCGCCGGCGTTCAGCTCGTGGGTAACGACCGTCAGGTGCTCGGTGCTGGCCACGATCCCCGTGAGGACGCCGAGATCGCGCCGCCAGACGATGTCGGCCGGCCGCAGGACGCGCATCGTCGCGGCCACGCGATCGCCGGGCGTCGATCCCAGCGCGTCGTCGTCGGCGTAGAGGGACTCCTCGAGGTAGGGCCGCGTCCGCGCGTACGGCCCCGACGTGCCCGTCGCCGGAGGAGGCGCGAAGAACTCGAGCACCTCGAGCGCCTCGTCCCCGTGCGCGAACGCGTGGTGCCAGGTGCCCGGCCCGAACGTGAGCCGCTCGCCTCGCTCCACCCTGTGCACCTCGCCGGTCTCGGGGTTGGCGGCCACCATCGTCCCCGAGAGCACGTGCAGCACCTCGTCGGCGCCGAAGACGGTGCGGTACTCGGGCGAATGCCGAAACGACCCGCCTCGCGGCAGGCAGAACACCAGCGCGTGGATCCGATCGGTCGACGCGTAGATGCGATCGGCGACCTCGCCCGACTCCGCATCCCCCCAGATATGGCGCACGGCGTCCGCGCCGCGGATCGCCGTCGGCCGGTCGAAGGTCGGGCGCGGCGACGGCGAATACCCCCCGGCGCTCACGGCGGGCGATGGTACCAGAGCCCCCTGTCCGCCCGCCCAGCGGCTTGGTAGAGTCAGCCCGCCGAGCCCAACCGACGGGGGGAGCAGATGAAGCGGCACCTGGCCTTCAGGCACCTGGCGATCGCGGCGGCGGTCGTGACCATGATCGCGGCCGCGGGATGCGGCGGCACACCGGGCTCCTCGCCCGGCTCCGGAGGCTCGACGCCCACCGGCGCCGTGCAGAAGACGGGCTTCGACAAGCTCGGCCCGGTCCACCTCCTGATCTGGTCGTACGACAACCAGGACCCCGGCCTCGAGCCCGTCCTGAAAGAGCTCTCGGCGAACTTCGAGAAGCAGTACCCGAACGTGAAGATCGACATGGTCTTCAAGGACTTCAACAGCCTCGTGAACGTGGTGCCGCGTGCCCTCGCGTCCGGCTCGGGCCCCGACATCACCGAGGGCAACCAGGGCTACCAGACGGACTCCCAGCTCGTGAAGGCGAAGCTGATCGTGCCGCTCGACCGCTACATCAAGGCGTACGGGTGGGAGAAGTGGTACTCGCCGTCGACCTGGTCGATGTTCCGGTGGACGAACGACGGGATCACGTTCGGCAAGGGCCCGACCTGGGGCGTGGCCCAGACCGGGCAGAACATCAACGTCTACGTGAACACGCAGAAGCTGAAGCAGCTCGGCTTCGACCCGTCGAACATGCCGCAGACGTTCGACGAGTTCAACACGATGCTGGGGCAGCTCCGCGCCAAGCTGCCGAAGAACGAGCCGGTCATCGAGTTCGGAAACAACGAGGGCTACGGCACGATCCACATGTTCGGCGGCATCCAGGCCGCGTTCTTCAGCGCCCAGGACGAGCGCAACTGGATCCAGCACGTGCCCGGATCGACCTGGGACACCCCCGACAACATCAAGGCCCTCGAGACCTACCAGTCGTGGGCCAAGAACGGCTACTTCAACAGCGACTACAACGCGCTCAAATACGACCAGTCGGCGGCCGAGTTCGCCAAGGGCAACGGCGTCTTCTGGATGGGCGGCGACTGGGACGCGTCGATCGTCAAGTCGGGTCTCGGGGACAACGCGGCCGTGATCAACATCCCGCCGGGCTCGAGCGGGACGTGGGCCGGCGTCGGCGGGCTCTCCGGTCCGTGGCACATCTCGTCGAAGACGAAGTACCCCGACCTGGCCGCGGCGTGGCTCAACTACATCATCGCCTCGCCCGAGGCCCAGAAGCTGATGTACGCGCAGCAGCAGATCCCGTCGCCGTCCGACGCGGCCGCGCCGCCGGCGGGCGATCCGTACCTGGGCCAGGTGACGGACGCGTTCCGGCAGGTGGCCGATGACGACGGCCTCATGCTCTACACCGACTGGGCGTCGCCGACGATGTACGACACGCTGGCCTCGAACTTCCAGGACCTGCTCGCCGGCCGCATCTCGGCCCAGGACATGGCCAAGAACGTGCAGGACGACTGGGACAAGTTCGACCAGACGCTGAAGCAATAGCAGTAGCGGGAACGTGACGGACACGGCGGCTCAGGTCGGTTCGGAGACGGCCGCGCGCGACCGCGCCCGCGCGCGCAAGCGGGCGCCCGGCGAGCCGCGCAACGTCGCCTGGCTCTACATCCTGCCCGGCCTGCTCTTCTACGGGCTCTTCACGCTCGCGCCGCTCGCCCACACCGTCGAGCTCTCGTTCTTCGACTGGGACGGGCTGACGGTCGGCCACTACATCGGCCTCGCCAACTACCGCGAGGCCGTGTCCGACCCGCTCGTGCGCGACTCGTTCAAGCACTCGGCCGAGCTGATCGTGTTCTACGCGCTCCTGCCGGTGCTGCTCGGTCTGCTCCTGACAGCGCTTCTCACCCGCCACCGCGTGCGCGGCTTCACGTTCCACCGCACCGCGTTGTTCCTGCCGCAGATGATCGCGGGCGTCGTCGTGGCTCAGGCGTGGGTGTGGATCTACGCCCAGAACGGGCCGCTGAACGAGCTGCTGCACGACGTCGGGCTCGGAGTGCTCGCGCGGCCGTGGCTGGCCGACTTCACCTGGGCGCTGCCGGCGGTCGGCGGGATCGGAACGTGGGTGACCTACGGCCTCTGCATGGTGCTCTTCATCGCCGGCGCCCAGAGCATCCCGCACAGCCTCTACGACGCCGCCCGTGTCGACGGCGCCGGGGCGGTGCGGGAGTTCTTCGCGGTCACGCTCCCCGCGCTGCGAAACCAGGTCATCGTCGCGTTCGTCCTCACCACGATCAATGCGCTGCGGAGCTTCGACATCATCTACAACGCGACCTCGGGCGGAC
Organism: uncultured Actinomycetes bacterium; assembly: GCA_963757605.1. GTDB lineage: Bacteria > Actinomycetota > Thermoleophilia > Gaiellales > JAICJC01 > JAICJC01. The sequence continues at coordinate 93,881 of CAVWSF010000004.1, forward strand.
CCGGTACCGAGACGTACGTGCCCTCGTACTACATGTACCGGAACGCCTTCGTCTTCAACCGGGTCGGATACGCGGCCGCGATCGCGGTCATCCTCACCGCCGCGATCTTCGCGCTCGCCGGGATCGTGCTCTACGTCAGCTCGCGAGGTGAAGAGGCGTGAGCGCCACCCGGGCCGAGCGGGTCGTCACCTACACGGTGCTCGTGGCCTTCGCCATCGGGGCGATCTACCCGGTGCTCTCGATCCTCTCCCTGGCGCTGCACACGAAGAGCGACCTCGTGACCGGGTTCGCCTGGCCGACCGACCCCAACCTGTCGAGCTTCCGCGCAGCCTGGACGGAGGGCGACTTCGGCACGGGACTCAAGTCGAGCTTCATCGTCGCCGCCACGGTCACGGCGGTCTCGGCCGTCCTCTCGCTCGGCACGGGCTACGCCTTCGGCACGATGCGCTTCCGCGGTGACCGCTGGCTCTTCGGCGTCTTCCTGCTCGGGATCATCTTCCCGTACGAGGCGACCGTGATCCCGCTCTACTACGACTTCCAGGACTTCGGCATCCTGAACACCTACTGGTCGCTGATCCTGCCCCAGATCGGCCAGTCGGTCGCGTTCGGCACGTTCTGGATGCGGGCCTTCTTCCGCTCGACGCCGCCCGCGCTCGTCGAGGCAGCCCGCATGGACGGGGCGTCGAGCTTCGGCGTCCTGGTGCGCGTGCTCCTGCCGCAGGCCCGGCCGGCGCTCCTCACCCTGTGCGCGCTCGTCTTCACCTACACCTGGAACGAGTTCCTGCTCGCCCTCGTGCTCGTGAGCGGCGCGCCGTCCAAGCAGACCGCGCCGCTCGGCCTCAGCTTCTTCGCAGGCGCCGTCCGCGCGGGCGACCCGACCAAGGTCGCGGCAGCTTCGATACTGGTGGTCGCGCCGATCGTGATCGTGTACATCTTCCTGCAGCGGCACTTCATCCGCGGAATGCTCGCAGGCGCGGTAAAGGGGTAGACATGGCCCGGATCAAGCTGGCGTACATCGGCGGAGGCTCGACCCGCGGAGCGGGCACGATGGCCTCCCTCATCCACAACAACGGCGCGGAGTTCGACGGCTCGGAGGTGGTGCTGGTCGATCTCGACCCCGACCGCCTCGCGCTGATCAGGACGCTGGCCGAGAAGATGGCCCGCGCCCGCGGCGTGGACCTCACGGTGACGGCGACGACCGACCGCCGGGCTGCGCTCCAGGACTGCGACGCCGTGCTCTCGTCGTTTCGGCCCGGCGGCTTCAGCGCCCGCGTCAAGGACGAGCGCATCCCGCTGAACCACGGCGTGATCGGCCAGGAGACGCAGGGGCCGGGCGGCTTCTTCATGGCGCTTCGCGCGATCTCGGTGCTCAAGGGGATCTGCGCCGACATGGAGGAGATCTGCCCCGACGCCTGGCTCTTCAACTACACGAACCCGGTGAATCTGGTGGCCGAGGCGGTGACCCACCACTCGTCGATCAAGTGCGTCTCGCTGTGCGAGGGGCCGATCTACTTCGTCGACCAGATGGCGGGCTACGCCCAGCTCGACCCCGAGAAGCTCTCGGCGATCATGGTCGGGCTGAACCACGGCTGCTGGAGCGTCGAGCACACCTACGACGGTGAGGACGCGATCCCGCACATCGAAGCCGCCTGGGAGCGGCGCCGCGACGACCCCGAGCTCTCGACGATGGGGCGCCGGATCCTGCACCTGGGCGCCACGATGGGCTCCATCCCGGCCGAGTACTTCATGTACTACTACTTCCGCGACGAGATCGTGGGCGAGCTCGCCGCCAAGCCGACGACGCGGGCCGAGGACATCATGGGCTGGGCGCCGGACTACTGGCGCCACTACAAGGAGCAGGCCGACACCGACGACCCGCACCTCGACCCGGGCCGCTCGCGCGGCGGCATCCAGGAGCTGGAGCTGGCCGTCGACGTGATGGATGCGATCTTCAACGACAAGGACGAGGTGCACCCGGTGAACGTCCCGAACGCCGGCGGCGCCCTCCCCGGGTTCCCGGACGACCTGGTCGTCGAGATCCAGGGCCGCTGCAACCGGGCCGGAATCGAGCCGCTCCAGTCGAAACCGCTTCCCGGGCACGTGCGCGGCCTGGTTGAGATGCTCGGCGAGTACCAGGCGGTGGCCGCCGAGGCGGCCTGGTCGGGCGGCCGCCGCGAGGCGGTCCGCGCCCTGGCCGCCAACCCGCTCGTGATGCGGCTCGACCTGGCGGAGGAGCTCTACGACGAGCTCCTCGCAGCCCACCGGGACCTGCTCCCGGCCCGCCTCGCGGCCTGAGCTTCATGGGCCTCCTGCTCGGCGCCGACGGCGGGAACACGAAGACGGTCGCGGTCGTGGCCGGCCGCGACGGATCGATCCTGGGAGCCGGCCGGTCGGGCAACTCCGACCTCTACAACGCCCCGTCGGTCGATGCGGCGCTGGCCTCGATCGCAGCCGCGGCGGCGCAGGCGCTGGCGGCTGCGGGCGCGACCGGCGCCGACATCGACGCGGCCTGCTTCAGCCTGGCGGGCGCCGACTGGGCCGAGGACTTCGAGCTCCTGCGGCGCGAGCTCCCCGCGCGAATCGGCCTGCCCTCCGAGCCGCTCGTCGTGAACGACGCGGTGGGCGCGATCCGGGCCGGCACGCCCGATGGGGTCGGCACGGCCGTGGTGTGCGGGACGTACGGCGTCTCGAGCGGGCGAAACGCGGCCGGCAAGGTGTTCCACCTCGGCTTCTGGCCCGACTCGTGCGGCGCCCGGCCGCTGGGACGCGAGGCGCTCTCCGCGGTGTGGCGGGCGCACCTCGGCTACGGCCCGGCCACCTCGCTTACGCGGCGCGCCCTCGACACCTATGCCGTGCCCGACCCGATCGCGCTCCTGCACGAGTACACCCGCCGCGGCGGCCCCGGCCCAGAGGCGGTCGACCGGCTCGCACCCGCGGTCCTGGACGAGGCCGATGCGGGCGACGAGGTCGCGGCGGCCATCGTCGCGAACCAGGGGCGCATCCTCGGCGACCAGACCCAGGCGTGCGCCGAGCGGGTCGGGCTAGCCGGCGGCGAGTTCCCGGTGGTGCTCGCGGGCGGCGTCTTCCGCCACGCGTCGCGGCTCCTGGCCGAGACGCTGATGCAGCGGATCCCCGGCGGCCGGCCCGTCCCGGCCGCGCACGAGCCGGCGGTCGGCGCGCTCCTCTTCGCGTTCGATCGGGCCGGCGTGGCGGCCGACGAGGCTCGGCTTCGGGCCACGGCGCCGCCGGCCGCGACCTACGCGACCACCGTCACTCCGACATGACGAGCGAAAGCCAGCTCTCCGCCTCGTGGTACAGGGCGGGGTTGTTCTCGGGCGTGTAGTACGCGAGCGCGGCCACCGCCTGCGAGACGACCCAGCCGCGGGCCCGCGCCCACGTGGCGTCGTCCGTCGGCAGCGCATCCCGGAAGGCGTCCCGGGCCACGGCCGAGTGCAGCTTCCAGGCGACCATCACGTCGCAGGCCGGGTCGCCCACCCCCATCGCACCCCAGTCGATCACGCCGGTGATGCGCCCGTCCCGCACGAGCCAGTTACGGACGTCGAGGTCGCCGTGGTGCCAGACCGGCGGGCCGTCCCAGGCCGGCGCAGCGAGCGCCCGCTCCCACTCCTCTGCGACCGCCGGGTCGCCCGTGAAGCTCGGGAGCCAGCTGCGGAGCTCCTCGTCGCGACGCGCCAGCGGGATGCCGCGCCCCGGCGGAGCTCCGGCCGGGTCGACCTGCCGCAACGCGCCGACGACCGCCGCGAGATCGCCCGCCGCCTGCACCGGATCCAGCTCCTCGACCGGCAGCATGTCACCCTCGACCCACGTGTGGATCTCCCAGAACCACGGGTAGCCCACGCCCGGACGACCCTGGGCGACGGGCACGGGGATCTCGCACGGAAGGAGCGGCGCGAGCCTCGGCAGCCACTCGGCCTCCTTCCCTCCGGGCTCGGTCGGCCCCCGGCGGCGGGCCAGGCGCACCGAGAGCTCGCCGCCGAGCCGGAAGATCGCGTTGTCGGTGCCCTGGGGCTCGATCCGGCGAAGGGGAAGCGCCGACCACTCCGGGAACTGCTCGGCGACCAGCCGCCTGGCGAGCGGCTCGTCGATCGCGAGCTCGTCGACGTGCACTCCTGCTCAGCCGATCGCGGTGCCCGACTTGGGGTCGAAGAAGTGCAGCTGGCCCGTGTCGACGGTGAGCCGGAGCGGCTCGCCCTCGCGGGCCCCCGACCGCGGGCTCACCCGCGCCACCCAGACCGCGCGCCGCTCGCCGGCCGTCACGTCGGGCTCCTCGAGGCCGGTCTCGGCCGCGAGCTCCAGGATGTCCTCGGTCAGCACCGGCTCGGCGTCGAGGCCGAAGTGGACGAGCAGGTCCGACCCCAGCGCCTCGCACAGATCGGGCACGACGTCGAGCGTCCGCCCCGGCGGCGCGTCGCGCGCGATGCCGGCGTCCTCGAGCGCCTCGGGCCTGAGGCCCAGGACGACGCTTCGGCCGGCGTAGCCGCGCAGGCCGGGGCGGGCCGCGGCGGCCGCGGAGTCGACCTCGAGCCGCACGCCCGCGAACGCGACGGCCACCCCGCCGTCCGACGCCTCGACGCGGGCCTCGACCATGTTCATCGCGGGAGAGCCGATGAACCCGGCCACGAACAGGTTGACCGGCCGGTTGTAGAGCGCATCGGGCGCGTCCCACTGCTGGAGCACGCCCTTCTTCATGACGGCGACCATGTCGCCCATCGTCATCGCCTCGGTCTGGTCGTGCGTGACGTAGATCGTGGTGACGCCGAGGTCGCGCTGCGTGCGGCGCAGCTCCGCGCGCATCTGCACGCGCAGCTTGGCGTCGAGGTTCGAGAGCGGCTCGTCCATCAGGAACGCCTGCGGCTCGCGGACGATCGCGCGCCCCATCGCCACCCGCTGGCGCTGCCCGCCGGAGAGCTGGCCCGGCTTCTTGGCCATGAGCTCCGACAGCCCGAGCGTGCGGGCGACGTCGTCCACGCGCTTTCGCACCTCCGGCTTCGGCATCCGCCGCAGCTTCAGGCTGAAGGCCATGTTGTCGTAGACCGACATCTGCGGGTAGAGCGCGTAGTCCTGGAACACCATCGCCAGGTCGCGATCCTTGGGCGAGACCTCGTTCACGACCCGGTCGCCGATCTTGACCGTCCCGTCGGTGATGGCCTCGAGCCCGGCGACGCAGCGAAGCAGCGTGGTCTTGCCGCAGCCGGACGGGCCGACGAGCACGGCGAGCCGGCCGTCTGGGATCACGAGGTCGACCCCGGCCACCCCGGTCGTGCCGTCCGGGTACACCTTGCGGACGCGGTCGAGGACGATCTCCGCCACGCGGCCACCCTACCTCAGGCGCTGCGAGGGTCGTGGACGCGCCGCTCGCCGCCATCGTCCTCGGGGAACGAGGAGTAGTCGGGCGCCGGGAAGCCGCTCTCGATCTCGATCGCCCGGCCCTCCTCGGCGGAGCGCTTCGCCGCGAGCATCACCTCGAGCGCGTGCAGGGCGTGCTCGGGGGCCATGACCGGCGCGACGCCGCGCTCGAGGCACTCGACGAGGTGGTCGAGCCCGGCCGTCCACGACCACTGCGGCGCCGTCTCAGGATGCACCTCCCACACGCCGGCGGCGTTCCGCCACTGCTCGAAGCCCTCCGGCGCCCAGTCGTCGCCGAGCATCTGCAGGACGCCCTCCGTGCCGTAGAGCTCGATGGCCGGCGAGCGGTACCGCTGCATCGTGAACCCCGTCGTGACGGTCGCGAACCGGCTCTCGCCGAAGTCGAGCAGGAGGTGGGCGTTGTCGTCGCTCTCGACGCGGATCGGCGCGCCGTCCACGGTGCGCTCCGGGATGGCCGTCCCGACGAGGGCGACCACCCTGCGGACCGGCCCCAGGAGGCCGCACAGGCTGGTGACGTTGTAGATGCCGAGGTCGAAGAGCGCGCCGCCGCCCGGCTCGTAGTACCACCGCCCCCACCACGGCCCCGCCCAGCCGTACCGCGCACGGGCCAGGACGACCCGTCCGGCATCGCCCGCCGCGAGGCGGGCGGCGATCGCCCGGTAGGTGGGCGAGAGCAGGACGGCCGGGGCGCAGACGAGCGTCCGGCCCGAGGCCCGCCCCGCGGCGGCGAGCGCGGCCGCCTCCTGGAGCGTGGTCGCCATGGGCTTCTCGACCAGGACGTGCTTTCCAGCCTCGAGAGCGGCACGCGCCAGCCGGCCGTGCTCGGGCATGCTCGTGAGGACGAGGACGGCGTCGACCTCCGGGTGCTCGATCACGGCCTCGGCGCCGGCGACGGAGACGGGTGCGCCGGTGGCGCGGTCGGCCGCGGCCCGCTTCTCCGGATCGGGGTCGTAGGCGGCCGCGACGCTGACGCGGCCGCTCAGCCGCTCGATGGCGGCGCGGTACGGCGTCCAGTAGACGCTGCCGAGGCCGAGGATTCCCAGGCGGACGGGCACCAGGTGAAGATGATGACACGGGGGCGCATCCGGCACGCGGCGGATGGGTAGTCTCCGCTGCACATGGCCTACGACTTCGATCTGCTCGTGATCGGCTCGGGCCCGGCGGGCCAGAAGGCCGCGATCCAGGCCGCCAAGCTGCACAGGCGGGTGGCGATCGTCGAGAAGCAGCGCACGGTGGGCGGCGTCTGCATCAACTCCGGCACGATCCCGTCGAAGACGCTGCGCGAGGCGGTGCTCTTCCTGACCGGGATGACGCAGCGGTCGATGTACGGCGACAGCTATCGCGTCCAGGCCGAGGTCACGATGGGCGACCTCTTCTTCCGCACCCAGTCCGTGATCCAGCGGGAGTCCGACGTCGTGCACGACCAGCTTGCGCGAAACCACGTCCGCATCCTGAACGGAGCGGGCTCGTTCGTGGACCCCCACAGCCTGCTCGTGGACGAGGGCAACGGCACCCGCCGCCAGGTGACGGCCGAGCGGATCGTGATCGCGGTCGGCACGCAGCCGGCGCGGCCGAAGGCCGTCGACTTCAACGAGCGTACCGTGATCGACTCGGACGGGATCCTGCACCTCGAGAAGGTGCCCGACGCCCTGCTGGTCGTCGGCGCCGGCGTGATCGGCATCGAGTACGCCTCGATGTTCGCGGCGCTCGGCACCCGCGTGACGGTGGTCGAGGCCAGGCCGCAGCTGCTCGACTTCTGCGACAGCGAGGTCGTCGAGGCGCTGCGCTACCACCTGCGCGACCTGAACGTCGTCTTCCGCCTGAACGAGGAGGTGGTGGGCGTCGACGAGCACGACGGCGGCACCATCACGCATCTGAAGAGCGGCAAGCGCATCCTGGCCGACACCGTGCTCTACTCGGCGGGCCGGCAGGGCGCCACCGACGGCCTCGGGCTCGGGAACGTCGGCATCGAGGCCGACGCGCGCGGGCGCATCTCCGTGGACGAGCACTACCGCACGTCGGTCGAGCACATCTACGCCGTGGGCGACGTGATCGGCTTCCCCAGCCTCGCCGCCACGTCGATGGAGCAGGGCCGGCTGGCGTCGGCGCACGCCTGCGGGATCGACGTGCGGCCGATCTCCGACGCGCTGCCGATCGGGATCTACACGATCCCGGAGATCAGCTTCATCGGCAGCACCGAGGAGCAGCTGACCCAGGAGCAGACGCCGTACGAGGTGGGGATCTCGCGCTACCGCGAGCTGGCCCGGGGCGCGATCCTGGGCGATGCCTACGGGCTCCTGAAGCTGCTCGTCTCGTCCGACGATCGCAAGCTGCTCGGGGTGCACGCGTTCGGCACCACGGCGACGGAGCTCGTGCACATCGGCCAGACGGTGATGGGGTTCAGCGGAACGGTCGACTACCTCGTCGAGGCGGTCTTCAACTACCCGACGCTCGCGGAGGGCTACAAGGTCGCCGCGCTCGACGCGACCAACAAGCTGCGCGCGATCTCGACGATCACGGCCTCAGCGCCAAGCTAGCCTCAAGCGAGCTGGGACACAATCCGAGTCGGCGCGCGCCGCGTATCACCCTCACCGGCGTGCTCCTGCCAAGGACGCCAGCCCCGGAGCGGGGCGCGACCCCCTCGGACGCCCCGCTTCGGTGGCAGGCCATATCCCTCATTCGGGGACGTTTCCGGCCGATCACAGGCCTGAGGACCCTCGATGACGATGCGTGACGACCTGGAACCGACCCTTGCGGAGGCCGCGGCCCTGCTCGCCGCTGCGTCCGTCATCGACGTCGAGACGGACCGGGGCGAGTCGGTCGAGCTGTGGACGATCTCCAGCGAGGGGCAGTCGGTCGCGGCCAGCGCGCCGCGGCTGGCCGTCGCCTCGGGCATGCGGCTCGAGTGCCGGGTCGCCACCGAGGAGGCGCCGCTCCACGTCTGGGCGGTCATCGAGTCGGCGGAGTACCGCACCCAGGCCCGGGCCGCGCTCACGCTGCGGGTGCTCGACGTGGAGTCCGAGGGCTACGAGCGGCGCGCGCCGCGGATGCCGATCTCGGCGTCGGGCGTCGTGCGCGCGACCGTGTGCGACCGGATCCCGCCCGGCGAGCGGCTCCCGGCCCGGATCGTCGACCTCTCGGAGGCGGGAGTCGGGATGCTGATCGACGACATCCGCCCGCGGCCCGGCGATCGCATGATGCTCTCGAGCCGCTTCATCGAGGGCGAACTGGCAGCCGACCTGCGGGTCGCGCACGTGCGCCCCACCGGGCGCGGCGGCGCGATGGTCGTCGGTTGCTCGTTCATCGACCCGGGCGCGGTGCGGGACGTCGTCTCGCGCGTGGTCGCCCGCCTCTCCGGCACGGGACGCGACCACGACGGCATTGCGACCCTGCGCGAGTCGCTCGGGATCGATTAGATGAATCACTCATCGGGCCGCTATCCGCGGTCGACCAGCACCCACCTGCTCACGATGAGCAGCCCGCCCGAGTGGGGCGTGTGCTCGATGCCGTAGTGCGCGTAGAGCTGCCGCTCTTCCTCGGACGTGAGGTCGCCGTCGGCGGCGATGTGCGGCGCGTGATCGACGGCGTCCTTGGTGACGCCGAGCGTGACGGTGTCGTCGGAGCGGGTCGCCCCGTCGGTGGGTGCCAGGTGGAGCCGGTTGTGCAGGAAGCCGCTCGCGACGAGCAGGAACTCCGCGTCACCCGTGTCGTTGTTCACGTAGACGTCGATCAGCTTCCCGACGGGCCCGCCGTCGGACGAGACGACATCGAGCTCGTGCCAGTCCCTGACTTCGAGGGGTGACGGCATTGCTGCACCTCCGCGTGCGTTTTCGGACGATTCCGGAGCGCGATCCTACCGAGTGCCGCCGTCGTCATGGGCGCCGTCGTACAGGTGGCATGCGACATGCACGCCGCCGACGGGGCGGAGCTCCGGGTCGGCCGGATCGTGGAACGCGACGGCGGCCTCCGACGCGGCCGGCTCGATCGAGCGGACGCCCTTCCAGAACGGCTCGCCCGGCTGATCGGCGCGCACGCGATCGAGCATCTCGGCCACGTCCGAGCCCGACCGGCCACCGGCGGCGGGGACCCGGGCGAGGGTCGACGGCTCGTCCAAGAGCTCGAGATCCCCGAGCGTCCCCCGCTCGGCCACGAAGCGCTCCTCGCCGGCCTCGGCCCAGCGCAGCTCGAGCAGGTCGCGCAGGTCGCGCGACTCCCAGCCGCAGACCTCGAACGCGCGCGGGCAGCGGGGGTGGAACCGGCATCCGAGCGGCGGACGGGCGGCGTCGGGGATCTCGCCGCGGGGCAGGTCGCGCGGGATGCTGCGGGCCGGGTCGGGGTCCGGGATCGCCTTGAGCAGCGACACGGTGTACGGGTGGCGCGGGTTGGCGAAGATCTCGGCGGTGTCGCCGATCTCGACGATCCGGCCCAGGTACATGATCGCGACCCGGTTGCAGAAGAACTTGGCGGTGGCCAGGTCGTGGGTGATGTAGAGGTAGGTGAGGTCGAGGTCGTGTTTCAGACCGAGCATGAGCTCGAGGATCTTGGCGCGGACGCTCATGTCGAGCATCGAGACCGGCTCGTCGGCGACCAGCAGGCTGGGATTGAGGATGACGGCGCGCGCCAGCACCGCCCGCTGCTTCTGACCCCCCGACAGGTCGCTCGGGTACTTGCCGAGGTACTGCTCCGGCGGCGCCAGCCCGACCCGCTCGAGCACCGCCGACACCCGCCGGCGGATCTCGTCCCGATCGCGGGTCTCGCCGTGGATGCGAAGCGGGTGGCCGAGCGCCGTCTCGATCGTCATGGCCGGGTTCAAGGAGGCATGCGGGTCCTGGAAGACCATCTGCATCTCGCGCCTGAGCGCCCGCACGGCCCGGTCTCCGAGCCGTGTCACGTCCCGCCCTTCCAGCGTGATCGAGCCGCCGGTCGGGTCGACCAGGCGCAGGAGCGCCCGCCCGAGCGTCGTCTTGCCGCTCCCGGACTCGCCGACGATCCCCAGCACCTCGCCCTTGCGAAGCTCGAAGGAGACGCCGTCGACCGCCTTCACCACGCCGCCGCTTCGGCCCAGGAGGCGACCGGCGAACGACCCGCGAAGGGGGAAGTGCACCTCGAGGTCGCGGACCTCGAGCATCGGGGCGGCGGCGGCCGTCATGCCTCCTCGGCCACGGCGATCTCGTCGCGCACCAGCGGGTCGTGCCCGCCGGCCGGGATCTGGGTCTGGGGGCCGTGCAGCCAGCAGCGCACCCGCTGGCCGGACTCGGCCCGCATCTCGACCGGGTCGCGGTCGGCGCACACCGCCATCGCGTTCGAGCAGCGCGGATGGAACCGGCACCCCGACGGCGGGTCGATCAGGCTCGGCGGGGCGCCGGGGATGTAGTGCAGGCCGGTCGTCCGCAGTGAGATCACCGAGCGCAGGAGATCGCGCGTGTACGGATGCGCCGGGCTTCCGAAGACGGTGCGCGCGTCGCCCTCCTCGGCCACCTGGCCGGCGTACATGACGGCGACCCGGTCGCAGGCCTCGGCCACGATGCCCAGGTTGTGGGTGATGAGCAGGAGCGCTGTCCCGAAGTTGCGCTTGAGATCGGCCAGGATGGTGAGGATCTGGGCTTCGACCAGGACGTCGAGGGCCGTCGTCGGCTCGTCGGCGATCACCAGGCGTGGCCGGAGGACGAGCGCCAGCGCGATCATGATCCGCTGGCGCATCCCGCCCGAGAACTCGTGCGGGTAGTTCCGGAACCTGGTCGGGGGGATGCCCATCCCGCCCAGCGCCTCGAGTGAGCGGCGCCGGATCTCCGCCTTCGAGAGCTCGGGCTCGTGCGTCCGGAGCGTCTCGCGGAAGTGGTCCTCGATCCGCATGAGCGGGTTGAGACGCGTCATCGGCTCCTGGAAGATGAGCCCGATCTCCGGACCGCGGAGCTGGCGCAGCCGCCGCCCCGAAAGGCCGGCGATGTTCTCGCCCTGGAGGCGCACCTCGCCGTCCATCACCGCCCCATCCGGAAGGAGCCCCATGATCCCGCGACCGAGCGTCGACTTCCCACAGCCCGACTCGCCGACGAGCCCCAGCACCTCGCCCGCGCCGATCTGGAGCGAGACGCCGTCGACTGCGCGCACCGCGCCGCGCGCGCTGCCGTACCAGACGCGCAGATCACGGAGCTCGAGGACGGGCGCTTCGGCGCTCACACCTCCACCTCCGCCTCGCCGACCGAGGCCTGCAAGGTCACCGGCTCGATCCGGCGCCGCCGGAGCACGGGGTTCAGGACGTCGTTCAGCCCCTCGCCCAGGAGCGTGAGCGCCGTGACGAGGAGCACGATCGCGAGCCCCGGATAGAGGCCCGTCCACCAGATCCCCGCGCCGGCGTCCGAGATCGCGCGGGAGCTGTCGTATCCCCACTCGGCGGCCTCAGTGGGCTGGATGCCGTAGCCCAGGAAGCCGAGCGCGGCCAGCGTCAGGATGGCGTCGGCGGCATTCAGCGTCGCGATGACGGGAACGCTCTGGATCACGTTCTGGAAGACGTAGCGGGTGATGACCGTGCGCGGACGGGCGCCGAGAGCGCGCGCGGCCTCGACGTACGGCTCCTCGCGGACGCTGATCACGTGGTTTCTGACCACGCGGAAGTACTGCGGCGTGTACACGGCCGCGATCGCGAAGGCGGCCGTCGCCACCCCCTGCCCGAACTTGTCGGCGAGCAGGAACGCGATCACGATCGCGAGCAGCAGGTACGGGAACGCGAAGAGCGCGTCCATCACGAGGACGAGGGCCCGGTCGAGCCGGCCGCCGAAGTAGCCCGAGACGAGGCCCAGCGGCAGGCCGATCGCCAGCGCCACGACCACCGCGAGCACGACGACCTTGAGCTCGGTCTGGGCGCCGAAGATGACGCGCGAGAGCACATCGGTCGACTGGACGTTCGTGCCGAACAGGTGCTCCGAGGATGGGTGGCCCTGCTTGGGGAAGCGGTGCCCGGCGGCGTCCTTGTACTGGTCGAAGTGGTACGGCGAGATCCACGGCGCCGTGAGCGCCATGATGATGAAGAAGAGCGTGAGCACCACGCCGGCCCACAGGATCCAGCGCGGCACGCCGCGCGCGTCGCGGATCGGCTCGAGCGTCCGGCTCCACGCGCCGAAGAGCCGCCGCTCGGTGGGCTGGACGCTCATCAGTACCTCACCCGCGGGTCGATCCACGCGTTCACGAAGTCGATGAGCACGCTCACGACCACCACGACGAGCGCGAAGAACGTGATGATGCCCTGCACGGCGATGTAGTCGCGGTTGTTCAGGTAGCGGACGAGCTCGAAGCCGATGCCGGGCCAGTTGAAGGTGGTCTCGGTGAGGACGGCGCCGGAGAGGAGCAGCGCCACCTGAAGCCCGAGCACCGTCACGACCGGAACGAGCGCGTTCTTGAACGCGTGCCGCACGACGACCGACCGCTCGCCGAGGCCGCGGGCCCGGGCCGCCTCGATGTAGTCCCCCTTCAGCGTCTGGAGCACGTTCACGCGGACGAGCCGGATGAGGACGCCGCTGATGATGAGACCGAGCGTCGTCGCAGGCAGGATCAGATGCAGGAAGCAGTCCTTGAACGCGGCCCAGTCACCGTCGATGATCGAGTCGATGAGGAAGAAGTGGGTGTGGATCGAGAGCAGAAACTGCGTCTCGGGGCTCGCCCGGCCCGAGGTGGGTAACCAGCCGAGCTTCTGCCCGAAGAAGAGCTGGGCCAGAAACCCGAGGAAGAACGGCGGCACCGCGTAGATGACGATCCCGAAGAGCCGGATGCCCACGTCGACCGGCGTATCACGAAGGCGTCCTGCGACGAGGCCGAACGAGACGCCGACGACCACGGCGACGATCATCGCCGCGGACGTGAGCTCGAACGTCGCCGCACCGTTCTCGACGATCACGTCGGTGACGGGGCGGTTGTCCGTGATCGTGTGGCCGAAATCCCCTCGGGCTACGTCGCCGAGGTAGTTGACGTACTGCACGAAAATCGGCTTGTCGTATCCGGCGGCGTGGCGGCGCTCTTTGAGCTCCTGCGGCGAGAGCCGTCCGCCCAGCGCCGCGCTCACGGGGTCGCCCGGCGCGACCCGCATGAGGAAGAAGACCAGCGTCAGCAGGATGAGGACCATGGGGATCACCAGCACCAGCCGGGTGAGCGCGTACGTGCGAAGTGAGGTGGTCTGTCGCGCCATGGGCGATCGGGGGGAGCCCCGCTCGAGCTCCCCCCCGATCATGTCGTGAACCGTTAGCTCTTGCTGATCAGCCAGAAGCGGAAGATGTAGGCCGGGTCGAAGGTGTCCTCGACGCCGGTCACGCCGTCACGCACGGCCGCGATCTGCTTCCCCTGCCACACGGGCACGGTCGGCGCGTCGGCGGCTGCCAGCTTCTGGATCTTCGTGAACGCATCGACGCGCGCTTGCTCGTCGGTCGAGGCCTTCTCGTCGGAGATCGCCTTGTCGATCGCCGGGTTGTCGTAGTGGCCGTTCCAGAACCCGCCGTCGGGATAGAACGGGGCCGTGTAGTCGTTGGCGTCCGGGTAGTCCGGGAACCAGCCGAGCTGGAACGACGGGAAGGCGTCCTTCGCCTTGTCGACCGTGTACTGATCCCACTCCTCGGACTTGAGCGTCACCTTGAAGAGCCCGCTGCCCTCCAGCTGGCGCTTGATCTCGGTGTACTCGTCGGCCGAGCCGTCACCGTAGTGCGACGGCGTCCACCACATCTCGATCGGGATGGGCGTCGTCATGCCGGCGACCTCCTGCTTGGCCTTGGCGACGTCCGGCGTCGCGCCGTACTCGTCCTTGTAGGCGTCGGTGTGGCCGACGAGGCCCTCCGGGATCATCGAGTAGAGCGGCTGGACGGTGCCGTTGTAGACGTTGTCCACGATGGACTGGCGGTCGATCGTGTAGGCGATCGCGCGCCGCACGGCCTTGTCCTTGCCGGGGTCGAGCTTCGTGTTGAAGACCAGGTAGCGGATCTCGATCCCCTGGCCTTCGACGATGTTCACGCCGCTCGCGGTCTTCAGGCTGTCGATGTCGGTCGGCGTCAGGTTGCGGAAGGCGATGTCGACGTCGCCACCCTGGATCGCCAGCTTGAGGGCGGGCGAGTCCTTGTAGTACTGGATGAGGACGCGCGCGTTCTTGGCCGGCTCGCCCCAGTAGTTGTCGTTTCGCTCGAGCACGGCCTGCACGCCTGGCTGGTACTTGACGAGCTTGTAGCGCCCGCTTCCGATCACCTGGTCGTCAGGCTGGAGCTTGGTCTCGGGATAGAGGTCGGACGGCACGATGGCCGCGCCGCCGGTCGTCAGGACGAACGGCCATGTCGCGTCCGGCTGGCGGAGGTTGAACGTGACCGTCAGGTCGTCGGGCGTCGAGATCTCGTTCCCGGTCCACTTGCCGCAGTCGGCGAGCGACGAGAAGAGGCTGCAGACGCCCTGGTCGCCGTTGATCTCGATGCTGCGCTGGAACGAGTAGGCAACGTCCGCAGAGGTGAGCGGCGATCCGTTGGAGAACTTCACGCCCTTGTGAAGATGGCAGGTGTAGGTCTTGGGGTCATCCCAGGCGCACGACTCGGCCAGGGACGGCACGGGCTTGTTCCCGCCCGGCGGGATCGTCATCAGTTCGTCGTAGACGTTGTAGATGACGTTCCAGGAATGCAGGTCGTAGGCGTCGCCCGGGTCGAAGTGGACGGCCGTGTCCGTCGTTCCCATGATGATGGTCGCGTCGGAGAGGTTGGCTGTGCTGCCGTTCGACCCTCCGCCGTTGTCGCTCCCTCCGCCCCCGCCGCATGCCGCGGCAAGCGCGATCGTGGCGGCGACAGCGACAAACCGGCGCGCGCCGGTCAGTTTCGGTCGCATTCGTGCTCCCTTCCGTCTGCGAGGGGTGTCCCGCCCCTCAGGCTGCCGACCGCCCACCATACA
This sequence comes from uncultured Actinomycetes bacterium, assembly GCA_963757605.1. Lineage (GTDB taxonomy): Bacteria > Actinomycetota > Thermoleophilia > Gaiellales > JAICJC01 > JAICJC01. The sequence continues at coordinate 109,169 of CAVWSF010000004.1, forward strand.
CCGTCCGTTCACCGGTTGTTCCTGGGCGGATTCGATCTCTTTGACGAGGGCGGAGGAGGGAGGTTGGCGGCGAGGTTCTCCACCTTTTCACCGGAACTTCGGCGAAGTACGCATGCGGATGCGAGGCCGCCCCCATGCACGGATGCACAGCCGGTGGGACGATCCACTCGAGGCCGGCGACTCGCCGGCAGGCGACAAGGAGGGCGAGGATCATGCGGCAGGACACGACTCAGCACGTCCTGATCGAGCAGGACCGGGCGCAGATGAAGGTGGTCGCGACGTTCACGCCGGATACCGAGACCGGCGATCCCGAGGGCTGGGCGATTCTGTACCGGGTGCCCGAAGACGGCGCCCCGCACACCATCGACGACGCCAGGCCGTTCAGCGTCATCTCCGCCACCGGCAAGCGCGCGCACTTCATCGGCTGGCGCAAGATCGGACGCCGGCGCCTCGGCATCGGGATCGGCTCCCCGCCCGTCGAGCGCGCCTGAGCACCTCAGCGAATCTTCACAATCGCCGAAGGGTCTGCCCCACGGCGCGCGTGTAGGGTTGGCGCATGAGGGGGGCTCGGTTCAGCGCAGCCGTGGCGATTGTCGTCCTGGCGGCGGTGCTCGTTCCCGGCACCGCGACCGCGGCCGAACACCGGACGCCGGTCGTGCTCTTCCCGGCGTTCCACTTCACGAAGCTCCTCGTCACCGTGCACGACCAGGGCGCGGCGCCGGGCTGCCCGCGGTCGGGGACGTTCCAGGACTGGTTCCTGAACGACCACCCGAGCACGCGGTTCAACCAGGTGTGCGAGGACAAGCTCCTCACGCTCCGGTACGCCCGCCACAGCCACAAGCCGTTTGCGCGGCGCTTCTCGAACCAGCGCGGCGTCTCGGTGCGGATCCTGCACTACGGGAAGACCGAGAGCGCGCCGTTCTATGAGCCGCTCTACACGGCGCTCGAGGCGGCGGGCTACACCCGCGACAAGAACATCCGGGTGGCCGGGTACGACTCGCGCCTCACCCCCGACATGCAGGGGTTCCTGTGGCACACGAAGCGGCTGATCGAGCACACGTACCGCGCGAACGGCCATACGCCGGTGCACATCGTCGGCCACTCCAATGGCCCGCTCTACGCCCAGTACCTCCTGACGCACACGTCACGCGCCTGGAAGCACCGGTTCATCCACGGCTTCACGCCGATCGCCGGCAACCTGCCGGGCCAGGGCGCGCTCTATCCGCTGCTCTTCACCGGGCTCAACATCGAGGACTTCACGTTCCCGAGCACGAAGGCGAACGCGCGGTCGAGCGCGCGGATGTACCTGACCGCGCCGTCGAGCTACATGAGCGCCGCCGACCCGCGGATCTTCGGCGACCGCGAGACCGTCGTGCGCAACGCTGCGACCGGCCGCTCCTACACGCCGAAGGACTACCGGCGGCTCTTCCGCGATGCCGGCCTGGGCTGGGTGAACCCGATCGCCAACCACTACATCGGGTTCGTGAAGTTCGCCGACCCGCGCCACTTCCCGCAGGTCGACGTCCACGCCGAGAAGGGCTCCGGCATCGCGACCGTGGTCGGGGCCGTCCTGCCGAATCTGCACGTCGGACAGGTGCTCGACCCGGCGACGGCGCACTTCTTCACCCGCGACGGGGACGTGAACCAGGAGGACATCACGAACGGCGCGGTGCGCGCCTGGCGGAACATGCGCTGCTTCCGGTTCCATCTGACCGACAACCCCGGGGTGGACCACTTCTCGCTTCCGTCCGATCCGGGCGTGCTGGCGCAGCTCGTCGCCGACCTGCGCAGGCCGCGATCACACTGCTGACGGCGCGCTCTCAGCGCACGAGCGGGCGGCGCCTGCCGCAGCGCATGCACACGTCGACCGGGCCGCCGGTCGCATGCGGTCGGCTCGACCAGCGATGGCCGCGGCGCGCGCAGCGAATCAGGTGACGGGCGTGCCGGTACGCGCGTTGCACATCTCGAGTGTGCCAGCGGCTGGTTGGAGTCCCGTTACGCCGTGACGCCCGAAAGGAGAGCCCGATGCAGACACCACCGGTCGTTTCCCCCGAGGAGTGGGAGCGGGCCCGCCAGAGGCTCCTGATCAAGGAGAAGGAGATCACCCGGGCCCGTGACGCCCTCGCCGCCGAGCGTCGGCGCATGCCCTGGACCGCCGTCGCGAACGACTACCAGTTCGAGGGTCCCGCGGGCCAGGCGAGCCTGCTCGACCTGTTCGACGGCCGCCGCCAGCTGATCGTCTATCGCGCCTTCTTCGAGCCCGGCGTGAACGGCTGGCCCGAGCATGCGTGCATCGGCTGCTCGCTCATGGCCGACCAGGTCTCCGACCTCACTCACCTGCACGCACGAGATACCTCCCTCGTCTTCGCGTCTCGCGCGCCGCAGGCCGACATTCAGCGCATGACGGCCCGGATGGGCTGGCAGATCCCGTGGTACACGATCACTGACGGGTTCGACGCCGACTTCGGCGTCGGCGAATGGCACGGCCACAACGCCTTCATCCGCGACGGCGACCGGATCTTCCGGACGTACTTCGTGAACGACCGCGGCGACGAGGGCATGGGCACGACCTGGAGCTACCTCGACATCACCGCCCTCGGCCGCCAGGAGGAGTGGGAGGACTCGCCCGAGGGCTACCCGCAGACGCCGCCGTACCGGTGGTGGCGCTACCACGACGCGCACGCCGCGTCCGGCTGAGTTGTGATTGTGCCGATTGTGGCGTAGAGTCGCGGCTCCGACGATCGGGGGCGGCGATGCAGGTCGGTTCGTCTCGATGGGGACTGCGAGCGGTGGCGCTCGCCGTGGTGACGGTCGGCTGGCTGGCGTTCCCCGCCAGCGGGCTGGCGCAACGGGTAGCGCTCTGCAGCGACCACGAGCCTGCAACCCTGGCCGGCACCCCCGGCGATGACGTCTTGACGGGAACCCCCGGTCCGGACGTGATCGTGGCGCTCGGCGGCGATGACATCGTCCGCGGCCTGGGCGGTGATGACATCGTCTGCGCCGGTGACGGCCGTGACCGCATCGAGGGTGGCTCGGGATGTGACCGGATCTGGGGCGGGCACGGCGACGACGTCATCCTTGCGGGGGGGTGCCCGGGCCAATTCGGCGAAGTCGGCATCGGGGGGCGAGGCGATGACCGGATCTTCGGCGGGGGAGGCGGCGACGGCCTCTTCGGTGGTCAGGGCCGCGACCTCCTCGTCGGCGGTGCGAGGGACGACGACGTCTGCGGCGGCTCCGGGGACGATGAGCTGCGCGGTGGCCGGCAAGCCGATCTGTTCTGTCTGGACAGTGGGGACGACGTGATCCGGGGCGGACGAGGTATCGACTCGATCACCACCAGCTTTCGTAACCGCCTACCCATCACCGTCAACCTCTCGACCGGCGTCGCGCTCTTCCTCGGCGGGCGCGACCGGCTTCACCAGATCGAAGACGTCTTTGTCGGTGGGGCGACCAGCGTCGTCGGGACGGACGGCCCTAACATCATCGACGTGTTCGGCCCGGCGTCGATCCGCGGCCGTGGCGGCGACGACGTCATCACCACGCATGAGGGTAACGACCACGTGCTCGGCGGACGAGGAGACGACAGCATGAACGGCGGCGAGGGGGACGACACGCTCGCCGGCGGGCCGGGAGCCGACGACCTCAGGGGGAGCGTCGGCGACGACACGCTCGATGGCGGGCCGGATCTCGACACCATCCACGGCGGGAGCGGCACCGATACCTGTACGAACGGCGAGGTCGTCACCTCCTGCCCGTGATCTTGACGCGCATCCGGCTCTAGCCGATCTACTCTGCTCTGCACGCGACGAAGGACACCGCGATCGCAGACTCCTGCGCACACCTCGACCAGATCTCGATTACCGACCTGCCGGACGACATCCCGGGCTGCGAAGACTGCCTCAAGATCGGCGCGCGCTGGCTGCATCTGCGCATGTGCACGAGCTGCGGCCACATCGGCTGCTGCGACTCCTCGCCCAACCGCCACGCCACGGCCCACGCCGAACAGACGGGCCATCCGGTGATCCGGTCGGCCGAGCCGGGCGAGGACTGGTTCTGGTGCTATCCGGACGATCTGGCGTTCACGGTCGCCGCTGAGCAATGAGCAGCCCGGTGACGCCTCCGCCCGCCCCGTCGCTCTCGGCGGCGCAACTCACAACACTCGCCGAGCTCGGAGAGGAGCGGACCGCGGCCGCCGGCGACGTCCTTTACCGGGTCGGCGACTCCACCTACCCGTTCATCGCAATCGTGGACGGCGAGGTCGCCATCCACGACGCCGCCGGCAACGAGATCATCCGGCACGGTGCGGCCGGCTTCCTCGGCGAGATGAGCCTCCTGTCGGGGCAGACCGTCTTCGTCACGGCCGTCGCCACCCGGCCCCTGCGCTACATCGCGGTCGACCGGGACGTGATGCGGCCGATCCTGTTCGACGACGGGCCGCTGAGCGACCTGATCCTGTCGACGTTCATCGCCCGCCGGGAGGCGCTCCAGCAGGTCGAGGGCCTCGGGCTCGAGATCGTCGGGCCGCACTCGTCAGCCGCCACGCTGCGCATCCTGGGCTACGCACGAACCAACCGGCTGCCATTCGCCTGGCGCGACCCGGGTCACGACGAGGAGGCGGCCGGGCTCGTCGCGGGGCTCGACGAGGACAGCCTGCCGCTCGTGCGGCTGCCGGGCGGCGCGGAGCTCCGCGGGCCGTCGACGGGCGAGCTCTCGCGCCTGCTCGGGATCGGCATGGTGCTCGCGCCGCGCGAGGAGGTCGAACTGCTCGTGGTCGGCGGCGGCCCGGCGGGCCTCGCCGCCGCCGTCTACGGGGCGTCGGAAGGGCTCTCGACGCTCATGATCGAGTCGTCAGCGCTCGGCGGCCAGGCCGGCGCATCGCGCCGCATCGAGAACTACCTCGGCTTCCCCGCCGGCATCACGGGCGTCGAGCTCACGAGCCGGGCCGTCACCCAGGCGCGGAAGTTCGACGCCCGCGTCGCGAGCCCGTACCGGGCGATATCGCTCGACCCCGTCGACGACCGCTACCTCGTCCGGCTCGAGGACGACCACGAGGTCTCCGCCGAGAGCGTGCTGCTCGCAACCGGCGCGGAGTACCGGCGCCTGCCGGTCGACCGTCTCGCTGAGTACGAAGGGCTGAGCGTCTTCTACGCCGCCGGCCCGCCCGAGGCCCAGCTCTGCGGCGCGTCGCGCGTCGGCGTCGTCGGCGGCGGCAACTCCGCCGGCCAGGCGGCCATCTGGCTGGCGCGCGGCGGCGCTCTGGTGACGCTGCTCCATCGCCGCGCCGACCTCGGCGAGACGATGTCGGACTACCTCATCCACGACCTCGAGCGGTACGGGGTCGCAGTCCGGGATCGCTCCGAGATCGCCGCTCTCCACGGCGAGGAGGGCCGGCTCGAGGCGGTCACCTTGAAGAGCGGTGAGCGGTTGGCGTTCTCGTTCCTGTTCCTCTTCCTCGGGGCGGCGCCCTGCACCGACTGGCTCGGCGAGTCCGTCCTCCGCGACGAGCACGGTTTCGTCCTCACCGGCGCGGCCGCGAACGCCGAGTACCTGCTCGAGACGAGCCTGCCCGGCGTCTTCGCCGCCGGCGACGTCCGCTCGGGATCGACGAAGCGTTGTGCCGCCGCCGTCGGCGAGGGGGCGATGGCGGTGCAGCTCGTTCACGCCCGCCGCGCGCTGCGACCGCCGGCGCCGGCCGCGTCACATGCCTGAGGGCGGCACACTCGCCCGAATCACGGTCGTGATCCCGACCTTGAACGAGGCGAGGGTGATCGAGAGGACGGTGCGCCTCCTGCGCCGGGAGGTCGACGAGGTGATCGTCGTCGACGGCGGCAGCCGCGACGATACGGCGGAATTGGCGCGCAGGGCCGGAGCACGCGTCCGCGTGGCCGCCGGTTCGAGCCGAGCAGTCGCCCTGAACACCGGCGCAGCCATCGCGACGGGCGAGATCATGTACTTCGTGCATGCGGACTGCCGGCCTCCGCCCGGGTTCGCAGCCGACATCCGTCGAGCGGTTGCCGGCGGCGCGGGTGCCGGGTGCTTTCGGCTCCGTTTCGACTCCCGGCACTGGCTGCTCCGCCTGAGCGGGTGGTGCACCCGGTTCGACGTCGTCCTCGTCCGGTACGGGGATCAGACCCTGTTCGTCCGGCGGGACCTGCATCGCGGTGCCGGCGGGTTCGACGAACGCCTCGCCGTGATGGAGGACCACGACATCGTCCGGCGGCTGCGCCGGCGGGCGCCCTTTGCGATCGTTCCCCGGCCCGTCATCGCTTCTGCGCGGCGGTACCGCCAGGGCGGCGTGTATCGAATCCAGCTCGTGACGTATCCGCTGCTGGTCTCCTCGTATTACCTCGGGATCGCAAAGCCGCGCCTTGCCAAGCTGTCTCGGAGCTTGCTCAGTACTGTGGTGGATCAGTCAGGAGCTACGGATACCTAGCCGTCTCCCGCTCCCGGAAGTCGACCAGGCACCACCGCTGGCCCGCCTGTGGTACGGCGCCGGCGGATCGGCGTCCGCGCTGACCCGCTCGTTCGCCAACGCCCCCGACATGATGGAGACGCTCATGCCGTTCCTGGGCCAGATCATGGACGAGAGCTCGATCGATCTTGCCACCAAGGAGCTCGTGATCATGCGGGTCTCCCGGCTGAACGGCTGCCGCTACTGCCTGGCGGCCCACCGTCCTGTCGCACTCGAGGCGGGCGTTCCCGGCGAGCAGCTCGCCGCGGTCTGCGGCGAAGCCGGCCTCGAGACGCTGCCGGCCCGCGAGCGCGCCATCGTGGCCTGGGTCGACCAGGTGACGCGGGAGGCCGGCGCGATCACCGATGAGCAGGTCGGAGCGACGCTGGAGCATGTCCGCGACGACCAGCTTGTCGAGCTGACCGTGCTGGCGGGCACGATCACGATGCTGAACCAGTACTGCACGGCCTTCGACATTCCGCCGCCGGGAAGCGAGCGATGACCAAGCTCCGAAACGCGGTGACGGCCGCGATCGCCGACGGCCGGATGGGCGATCGCCTCTGGCTGTATGCCACCTACCACTGCAACCTCACGTGCTCGTACTGCCTGACCGAGTCCTCGCCGCAGATTCGCGACCGCCGGTCGCTCGATCGCGGAGCGATGGTCGATGCCGCACACCAGGCCCGCGAGCTGGGGCTCACATGCATCGGCATCACCGGCGGCGAGACGTTCATGGTGCCGTGGTTTCCCGAGGCGCTGGCCGAGATCGGCGACATCCTGCCGACCGTTGCGCTCACCAACGCCACCCTCTTCACGGAGCGCATGCTCGACCGCCTCACACCGCTCGCCGGGGCGGACGTCGCGCTGCAGGTGTCGCTCGACTCCGACCAGCCCCAGCGAAACGACGCGTTCCGCGGGCCCCAGAACTTCGCGACGGTGCTGGATGCGATCCCCAACCTGCTCGGGCGCGGCATCCAGGTGCGCGTCGCCACCACGGTCGAGGATCAGACCGACGACGAGCTGGCCCGGCTGTGCGTGCTCCACCGCTCGCTGGGGATCTCTGACGAGGACCACGTCGTGCGCTCGGTGGTGCGGCGCGGGCGTGCGGCAACGCGGGGGATGGGCGTCGAGCTGGGCCCGAGCGACGTGCTTCCGGAGCTGACGGTCACGGCGGACGGAGCGTTCGTTCACCCCTTTGCTCCGACGGTCAGGGCCGGCCGAACGGATCTCGACCTCCTGGTGTCCCGCCAGACCCGGCCGCTCGAGCAGGCGATGTCACGATTTCTGCGGATCGCCGCCGACCTTCCCGGCGGCGCCGACGTCGTCCGCAACATCAGATGAGCCTGAGCGACCCGGCTCGCCGGTCGGCGGGCGCATCCCGATGACGCCGCCGCGACTGCTGGTGGCCGCGAAAGCGCCGCGTCCCGGCCACATGAAGACGCGACTGTGCCCACCGCTCGGCCTGCGAAGCGCCGCCCGCCTCGGCCACGCATTCGTCGTCGACGCGCTTGCGAGCGCCCGGATGGTGGACGCAGGGGCTGGACTGCTCGCGCCCGCTGACGACGCCGACGAGCTGGGTGCGCTCTTCCCGGACGTGCCGGTCGTGGCCCAGCGGGGGCAAGGGTTGGCGTCCGCCCTCGAGGACGCCGTCGCAGGCGGCAGCACGATCGTCTCGGGCGACGCCCCCTGCTATCCGCCGGACCTGATCCGGCGAGGACTGGCGTCGACGGCCGACTTGGTGCTTGGGCCCTCGCTGGACGGTGGCTACTGCCTGATCGGCATGCGGCGCTTCCATCCAGCTCCCTTCCGCGACATCGCCTGGTCAACCGGCCATGTGCTGGAGCAAACCCTGGCGGCCGCGGGCGCCGCCGGGCTCACGGCCGAGGTGCTCGACCCGGCGCCGGACATCGACACCATCGAGGATCTGCTGGCATACGACCTGCACGACGCGGCCGCCACGTCCGCCGTCCTGGCCGATCCCGCATTCGCGCCCTTCGTGCCGCGGCCTGCGCCGACGGTCGATCGGCGCACCGTCGAGTACGAGTCGCCGTGGCGGCGACTGGTGCTCGACCGGCTCGACGGCGGCCGCGACTACAGCTATCTCGAGACGCCGCCGGCGGTGTGGGTCGTGCCCGTCGCCGAGAACGGCGACACGATGTTCGTGCGCCAGTACCGGCACCCGGTGCGCGCCCACCCGCTCGAGGTGCCGGCCGGGTCGATCGAGCCGGGCGAGACGCCTGCCGCCGCCGCCGCTCGCGAGCTGCGCGAGGAGGTCGGTGGCGTGGCGCGCGAGTTGCGGCAGGTGGGCGGCTTCTACTCGTCGTCGGCCCACCTATCGCTCAAAGGTCTCGTCTTCCTCGCCACGGGCGTTGTGTTCGCCGCCCCCACGCACGCGAGCTCCGAGGGCATCGAGACGATCCGCATGCCTTTCACCCGCGCCGTGGCCTTGGCAGAGAGCGGCGAGCTCTGCGAGGCGCAGTCAGCGCTGGCCGTGATCCTCGCGGGGCGGGCGCTCGAAACTGGATCTCGCTGCGCTTGATCACACCCCGCCGCGGCCCGCGGATCGAGCCCGGCCGGGAAGATCCAGCCCTTCACGGCAGAGCTGGGCGGCGACGATCTCGCGGGCCTTGTAGATCCGCCACTTGACGTTCGCCAGCGTCGTCTCGAGGGCATCGGCGATCTCCGAGTACGGGAGGCCGACGACGTCGCGCAGGAGGAGCGCCATCTTCAGATCGACGCTCAGCGCGCCGATCGCCCGCCAGACGATCTCCATCTCCTCGATCGGGAGCGATTCCGCCGGTGCGGTGAGCTCCAGAAACACGTTGGCGTCCAGCCCCAGGGCCGGCCGGTCGTGCCGCTCACGCGCCCTCAGCTCGTCGATCACCCGATGCTTCGCGATCTGAAACAGCCACGTCGTGAACAGGCAGCGGCCGTCGAAGCTCGGAAGCGCCCGGTGGACGCGGATGAAGACCTCCTGGCACACATCCTCGGCCAGCGCCCGATCGCCCGCCAGCACCCGCACGAGGTAGTTGTAGAGCGGCGCCTGGTACTGGTGCACGATGACCGCGAACGCGTCGTCGTCACCGCGCTGCGCCAGCCGGAGCGTTTCAGGGTCTGGTTGCGGGAGAGCCACGATGCGTCACATACGGGCGTTGGGACGGGCTCGACATAGCACCGATGGAATATAGGGTCAACAGCATGGGAGAATGCTTGAGGTTCGCTCGGCCTGCCCGACCAAGCACCTGCCTGCACCGTGATGGGCCGTGCTGGGATCGAACCAGCGACCTTGGGATTAAAAGCTCCTGGCGCACCACAAAGCAGCAGCGGGTCGCCAAGCCGGGACCCGCGGCGGTGCTTCAGCTGCACCGCAAGCTGGTCTGGCACGCGACGAGCCTCCAGGTCCCCGCGAGGATTTCCGGTCGGAAGCCCGCACAACCGGGCGACATGCGCGACACGTCAGCCTGACGGGATCCGTGTCAGGGCGCCGTCGATGGTGATGCACGCACCGTTGATGTAGGAGCACTCATCCGACGAGAGAAAGGCGCACAACCGGCCGATCTCACTCGGCTCGGCCAGGCGCCGCGATGGGATCGTTTCGATGTAGTCCTCTTCCCGGTAGAGGCCGCGCGCCACCTCCTCCTTCCACATGCCGGTGGCGACGACGCCGGGAGCGATGGCGTTCACGCGGATACCCAGCGGCCCCCACTCGCCGGCCATCACCTCGGTCATCATGATGACCGCCGCCTTCGCGGCGCAATACGCGAGCCGTCCGGGGTTGGCGGAATAGCCACGGATGGACGAGATGTTCACGATGGTTCCCGACCCCTGGTCGATCATCACGCGCCCGACGGCACGCGAGCAGTAGAAGACCCCGGTCTGCATGACACCGATCGACTGCTCCCAGATCTCGTCCGACAGCTCGTGGGTGTGATCGCCGACGCGGCTGATGCCCGCGTTGTTGATCAGCGAGTCGATCCGCCCGTGATCGGCGACGACCTGTGCCACCACGCGATCGACGGCAGCGCTGTCGGTGATATCGACCTCGTACGCCTGTGCGCCCTCGATCTGCGCAGCCAGAGCTTCCGCCTTCGTGCCGTCCATGTCCCAGACGGCGACGGTCGCGCCCTCACGTGCCAACTCCTCGCAGATCAAGGAGCCAATGCCGCCGGCACCTCCGGTCACCACCGCCGTGCGACCCTCTAGCCACGCCATGCTCGCTCCTTCCGCCTGCAATGTAGACTTGATCATCGATCAAATCGTGGGTGCAGTCAAGGAGCCTGGATGACCTGTCCGGAGACCGTCGCAACGTACCACCGGATGGTCATCATCAGAGAGTTCGAGAACCATGCCGCGCAGCTGCGAAGCAGGGGGACGATCGTGTGCTCGCTGCACCTCAGCAACGGCCAGGAGGCAATCGCAGTCGGAGCCCGGGCGGCGCTGCGGCCGGTCGACACCGTGAACGCGACATACCGCGGCCACCACTGGGCGATCGCCTGCGGCACGTCGCTCGAGGCGCTCTTCGGCAAATTCATGGGAAGGGAGACCGGCGTGAACGGGGGCCGCGGCGGGGCGGGGTATTTCGCCGACCCCGACAACGGCTTCCTGGGCGAGAGCGGCATCGTCGGCGGAGGCGTGCCGATCGGCGTCGGCGCCGCTCTGGCATCGCGGTACGACGGATCGGACCGCGTTGCGCTGACGGCCTTTGGCGACGGCGCCCTCAACCAGGGGGCAGTGCACGAGGCGATGACCTTCGCAGCGATCTACGCCCTTCCCGTCGTCTTCCTCTGCGAGAACAATGGGTATGCCGAGTACACGCCGACGGCGTCGATGTTTCAGGAAGGCGCCCTCGAGCGGCGGGCCGAGATCTACGGCTTCCCGGGCGTTGCGGTCGACGGCACCGACCCGCGGCTCGTCCAGGCCGCGGTGGCCGACGCCGCTCAGCGAGCGCGGCAGGGCAACGGGCCAACGCTGGTCGTCGCAACCGCGTGCCGGCTCGCCGGGCACCACACACACGACCCCGAGCACTACCGCCCCGAGGGGGAGAAGGCGGCGTGGGCCGCCGAGGCGGACCCCATCCCCAAGCTGCGAAGCGCGCTCCTGGCGGAGGGCCACGAGGAGGAGGCGCTGGCCCAGCTCGAGGCGGAGGCCCGCGAAGCCGTGCGAGAGGCCGCCCGATCTGCGATCGAGGCGCCGACGTCCGACCCCACGACGCTGGAGCAGCATGTCTTCGCCTGACGCGGCGACCGCGACGACCTACCGCGACGCGCTGGGGTCGGCCCTCCATCGCGCGATGCAGGAGTACCCCGAGACGCTGGTCTTCGGCGAGGATGTCGCCGGGCCCGGCGGAGTCTTCGGCGTGACGCGCGGCCTCGCCGACGAATACGGCGATCGAGTCTTCGACACCCCGATTTCGGAGAGCGCGATGCTCGGCGCGGCGCTGGGCGCCGCCCTGGTAGGACGCCGGCCCATCGTCGAGATCATGTGGGCCGACTTCCTCTTCGTCGGCATCGACCAGCTCGTGAACCAGGCGGCCAACGTCCGGTGGTTGACCCAGGGACGGATGACCGCGCCGCTCACCGTCCGGACGCAGCAGGGATCGCTCACGTCGTCATCGGCCCAGCACTCCCGATGCGTGGAAGCCCTGCTCTGCCACATCCCCGGGCTCCGGGTCGGACTCCCGTCGAACCCGGCCGACGCGTACACGATGCTGCTGGCCGCCATCGCGGCCGACGACCCGACGATCGTCATCGAGCACCGGGCGATGTACGACCAGCGCGGCGAGGTCGACCTAGCCGCGGAGATCCCGGCCGTTGGAGGGGCGACCGTCGCCCGATCCGGAGGCGACGTGACCGTCGTCGCGCTCTCGCGCATGGTCGGGGTGGCGCTCGAGGCGGCCGACCTCCTGGCCGCCGAGAGCATCGAGGCCGAGGTCGTCGACCCGCGCTGGCTCTCGCCGTTCGATTGGGACACCGTCGAGGCCTCGCTCGCGAAGACGAACCGCCTCGTCGTCGTGCACGAGGCGGTGCGCACCTGCGGGTTCGGCGCCGAGGTGGCCGCTCAGGCCGCCGAGCGCGGGTTCTGGCATCTCGACGGCCCGGTCGTCCGCGTGACCGCGCCCGACTGCCCGAAGCCCTCGGCGGCGACGCTCGAAGCGGTCGCCATCCCCGACGCCGAGCGCGTCGCACACGGCGTACGCCGGGCGCTCGCCGGCGGCGCTCTCGACGAGAAGGAGCCCGGATGAAGATCACCGACATCGAAGCCATGGTCGTACAGAGGCCGGCGATCGACACCACGGCCGCAGACGCGATGCAGGACGCCTTCATCGTCCGTGTGACGACGGACGAGGGGATCACCGGCATCGGCGAGGGCAACCACACGCCGCACGCGATGAAGGCCGTCGTCGACTCGCCCGGCTCACATAGCTGGAGCCAAGGGATCAAGCAGCTCTTGGTCGGCCGCGACCCACTCTCGCCGCAACGCCTGTGGGACACGATGTACCGCTCGACGGTGATGTCGGGCCGCCGCGGCCTGAGCGTGGCCGTGCTCGCCGCGATCGACGTCGCGCTCTGGGATCTGAAGGGGAAGGCTGAGGGAAAGCCGGTGTACGAGCTTCTCGGCGGAGCGAGCGGAGCGCCGATCCGGCCCTACAGCAGCCTCTACTTCGGGCCGAGCTCCTACAGCCACACGCTCGAGGTCAACCTCGAGAAGATCGCCCGGTCCCGCGAGCTTGGGTTCCCGGCATACAAGATCGAGCCGCTGTCCGACTGCGTGCAGACGAACGACCAGATCGTCGACATGGCCCACCGCGCCAAAGACCTCGTGAACGGCTCGATGACGATGCTCGTCGATGTCGGCCATCGCTGGCCCACGCCCAAGGAGGCGCTGCACACGCTGCGCCGCATCGAGGACTGCGACCCGGATTCATCGAGACCCCGATGTGGCTCGACGACGTCGAGGGATATCGCCGTGTCGCCACCGGCTCGTCGATCCCTGTGGCGATCGGAGAGCTGTTCGTCACTCGCGGCGAGTTCGTCGAGATGATGGATCACGGCGCGGTCGATATCGTGCAGCCGAGCGTCATCAGGGTCGGGTTCACCGAGTCGATGCGCGTCGCTGAGGCTGCCGCGGCCCGCGGCCGGGAGGTCGTCCCGTTCGGCTGGGTCGCGACGACGCTGGGCGTGGTCGCCAACAACCACTTCGCGGCCGCCCTCGCGAACTGCCCCTGGACGGAGTACTGCCACCCCGAGCTCTATCCTCAGGCGGAGCTCAGGCACAACCTCGTCGGGCCGGAGCCGCAGATCGCCGATGGCGAGTTCGCGCTCCCACCGGGCCCGGGGCTGGGTGTGGAGATCGATGAGGAGGCGCTCCGTCACTACCGCGCCGCGTAACGGATCGATGCGAGCCCTCGTCTACACCGAGGGCCGCACGCTCGAGGTGCTCGACGTACCCGTCCAGCCGGCCGCCTCGGGCGAGGTGTCGCTGCGGGTCTCGGCCGCCGGCATCTGCGGGTCGGATGTTCACGGCGTGGCGACTCGCAGCCCGCGCCGGCAGCCGCCGCTGATCATGGGTCACGAGCTGACCGGCCAAGTCGTCGAGGTGGGTAGCGGCGTGCCGGAGGAGCTGATCGGAACGTACGTCGCCGTCAACCCGCAGGTCCCGTGCGGCGTCTGCTCCGCGTGCAGGTCGGGCCGCGAGAACGTCTGCCAGGACCGCGAGCTCGTCGGGGGGACGCGCCCCGGCGGGTTCGGCGAGCTGGTGTCGGTCCCGGCCCGGTGCCTGCACGTCCTCCCGGAAGGGCTCGAGCTGGACATCGGCGTCATGGCCGAGCCGCTGGCAACGTGCGTGCATGGCGTCGGGCTGATCGGCCGCGTCGCACCGCGGTCCGCGGTCGTGCTGGGAGCCGGTACGATCGGCGTTCTGGCAGTGCAGATGCTGCGGCTGATCGGGACCGGGTGGATCGCGGTCAGCGACGTCGATGCAGGCCGCCGCGAGGGCGTCTCGGGCGTGGCCGACATCGTGTTGGCGCCCGAGGAGCTCGACGCGGCGCTCGAGGGGCGGGGTATCGAGGTCGCCGTCGACGCCGTCGGCACCTCCTCGACACGGCATGACTCCGTGCGGTTGCTCGAGCCGCTCGGCGCGGCGCTCTGGTTCGGCATGCACGACCAGGACTCGCCGATCCCGGCGTTCGAACTCGTCGTCCGTGAGCAGCGGATCCTCGGCTCCTTCGCGTACACGAACCCGGAGTTCGCCCGGGCCGTCGAGCTGCTTTCATCGGGTCAGATCCAGCCCGTCGTGTCGAGCAGCATCGTCCCGCTTGACGACAGCGCATCGGCGTTCGAGGCGCTCGTGGCAGGCGCCGCGGCCACGAGCCTCAAATCGATCGTCGCTCCCGACCCTCCCATCTGATGACGCCATGGCCCTGACACACCTCACGATCCAGCAGGCGGTCGCCGACGCCGTGCGGACGCGCGTCATCAGCGGCGAGCTCCCGGCCGGGACGAGGATCGATCAGGATGCCCTGGCCGCGGAGTTCTCGGTCAGCCGGATGCCGGTCCGCGAGGCCCTGCGGCAGCTGGGGGCGGAAGGGTTCGTGACCATCGTCCCGCACCGCGGGGCGATCGTGACGGCGCTCAGCCCCGCCGAGGTCGAGGAGATCTACGAGATCCGCGCTGCGCTCGAGGGCGTGGCGGCAAGGCACGCGAGCCAGGCGGTGACGGACGCCGACCTGGAGGGGTTGCGCAAGATCCTGGCCGCGATGCGAAACGAGAAGGAGATCGACACCTGGGTGGCGCTGAACGCGGAGTTCCACGACACCATCAACCAGGCTTGCGCACGGCCCCGGCTGCTCGAGCTGATCCAGCGGTTCCGCGAGCAGTCCCAGCCGTACATCCGGCTCTACGTCCAGCGCCTCCACAAGAACACGCAGGCGCGGAAGGAGCACCGCGCCATCCTCGAGGCACTGGCCGGCCGCAGTCCCGACCAGGCCGAGACCGCGGTACGGGACCACCTCGTCAGCACGGGCCGGACGGTCGCCGCGTTCGCACGGGCAGCGGACGAGGGCTAGCTCAGGGCCAGGGCGCCGAGCCGCTGCCGCGCAGCGGCCAGCGCCGCGTGCAGGTCCGCGGCCTCGGCGCCGATCCCCTGAAGCGGCGCACGCACCGTGGGAGTCGCGATCGTTCCGTCGTGCGCCAGCACCGTCTTCAACCGGGCGCGGAAGTCGCGCAGCGGCGGGGCGAACAGCCGCTCGATGTAGGCGTCGAGCGCCGCCTGGATCTCGGCGGCATCAGCGGTCCCGCGCGCCGTCCACATCGCCGCGTAGGCCCGGGCGTCGCTCGCCGCAGCGGCCAGCATCGCCCCGTCGGCGCCACCCTCGAGCGACTCGAGGATGAATGAGTCCTGCCCCGAGAGCAGCGCGACGTCGTGGCGCCCGCCGGCGAAGGCGGCGACCGACTCCGCGAACCGGGCCGGGTCCCACGATGACTCCTTGATCGCCTCGACGCCCGGTACCTCAGCAAGCCGCCTGAGCACGTCGACGTCGAACGTCGCACCGAGCCCGTGCGGGGCCTGGTAGACGATGAGCGGGACGTCGGTCGCGGCTGCGATCGCCTCGTAGTAGGCGGCCACCTGCCCGGCGTCGAGCGGCGCTCCCATGAGGACCGGCGGCGTGAACACCTGGAGCGCGACGGCTCCGAGGTCGCCGGCAGACCGGGCGCTCGCGGCAGCCGAGGAGGTGTGGGCCGGCAGGAGCCCGGCAGCGACGGGCACCCGGTCGCCGATCTGCCGCACGGCGAACCCCAGCACGGCGTCGCGCTCGTCCGGCGTGAGCAGCGCCCCTTCGCCGGTGTCGGAGGTGACGACGACGCCCGTGAGCCCGCACCCGACGAACGACTCGAGGTGTGCCTCGAGCGACGCCCAGTCGATCGACTCGTCCTCGTGCATGGGGGTGGCCACCCCGGCGATGACGCCCGCCCAATCCATCAGCGTTCGCAGACGAACGACGCCAGCGTGGCGGCGCCCATCCGCCCCCAGTCGACGACGACGCCCAGCCCCGACGCTGTAGGCGCCTCGACGTGGCCGTCGGCCGAGATCCGGTACGGGTTCTCGACGCCGAACTCGTGCGGCTCGAGAGGCACCGGGAGCTCGAACATCCCGGTGGCCGCCATCCCCAGGCCGAGGTGGAGGTTGGCTGCCTGGATGAGCGTGTATCCCCAGCTCTGAAGCTCGGCCCACACTCCCGCACCCTCGGCCAAAGCGACCAGCTTGCGCGACGGCGTGAACCCACCGGCCACCGTGACGTCGAAGCGCAACGCGTCCCAGGGATGACGCATGAGCGCGTCGCCAACCGACCGGATATCGACGATGTCGTTGCCGCCGGCGAGGATCGGTACGCCGACCTGCCGGCGCAGGTCGGCGTACCCGGCCAGATCGTGGTCGGGCAGAGGAGCCTCAAGCCACCGGAACCCCATCGCGTCGAGCTCCCGCGCGACCCGTAGCGCGCCGTGCCGGTCGTAGCGCTGCTCGGCGTCGTGCATCATGGCCATCCCCGACCCGCCGTGGGCGGCGTGCACCCTACGCAGCATCTCGAGATCGCGGTCGGGCTCGCACCAGGCATGGAACTTGACGGCGCGGAACCCTCGCTCGCGCAGCTCCCCGACGAACGCGACGTAGGCGTCGGCGTCGGCGAGAAGTGGCGTCGACGCATAGGCGGGGAGCCGCGTCCGCGAGCCGCCGAGGAGCTGGTACAGCGGCACACCGGCTCGCTGCGCCGCGATGTCCCAGAGCGCGATGTCCAGCGCCGACTGGGCACCGGTCAGCAAGGGGAGCGCGAAATCCTGGAGTCCGTACCACACGGCTTCCCGTTGCAACGGATCCACCCCGACGACGCGCGGCGCGAGGTGGCGCAGGGTCTCGAGAACGGACAGGTCGAACCGCCCGGTCGAGTACGACGGGGTCGCGCCCACCCCTTCGAGCCCCTGGCCGTCGAAGGCGCGAACGATGGTGAGCGTGCCGTACTGCTGGTCGAGGTCGGAGGCCCAGCTGTACCGGTCGACGTCGGGGCCGATCGCGCACGCTTCGATCCGCTCGATCACGATTTTGATCATAGATCATCCCCGTTCCTTGACGTCCGCCGCGGCGATCGCATAGACTCGCCGCGACGTGCCAGGCAAACGTTTGTCTAACGTGGTGCTCCGCGCACTGGGCTGGGATCATCCACGCTGCATGTCTCCGATGCGGGCCTGTGCGGAGCGCTGGCACGCGATGGGCGAAGCGGGTGTCCGGTGGGAGGCCCGCTCGCTGGAGGCGTTCGGCGACCAGCCGCTCGAGGAGGTCGCCGGCGACTACGACCTGGTCGTGATCGATCACCCGTTCTGCGGCTGGGCCGAGCGGACTGGATGCCTGACGCCGCTCGATGAGCTGCTCGACGACGCGACGCTGTCGGAGCTTCGCGCCGGCGCCGTCGGTCCCAGCCACGACTCCTACACGCACGCCGGACACCAGTGGGGTCTCGCGACGGATGCGGCCTGCCAGGTCGCCGCCGTGCGCGACGACCTGATGGGCGGCGAGGAGACGCCGCGGAGCTGGGACGACGTCGTCGAGCTCGCCGCCCGCCAGCCGGGAGCGATCGCGCTCCCGCTGTCTCCCCCGCACGCGATCTCGAGCTGGCTCAGCCTCGCCGGCGCGCACGGCGGCGAGCCGTTCGCGCGCGACGCCGCCGACGCCCGTGCGACCCAGGTCCTGGCCCGCCTCGCGCGGCTGGGGCCCCGTGAGGCCCTCGACTGGGAGCCGCCGGACGCCCTGGAGCGGATGACGTCAAGCGACGACGTCGCCTACATGCCCCTCACGTACGGGTACAGCTCGTACGGCACCCCGGGCTCGCGCCCATGCCGATTCGTCGACGCCCCGGCAGTCGTGGACGAGCCGCGCGGCTCGGTGCTGGGCGGAGCCGGACTTGCGGTCTCGGCCGCGTCTGCGCATCCGGCCGAGGCGGCGGCGTTCGCAGCCTGGGCGAGCGGCGCCGCCGCCCAGCACGACATCGTGGCCCGTGCCGGCGGCCAGCCTGGTCACCGATCGGCATGGGACGATCCCGAGCTCGACGTGCTGGCGGGTGGGTTCTACTCGGGGACGCGGGCATCGATCGACGCCGCCTGGGTCCGCCCACGCGACGACTGGTGGCCAGCGTTCCAGCTCGAGGCGGGCCGCCTGCTCACCAACAACCTGCTCGCGGGAGACGCCGATGACCTCACCGGCCAGCTCCATGAACTGCATCGGAGGCACAGCGCATGAGGATCACCGGGGTCGACTGCCACATCCTGCTGGATCCAGGGTACGAGCGCGATGCGACCAGCTCGAACCAGGACGACATCGTGGTCGAGGTGCACACCGACGAGGGCATCACCGGCATCGGCGAGACCGACCTGAACGCCTGGGTCGCCCGCGAGTGCATCGAGGCGCCGGGGATGCACACGATGGATCTCGGACTTGGCCAGACGCTGATCGGCATGGACCCCCTCGACCCGGTGAAGGTCTGGGAGCACCTGTACATCGGAACCGCGATGACCGGCCGCCGCGGGGCGGCCGTGCACGCCCTGGGCGCGATCGATATGGCGTTGTGGGACATCTGCGGCAAGGCCGCCAGCCTCCCCACGTGGCAGCTTCTGGGCGCGAAGGCGCGCGACTCGTTCCAGCCGTATGCGTCGCTCCTGCCCAAGGCCGACGGCGGCTTCGACGAGTTCAGCCAGACCCTCGTCGACCAGGCGTCGTGGGCGAAGGGCCTCGGCTTCACCGCCGCGAAGCTCGAGATCCTGATCACGGGTCCCTACGCGCACTCCGGGCTCGACATCCCCGACGACCGGATGATCGAGACGATCGCCGGTGTCCGCGGTGCAGTCGGTGCCGAGTTCACGATCATGGTCGACGTCGCCTACGCATGGAAGACGGTGGAGCGTGCCCTGGAGGTGATCGAGAGCTGGGCCGACCTCGATGTGTTCTTCGTCGAGACACCCCTCTGGGCCGACGACCTCGAGGGGTACGCGGAGCTGGCACGGCGGTCGCCGACCAGGATTGCGGCGGGCGAGTGGCTCGCCACCCGGTTCGAGTTCCTCGATCTGATGGATCGCGGTGGGGTCCAGGTCGCCCAGCCGGACGTCGGTCGCGTGGGGGGGCTGACCGAGGCCCGCCGGGTGTGCGATCTCGCCGGGGAGCGCGGCCGGCTGATCGTGCCCCACGGCTGGAAGACGGGGATCACCGTGGCCGCGACGGCCCATCTGGCCGCGGTCACCCCGCACATGCCGTTCTTCGAGTACGTCCCCCAGCAGGTCGCCGAATCGCGGCTGCGGCGCGAGCTGGTGACGGACGAGCTCGTGCTGGTCGATGGCGAGCTCGCACTCCCCGCGCGGCCCGGGCTCGGCGTCGAGCTGAACCGCGAGGTGCTCGAGGAGTTCGAGCAGGCAGCCAGGCGCGTTCGTCGTTGACGCCCATCACCGAAAGGACAGGCTCATGGCATCGCTTTCCGACCTCTACGTGATCGCAGCTCCGCTCGACCACCCCGAGGGCATCGCCACCGGCCCGGACGGCGAGCTCTACGCCGGCGGGGAGGCCGGCCAGGTGTATCGCATCGACCGGGCGGCGGGAGCGCCGTCGGAGATCGCCAACACGGGCGGCTTCGTTCTCGGGCTGTGCCACGACGCAGCCGGGATGATCTACCTGTGCAACCTCGACAGCACGCCGGCCATCCTGCGCATCAACCCCGAGACAGGCGACATCGACACCTGGTGCGACTCCGCGGGCGGCGGCCCACTCGAGACGCCCAACTGGCCCGCATTTGCGCCCGACGGTTCGCTCTACTTCACCGACTCCGGCACCGAGGACATGAACATCCAGAACGGCCGGCTGATCCGCGTCCCACCAGGAGGCGGCGACGGCGAGGTGCTCGGCCTGGGGCCGCTGCACTTCCCGAACGGCATGTGTGTCGATGCCGAGGGCACGCCGATCTTCCTCGAGACGCTCACACCGCGGCTCTCGCGGGTCGTGGACAGGCGCGTCCAGCTGATCGCCGACCTGCCGGGCACGTCGCCCGACGGCGTCGCGATCTGCGCGGACGGCGGATTTCTCATCGGCGTCTACTACCCGTTCAGGCTGCTGTACGTGCCGCCCGAGGGTGGGCGTGTCGATGTCCTGCTCGATGACCCGTCGGGGATCCACATCCCGATGCCCACCAACGTGACCTTCTACGACGAGGGCCTCACCAAGCTCGCGATCGGCTCGCTGGGAGGAATGGTGGTGAAGGGCATCGACCTCGGCATGGCCGGTGCGCCGCTTCACTATCCGGCCCAGCCCTAAGCGCCTCGCTACAGCACGTCGAAGCGGCGGAACGCCTCCGTCGCGCTCGTGCCCTCGGTGACGGCTGCGCGGAACTCGCTCTCGCCGGCGGCTTTGACCCAGGCCCGCGCGAGCGCCTCCTCGGCGTGGGCGCCGGGGACGACGACCACGCCGTCGGCATCGGCGACGACGGTGTCGCCGGGCGCCACCGCGACACCCGCCACGGTCACGTCGATCGCATGTGCCACCACCTCGAGTCGCCCATGGATGTCGAGCGGCGAGGTGCCCCGCGCGAAGACCGGAAATCCGTGCGCCGCTGTCTGCACGCTGTCGCGGACGAGCCCGTCGGTCACGGCGCCCACGCCACCGCGGGCCAGGCACGCCGTCGACAGGAGCTCGCCCCAGACCGCCGCGGCATCCGACGGCCCGCTGGCAACCATGACGACGTCGCCGGCCCCCACGGCGTCGATCGCGGCGAGCAGCCCGGCGTACCGCTCGGCAGGCTCGTCGCCTGGCGGCGCGCATGCCATCGTGAACGCCGTGCCCACGACCGTCCGCCCCGGAAGGAGCTGCGTGAGCCGCGAGATGGACTGATTGCGCAGGCCCATCGCGTCGAGTGCATCCGCGACGTTGGCGGCGCGGAGCTCAGGCGACACGCGCCGCCGCCTCGGCGAACTCACGCACCGCGGCCGGGTTGAGCCCGACCCCGAGCCCGGGCCGCTCGGGTATCCGGAGCCGGCCGTCGGCGAACACGAGCTCCTCGAGCGTCAGGTCCTTGCGCAGGCGAGACTCGCACAGCTCCGCGGGGAGGAACTCGAAGAAGGGCATGTGCGGAGTGACGGTCGCGAGGTGCGCGGCCGCAGCCACAGATATCCCGGTCTTCCAGGCGTGCGGGACCACGATCATGCCCGCATCCGCTGCCATGTCGCAGACACGCCGGGCCTCGGTGAACCCGCCCACGCGGCCGATGTCCGGCTGCACCACGTGCACCGCCGAGCGCTCGATCAGCTGGCGGAACTCGTGCCGCGACGAGAGCCACTCCCCCGCCGCGATCGGCACCGGCGACGCCGCCGCCAGGCGAGCGTACCCGTCGATGTCGTCCGTCCAGAGCGGCGTCTCGAGGAAGAAGATGTCGTGCTCGGCGATCTGCTCGGCGACGCGGAGAGCGCGCTCGACCGAGTCGAATGCATACTGGGCATCCACCATGAGGGTCATCTCGGGCCCGGCGGCGGCACGCACCTCGCGCGCGACACGCACGACCCACTCGTCCGGCCCGGAGAGTCCCTTGTGCGCGTACGGCCCGGAAAAGGTTGCCTCGAGCTTGGCCGCGGCGAACCCTAAGTCGCGGGCGCGACCCGCCCACTCGACCATCGACTCCAAGTACGCGTCGAACGACGAGACCTCCGGTTGGAGCGACGCGTACGGCGACAGCAGCGCGCCGTGTGCCTCGCCCCAGAGCCTCCAGCAGGGGACGCGCTCGGCCTTCCCGCGCAGATCCCAGAGCGCGATATCGAGCGCGCCGAGCGCGTGTACCAGGGCGCCGCGCCGCCCGGTCATGCAGGTGCCTACGTAGAGTTCCTCCCACAACTCCTCGACACCGGTCGGGTCGCGCCCCAGAAGCAGCGCGCGCAGACCGCGGTCCATCGTGTGGGTGCCGGGCGCTTCGATGCAGGCGCGGGCGATCCATGCGTTGAGGTCGGTCTCGCCGATCCCCGTGATCCCCGCGTCGGTGTCGATCTCGACGACGATCGTGTCCTGGGCGGAGCTCGTCGCCCCGACGTCGAAGCCCGGATCGAGCAGGACATGCGTCCTGATGTCGGTGATGCGCACCGGGAGCTCAGACGCGGCTGTAGCCGCCGTCAATGGAGATGTTCGCGCCCGTCAGGAAGCCGGCCTCGCCGGCGCACAGGAAGACGCAGGCATCTGCGACCTCGGCCACGTTCCCGAACCGTCCGATGGGATGCCGCGACAGGAGCTCGCGCTCGAACGCCCGCCCGTCGTTCAAGGCCGTCATCACCGACTCGTGCAGCTCCGTGGCGATGACTCCCGGCATGAGCGTGTTCGACCGGATGCCGCGGGGGCCGTACTCAACGGCGATGTGGTCGGAGAGCATGTTGAGGCCGGCCTTGGAGATGTCGTATCCGCAGTCGCCGGCCCAGACCGTGATGGCACAGACGGAGCTCATGTGGACGAGCGAGCCTCCCCCCGCCTCGAGCAGGTGCGGGATGGCGTACTTGGCGACCAGGAACGGGCCGCGCAGGTTCGTCCGGATGAGCAGGTCGAACTCCTCGACGGGCCACTCGTCGACGGGCTTCCACTCGGTGGCGTCGATCCCGGCATTGTTGATCACGACGTCAAGCCCGCCGAACGCTGCTGCGGCGGCCTCGACCACGCCCCGGGCGCCGTCGTCGTCGGAGACGTCGCCGACGACGGCCGCCGCCCTGCCGCCCGCGGCCGTGATCCGGTCGACGGTCGCAGTCGTGCGCTTCTCGTCGCGGCCGCCGCACGCCACCGCCGCCCCTTCGGCCGCGAACCGGATCGCGACCTCGCGGCCGATGCCGCTGGACGCCCCGGTGACCAGGGCGCGCCTTCCCTGAAGACGTGTGCTCAAGTTACTCCTTCGATGTCGAGACGTGGATACGCATAGCATCGAGCCCAACGCGCCCCCCGTCGGCGGCGACCTCGGCGCTGTTGAGGCATGAGACACGATCGCTGAGCAGAAAGGCGATCATTCGGCGATCTCCGACGGCTGGCCGGCCCCGAGCTCCGACTGAACTCTCGCGGGAGCAGGGCATTGGTCATCGGCGTCTCGATGACGCCGCGGAGGACCGCGTTGTAGCGGATCTCGAACGGCCCGTGGTCGAACCGCGGTGCTCTTGGTCGCGCGTAGAAGTGCGGCCTTCGCCGGCCCGTACATGTAGCAGCGCGGAACGACGCCACGCCCTGGATGGACACGACGTTCACGATCGCCTCGCTGCCCCACTCGCGTTCGGCCCACTCGCCGCGTCCGCGATGACCGGCGTGAACCGCTCGCCGATTGGCTCCGCCGGGGCGTGAGCGCTGCCTCGCCCTGTCGAGCCCAACCACGCCGACGGAACCTTCCGCCAGTCGCTCGGCCACCGCCCGCCCGATGCCCATCGCCGCCCCCGTGACGACAGCGACGAGGGGCCGGGCGGACCCGGCCCCCTGTCCCTGTAGATCCGTCACTCCGGCGGGATCTCTGCGAACGCCCGGTCGATGTCGATCCCCTTGGTCTTGCGGAACGCCTTCACCGCGAAGTAGTACAGGATGGCCAACGCGATGGTGACGCCGAAGATGCTGAACATCTTCTGCTTGTCGGCGAGGAAGAACTGGGTCGGGTAATGCAGGTACAGCACCCAGATGAACACACACGCGAGGATCGCCCCCGCGCCGGCGATGGATACAACGGGCACGCCCGCAAACGTCCGTTTCGTCGTCGACGCCCGGTAGAGATCCGGCTTGACGTACGGCACCAGTACCGCCGCGAGCCCGACCATTCCCATGGCGATCAACTGAACCAGGACCGCGTACACGAGCACCTGGAAGAAGCTGGAGCCGTTAACCGCCCAGATCAGTGTGGCGATCGATGCAAGCAGCGAGATGATCACCGCAACGTACGGCGAGCCATTGCTCGAGGTCGCCGTCACGCCCTTCGGCAGGATCCCGTCGAACGCGTAGGCGAACAGCATCCGCGTCGGTTGGATGAACGAGATGTAGCAGATCAGCGGCCAGAACAGGATATACCCGCTGAAGAGCAGGATCGCAATGATGGTGTTGCCTGTCGAGGCTGCGACCAACGAGAAGTACTGCGGGGCGATGGGAGTCTCCCCGCCGCCGTTGGCGGCGATCATGAAGCTTGTTCCGAACGTGTGGAAGAAGATTGCAGCGCACACGGCGACGATGACCGGCCCCGCCACGGCGGCGATCGCCATGTTGTTCGCGGTCTTCATCGTGCTCGCCTGGCGCAACTCTCCACCGATGAACGTCGACCAGTAGGTGTAGATAGAGAACGACGCGAAGAACCCCATCACAGGGATCGTGTTTCCGAAGTCGAATGCCGGGTCCGTGTTCACCCCCGCAGCCTGGGCAGTGCTGATCGTGTGCTGGTAGGCATTGTCACCCGCACCGATCCCACTGGCGAAGCCGTTGAAGTTCGAGATGAACGTGCTGTGCGTGGTGAAGATCGCGATGAGCACGCTCAGTGCCAGAGTCCCGGTAACCAGCCAGAAGACGGTGTTCTGGATCCGCAATGTCCAACTCCAGCCACCGGCCAGGATGAATGCCGAGAGCACCATCATCAGCGAACCGAGCACGATCTGCCAGTTCTTCGTTTGGATGTCTGCACTCCACTCGACAAGCGTCGGCCAGCCTCCGACAAGGCCGATTCCCGCCAACCCAGGAGCGAGACCGATGGTCACGAACGCGATCCCGAAGAACGCGTTCGAGAGCAGTCCCGCCAAGGTCATACAGAAGGACGAGATCAGCCCTGCCAGCGGGTGTATCACCCGACTGACCAGCATGTAGTCCCCGCCGGATCTGGGGATCATCTGGGTCAGCAGACCGAAGGCGTATGCCAGGGCGAGCCCCAGCGGGATCACGAGCAGCAGCCCGACCAGGTAGTTCCCCCCCGGGAAGAGGGCGAACACGAAGAAGAACCCGGCTGCGAGCGACTGTGCCGGGTGGCCGGGGATAAAGTTGATGATCAGCGACGACCGCGGCGAGACGCCGCGGACGAGACCCGTGGCGTTCCGGGCGAACAGCCCAGAGCCGGGTGCCGGAGGCGGCGCTTCGCCCGCGGCTGACATGTCACTCACGACGTTCCTCCTTGCTCGAAGATATGCACTAACCGATCACGAACTGGTGTGACACGACCTCGGACGGCGCCAGCTTCACGGTGACGCCGTGGATCCGGCCGCTGTTGTATTCGGATCCCGAGTTGACACACAGCGTTCGACCTATGCGCGCCTCCCCGCGCGACTCGTGGATGTGTCCGTGCAGCGCCAGCAGAGGCTGGTACTCCTCGATGATCTGACGCACGGCGGTGCTGCCGACCGGGACAGGGTTCGGCTGCCCGCTCTTGTAGACGAGCGTGAGGTCGGGGTTCATCTCGTTCGCGGTGTCGAGCCCCGAATCGTGCGGCGGCACGTGTAGATTGAAGATGGCCGTCGCCGGCGATTCGACCTGCTCGGCGAGGCCGCGCAGCTTCGCGTACAGCGCGTCCTCGTTAAGCTCCCGCGGGCTGCTCCAGGGCGTCGGGTTTGCGTATGCGCAGGAGATCATCTCGTGATCTCCCACCCGCACGACGCGCTCATCACACGCGGTGACGTGCGCGGCCGCGTCGATCACGCCGTCGCAGATCCACGGATCGTCATTGCCCGGCATGACGAACACGTCGATGCCGTACTCCGACATCCGCTCGTCTGCCAGGTCGATCCAGCGCTGCAGCTCCTCCACCATCACACGCTCGAACAGCTCCGAGCGCATCCCGGCATCGGCATCGGCGAGGGCGACCTCCTCGGCGCCGGCCCGCCACGGGTACATGCCGTTGTAGCGGATCGCCGCCTCGAGCTTCCCGAGCTCCTCGGGGTCGGAGCCGGACTGGTCCTCTCCGAGGAACCGGACCTTGAACGACTCGCCGTCGACGGTGATCGGGACGATCGCCTTCCCGGTGAGGTCCCCGCCCATGATCAGCGCCTGCACTCCGTAGAAGCGGCCGGCACCCAGGAACTTGCGCCAGCACTGCTCCGAGCCGTGCACGTCCGAGGCGTAGTACAGCTCGAGCGTGCTCGCCGCAGTCTGGTCGTGTGCCTTGCGTTTCCTCAGGAGCAAGGACTCACTTCCTGATGCGTACAAACGATTGCACGTCCAGACTCTCTCACGCGGGCGTTCTTCCGTCAAGCGGTCGAGCGACGAGCCGGCAGGCGAGGTCGGCGCCCGGCTCGACGCGGTGAGCCTGTCCCTCCGCGACCGCACGGGCGAGGCCGAGCGAGTGGGGGACGGAGGCCGGCTCCAGGCCGAGCATCTCCCCGTGCTCCCTCCAGAGGCCGCCGCTCGTCCGAACCTCGTGCCACAGCCAGAGGTGCGGGAGCACCTCCACGTCCCACTCGACGACGAGGCCCTGGCCCGTCGCGACGTTCCGCACCTCCACGCGTCCCTCTGGCAGGTCAGCGACGCAGCCGAAGCGCGCCCGGGGACGGTCGAGGGGCCACCGGTCCGCCCGCTCGACCGAGGAGTCGACCAGGAGGAGCTCCGGCCATTCGGGTGCATCCGCGGGCGGCCGCACGGGGCCATCGACCTCGGAGAGCTCGAACCCCCGTCCACCCGGCAGCCAGATCTCGACCTCCGGGCTTAGGAGCTGCACGCCGACCGTCAGGTGCTCGACCCAGATCATCGAGACGGAGCAGTCGGTCGCTCGCCAGCGCGTGTCGATCGTGAGCGCACCGTCGTCGACGGCGAGCCGCCGCTCGGCGTCCAGTCCGTGGCCCGTCCACGCGAGCGTGGCGGCGTCGGCCGACAACGCGAGCACGTGCCAGTCGCTCGTGGATGCTGCGCCGTGGAATCCGTGGTCTCTCCCTTCGACGGTGCAGGCGTTGCCCGCGTTCGGGGCCACCGTCTGCCAACCGCCGCGGTAGCTCCCCGTCCAGGTGTCCTCGTCGAGGTCGCCGGAACGCGGCGGCAGCGACGCAAACGACGGCCGGCCGAGGTACTGCGCGCCTGTCCGCGGGACGACGAGATCCAGGATCTCGCCGCCGTGGGCCGGATCCGCCCGCACCAGCAGGTCGTCTGTCCCGAGCACGATCACAGCTCGATCACCACCCGCCCTCCCGCGCCGGAGGAGGCGATCTCGACGGCGTCGTTGATCCGGCTGAGTGGCATTCGGTGCGTGACAAGCGGCGCCAGGTCGAGCGTCCCAGAGGCCGCGAGCCGCGCGAGCCCGGGCACGTGCAGGGCGGGGTTCGCCCCGCCGAGGTTCGAGCCGAGGATCGTGTGCTCGAACTGCGTCATGTCGTAGACGTCGAACCCCGCCTTGACGCCCATCGCAGGCTGTCCAATAAGCACGGTCGTCCCGCCGTCGCGCACCGAGCGGAAGGCCTGATCGGCCACGGCGCTGATGCCGATCGCCTCGAGCGCGCAGTCGACACCGCCCGGCGCGATCACCCGCACCTGCTCGGCCGGATCGCCCGCGTTGGGATCGACCGCATGCGTCGCGCCCATCGCGAGGGCCATCTCGCGCTTGGCCGGTAGCGGATCGACCGCGATCAGCGGCTCAGCGGATACGAGCCGGGCCCCGAGGATCGCCGCCAGGCCGACGCCGCCGCAGCCGAAGACCGCGACCGAGTCCCCAGGGCGAACGTTTGCGCGGCGCGTCACAGACATCACCCCGGTCGTCACGCCGCATCCCAGGAGGCACGCGAGGCCGGGCTCCAGCCGGTCGATGACGGGGATCGCGCCGCTCGCCGGGACCACGGCGTGGTCGGCGAACGACGACACGAGTGCCAGGTGGTGCACGCGCTCCTGGCCGCGATGGAAGCGGGTGGTTCCGTCGCGCATCGTGCCCGCATCCATGCACGCCGCAGCGTCGAGACAGAGGTTCGCGCGTCCCTCGAGGCAGTACGCACAGCGACCGCACGGGGGTGCGAACGTGAGAACGACGTGCTCGCCGATGCGGCTCTCGGGCACCCCTTCGCCGACGGCCTCGATCACTCCCGCTCCCTCATGGCCGAGCACGATCGGCACGGGCGACGGCCACTTGCCGGTCATGTACGACAGGTCGCTGCGGCAGATGCCCGAGGCCTGCATCCGCACGAGGACCTCGTCGCGGCGCGGCTCGTCGAGCTCGACCTCCCCGACGACGAGGGGCGACGAGGGCTGCTCGAGAATGGCTGCCTCGACGATCATCCGCCCTCCGGCGGCGCGGTGGAGCCGCGGACCACGAGCTCCGGCGCGGTCTCGACGACGATGTCGCACGGCGCGGCGCCCTCCACCTGGTCGATGAGCGCGTCCACCGCCACTCGGCCCAACTCCGAGAGCGGCATGCGGATTGCCGTCAGCGGCACCTCCAGGCAGTCGCAAAGCGGATCGTCGTCGTACCCGACGAGCGACACCTTGGCCGGAATGGGGGTGCCGGCGAGGCGCGCACCGGCCATCGCGCCGACCGCCTGGTTGATGTTCGAGGCGAACACGCCCGTGGGCGGCGCCCGCCGGGCGAGAAGCTCCTGCATGGCGGTCATCCCGCCGCGCTCCTCGAACGGCGCCGCAACCACTGAGCAGCGGAGGCCGGCCGCCCGGACCGCCGTCGCGAACCCGTCCGCGCGGCGCCGCGCGGTGTCGAGCTCGGGCGGACCGGAGATGTGCGCAAGCCGGGTATGGCCCAGCCCGAGCAGGTGCTCCGCGGCCAAGCGACCGGCGTCCTCCTCGCGCATCGACGCGTTTCGGCCGCTGTCACGATGGCGCCGGTTGACGAAGACGCAGGGGATCGGATCGGACGCCAGGTGGTCGAAGAGCGGGCTGTCCGGGCGGGCGCTCGCGATCAGGAGCCCGTCGATGCGCCCCTCCTCGACGAGCCGCTCGTACGCCTGCTGAGCGCTCGGTGCGCCGAGATCTTCGGCCAGCAGGACGACGAAGCTGCGCTCCCAGGCGCGGTCGAAGGCACCGCGGATGATGGCCGAGTAGACAGGATTTCGGAGCGACGGCACCAGGAGGCCGAGCGCGCCGGTCGAGGCGAGCTTGAGCCCACGGGCCATGGCGTTGGGCCGGTACCGGAGCCGGGTCGCCGCCTCCTCGATCCGCTCACGGGTCTCGGGCCTAACGGCGGCGGAGCCGCGCCCATTCAGCACCCTCGACACCGTCGAGACGTGCACGCCGGCCGCCTCGGCAACGTCCTCCAGGCGCGTCGGACGAGGGCTCTGACGCTGAATCATCGCGATCATCCTAACGAACTCACGACGCATGCGCTAACGTTTGCCTAAATGGGTTTGCACTCCGACGAAACGGCGCAGGCGAGGCGCCTCATCGAGGCTGCGCGGGGCGTCGCATGACCCGCGTCCTCGTCACGGGGGCGTACGGCTGCATCGGCGCGTGGGTCGTCCGCGACCTCGTCGGGAGGGACGTCGACGTGATCGCTCACGACATCGGCGACGACCCCCGCCGCCTCCAGCTCGTGACGGAGCCGGCGGAGCTCGAGCGAGTGGTACGCGTGCGGGGCGATATCACCGACCTGACGGCACTCGAGGCCCTCATCGACGAACGCGGCGTCACCCACATCATCCACCTCGCCGCGCTCCAGGTGCCGTTCTGCCGCGACGATCCGCCGCGCGGCGCCCTCGTGAACGTCGTCGGCACCGTGAACGTCTTCGAGGCGGTCGCCCGCCGCGCCGACCGGATGGCGTCAGTCGTCTACGCCTCGTCGGTCGCCGCCTACGACGCCATCGACTCGGGTGCGGTGCCGGCGATGAGCTCGGTCCCCGGCACCCTCTACGGGGTGTACAAGCGCGCCAATGAGGCCACCGCTGCCATCTTCCGCGCGGAGCGCGGCGTCTCGAGCATCGGCCTGCGGCCGCACACGGTGTATGGGCCTGGCCGCGACCAGGGCCTGACCTCGGCGCCGACGACCGCGATGCTGGCGGCCGCGGCGGGTGTGCCGTACCGGATCCCCTACGGCGGGCAGAGCCAGTTCCAGTACGCACCCGACGTCGCTCGGGCGTTCGTCCAGGCCGCCCTCGCCGGGCACGACGGCGCCACGGTGCACAACCTTGCGGGCGAGGCCGTGTCGATGACCGGAGTGGTCGCCGCGATCGAGGCCGCGGCGCCCGAAGCGGCGGGCCTGATCGAGTTCGACGATGTGCTCTTGCCGTTCCCCGGTGAGGTTGACGCGGCGTCGCTCGGCGAGACTATCGGGGCCGTCGCCGAGCTTCCGTTTGCCGAGGGCGTGACGGACGCCGTGGCCCGGTTCCGCCGGTTGCTCGCTGACGGCCGGGTGACGGCCGCGCCGGCCTCGGCCGCCCGCGTGCAGTAGACTCGTCACAAACGATTGTGGAGGCGGTCCATGGACGATCGATCAGCCGCCGTCGTTACCGGCGCGGCGATGGGGATGGGCCTTGAGATCTCGCGCCGACTCGTGGCGGACGGCGTGTCGGTCGTCGGGATCGACATCAATGCGGCCGCGCTCGAGGAAGCGCACGGAGAGCTCGGTGACGGGTTCGAGCCGTTCGCCGGCGACGTGGGCGACTGGAGCACGCATGTCGGCGCGGCCGACGCCGCGGAGCGGCGCGGCCCTCTGCGCCACTGGGTGAACAGCGCCGGGATCGACATCGTCGGCGGCGCCCACGAGGTGACGCCGGATCACATCGAGCAGGGCCTGCGTGTGCTCCAGCACGGCGTGATGTTCGGGTGCGCGATCGCCGTGCGGCGGATGCTGCCCGCCCGCACCGGCTCGATCGTCAACATCTCATCGATCCAGGGCGTGGCGGCGTGGCCCCGCTACTTCGTCTACGACGCTGCCAAGGCGGCGATCCTCATGGCGACGAAGAGCGTCGCGCTCGACTACGCGCCGCACGGGCTCCGCTGCAACGTCGTGCTCCCCGGGAACGTTGACACCCCGATGTTCCGAGCCGGGATCCCCGAGGATCCAGCGCTGCGCGAGGGCTGGCTCGAGGGCGAGGCCCGCCTGGCGCCGATGCTGCGGATCGGCCAGCCGTCGGAGATCGCCGACGTGGTGGCCTTCCTTCTGTCGGACAAGGCGTCGTTCGTGAACGGCGCGGAGGTGATCGTGGACGGCGGTGCGATGGTGCGGTGCTTCCCACACCCGCCCATCGAGGTCTGACGAGCGACGCGGTAGGCTCTCGCGCGTGGCCCGGGTTCGCCTGAAGGACGTCGCCGCTCGGGCAAAGGTCGACCCGTCGACCGCCTCGCGGGTGCTGTCGGGCCGGCTCGACCTAGTGAAGGACGAGACGGCGAAGCGCGTCATCGACGCCAGCCACGCCCTGGGCTACACGCCGAACGCCGTCGCCCGCGGGCTGCGCACACAGCGGACCGGGAGTATCGGCGTCGTCCTGCCCGAGTTCTCAAACCCGGTCTACGCGGCCGTCATCGACGGGATCGAGCAGCGGGCGGCCGAGCGCGGACTGAGCGTCGTCATCGATGCGATGCGACCCGACCGTCCGGCGGACTTCGCCCGCCTTGTCTCGGAGAACCGCGTCGACGGCCTGCTCTTCTCGGCGGCGTCCGATCGCTCGGTCGCGCTCGATGTCCTCGAGGCGACGGCAGTGCCGTACGTGCTCGTGAACCGCTCCGTCGCCGAAGCGACGGCGTCGGTCGTGCTCGACGAGGAGTCGGGAGTCGAGGCCGCGGTCCGCTGCCTCGTCGAGGCGGGACACACGCGGATTGCCTACGTCTCAGGTCCGCCGGGCATCGATACGGCGCGGCGGCGGAAGGCGGGGTTCACGAAGGCGATGAGGACGTTCAAGCTGCCGGTCGACAAGCGACTGGTGGTCGCGGCCTTCGAGCCGGAGGCCGCCCAGACCGCCACCGCCGGGCTCCTTGCCGTCGATCCGCCGCCGACCGCGATCTGCGTCTGGACCATCAAGTCGGCGCTGGGCGTGCTCCATGCCCTCCACCAGCACTCGGTACCGATCCCCGAGGCGATCTCGGTGATCGCCATGCCCGACGTATGGCTGGCGGCCTACTGCTGGCCCCCACTCACCACCGTGGACATGCCGCTCGCCGTCATGGGCGGCCGAGCGGTCGACCTGCTCGCGGCGATGGTCGCCGGCGAGAGGCCCGAGCGCGTCGTCGTCACCTACCCGCGGCCGTGCGTCGTCATGCGCAACTCGGTCGGTCGGGTCAGCGCTCCCTGAGGATCGCGTTCTCGACGACCCCGAAGTAGCGGGCGCGCTCGTCGGCGACCCAGGCGCGCATGTCCGGGTCGTCGAAGGCCGCGCGCGCGGCGTCGTCGCCCGAGAACCCAAGCAGGCCGAGCCCGTCCCATGCCGACGGCCCGGGCGTCCACGACTCGACCACATAGAACTTCGTGGCGACGACCCCGTCGATCGCCGAGACGTGCTCTCTGTGCGCGCCGAGCCAGTGCTCGAGGAAGGCATTGTGGTCGAGGCCTACCTGGCCGCGTACGAGACTGAGCCGCCACGTGTCGGGCGCGGCGTCCCGGCTCACTGCCCGGATCCCCACGACCCGTCGCGCGCGCCGCTCTCGACCTCGGCCTCCGAGAGCCCGAGCTCGCGCAGGACCTCCGCCGTGTCTCGCCCCAGCCGCGCGCCCGGCCGGCGCACCCGCCCGGGCGTCCGGCTCATCCGCGGGACGGGAGCCTGCATCGTGACCGGACCTAGCGTCTCGTCGGGCACGTCCGTCAGCGTACCGCGGGCGACGTAGTGCGGGTCGTCGAGCGTCTCGCCGACCGAGAACACCCGCGACACGGCCACGCCGTGCGCGCCGAGCTCGGCCTCGGCCTCAGCCGCAGTCCGGCTCCCGATCCATGCGGCGACCAGCGTGTCGAGATCGTCGGCGTGCTCTTGCCGGCCGGCCGGCGAACGGAAGCGCTCGTCGTCGATCAGCTCCTGGCCTCCCAGGGCCTCGAGCAGTCGCCTGGCACGGGACGGAGCGGTGCCGGACACGGCGATCCACTGCCCGTCGGCCGTCGCGTACACGTTTCGGGGCGACGAGAACGAGAGGCGCGAGCCCGACCGGACAGGCGCCTGGCCGAGGTGCTTCGCGAGCGTAGGAAGCGGCCCGAGGAGCGAATACAGCGACTCGAAGAGCGAGACGTCGATCACCTGCCCGGACCCTCCCCGCGCATCGCGCCAGTAGAGCGCCGCGAGTAGCGACCACGTGGCGAACAGTGCGGCGGACTCGTCGCCGAGAGCGATCGGCGGGAGCATCGGGGGGCCGTTCGCCTCTCCGGTGATGCTCGCAAACCCGGAGTACGCCTCGGCCAGGGTTCCCAGCCCGGGTTGCGTGCGCCGGGGGCCCGACTGTCCGAAGCCGGAGATGCGCACGACGACCAAGCGTTCGTTGCGCTCGAGCAGCGTCTCGGGGGCGAGGCCCAGGTTCTCGAGCACGCCGGGCCGATAGGCTTCGACCAATGCGTCCGCCGTGGCGACCAGCCGCAGGAAGCATTCGCGGCCGCGCTCGGACTTGAGGTCGATCGTGACGCTGCGCTTGTTGCGCCCGAGCACCACCCACCAGGCCGAGCGGTCGTCCAGCATGCCGCCCATCTGCCGGGCGGCATCGCCGCCCTCGATCCGCTCGATCTTGATCACGTCGGCGCCGAAATCGCCCAGGTATGCGCCCACCGACGGCCCAGCGACGATGTCCGCCAGTTCGACGATCCGCACGCCTTCGAGGGGCAGTGGTGTGCTCACCCCTCGCCCGCCAGCACCGTCTTGACAGACGCCGGGGCCGGGCGTACAATCGTTTGCATTGCGCGAGTATAGCCGCCACCCGTCGCTACGGCAATGGCCGCCGCGCTAGACCACCCGCTCCCCGACGACCTGGCGGGCGCCTTCCTCAGGCGCATGTGGGGGATCCGTGCGTTCGAGGAGGCGACACAGCGCCTCTTCACCTCGGGGCTGGTGCGCGGCTCGACCCACCTGTGCCAGGGGCAGGAGGCCGTCGTGGTGGGCGCCTGCGGCGCGCTGCGCGACGGCGACTCGATGCTCTGCACCTATCGCGGGCACGGCGCCGTGCTCGCCATGGGGGCACCCGCCGATCGCGCGTTCGGCGAGATCATGGGGAAGGCCGGCGGGCTCTGCGGCGGCAAGGGCGGCTCGATGCACCTCACGGACGTCTCGGTCGGCGCGTACGGGTCGTTCGCGATTGTGGGCGCCCATCTGCCGATCTCCCTGGGCACAGCGCTCGCATCGAAGCTCACCGGCGATGGCAGCGTCACGCTCTGCTTCTTCGGCGACGGAGCCGCCAACATCGGCGCGTTCCACGAGGCGCTGAACATGGCGTCGATCTGGGCGCTCCCGGTGATCTTCCTGTGCGAGAACAACCTCTACGGCGAGTACACGGCGAAGCACCTGACGACGCCGATCGACCGCATCGCCGACCGGGCCGACTCGTATTCGATGGCCAAGGCGTGCATCGACGGAAACGACATCCGCGTCGTGTACGACGCCGTGACCGCCGCCGCCGAACGCGCGCGCAGCAGCGGCGGGCCGACGCTCGTCGAAGCGCTCACGTACCGGCACAAGGGCCACTCGCGCACTGATCCCGGGACGTACCGGCCGCCCGAGGAGGTCGAGCTTTGGCTGACGCGCGACCCCATCCCGCGGCTCGAGGCGGATCTTGTGACGCGGGGCGTTGCCGTCGACGGCGTCCGCGAGGCGGCGGCCGCCGAGATCGCGGCCGCGCTCGAGCGGGCCAAGGCCTGGGACGAGCCGGCGCCCGACGCCAGGCTCCAGGACGTTATGGCGTGACCGAGCTGACGTACAGGGAAGCCGTGCGGCATGCTCTTGCAGACGAATTGGACGGGGATCCGCGCGTCTTCCTCCTGGGCGAAGACATCGCGGCGGCGGGCGGAGCGTTCAAGGTGACCGAGGGCCTGGTCGACCGTTTCGGGCCGGAGCGGGTCATGGACACGCCGATCTCCGAGCAGGCCATCGTCGGCGCGGCGATCGGCGCCGCGCTGAAGGGCATGAGGCCCGTCGTCGAGCTGATGTTCGCCGACTTCGCCGCGGTCTGCTTCGACCAGATCGCCAATGAGCTGGCGAAGTACCGGTACATGACCGGCGGCCAGGTCGACGTCCCGGTCACGATCCGGATGGCGAACGGCGCCTCGCTGGGATTCGGCGCCCAGCACTCCCAGACCGTCGAGAGCTGGTTCCTGAACGTGCCCGGGCTCGTGCTTGTCGCTCCCTCGACCCCGCAGGACGCATACGGGCTGCTGCGCGCGGCCATCCAGAGCCGCGATCCGGTGCTGTTCTTCGAACACAAGGGCCTCTATGGCACCAAGGGCGAAGTCGACCGGGATGCCGCCCCCGACACGCTCGGCACGGCACGCATCCGCCGCTCCGGAGGATCCGACGTGACGATCGTCGGCACGCAGCTGATGGCAGCGCGCGCGCTTGCCGCGGCGGGCGAGCTCGCCGGCCGCGGCGTCGAGGCGGAGGTCGTCGATCTCCGGTCGCTCCTGCCCATGGACTCCGCCACGGTGGTCGACAGTGTCGGCCGCACCGGCCGGCTCGTGCTCGTCCAGGAGGGCCCGCTATCAGGCGGATGGGCGCCGACGCTGCTCACGCACGTCGTACTCGCGGGAGCGGACGTCGGCTCGCGCTCGGCGGTGGTCGCATCGGACGACGTCCCGGTGCCCTACGCCACGTCGATGGAGTCCGCCTGGCTGCCCGATGTCGATCGGATCGCCGACGTGGCCGAGAGACTGGTGAGGGCGGGCTGATGGCCGACGTGCTGATGCCCCGCCTCTCCGACACGATGGAGGAGGGGACGATCATCGAGTGGCTGGTCGGCGAGGGCGACGCGGTGGCCACCGGAGACGAGCTGGTCGAGGTGCAGACCGACAAGGCGGCGGCGACCTACGAGGCGGAGGAGGCCGGCGTGCTCCGCATCCGGGAGCCGGTCGGCAGCACGGTCCCCGTCGGCACGGTGATCGCGGAGCTGGCGTGAGCACCCGGCCCGGCTTCGGACGGTACCTGGAGGACCTCGAAGTCGGCGACGTCTACCGGCACTGGCCGGGGAAGACGGTCACCGAGGCCGACAACCACCTCTTCTGCTGCCTGACGATGGCGGCGAGCCCGATCCACACGGACGCCCACTACGCGAGCCGCGAGATGGAGGGCGGCCGGAACCTCGTCGTCGGCACCTACGTCTACGCGCTGCTCCTCGGGATGAGCGTTCCGGACGTCTCCGGGAAAGCGCTGGCCGCCCTGGGAACGGCCGAGCTCCGCCACCTCGGCCCGGTCCACCACGGCGACACCCTCTACGCCGAGACCACCGTTCTGAACTCGCGCGTCTCACGGTCGCGGCCCGACGCCGGCATCGTCGGCGTCGAGACGCAAGGCGCCAACCAGTACGGTGAGATCGTCTGCCGGTTCGAGCGCAGCTTCCTGGTGCCGAGGCGGCCGTGATCGCGCCGATCCTCGACGCCGACGAGTTCGCGGGCCGGGTGTGCATCGTCACCGGCGCGGCGCGCGGGATCGGCGCCGCCATCGCCGAGGAGCTCGCCCGCCACGGCGGCTCGGTCGTCATAGCCGACGTCAACCTCGCGGGCGCGACCGAACGAGCCGAGATGCTGGCGGGAGAGGGCCTCGCTGCGACGCCCTGGCGCCTCGACGTCAGGAACGCCGCTGAGATCGCACGGATGGTCGACGAGGTGACCGAGCGGATCGGAGCACCGGCGGTGCTCGTCAACAACGCCGGGATCGTCACCGTCGCGCCCTCCGACGAGCTGGCCGAGGACGAGTGGCGCCGGCAGGTCGACGTGATGCTGACCGGGACGTTCCTGGCGACCCAGGCGGTCGCCAGGACGATGCTGGCCGGCGAAGGCGGCGCGGTCGTCAACCTCAGCTCGATCGGCGCGCTCGCCGGACACCCCGGCCGGTCGGCGTACAACGCCGCGAAGGCCGGGATCTCGTGCCTCACACAGGTGCTCGGCGTTGAGTGGGCCGCCCGCGGCATCCGCGTCAACGCCGTCGCGCCCGCCGTCACCCGCACCGAGATGCTCGAGCATGTCCTGCGCACGCTCGAAGGCGCAACGAAGCGGGCAGAGTACGAGCAGCGGACGCCGATGGGACGGGTTGCAGAGCCGGCCGAGATCGCCGGCTGCGTCGCGTTCCTGGCCTCGGACAAGGCGAGCTTCATCACCGGCACGACACTGTTGATCGACGGCGGATGGATGGCAAGCGCCGGGTTCCCCTCCGAGGCCGGCACGTGAGCGGCTACGTCCTCACCGGCGGCACCGACGCCTTCGCCGCCGAGCTCGCGGGACAGCTGCGGGCACCGGTGACGCGCGAGCCGGCCGGCCCCGCGATGTCGTGGGTCCACCTCATCCCGGGCGACGGCTCGACCGACGAGACCGCGGGGCTCATGCACGCCTGCGAGGCGGCCGACAAGCACCTGCCTCGAGGCGAGGGAGCGGGGTTCATCGCGGTCGTCCCGGTGTGGGGCATCGTTACGCCTCCGCGCGACGCTCAGGTCGAGCTCACTGCTGCGGCCGCCCGCGCGCTGGCGACCGTCGAGATCGAGCGATGGTCGCGCGAGGGCCGCCGGATCAACGTGATCGCCTACGGCGGCCTCGAGGCAGCGTCGGTACCCTGCCTCCGACCCGCTGCCGAGCTGGTCGCACGCACGCCGGCGCACCGCCTCGCATCGGTCGCCGAGCTGGCGAACGCGATCGACTTCGTCTCGTCCGCCGCCGCGTCGTACATCACCGGAAGCGTCCTCCCGGTGGACGGGGGCTGGACGGCATATTCCTGGTTCCACCCGGCGCGCGATCTGTAGCTGCGCGAAGAAAGGACACCTCATGAGCGAGTGCGACACGACGACACCGCTGGAGCACCTCGGCCTGTGGCGGGATTGGGTGCGTCAACAGCTGATCTTCACCGAGGCGGTGCGCGGGGGACCGCTGGTCTGGTGCGCCGGCGACACGCATCTCTTCGGCGATCCCCTCGGCCCCGTCCGGCACGCCCACGACGACGCCGCGGAGTACTACTTCATACTGAGCGGTGCGTGCATGGTCGAGGTGGGCGGCGAGGAGCGGGTTGCGAACACGGGCGATCTGGTCTACATCCCCGCGAACGCCCCCCACAACCTGCTGCACGAGGTCGGCGGCGAGGATGCGTGGGTCTACGTCCTGGTGAGCCCGAATCTGGCCCATAACAAGTGGCGGACGTCGGACTACCTCCCCGGCTCGGAGTCGCTGCGGATGACGGTGACGCGGCCGCTCGAGGGCGACGGGACGTCGGCGTCCAACCCGTTCCCCGCGGGCGTGGTTGAGGTGAGCCGCGGCGCGGCCATCGCAGAGGTGTCCGAAACGAGCGAGGTGGTCTACCTCGTGGTCGTCGGTCAGTGCCATGTCCGAGTCGGCCGGCTCGCGGGGAACCTCGGGCCCGGCGACCAGGTCCACGTGCTCCGCGACCTCGACCACGAGATCTCGAGCCTCACCGAGACGGCGACGCTGCTCCGGTTCGATTGTGCATTCGTGCCGTTCGCAGGGGTCCCGCTCGGCCCCGAGGGCGCTCACACCAAGTACTAAAAGCGGCCCCGTCTAGATACTTGATTTTTGATACATTCGCGCGATGATTGAAGGCTCGCACCCACTCGACGTGCCCAACCGGTTCGCCGGGCGGCGCCTAATCCTCTCCGGGAGTGGCCGGGGGATCGGCGAGGCGACGGCCCGCCGGGCCGGTCGCGAAGGCGCCGACGTGATGCTCATCTCGCGCACCGCGTCCGAGGTCGAGGCCGTCGCCGCGTCGATTGCGGCCGACGGCGGAAGCGCCTGGTCCCACGTGGCGGATGTCGCGGATCCCCAGCAGGTGGACGCGGCCGTGGCCGCAGCCGTCGATCGGTGGGGCGGCATCGACGTGTTGATCAACTGCGCCGGGTTCGGGTACACGAGCCCGTTCCTCGACTTCCCCGACGAGGAGTGGCGGCGGGTCATGGGGGTGAACCTGAACGGCGCCTTCATGATGGCACAGCGCGTTTCGCGAGTCATGGCCGCGAACGGTGGCGGATCGGTCGTGCACGTCTCGTCGATCGCCGCATACGCCGCCGACGGCGACGAGGGCGCGTACAACGCCTCGAAGGCGGGGCTGAGAGGACTCAACACGACGATGTCTCGTGAGCTCGCGCGCCACGGGATCCGCTCGAACATCGTCGCGCCCGGCTACACGGCGACGCCGCTCACGCGTGACTTCCTCGGGCCGAAGACCTTCGACTACGTGATGAACGAGTTCGACCGGATCCCGCAGCGGCGGATGGCAACGCCGGAGGAAATCGCGGCAGCGATCCTCTTCCTCGCATCCGACGACGCCTCCGCGGTGAACGGCGGCGAGCTCATCGTGGACGGCGGCACCACCGCCAACCTGTACGTCGTCGAGACCCTTCCGTCGGACTAGTGGTGCCCGCGTGATCGCCGCCGTCGTGACAGGTGCTGCGATGGGGATCGGCAAGGCCGTTGCCCAGCGCCTCCTCGAGGAGGGCGCGACCGTTGTCGGTGTCGACCGCGACCGGGCCGCGCTCGACGAGACGGCAGCGCGCTTCGGCGCCCGGATGCTGCCCCTGGTGGGCGACATCGCCGACTGGTCGACCCATGCGCGTGCGGCCGACCTCGCCGAGCAGCACGGCGAGCTCGCGTGGTGGGTGAACAACGCCGGCATCGACTGGGTGAGCAGCGCACACGAAGCGACCGAGGAGCACATCCAGGACGGCTTGCGGGTTCTGCTCATGGGACCGATGTTCGGGGCCGCGGTCGCGGTCGGGCGGATGCTCGGCCGCGGCGGCGGGTCGATCGTGAACATCTCGTCGATCCAGGGCGTCGCCGCGTTCCCCGGGTATTACGTGTACGCCTCGGCCAAGGCCGGCCTGCTCATGGCCACGAAGAGCATCGCCGTCGACTACGGACCATTCGGGATCCGCGCCAACGTCGTGCTGCCCGGCGCGGTCGAAACCCCGATGACCGACAACACGCTTCCGCCCGACATGGACCGGGACGAAGCGCTGCGGCGTGAGGGCGAGCTAGCCCCGGTGCGCCGGATCGGCCAGCCCGAGGAGATCGCCGACGTGGTCGCGTTCCTGCTCACGGATTGGGCGTCGTACGTGAACGGAGCCGAGATCATGGTCGATGGCGGCGCGAGCGCCCGGTGCTTCGCCTACTCACCGCTGGACATCGCTCCGTCGGCGTGATGCCGCGCCGGAGGGCCCGGCCGCCTCGGGCACGACGAGTGAGCGAAACCGCCGCCTCTGTGGATCAGCCGTCCGTACACGCCTGGTACACGTCGACCACAGGGTCGAACGCAAACGCTCCCCGATCTGGCTCTGGCAGGCGGTTCCTCCATGGGCCGTGCTGGGATCGAACCAGCGACCTTGGGATTAAAAGTCCCCTGCTCTACCAGCTGAGCTAACGGCCCCGCCGGGCAAGTGTAGGGTGAACCGGTGCTGCGCATCGGGCATCGTGGCGCCGCCGCTCTCGCGCCGGAGAACACGATCGCCGCGATGCGGGCGGCGATCGGCGCGGGCGTGGACATGGTCGAGTTCGACGTGGCGCCCAGGCTCGTCGTCGGGCACGGTGCCGGCCGACGCGGACTGACGCTCGCGGACTTCCTCGGGCAGCTCGTTGGGATCGCTCCGCGCGAGCTCGGGCTCCTGGTCGACCTGAAGGCGGCCGGGTATGAACGCAAGACACTCGCCGCCTGCGAGGAGGCGGGCGTCGCCGGACGCTGCGTCTTCTCGACGGGCAACATGGCCTCGCTCGCGGCACTGAACGGCCATGCCCGGACGAGCGCCACGATCACCCCCGGCCGGTGGGTGCCGTGGAGCCGCATCACGCCGGCCGACGTCGACGTTCGCTCGGGCGCGCGAGACGCCACCCTGCGATACGACATCGTCACCGCTGAGGCGATCGCAGCCGTCCACGGAAACGGCGGCCGCGTCTTCGCATGGACCGTGAACACCCGCGCCGGCATCGAGCGCATGTCGGCACTGGGCTGCGACGGC
This sequence comes from uncultured Actinomycetes bacterium, assembly GCA_963757605.1. Classification (GTDB taxonomy): domain Bacteria; phylum Actinomycetota; class Thermoleophilia; order Gaiellales; family JAICJC01; genus JAICJC01. The sequence goes on from CAVWSF010000004.1 coordinate 150,642, forward strand.
GTCATCACCGACGATCCCCGATTGTTCCGCGAGGAGTAAGCATGCAGGCCAACCGCCCCCACGAGCCGTCGTACGGCGGCATCCCGACGTTCTCGAAGCTGCCGCTCGTGCTCGATCCCTCCGACCTCGCCGGCGTCGACGTCGCCATCGTGGGCGCCCCGATCGACGAGACCGTGTCCAACCGGCCCGGGAGCCGGTACGGCCCGCGCGCGATCCGCGCAGCCGACGACTCGGCCGGCGTGCCGCCGTCGCGGCCGCACATGTGGCTCGGCGTCGACCCGTTCGCCGAGCTCACCGTCGTCGACTACGGCGACGCCGAGACCGTGCCCGGAAACGCCGCCGAGAGCCACGCCCAGGTGCGCCGCCGGGTGGGCGAGATCTGCGCGGCGGGGGCAATCCCGATCGTGCTCGGCGGCGACCACTCGATCGCCCACCCGAACATGGCCGCCGTCGCCGAGCACCGCGGGAAGGGCGCCGTCGGCGTCATCCATTTCGACGCGCACGCCGACACCGCCGCCGACCTGCGCGGCGTCGTCCGCTCGCACGGCACGCCGATGCGGCTCGTGGTCGACGAGGGTTGGGTCCGCGGCGACCGGTTCATCCAGGTCGGTCTGCGCGGCTGGTGGCCCGATCCGGAGGAGTTCGCGTGGATGCGGAAGGTCGGCTTCCACTGGTACACGACGTACGAGCTCGACGAGCGGGGCTACGACGTGTGCCTGTCGGAGGTCATCCGGAGTGCCGCCGAGTGGGGCCAGCCGGTGTTCCTCTCGATCGATATCGACGCCCTCGACCCGGCCTACGCGCCCGGCACCGGCACGCCCGAGGTGGGCGGCCTCACAATGCGCGAGCTCCTGCGCGCGGCGCGACGGATCACCGCCGAGCTGCCCATCGCCGGGGTCGAGGTGGTGGAGGTGGCGCCGGCCTACGACCCGTCCGGGATCACGGCCGTGAACGCCCACCGGCTGGTGCTCGAGACCCTCTCCGGCCTGGCCCTGGCACGGAGCGGACGGGAGCCGCAACCGGAGCACGATGGACGGCCACATGTGTAATGCTGCCCACCGGGTGGGAACTATCTCCCCCCGGCGAACGTATAAAGAGCACATGACCTCCGGCAAGCACGCAACGATCCTTCCGCTCACGAGAGAAGCCGCCTGGCAGCGGTATCTCGAGCTGACCCGCGATGTGGACGCTGCGGACTACGCCGAGACGGAGGCCGAGGCCTGGGACGACCTCCAGGCGGCGCTGGAACGCCTTCCGGCACGGCCAGACGACGCAGCCTGACCGGTATCCTGCGCCCGCGCCCCCATCGGCTAGCGGCCTAGGCCCCCGCCCTTTCAAGGCGGTAACACGGGTTCGAATCCCGTTGGGGGTACCTGAATCTTGCTCTGGAAGCGGGATGCCGGGGTCTATGGTGCCGCATCGGTGCGGTTCCGCATATCACTCGCGCTCGCACGATCGTGCTTCGCGCCGGCGACTTCGTGACGACCGCGATCGACAATGACCCGGCAGGCATGAGCCAGGGCGACGAGATCGTCGTGACCGGCACGCTCGCCCATCCGCGTGCCGACCATCCGATCGGTCGGCTCCAGGTGACGGAGGTCTTCACCGAGTTGCCGACCGGAGGCGGAGCCCGGCTCTGCTTACGTTCACGGTGACGCTGCCGGCCGGCCAGATCTCTGTGACCGCGGTCGGGCGCGTGTCCCAGTCCGGAGCGATCACGATCAGGGTCCCGGTGGTCGGTGGCACGGGGATATATCGGAACGTGCGCGGCGCCGCGATCGTTCAGCCGTCCACGAACGCGGCTCGTCTGACGTTCTTGCTGACGCCTTGACGCCGCTCAGCGCGGCTCGCGCACCCAGTGCCATCCTAGATAACGCCAGCACAGCCGCGATGAAGATGACCGCCGAAGCCTGCACCACCACCAGGTGAGCCTTACCCGCGGACGCGCTGAACATGCGCGCACGATTGCGCCCATCGCGGGGCATCCAGGTGGTGCAAGTCACGCTGACAGCGGTGGCGCTCCCGACGCTGGCCCCGACGCCGAAGCTCGCCCGGCCCCAGCGGTGCGATTGGTGCGCCGGCAAGTTCGATCGCGCCGGCAACTGCAAGCGCTGCAAGCGGCCCGCATAGGATCCTCGAAAACCGGCTGACCCCGTCGGAGGCCGACTACCGGTCTGCGTCGGGATCGATCTCGCGAGCCTGCGCTTCGTGATGCTCGGCCGCGGCACGTTCCCGCTCGGCGCGCTCGGCCTGTTCTTCGGCGGCCAGGCGTTCCCGCTCGGCCCGGGCGGCCTGTTCCTCAGCTGCCAGCTTGGACTGCTCGGCGCTGCGAGTGATCGTCGCCGCCTCGTCACGGTGCGCCGCCGCAGCGCTCCGACGCTGGTCGAGCTGCTCCGAGCGCCTCCGCATGGCAAGCGCCACGAGGATCACGACGATCACCGCGACCACGATGATCGCGACGATGACTCCGCTAGAGACCAGGAGCGGCATTGGGACTCCTTTCCTCGGCCCCCGGTGGCGGCGACCGTATCGGGAACTACAGAAAATGCCCACGCCGAGCCCCAACCCAAACTCGATCGTGTCTGACGTGGGGGCGACGTGGCCGGGCGCCAAGTGGTGTCCGAGGTCGGGGGTGTGGCCATCGGCCGGTCCATGTCGGTTTGGAGCCGCTGCACGCTGCGTCTGGGGAAGCGCAACCTGGCGTGTAAGGGTTTCGGCGCGGCCGGGCGTATATACAAAGTAGAGACTGGAAACATCTTCCAGTCGTGTTCGTCGACGCACTATCCAGGGAGGCTGGTAGATGAGTTTCACAAACGAGGATCCACTGTCGGGATTGGAGCGCGACCTGCGAGCGAGTCGCCCGCACCTCGACTCCGGCGTCGAAGGCCGGATCGTGGCGGGCGTTCCGTCGGGATCGCGCACCCCTGGAATCCGGGTGCTCACGGCCACCGTCGTCACGACCGGCGCGTTCGGCGCCATGGCGATGTTCGGCGGCATGTCGTATGCCCTCGCCTCGGTTCACCACGTCGTGGGCGGCGGCAAATCCACGCCGGCGGACAGCCAGTACGGTTGCGACATCAACACCTCAGAACCGGACCACAACGGCGACTACCACTCCAACTGTCACACCGGCAGCAAGGGTCGCGGCGCCGGCGGCAACGACAAGCCCGGGAAGTAGGGGTAGCTCACGACGGAAGTCGGGACGCAGAAGGTCCACCGGGCGGGGGGCCGGTGGGCCTTCTCTCAAGTCGGCGGTCGGGTTGAAGGACAGCGACACGCCGACCGCGACAACCGGAGGCGGGGGCGGGCTAGCGGTGGATGTGGAGGTCCACGCCCAGCAGGACAAGCGGCCAGAGGACTACTGCTAGCAACGCTGAGGCGATGAGCCGGAGGCTGTGGAGGTTTCGGAAGTAGTGGTGCGTGGCCGCGACTAGGACGCCCGCGATCAGGTAGATGAGGCCGAGCAGGTTGACCCGCAGCAGGCGCATTGTCGTGCCGTACCCGTCGCCCGGAAGAGGGAAACGGCTAGGCGGTGCGTTGGACGGTGACGCTCATGCGCTCGGCGTCGCAGATCGTGAGCGCGGCGGCGCGATGCGCAGGTCGCTACGCCTGGTCGGGCCTCTCGACTTCGGTCTCGATCGCGCCCTGGGCGGCGGCAGAACCGGCCCGTCCGCCGCCGGTGCCCCGCAGGACATATGCGATGCCGACGGCAAGCGCGGCACCCACGAGCGGCCCGGCGACGTACACCCAGTAGCTCGTGAAGTCCCGGCCGACGAGATCGGGGCCGAACGTGCGCGCGGGGTTCATCGATGCGCCTGAGATGGGACTCCCCCACAGGCCGGCCAGCGCGATGTAGCCGCCCACGCCCAGCGCCCCGAACATGCCGATGTTCTGCGCGCCGGAGGCCGTGCCGAGGATCACGCTCACGAGGCCCATTGTCAGGACCGCCTCCATCAGGAAAGCGGATCCGGCGGAGTATCCGCCGGCGGGGTAGTTCGACCCGTACTTCGCCGAGACGTCGACGACCAGGTGCAGGAAGAGCGCCGCGCCCGTGGCGCCTGCGACCTGCGCAACGATGTACCCCGGCACGCGGCCCCAGGGGAAGTCGCCTCGAAGCGAGAACGCGACGCTGACCGCCGGGTTCAGGTGCGCTCCCGACACCTTGCCCATGAACATGATCACGCCCATCACGGTCAGCGCCGGCGCGACCACCGCCGCGGTGCGGCTGATCGTGTTCGGGAACGCCTGTCCCATCATGCCCCCGCCGGCGGCCGCCAGCACAAGCAGGAACGTGCCGTAGAGCTCCGAGAACAGGCGCCGCCACTCCTGGCTCGGATCCTGAAAGTCCGCCATCGGGCCGAGGAGCTCCCGGTCGATCCAGCCGGCCACCTCTCGCTCGGTCACTCGGACGCTTGCACTCATGCCTGGCTCCTCTCGGATCGCCGCCCAACCGCCCGCTATCCACCACGCTTGCGACAGGATGGATCCCTCCGCGGCGGGCACCATCATCTGGTGTGGATTAATCAGGGGCGGCACGGGGCGTCGACTCTCCGATACGGCGGCGAAAGGAGTGATTCGCATGACGGTCGAAACCCCCCGATCACAAACGACGCGCACGCGGGCGGCGGCTTCGAAAGGTGTCGTCGAGCACCTGAGCACCGCTCAACGGGCGGCGCTGGGGAAGGCCGCGCGGAGCAAGGCGCCGCGATCGAGTCACGCGGAGTTCCAGCCAGCGAAGGATCGCCCCGATCCGGTCGGGCTCCTGGTGAAGCAGGCGGAGTCGCGGGTGCAGGAGCTGGTGCCGATCCGCTACGGGCGGATGGCCGCTTCGCCGTTTGCGTTCTACCGGGGTGCCGCGCTGATCATGGCGTCTGACCTGGCGCCGCTTCCCGTCTCCGGGCTGCGGGTGCAGCTGTGCGGGGACGCGCACCTCTCCAACTTCGGGGTGTTCGCGTCGGCGGAGCGGAACCTGGTGTTCGACTTGAACGACTTCGATGAGTCGCTCCCCGGGCCCTGGGAGTGGGACATCAAGCGACTCGCCGCCAGCATGGCCATCGCCGGGCGCGAGAACGGCTTCTCCGACCGGCAGCGCGAAACCGTCGTCCGCGCCACCGTACGGACATACCGCGAGACGATCAGAGAGTTCGCGGCCATGCCCAACCTGGCGGTGTGGTACGCCAAGCTGGACATCGACGCCGCGCTGGCCCAGTATCAGGATCAGTTCAACACCAAAGCGGTTAAGCGGACCGAGCGCGTCCTCGCGAAGGCACGCACGAAGGACAGCATGACCGCCTTTGCCAAGCTCACGCACGAGGTCGACGGTGAGCCGAGGATCATCAGCGACCCGCCGCTGATCGTGCCCGTCGAGGAGGTGTTCCCGGGAATCGACGGGGAGCAGGTGCTCGAGACCGTGGCGGACTTCCTCCGTGGCTATCGGCGCTCGCTGCAGACCGACCGCAGGCACCTGCTCGAGCAGTTCCGGTTCGTGCACCTGGCGCGCAAGGTCGTGGGTGTCGGCAGCGTCGGCACGCGAGCGTGGATCGCGCTCTTCCTCGGCCTGGACGGCCGCGATCCGCTGTTCCTGCAGGTCAAGGAGGCGCAAGCCTCGGTGCTCGAGGAGTTCGTGGAGAAGAGCGGCTACGCCAACCACGGCGAGCGTGTGGTGGCAGGCCAGCATGTGATGCAGGCCTCGAGCGACATCTTCCTCGGGTGGCGGCGGCTGGAGCAGACGCCCGAGGGCGAGGCGCGCGACTTCTACGTCCGCCAGCTGAAGGACTGGAAGGGCTCCGCCGAGATCGAGAGCATGCGGCCCGACGGCATGATCGCATACGGCCAGTTGTGCGGATGGACGCTCGCCCGTGCACACGCCCGCTCCGGAGACCGGGTTGCGCTCGCCGCCTACCTCGGCAAGAGCGAGGTCTTCGACCAGGCGATGACGCAGTTCGCCGAGTCGTACGCCGACCAGAACGAGGCCGACTACGGCGCCCTCGCCGACGCGATCAAGACGGGGCGGATCCAGGCGCAGACAGGGCTCTGACGCGGGAGCGTGTGAGGGAGCCGCTGCGGCGGCCCCCTCACACGCTCAAGCGTTCAGCTACGCGTGCTCGGGCGTGATCCGATAGGCCAGGAGCCACGCGCCGATGATCGGAAGGATCCACGCCACCACCCCGAGGCCGGGGCGGTTGAACCGCTGTCCGATCTTCACCCACAGCACCAGCGTGTACGCGAGCATGGTCAGCCCGCCGAAGAGCGGGATCCAGCTCACCAGCAGGAGCAGCACCGTCCAGGAGCTGACCCTGGCGATCCGGCACATGAGGATCATGTTCAGGACGGGCACCCACGCCCATGACGCCTCGTCGACACGATCGGTCGTGGCCTTCGCAATCCGGTAGAGCGGATAGGCACCGAGCACGTACGCGACCGCGATGAGGGCGAGCAGCGCCAACACGACCCCGCCGCTCACCGACGAGGAAAGAAGCAGCATCACACATACCTCCAGGAGGGATGGACGCGCCGAGCGGCACGCCCTTTCACGTGAGATATCGGCGCGGCCCCACGCCGGTCGATCCCCCGAACGGTGGCCGTGTTCGCATCGCGAACTACGTCGTTTCGGGGATGGCAGAAACGCGGTCGATGGCCGATGGGCGGACCATGACTCTGGGCGGAGAGATCAAGCTCCTCGACGATGTCGCAGCCAGCCTCCGGGCGATGGCATCGAACGGGGTGTCGTACGACGACGACGTCGTGCGGTGGCTTGCCGATCAGGTCGAGCGGGCAGCCGACTGCGCCCAGGAGCTCGCCGACGTCCAGGCGGCGATGGCGCTCCTCGAACGCACGCCGCAGTAGCGCCCGCGGTTTGCCGCCCGCGGTCGAAGGGCAGTGAAGCGCCGTGAGTGCCGACCCTGAGCGAGAATTCGATGCGTCGCCGTACGACGCGGAGGGCCGCATCGGCGTCCCCGGCGCAGAGCGCTGGCGGTATCTGCCGATCCGCCCGGCCGGCGACGACGCGCTCGACGTGACCCTCGCCGGCCCCGACGATGTGCAGGTCGGCTTCACCGTCCCCGATTTCCTCAGTCGCGGCGACGAGCTGGGCGAGGTGGCGCGCATCGTGATCAGGGCATGGGAGCGGATGGATCGCGCGTCGGGTCTCGGCGCATGACATCGGAGACGCCCCGGAGACAGCCGCCGCCGCCCGCCGGCGAGCCGCTCGACGCATGGCCAACCGACGAGGGCCGGGGCGCGGTCGGCGCGATCGTCGACATCGACGGCACCCTGGTCGACACGAACTACCAGCACACGATCGCCTGGGGTCGGGCATTCGCCGACCACGGGGTCAACGTGCCGCTCTGGCAGGTGCACCGCCACAACGGCATGGGCGGCGACCAGCTCGTCGCCGCGGTCGCCGGGGACGCGGTCGAGGACAGGCTGGGACACAGGATCCGCGAGAGCGAGGCACGCCGCTACGGCGAGCTGATCGGCGAGGTGAAGAGCCTGCCCGGCGCCCGAGATCTCCTCGCCGGCCTGCGCCGGCGCGGCCATCGCGTCGTTCTCGCATCGAGCGCGAAGCTCGAGGAGGTCGAGCACTACGTGGATCTGCTCGACGCCCGCGAGCTCGTCGACGCCTGGACGTCGAGCGCCGACGTCGACCGCACGAAGCCCCACCCCGACCTCATCGCCTCGGCTGCCGACCGGCTGGGATCGCTGGAACAGCTCGTCGTCATCGGCGACACGACGTGGGACGCGGTTGCCGCAGACCGTGCCGGCCTGCCCGCGATCGGCCTGCTCTCGGGCGGTTTCGGGGCGGACGAGCTGCGCAACGCAGGCTGCTGCGCGATCTACGCCGATGCCGCAGAGCTCGCCGAGTCGCTGGACGAGGCGCTGGCCGCCGCTGCCACGCCCGCGCGGCGCTAGATGATCGATCTAGGCGGGGTGCCCGGGCTGGATGCCGCCGGCCTCACGGATGTCGAGCGGCTCGAACGGCTCAATCGCCCACACGGCGACCGGCTCGAGCAGGTAGCCGACGTGGTCGCCCAGCGGATGGCGGTCGAGGATGCGGCCGGAGAGCCGCACCGGGCAGTCGAGAAGGAGCGGCTCGCCTCCGGGGCCGTCCTCCCAGCGGCATCGGGCGAACTTGTCGACCTTGTCACCGGTCTCCCCGCCGAAGAGCTCCGCCAGGTCGCGCCGCCCGGCGGGAACCACGTGCACGCCCAGATGCGTCGCCACCTTCGCCGCCTCGAAGGTCGCGTTCTCCACGGAGAGGCACACCAGGAGCCGCGGCGGGTGGATGCTGGCCTGGGTTGCGAACCCCACCAGGCATCCCTCACGATCCGAGCCGGCCGCGGCCGTGACGACGAGCGCCGCGCCCGGGACCGCGTGCGCGAGCTGGGCGAACTCGGTCTCCACGCCTACATGATGCCCGCGGACAGGAACCTGACAGGCGGGTTGTCGTGGGATCGCTCGACGTCGGTCAGGGTGATCTCGAGCGGCCCCGCCTCCAGGCCGTGGCTCGTCAGCATCGGGTTCTCGGGGTCGTCGACTGAGAGCACGACGCACGCGTGCTCGCCGGTGTCCGCGCCGAGCACGACGTAGTCGCCCGGCTTCAGCTCGTGCTTTCCGATCTCACGGGAGTGGCTCAGCATCGTGCCGGTGACGACACCGCCGCGGAGACCGAACGACGTGCCGGTCGGGTCGGGGGCGCCGGCCGCCGCAGCGATGCACGTGGCGTACTCGGAGCAGTCGAGCGTGATCGGAAGCTCGTGCTCCTGCCAGCGCTGCAGCGCCTTCGCCGTCTCGCCCGGCGGGCGGACGTCATTCAGCGGGTAGTGAATCTGGCCCTCGTTGCGAAGCGCCCACTGCTGCTCGGCGACCATCTTGTCGCGCACCTTCTGCCGGCGCGCGAACGTCTTGAGCTTGGAGCGCCCCGAGGCGTCGATGTGCCGGAAGAGGAGCGCGTAGGTGCGCTTCCCGATCGTCCCGGTCTTCGTGATGTTGGCGCCCCCCTGAAACGCGAGCACACCCTCGAGCATGTTCGCCTCGAAATGGCCCTGCCTCGCGTGCGGGACGAGGCCGAGCGTGTGGAGCGCCCGCCGGTAGGCGAGCACGTCGATCCCGGTGTCGCCCTCGCCGACGACGCGGGGGAGCGGGATGGTGGGGTCGTTCGGCATGGATCGATCCTCCTTCGCGACTGCCACACACCAGACGCAGAAGGACGCGGGCCCCTTCCCGCAGTGTGGCTCTAGCTCGCGCGCCGAAGGAGGCGGCGGACGCCGCGGCGCTGCTCGGGCTTCCCGTGCGAGAGCAGCCGAAGCTGGCTGTAGCTGATCGGGGCCTCCGGGTGAAGCGCATGGTCGAGCACGCGGTCGACGGTCTCGCGGCCGTCCTCGTCGATGTCCTCGAACCAGCAGCTCACCATGAGCCCGCCGCCCTCCGGCTCGGCGGCGACCGAGAGAACCCTGACGCCGGCGCGCACCTCCTCCGAGAAGAAGCGGCCGTGGAAACGCAGCCGGTCGCCCGTTCGAAGCGGCTTCAGCGTCGCGAACGTGACGCCGGTCGCCGAGAGGCCGACGACGCGGCCCAGGACCTCGGCGGTCTCGGGAAGGCCGCCGCACTCGATCGCTTCGAGGGTTGCAGAGCCGCCGATCTCGAGCTGGAACGGCGTATGCCGCTCGAGCCGGTCGACCACGGTCGGGCGCAGGGCAAGGTGGGCGCACCCTTCGCGATCGCCCTCGGACTCGACCAGAAGATTGATTCGCCACGGCGTGCCGGACGCGTCGATGACAGAGCCGAAGAGCGTCGCGCCCTCGCGGACGAGGCCGATCTCGGTGCTGACGGTGACGAGCCCTCCGGTGCGGTACTCGACGACCACCGTGAGCCGCCGGCCTGTGTCGGTCTCGAGATCGGCGATCCCGACCTCGCCGAAGAGGAGCGCGAGCGCGCAGTCGACGTCGGGTGGCCCGTCGAGGGCCGGCTGCGGCGCCAGCGCGCGGCGGTCGTGCTCGACGAGGTCCGTGATCGCGGCCGACCGGCGCACGGTCGTGACCCGGTGGTCGAGCCTCTCGCCGAGGGTGTGCTGCATCTCGTCGATCCCGTCGCGGGCGCCGTCGATCGGTAGGCAGTCCTCGGCCGAGAGCCCCGCCTCGAGCAGCGCCTCGGCGGCGCCGTCGAGCGCGGCGACAGCGAGCGCCAGGCGGGCCTGGGCGTCGAGCAGCGCCTGCTCGTCGATGCCCGCGGGGACGATGGAGGACCGCAGGTCGTCGACAGGGGGCGTGGACATCTCACTCAGTCCATCGGCCGTTGCGGAGGCCGGGTGCATACGAGGAACCCCCAATCGCCCCTCCCCTATTTGCGGTAGCCGGGCGGGTGCTCCACTACGATCGGCCACCGTAGGCGACGGAGGGGAGAACGATGACGCTTCGGGTGGTGGGAGCAGGGCTCGGGCGGACCGGGACGCACTCGCTGAAGCTGGCGCTCGAGCAGCTGCTCGGAGGGCCGTGCTATCACATGAGCGAGCTGATCGAGCGCGAGGACGACACGGCGACCTGGGCTGCCGCGGTCGCGGGCAAGGACGTCGACTGGGCGGCCTTCCTGTCGGAGTTCAGCGCGACGGTCGACTGGCCGGCGTGCGCGTTCTGGGAGCCGATCGCCGCCGCCCACCCCGACGCGGTCGTGGTGCTCTCGCTGCGAGAGTCGGCGGAGGCCTGGGCGAAGAGCTTCGAGCGGACGATCGCACAGGCGCTCCAGAAGGATGTCCCGGCCGACGACGAGGGCTGGGTCGAGCGCCGGCGGATGGTGCTCGCAATGGTCGAGTCGACATTCACGCCCGACTGGCGCGACCGCGACGCGGCGCTCGCCGCCTACGACCGCCACAACGAGCGCGTCCGGGCGACGGTGCCGGCCGATCGGCTGGTCGAGTACCGGGCGGGCGACGGCTGGGAGCCGCTCTGCACGGCGCTCGGCCTCGAGATACCGGAAGCCCCCTTCCCACATACGAATACGACGGCCGACTTCCGCGCCACAAGCGGTCTGGAATAGATCCCTTCAGGGTACGATTCGGTGAACGGAAGGAGGTGATGGAGAGGATGCGAAAGCCACTCACCCGGCTCACCGAGCCGCTCGTCCGCGAGAACGGGGCGCTGCGGCCGGCGACGTGGGACGAGGCGCTCGACCGCGCGGCGGCCGGATTCCGGGCCGCGGCGGCCGAAGGCCCGAACGCGTTCGGCCTGTTCAGCTGCTCGAAGGCGTCGAACGAGATGAACTTCATGATGCAGAAGTTCGCCCGCGTCGCCATGGGCTCGAACAACGTCGACAGCTGCAACCGGACTTGACACGCTCCCAGCGTCGTCGGTCTGGCGACAGTGTTCGGGGCCGGAGGCGGTACCAGCTCCTACCAGGAGGTCGAGGAGACTGACGTGATCTTCCTGTGGGGCTCGAACGCCCGCGAAACCCATCCGATCTTCTTCCATCACGTCCTGAAGGCCGTGCATGCCGGCGCGCGCCTTTTCGCCGTCGATCCGCGCCGCACCGGCTCGGCCCAGTGGGCCGACGCCTGGATGGGGATCGACGTCGGCACCGACGTCGCCCTCTCCAACACGATGGCGCGCGAGATCCTGCACGCCGGCCTGCACAACCGCGAGTTCATCGAGCGCGCGACGACCGGCTTCGACGAGTACGCCGCGTCGGTCGAGCCGTGGACGCTCGAGCGCGGCGAGCTCGAGACCGGCGTCCCGGCCGACGTGATCCGCGACGCCGCCCACGCCTACGCGCGCGCCGACCGGGCCATCATCTGCTGGACGCTCGGCATCACCGAGCACCACAACGCGGTCGACAACGTCTTCGCGCTCATCAACCTCGCGCTCCTCACCGGCCACGTCGGCCGCTACGGCTCGGGGCTGAACCCGCTGCGCGGGCAGAACAACGTCCAGGGCGGCGGCGACATGGGCGCCATCCCGAACAAGCTCCCCGGGTTCCAGGACCTCGAGCGCGACGACGAGGCCCGGGCCAAGTTCGAGCAGGCCTGGGGCACGAAGATCGACCCCCGCTACGGCTGGCACCTGACGCAGATGTTCGAGGCGATGGACCGGGGCGAGCTGCGCACGCTCTACGTCGTGGGCGAGAACCCGGCCCAGTCCGAGGCCGACGCCAAGCACACGAAGAAGCTCCTCGAGGGGCTCGACCACCTGGTGGTGCAGGACATCTTCCTCACCAAGACGGCCGAGATGGCCGACGTCGTCCTTCCCGCATCGGCGAGCTGGTGCGAGGCCGAAGGGACCGTCACGAACAGCGAGCGGCGCGTCCAGCGGGTGCGAAAGGCGCTCGACCCGCCCGGCCAGGCCCGCGACGACATCGAGATCGTGTGCGACATCGCCGCCCGCATGGGATTCGACCTCGGGCCGCCCGACGCCGAGTCGGTCTGGACCGAGCTGCGCTCACTCTCGCCGATGCACGCCGGCATGACCTATCCGCGGCTCGACGAGCTCGGCGGCATCCAGTGGCCGTGCTGGGACGAGACGCACCCGGGCGAGCTCTTCCTCCACGGACGCTTGTGGGAGAGCCCGATCACCGGCCCGCCGGCGCCGTTCAACGTCGTCGAGCATGTCCCGCCGGTGGACAAGCTCTCGGACGAGTTCCCGATCCGGCTCACCACCGGGCGGCGGCTCGACTCGTACAACACGGGCGTTCAGAGCGGCGGCTACAGCTCGCCGCTTCGCCGGCGCGAGGCGCTCTGCCTCTCGCCGGAGGACTGCGAGCGGCTCGGCCTCGAGGACGGCGAGCTGGTGAAGGTGACGTCGCGGCGGGGGTACGTGTACGCGCCCGTCCGCATCGACCACTCCCTGCGGCCGGGCCTGGCGTTCATGACGCTCCACTTCCCCGACGAGGTCGAGACCAACGTGCTCACCATCGACGCCACCGACCCCAAGTCGGGGACGGCCGAGTTCAAGGCGAGCGCGATCGCGGTCAGCCACCTCACGGACGAGGAGCGCATCCGGGAAGCCGCCACGCAGCTCGCGGTGCCTGCGAAGTAGCGCCGTGGACCTGAGGCTCCTCGACAGCCCCCCGACGGCGACCGAGCGTGACGCGGTGGACGGCGTGCTCGGCCCGCCTGGATCGTCCTGGGTCGGCGGCGAGCGCGGCGCAGACGGCCATTCCGCCCGCGGAGGGCACGCCGCCCGCGCCCAGCGCCACCTGCTGCTGCCGGTGCTGCACGAGGTCCAAAGCCGGATCGGATGGATCAGCCCCGCGGCGCTCGGGTACGTGTGCCGCCGGCTCACGATCCCGCCGGCGGAGGCGTACGGAGTCGCGAGCTTCTACGCCCTCTTCGCGCTCGAGCCGCGCGCCCCGCTCGTGACGCACGTCTGCACCGATATCGCCTGCATGTGCCGCGGGGGCAGCGAGCTCGTCGCCGAGCTCGAGCGCGCCGCCGGGCCGGCCGGTGAGCACGCCGGGAACGGACGTGCGATCTGGCTCGAGAGCCCGTGCCTGGGGCTGTGCGAGCGGGCGCCGGCCGTCCTCGTCACGCGGGCCGGCGAGGAGGCGCGCGAGCACGAGATCGCACCCGCCACGGCCGCCGACGTGGCGGCTGCGCTGGGGAGCGCGAGCGCCCCGGAGCCGCCTGCGCCGCTCGTGCCGCAGGCCGGTGACCCGGCGCTTCGGCTGCTTCGCCGCATCGGCAACGTCGACCCGACGAGCCTCGACAGCTACCGGGCCGCCGGCGGCTACGCGGCGCTCCGGGCGGCCATCGACATGGGGCCCGCCGGCGTCATCCGCGAGGTGAACGACTCGCGCCTCCTCGGCCGCGGTGGGGCGGCATTCCCGACCGGCCGCAAGTGGGACGCCGTCGCCCGCAATCCCGTGCGGCCGCACTACCTGGTCTGCAACGCCGACGAGTCCGAGCCGGGGACGTTCAAGGACCGGATCGTGATCGAGAGCGACCCGTTCGCCCTCGTCGAGGCGATGACGATCGCCGGCTTCGCGACCGGCTGCGAGCACGCCTATGTCTACCTGCGGGGTGAGTATCCGCTGGCGTGGGAGCGGCTGTCGGACGCCGTCGCCGAGGCGCGGGCGCGCGGCGTGCTCGGCGACGACGTCATGGGCGCCGGCGTGCGGTTCGATATCGAGCTGCGCAAGGGCGCGGGCGCCTACATCTGCGGCGAGGAGACGGCGCTCTTCAACTCGATCGAGGGCTACCGCGGCGAGCCGCGCTCGAAGCCCCCGTTCCCGGTCGACTCCGGCCTCTTCTCGAAGCCGACCGTCGTGAACAACGTCGAGAGCCTGATCAACGTGCTCGACATCGTGCTCGACGGCGGCGCGGCGTTCGCCGGGATCGGCACCGAGCAGTCGACCGGCACCCGGCTCTTCTGCCTCTCCGGCTGCGTCGAGCGGCCCGGCCTCTACGAGGTGCCGTTCGGCGTGACGCTCGGCGAGCTGCTCGAGATGGCGGGCGGCGCCGCGGGCGGACGGCCGCTCAAGGCCGTGCTCCTCGGCGGCGCGGCCGGGGGGTTCGTCGGCCCCGACAAGCTCGATTTGGAGCTCTCCTTCGAGGCGACCCGGGCGGCGGGGGCGACGCTCGGCTCGGGCGTCGTCATGGTGTTCGACGACACCGTCGACCTGGTCCCGGTGCTGCTGCGGATCGCCGCGTTCTTCCGCGACGAGTCGTGCGGCCAGTGCGTGCCGTGCCGGGTCGGGACCGTGCGGCAGCAGGAGGCGCTCCTGCGGCTGGCGTCGGAGCGGCCGCGAGGGACGGTCTCCGACGAGCTGGCCCTGCTCGACGAGATCGCCCAGGCGATGCGCGACGCCTCGATCTGCGGCCTTGGCCAGACGGCCGCGAACGCCATCGACTCGGCCGTGCGCGGTCTGCAAGTCTTCCAGGCGGAGCCCGCCTGATGAGCGCCATTCCCGTCACCATCCGCCGCACCGTCGAGCTCCAGATCGACGGCGAGCCGGTGCGCGTCCCCGAGGGCGCGACGATCCTCGACGCCTGCAAGGCCCGCGGGCTCGACATCCCGACGCTCTGCTACGGCGAGACGCTCACGCCGGTGAACGCGTGCCGGGTGTGCGTGGTCGAGGTCGAGGGCTCGCGGGTGCTCGTCCCGTCGTGCGCGCGCAAGGCCGAGGACGGCATGGTCGTCCGCACCCGCAGCGACCGCGTCGACCACAGCCGCAAGATGGTGCTCGAGTTCCTGGGCTCGAGCGTGGATCTCTCCACCACCCAGCACGTCGACCGCTGGAACCGCGAGTACGACGCCGCCCCCGAGCGGTACGGCCCGCCTGCCCCGCCCGCACCCGCGGGCGCGCGCGACCGCGCGCAGGCCGGCCATCACCACGCGGGCGACGGCCAGACCGCGGCGACGGTGGCGCAGCCGGTCAAGGTCGACAACGAGAGCTACGTCCGCGACTACGCGAAGTGCATCCTCTGCTACAAGTGCGTCGAGGGCTGCGGGACCGACTGGCAGAACACCTTCGCGATCGCGGTCGCGGGGCGCGGCTTCGACGCCCGCATCGCGACGGAGTTCGCCGCCCCGCTGCCCGATTCGGCGTGCGTTTACTGCGGCAACTGCATCGCCGTGTGCCCGACCGGGGCGCTCATGTTCAAGAGCGAGTACGACCTGCGCCAGGCCGGCGGCTGGGACGAGGCCGCCCAGACGGTGACCGAGACGATCTGCTCGTACTGCGGCGTCGGGTGCAGTCTGGAGCTGCACGTCCAGGACAACACGATCGTGAAGGTGACCTCGCCGCTCGACCACGGGGTCACGCACGGCAACCTGTGCGTCAAGGGCCGGTTCGGGTTCCAGTACGTCCAGAACCGGGCGCCCGGGGCGGACGATGGCGCCTGAGCCGGCAGAGGATCCCGGCGGCCTGATCGAGGCGCCGGCCCGACCCGCGAGCACGAGCAGCGTCCGCGTCCTGAACGTCGAGGACGGCGCCCGCACGCGGCGAGCGGACCGGCTCGCCACCGAGGAGCCGATGGAGATCCGCGTCGACGAGCCGGGCGGCGAACAGCGCACCATCGCGGTCACGATGCGCACGCCGGGCCACGACTTCGAGCTCGCCGCGGGCTTCCTCTTCACCGAGGGGCTGATCGACCCGGGCGACCTGCGCGGCGTCCGCTACTGCGACGTGCCGCGGGACGAGCAGCACTACAACGTCGTCACGGTCGCCGTCGGGCGGCCGCTTCCCGACCTCGCGGCGCGCGCCTTCTACACGACGTCGAGCTGCGGCGTGTGCGGCAAGGCGTCGCTCGAGGCGCTCGACGTGCAGTGCGCGCCTGTCGCGCCGGGCCCCGAGGTCGCGCCGGAGGTGCTGACAGCGCTGCCGGAGGAGCTCCGCCAGGTCCAGCGGGTGTTCGACCACACCGGCGGCCTGCACGCGGCGGCACTCTTCGACGCCGGTGGGAAGCTCCTCTCCTCGCGCGAGGACGTCGGCCGCCACAACGCCGTCGACAAGATCGTCGGTGCCGAGCTCATGGCCGGGAACCTCCCCCTCGCAAGCTGCATCCTGCTCGTGTCGGGCCGGGCGAGCTTCGAGATCGTCCAGAAGGCGGCCATCGCGGGCATCCCAATGGTCTGCGCCGTCTCGGCCCCGTCCAGCCTGGCGGTCGACGCCGCCCGCCGCTTCGGGATGACGCTCGTCGGCTTCCTGCGCGAGCAGCGCTTCAACGTCTACTCGCACGCCGAGCGCATCGCCGGCGCGTAATGCCGGGGTCAGGCCCGGAGCGCCCTGACGAGGAAGGCGATCTCCCCCGGCGCCACCAGCCGCCACAGGCACTGGTCGTGCCCGCCGTCGTCCCAGTGGGTGCGCGCGCCCGGCACGGCCGCGGCGAGCCGGCGGGCGTTCTCGTAGAACGGGTCGCTCTGCCCGCACCCCACCCAGACCGGCATCCCGTCGAGCCGGGAGGCGCCGGCGAAGACGTCATGTCGGGCGAAGTCGGCCTGGCCGTCGAAGCGCCCATCGACCAGCCTGCGATGGCGCGCGCCGGGCCGCCGAGGCCGAACTCCCGCTCCAGCATGGGCAGGAGCTCGTCCCGAGCATCGCCATGCGGTCCTCGCCGTCCGTGCGGGCATGCCAGTAGCTCTCGCCGCCGTCCACCGCCGCCAGGCCGGCGGCGCCGCCGCGCCGGGCGAGCTCGGCCGCGAGGAAGGCGTGCTGGTGCAGGTCGTCGAAGGCCACCCGTGCGGTCGATCCGCCGCCCGGCAGCGCGACCAGCACCGGCAGCGCGGCGCTTGCCGCCCGCCCGTCGGGTCGCCACACCATGAAGCCGACGTCGTCCTCCGGAACGTGCCGGGAGCGGAACCGGCCGGCGACGGGATCGTTCGCGGGCGCCGGCGGCACCGGGCCGTCGGGGCCCGCGCAGCCGCCGGCGAAGTGATGCCAGACCCGGGCCGCCTCGCCGGATCGATCGGCCCAGACGGCGCCCACGGCAGTCGCCGCGGCCGCGCCGACGAGCAACCGCCGTCGTGTCGACGTCCGGCCAGCCCTCACGGGCCCGGAGCCTACCCGCGGTGTGCGAGGGTGAACTGCGCCACGATCCGCTCGAGGTTCGCGGCGGTGCGGTTGAGATCCTGGGCGGACTCGGCCAGCTCCTGCGCCGTCGCCGAGGTCTCCTGCGTGGCGGCCGAGACCTGCTCCGCAGACGCGGACGACTGCTCGGCGACCGAGGCGATCTCGCTCGTCGCGCGCCCGATCGTCTCGGCACGGGTGCTGATGTCGGCGACGGCGAGGCCGATCGACTCGAAGGCCTGACGGCTGCGCTCGACGGTGTCGACCGACGCGCGGGTGCTCTCGGCGCTGACAGTCACGACCTTCGCCGCTCCGGCGGTCTGCGCCTGGATCTCGCCGATCAGCCCGGCGATCCGCTCTGCGGCCACCTGGCTCTCCTCCGCGAGCTTCCGCACCTCCTCGGCCACGACCGCGAACCCGCGGCCCTGCTCCCCGGCGCGGGCCGCCTCGATGGCGGCGTTGAGCGCGAGCAGGTTCGTCTGGGCGGCGATGCTCGAGATGGTCTCGACGATGCCCCCGATCTGCTCCGATCGGTTCGTGAGCCCGCCCATGGCCCCGGCCAGCTCCTCGGCCGAGTCCGCAAGGCTGCGGATGGCGGCAGAGGCCTCGGCGGCGACGCCGACGCCCTGGTCGGCGACACGGCTCGCCTCGGCGGCGACCTCGTTCGCCTCGGCCACGGTTCCGCGGGTCTCGCCGATCATGATGACCTGCTTCTGGGCGCCCTCGGCGACGTCACCGACGGCGGACGCGATCTCCTCGACTGCGCGTCCGGCCTCTGCGGAGGCGGTCGCCATCTGCGTCGAGGCCTCGGCCACCCGCCGGGTTGCCGCCGTCACCTCGGCGATGACGAGCGACATGTTCTCGGTCATCCGGGCAAAGGCGTTCCCCAGGACGTCGGACTCGCCGCGCGGCGTCACCGACGCGGTCAGGTCGCGGGCCGCAAGTCGCTCGGCGGCCTCGGCCATGCCGGTCAGGTACTCCTGCATCTTCACGAACGCGGTGCCGAGCTGGTCGGCTGCCGAGCGCGCCTCGACATGGGTCGACAGGTCACCGTCGCTGATCCTGCCCGCCACCTCGGCGATGCCGATCAGGTAGTCGTGCATCGCGACGAAGGCGTGTCCGAACTCGTCGCGCTCGCTGAGCGGCTCGACGGTCGACGACAGGTCGCCGGAGCCGATCTCGGCGGCGATCCGGCCCATGTCGGCGGTGCGGGCCCGCATCGAGTTGTACGCAACGATGGTCGACTGGGCGTGGTCGAGCATGTCGTTGAAGATCTCGCCGAGCACCGCGATCTCGTCGCCACCGCGCACCTCGACCGGCGTCGTCACGGGCGTGACCTCACGCGACAGGTCGCCCTCGCCCGCCATCGAGTTCAGGCCGGCCTGGAGGTCGGTCAGGCAGTGATCGCGAAGGCTCGCCAGCCGCTCGCGCAGCGGCCGGAGGCCGCCGGAGATGCGGCGCGTCAGGAGGTAGGCGATCACGCACGCCGCCAGCACTGCGATCGCGACGAGGATGATCGTGACTGTGCGGGTGGTCGAGCTGGCAGCGTGCAGCTGCTTCACGCCGGCGTTGCGATCGGCCTGCGCCTCGGCGAGGAACGCGTCGACCTTCTCGGTGAGGGCGTCGACGGACTCATCGGAGGCGTCGACGAGCTCGAGCACCTTGCGCTGGTGCCCTGCCTGGACCGCCGCCCACATCTGCGAGTCGACCGCCATGAAGTCGCCGAAGGCGGCGTTGACCTGCGCGACCTTCGCGTGGTCGGCAGGATCCGCCGCATCGCGCTCGGCCTGCGCCAGCACGCCTCGGAACACCCGGACGTCGGCCAGGAAATCCTCGCGGCCCGAGGTGCCGACCAGGGCGTACTTGGTCTGCGCGAAGTGGAAGTCGCCGGCCGCTGCGCTCATCTCCTCGGCGACGAGCAGCCGGTGCGAGACGACGAGGTCGACGCGGTCGGCCGAGCTCGACACGTTCGACGTGCCCCAGAACGCGGTCGCCGCGACGCCGATGAGCAGCGCGAGGATGGCGCCGAACCCGAGGTAGAGCTTGACGCGAAGCGACAGCCGTTTCAGAGCATGGGTACGCGAGGGAGTCATGCCCTGCGTGATCGGCGGCCTCCGCCGCAAGTTGAGCGAGGTGGAACGACGCCAAGTGCAGCCGATCGTCCCCAGGACGGCGGCTAGGTCGGCGTCACGGCCGGGTCACGCAGCCGGTAGCCGACCCCGGTCAGCGTCTCGATCGAGTCGCGGGCGACGCCGCCCGCCTCGAGCTTGTCGCGCAGCCGACCCATGTGCGTGCGCAGGAGCTGCATCTCCTGCGCGTACCCCGGCCCCCAGACCTTGCGCAGGAGCATCTGGTGGGTGAGCGGCCGGCCCGCTGCGATCGCGAGCTCCTTCAGGAGGTCGAACTCGGTCGGCGTCAGATGGATTTCCTCAGCGTCCACGGTGATCACACGGCGCGGCAGGTCGACCGAGAGGCGGCCGACGTCGATCACCCGGTCGCCGGGCACGGCGCCCTCGGAGCGGCGCAGAAGCGCGCGCACCCGCGCCAGGAGCTCGCCCACTCCGAAGGGCTTCGTCAGGTAGTCGTCGGCGCCGGCATCGAGCGCGCGGATCTTGTCGGGCTCGTCCTGGACCGCCGAGATGAGGAGGATCGGAGCCGTCAGCCAGTCGCGCAGCTCGGCGCACACTTCGGCGCCGTCGCCGTCGGGCAGCATCAGGTCGAGGACGACGAGGTCGGGCGGCGAGAGGGCCGCCACCGTCAGCGTCTCGGCGGCGCTCGCCGCGGTGGCCACCCGGTAGCCGGCCTTCGTGAGCGTGACCTCGAGCGCGCGCCGGATCGGGCGCTCGTCGTCGACCACCAGGATGAGCGGCTCCCCGCTCACCCGCCCGCCGGAAGCGTGAGGGAGAACGTCGCCCCGCGACCGTCGACCGGGTCGGCGACGCGGAGCTCGCCGCCGTTGGCGCGGGCGAGGCCGCGGGCAATGGCGAGCCCGAGCCCCGAGCCGGCCACCTCGGCCGTGCGGTCACTCCGCGCGAACGGCTCGAAGATGCGCTCGGCGTCCTCGGCCGCCACGCCGGGCCCCTGATCTGACACCGCGATCTCGACGCCACCCTCGCTCGGGGCGACCATCACGTCGACCGGGCGCTCGGCCGGCGAGAACTTGAGCGCGTTCTCGACCACGTTCACGACGACTCGCTGAAGCTGCGGGCCGTCGCCGTGCACGAGCGGGACATCCGGCGCTGTCCGCACCCGCACGCGATCCCGGGGCTCGCCGCGGAAGAGCTCGGCGACCGCCGCTTCGACCAACTCGCGCGCGTCGAGCCAGTCGGCGGGCGGGGCGAGAGCGCCCGCGGTGAGGCGCGACAGGTCGAGCAGGTTCTCGATCATCCGGCTCATCCGGCCGCTCTCGGTCCCGATCGTGTCGAGAAGCTCCTGCTCCTCGTCGTCGAGGGCCGCGAACCCCAGCCCGCCCGCCGCCGCGGTGATGGCCTGAAGCGGCGAGCGCAGGTCATGCGAGACCGCCCGCAGGAGCGCGGTCTTGAGCTCGTCCGAGCGCAGGAGCGCTCGCGCGTTCACCTCCTCGCGCATGCGCCGCTCGCGCTCCTCGCCGAGGGCGATGAGGCCGGCGAGCTGGCGTGCGATCCGCCCCGCCGCCGGGGAGTCGACCAGGCCGGGATCGCCGCCCGAGAGCCGCAGCTCCCCGATCGCGCGCCCGTTCAGCTCGAGCGGCAGGACGCCTGGCCGCCGCGACGGGCCGGCGCCGCGCACGATGACGCCGGTCTCGGCGCCGAGCGTCCGCGCCGCCTGGTCGCCGAGGCCCGCGAGCGCGTCGTCCAGGTTGGTTGCCGTGGCGATGACCGTCGCGAGCCGCTCGCCGAGCCGGGCCTCCTCGGCCCGGCGTGCGGCCTCCTCACGGCCGGCCCGTTCCCGGCCGGCGAGGTCGCTCGTCACAACCGCCGTGACCGCGAACGCCGCGAGGGCGAGCCAGTCGCTCGAGGAGTTGATGACGAGGGTGTGCTCGGGCGGGAGGAAGAAGAAGTTGAAGGCGAGCGACGACGCAAGGCTCGTGGCGAGCCCCCACCAGAGGCCGTAGATCGACGACGCGCCGAGCACGGCGAGGAGGTAGAAGACGCCGGCCGACCGCACCGGCACGTCCGGCGTGAGGGCGCCGACGAGGAGCGTCGAAGCGGCGACCAGGACCGCGGAGAAGACGAGCGCGGAGATCCGCGACGAGCGCGCCTCGCGCAGGCGCGCGACTGTCGGGCTGGTCGTGCTCAGCCGCCCGTCTGTACGGGTTGCGGCCACGTCCGGATTGTCGCAGGTGGCGACGTCAGCCGGATCGGCGTAGGAGCCGGCGCCAGGGCCCCTCCTCGACGCGCTCGACGACGAGCGAGCGCCGCACGGACGCGATGTCGAGCGGCGTCGCGTCGGGCACGGCCCGGCGCGCGGTGTCGATTCGCTCGACCGTGTCGGCCAGCTCCCGGGTCGGGACCTGGAACACGCACTCGGCGACGACGGTGCCGTTCACCATGCGCGTCGCCGAGACGCGCACCGGCGTCTCGAGCGGCTCGGCGTAGAACCGGGCCCGCAGGAAGAGCCGGTCGCCGCGGCGCAGGAGGCGCGTGGTCTGGAACGTGATGCCGAGCCGGGTGAGGTCGAGGATCGTCCCGTCGACGACGTCGCCGTCCACGACGTCCTGGCAGTAGATCGCCGTCATCCGGGCCGGCCGCTGAAGCGTCTGGCGGCTCGCCAGGACGATCGTCTCGGCCCCCTCCTCGGAGACACCGACCGCCCGCAGGCGGATGCGCGCGTCGTTCGCGGTCTCGAGGACCGCTCGCTCGCAGACCATCGTCACGCGGTAGCGGCGGCCGCCGACGACCACGCGGCCCGCGAGCTCCATCCCGCCGACGACCCGCATGCGGTCGGCGGTGCCGGTGAGCTGCGCACCGAAGACGCGGCTGATCGCGACCGTGAGCGCGCCGCCGATGTCGCGCTCGAATTCGGCGCTTCCGGCACGCGACAGCAGTTCGACTGCCCTCTCCAACGACGGCTCGCTCATTCCCCCCCACCAACGATTCCGGCCGAAACGGTCAGGAAGTGGACACCCGACCGGGGGAACCTCCCCCGGATTGTCGTAGCCCGAACGGGGTTACTCGCCGTCGTGGTGGCGGCCGTACTCGCGCACGACGTACGTCGCCGGGGTGCCCTCGCGGAGGGCGAGCGGGAGCGTGTCGAACGATGCGACGAGCGGCGCGGCCGGCGTCGGGTCGAGCGTCCCGCGATAGGTGAGGCGCGTGAACGGCCGCACCCCGCCGCCCACACGGCAGGAGAACCCTCCGCGGACCGCCGGCGGGCCCGAGCTGAACGTCGCGGTCCCGTCCAGGAACTCGCCGCCCGCGCCGTGGACCACGGCCTCGAACCGCCCCGGGCCGACCTTGACCGGCTTCGGCAGGCTGCGGCGAGCTGCCGCCGCGTCGATCAAGTGGAACTCGCTCTCGTCGGGCGGCACCTGTCGCGCGCGGATCGCGAGCTGGAAGATCTGCGGCACGCGATAGAACTTCTCGAAGCCGAAGACGCGACCCGGGCCGACCTTCGCGCCGAGGGCGCGGTTGAAGAAGCACGGCTGGTCGCGCCGCTCGTTGTAGGCGGGCGCGCCGATCGCCGAGTCGACCTTGGGGATGGCCCGCACCGCGCGCGCGGCGCTGCCGCCGCCGCCCGAGACGACGATGACGTCCGTGTTGCACCCCGGGTCCTTCACGATCTTCGCGTGCGTGGGCTGCGTCTGGATCGCGCCGAAGAAGGGCGACGTCGAGGTCTCGACGTCGAACGCGCTCCATGTGACGGTCCCGTTGGCGGTCAGCTTCGTGGCGTGGCGCCCGTCGTAGAGGCGGCAATTCCCCGCCTTGACGGACGTCGCGGTGAACGAGCCGGCGATCTGGCTCGGGCTGATGGCGGTCGTCGTGTCGAGCGTCGCGGTCTCGAGCCCCTTCTTGTCGAAGCGGAACTGGATCCCCGACTGGGGCGAGAACGAGTAGTCGTGCTCCTGGAACGCTCGTCCGTCGGGCTGGAACCTGGCGAGCGTCACGTCGATCGCCGACGACCCGAACGCCGGGTCGCCGAACACCATGAGCGTCATCGTGTTGGTGACGCCGTTTCGCACGACGGCGACGGGTGCCGTCTGCATGAAGACGGTGGTCAGCGAGAACGCGTGCGGGAGGACCTGGGCCCGCTGGAGCGCCCGGGCCCGGAGGCGGAGGGACGGCGCAAGCGACGTCCGCGCAGAGGCGGTCGCCGCGCCCAGCGCCAGCAGGGCCGTCAACGCGGCTGCGACGGCACCGATCCGGATCACGCGCCGCTCCATGAGCCGACTATACGTGCGGATCGGCTCGTTCGAAAGCGCGACTACGCTATCCGCCATGCCCGAGATCGAGCGCCGCCAGCAGCCGTCGGGGCGGCGTGCGTTCGACGAGATCGGGGACGCCACCCGGCGGACGCGCCTGGCGAACGAGCGCACCTACCTGGCGTGGTGGCGGACGGGCCTCACGGCGCTCGCGGTCAGCCTCGCCGCGGGCCGCGTCGTGCCCACGCTCTCCGGCGGCACGGCGTGGCCGTACGAGCTCGCCGGCGCCGGGTTCGCCCTCCTCGGAGTGCTCTGCATCGGCACGGGCTACCAGCGCGAGCGCGAGATCGACAAGGCGCTCGCCGAGGGCCGCTTCGCGACACTCGACCCGCGGATCAACCTCGTCCTGACCTTGGTCGGCGTCGTGCTCGGCATCTTCACGCTAGGGCTGATCGTCGTGCATCCGTGACGGGCACTCCGGCCTCGTGCAGGACGTCGCGCAGCATGAGCGCGTTCGTCGGCGCCTGCGCGATCGGCGGGCCGTTGTCGCCGGCGCTGCGGCCGTTGTTGTTGAACATCGCAAAGGCCCGCTCGGAGAGCGTCGAGAGCCGCCGCAGGGGTTCCGACCACTCCGCCAGCTCCCCGATCGAGTAGAGGTAGTCGAACCGCTCGGCCGCGCTCCCGCCGCGGTGGTTCCAGGTCGCGGCGTTTCTGCCGTGGAGGCGCAGATAGGCGGTCGGGCTCGTCGCGCCGACCACCGTCGGCACCAGGTTCTTGGCGTCGGTACGGGGCGCGTCGACCATGACGTACGTCGCGCCCCGGCGCTCCAGGAAGGCGAGCGTCTCGGCGGCGCTGGCGTCGTCCGCGAGCCAGCTTCGGTGGCGGAACTCGACCAGCATCTCGTCGCCGCCGAGCTGCTCCTGCGCCCACTCCAGGTAGGCGAAGGACGCCGGCTTCATCGTCACGTACGGCGGGAACTGCATCAGGATGCCGCCCAGCTTCCCCGCCTCCCGGAGCGGCTGAAGCGCGGAGCGGAAGCGGTCGAAGACCTCGGCCCGCAGCTCGCGTGAGGGGTGCTCGATCCGGCCGCGGTGGTCGACCTCGACCTCGCCGCGCAGGTCGGGCGGGAGCTGGTCGGCCTTGACCGGGTGCCGGGTCATCATCCCGAACGCCTTCACGTGGAACACGAACCCGTCGGGCGTCCGCCGTGCCCAGGCGGCCGCCGCCTCGGCGGTCGGGATCGCGTAGTAGCTCGCATTCACCTCGACGGTGTCGAAGAGCTCGGCGTAGTGGCGCAGCCGGCCCTCCGCCGTGCGGGCGTTGGGCGGATACCAGGCCTTGACGAGCGACTCGTCCGCCCAGGAGCACGTGCCGATGCGGACGGTCGCGCTCACAGGACGTACCCGCCGTCGGGCTCGAGCGGGAGCGACCCGGCCGCCCATGCGAAGAGGCCGCCGCGCATGTTGGCGACGTCGTAACCGGCGCCGTGCAGCGCGTCGGCCGCGTAGCCCGACCGCGAGCCGGTGCGGCACACGATCACCATCCGCCGGTCGCGCGGGAGCTCCTCCACCCTCCGGCCCAGCTCGCCCAGCGGAATCAGGACGGCGCCGGAGATCCGGCCGGCGTCCCACTCGACCGGCTCGCGCACGTCGACCACGAGCGCTCCGCCCGCGATCTCCTCCGCGGCCTCCGCGGCGGCGATCTCGGGGGCGGGGTCCATGCCCCGCATCCTAGAACCTGTCCGCTACGTGGGGCCGGGCTGGGTGGCGCCGACGTACGTCTGCTGGAACCAGTCCTGCGAGAGCTTGGCGATGCGGACGAAGTCGCCCGTGTGCGGCGCGTGGACGACGTAGCCGTTGCCGATGTAGATGGCCACGTGGCCGAGCTTGTGGAAGAAGACGAGGTCGCCCGGGCGAAGCTCCGCCTGGTCGGCGATCCAGACCGGGCCCATGTGGAACTGCGAGGCGGCGAAGTGCGGGAACGAGTAGCCATGCCGTGCCCAGAGCCACATGACGAGGCCCGAGCAGTCGAACCCGTCCGTCGAGGCGCCGCCCCACACGTAGGGGACGCCGATCTGCTTCAGCGACTCGAGCGCGATCTGGTCGCGCAGCACCTGGCCGGGGTCGGCGGCGTCGGCGACGATCGCGTCCTCGAGCCACTTGTGCGCCTTCAGCGCCAGCTCGCCCTGGCCGATCTGGTCGCCGGCCTCGATGACGCGCACCTGCTGGCCGAGCTCGCCCTCGAGCCGGCGGCGGCGGCGGAGCTCGTGCCGGATCTGGCGCCGCTTCTGCTCGAGCTTGCGCTTGGCGATCCGGGTCTCACGGCGGTCGGCGATGAGCACCGCGCGCTCATGGGCGATGGCCGCCTTGGCGGCCTCGATGGCGTCGACGGTGTCGCCGACGGCGGTGTCGACACGGCTGTTCAGATCCATCGAGCTGGTGAGCTGCGAGAGCGACGAGGAGTCGAGCACGATCTCGAGCGTGTGCGGGTCGCCGCCCTTGTACTGCTCGATGAGGAGCTGCGCCAGGTTTCGCTGCTGGCGCTCGAGCTCGAGCTGCTCGGCCTTGAGTCGGGCGGTGGCGACCCGGATCTCGCGCCGCAGCACGTGCAGGTGCCAGCGGACCTCGTTGTAGCGCTCGGTCAGGAGCTCGACGTGGTTGTCGAGCTTTCGCACCTGGTCGCGGACGCGCGCGTACTGCGCCTGCTTCTTCTGGAGCAGCGTGTCCGCCGACGCGGTGCCGGCGAGCACCGATGTGCCCAGGAGCAGGCACATCGCAAGGGCGAGCGTTCGCCACAATCGCAAAGAAGACCCATACATCACTCCTTCCGTCGGCAAACACGGGGAAAACTTGAGCGAGGCTCAAGGGATCGGGGCTCGCCGCCGACAAGGGTTTCATGCAGATCACCGTCTCCTGTCACGCATGCCTGGGTGACAAGCGTCCGCTCAGCCTGTGCCCGTGGTGCTCGTCCGAGCCGGCCGACGCCGAGATGACCGCCTGGCGCACCGCCCTCCACGCCGAGTCGCTCGCCCGGATCACGGCCGAGCCGCGGCGCTCGCCGGCGCCGGTCGTCACCCTCCCGAAGCCGATCCAGGTCGTCGTCACCGTCGACGGGTTCGCCCTGCGCCAGCCCGATCCGATGTTCTCCGACGCCGTCGTTCCCGCCGCCGATCCGCTCTCGTTCGACTGGAACGAGGAGAGCGGCCTCCGCCGGCTCCGCAAGACCGCCTAGCGCTTACCGCAGGTCGAGCAGCGTGTCGGGCAGCTCGAGCGGCTCGACCGTCAGCTCGTGCCGCGCCGCCTCGGCCAGGAGCTCCTCGTACGCCTCCGCCTCCCCGGGGTCGGACGGCGACCAGTCGTTCAGGTAGCGCACGCGGCTGACGCCGGCCTGGTAGGCCTCCTTGAGGCAGCCGAAGCACGGACGCAGCGTCGAGTAGAGGTGCGCGCCCTGCACCGAGTAGCCCAGCTTGGCGGCCTGCAGGATTGCGTTCTGCTCGGCGTGGACGCAGATGCAGACGTCGTATCCGCGGCCGGGCGAGTAGTCGTCGGGGTGGGCGCAGCGGTGACAGCCGCCCTCGTCGCAGTTGGGAAACCCGGTCGGCGTGCCGTTGTAGCCGGTCGCGATGATCCGCTGGTCGGAGACGAGCACGGCGCCCACGTGGCGGCCGAGGCACGCGGCCCGCTCGCGCGTCGCGACGGCGAGCAGCATGAAGTACTGCTCGGGGGTCGGGCGCACCTGGGCCCGGCGGGCGTCGGCGCGACCCGCGGCCTGGGTCGGCTTCATGGGTGCAGCGTACCGGCGCGGGAGGAAAGGCCGCGGGCACGTGTGGGCTCCTGACGTGCGAGGGTCAGGCACATGCCCGCGGCAATTCCAGTGTCTGCAATTCCGGCGCCAGGTCAAGGGGGTGGGGAGAAGAAACGGGGAACGGCGGTTGACGGGAGCCGTCCGCGGCGAGACCATCGGGTCGGAATGGGGAACGGACGCGTCCGACCGAGGTTCGCCGCCACGGCACTCGTGGCGCTCGCGGCCATGACGGCGGCGCCCGCCGCGCTCGCGCACGGGGGCATCCTGCGCGTCACGCCGCCGCATCATCTGGCGTTCGGGCGTCAGCCGTTCGGCAGCTTCACGACCCGCACCGTGACGATCGCCAACCGCTCCTCGCGCACGCTCGTCGTCACGATCTCCGACCAGTCGCCCGACGACTTCTCGCCCGGCCAGCCCGGCTCGACGTGCTTTCTCTCCTACACCACGAACGTCCTCGACCCCGGCGAGCGGTGCACGATGATCATCGGATTCCAGCCGGCACCGGAGTTCGGGGGTCGCGAGAAGGCGACGCTGACCATCACGGCGTTCACGGCGGGCGGCCGGATCCTGCGAACGCGGCACATGAGGGTGACGGGCACGGGCGTCCCGGCACCGGGTTGACGCTCGGACGCCACGCGCGCATGCGACCTCGCGGGAACGGGTAATGTTGGCGCTGGAGTGGGAATTCCTTGAAGATCTGCCCGGGGCGGCCGTGTGGATTGGCGGCGCCGCCTCGGCAAAGGAGGGGTGGATGACCGATCAAGCGCAGATCCGGCGTGACCCACTCGTGGAGCACGCCGTGCCGCTGGTGGCGAAAGCGATGTACCTGGCCGATGACGCCAACGACCTGTGGGAGTACTTCCGCGACCGGGTCGAGTCGGAACGCCACCGGATCGTGGAGGACGCGATCCGCGAGGCGCTGGAGCCGCTCGAGGAGCGATTCGCGATCGACGAGATCGCCCGCGTGGCGAGCGCGATGGCCGCGGAGCGCACGCGCAACGAGTAGCCGGCCGCGGCCGCGTTGAGGCACAGTCGAA
>CAVWSF010000005.1:0-1657801 GCA_963757605.1 uncultured Actinomycetes bacterium
GGTACCCGCGCATTACCACGGGTGGGTTTCCCCATTCGGAAATCCTCGGGATCAAAGCTTGGTCAGCAGCTCCCCCGGGCTTATCGCAGCCGCCCACGTCCTTCATCGGCTCCAGGTGCCAAGGCATCCACCGTGTGCCCTTGGTTCACTTGATTCAGTAGAGAACACCACGAACCATCCGCTCTGGAGTTTTCAAGGTGCGCGCGGAAGAGCCCGCCGTGCACGAGAAACGCATAAGGCCGCTCGAGGCGGCCATGCGGTCTCTAAAACTCAGCAGTTTGACCGGGCCGAAGCCCAACGACGGTGTCGACGTAATCCCAGGCGAGCCCGGCTGCTGGGACTGCACGAATGCCATTCCACAGTGCGGGGCGCCCGCGGCGGTTGGTGCCGCCGCATCCCTAGAAAGGAGGTGATCCAGCCGCAGCTTCCGCTACGGCTACCTTGTTACGACTTCACCCCAATCACCAACTCCACCTTCGGCCGCTGCCTCCCTAAAAGGGTTGGCTCACGGACTTCGGGTGTTTCCGGCTTTCGTGGTGTGACGGGCGGTGTGTACAAGACCCGGGAACGTATTCACCGCGGCGTTGCTGATCCGCGATTACTAGCAACTCCGACTTCATGGAGGCGAGTTTCAGCCTCCAATCCGAACTGGGACCGGCTTTTTGGGATTCGCTCCGCCTCGCGGCTTCGCAGCCCTCTGTACCGGCCATTGTAGCACGTTTGTAGCCCTGGACATAAGGGGCATGATGACTTGACCTCATCCCCACCCTCCTCCGGTTTGTCACCGGCAGTTTCCTGTGAGTTCCCGGCCGAACCGCTGGCAACACAGGACAGGGGTTGCGCTCGTTGCGGGACTTAACCCAACATCTCACGACACGAGCTGACGACAGCCATGCACCACCTGTGCACCCGCTCCGAAGAGGGGCCCGGTTTCCCGGGATTACAGGCGCATGTCAAGCCCAGGTAAGGTTCTTCGCGTCGCATCGAATTAAACAACATGCTCCGCTGCTTGTGCGGGTCCCCGTCAATTCCTTTGAGTTTTAGCCTTGCGGCCGTACTCCCCAGGCGGGACGCTTAATGCGTTAGCTTCGGCACGGACGGAGTCGACACCGCCCACACCTAGCGTCCATCGTTTACGGCGTGGACTACCAGGGTATCTAATCCTGTTTGCTCCCCACGCTTTCGCGTCTCAGCGTCAGTTGCGTTCCAGAGAGCCGCCTTCGCCACGGGTGTTCTTCCCGATATCTGCGCATTTCACCGCTACACCGGGAATTCCACTCTCCTCTCCCGCACTCTAGCCTTCCAGTTTCCCACGACCGTCTGCGGTTGAGCCGCAGGATTTCACGCAGGACTTAAAAGGCCGCCTACACGCTCTTTACGCCCAATGATTCCGGACAACGCTCGGTCCCTACGTATTACCGCGGCTGCTGGCACGTAGTTAGCCGGACCTTCTTCTGCAGGTACAGTCAACTGACGGGCTATTAACCCGCTCGCCTTCGTCCCTGCTGAAAGCGGTTTACAACCCGAAGGCCTTCTTCCCGCACGCGGCGTTGCTGCGTCAGGCTTCCGCCCATTGCGCAAGATTCCCCACTGCTGCCTCCCGTAGGAGTCTGGGCCGTGTCTCAGTCCCAGTGTGGCTGATCGTCCTCTCAGACCAGCTACCCATCGTCGCCTTGGTGGGCCGTTACCCCGCCAACAAGCTAATGGGCCGCGGGCTCATCCAGGACCGGAGGCCGAAGCTACCTTTGGTGACAGCCCCGAAGGGCCGGCACGTCATCAGGCATTAGCCAGCGTTTCCACTGGTTATTCCTGTGTCCTGGGCAGATTACCCACGTGTTACTCACCCGTTCGCCGCTCGAGTACCCCCGAAGGGGCCTTTCCGCTCGACTTGCATGTGTTAAGCACGCCGCCAGCGTTCGTCCTGAGCCAGGATCAAACTCTCCGAGAACAGCTTGCGAAATCGGCCTCCACCGCCCGAAGGCGGCTTCGACGGCCGGTTTCTAACTGGATAGGAGAGTCTGCGACCGGGGCAAGCCCCGGTCTGCTCTCAAAGGTCGGTCCACCCATCACGAACCGCCCGAGGGCGGCCGCGGAGGATGGCCGACAGGTATCCGCCCCGCCGAAACGGGTGCGGACGAACCTGACGTCAATCGACCGCGGCCACCTGTAGAGACCGGGTCGATCGCCAAACTGCTGAGTTTTCAAAGACCACGCGCGTCTCGGGCGCGACCCCGAAGCCTAGCGAACCGCATAGCCAAGCACAAGTCAGTGGCGTCGCGCGGTCGCCAGGAGGTGCGGACTCGCGCCCAGAAGCTCGGGAATTTGCTCCAGCGCCCGGGCCGCGCCGAGCACCACATCCCGGAGCGCCGGCTCGAGAAGCCGCTCCTCGAGGTCCGAGAGCGCGAAGGCGATCCCCTCCACCCCGACCAGGTCGACGAGCTCGAGGCCCGCGCTCTCCACCTCGTCTCGAAGGTCGTCCGGACGGTGGCAGTACCCGCTGAACGACCCCTCGTAGAGCGGGATCAGCCGGCCCGTGCGCTCGACGACGTCGACGGCCTCACGCATCGTGGAGAACTCCTCGCCGAGCCGCCCCGCGACCTCTCCGTGCAGGCGCGGCGCCCACCGTGAGATGGCCATCGCGAACACGGGCCCGCCCGGGCGCACGACCCGGGCCGCCTCCGCGAGCGCCGAAACCCGGTCCTCGCGGGTCGACAGGTGGTAGATCGGCCCGAGCAACAGCACCGCGTCGACCGACGCATCGGTGAGGTCGAGCTCGCGCGCGTCGGCGATCCGGGAGTCGATCTCGATGCCGCGGCCCGCGGCATCGCCCCTGACCTGCTCGACGTGGAGCTCGACCAGATCGCGGTGGTGCACCGTGTACCCCCGCCCGGCCAGCCACAGGGCGTAGCGCCCCGGCCCGCCGCCCACGTCGGCGACCACCGCCGGCGCCGGCGGGAGCGCCCGTTCGAGGATCTCGCACGTGCGCGCGAACTCGACCTGCCCGAACGGCGTGTCGAGCCGGTCGCGCTCCTCCCCGCGCTCGTAGTGCCCCTGGAGCTCCTCGGGCGTGGACATAGCTACCCCGCGACGCGGGCGAACCGGCGGCCGACGCGCAGCTCCGCGCCGGCCATGCGCGACCGCGGCACGTCCAGCTCGTCGGCCGCGAGCGGCTCGCCGTCGAGGCGGACGCCGCCCTGCGAGATCAGCCGCCGCGCCTCGCCGCGCGATCCCGCCAGGCTGTGGTCGGTGAGAAACGCGGGGACGTGGACGGGATCCGAGTCCGGAAGCTCGAGCACCGGCGCGTCGTCGGTCGCCCGCTTCTCCTTGAACATGCGGTCGAAGCCGGCCTCGGCGGCCGCGGCCGCCTCCGGCCCGTGCCAGCGCTCCACGAGGCGGCGCGCGAACTCCCGCTTCGCGGCGTACGGGTCGGTCGACGGCGGGGCGTCCGCCTCCAGGCAGAGCCGGTAGTAGTCGGGCATGAGCTCGTCGACGCAGCTCATCGCCTTGCCGTACATCTCCGCCGGCGCGTCGTCGATCCCGATGTAGTTGCCGAGCGAGGCGCTCATCTTGTCGACCCCGTTGGGGCCGTTGATGAGCGGCGTCGTCAGCGCGACCTGCGGCTCCTGGCCGTAGGCGATCTGGACGTCGCGGCCCGTCAGCAGGTTGTACTCCTGGTCGGTCCCTCCGAGCTCGACGTCGGCCTGGATCGCGACGGAGTCGTAGGCCTGCATCAGGGGGTACAGGAACTCCGAGACCGAGATGGGCTGGCTCGTCTTGAAGCGGCGTTCGAAGTCGTTTCGCTCGAGCAGGCGCGACACCGTGATCGTGCGCGTGAGCCGCAGGATCTCGCCGAAGTCGAGCTCGCCGAGCCACTCGCTGTTGAAGCGAAGCTCACTGCGGTCGCGATCGAGGATGCGAAGCGCCTGCTCGAAGTAGCGCGCCGCGTTCTCGTCGATCGCCTCGCCCGACATCACCTGCCGCTCCTTCGAGCGCCCCGACGGGTCGCCCACCCGGGCGGTGTAGTCGCCGACGATCAGGATGCCGGTGTGGCCCTGGTCCTGGAACGCCCGCATTCGCTGGAGCGGGATGGCCTGGCCGATGTGGATGTCGCGCGCCGTCGGGTCGATCCCGAGCTTCACCCTGAGCGGCCGCCCGAGCGCGAGCTTGCGCTCGAGCTCACCCTCGGGGAGCACCTTGACGGCGTTACGCGTGAGTGCGGCGAGGTCTGCCACGGGGCGCGGATGATATCGGCCGGCTCACGAAGCTCGATTCGGGGTCGGAGAAGCGCCACGGGCGGTCGATGCCCTTCGTGAGCCCGATGCGCACCGACGAGGCGACCCGGCGCTCCCGATCGGACGGTAGGAGGACGGCGGGCTGGCCGTTCAGGGCGGGGCCCGCCGCGAGCGCCTGTCCGACGTTCCCCGGGCCGGTCGCGAGCGGCTCGCGCCCGCGCCGGGCGCGCATGCGCTCCACGCCGTGCTCGGGCTCCAGGGAGCGGATGAGCACGGCGGCGCCGACGCCGGGAGGGCCGCAGACGACGTTCATGCACCAGTGGATCCCGTAGGAGCGATAGACGTAGAGCGTCCCGGGCGGGCCGAACATCGCAGCGTTGCGCGCGGTCTGGCCGCGGAACGCGTGCGAGGCGGGATCGTCGGGCGTGTAGGCCTCGGCCTCGACGATCGGGCCGCCGACCGCGTCGACGAGGAGCGTCCAGCCGATCAGCTCGCGCGCCGCGGCGACCGGGTCGCCCGCGAGGTCGAGCGTCACCCCGCCGGCTGCCAGCGGTACCCGCCGCCGGCCGCCTCGATCGTCCCCCACCCGTCGATGTGGGACGCGGCGCACCAGACGCCCGTCCCGGCGAGCTCGGAGAGCCACCGCCGCCGGGTGGCGAGCCCCGTCTCGGGATCGGAGTCGAACTCGCGGTCCCACTCGGGGTGCTCGACGTGGCTCGGATGGTGGATGACGTCGGCGAGAAAGACGGCACGCCGTGGCCCGTGGCCGGCGATCTCGACGCAGGCGTGCCCGCCCCGGTGCCCGGGTGCTTCGACGATCCGGATCCCCGGCGCCACCTCGGCCCCGTCGGCCGCCTCCTCGAGGCGGTCGCCGAGCGCCTCGAGCACGCGTCGTGCCGAGCGGTCGGGCGGAAGCGCCCGCGCCCAGGCGGCGGCAGTCGCGGTGACGAACACGCGCTCGGCGGGGACGTCCGGCGCGCCGCCGCAGTGGTCGAAGTCGAGGTGCGTCAGGACGACCGTGTCGACGTCGGCCAGCGCACATCCGTGCGCGGCAAGCGCCTCCTCGAGGTTGCTGGTCGCGCCCTCCCACTCGCTGTCCAACTGCCCGGCCGCCGTGTCGATCAACACCGTCCGGCCGCCGCCGCGGACGAGGACGACGTTCGAGCAGATGTCGGCGTCCGCGAACGTGCCCGGGGGGCCCAGGAGCGCCCCCTCCATCGGGATGGAGCCGGCCGAGATGAGCAGCGCGTCGCGACTAGACATCGAGCGACATCTGGCTCTTCTTGTTCCGGCGCAGCGCCTGCGCCAGCGCCACCGCCTCGCCCATGTCGGCCAGGATCGTCCGCTCCGTGCGCGATGCGACGAGCGGCTCCTCCATGCCGTCGACCCACACGCGCGTGCGCTGGCCGTCGCCGCGGTCGTCGCCCTCGATCGGCTCGAGCGCGTAGATGCGGTCGGCGCGGACGTACTTCCCGTAGCCCAGGAAGATCATCGGCGCGCCGGCGTTCACAGCTCCTGCAGCACCTCGCGCAGCGACGCCGCGACGTGGGCGACGTCGTCATCCTCGAGCTGGACGAAGAACGGCAGCGCGAGCGTCGAGCCGCTGACGCGCTCGGTGACCGGCAGCATCCCCTCCGCGTAGCCGAAGCGGGCCCGGTACGGCGGCTGGAGGTGGATCGCCGGCAGGTACGGGCGCGTCGCGACTCCGCGGGCGGCGAGGCCGGCGGCCACGGCGTCGCGATCGATGCCCTCGGCGAGCCGCACGTAGTAGATGAACCAGCTTCGCGCCTCGGGGCCGCGGTACGGCAGCTCGACGCCGTCGATGCCGCTCAGGGCCTCGTCGTAGCGCTCCGCCACCCGCCGCCGGGCCTCGAGCAGGGCGTCCAGCTTTTCGAGCTGGGCCATCCCGAGCGCCGCCGACATCTCGTCCATCCGGTAGTTGAAGCCCACCCGCTGGTGGACCAGCCAGTCGCCGTTGTCGGAGCGGCCCTGGTTCACGAGGCTGCGCAGGTCGGCCGCGACCTCCTCGTCGTCGGTCGTCACCATGCCGCCCTCGCCCGTGGTGAGCTGCTTGTTCGGATAGAAGCCGTAGACGGCGGGGTTCCCGTGCGAGCCGACCGGGCGGCCGTTCACGCTGCAGCCGAGCGCCTCGCATGCGTCCTCGACGACCGGGATGCCGTGCTCGGCGGCGACGCGCGAGACCGCTTCGATGTCGCACGGGTAGCCGAAGATGTGGATCGGGACGATCGCCCGGGTGCGCGGGGTGATCGCTGCCTCGACGGTCGCCGGGTCGACGTTGAACGTCCGCTCGTCGATGTCGGCGAAGACGGGGGTCGCCCGCTCGTGCAGGATCACGTTGGCCGAGGCGATGAACGAGAAGCTCGACGTGATCACCTCGTCGCCGGGCCCCAGGCCGAGCCGGTCGAGAGCCACGTGGAGGCCGGCCGTCCCGCTCGAGCAGGCCACCGCGAACCGCGTCCCGACCCGATCTGCGAACGCCCGCTCGAAGGCCGGCACCGTCTCGCCGCACGCCAGCGCGTCGGAGCGCAGCACGTCCATCACCAGCTCCCGCTCGCGCTCGCCGATGTGGGGGCGGGCGAGCGGGATCGAGCGCGTCGTCACCATGCCACGGGTCAGACGGCGGCGCGGACCGGGTAGTCGAGCAGGTCGGAGAACCGCTCGTCGCGGCCCGAGACGATCGCGAAGAACGTGTCCTGGATCGCCTTGGTGATCGGGCCGCGCCCGCCGATCTGCTGCCCGTCGACGGAGGCGATCGGCGTCACCTCGGCGGCCGTGCCGCACAGGAACGCCTCGTCGGCGAAGTAGAGATCGGTGCGGACGAGGTTCACCTCGCGGACGTCGTAGCCGAGCGTGTGCGCGATCCGCATGACCGTGTCGCGCGTGATGCCGGGCAGGCACGAGGCGGTCGTGGGCGGCGTGTGCAGGACGCCGTCGCGCACCGCGAACACGTTCTCGCCCGAGCCGTCGGCGATGTAGCCCTCCTCGTTCAGGAGGATGGCCTCGTCGTCGCCGGCGCGGCTCGCCTCGAGCTTCGCGAGCACCGAGTTGATGTACTGCCCGGACGCCTTGGCCGTCGGCGGAAGCGTGTTGGGGCCGATCCGGCGGAAGCTCGAGATCTTGCAGCGCACCCCGTGCTCCAGCGCCTCCTCGCCGAGATAGGCGCCCCACGGCCACACGGCCACGGCCAGCTCGACCGGGTTGTCGCGCGGGTAGAGGCCCATCGGCCCGGCGCCGCGGAAGACGATCGGGCGCACGTAGCACGACGAGACGTTGTTGACGGCGACGGTCTCGTGGATCGCCTCCGCCAGCTCGGGCACGGTGTAGCCGAGGTCCATCTCGTAGAGCGCGGCGGAGCGCCGCAGCCGCTCGAGGTGGTCCGTCAGGCGGAAGACCGCGGTGCCGCGAGGCGTGTCGTACGCACGGATGCCCTCGAAGACCCCGGTCCCGTAGTGCAGCGCGTGCGTGAGGATGTGGACGTTGGCCTCGTCCCACGGGACGAAGCTGCCGTTGCGCCAGATCTTCTCGGTCGGTTGCATGGGTCTGATGGTACCGGACGGAGGGAGACCAAAGGGTAGGCTGAAGTCGTGGAGGACCGCGACCGCCGAGCCCGCTCCTTCGGCGCCGTCGCCGACCGCTACGCGCGCGCCCGTCCCGGCTATCCGCCGGCGGCCGTCGAGTGGCTGCTCGAGGCGGCTCCGGGCCGCGCGGTGGTCGACCTCGCGGCCGGCACGGGGAAGCTCGCGCAGGTGCTCGTCGACGCGGGTGCGCAGGCCGTCGCCGTCGAGCCGGACGCGGGCATGCGGGCGGCGCTTGCGATCGCCGCCCCGGGTGTCGAGATCCTGGCGGGGACCGCGGAGACGATCCCACTCCCGGACGCGAGCGCCGACGCGGTGCTGGTCGCGCAGGCCTTCCACTGGTTCGACGCCCGCCGGGCGTGCGACGAGATCGCCCGCGTGCTGCGGCCGGGCGGCATCCTGGGGCTGCTCTGGAACCTGCGCGACGGCTCCGTGCCGTGGGTCGCCGACCTTGACCGCATCCTCGACTGGCCGGCCGACGTCGTCGCCCGGGCCGGCGACCTGAGCTTCGCCGAGATCGAGCGGCACCCCCTGTTCGCGGCCGGCGGCCGGCGCGAGCTCCCGAACCCGGTCGCGTTCACGGCGTCGCGCCTGATCGACTGGGCAGCGTCCACGAGCCGTGTCGCCACCCGGCCCGAAGCCGAGCGGAAAGCGGTGCTCGCCGGCGTCGCGGAGCTGGCCCGCACGCACCCGGACCTGCGCGGCCAGGCCGTCTTCGCGATGCCCTACACGACGGTGGCGATCAGGTTCGACTGTCCACGGTGACCAGCCGCACGCGATGGATCCCGCCCAGCTCCTGGAGCCGCTCGAGCGCCTCGGGCGTCGGGTCGTGGTCGACGGCGAGCACCATCACGGCGTCGCGCTTCCCCTTGCCGCTGCGGCTCACGCTCATGTTCGAGATGTTCACGCCCTCTTTCCCGAAGAGCATCCCGACCTGGCCGATCATCCCCGGCGAGTCGTCGTTCATCATCACGAGCAGGTGCGCCGGCGCCAGCTCGATCTCGACCCGGTAGCCGTCCACCTCGACGAGCCATGGCCGCTGCTCGCGGCCGATCGTGGTGCCGGCGGCCGAGGCCTCGCCCCCGCAGGCGACCCGCACCAGGTTCGTGTAGTCGCCGGGCGTGCGGGTGCGCTCCTCCCCCACGTCGATCCCGCGGCTCTCGGCCACGGCGCGCGCGTTCACCAGGTTCACGGGCTCGTCCGAGAGCGCGCCGAAGACGCCCGCCAGGACGGCCTGCGTGACGAGCCGCGTGTCGTGCTCGGCGAGCGCGCCCGCGCAGGTCACATCCACCCTGTCGAAGCCGCCGCCTGAAAGGCCGGCGACGAGCTGGCCGAGCCTCGTCGCGAGGGGGATGTACGGCCCCAGCACCTCCATGTCCTCCGCCCCGACGTGCGGGATGTTGACCGCGTTCGAGACGAACTCGCCCGTGAGCGCTGCGGCGACCTGCTCGGCCACGATCACGCCGGCCCGGTCCTGGGCCTCGTGCGTCGAGGCGCCCAGGTGGGGCGTCACGACGACGTTCGGCAGCTCGAGGATCCGGCCCGACGTGTACGGCTCGGCGGGGAAGACATCGAGGGCCGCACCCCCCACCTGGCCGCTGTCGAGCGCGTCGACCAGCGCGTCGAGGTCGACGAGGTCGCCGCGGGCGGCGTTCACGATCCTGACGCCGCGCTTCATCAGGTGGAGGCGATCGGCGTTGATGAGGTTCCGGGTGTCGTCGGTGAGGGGCGCGTGGAGCGTCACGAAGTCGGCCTGGAGCAGCACGTTCTCGAGCGAGCCCGAGGTCACCTGGAGCTCCCGGCAGCGCTCGGCCGAGACGAACGGGTCGTAGACCACGACCCGCATCCCGAGCGCCCGGGCGCGGGCGGCGACGAGCTGGCCGATCCGGCCGAAGCCGATCACCGCCAGCGTCTTGTCGGCCAGCTCGACCCCGGCGAAGCGCGAGCGCTCCCAGCGGCCCTGCACGAGGGCGGCGTGGGCCTGCGGGATGTTCCGCGCCAGCGCGAGCAGGAGCCCGACGGCGTGCTCGGCGGCCGCGACCATGTTCGATCCGGGGGCGTTGGCCACGATGATCCCGCGCCGGGTCGCGGCGGCCACGTCGACGTTGTCGACCCCGGTGCCGGCCCGGCCGATCACCCGCAGCTTCTCTGCCCGGTCGATCAGGTCGGCGGTGACACGGGTGGCGCTGCGGACGATCAGCCCGTCGTAGCCGGCGATCCGGCGGGCCAGCTCGTCGGCGGGAAGGCCCAGCTCGACGTCGACGGCGAAGCGGTCGCGGAGGAGCTCGACGCCGGCGCCGGCGATCTCCTCGGTGACGAGGACGCTATCCATCGATGGGCACCGGCTCCGCCGCGAAGTGCGCGGTGGCGGCCGCGACGCCGCCGCCGGGAACCGGAGGTGTGTGGCCCAGCGCGCCCAGGGCCATCTCGAGCCCCGCGAGCGCCGTCACGATGTCGAACTCGTTCATGTAGCCCATGTGGCCGATGCGCATGATCCTGCCCCGGAGCGGGCCGTGGCCGCCGGCCAGGACGATGCCGTGGCGGTCGCGGAGGACGGTGTAGCACTCCTGGCCGTCGACGCCCTCGGGCATGAGCAGGGCGGTAACCATCGCGGCCGAGTCGTCGTCGGGCGAGAAGAGCTCGAGCCCGAGCCCCTTCACTCCGGCGCGGGTGGCGCGCGCCAGGCGGCGGTTGTGCTCCCAGACCTTCGCGGGCCCGCCGGCGAGGATGAGGTCGAGCGCGGTGCGAAGCGCGACGACGATGGTCACGGCCGGGGTGAAGGCGGTATCGCCCTTCACCTGCGAGTCGACGGCCAGCCGCCAGTCGAGGTAGTAGCGCGGGAGCGTCGAGTGCTCCACCCTGGCCCACGCCCGCTGCGAGACCGACGCGAACGCCAGGCCGGGCGGCGACATGAGCGCCTTCTGGGAGCCGGAGACGACGACGTCCACGCCCCACGCGTCGGTCGCGAGCTCGACGCCGCCGAGGCTCGAGACGGCGTCGACGACGAGGAGCGCACCCGTGGGCGCGACCGCGGCGGCGATGGCCTCGACGTCGTGCACGACGCCTGTCGAGGTCTCGGAGTGCGTCACGAAGACCGCGGCGGTCTCCGCCTCGGCGGCGGCCGCGGCAATGCGGGCGGGGTCGAGCCGCTCCCCCCACGGCTGCTCGACGAGCACCGGCTCGATCCCGTAGGCGCGGACGAGCTTCACCCATCGCTGGCCGAAGTTCCCGGCCGAGGCGACGACGACCCGGTCGCCCGGCGAGAGCAGGTTCGCCGCGGACGACTCCATGGCGGCGGTCCCGGAGCCGGTGAAGAGCACGACGTCGTTCTCGGTCGCGAACACGCGCTTCAGCCGGTCGAGCGTCTCGAGCAGGAGCGCGCGGAACTCGGGGCTGCGGTGGTGCTGCATCGGCACGGCCGCAGCGGCGGCCACCTCCGGCGGAATCGGCGTCGGCCCCGGGGTGATCAGGTAGCGCTTGCTTGACACCGGCGCGAATCGTACGCCGGAGCGCTGAGCGTGGGGACAGTCCCTGAACCTTCTCGCGTCTCGGTTACAAACGCGAGCGCAGGAGCTCCTGCACCTGGCGGGCGTCTGCGCGGCCGCGGGTCTCCTTCATCACCTGGCCGACGAGCGCGTTGATGACGCCGTCCTTGCCGCCGCGGAACTGTGCGACGAGCGCGGGGTTGGAGTCGATGACCTGCGCGACGAGGGCATCGAGCTCCGACGAGTCGCCGACAGTCGCGAGCCCGTGCTGCTCGACCAGCGTTGCCGGGTCGGCAGCGGGATCGGCCTCGAGGAGGCCATAGACCTGCTTCGCGATCGTGGCCGTGATGGTGCCGGCGGCGATGAGGCCGACGAGGCCCGCGAGCGACGCCGCCGGGACGTGGTCGACCGCGCCGGGCTGGTTTCGCACCCAGTCGGCGGCGGCCTTCGGGTCGGCGCCCGCCGCGACGACAGCCTCGAAGTAGCCGGCGATCGCCGGCGTGGCGTTCAGGTCGACGGCGTCGTGGGCCGGGATCGCGAGCTCGTCCCGAAACCGCGCGATCCGCGCGCCGGGCAGCTCGGGGAGCCCACCGCGCAGCCGCTCGACGTCGTCGCGCGAGGGCTCGAGCGGCACCAGGTCGGGCTCGGGGAAGTACCGGTAGTCGTCGGCCTCCTCTTTCGACCGGCGCGCGTGCAGCTCACGCTGGGCGGGGTCGTAGTGCAGCGTCTCCTGGAGGACGGCCTCGCCCGACTCCAGGAGCCCGATCTGGCGCTCGATCTCGGCGGCCATCCCCTCGCCCAGGAACTTGAACGAGTTCATGTTCTTGAGCTCGGTCTTGGTGCCGAGCGTCGACTCGCCCGGCCGCCTGACCGACACGTTGGCATCGCAGCGCAGCGACCCCTTCTCCATGTCGCAGTCCGACACGCCGATCGTCTGGAGCGTGTTCTTGAGGAGGCCGAGGAAGGCGACCGCCTGCTCGGGCGAGCGCAGGTCGGGCTCGGTGACGATCTCGACGAGCGGCGTCCCGCACCGGTTGAAGTCGACGACCGACGACTCCGCCCCCGCGATCCGGCCACCCGCGCCGCCGGCATGCACGAGCTTGGCCGCGTCCTCCTCGAGGTGCGCGCGCGTGATCCCGATCCGGGCCCCGTCCACGTCGAGATGGCCGTGCGCGCAGATCGGCTCGTCGTACTGGCTGATCTGGTACGCCTTGGGGCTGTCCGGATAGAAGTAGTTCTTGCGGTGAAACTGGCATCGGGACGCGACGTCGCAGTCCAGCGCGAGCCCGATCTCGATCGCCTTGTCGACGGCCCCCGCGTTGATCGTCGGGAGCGCGCCCGGATGCCCGAGGCAGACCGGGCAGGTGCGGGTGTTCGGGTCGTCGCCGAAGCGGTTCTCGCAGCCGGCAGAACATCTTCGAATCGGTGTTCAGCTGGACGTGGATCTCGAGCCCGATCACTGGCTCCCAGCGCTCAGCCTCGGCGCTCATGCCCTCGCCTCGGCCACCGCGGCCGGCCGCGGGTCGAACCCCAGCGCCTGCTCGAGGGCGTGCGCCGCGGACAGGATCCGGTTCTCGGCGAACGCCGGCCCGACGAGCTGGAGCCCGACCGGCAGCCCCTCCGAGAGCCCGCACGGCAGCGAGATCCCGGGCAGCCCGGCGAGGTTCACCGGCACGGTGAGGACGTCGGACGCGTACATCGCCCACGGGTCGCCGACGCGCTCGCCGATCCGGAACGCGACAGTCGGCGAGGTCGGCATCGCGATCAGGTCGCAGGCCCCGAACGCGGTCTGGAAGTCGTCGCGGATGCGCGTGCGCACCTTCTGGGCCATCCCGTAGTAGGCGTCGTAGTAGCCCGCCGAGAGCGCGTAGGTGCCGAGCATGATGCGCCGCTTCACCTCGGCTCCGAACCCTTCCGCCCGTGTGCGGCCGTACATGTCGACGATCGTGT
The DNA here is from genome assembly GCA_963757605.1 of uncultured Actinomycetes bacterium. Lineage (GTDB taxonomy): Bacteria > Actinomycetota > Thermoleophilia > Gaiellales > JAICJC01 > JAICJC01. Next base: position 13,264 of record CAVWSF010000005.1, read on the forward strand.
CGCCGTCCTCCTCGCGCCGCAGGCCGTAGCGGACGCCGTCGAATCGGCTCAGGTTGGCCGACGCCTCCGCCGGGGCGATCAGGTAGTAGGCCGGGAGCGCATAGCCCGCGTGCGGGAGCGCCACCTCGACCACCTCGGCCCCGACCCCATCGGCGGAGCGGATGCCGGCGTCGAACGCGTCGCGCACGCCCGGCTCGATGCCCTGCTCGAGCAGGCCTGAGGGCACCCCGATCCTGACGCCGCGCAGGTCCTGCGCGTCGGGCACCGCGATCGGCTCGGGCAGCTCCACCGACGTCGCATCGCACTCGTCCTTCCCGCAGATGACCTGGAGCAGGAGCGCGCAGTCGCGCACGGTGAGCGCGAACGGGCCGATCTGGTCGAGCGAGGAGGCGAACGCGATCAGGCCGTAGCGGCTGACGGCGCCGTACGTGGGCTTCATGCCGACCACCCCGCACAGCGCGGCCGGCTGGCGGATCGAGCCGCCCGTGTCGGTGCCGAGCGCGAGCGGCGCGAACCCCGCCGCGACGGCCGCCGACGAGCCGCCGGACGAGCCGCCTGGGCACCCGGTCCGGGTCCCAAGGGTTCCGGGTGACGCCGAACGCCGAGTTCTCGGTCGAGGAGCCCATCGCGAACTCGTCCATGTTCGTCTTGCCAAGCGACACCAGCCCGGCCGCCTTCACCCTGCTCACGCAGCCGCCGTCGTAGATCGGGACGTGGCCCGCCAGGATGCGTGATCCGGCGGTGGTCTCCTCGCCCTTCGTGCACAGGATGTCCTTGAGCGCGATCGGAACGCCCTGGAGGCCGGTGCGGCCGTCGCGGTCGAATCCGTCGGCCTCGGCGAGCGCGGCCTCGCGCCGCGTGCGCAGGAAGGCATGAAGCGCGGGATCCTCGCGGTCGATCCGGTCGAGGTAGGCCGTGACCAGCTCGCGGCAGCTCACCTCGCGCGCGTCGAGCAGCTCGACGCAGCGCTCCGCCGACAGGCCGGACGTGTCGATCATGCCGTTGGCGGCACCCGGAAGCCGCCGTCCGCGGGATCGGGCGCCTGGCGGAGCACCTCGTCTCGGGGCCACGAGGGCCGCGCCGCATCGGGACGCACGCTGTTGGAGATGTCGAGCGCGTGGGCCGTCGGCGCGACGTCGCCGAGATCGAGCTTCGAGAGCTCCTGGACGTGGCCGAGGATCGTCGACAGCTCCTCGCGCATCCGCCCGACCTCCTCCGGGTCCAGGCGCAGCCGTGCCAGCCTGGCGACGTGAAGGACGTCGGCATCGGAGATCGCCATCGGCGGCAGCTTAGTCCGCGCGGAGGGGAATCAAGCGATCAGGCAAGCATGCGGACCGCGCTGGCCTGAAGGCCCTTTGGTCCCTGGACGACCTCGAACTCGACCCGTTGCCCTTCGGCCAGGGTCTTGTAGCCGTCCGACTGGATCTCCGAGAAGTGGACGAACACGTCCTCGGCCCCATCCTGGGAGATGAAGCCGTAGCCCTTCTCGTTGCTGAACCACTTGACGGTGCCTTCTGCCACCTTGCAGTCCTTCCTCGAACTCCCGGCCATCTCCGCCGGACGCGGCGAGCATATCAAGCCGTACGGCGGGCCGTGGCTGCGTTTACGGTGTTGCGCAGAAGCATCGCGATGGTCATCGGTCCGACGCCTCCGGGCACCGGTGTGATGGCACCTGCGACCTCGCTCGCGGAGGCGAAATGGACGTCGCCGCGCAGGCCGTCGTCGGTGCGGTTCACGCCGACGTCGATGACCGTGGCGCCGGGCTTCACCATGTCGCCCGTGATCATCTCCGGACGGCCGACGGCGGCGATCAGGATGTCGGCCGAGCGGGTCACCGCGGGCAGGTCGCGCGTGCGCGAGTGGCAGATCGTGACGGTCGCGCTGCGGTGCAGTAGCAGGAGCGCCACCGGCTTTCCGACGATGTCCGAGCGGCCGACCACGACGGCGTTCTGGCCCTCGAGCTCGACGCCCGTGCGGTCGAGCAGCTCCATGACGCCCTTCGGCGTGCACGCCACCATCCCCGGCTGGTTGGCGACCAGCCGGCCGACGTTCAGCGGGTGGAAGCCGTCGACGTCCTTCGCCGGGTCGATCCGTTCCAGCACCTCCTTGAAGTCGAGCCCGGCGGGGAGCGGCGACTGCACGAGGATGCCGTCGACGCGGTCGTCGGCGTTCATGCGGTCGACCATCTCGAGCACCTCGCGCTGGCTCGACGTCGCGGGCATCGGCTCGTGGAACGACTCCATGCCGGCCTCGCGGCAGGCCGCGATCTTGTTGCGGACGTACACCTCCGAGGCGGGGTCCTCGCCCACGAGGATCGTGACGAGCCCGGCCCTGTGCCCCGTCCGCTCCTCGAGGGCGGCCGCATCGCGGGCCACCTGTGCGCGGACGTCCGCGGCGATCGCCTTCCCGTCGATGATCGCCGCCATGGCGGCAGACCATATCTCACGCGTCGAGAACGGGTCCCCCGAAAGGGGGATCTTGGCTGGAAAGGTCTTGCAGAACGGTGCGCGGTCCCCGACGCTGGGTGAGACACCCCCCGGCCGGCACCCCCGCCGACCGCGGGACGCCAACTCCCCCGATCGGGCCTCAACTCAGAGACGTGTGATGCCGAAACACCCTTCGACTATGCCCCGACGCACGCTTCGAAACCAGCGCGGCCAGGCGGTGACCGAGTTCGCGGTCATCCTGCCGGTCCTCTTGCTCGTCCTGCTTGCGATCTACCAGTTCGGCGTCGTGTTCAACAACTACATCCAGGTGACCGCCGCGGCCCGCGAAGGCGCCCGCAAGGCGGCCGTCAGCCGCACCGCCGGCAACTGCGCCGCCGTCCAGACGATCGCCATCAACGCGGCCAAGGCCGCAGCTCCCGGACTGAACCAGTCCAACATGGGAGTGACGGTCACAGCCACCTGCACCAACAACGCCTATGCGCCCGGGACTGACACCACGGTGCGCGTGACGTACCCCTACGCGATCTCGATCCTCGGCAGGGTCGTGGCGTCGGGGAGCCTCGCCTCCTCCACAACTATGCGCGAGGAGTAACCGGGTCGCGGCACCCCCGCCGCAACCCTTGAAGTCCCAGCCCGGAACGTCCTTCGACGCCCTCCGGGGGCGCCCGCCGGCAGCCTAAAGTCGCCGCCCGCGAGTGCCGATAGCACATCAGCTACGTCCCGTCATCTTTCTCCACGAGAGGCTGCCGCATGACCTACAGCGTCCGCAATATCGTCATCGCGCTCGTCCTGGCCGCGGTCGCGGCGGGCCTGGTGATCCTGTACACCGGCAACGTCAAGAAGCAGGCTCACGACAGCCAGCAGAACGTGACCATCGTGGTCGCCAAGTCGGCCATCGCCGCCGGTAGCCCGGTCGGCGAGCTGATCGACACCGGCGCCTTCGAGACGCGCCAGGTCGTCCAGCGCGACGTCGTGCCGGGCGCCTACACCTCGATCGGCTCCCTGAACAAGGACCTTTCGACCGCTGGCCCGGTCACCGCCGGCTCGCAGATCACGCCGTCGATGTTCACCGAGGGCACGAGCGCGCCGATCACCTCGCAGATCAAGGGCACGATGCGCGCCGTCCAGGTCGCCTACAACCCGAACCGGGTGCTCGACGGAACGCTGCGCGCCGGCGACCACGTCGACGTCATCGCGGCCTTCTCGGTGCAGTCCTCGCTCAACAACAGCCCGTACTCGCAGGTGGACGCCTCGCGCGTGCTCATGACCAACGTCCAGGTGCTGTCGACCAAGGCTGACGGCGTCGCCGCGGTCGCGCTGACCGCGGACTCCGACACGACCGGCGGCCAGGGCTCCGACGACGGGCAGCAGGGCGCGGCCATCATCCTCGCGATCCCGCAGGACCAGCTCGCAGCGTTCAACCTCGCCCGCGAGTTCGGCAAGCTCTGGTACGTCGTGCGGCCCACCAGCGGCTCGCAGGACACCAACACCGTCGTCGCGACGCCCTGCAGCGTCCTCGGCGCCGGCCTCAGCGTGACCCAGATCAAGTCCTACCTGCCCGTGTGCCTCGCGAAGGGTGTGAAGTAACCAATGAGCAATCCGTCCCCGATCAAGGTCTTTATCACCGGCGCCGCCAACGGGCTCGCCGAGGTCCGCGAGGGCCTGGCGGATCACCCCGAGGTGGAGCTGGTCGGCACGGCCGCCGACCCGACGAAGGCGGGCGGCAAGCTCGCCGAGTCCGCCGCTCAGGTGATCCTGCACGGCACCACGGCGACCGATCACGTGCCGACCGCTGAGATCGAGGCGATCCGTGCCGTCACCGCGGCCCCGATCGTGCTCGTCACCTCGGCCTCGGCGCACCACATCCTGTCCGAGGCGCTTCAGGCCGGCATCTTCGACGTCGTCCTCCTGCCGCAGCTCACCGACAGCGTCGTCTTCACGATCAAGAAGGCGAACTCGCTGGCGGCGGGCCGCTCAGGCGGCGCGCCGGGCAAGGCCTCGCAGCACGTCGAGGGCAAGGTCGTGACGGTGTTCGCCCCCAAGGGCGGCGCCGGCAAGACCGTCCTGGCCTCGAACCTGGCGGTCGTCTTCGCCCGCAAGCATGAGCGCCGCACGCTCCTGCTCGACCTGGATCTCCAGTTCGGCGATGCCGCGATCATGATGGGGATCGAGCCGGAGAAGACGATCTACGACCTCGTCATGGCCCGGCGCGAGCTGGATCCGGACGCCCTGGCGGGTTACGTCACGGCGCACCAGTCCGGCGTGCACGTCCTCCCGGCCCCGCTTCGCCCCGAGGACGCCGAGCTCGTCACCGAGGAGCGCCTCGGCCACCTGTTCGCGGTCGCCAAGGAGAGCTACGACGTCGTCGTCGTCGACACGCCGCCCTTCTTCCACGGGCCGGTGCTCTCGACGCTCGACCGCACCGACCAGCTCCTGCTCGTCGCCTCCCTCGACGTGCCGGCGATCAAGAACATCAAGCTGACGCTGCAGACGCTCGACCTCCTCCACTACCCGAAGGAGCGGCGCCACCTGCTGCTCAACCGCACCGGCTCCAAGGTCGGCCTGCGGCCGGGCGAGGTGGAGCGGGCCCTCGACATGAAGGTCGAGTTCGAGGTCCCGAGCGAGCGCGACGTCCCGGTGTCGATCAACCGCGGCGTGCCGATTGCGCTTGCCAACCCGCGTTCCGGCGTCGTGAAGGCGCTGACCGAGATCGCGGACAAGCTCGTGCCCATGCGGACGGCCGCCCCGGACGACAAGAAGAAGTCCAAGCGGCTCGGAAGGTAGGTAGACGATGTCGCTGCATTCCCGGATCCAGGTCGCGGGTCAGTCCGACGAGCCCGAGGCCGTCGACGTCAAGGAGGCGGAGCGCGCCTCCGTCGTCGCCGACCCGTTCGCCGAGCTCAAGACGCGTGTCCACAAGGAGATCATCCCGCGGCTCGGCCCGCGCCTGTTCAACCAGGACGGGAAGACCGACAACGACCTCGAGGAGCGCGTGAACGAGGTCGTGACGGAGGTGATGGCGGTCGAGAAGACGCCGCTGACCCGTCAGGAGCGCCAGGAATCATCCGCGAGATCACGGACGACATCCTGGGCTACGGCCCGCTGGAGCCGTTCCTGCGCGACGACTCCATCACGGAGATCATGGTCAACGACCACCGCACGATCTACATCGAGCGGCACGGCAAGATCTCGAAGACGAACGCCCAGTTCGTCGACGACCAGCATCTCCTGCGCATCATCGACAAGATCATCTGCCGCATCGGCCGGCGCATCGACGAGGCCTCGCCGATGGTCGACGCCCGCCTGCCCGACGGCTCGCGCGTGAACGCGATCATCCCGCCGCTCGCGGTGCGCGGGCCCGACGCTCACCATCCGGAAGTTCCGGCGCGACCCGTTCACGATGGCGGACCTCTCCGGTTCGGCACGCTCACCCGCAAGTCGGGCCAGTTCCTCGAGGCCTGCGTCCGCGGCAAGCTGAACATCCTGATCTCGGGCGGCACCGGCTCCGGTAAGACGACGACGCTGAACGTGCTCTCCGCGGCCATCCCCGCCGACGAGCGCATCATCACGGTCGAGGACGCGGCCGAGCTCCAGCTCAAGCAGGAGCACGTGATCACGCTCGAGTCGCGCCCGGCGAACATCGAGGGCAAGGGCCAGGTCACGATCCGCGACCTCGTCCGGAACAGCCTGCGTATGCGGCCCGACCGCATCATCGTCGGCGAGTGCCGTGGCGCCGAGGCGGTGGACATGCTCCAGGCCATGAACACGGGCCACGACGGATCGCTTACGACGATCCACGCGAACAACCCGCGCGACGCCCTCTCGAGCGCCGAGACACTCGTCCTCACGGCGGGCGTCGAGCTTCCGCTGCGCGCGATCCGCGAGCAGATCGCGAGCGCGTTCGACCTGGTCGTCCAGGTCAACCGCCTCGTGGACGGCACCCGCCGCATCACGCACATCACCGAGGTGCTGCGGATGGAGTCCGACGTCGTGACGCTGCAGGACATCTTCATCGCGAAGGCCGTCGACGAGGCCGGCGGGAGGCCAGGACGCCGGGCACCGGCTGCTCGGGCCCCTGACCTGCACGGGCCTGAAGCCCCACTTCCTCGACAAGATGGCCTCGAACGGCGTCAACCTGCCGCCGAACTTCTTCCAGGAGGAGTCCGGCGAGCGCGCGACGTCCACGAGCGGCATCTTCGGACGGGCGGTCGGCGAGTAATGGGCGCCCGGCGCACAACGGCCGCCCTGCTTGTCATGGCCGTCTGCGCCCTCGTCGGGGCAGGCAGCTCCGCCGCGGCGCAGCAGAGCATCGTCGTCAAGACGATCGATACCAAGCACTTCCCGGCGGTCAGCGTGACCGTGCAGACGCCGGAGCCCGGCCCTGCACCCGACTTCAAGGTGAAGGAGAACGGCCTCGACGCGCCGGTCACCCTCCAGAGCCCCGATGCCGCCGCGGCCATCGCGGTGGCCATCGACACGTCCAACAGCATGGCCGGCGAGAAGATCTCCGACGCCAAGGCGGCCGCCGCGCGATTCGTCGCGTCGCTCCAGGCGGGCGACCAGCTGGCGGTCTACGGGTTCGGCGCGAAGCCCTACGTGGGGACGGCGTTCCCGGCCAGCCCGGTGTCGGCCGCCACGTCGGTCACCCAGCTTGGGACCGGCGGCGATCCCGGAACGGCGATCTACGGCGCCGTCCAGATGGCCTCCGAGGACCTCGCCAAGGTGAAGGCGCAGAAGCACGTCCTGATCGTGCTGTCCGACGGCGCCTCGCAGAACGACACCGCCAGCCTGGCGGATGCGACGGCGGCGGCCAAGGCCGCGGGCGCCACGGTGTACGCCGTCTCGATCGGCGGGAACGAGACCGCGCTCTCGCAGCTTCGCCAGCTCACGGGCCCGACCGGCGGCGAGACGATCTCGGCGGCCGACACGTCGACGCTCGACGCTGCCTACCAGAAGATCGCCGACAACCTCGGCTCGACGTTCACGTTCACGTACAGCAGCCTGGCCGAGAAGGGCTCGAAGATCGACCTGGTCGTGACCGCACCCGGTATGGGCGCCGGCACCACGTCGCTCACCGCACCCGGGACGGCCGGCTCGTCGTCCTCGAGCGGCCCGACCGTCAAGCTGCCGACGACGGCCGCCGGCCGCGCCGTCATCGCCGGCGTCGCTGCCCTGTTCGTCCTGCTCGGCTGCCTCGTGATCCTGTCCTCGAAGCCCGGCGTCTCGGCGTCCAAGCGCATCGCGCCGTACACCGAGCAGAAGCGCAAGGCGGCCGAGGTCATGGGCTTCGCGCCCTCCAAGATCTCGATGCTGCACCAGCTCTATATCGCGACCGAGAAGATCGTCGGCTCGTTCAACTACTGGAAGCGAATGACCTACCGGCTCGAGCAGGCGGACCTGCCGCTGCGCACGGCCGAGGTCATGTACATCCAGATGGGCGCCTCGCTCTTCCTGGGCGTGCTCGGCAGGGTGGCCCTGGGCCTGAACGGGTTCTTCGTCCTCGTGCCGCTCATCCTGGGCGGGGCGATCCCGGCGCTCTTCGTCAAGTTCTCGGCCCGCCGGCGCCTCAACGCCTTCGAGGCGCAGCTGCCGGAGACGCTGATCACGATGGCGGCGTCGCTCAAGGCGGGTCACGCGTTCAACGCGGCGCTCGCGAGCGTCGTCAAGGAGGGGGCGGAGCCCACCTCCAAGGAGCTGGCCCGCGTCTCGCAGGAGATCGCGCTCGGCATGCCGTCCGAGGCGGCCCTCGAGGCGATGGCCAAGCGCATGGACTCGACCAACTTCGGGTTCGTCGTCATGGCCGTCAACATCCAGCGCACGGTCGGCGGCTCGCTCGCCGAGATCCTCGACATGGTGGCCGACACGGTCCGCCAGCGCCAGCAGTTCAGCCGCAAGGTGAAGGCGCTGACCGCCCAGGGCCGCATGTCCGCCTACGTGCTCGTCGCGATGCCCTTCCTGATGGGCCTCGCCATCTTCGGCCTGAACGCCAAGTACATGTCCGTGCTCTTCACCACGAGCGCCGGCAAGGTCATGATCGCCATCTCGCTGGTCATGATGGCGATCGGTGGGGCCATCATCCGCAAGATCGTGAGCTTCAAGGGGTAGCCGTCATGATCATCGTCCTCGCCATCGGAATGTTCTGCGCGTCCATCTATATGCTGCTCGGCGGCCTCACCGTCAAGCAGCGGGAGATCGCCCTCACGCTGCGCAAGGCCAAGCGGTACGGCACGCGCGACCAGCGTGAGATCGAGACGCGCCGCAGCGTCAACGACCGGATCGTCGGCCCGATGACCCAGCAGATCGCCGACATCACCCAGAAGATCCTGCCCAAGGCCGACCCGAACGAGATCCACGCCCGCCTCATGGCGGCCGGCCTCTCGCGCTCGATGTCGCCGCAGATGTACCTGGCGCTCAAGGGCGGCCTGGTCACGACGGCGCTCGTGGTCGGGGTCCTCATGGCGGCCTCGGGCGCAATGCCCGCCATCATGGGCATGATGATCGCCCTGGGCGGCGGCGCCCTGTGTTTCATCGCGCCGGACTTCTACATCAACAACCGCGTGCGGGCACGCCGCGAGCTGATGCGCAGCGAGCTGCCGAACGTGCTCGACCTGCTCTGCGTCTCGGTCGAGGCCGGTCTCGGGTTCGACGCCGCCGTCAGCAAGCTCAGCGAGCGGATGGAGGGCCCGCTGGTCGACGAGTTCGGGCTGGTGCTGCACGAGATGCGGATCGGCGAGAGCCGCTCGGCCGCGCTCAAGAGCCTGTCCGACCGCGTCGACGTGCCCGAGGTAGCGCAGTTCTGCCGCGCGATCATCCAGGCCGACCAGCTCGGCATCGCGCTCTCGCGCATCCTGCGCGTGCAGTCACACGACATGCGTATCAGGCGCCAGCTCTCGGCCGAGGAGAAGGCGATGAAGGCCCCGGTGAAGATGCTCTTCCCCACCGTCGTCTTCATCTTCCCCTCGATGTTCGTGGTCGCTCTCGGGCCCGCCGCGATCAGCCTGCTGGCGACGTTCGGCGGAGGCAAGTAATCCCGTGGGGGGAGCAGGCTCCCCCCACGACCCTTAACGCGGGGGGAGCAGGCTCCCCCCACGAGCCCCCCACACGGGCACTCGAGACGCTCGGTGAGAGGCCCGGGGCCAAGCCCCGGGCCTCAGCCGTTTCTGGGCCTCGTCGCCATGGCCGACTGATAGCCTCTTGCCCACTGCGGCGACGTGGCCGAGTGGTTCGCTCAGGCTTTTCGCGTGCGGGTCCGGTGCACGTAGGTGCACCCGCCTTTGCCGTCGTCCCGATGGCCGGCTGATAGCCTCTTGCCCACTGCGGCGACGTGGCCGAGTGGTTCGCTCAGGCTTTTCGCGTGCGGGTCCGGTGCACGTAGGTGCACCCGCCTTTGCCGTCGTCCCGATGGCCGGCTGATAGCCTCTTGCCCACTGCGGCGACGTGGCCGAGTGGTTAGGCAGCGGCCTGCAAAGCCGTGTACACCGGTTCGACTCCGGTCGTCGCCTCTGGACGGGCAGCTGTCCTTCGTGGGCGCGCACCCGAAAAGCGCTGCGGGGCCTGCAAAGCCGTGTACACCGGTTCGACTCCGGTCGTCGCCTCTGGACGGGCAGCTGTCCTTCGTGGGCGCGCACCCGAAAAGCGCTGCGGGGCCTGCAAAGCCGTGTACACCGGTTCGACTCCGGTCGTCGCCTTACCGGCCCTTGACCCCATGGGCCTGGCCCCGGACGGGGCCAGGCCCCGGGGGTTCGGGGACCCATTCGGATAGCCTGCGGGCGCGTTGGAGACCTTCGCCGAACCGGCGCCCGAACCGATCCCGGCCGGCTGGCGCCGGCTGGCGCTGGCCGGCTTCGCGCTCATCCTGTTCAACTTCGCCGCGACGATCCTCGTCATCGTCGGCGGCGCCGTCCTCTTGCCGCGGTTTCACCCGCTCTGGCTCCGCGCCGCGCTCATCGCCGCGGCGCACGTGTTCGCGAACGCGTGCGGGATCGTCGCCGCCTACCAGATCGCGTTCGCCGGCCGCCGCCGCAGCATCGTGCCGCTCGGCCTGGCGCCGGTCCGCCGGGTGGCCTCGACCGTCGGGCTCTATCTCGTCTTGCTGCTGGTGGTGACCGTCGTGGGCGCCGCGCTCACTCGCGCGATCGGCCTCGACCACGGCACCACGTCAATCGACACGGACGACCGCAGCCTGCGCTACCGGATGGTGATCGCCGTCGTCGTCGTGCTCGTCGCCCCGTGGATCGAGGAGATCGCGTTCCGCGGGCTCCTGCTCGGGGCGCTCTGGTCGCGGTTCGGGTTCTGGACGGCCGCCGTCCTCTCCGGGTTCACATGGGCCGGCATCCATCTCACGCCGTCCGTGCTCATCATCTTCACGGCCGAGGGCGCCCTGCTGGCATGGGTGCGGCGGCGGACCGGGTCGATCCTGACCGGCGTCGGCCTCCACGGCGCGCAGAACACGCTCGCCGCGGGGCTGAGCGGCGGAGGCCTGGCACCGCTGCCGGTCGCGGGCGTGCTCCTGGCGACGATCGTCGCGGCCGACCGCTACACGCGTACCATTCGGGCATGACATCCGAACCCACGCCCAGCACCGCCGCCGTCCCGTCCAGCGACGAGGAGTGGCGGGCCCGTCTCACGCCCGAGCAGTACGACGTCCTTCGCCGCAAGGCCACCGAGCGCCCGTTCACAGGCGAGTTCGTCCACACCAAGGACGACGGCACCTACGTCTGCGCCGGATGCGGCGCGGAGCTCTTCTCGTCGGACACGAAGTTCGAGTCGGGCTCGGGTTGGCCCAGCTTCACCGACCCGATGAACGCCGAGAACGTCGAGCTGCACCGCGACCTGAGCCACTTCATGGTCCGCACCGAAGTCACGTGCCGCCGGTGCGGCTCGCATCTGGGCCACGTCTTCGACGACGGCCCCGGCGCGAGCGGCAAGCGCTACTGCATCAACTCCTGCGCGCTTCAGCTCGACCGGCGAAGCGACGGGTCGTAGCCCTCGCGCACCCGCCGCAGAAGCGCCGCGTTCTGGAGCGCGAGCGTCCCCTGGCCTGCGATCGCCGCGATCGTCTCGCAGGCGCCCTGACCGAATCGGTCGCCGACGACGACCAGCGTGCCGTCGTGAACGCCGACGTGCGCAGCGGCGCGTGCCGCGCCGCATTCCGTGACCGGCACCGCGGCCAGCTCGGCCGTTGGGACGACGGCGACGCCTGACCCCGCGGCGTCGCGCCCGCGCACGACCGCCAGCGCCACCGACCTCGCGCCGGCCTGGCCGCAGGCCGCGAGCACCCGGTGGCGGCCGCCGCGCTCGACGACGAGCGCCGCCCCGGACGCGCCCTCCACGCGGCACGCGGCCGCGACGACGCGGCGAGCCACCACCTGCGACGAGGCCTCGCGCGACGCGGCGGTCGCGATGTCGAGGAGCGCCTCGGCCGTCGCAACGGCCCGCCGCTCCTCGGCGAGCAGGCGCGCGTTCTCGAGCGCCACGGCGGCGTGCGCCGCGAGCAGCTCGACCTGACGAACGGCGAGCGCGGAGAACTGGTTCAGGCCCAGCTTGGCGAGCACGAGCACGCCAGTGGCACGCCGGTCGTACATGAACGGCACGGCCAGGATCGACTCGTCCAGCTCGTCCGTGCCCGGGATGTCCTCGGCGAAGGAGCAGGCGTTCGCGTCGGGGACGTTCATCGTCTTCCCGCGCGCGGCGGCGGCGCCGGTGATCCCCTCGCCGACGGACACGCGCAGCGCCTCCAGCGTCTCGCCCTCGTACTCGGCGATGGTGCCCCGGAACGCGATCGGCTCGAGCGTGCGGCCGTCGTCGTCGAGGACGTAGACGCGCGCGTTGTGGTAGTCGACCATCCCCTCGAGGTCGGCGACGATCGTCTCGCCGATCTGGTGCACGTCGTTCAGCCGGTTGAGCTTCCCGGCCAGGCCGCCGAGGAGCCGCAGCTGCTTCAGCGACTCCACCTGCACCGGGTCGCCCGACCCGCGGGCGCGGCCGGACTGGACGGCGGCCGTGTAGCTCGCCGCGCGGTCCTTGCCGCGGCCCTTCGCCGCATAGAGGGCGGCGTCGGCGGCCGAGAGGAACTCGGTCACGTTGGTCGCGTCGCTGGGGAACGACGCGACTCCGCACGAGACGGTGGTCGTCCGGATGCCGTCGGGCAGCGCGCGCACGCGGGCGCAGAGCCGGTCGGCGGCCGCCCGGGCGGCCCGCTTGCCGGTCTCGGGAAGCAGGATCGCGAACTCCTCGCCGCCGATCCGGCAGGCGATGTCGCTGCCGCGCAGGCCCTCCATCGAAGCCACCGCGACGCGGCGCAGGACGAGGTCGCCCTCCTGGTGCCCGTGCAAGTCGTTCAGGAACTTGAAGTCGTCGAGGTCGAACGCGATCAGCGAGAGCGGCCGCCCGTACCGCTCCGCCCGGTCCATCTCGCGGCGCAGGCGCTCGTGGAAGAGGCGGTGGTTGCCGAGCCCCGTCAGGAAGTCCGTCTGGGCCTCCTGCTCGAGCTGGTGGCGGATGCGCGTGTTGTCGAGCGCCAGCGCGAGCAGGTCGGCGAAGCGCCGGATCAGGTCGAACTCCTCGGCGGAGAACGCCGTGAACTCGCCCAGCCGGTAGGCGTTGAGCGCGCCGATCGGGCGGTCGCGCACGACGAGCGGCACGACCACCAGCGCCTCGCGCTCGTCGGGCGGCGTGCCCGGAACGACCTGGATTCTCGGATCGTTGTGCGCCGCCGGCAGGTTCTCGGGCGTGCAGTGCTCGATGGCCCACCCGGTCAGGCCCTCGCCGATGCGAAGCGGCGACGCCATGATCTCGTCGGCCCACATGTCGACCGAGTGCAGCGGCACGACCAGGCCGCGCATGTCGTCGACGCCGTAGATCGTGAGGGCGTCGTAGCCGACCAGCCGCCGCAGCTCGCTCGTGACCCGCTCGAAGAGCTCCTCGAGGCTGGCCGAGCCCAGCAGCATCCGCGAGACGTCGATCAGCGTCTCGTACGACCGCAGCCGGGCGGCCGGGGTATCGCGTTCGGGCGGTTGAGCTTCGGGCAAGGAAAGGGGCGCGGCAGTCGGGGGAATGCGCCTGTTCTCATGGTGGACGCACGGACGTCAACGTCCCACTCCCCGGACGGGGGATCCCCGCGCGGCAACCATCTACACTCGGGCACGATCGCCCGCCGAGACGAAGGAGCAGCCGACCAGATGCCCGACACCGACGCCATCCTCACTCGCCTGGGCCTCGACCCCTCGTCGATGCGCGGCGGCGACCTCGAGGTGCGAACGCCGATCACGGGCGAGCCGATCGCGCGCCTCACGACCTCGACCGTGGCCGACGTCGAGGCGGCCGTGGCCCGTGCCACGGCGGCGTTCGAGGCCTGGCGGCAGGTGCCCGCGCCGCGCCGCGGCGAGCTCGTCCGCCTGCTCGGCGAGGAGCTGCGCAGCGAGAAGGACGCGCTCGGGGCGCTCGTCACCCTCGAGGCGGGCAAGATCGTCCAGGAGGGCCTGGGCGAGGTTCAGGAGATGATCGACATCTGCGACTTCGCGGTCGGCCTCTCGCGCCAGCTCTACGGGCTCACCATCGCGTCCGAGCGGCCGGGTCACCGCATGTTCGAGACGTGGCACCCGCTCGGGCCGATCGCCGTCATCACGGCGTTCAACTTCCCCGTGGCGGTGTGGAGCTGGAACACGGCCATCGCGCTGGCGTGCGGCGACCCGGTGGTGTGGAAGCCCTCGTCGCTCACCCCGCTCACCGCGCTCGCCTGCCGCTCCATATTCGAGCGCGCGGCGGAGCGCTTCGGGGATGCGCCCGACGGCCTGGTCGAGGTCGTCCTGGGCGACGCGGCCCGCTCGCTCGTCGACGACCCGCGCCTGCCGCTCGTCTCGGCGACGGGCTCGACCGCGATGGGCCGCACCATCGCGCCGAAGATCGCCGGCCGGCTGGCCCGCTCCGTCCTCGAGCTGGGCGGGAACAACGGGATGATCGTCGCCCCAACCGCCGACCTCGACCTCGCGGTGCGGGCGATCGTGTTCGCCGCGGTCGGTACCGCCGGCCAGCGCTGCACGTCGCTGCGGCGCCTGATCGTCCACGAGGACGTGGCCGACGGCCTCCTCGAGCGGCTCGAACGGGCGTACTCGAGCGTCGGCGTGGGCGACCCGCGCGAGGACGGCACGCTGTGCGGCCCGCTGATCTCCGAGGACGCGTTCGCCGACATGCAGAAGGCGCTGGATCGGGCCCGATCGGACGGCGCCGGGATCTCCGGCGGCGAGCGGCTGCACGGCGACCGGTGGCCGGACGCCTACTACGTCCGCCCGGCGATCGCGCGCATGCCGACCCAGACCGACCTCGTCCGCGAGGAGACCTTCGCGCCGCTGCTCTACGCGATGACCTACACCGACCTCGACGAGGCCATCGCCCTGCACAACGACGTGCCCCAGGGCCTCTCGTCGTGCGTCTTCACCGGCGACCTGCGCGAGAGCGAGCGCTTCCTCTCGCCTGGCGGCTCGGACTGCGGCATCGCGAACGTGAACATCGGCCCGAGCGGCGCCGAGATCGGCGGGGCCTTCGGCGGCGAGAAGGAGACGGGCGGCGGCCGCGAGTCGGGGTCGGACGCCTGGAAGGCCTACATGCGCCGGCAGACCGCGACGATCAACTACTCGACCGAGCTCCCGCTCGCCCAGGGGATCGTCTTCGACGTCTAACGCGGGGGAACCCAGGGTTCCCCCGCGGGCCTAGGCCCGCTCGATCGCCTCGTGCTGCTTCACGTCGAGGCGGCGGATGACGCGCAGGAGCCGGGCGACGTGCTCCTTCTTGTCGTCGACGATGCGCTGGACGTGCTCCTTGGCGTCCTCGTCGGCGAGCGAGAAGGCCTGCTCCTCGTAGCGGTTGATGGCCAGGAGCTCGTCGGCCAGGTTCTCGCGCAGCGCTTGGAGGTCGGCGTGGAGCTCGGTCAGGCGCACGCGCGCATCCTACGCCGTCAGCCGGGGCGCGGCAGCGCCTCGATGGCGCGGCGGAGGTACGCCATCATCTCGCCGTCCATCGTGCGCGCGAGGCGGTCGCCGGATCCTCGTTCTTGTACACCCGCTCGAGCGAGGCGCACATCGCGGGATCGCCGCCGGTGAAGGCCCGGACGAGCTCGCGCGCCCGCTGTGCGAGCGGCTGCACCTCTGCGCCGGCCGGGTCGTCGCTCGCGTCCATGTGTGCCCGAAGGCCCGCCGCGAGTTCGCGCCACTCCTCCTCGGTGCGCGTGATCGCCTCGTCGCCGAGCTCCTCGCGCCGCCGCGCAAGCGTGTCCCGCTGCTCCTTCGTGAAGTAGCGCTCGTGCATGGCCATCCCTTCGATCGTCGCGATGAGCTCGTCGGTCAAGATGCCCTCCTCGGCCTGGGCGCAGAGAGAGGCGAG
Organism: uncultured Actinomycetes bacterium; assembly: GCA_963757605.1. Taxonomy (GTDB): domain Bacteria; phylum Actinomycetota; class Thermoleophilia; order Gaiellales; family JAICJC01; genus JAICJC01. The sequence goes on from CAVWSF010000005.1 coordinate 29,088, forward strand.
CCGGTCGCGCAGCGCCCTCCGGCGGTCGATCGACCGTTCCACGTGCGCCAGGTGGGCACGAAGCACGGCACCCAGATCGGCCCCGTCGTCAAGCGTCTCGCGGACATCCGCCAGCGACATCCCCAGCTCGCGAAGCGCCAGGATCCGGTAGAGCCGGCGCAGATCCGCGTCGGCGTAGAGCCGGTGGCCGGCCTCGCTGCGCCCGGTCGGGACGAGCACGCCGAGCTCTTCGTAGTGGTGCAGCGTCCGCACCGTCACGCCGGTCGCGGCGGCCAGCCGGCCGACCCGCCAGCCCATGTCCGCAGCCTCTGGATGTCGCGGGTCTGGCATCCCGCCACCCAGCGTAGATCCTCACGTTACGTGAGCTGCAAGACCGCCTCGCACTCGCGCCGGGCCGACCTCTTCACCCGATGTGGAGGAAGCGGGGAGCCGAGTAGGTCGGCATCGTCCGCCGGATGCACGACGGGTCGGCGCGCATGGGCGCGAACGGGGCGGCGGGCGGTAACCCGCCTCCCGACCCGGTGGAGCTGCTTCGGAGCCGGCGCTACGTCGCGATCCTCGTGATGGGCGCTCTCGTCGGGGTGCCGATCGCCGTGGTCGCGTACTTCTTCCTGAAGGCGGTCGGCGAGCTCCAGCACTACGTCTTCACGACCCTACCCGGGGATCTCGGCTTCGACGCGGAGCCCGCCTGGTGGCCGATTCCGATGGTCGCGCTGGGAGGGCTGCTCGTCGCGCTGGCGATCTCCCGGCTGCCGGGCACCGGAGGACACGAGCCCTCCGCGGGCTTCAAGAGCGAGCCGACGCAGCCGGTGGCGCTCACGGGGATCGTGGCCGCGGCGCTGGCCACGCTCAGCTTCGGCGCGGTGCTCGGGCCGGAGGCGCCCCTCATCGCGATGGGCGGCGGCCTGGGCGTCCTCGCGGTGAACCTCACACGCCGCGACGTCCCGGACACGGCGCGCCTGGTGCTCGGGGTCGCCGGCAGCTTCGCGGCCGTCAGCACGCTGCTGGGGTCGCCGCTCACGGGTGCCTTCCTGCTGATGGAGACGGCCGGAGTGGGCGGCCCGCTGCTCGGGGTCGTGCTCACCCCCGGGCTCCTGGCCGCCGGGGTCGGAGCGCTCATCTTCATCGGCCTCGACAACTGGACCGGCTTCGGCACGTTCTCGCTCGCCGTCCCGGACATCCCGCCCTTCGGCTCGCCGGACGTCGTGGAGTTCCTCTGGGCCATAGGCGTGGGCGTCGCTGGCGCCGCAGTGGGCGTCGCGATCCGGCGCTCGGCGCTCATGCTGCAGCCCGTCGTCGCACGCCGGCGGATGCTGTGGACTCCCGCCGCCGGCGTGGCAGTCGGATGCCTGGCGGTCGTGTTCGCGGAGGCCACCGACCGCGGCTCGTCGCAGGTGCTCTTCTCCGGACAGGACGCGCTGCCCGGATTGATCCAGAGCGCAGGCGGGTGGACCCTCGGCGCGCTCGTCCTGCTGGTCGTCTGCAAGGGCGCCGCCTACACCCTGTCACTGAGCGCCTTCCGGGGCGGGCCGGTCTTCCCGGGCATGTTCGTCGGCGCGGCCGGCGGCATCGCCCTCTCGCACCTGCCCGGGTTGCCGGTGATCGCCGGCGCGGCGATCGGCATCGGCGCGGTGACCGTGGCCATGCTCCGGCTTCCGCTCACGGCCGTCCTCCTCACCACGCTCTTCCTCCAGGACGACGGGCTCGCGCTCATGCCCATCGTGATCGTCGCCGTCGTCGTCTCGCACGTCGTCACAGCGAGGCTCGAGCCGCCAGCCGCATCAGCTGCCGGTGCGGGAGGCCAGGGACCGCCGCACCCGCCATGAACGGAGACCGCATGCCTGCTCCATCAGCCGGAGACGCACAACCCGAGCCTCAAACCCTCGTAGCGCGACGCGCACGGCGGATCGCGGGCCGACGGTTCATGACGCTCGGACTCGCCTCCACCTTCCTCGTGCTCGCCGTCCTCGGAGCCGTCCTCATGTGGCTCGTCGACTCCAAGAACTTCTCGTCGTTCGGTCTTGCCGCGTGGTGGGCGCTCCAGACTGTGACCACCGTCGGCTACGGGGACGTCGTCCCTACGACCGCCGTCGGCAAGCTCGTCGGCGCGATCGAGATGGTCGTCGGGGTCTCGTTCATCGCCTTTCTCACCGCCACCGTGACGAGCACGGCGATCGAGCGCGGCGCGGCCGAGAAGCAGGAGGCCGCCCTCAAGGCCGCGACCGAGAACACCCAGCGCATCATCGATGCGCTGGGTACCACCGCGACGGCGGTGACCGAGTTGAACGCCCGGCTCGACCGCATCGAAGCCCGGCTCGACCGGTGACACGGCACGGACGGCGCTCAACGAGCACCCGGCAACCTGGTACGGTCCGCCGCGCGCGAACGTCCGCCGGGTCGCCCTAACCGCTTCTCCTTCCTCTCGGGCGCACATCCTCCAGAAGCGGGGGAACGAGAAGGACGAATGGGAGCGAACCGCCGCAATCTCCGCGACGCGATCCTGACGCTGTTCGGCGCGATATCCGTCGTCAACGGCGCGTTCGGCAACGGGCATCTGCTGATCGCCGTGCTGGGCGCAGTGGCGCTCGGCGTCGTCGGGTGGCAGCGGTGGCAGTCGCGGGCAGAGCGCGTCGGGGCGTGAGGTCGATCGAGGCCCGCTGACGGTCGGGCCCCCTCTCGCCCAACCCGCGAGACACCCGCGATGCTAGCCTCGGGGGCGATGTTCGACCACGTGGGCTGCGCGGTATCCGACCTCGCCGCGTCCGAGCGCTTCTACCGCACCGTGCTCTCCGTGCTCGGCATCGAGCCGAGCCACGCGGACGCCCAGATGGTGGGGTGGGACGACTGGTGGATCGGCCCGACGGACCGCGAGCACCCCCTGACCCGCGGCCTGCACGTCGGCTTCCGCGCGCCGGACCGCGCGGCCGTCGATGCCTTCTGGCAGGCCGGGATCGACGCCGGCCACCCGGACGACGGCGCGCCCGGGCCGCGCACGGCCTACGGCCCCGACTACTACGGCGGCTTCCTGCTCGACCCCGACGGCAACAGCGTCGAGGCGGTCCACAGGACCGCGAGCGGCCAGTCGCCGACGGCCGCATCGACCACCTGTGGCTTCGCGTCCGCGACCCGCAGGCATCGCGGCGCTTCTACACGACGATCGCGCCGTGCGCCGGGCTGCACCTCGCGCACGACGCGCCGGATCGCGTGCGGCTCTCCGGCCCCGACTTCTCCTTCTCGCTCGTGCGCGACGAGCGCCCACTCACCGAGCACGTCCATCTCGCCTTCCCGGCAGACGCGGACGCCACGGTGCGGGCCTTCCACGCCGCCGCGATCGCGGCGGGCGACCAGGACCACGGCGGCCCCGGCGAGCGGGCCGTGTATCACCCCGGCTACTACGGCGCCTTCGTGCTCGACCCGGACGGGCACAACGTCGAGGTCGTGAACCACAACGACTGAACCCGGGCGAGCGGGAAGAAAGCGGCTGAAGGGGCTCGAGCTCTCGCTCACACTGGTCAGTTCGCCTCGAGGGCGAGTGCCGCATTCTGCTCGGTGACGAGTGGATCACCGCAGGAGTCGGCGACTTCGTCAACGTGCCGCGCGGCACCGTGCACCGCTTCCACAACCGGAGCACCGAGACGATGCGCATGATCTTGACCTTCAGGCCGGCCGGGATCGAGAACTTCTTTCAAGAGACGCTGCAGCCGACGCTCGACCCGACGGCCGACATCCCGGACTACGTCCACGCGATCGCCGCGCGCTACGCCGCGGCCGCACCCCGCTACGGGATCGAGTTCGTCACCGAGTAGCCACCTATCAACGCGAAAACCCCGCCGGAGCGGGGATTTCGGAGGAGCGGCTGAAGGGGCTCGAACCCTCGAGGTCGTCTGGTGTGGCGACGGCGATCGTCAGGAGAGCGCGGCCACAAGGGCGGCCCGGCCGGTGGGCCCGCCGTGCGTCGCGAGCACGTGCTCAACAGGCAGATCGAGCAGCGGACGCAGGCCCTCGACCACCTGCTCGCGCGAGACCCCCTGCTGGCCCAGCCACCGGGCGTTGATCTCGAGGCCTTCGCCGAAATCGACGAGCGTGTCGCCGGCGATGACCGCGCGATGGCTCTCGATCCAGAGCACCAGTCGTTCGGCTTCTGTCCGGGAAACGCCGCGACACCGACGTCCAGCCGGTCGCCCGCCGCGTACAGGTGCGCCTCGCCGATCCCCTCCTTGAGGAGCCAGACGACGTCGGGGCTGCCTTCGCCCGCCTGCTCGGCGGTGACGCCGTACGTCTGCATGAGGTACTCGGCGGTATCGGGCAGCGGCGTGTATACGGGTACACCGAGCCGCTCGACCAGGCGCTGGGTGTCGCGCTCGTGCCACGGCGCGGTGAGCACGACCGCGGTCTCGCGCTCGGCGCGCGTCTCTCGATCTCGCTCGGCGGGGCGATCGGGTCGAAGAGCAGCAGCCGCTCGCCGTCGTCGATCGCGTAGGAGGAGACGTTCTGATCCCACGGCTCGCCCGGCTCCCAATCCGGGTGCGGTGCCGTCCAGTGCCAGATCCCCGGCGCGAGCTCGTGCACGGGGTCGATACTAGGCCCCCACAGCGGCCAGCCGATCGCGCATCCGCCGCGCCATGACGACGCTTTCCTTGCGCTCGTAACGCTCGAGCGCTTGCTGGCAAGCGCGGCTCTTGCCTCGTCTGGCTTTCCGCTGAGCAGGAGCACCTCGGCCGAGGTCGGCGTTCGCTTCGCCCTGTGAGTTGAGTTGGTCCGTCTTCGCGGCGATCGCCACCGCTTCGCGCGCGAGGCGCTCCGCCTCGTCGTGCTCGCCGCCGCGCGCAAGCACCTTGGCCCTGACCTGCCGCGACATCATCTGCGTCTCCGCGTCGTCGCTCGCGCCGAGTTCCGCCGCGCGGCCGGCCCAAGCGTCGGCCTCGTCGAGCCGGTCAAGCACGTAAAGAGTCTGCGCGTGCATGGCCGTTGCCGTCGAGAGGTAGCCCCTGTCGCCCAGTTCCTCGAGCTGGCGGCACCCTTCTGCCCCGAACTCGGCAGCGGCGGCGGCATTCCCCGCCAAGGACTCGATGTCGACGGCATCAGTGGCGGTGATGCACGCGAGTAGGAGTTTGCCGCCGCGTTCGGCCAACTCCACGCGCACTTCGCCGAGGATCGCCCGCGCCTCGTCGAAGCGGCCGAGCATAGCCAGCGCTGCCGCCCGACACGACTGAGGTGGTGGTCCCGCCCCGCTCGCTGCTCGGGCTCGTCAAGCCACACCAGTAGTTCCCCGATCGGGCGTCGTACCGTCGAGGCGGAAGCGGGCGCGGTACGCCAATACCTCGCCGCGGCCGGCCAGCTTGCCGAGCATGGACGGCAGCCCGCTCGTATGCCTCGGCGCCGCGTCCATGCGCGCGCGATGGAACGCCACCCCACGCGTGCGTCATACGGCGTGTACAGGCCCAAGTCGTGGCCGCGGACTGGAACACCGGCAGTGCCTCTTCCACGAGCGCTGCCAGCCTCTCGGTCCCTGCGCCCTCGGGCTCGAGGTACAGACGGATGAAACCGGCCTTGATCCGCCCACAGAGCTCGGCCACGCCATCGCCTGCCGCCGCGCCGCTCTCGGCGAGGGATTCCGCGCGGCTCAGCGCGCTGCCGGCGTCGCCTCCCCAGTACCGCGCGTCGATCAGGTCGCACTCAACGGCGAGGTCGAGCTCGCCTGGCGGAGCGAGCGCGGCGGCACGCTCGAGCAGGGTTGTGGCGGCGGGGTAGTCCTGGCGGACGGCGGCGCGCCGGCCGCCTGCTGCGAGGTGTAGCCGGGCCGAGGCGGCCAGAATGCCATCCTCGCCTGTTCCGAGCTCAGCGCGGTAGCGGCAGGCTTGTTCGAGGTGGTAGCCGAGGACCTCATCCAACTCCACGAGCTCCGCCCCATGCTGTTCCAGCCAGAGTGCGAAACGCTGGTGGAGGTCTGCGCGGGTGGCTTTCGGCAGCGCGTCGTAAGCCGCGTCGCGGATCAACAGATGGCGGAAGCGGAAGGCATCCTCGCCTGCGAGCTGCGTCTTGTCGGGGCGGATCAGCGCCTTCCGGACGAGCGCGGCCAGCCGCGGCGTCACCTGGGTCTCCACGGGTGCGAGCGCCTGAACGGCACCCCGATGGAAGATCTCTCCCTCGATCGCCCCCCGCTCGAGCACGCTTCGCTCGGCCGTATCGAGCTGATCCAAGCGCGTGCCGAGGAGTGCCCGCAGCGTGGGCGGGACGGTCAGGTCGCCCTCCGCCTCGCTGGCCATCGCCAGCATCTCTTCGATGAAGAGCGGGTTACCGCCCGCGGCGCGGGTGATCGTCTCGGCGCAACTCGGCGGGGATCTGCGGCGGTATGAGCTCGTCGACGTCCTCGTCGCCGAGTGGCTCGAGACGGAGCGTGACTGGCCAGGTGGGGCGGCTGCTCGGCGAGCTCCGGCCGCGCCATGCATAGCAGCAGGATCGATGCGCCCGCCGACAGGAGCGCTACGTGTTCGACCAGATCCAGGAATGTCTGCTCGCCCCACTGGATGTCGTCGAAGACGACCACCAGCGGCTGCCCGGCCGCAGCCTGCTCCAGCGTCTTGCGGAACGCCCATGCGATCTCCTCCGCCGATCGTCGCCACCTCCGTCTCGCCGAGCAACGAACGGATGGCCACTGCGGCGGCCTCTTCTGCGGGCTGCAGGTCGAGCTGTTTTAGTACCTCGACGACCGGCCAGTACGTGATCCCATCCCCATACGGGAGACAGCGGGCACGGACGACCGTCGCGTCCACGGAAGACAGAGCCTCCGAGGCGAGTCGGGACTTGCCAACGCCGGCATCGCCGATGACCGTGACCAGCTCGCAGCGCTGCTCCGAGCGCACGCGCTCCCATGCATCCCCCAGGATCCTGAGCTCGAGGTCACGGCCCACGAACTGCTCCCCGTGCCGGCGCTCGGGCGCGTCGCGCACCTGCAGCAGCCGATATGCGAGAACCGGGTCGGTCTTGCCCTTCAGCTCGAGGGGGTCGATCGGCTCGACCTCCGCCGCGTCGCGGACGAGCGCCAGTGTCGGCTCGCCGACCAGCACCTGGCCCGGCTGGGCCGCCTGCTCCAGCCGGGCCGCGACGTTGACCGCGTCACCGGTCGCGAGCCGCTCCTCGGTCCCTGTCACGACCTCCCCAGTCATGACGCCGATCCGCCCCCGCAACCCCAGCTCGGGCAGTGCGTCGCGCATGTCCACGGCAGCCCGCACCGCACGAAGCGCGTCGTCCTCGTGCAGCACCGGCACCCCGAACACGGCCATCACGGCGTCGCCGATGAACTTCTCCACGCTGCCGCCGTGCCGCTCCACGATCGCCTTCATCTGCTCGAAATAGCGCGCGAGCAGCGCACGCAGCCGCTCAGGGTCGAGCGACTCGCCGAGGGCCGTCGAGCCCGTGAGGTCGCAGAACAGGACCGTCACCGTCTTGCGCTGCTCCTGCGTTCTCGCGGGCGCAGGCACCGACGAGAGCGAGAGGCCACACTCCTCGCAGAACTTGGCGCCCTCGCCGTTCTCATGCCCACAATTTCGTGCAGATCAGCACGAAGCCACACTAGAGCCGTCAGGGACGCAAGACAAGGCGGCAGTGTCGGCGTGCGTCGGTGCCAGGGTCGGTGCACCTCGGTCTACGAAAGCGGTTGACGGGGCTCGGGCACTCCAACAGCCCTAAGGATGACGTGCCGGGACTCCCGCGCCCGCCAACGCATCTCCCACCGCTGCCGTTGTGGCATCGTTGACACACGAGCCGCAATCGTCGGTTGAGATGAGGAGGCACCATGCCCGAGGGTGAACTGTTCGAGCGGGGGCTGGAGGTTCGACGCGAGGTGCTTGGCGCCGAATACGTCGACGCGAGCATGGCCAGCGCGGACGAATTCATGCTGCCGTTCCAGCAACTGCTAACTCTGAGTGGGCGTGGGGGTACGCCTGGAGCCGGCTGGAACTCGACCGGCGCACCCGCAGCATGTTGAACCTCGGCATGCTGACGGCGCTGCGGCGGTACGAGGAGTTGGGTATCTGTGTGAGGGGTGCGCTGGAGTCGGGCGTGACGGTCGACGAGATCCGCGAAGTGCTGCTACACGCGACCGTCTATTGCGGGACGCCGGCCGGCCGGCAAGCCTTCCTGGCCGCGCACGCGGCGCTGAAGGCGGCCGACGCCATCGAGGGCGGCGGGGCATGATCGACAGCGCCGACATCGGGGCATGCGGCACAAGCGCGTTCGACCCCGTTCGGCGCGGCGGAGATTCCTGTTAGCGACAGAGAAATTAAAGCGGCTGAAGGGGCTCGAACCCTCGATGCCCCAATCTCTTCGCGCCGGATGTCTAGGCCACAGCAGCCGCCAGCCGATCGCGCATCCGTGCCGCCATGACGACGTTTCCCTTCCGCTCGTAGCAGTCGAGCGCCCGCTCGAATGCGGCCGCTGCCTCCGTCGGCCTTCCCGGTGAGCTGGAGCACCTCGGCGAGGTCGGCGTACACGTCGCCTTGCCCGTCTAGACCGTCGGTTCGTTTGCAGATCGCGACTGCCTCACGGGCGAGCCGCTCCGCTTCAGCGTGCTCGCCACGGCGCACGAGCACCTTGGCTCTGACCTGTCGCCAGAGGTTCTCGGACGAGGCGTCGTCGCTCGCGCCGAGCTCCGCCGTGCGGCCGGCCCAGGCGTCGGCCTCGTCAAGCCGGTCAAGCGCGTAGAGGGCCTGCGCCAGGTACCCGGCAATGGTCGACAGCGAGCTCAGCTCCCCCAGCTCCTCGAACAGCCGGAACCCGGCGAATCCGAACTCGGTATGCTGCCGCGGGGTCGCCTGCCCAGAGCTCGACCCAGGTCGACGCGAAGCCGGTGACGTCGCGAGCAGGACTCCGCCACCGCGCTCCGCGAGCGCTGCGCGCGTCTCGGCGAGGATTGTGCGCGCCTCGCCGAAGCGCCCGAGCATGGCCAGCGCCCCGGCCCGGTAGCCACCGAGGGGGTAGTCCCGCCCCACCGATGGCTCGTTCTCGTCGAGCCAGGCGAGCAGTTCCGACACGGGCGTCGTGCCCGAGGAAGCGACCGAGGGCGCGAGCCTCAGCCGACGCAGGCGGGAAGTAGCCCGCCTGTTGAGCGTGGGCGAAGGCCCGCTCGTACGCCTCCAGCGCTGCGTCCATCTGGCCGCGCATGAACGCCACCTCAGCGAGCGCGGAGTAGGCGACGTACAGCGCCATGTCGTCGCCGGCGGCTTGGAATACGGGCAACGCGCTGCTCGACCAGCGTGGACAGCGTCTCCGCCGCGCCCTCCGGCTCGACGGTCATGCGGAACATGGCCGCCTGGATCGCTCCCGCAGAGCTCGCCGACACGGTCGCCCGCCGCAGCGGCTCGCTCGGCGAGGGCTTCTGCGCGCCGCAGCGCGTCGTCGGCCCTGCCTGTCCAGAGCAGTGCTTCGCCGAGCTCGGTTTCGAGGGCGAGGTCGACCTCGGCCGGCGGTACGAGCGCGGCGGCGCGCTCGAGCAGGCTCACGGCGGCGCCATAGTCCTGGCGGAGATGTCGCGCGGAGGCCGCCTGCCAGTCAGGTGCCGCCGCGCCGCCGCCGCCAGATCGTCGTCGTCGGTCATCCCGAGCTCGGCGCGGTAGCGGCAGGCCTGCTCGAGGTGGTAGCCGAGGAGCTCGTCCAGCTCGACGAGCTCGGTCCCGTGCTCCTCCAGCCAGGCGGCGAAGCGCTCGTGGAGGTCCGCGCGGGTCGCCTTCGGCAGCGCGTCGTAGGCCGCGTCGCGGATCAGCAGGTGGCGGAAGCGGAAGCCGTCCTCGCCGGCGAGCTGCGGCTTGTCCGGGCGGATCAGCTCCTTGCGGACGAGCGCGGCCAGGCGCGGCGTCACCTGGGTCTCCTCGGGTGCGAGCGCCTGCACGGCACCCCGGTGGAAGATCTCCCCCTCGATCGCGCCCCGCTCGAGCACGCTCCGCTCGCCCGTCTCGAGCTGATCGAGGCGCGCGCGCCAGCAGCGCCCGCAGCGTGGGCGGGACGACCACCTCGCCCTCCGCCTCGCCGGCCATCGCCAGCATCTCCTCGATGAAGAGCGGGTTGCCGCCCGCGGCCCGGGCGATCTTCTCGCGCAGGTCGCTCGCCGATGCGCTCCGGGATGAGCTCGTCGACGTCTTCGTCGCGCAGGGGCTCGAGCCGAAGCGTCACCGGCCAGGCGGGGCGGCGCTCGCCGAGCTCCGGCCGCGCCATGCAGAGCAGCAGGATCGACGCGCCCGAGGACAGGAGCGCGACGTGCTCGATCAGGTCGAGGAACGTCTCCTCGCCCCACTGGATGTCGTCGAAGACGACCACCAGCGGCCGCTCCGCCGCAGCCTGCTCCAGCGTCTTGCGGAAGGCCCAGGCGATCTCCTCCGCGGCACGTCGCCGCCTCCGGTCCTCGCCGAGCAGCGAGCGGATCGCCGCCGCGGCGGCCTCGTCCGGAGGCAGCACGTCCGAGCTGCTTCAGCACCTCGACGACCGGCCAGTAGGTGATCCCCTCGCCGTAGGGGAGGCAGCGGCCGCGGACGACCGTCGCCTCGATCGAAGCCAAGCACTCCGCGGCGAGCCGAGACTTGCCGACGCCGGCATCGCCGATGACCGTGACCAGCTCGCAGCGCTGCTCCGGCCCGCACACGCTCCCATGCCTCTCGGAGGAGCGCGAGCTCGCGCTCACGGCCGACGAACAGCTCCCCGTGCCGCCGCTCCGGCGCGTCGCGCACCCGCAGCAGCCGGTAGGCGGGAACCGGCTCGGCCTTGCCCTTCAGCTCGAGCGGCTCGACCGGCTCGACGTCGGCCGCGTCGCGAACGAGCGCGAGCGTCGGCTGGCCGATCAGCACCTCGCCCGGCTGCGCCGCCTGCTCCAGCCGAGCCGCGACGTTGACCGCGTCCCCCGTCGCGAGCCGCTCCGCCGTCCCGGTCACGACTTCGCCCGTCATGACCCCGATCCGCCCCTGCAGCCCGAGCTCGGGCAGCGCGTCTCGCATCTCCACCGCCGCCCGCACCGCGCGCAGCGCGTCATCCTCGTGCAGCACCGGCACGCCGAACACCGCCATCACCGCATCGCCGATGAACTTCTCCACGCTGCCGCCGTGCCGCTCGACGATCGCCTTCATCCGCTCGAAGTAGCGCGCGAGCAGCGCACGCAGCCGCTCGGGATCGAGCGTCTCGCCGAGCGCGGTCGAGCCGGTCAGGTCGCAGAACAGGACCGTCACCGTCTTGCGCTGCTCCTGCGCCCCCGCGGGCGAAAGTGAGACGCCGCACTCCTCGCAGAACCTGGCGCCCTCGCCGTTCTCGTGCCCACAACTCGTGCAGATCAGCACGAACCCACCCTAGAGCCCTTCGCCACACAAGACAAGCGGCGTGGCACGGGTCCGCCATTTCGACGGTGAAGACATGAGGCCGGCGTGCATCTCTGAAGCGATCGGCGCGCCGCGGTCTACACTCTGTCAGACGATCGAGATTCTGGCCCCTTCGATCCCTCTGGAAACGGACGCTTCTATGTTGTCAAGGCGGCTGTGTGTGATTCGCAGAGGCGATGGTAGAAGCGTCGGGCGAGGGCTCGTTTGACGCAGCGGCGTGCTTCTCGAGTGGTTTTCCCGGTGGTGAGTAGGCGCTGGTAGTAGGCCGCGGTCTCGGTGTGGTGGTGGATGCGTTGCAGGGCGATCACGTGCAGCGCCCAGTTGAGTTGACGATCGCCGCCGCGGTTGAGCCGGTGGCGGTGCTGGTTGCCGCTGGAGGCGTCGACGGGCGTTGTGCCTGCCAGGGCCGCGAAGGCGGCCTCGCTGGTCATTCGGCTGGGATCGCCGCTGGAGACGAGCAGTTGCGCCGCGCAGACTGCTCCGACGCCGCACTCGCTGAGCAGCTGCGGCGCCGTCTCGGCGACGATGACAGCCAGGCCGCGGTCGATCTCGGCGATCTCGTCCGAGAGCTGCTCGACTCGAGCAGCGATCCGACGCAAGACATCCGCGACCGGGCCTGGTCGAAGCTGGCTTGCCTGTTTGGCGAGCCGGTGCTTGGACAGGGGCGCCAGCTGGTGGCGAAGCGGATCGGGCGCCGTTACGACCAGCGCGCTGAGCTGGTTGAGCGCCGCGGTGCGCGCCCGCACGGCGCCGCGCCGCTCGAGCAACAGCAGCCGCAGCTGCTCGCGCTGGCCGCCACCACGAGGCACACTCAACCCCTGACCAGAAACGAGTCTGCGCGCCGCCAAGGCGGCGTCGATCAGGTCGTTCTTGCCGCGGCGACGCTCGCCCCGGCGCGGCCGCTCACACTCATACACCGTCACACGCTCGGCCTCCAGGAATCGCACCAGGCCGGCGCCATAGCTGCCGCAGCCCTCGACGCCGAAGATTGGGCTACCCAGTCGCATCGCCCACGACAAAAGACGCCGATAGCCGACCGGCGTCGCAGCCACCATGCAGGAGTCGATCTGGGCTCCCACCTGATCGACCGCCACTGCCACATGCACCTGCTTGTGGGTGTCCACCCCGATTGCCACCGTCCACTCGCTCACGTAGCCTCCCTCCCGGTCGATGTGGTCGACCGGCCTGGACAGGGCTGTGTCGGGCAAAGGCACGCAAGCTTCTATCAGGTCACCGGCCAGTCGAGCGACGCGACGGCGGGAGACAGGTCCGATTCAAGGCAGGATCAAACTCCGCCAGCTTGGTTACGGGTCATCCCGCCGCCGCATCGCACTCTCAGCCACGCCCCACACGGACGCAGCGACAACCGACGCTACACAGCTTGGTTAGGCCAAAAAAAGCGGCTGAAGGGGCTCGAACCCTCGACCTTCTGCATGGCAAGCAGACGCTCTAGCCAACTGAGCTACAGCCGCTGGAGAGGGGTCAGTATACCCGCGCTCAGGGCCCGGCGGCGTCCAGCGCCAGGTTGACCTGGAGGTCGGCGGCGGCGTTCTCGGCCCGCGGGATCTCGACGAATCTGACGCGCTCGAACGCCCCTGCGACCCGCCGGGCCTCGAGCCACAGCTCGCGCAGCGCGGCGTTCTTCACCCGGTAGGCGCCCGTCATCTGGCGCATCAGAAGCTGGGAATCGGCCCGCACCTCCACCTCGCCCGCGCCCAGCGCGGCCACGGCGCGAAGGCCGGCGATCAGCGCTCGGTACTCGGCGACGTTGTTGGTCGCGACGCCGATCGTCTCGCCCGCCTCGACGAGCACCGTGCCGGCCTCGTCCTCGATCCGGTAGCCCGTGGCAGCCGGCCCAGGGTTCCCGCGCGACCCGCCGTCCACCCAGAGGCGGACGGCCTCACTCACCCCGCACTGCCAGGACGCGCAGGAGGTCGTCGACCCGCCCGTCGACGGTCTCGAGCGCGCCGGCGGCGACCGACGACTCGTCGTGGATCCCATGCTCGGTGACGACGGCGACGACGACCGTCCGGGCCGGCACGTCGCCGCGCTGGGCCAGCTTGATGACCGCCGCGATGGGCGCCGCGGAGGCGAGATCGATCCAGGTGCCCTCGAGCTCGCCCATCTGCATCCGGGCCTGGTCGAGCTCGGCGTCGGACACGCGCACCACGAGCCCCTCCGACTCGACGACGGCGTGCAGCGTCTGCACCGTCCCGGTCACTCCGGCCAGCGCCCGCGCCGGAGACTCGACGTAGCCGGTAGGCGCGACCCAGTCCTTGCCGCTCGCCAGCGCGCTCGCAACGGCCCCACCCAGCTCCACGGCCACCATCCGCGGGATACGGTCGAGCAGCCCCCACGAGACCAGCTCGCGGAAGCCGCGCCAGATCCCCTGAAGGCCGTCGCCAAGCCCGGCCGGCGCGACGACGAGATCGGGCGCGCCGAAGCGCAGCTGCTCGGCGATCTCGTAGGCGATCGTGCGGTAGCCCTCGATCGCGAGCGGGTCGCTCCCGATGGGCGGCGAGGCCCGGTTCGACACCGCCCGCCAGCCCAGCGTACGCTCGGCGTCCGCCAGAAGCGGCCAGCGCCCCTCCGGGTTCGTGACGCCCACCACCCGTCCGCCGACCGCCTCGATGGCGTCGCGGGCGCGCTCGGAGACGGCCGTGTCGACCAGGCTCACCGACCGCAGCCCGGCCCTGGCGGCGTAGCTCGCGAGCGAGACGCACTGGGCCTCGTCGCCGGCGCCGCCGACCGTCACGCTCGAGTCCTCGATCTGCGAGACGGCGAGCGCGGCGAAGCGGTCGCGCCAGCTCCCGGTCGGGTTCTGGCGCTCGTCCTTCACGAGGAGGCGGCGAAGGCCGAGCTGGGGCCCGAGCGCCTGCGTCGCGAGGAGGGGCGTGTCGCCCTCCCCCATCGTCACCAGCCGGTCGCGCCCGACGGGGAGCTGGGTGAGATAGCGGGCCATTCCCGGCCCCGTGGCCTTCCCCGGCCGAAGCGGCGTCATGCGGGCGTACACGGGCGCCACGTTCGACGGCGTGCCTTCTGTCGAGCACGAGGGGCACCCGGCCGGCATCGGGACGATCGGATACCGCCGGCGGCACCGCAGGCACTCCAGTCCGCTCGGCACGGCCATCCCGCGAGCATACCCCTTGACGGCGGGCGGCCGGCCGGTGTCTACTTCAGTGGTGATCTACTGCGTGATACCGCGCGAGCTCGAGGGCGAGCTGCTCGATCGGATGACCGAGCACTACGCCGGGAACCCCAACGTGCAGGTGATCGTCGACCGCCGCGAGGGCGCCTCGAACGACCGCCGCCACGGGCCCGGGGACATCGTCGACGAACGCCGCGAGGTGCGCGACCGGCGCCGCCCGCGGGCGCTTGGCACGTTCCCTCGCATCGACGCCTTCGACGCCGAGAGCTAGCTCGCCAGGGCGACGGTGCCGTCGGCCTCGACGGTGGCGTTCCAGGCCTGGAAGCGCGACTCGATCTCGGCGAGCTCCTCGCCGCGCCGATGAAGCGTGACCGGACGCGGGCCGAGCATGTCGATGCGGTACTGGTACCAGGACAGGTCCCAGGCGACCGTCACGACGACCTCGCTCGCGTTTCGCTGCACGACGCTCACACGCGGGTCGCCGAGCGTGCGGGCGATGCCCGACACGGTGCGCGGGTGGCCGCTCTCGTTGAAGAGCTCCACGCCCGCCTCGACCGCGCCCCGCGGGTCCTCCGGGAGCTCGCCGGGGTCGAGCGGCGCCGGGCTCATGGGCCTGCGGCGCGGCCCGAGAAGCCCTTTCAGGCCCTTCGGCCGGAGCGGCGCGAGCCCGCCCAGCGGCAGCGTCGGCGTCCCCTCGCGCACCCATCCGCGCACCTCGGCCTCGTCGATGCACAGCTCGCAGACGCGGGCATCCCCCCCTTCCAGCCGGTGGAAGGTCACGAGCCGCTCGCCGAGCAGCATCGTGCGCCCGCAGACGGCGCACATGGTCTCGATGTCGTTCCGGTGAATGCGATTCATCGCGCGCCCACGCACCATTCCGGACGGGCCCCCGAGTATACCCAGCGGCCACATTTGTGCCGCAACGTGCGGTTCCAGGGTGGCATGTGCCGGTGCCTGCCCAGGCCCTGATGGTAGGGTCCGGGCGTTCGGGAAGGGGGGAAGTTGGCGCACGAACGACGGACTGCAGCACTGCGGCGGCTCCTCGCGGTGGGGGTCGTTGCCTCCTGCGCGCTCCTCCCGGCGCACGCCCAGGGCTCGGTGCAATCCGACCGCACCGCGGCGGCCCTGGTGATGCGCCAGCTCGACCAGCTCGACGCGCGCCGCGCGGAGCTCGTGCAACGGCGCGACTCCGCGCGCGCGCGCCTGGGCGCGCTCGTGACGGCGATCGGCGTGACGAAGGTCACGATCGCCGACCAGAAGGCCCAGATCGCGTCCGCGCGCTCCACCCTCGCCGCCGAGGTGATCGGCGACTACAAGGCCGGCGCGCCCGACGCCACGGCCTACGTCCTCGGGGCCGTGTCCGTCGCCGACCTCGTCGACCGCATGGACGTGCTCGACCGAATCGACTCCAGCGAGGTCGCACTCATCCGCCGCATCGCCGCGCAGACGGCCAGCCTGACGGCGACCAGAGACCGCCTGCACGGCCAGATCGCCACGCAGCGAAGCCAGATCGCCGAGATCGCGGCGGCCACGCACCGGATCGACTCCGCCATCGCTGCCCGGCACCACCTGCTGGCGACGATCACGGCCAGGATGCGCGCCCGCCTGGCCGCCGAGCAGGCTCGCCGTGACCGGCTCGCACAGACCGACGGCGGCGGCACGACGACGGGCGGCGGCACCACGCCGACCGGTCGGGTCTTCTACGGCGACTGCACGTGGTACGGGCCGGGCTTCGCCGGCGATCCGACCGCGAGCGGCGAGATCTTCGACCCGCACAAGCTGACGGCCGCCAGCCCGTGGCTCCCGTTCAACACGATCCTGCGCGTCACGAGCACGGTGACGGGCAAGTCGGTGACCGTGCGCGTGAACGACCGCGGCCCGTTCGGCCACGGCGTGCTCGACCTCTCCCAGCATGCCGCCCGGATCATCGGCCTCTCGGGCTGGCAGCGGGTGCGGATCGAGATCGTCTCCGACTAGCGCACCTGCGGGGGAACCCCATGGGGCCAGGCCCCGTTCGGGGCCAGGCCCCGGTGCCTACGCCTTCGCCAGCTCCTTGTCCTTGTTGGCGGCGGCGATCAGGCCCTGGGCGACGTGACCCGGAACCTCCTCGTAGCGAAGGAGGCTCATCGAGTAGTCGCCGCGCCCGCCGGTCATCGACGTGAGGTCGGGCGCGTAGGCCAGGACCTCGGCCATGGGCACCTCGGCGTGGACCGTCGAGACGCCGGACATCGGGTCCATCCCCAGCACGCGGCCGCGGCGGCTCGTCATGTCGCCGATCACGTCGCCGACCGACTCGTCGGGCACGGTGAT
This sequence comes from uncultured Actinomycetes bacterium, assembly GCA_963757605.1. Lineage (GTDB taxonomy): Bacteria > Actinomycetota > Thermoleophilia > Gaiellales > JAICJC01 > JAICJC01. Next base: position 45,903 of record CAVWSF010000005.1, read on the forward strand.
GTGCAGGCTCATGATCGGCTCGAGGAGCACCGGGTCGGCCTCGGAGAACGCCTTCTTGAACGCCATCGAGCCGGCGATCTTGAACGCCATCTCCGACGAGTCGACCGTGTGGTAGGAGCCGTCGACGAGCGTCACCTTCACCCCAACCACCGGGCAGCTCGCCAGCTCGCCGCGGATCATCGCCTCCTGGATGCCCTTGTCGACCGCCGGCCGGAAGCTCTGTGGGATCACGCCGCCGACGATCTTGTCGACGAACTCGTAGCCCTCGTGGCCGGGCAGCGGCTCGAGCCGGATGTGGCAGTCGCCGAACTGCCCGCGGCCGCCGGTCTGCTTCTTGTAGCGGCCCTGGGCGCGGGAGGGCTTGCGGATGGTCTCGAGGTACGGCACGCGCGGCGGGTGCAGGTTGACCTCGACCCCGAAGCGGCGGTGCATGCGCTCGAGGATCACCTCGACGTGCATCTGCGAGAGGCCGGCCACGATCTGCTCGCCGGTCTGCGAGTCGCGGTGCACGTCGAGCGCCGGATCCTCCTCCTGGAGCCGGCGAAGCGCGCTCGCGACCTTCTCCTCCTCGCCCTTGTGCTTGGGCTCGATCGCGAACGACACGACCGGGGCCGGGACCCCGAGCGGCTCGATCTCGGCCGCCGCGTCGGAGTCGGAGAGGACGTCGCCGGTGCCGGTCTCCTTGAGCTTCGCGACGGCGCCGATCGCGCCCGTCCCGAGGACGTCGGTCTGCCCGTGCTCCTTGCCCTGGATCGTGAGCAGCGCCCCGATGCGCTCCTTCGAGTGGGTGTGGTTGTTGACGAGCGTCGAGTCCGACCGCACCTCGCCCGCGAAGACGCGAAGCAGGTTCAGCTTGCCGCTGTAGGGGTCGGCGATCGTCTTGAAGACGTAGGCCACCGTTCCGGCGTCGCCGACCTCCGGCAGGTTCTTGGCGCGAAGCGGCGACGGCAGGCCCTCGACGATCAGGTCGAGCAGGCCGTGCGAGCCGATGTTGCGGGTCGCGGCGCCGCAGCCCACCGGGAAGAGCTCGCCCTCGATGACGAGCTTCTTGAGCGCGTCGGCCATCTCCTCGCGGGTGATCTCGCCGCCCTCCAGGTAGCGCTCCATCAGCTCGTCGGACGTCTCGGACACGACGTCCATCAGCTTGTCGTGGTACTCGTCGGCGGTCGCGCGCAGGTCTTCGGGGATCTCGATCGGCTCGTCGCGGCCCGCGCCCTCGCCGTGGTCGTAGGCGACCATGTGGACGAGGTCGACGATCCCGTGGAACTCGTGCTCGCTGCCGATCGGGAGCTCCACCGCCACGCACTTCGGCGACAGCCGCTCCTGCAGAGCCTCGAGCGCCGTGAAGAAGTCGGCCCGCTCGCGGTCGAGGAGGTTCACGAGAATGAGGCGGGCAAGCCCGAGCTCCTCGCAGCGCTTCCACAGCCGCTCCGTCCCCACCTCGACGCCCATGACGCCCGACACCGTGACGATCGCGCCCTCCACCACTCTGAGCGCGCCCAGCACGTCGGCCTGGAAGCTGGGCTCGCCCGGCGTGTCGATCAGGTTGATCGTGCGGCCGTCCCACTCGAGGTGCGTGACCGTGGCCGAGATCGACATCTCGCGCCGGCGCTCCTCGTCGTCGAAGTCCGAGACCGTCGACTTCTCGGTGACGCTGCCAAGCCGGTTCACGGTGCCCGCTTCGAACAGCAGGGCCTCGACGAGCGAGGTCTTGCCTGTGCCGCGATGGCCGATCACGGCGACGTTTCGGATCTTGCCGGGCTCCGTTCCAGGCATGCGTGGCCTCCAAGACGAATCAGGTGGACGTGCAGGAGGTTATCGCGCGGCGGACGCCCCCAGCTACCTGAACCGCTCGGCCGATGCCCGCTCGAGGCTGCCCTGGAGCTTTGCCTTGAGACGCAGGATCGCCTTGGTGTGAAGCTGGGACACGCGCGACTCGGTGACGCCGAGCACCTCGCCGATCTCGCGCAGCGTGAGCTCGTCGTAGTAGTAGAGCGTGATGACCGTCTTCTCGCGGTCGGGCAGCTTGCCGATGGCTCCCGCCAGGGCCTCGCGCACCTCTGTCCGCGTCATCTCGGTGGAGGGGTCGTCGGCGTTCGGGTCCTGGAGCGTGTCGATCAGCGAGACGGTGTCGCCGCCCGACGACGAGATCGTCCACAGCTCGTCGAGGGCCGCAACCGACGAGCGCGAGATCTGCGTCAGGCTGTCGTGGAACTCGGAGTCGGTGATGCCGAGGTGCGCCGCGATCTCCTCGTCGGAGGGCGGCCGGTGCAGCTTGTGCTCGAGCTCGACGATCCCGCGCTCGATCTCGCGCGCCCGGCTTCGCACCGACCGCGGCACCCAGTCCATCGAGCGCAGCTCGTCGATGATCGAGCCCTTGATGCGGCTGATCGCGTAGGTCTCGAACTTCGTGTCGCGATGCGGGTCGAAGCGCTCGATCGCGTTCATGAGCCCCAGCAGGCCGTACGACACCAGGTCGCCCTCGTCCACATGCGCCGGCAGGCCCGTTCCCAGCCGCCCGGCCACGTACTTGACGAGCGGCGCGTAGGTCAGGATCAGGCGGTCGCGCAGGCGCTTGTCGCCCGTGCGCTTGTAGTCGTCCCAGATGGAGGTGGAGTCGTCGCTCATCGTGCCCGCGGATGGGAGGCGGCGTGCGCAGCCCGCAGGTGGCGCACGCTCACGTGTGTGTATACCTGTGTCGTCCCCACAGATGCATGGCCGAGGAGCTCCTGGATGCTGCGCAGGTCGGCGCCGTGCTCGAGCAGATGGGTGGCGAAGGTGTGCCGAAGCGCATGCGGCGAGCGCTGGGCGAGGCCCGCTGCGTCCAGCTCGCGCCGCAGCGCCCGGCGGACGTCGGTAGGGCCGAGCGGGCGGCCGCGGACGCTCACGAAGACGCGGTCGGTCGCCGGCCGGCCGAGGCGGGGGCGACCCGAGCGCAGATAGCGCCCGAGCGCGTCGGCGGCGGCGCCTCCGAGCGGGACGATCCGCTCCTTGCCGCCTTTCCCGGTCACGCGCACCATGCCCTCATCGGCATCCACGTCGGCGATCCGTAGCCCGCACGCCTCGGAGGCGCGAAGGCCGCAGCCGTAGAGCAGCTCGAGCAGGGCGCGGTCGCGAAGACGGCGCGGATCCGCGGCGAGCGGACGGTCGAGCAGCTCCTCCACCTCGGGCTCCGAGAAGGTCGCGGGCAGCGTGCGCACCTGGCGCGGGCCGGGGACGAGCGCCGCGGGATTGCGCTCGACGAGGCCGCGGTCGAGCATGAAGCCGTACGCACCCCGGGCCGCCGAGAGCTTGCGGGCGGCGGTCGCCGGCGCGTAGCGCAGCGTGCCGAGATGGGCGGCGAACCGCCGCAGCGTGAGGTCGTCGGCCTCCTCGGGGCCGATCCCGGCCGCCGCCAGCCAGCGGTCGAGCTGGCGCAGGTCGGCCGCGTAGGCGCGGAGGGTGGCCGGCGACATGCCGCGGCCGCGCATCCACGCCATGTAGGCGTCGAGAGGCGGGCGGAGTGCGGGCGGCGTGGTTTGCATCGCGTGCAACAAGACTCTATCGCCTGGAGGTGCGTCTTCGGTGCGCGCAGGCCGAGTCCTACGCCCGGCTCCTGAGGCCCAGGTCACGAAGCGCGAGATCTGCCATCCACGCGGCCAGGACCGCCGCGGCGGCGGCGACGGCCCACTCGCGCGCCGTGGCAGCCGCGACCGCGATCCCGAGCAGGCCGAGCGCGAGCACGACGAAGAGCACCCCGCGGGCCGTGAGGCGGACGCGCGACCTGGGCATCGCGCTACGGTAGCGCCCGCGGGCCGCTCAGACGTGGCGGAAGATCGCCAGCCGCTCCTGCTTCTTCCCGTGGACGACCGTGAAGTCGCCGCCGGCATAGACGTTCCCGCCGCCCGCGCACAGGGCCCAGACGCCGAGCACGCCCTCCGTCGAGGTCAGGTCGGGGTTCCAGCTTCGCAGCTTGCCCTTCTTGGTCAGCATGAAGAGCTTGTGCCGCTCGATCCGGTGGCCGTGCCCGAACTCGGACATGTCGCGGTTCTTGCGCGGGGCGACGTTGTCGCCGTGCATCCCGAAGACCGGGGAGCGCCCGACCACGGTGACGGCCTGGACGTTCCCGTCGGTCTTGTAGAACCACTTCTGCTTCCCGTGCCGGGCGCCGTACTTGAGCGCCGTCCCGCCCGAGCCGGCCTCCGCCGCGTAGATCGACTTGCCGGCCTGGGCCAGGTCGAGGATCTCCGCGCGCGGATGGCTCCTCCACTGCTTCACCCGGCCGCGCCGCCCGCCGCCGAGCGCCACCATGTGCTCCTGGCGCCGGCCGCTCACGACGGTGAAGTCGCCGCCCGCGACGATCCGCTGGGACGACACGATCACGATCGCGCGCACCATCTTGTTCGCCCGCGGCCTCCAGCCGCGCGCCACGCGGTAGCGGCCGCCGCGGACGGTGAGCTTGGCCAGGTTGGCCCTGCGCCGGCCGCCGACCGACGAGAACGACCCGCCGACGTAGACCGCCTTGCGGTTCGCCGCGAGCGCCTCGACCACCCCGGGGATGTGGAGGTCGCGGAGCCGGTGGCTCAGGCGCCCTGTCCGCATGTTGAAGGCGGCGATGTTGTGCCGGGCGTGCCCGTTCACCGACGAGAACGACCCGCCGACGAAGAGCAGTCCATGCGCCTTGGCGAGCGCGAACACGCGACCGTTGATCCGCGGCGCGAACCCGCCGAGCTTGCCCGTGCTGGCGCGGACGGATGCGAGGTATGAGCGCCGCACCACCCGGCCCGCGTGGTTCGCGAGCTCCGCGAAGTTCCCGGCGACGTACAGCCGCCTCCCGGCGCGGAGCAGATCGTCGACCCGGCCGGCCTCCTTGTTGCCCGGGCTCCAGTCGGAGGCGGGCACCTGCCAGCCGCGCACCGCGCGCTGGGCGACGTGGGCGCCGACGGACGCCGGTGCCGGCGCCGCGTACCCGGCGAGGAGCACGAGGGCGGCGACCAGGGCGGCGGCACCGCGACGGCTGCTGTGGTGAAGTGGAGGTATGGGGATTCCTTCCAGGTCGGGAGCTCGCGAGAAGATACCCACCGGCGGCGGCGGGAGCGCCGGGCTTACGAAATCTTCAAGCACACCTCACACAGAGCCGACTGCTTGACGCCCGCGACGCGCCATCGTACCCTCGCACCGTGGTCGCAGGCCCCCACGGCCGGTTCTCGACGCCGGCTCGCCGGCTGCGATGGTCGCTCCGAAGCCGGCTCTCGGCCCATCCCGCGTACCTGCCGCTCGCCCGGCGCAAGTACGGCCACATGGTGGTCGGGGACGACACCGAGGCCGTGATCGACGGCTTCACCCGGAGCGCCTGCGTCTTCGCCGCGGTCGCGTTCCAGCAGGCGCAGACGCGGCCAGTTCGGCTGGCGCACCTGCTCCATGCGCCCGCCCACCTGATCGCCGGTGCCGAGCGCGGGCTCCCGTGCCTCGTCACGATCCGCGACCCCGAGGCCGCGGTCGCGTCGTCGCTCATCCGCGAGCCGTACCTCACGCCGGAGGTGGCCCTGGCGGCATGGACGCGCTTCTACGGCCGCCTCTTGCCGCACCGCGACCGGATGGTGGTCGGCGAGTTCTCGCGGGTGACGACCGACCTGGGCTCGCTCATCGAGGAGCTGAACGGCCGCTTCGGGACGGCCTTTGCGCCGTTCGTGCACACGCCCGAGAGCGTCGAGCGGGTATTCGCGTTCATCGAGGAGCGTGCGGCCCGGCCCGCGTATGAGGCGCACATCGGGCGGTACATGTCGGGCCTCGAGACGGCGGAGGAGCTCGACGCCGCCAGGCTCGCGGCGACCGGCACCGGGCGGCAGAGCGCCGTGCCGTTCGAGCACCGCGTCGCGCGGCCGTCCGCGGAGCGGCATGAGCTTCGGGCCGCCCTGGCCGAGCGCTACCGCGCCCCGCGCCTGGATTCGATGCGACGCCGCGCCGAGCAGGTCTACTCCGCCTTCGCCGGCAGCCCGCCCCGGTAGCGGGCCACCAGGACGAGCGCGTCGTCGGTGCCGCGGCCCTGCTCGGCGAGGATGCGCGCCGCCACGTTCTCGGGCGGCTCGCCGGGGCCGGGCCAGTCGCCGAAGACCGGCCGCACGCCGTCGGTGGCAAGGACGAGCACATCGTCGCGCTCGAGCCTGACCGTGGCCGTCCGAAGCGAGGGCAGCAGGTAGCCGACCACACCGCCGCGCAGCGGCACCCATTCCCGCGCGCCGCCGGACGCCGGGCGGGCCTGGAGCAGCGCCGCCTGAACGTTCCCCACGCCGACCCACGTCATCTCGCCGCCGGCCTCGTCGATCGACACGATCGTGATCGCGGCACCGCGAGTGCTGCGGAGCTGCTCGTGGCAGCGGCGCAGGAGCGCGTCGGGGCGCTCGCCGGGATGCGCCTCGACGACCTCGGCCGCCCGTCCGGCCGCGTGGGCGGCGTCCGGCCCGTGGCCGAGCCCGTCGATGACGGCCACGACGAGCCGCTCGCCCGGCACCGTGACGTGCAGGTCGCCCGACACGTGCTCGCCGGGGATCGGCCGCGCCGCCACGGCCCACTCCGCGGCCGTCGTCGCTCCTAGCGAAGCCACTTGATCGCCGTGATGACCGTGCCGGAGCCCGGCGAGGAGACGATCTCGAACTCGTCCATGAGGCGGCGCGTCCCCGGCAGCCCGAGCCCGAGGCTGTCAGCCGTCGAGAAGCCGTCCTGCATGGCGAGGCCGACGTCGGCGATGCCGGGCCCGTCGTCGCGCGCGACCACCGAGACCCCTCCCCGGCTGTCGCGTTCAACCGTCTCGAGCACGATCTCGCCCTCGTGGGCGTACTTGAGGATGTTGCGTGCCAGCTCCGAGATCGCCGTCGCGATCATGGTCACGTCCGTCGTTCCGAACCCGTACCGCTCGGCGAGCGACCGCCCCATGCTGCGAGCCGCAACGACGTCGGCGTCGGAGCGGATCGAGACGCAGACGTCATCCACCGGCATGCGCGACACGGGCTCTCCGGGATCTGTCGAGATGTGCGAGGCCCTCCTCGAGGTCGAGGACGGTCGTCACGCCGTCGAGGCTGAGACCGAGTTGCACCATCGAGAAGGCGACCTCGGGCTGGATGCCGACGATCACGGTCTCGGCACCGCGAAGCCGGATCATCTCGGCCATCGTGCGCAGCGTGCGCGACGCGAACGAGTCGAGCACGTCGAGCACCGTGACGTCGATGATGACGCCCTTCGAGCGGTACCGGCCCACGCGCTCGGCGAGCTCGTCCCGCAGGTCCAGGAGGTCGGCGTCGGTCAGCGCCGACTGGATCGACGCGATCAGGCAGTCACCCTGCTTGAGGATCGGAACGGGCATCCACAACCTCCGGCATCCCATCGTCGATGGCGACGATGCGATAGCCCATGATCTCGTTGGCGACCTCGATCCCGCCCTGGAGGTCGCCGACGGCGTTCAGCTTGGTCAGGTCGACTCCGAGCGTCACGAGCGACTGCGCCACGCTCGACGAGAGGCCCGTGACGATCACCTGGGCGCCCATGAGCCGCGACGCCTCGACCGTCTGGAGCAGGTGGTTGGCGACGGCCGAGTCGACCGCGGGCACACCGGTGACGTCGAGGATCACGACCTTCGCGCGGCTCTCGCGGATGCTCCGCAGGAGGCCCTCCGTGAGCTTCTGGGCGCGCGAGGTGTCGAGGATGCCGATGATCGGCAGCACGAGCAGCCTGTCCCGGAGCGTGAGGACCGGGGTCGAGAGCTCGCGGATCGCCTCCTGCTGGAGGGCGATGGTGCGCTCACGCTGGTAGATGTAGATGTCGACGCCCAGGCCGATATCGAAGAACAGGAGCTTCGTGAGCGAGTGGAACGCCTCGAACGCCCTCGCCGGCTGACCGGGGTGCTCCTCGAGGAGCAGCGACGCGATCTGGCGCAGGTAGAACGCGTACATTCCGAGGAACGACCGCACCGGGAGGCCGATCCGCTCGTGGATGCTCCCCAGCCGCAGCCGGTCGGTGACGTACTCCTGCTCGTAGTCGCCCTGGGTGAGGCGGATGAAGTACTCCTTCTGGCGTCCCTTGACGTGCTCGAGGAGGCGCGGGTCGCGGAAGAACGCCGCGGTCTCGGGGTAGCTCATGAGGTGCTCGTAGAAGGCCTCGATGACGACGTCGACGTGCTCGTGGGTGAGCTCGTACATCGCGTGGAGGCGCTGCACGTCGTCGTCGCCGAACTCGAGGAACCCCTTGCGCATCGCGAGCTCGTCGGGCCCCAGCCCGATCGCGTCGGCAAGCGCATCCGCGTCCACGCGTGGCCGCGTGACCGCCATATCGGCTCCTTTCGTCGGCCCCCGTCCGGCACGCTAGCCGCGCGCCCGGGCAGGATGAATCCCCGATTTGCGGTATGCGTGCCACTCGCCGCCGCGTCTAGCATCAACCGTGGAGTCGCGATCACTACCTGGGCAGATGACGGATGCAACGCCCACACCCGCCTATCTCGCCGCGCTCAGGTCCTACCTCCGAGGGGCCGAGGAGAGCGCGCTCCTGTGGGCGTACGAGCACGGGCGCGAGGCGCTCGAATCGGGCGCAGGCGTGCTGCAGCTCGGCGAGATCCACCGCGACGCCGTCGCGGCGCTCCTCGAGGAGGCGGCGGACGGTGCCGAGGCCGCCAGGATCCACCGCGAGACCTGGGCCTTCTACGCCGAGATCGTCGCGCCGGTCGAGATGTGCCTGCGCGGCTACCAGCAGTCGATCGAGTCGCTGCGCACGCTGGCGGCGACGCTCGAGGAGCAGGTGCGGGCCCGGACGCGTGACCTCGACGAGAGCCTCGAGGAGCTGAAGCGCGCCGACCGCGGCCGCCGGCTTCTGCTCGAGAAGGTGATGTCGGCCCAGGAGGACGAGCGGCGCCGGATCGCCGGCGACATCCACGACGACTCCATCCAGGTGATCACGGCCGCCTACCTGCGCGTGGAGCTGATCCGCCAGGCGCTCGGCGAGCACGAGCACGCGGAGGCGCTGGCCAAGCTCGACGAGGCGCTCCGCGCCAGCATCGACCGGCTGCGCCACCTCATCTTCGATCTTCGCCCGGCCATGCTCGACACGGCCGGGCTCGCGGCCACCATCCAGGAGCATCTCGACCAGTGGGCCCGCCACACCGGCGCGGAGTACACCCTGGCCAACCGCCTGAGCGCCGAGCCGGGCACGCTCACGCGGACGACGCTCTATCGGATCGCCGCCGAGGCGCTCGCAAACGTCCGAAAGCACGCGCGGGCCACCCACGTCGGCGTCGAGCTCGACGAGGACGGCGCCGGCTACCTGCTGCGGGTCGTCGACAACGGCGTGGGCATCACCGGCCGGCCCCCCGACGACCCCGCCGATCATTTCGGCGTGTCGATGATGGCCGAGCGGGCGGCGATGGCCGGTGGTTGGTGCCGGGTGAACAGCAACGACGGCGGGTCAGGGACGACGGTGGTCGCCTGGGCGCCTGAGGCTGAGACTGAGGCGACCGAACACGGAACGGAGGGGCGCGATGCGGCCGATACGCGTGCTGATCGCTGACGACGAGCCGCTGCTGCTCCAGGCGCTCGGCGAGGTCATCGACTCGTCGCCGGACTTCGAGATCGTGGCCACCGCCGCCAACGCGTCCGACGCCACGCGCCTCGCCGCCGACCTGCACCCGCACGTGGCGCTCCTCGACATGCGCATGCCCGAGGGCGGCGGGATCGCGGCGGCCGAGGGCATCCGCACGTCCTCGCCGGCGACACGCATCGTGGCCCTCAGCGCCTACGAAGACCCCACGCGGATCGCGGCCATGCGCGGCGCTGGCGCCGTCGCCTATGTCGTGAAGGGCGCGCCCGCCAACGACATCCTCGGAGCGCTCCTCGACGCCGTGGGCACCTGAGGCGTATCATTGGTGGTCGTGCCGGGCGGACCGCCGCGGACACTCGGGCAGTGGCACGGAGGACGGGGGCGTGCGTCGCCTGGCGTGATTCGGCCGTGACCGCACACCCCGAGCCACCCGACGACCTGCTTGCTGCCGCACTGGAGGCGGCGCCGGCCGGCATCGTGCTCTGTGACCGCGACATGCGGATCGTGGGCGTGAACCGCGCAGCCGCCCACATCCCGGAGCTGCGGCCCGCGCCGATCGGATCCCCACTCTCAGAGGCCCTCCCTGACCGGCGCGGCGCGCTGGCCACTGCGATCGAGCAGGCGTTCGCCGGGGAGACATCCCGCCGCGTGGAGATCGACGGGCACGCCGGCGGCCGCCGGCTCACGGTTCGCGTGTTCCCGGTGCCCGCGGCCGGCCGCGTCCAGGTCGTCGGATGCATGCTGTCGGAGCCGGCCGACGCCGCCGTGGCCCGCCGCGCCGAGGAGCTCTCTGCGATCGTGGCGTCGTCGGACGACGCCATCGTCTCGAAGGGCCTCGACGGCACGATCCGGTCGTGGAACGCGGCTGCCGAGCGGCTCTACGGCTACACGGCAGCCGAGGCGATCGGACGCAGCATCGCATTGATCGTCCCCGACGAGCTCGCCAGCGAGGTCGGCGAGATCCTGCGCGAGATCGCCGCCAACCGCCGTATCGAGCATTTCGAAACCCTGCGACGCCGCAAGGACGGCTCGCTCGTCGACGTGTCGCTCTCGGTCTCGCCCGTGCTCGACGGCGGTGGCCGGGTCGTCGCCGCGTCCGTGATCGGGCGCGACGTGAGCGGCCGGCGCGCGATGGAGATCGCGCTCAAGGAGAGCGAGCGCCGGCGGCTGGAGATCCTGGCGAGCATGCTGCGCGCGGAGGAGGCCGAGCGCAGCCGGATCGCGACCGAGCTCCACGACGACACGGTCCAGGTGATGACCGCCTCCCTCTTCGCCCTCGACCGCGTCGCCCTGATCGCCCGCCGCTCCGAGAACCAGCAGATCGAGTCGGCCGTCACCGTCACCCGGGCGACGCTCGAGGAGGCCACGGCCCGCGCCCGGCGGCTCATGTTCGAGCTGCGGCCCGCCATCCTGCACGAGCACGGGATCGTCCCCGCGGTCAACGTCCTCGCCGACGAGACCCGCCGCGAGACGGGCGCGCGGACCGAGGTCCGGGGCTCGGTCGGGCGCTACGGGCACGACGTGGAGGAGCTCGCGTACCGGTCGCTCCAGGAGGCGCTCGCGAACGTGCGCAAGCATGCCGGGGCAACGGAGGTCGCGATCAGGTTCGAGGACGACGGCACGGCCCTCGTCTGCGAGGTGGCCGACAACGGGCGCGGGTTCGACCCGGAGGCGATCCGCGAGCGCCCCGGCGCCGCGCTCCACGCGGGCCTGGACACGATGGTGGAGCGCATCCGGGCCGCGGGCGGCGAGACGATGGTCGACTCGCGGCGCGGCGCGGGCACCCGCGTCCGTCTCACCATCCCCATCAAGGCCGAGGCCGACCCGGGCTGATCGCGAGGGAAGATCGCGGGCGGCGGCTCCGTCCTCTTGAGCATGTCCCGAGAGGCCGTCCGGGCCGACACCACGCGCCATGAGCACGCGAAGCTGCGCCGCGAGCTGGGCCGGCTCGACGCCGTGTGCCTCCTGATCGCGGCGATCGTCGTGCTCGACACGCTCGGTGCGGTGGCCCGCGGCGGCGCCCAGACGGTCCTGTGGCTCGCGCTGGTCGGCCTCCTGTTCTTCGTCCCCGCCGGCCTCGTCATCTCGGAGCTCGGCACGGCCTTCCCCCACGAGGGCGGGCCGTACGTCTGGGCCCGGATGGCCTTCGGGCGCCTGGCCGGGTCGCTGGTCGCCGTGATCTACTGGGTCGAGACGCCCGTCTGGATCGGGGGCTCGCTCTCGATCACCGCGATCGCCGTCGTCGACGAGCTGATCGTGCCCGTGCACGGCATGTGGCGACCCGCCTTCGCCTTCGCGTTCGTCTGGCTCACCATCGCCCTCACGCTCGCACCGCTTCGGATCGGCAAGTTGATCCCGGCGGCCTGCGCCGTCGTCCAGGTGCTGCTGCTCGCGCTCTTCACGGCGACGGTCGCGGTCTATGCCGCCGAGCATGGCGTCCACGGCCTCGGGTCGGGCGACCTGGCGCCGAGCTGGGGCGTCTTCATCCTCGCGGCGCCGGTGCTCGTCTACAACTTCATCGGGTTCGAGCTGCCGTCCACCACGGCCGAGGAGATGCGCGACCCGCAGCGCGACATCCCGGCGGCGATCGCACGGGCAGGCGCGCTCACGACGGTGCTCTACTGCGTCCCGATTATCGCCATCGTGCTGGTGCTGCCCTCCGGCGAGATCACGAGCCTCACCGGCTTCATCGACGCGCTCGGGAGCGTCTTCGTCGTCTACGGCCCCGCCTCCGGCATCCTCGAGGCGCTCGCCGCCGGTGCGTTCGTCTCGGTGCTCTTCGCCAACGGGCTCACGTGGCTCATCGGGTCGTCGCGCACGCAGGTGGCCGCGAGCCTGGACGGCGCGGCGCCGCGCGCACTCGGCGCCATCTCGGAGCGGACCGGAACGCCTGTGCGGGCCACACTCGTCGCGGGCGTCGTCTCGACGCTGACCGCGACTGCGGCGTTCGCCGTCGCAGGCGCCTCGGACGCCAAGTACTTCAGCGTCGTCCTCACGCTCTCGATCGCCCTCCTGGCGCTCGCGAGCCTGCCCGTGTTCGCCGCCCTCGTCCGCCTGCGCGCGTCGCACCCCGGCGTCCACCGGCCGTTCCGGGTGCCCGGCGGCCAGTTCGGGGCATGGGCCGCGAGCGTCCTCGCGACCGGATGGTGCGCCCTGGCGTTCGCGGCCATCCTGTGGCCGGGGCTCGGCACGGCTCACTCGGACGCCTATCTTCCCGCCGGGTTCGCCGGCGACCGCGCCGGGTTCGTGGTCGTCGAGCTGGTACCCATCGCAGCCGTGCTGCTGGGCGCGCTCGCATTCGCGGGGCTCGGGCGGCGCGGCGAGCGCCGCGCCGCCGAGGCAGCCCCCGCCTAGATCGACGCCGTCCGGCCGCGGTTCCCGGTCACGATCCGGTAGATCCCGAGCAGGATGATCGAGCCGAAGATCGCCGTCACCCACGTCGACACGTCGAAGAAGTCGTCGAGGGGGTGGGCGTTGAAGAGCGCGGCAGCCAGGAAGCCGCCGATCAGCGCCCCGGCCACGCCGATGACGGTCGTGACGAGGATGCCGCCCGGGTCCTCGCCGGGCATGATCGCCTTGGCGATCGCGCCGGCCAGAAGCCCCAGGACCAGAAACGCGATGATTCCCATGAATCGCTCCTGTGGTCGATGAGTCCCATGCCTACCCGCATGGGCAGCGCGGCAATCGCGGCTCACTAGCCTACGGCGATCCGATGACCGAGGCGCGTGTGCTCTCGACGGTACGGCTGAACCGGGCGCTGCTCGCCCGCCAGCTGCTGCTGCGCCGGCGCCGGATTGCGCCGCTCGCCGCCGTCGAGCACCTGGTCGGGATCCAGTCGCAGACCCCGCGGGCGGCCTACGTCGGCCTGTGGACGCGCGTTGCCGGCTTCCGGCCGGAGGCACTCGAGCGGCTGCTCCTCGACCGCGAGGTCGTGCGCGTGGCGCTCATGCGCTCCACCATCCACCTCGTCTCGGCGCGCGACTGCCTGCCGCTGCGCGAGCTGGTGCGGCCGGCGATCGAGCGAGCGTCGCGGCACACGGCCAACCGGCGGGCGGCCGGTGTCGACGATCGCGAGCTGGAACGGGCCGGGCGGGCGCTCCTCGACGAGCCGCGCACGTTCCGCGAGCTCGGTACGCGGCTTCGCGAGGCCTGGCCCGACTGTGATGCCGATGCGCTCGCGATGGGCGTCCGCGAGCTCGTCGCGCTCGTCCAGGTGCCGCCGCGTGGGCTCTGGAGCCGGGGCGGCGCACCCGCCCACCTCGCCGCCGAGACCTGGCTGCACGGCCTGCGGGCGGACGCGCTCTCGATGCCGGAGCTCGTGCGCCGCTACCTGGCCGCCTACGGCCCGGCGGGCGTCCAGGACGCCCAGACCTTCACCGGCGTCACCGGGCTGCGAGCGGTCTTCGAGGAGTTGGGCCCGGAGCTCGTGACGTTCCGCGACGAGGAGGGCGGCGAGCTCTTCGACCTGCCGGACGCGCCTCGCCCCACGGCGCGGACCAAGGCGCCGGCGCGGTTCCTGCCCGAGTTCGACAACGTCCTGCTCTCGCACGCCCGCCGCGAGCGCATCCTGCCCGAGGGCACGATGTCGCTGCTCTCGCTCGGGAACGGGCTCAAGCCGGCGTTCCTGCTCGACGGCTTCGTGGCCGGGACGTGGAAGCTCACCGCGCGCGGGCGCACGGCCAGGCTCGAGGTCATCCCCTTCGAGCGGCCGACCCGAGTGCAGCGGGGCGAGCTCGAGGGCGAGGGGCGGCGGCTGCTCGGATTCGCGGCCCGGGGAGCGGAGCGGACCGAGGTGTCGCTCGTCGTGTGAACCCATGACGGCGGTGGTAGCCTGACGCCGATGAGCCTGGGGGCATCGGCGCTCTTCGTCTTCGACCTCGCCGTGACGGGTCTCGTGATCACGGCCGGTGTGCAACTGGGGCGCCTCTACCGACACTTCCGCCCGGCGGGCGGATCCGACGGCGGGACTCCATGGACGTATTCGCCGCAGGGGCCGCCCGGCCCAGGTGCGCGACCGGTGCGACGCCCTGCCGCGAGGCGAGGGCACACGCCGGCGAGCGGCGCCGCGGCGTCTCGCTCGCGGCGGTGATCTGGGAATCGGGCCGGCAGCGGGGCGTTCGTCTGGTCGAACCAGCAGGGGTGGCAGGACTTGAACCCGCGACCTACGGTTTTGGAGACCGCCGCTCTACCAACTGAGCTACACCCCTTCGCAGGTCGATTCTACCGGCTCGGGCTCGGCAATCGTACGGCCGGGGCTGGCTCAGCGGCGCGCCGCGGCGGGCTCCGTGCGGAGCCGCGCCCGTTCGAGCGCGCGGCGCTTGAGCGCCATCGTCCGGTCGTGGAGCGCCCGCCGCGAGTCGGGAGTCGTCTCCGCATCGAGCCTGCGTCGCATCAGCTCCGCGATGGCGGGCGCCGCTTCACGCTCAGCCATCCATCGCATGTAGGCGTCGACCCGGCCGTCCACGATCGCGCGCGCCTTCGCCACGTCGGCTGGTGCGGACGCCGCCCGCCCGGTCGCGTGACTCCAGACCGCGTCGAGATCGATGAGGACGACCGTTGGGAGACGCGCCACGCCGGGATCCACATCCCGCGGCAGCGCGAGATCCACGACGACCCTACGCCGCCCGGCCGGTAGGTCGGCGGCGCGGAGCACATGGGCGGGAGCCGACGTGGCGCAGACGATCACATCAGCCGCGGCGGCGACGTCCCCCAGACGCTCCCACGGCAGTTCCACGCACCTCCAGCCGCGCCGCCCGAGGTCCGCCGCCAGCGCCGCGCGAGCATCCCGAGACCGATTGACGACGGCGAACCTCCGCGCGCCGCGCCTGCCCAGTGCGACCGCGGTGGCGCGGGCGACGGCCCCCGCGCCGATGATCGCCACGGCCGCTTCACCGAGATCTGACGCGTTCCGCGCCACCAGGTCGGCCGCCGTGTCGCCGACCGACCGACCTCCGCGGGCGATCCCGGTGTCCCGCCGCACCCGCTTGCCTGTCGCGACCGCATGCTGGAAGAGCCGGTCGAGGCACGGGTCCAGCGCTCCGGGAACCCGCTCTCGTTCCCAGGCATCGCGGAGCTGGTCGAGGATCTGCCGCTCGCCGACGATCATCGACTCCAGACCGGCCGCCACTGAGAAGAGATGCCGGACCGCAGCGCGGTCCATCCGCACCGCGAGCCTCCCCTCGAGGCTCGCCTGCGGAATACCCGCGCGGGCGGACACGTTCCGGGCGACGGCCTCGGCGCACCGCACGGGGTCGTTCACGGCGAGGTACGCCTCGACGCGAAGGCACGTGCACAACGCCACGCCCGCGCCGCCCGCGACGGCATCGGCCACGCCCGCCTCCCATGCCTGCGCCATCCCCTCGCGAAACGCGCTCCCAGCCGCACGGTGATCGATGCCGAGGCCCACAATGCGCGCCCCGACGGTCATTTGCCGTGCCCCACCGCCGGCGCGGCGACGGTCGCTGGCTCCCGGGCTGCGCCGCTCACTGGCCAGACCGCGATGGCCACCCCGATTGCGAATACGGCACCGGCCAGCCACAGGAGCGAAACGAGCGGGTTGACGAGCACCTTCAGCGTGACCGTCCGCTTCGTGGTGCCCGCGAGGATCACGAACAGGTCGCTCCCGGAGCGCCAGTCGGTGGTGATCGAGGGCTCGCTCAGATTCTCGTTCTCGACCATGAAGAACCGCCTGCCCGGCATCACCTGGCCAAGGTAACCGCCGCCGTGCCACACGTCGACGCGGGCCGCGAGCGTCGCGCCGCCCGACTCGTTGCGCGCGTACAGGTTGAAATACCTGAGCGTGTAGCCGTCGACCGCCATCGCCTCGCCCGGCCGCAGTGACGCCTGCCGCACAGACGTATACGCCGTCGAGGCGACCGCGCCGACGACCAGGAGCACGACCGCCAGGTGCACGATGTATCCGCCGTACCGCCGCCGGTTCCTGGCCACCAGTCCTGCGAGCGCCGCGGGCCACGAGCATCCCACGGCCGCGCGGCGAGCGGCGGCGCCGGCACGAAACTCGGCGAAGACCGCGGCCGCGACGAACCCACACATCGAGAACGCCACGAGCCCCGGCAGGCTGCTGCCCGCCCCGCGGGACGCCGCGAAGCATCCCGCGACCACCCCGGCCACGAGCGGCAGCCGAATCCGTCGCCCGAGCCCGCGGAGCGTTCCGCGCCGCCACGGAACGAGCGGGCCGATGCCCATGAGGGCGAGCAGCGGCAGCCCCATGACGGCGGCGAAGAACTCGAAGTAGGGCTTCGAGACGGTCGCGCCGACTCCTCGAAACGCCTTCGAGAAGAGCGGGAAGACGACTCCCCACAGCACCGCGAAGGCGATTGCCAGGAGAAACAGGTTGTTGAACAGGAATGTCGTCTCGCGCGAGACCGCCGACTCAAGCCGGTGGTCCGCAGCGAGCACGGACCCGCGCCAGAACGCGAGAGCGATCGAGACCGCAGCGACGGTGACGATCAGGCCGAGGAAGTACCACCCGATCGAGGTCTCGACGAAGCTGTGGATCGACTCCAGCACGCCGGAGCGGGTCAGAAACGTCCCGAACAGTGCCAGTCCGAATGTGACCATCGCGAGCGCCACGTTCCAGACCTTGAACATGCCCTTCTTCTCCTGCACGATGGCCGAGTGCAGGAACGCTGTCGCCGCGAGCCACGGCATCAGCGCGGCGTTCTCGACGGGGTCCCACGCCCAGTAGCCGCCCCAGCCGATCTCCGTGTACGCCCAATGCGCTCCCAGGAGCATGCCGATGCCGAGCGCCGCCCAGGAGATCATCACCCACCGCCGGGTCACGGCCAGCCACGTGGCGTCGGAGCGCCGGGCGAGCAGCGCGGCCAGCGAGAACGCGTACGGGACCGTCATCCCCACGTAGCCCAGGTAGAGCAGCGGCGGATGCGCCAGCATGTAGGGGTTCTGGAGCGACGGATCGAGACCGGCGCCGTCGCGCACCGGGCTCTGGGTCGCGAACGGCGGTGTGACGAACACAAGCAGCGCGCAGAAGAACGTGGCGACAAGTGCCATCACGGCGGTCGCCCATGGCAGAAGGTCACCGCTCCGCCGCCGCTCAACGACCGCGACGACGGCCATGATCGTCGTGAGGACGAGGAGCCACAGGAGCAGCGACCCGGGCTGGCTGCCCCAGAACGCCGCCATGCGGTAGACGAGCGGCATCTCGCGGCTGGAATACGAGGCCACGACGCTCAGCGAGAAGTCCTCGCGGATGAACCCCGATTCGAGCGCAGCCGATGCCACGGCGACCATCGCGGCAGCCGCAAACCCGGCCCGGCGCCCTGCGACGAGCAGGCGACGGCGTCCGGTCACGGCTCCGGCCGCGCTCGCTCCGGCGGTCACGACCAGCAGCGCAAGGGCCAGCCCCAGCGCCCCCCGCCCGACGAGTGCGGTGGCGCTCATGCCGGTGCCGACGACAGCGCGCGGTCAGACGGCGGCCGTGCGGGTGCCGGGCGCCGAGATCCCGTGAGCATCTGGTAGCCCGCGAACATCACCGTCACGCCGAGAGCCTGGCCGACGTACAGGAGCTCGTAGACGCCCACCCGGGTAACGCCGCTCGCTCCGGCGACGATGAGCGCGCCGCCCACGAGGAGCACGTTCCCCGCGACTCGGCGGGCCGGCTGCTGCCCTCGCCATGCCCGCCAGGCCGACAGCGCGGCCAGGCCGACCAGCGCGAGCGTCCCAAGCGAGTTGATCGCCACGGCGTACGGGACCGCGGCGCCCCCCGAGATCGCTGAGTCGCTCGGTGGCCCGTGCGCGGACGAGCTCGCGAGGAGCCCCGCGTCGACCGGCGCTCCGGCAACGGCCGCCGCCGCCGCCACGGACGCGCCGATCAGCGCCCCGGCAGCAGCGTTCGCCAGCCATGCCGGCGCCGACCTGTAGAGCGAGCCGACACCGAGGAACCCGACGAGGAGCACGCCACCGCAGAGGTAGTACACACGGAAGAGCGCCGGCGACCAGTGGCCGAGCGTTGCGGCAGCCTCGGCGCCGCAGGCGACCGCGAACAGCACGAAGCCCGCGCCCCAGAACGCGAGCTCGGGCCGGCGCCGGCGCAGGAACGCCCCCAGGATCCGCATCGCGAAAACGGCGGCCACCGCGAACGCGAAGGCCGCGATGAGGCCGGCGGCGAGCGAGCGCTGGCCGCCGACGCTGGTGCGATTCGGTGCGATGGGCGTCAGCGTCTCACCGGGCGCCGCGACCGAGAAGTACTGGTAGTCGCGGTCGCCGAACATGCCCTGCTTCGGCGTCGAGAGCAGGTAGCGGCCGGACGGGAGCGGCGCGCGGGGCGTGAGCCGAAGCGTCTGGCGGGCCAGGTTTACCTGCGAGCCCATCGCGACGCGCCTCCCCGTGGTCAGGTCGAAGAGCTGATACGCGGATGCGGAGTCGAGGCCCTCCTGGATGACGGTCACGGAGCGGACCTGTCCGCGCCCGAGCACGGGAGCGTCGGTGGGGAAGCTGTCCTGCACGTCTCCCCACGGGTACAGCTGGACCGCGCCACGCGACGTCTGGGCGTAGGCGCCGCCGATGCTCTCGGCGGCGAACGGCGAGCTGTAGCTGTAGCGCACGTCGCCGTTCAGGTTGGCCAGCCATGGGATCAGCGGTAGGCAGACGAGCAGGAAGAGCAGTGTGCCCGCCCCGCCGGCGATCAGCCCCCGGTGCGGGTAACGCTCACGCCGCGGCCGCCTGCCGGGATGCTCTGCGCGGTCGCGGCGCACGCGCCACACGAGCCCCGAGCACGAGATCGTCGCCAGGATCGGCAGCCACGCCAGGAGCGCGGGCCAGCCGACGTCATGGAGCGGCCCGGCACCGAACGGGCTGAAGGCGAGTGGCAGCACCGCCCACGACAATGACGAGCCGACGCACATGAGCACCAGCCCGGCGAACGGCCGACCCGCCTCGAGCCACCCCGGCCCCGGGATGCCGAGCAGGCAGCCGCCCGCCTCGATCCCGACCAGGCCGATCAGCGGCCGGCGGCGCACCCGGTTGGGGATCGGCCCGGCGTACCTCGCCGGCGTGCGGGCGACCTCCCGGCGGCCGGCGGCCCGATACTCGCTCGTCGTGCGCCATGCGAAGCGGGCGAAGATCGAAAGCCCCGCGAGGACGATCGCCGAGACGGCGCAGAGCACGATCTCCGAGAGCGGCTGCACGCGATCGAACGCGGACGAGGCGGGCACCCCGTCGTGCACCAGCTGGACGCCGCGGACGTTCGTGGCGATCTCGACCACGTAGTAGCCCAGCATCCCTCCGGCCACCAGCCGCACCAGCCAGCGCTGCGCGGCGGCCGGCATCGCCTCCCGCGCGCCGGTCAGCGGCAGAAGCGACACGCCCAGCCCGGTCATGATCAGGATCAGGCCCCCGACCATGTTCAGCTGGGCGTGGACGTTGACGATCGCGTCCCCGAACGGGCCGCCGCCCTCGAGCCAGTCGTCGACCGGCGGCAGGGCCTGCACCGGACCCTGGAGTGTCCCCAGCGCGAGGCAGCCCGAGCCGACCAGCACGAACGTCCGCAGTGGATCGGAGGCAGGCAGCCGGCGGGCGGCCGAGACGGCCAAGGCCAGCACCATCCAGAATCCGGTGAACATCGTCGCCGCCGAGATGACCAGCGGGACGCTGTGCAGGAGCCCGAGCGACTCGGCCGCCCGGTCGGGCGTCCAGCCCCGGTCGACGACCCGGCTGCCCTCCACCAGTCCCAGGCCGAGGGTCGTCGCGTAGAACGCGAGCGACCCGACCAGAAGCACGGCATACGCTCGGTTCGCCGCGCGGCGCGGCACCCCCGGAAGATGGGCGAAGAGCAGGCCCGCGAGGGCCATCGTGACGCCCGTGACCAGGTTGATGTGGGCGTGGCTGACAGGATCGATCAGGTCGCCCGCGGCGCCGGCCTTGTGCAGCCACAGGAAGTTCGCCGGCTGGACCTGGATCACACCCTGGATCGTGCCCGCCAGCAGCCCGAGCGCACCGGTTACCAGGTACTTCAGCAGGTGTGCGTGCGGCCGGGGCGTCCGCACACCCTTGGACGCGTACGCCGTCATGAGGACGTTCGCGACATACGTCCAGTAGCCGAACCCCATGATGCCGGCCGTGATCCCCAGAGGCACGCCGTGCCACTTGCCGAGGTCGGCCCGCGCGGCCAGATACGACCGGCCGTCGTGGACGAGGTGCGCCTCGACGAGTCCGACGGCGACCAGCACGACGTAGAAGCCGACGACGCCGACCGTGGTGCACCAGAACGAGACCGTCGCCAGCGTCTCGCTGTGCAGCGGGCGGCGGCAGATGCGGGGGAGGAGGTACCACGTCGTACCGGTAAGCAGCAGCGTCCCGCCGCCCACGATCAGGATGTGCGTGTTGGCCAGATCGCGGGCCATATGGCCGCCGTATCCGCCCGTGAACAGCCACCGGTCGACTCCCGGCAGGTTCTTCGCCACCATGTGGAGCGCACCCAGCACGAGGCAGATGGCGCCGGTCGTGAAGTACTTGGCGAGGCGGCGGTCGTGCGATGCGATCTCCGCCTCGCTCCAGACCTGGTCTTGGAGGATCGGCTTACCGGGGATCAGCCACAGCACGACGCCGGCGAGCGCAGCCAGGACGACCAGCACGGCGACGGCGTCGATCGTGCTGAGGTGCTTGATCCACATGTCAGCGGATGCCGGGCTCCAGGAAGTACACGACCAATGTCCACACGAGGTAGCCGATTGTCATCGCCGCGAGGATCGCCCACCCGATGAGGCTCGGCGCATGGCCCGTCGGCTGGGGCATGTCGCGGTAGCCGACGAGGGGCGTCCCGTGGGAGTCGAGCGGCTCGGGTTTCTGACTGGACTGGTCCACCATCGCGTGCTCCTTCAGAAGATGCGCTCGATGTTGGTCGTCGCGGCCGAGAGGGGCGGACGGAGCTCGGCCAACATCGACCCGACGGTGTAGCCGTTCGCGAGCCAGGCGTCGCGTTCCGGCACGGTGTCCCAGTTGACGAGCACCTGACCGTTGACGCTCCCGCCGTCATCCGATGCGAAGACGTACACGCTCTGGCAACCGGGGAACTCGGTGACGACCGCCCGCCACGCGGACATGAGATAGAACACCTCGTCCCACCGTTCGAGCGGCGTCGAGAATGTCGTCAGCACGGAGGGGAACGTGAGCGGCATCAGTAATGCTGCCCGTTCACGACGTGAATGATGGTGATGTAGAGCGCCCAGATGATCTGGCCGATCAGGATCAGGATGAACGCGAAGCCGAGCCCGCTGGCCCGCTCTGTCAGCGGCCCGAATCGCTCGAGCGGGTACAGGACCGTCGAATGCGTGCGGTACTGGCGGATGATGATCGCGGTCACGCCCGCGATGACGACGAAAAACAGGAGCGCCCACAGCTCGCCGTTCCACTGGACGCCGTAGGTCTGCGGGTCGTCCCCGTTGTAGAACTCGTAGAACTCGCGGTAGATGGCCTGAGCATGCGTGTCGCTGACCCCGGTCGTGCTAACCATCCCTCGCCTCCGGATCGTACGGTTCGGTCTCCAACGGGAGCTCGTCCTCGAGGGCCCACTCCGGCGTGTAGTAGTCGGGCTCGTCGATGTACAACGGCACGAGACGCTGGTCGTCCATGTCCCTGAAGTGGCCCAGCTTCCACGCTGCGCAGGCCCCGAAGAACGAGGCGCCGCCGAAGAGCACAAACGTCCAGAACATCCAATCGGCCATGACGAACGACGCTGTGGCACCGGACGGCTGGTCGTGCGCCCATGCCGGTGAAGCGGTGGCGAGCAGCGCGACGGCGGCCAGCCCGATCGTCATGGTGACCCGGCGCGCGCTCACGAGCCGATCACGATCGGGTCGGGGAGGATGTTCTTCTGCGACACCGGCGGCAGCGTCTCGCCACGGGCCTTCGCGTCGGCCCACGCCTCGTTGAGCAGGTTGAAGTAGATGCGGCGGATGCCGGCCGCAGCGCTCACCAGGTCGATGCGGCCGATGTTCGGGACGAGGATGGAGTCGCCCGGCGCCATCCCCGGGAACGTCCGCTCAGCCTGGATCATGAACGGATCGGTGGGAGGCGTCCGCTCGGCGAACGGCGCCATCTGGTCGATCGGGTGCGCCTTGACGTAGGCCTTGAGGTCGTCCTGAGGAGTCCACTGGATGTAGTCCTGCGGTCTCGGGACGCGGCCGGACTTCAACGTGCCGTTCGGGATCGTCTTCGCGAACATCACGACGCGCCAGATGTCGTCGACGGTGAGCCGCGTTCCGAAGTTCTCCATCGCCGTCCCCGGGAAGCCGCGCAGGACGCGGTAATAGAAGTCGCCCGGGCTCGTGTCGGCCCCGCAGCACTGGTCGTCCTTGTCTGTGAAATCGGCGGGCGGCGGGCTCATGAACTTCGCCGCCGGCCCCTTGCCGTCGCCGAGCGAGCCGTGGCAGGCAACGCAACGCTCGCGGAAGATCTCCTTGCCGCGCAGCAGGTTGGCGACGGTCACCGGGAGCGGATCGTTGGCGAGCCAGTAGCTGCGGTCGGCCTGGTTGAGGTTCACGACGTCCGGCTGCGGCAGGATGTTCCCCCCGATGACGTCGGCGGGCTCGCCCTGCTCGTCGGCCTGCTCCGTGGTCCGCTTCGCGCCCTGGAACCCCGTTGGCGCCGGCTTGTAGGCCTGGGCGGCGAGGTCGACGTGCTTCGCGTACAGCGTGCCCGCGTAGCGCAGCAGGCCGACCTTCCCGCTGCGCTGCTGGACGAAGGAGGCGAGGTCGTTGACCTCGTTGTCGGACAGGAACTGGAAGCTGGGCATGAGCGAGAACGGGTCGACGTAGCGCGGGTTGTAGAAGTGGGCGAACTGCCAGTCGTCGGGATGGAAGCCGCCCTCGTTCGTAAGGTCAGGCCCCGTGCGCTCGGTGCCCAGCAGGTTCGGGGTCTGGTCCGTGCCGTAGAAGTCGCCGGGCAGCGACACCTTCGGGTACAGGTAGTACAGGCCGGCGCGCACGTCCTGGGGACGGCTGAAGCCGGAATGGCAGTAGACGCATCCGTTCGAGAGGAACACCTGCCTGCCCGCGAGAGCGTCGTCGTTCAGCGGGACCCAATCCGCGGAGGCCTTCGGGTTGAAGGTCTGCACGGGTAGGAGCACGACGATGAAGACGACGGCCGCAAACGCGATCATCGCCCCGATCGACGACATCAGCGGCGTCATGACCATGCGCTCGCCCGGCCGGCGCCGCCATCGGGACGGGACCGGAGGTGGGCCGGCGGGCCCGGCGGCGCCCGGATCGATTGGGTGGTCGCTCACGGCGCCTCCGACATCGACCCGCCGGCCACCAGCGGACGCCCGGCCACGCGCTCCACGCCGCGCGCCAGGCGGGAGGCCGTATCGCGCCGCACCGTCAGGTAGATGTTGATCATCTGCACGATGCCCGACAGCACGATCATCGCCCCGAACACCGCGCGCGCGATGAACCACGGGTGCAGGAGTGGGAGGACGTTCACCTCAGGGACGCCCGCCGCCCACGACTGGCCCTGGATGAACCCCGCCATCGTCAGGGCGGAGAAGAACCCGGTGAACCCGATGGTGACGAGCCAGTACTGCCACTCTGACAGCGTCCGGCTCCACAGCGGGCGACGGTAGATCTGGGCGACGCAGTAGTCGATGATGCCCATGCCGAGGATCGTGAAGCCGCCGAGAAGCGCGAGATGGGCGTGCGCGACGACGAAATTCGTGAAGTGCGTCATCTTGTTGAACGGCTGCACGGCCTGGAAGGCTCCCTGGACATTCACCAAGAAGTAGAAGACGAACGCGGTCATGGTGAAGCGCAGCGGGAGGTTGGTGAAGAATTTCTCCCAGTTGCCCTTCATCGTCCCGAGGATGTTGATCGTGAAGGCGAAGACCGGGATCATCAGCGAGATCGACGACAGCGTCGCGACCGTCTTCAGCCAGGCCGGCGTCGGCGTCTGCAGCAGGTGGTGATCGCCGACGCCCGTGTAGAAGAACGCCATCCCCCAGAACGACACCAGCGACAGCGAATAGCTGTAGAGCGGCGTGTTGGTGATGCGCGGGACGATGTAGTACGTCAGCGCAATCAGCATCGGCGTGAGCCACAGCCCGAACAGGTTGTGGGCGTACCACCAGTTCAGCATGCCGTCCTGAAGGCTCCCGCCGAGGGTGCCCGACCTGCTGCCCCAGATGTCGCCGGGGTTCCAGACGACGTTCCCGATCGCGTAGTCGGCGGCGAGCCACATCGGGCTCGCGATGAACCACCACACCGTCACGTACAGGGGTTTGATGGTACGTATCGTGACGGTCATCAGGATGTTGAAGATGTTGGCGCACCAGATGACGAGCACGGCAATGTCGAGCGGCCAGATCAGCTCCCCGTACTCCTTGCCCTGGTTGTGCCCGGTCGCCAGCGCGATGATCGCGCACACGAACATGAGGTTCCAGGCGATCGCGGTCCAGACGCCGAGGCGCTCGCTCCACATCCCGGCCGTTCCGACGAGCCGCGGAAGCATGTAGAAGACCGCGCCGAAGTACATCATCGTGAGCCATGCCAGGATCACGCCGTTCACGTGCATCGGGCGGATCCGCCCGAACTCCATGAACGAGTAGCCGGAGAACGCGTCGGGGCTCACGAACTCGATCGCAAGCGTCATTCCGAAAAGGTCGACGACCGTCAGCCAGACGACCGACGAGAGGAGCCAGTACCGCGCCGCAAGGTCGGGCGGGCGGTCGGCCAACTCACCGCTGATGGCGCCGGTACCTGCCGGCAAACCTCGCGCCACGGTGTCCACGCGGCGACCCTAGCGAGTGGCGGCGGGGTGTTCCAGCCCGCGCGCGATTTGTCATCCCCGCGTCATGGTCGCGCGCCGCCGTAACGGCCGCCCATTCTGAGCAGACTCTCATGCTCCGCTCAACCCGATCTCATCCTGGGGCGCTCGACTTCCGGCTGGACAGTCAGTCACTCGAAGACGACGGAGGAACGCCCATGCACCTGACAGCAGCTGAGATCGACGCGTACGTCAACGGACGGCTCGATGAGACGACAACGGCGGCCTGCTCGGCGCACGTCAGCCTGTGCCTCCAGTGCACGCAGCGCATCGCCCGGCGCACGCAACCGGACAGGTGGGAGCGGCAGGGACTGCTCGGCCGCCTGGTGCGCGCCGCATGAACGGCCGGCACGCCCGCCGCGTCCGGGCGATTTGTCATGCGGCTGTCATGATTCATGTGGCACACGGTCGGGCGCGGTGCGATACTCGTCAGCGGCTCGATGCGGATCCTCATCGTCGAAGACGAGGCGCTGATCGCGGGTTTCGTTGCACGCGCACTTCGCGCCGAGGGGTACGCGACCCAGGTCGCCGCCGACGGCGATCAGGCGGTCGAACTGCTCGACCATGCGTGGGATCTGATCGTGCTCGATCTGCTCCTGCCGGGGAGGGACGGGTTCGCGGTGCTGGAGGCGGTCGCCGAGCGCGGGCTGGGCGTGCCCGTGCTTGTGCTCTCGGCGCGCTCGCGGGTCGACACCAAGGTGGCGGCCTTCAACGCCGGGGCGAGCGACTACCTCGCCAAACCCTTCTCGGTCGACGAGCTCCTGGCCCGTGTGCGCGCCCGGCTGGCACCCGGCCCCCGGACGGACCGGAAGTCCGGCCTGCCGCCGGCCGGCGTCGAGATCGACTACGGGCGCCGGCAGGTCGTCCTCGACGGCGGGCGCCGCGTCGCGCTGTCCGAGCGCGAACTGGCCGTCTTCGAGTACCTCCTGCGATCGGCGGAGGAGATCGTCTCCCGCGAGCGACTCCTGAGCGCAGTCTGGGAATACGGGTTCGATCCGAGGTCAAATGTGGTGGACGTCTGTGTCGGCCGGCTGCGACGCAAGCTCGAGTCGCCGTTCGCCATCGAGTCCGTGCGCGGCGCCGGCTACCGGCTCACGCTCGCGCAGGCCGGGTAGGCCGATCTCGAACGTCGCGCCGCGGCCGGGCACGCTCGTGGCCCGGATGTCGCCGCCGTGGGCCCAGATCACGGCCTGGGCCACCGCGAGGCCCAACCCCGCCCCTCCGGTACGACGGCTCCGGCCACGGTCCCCACGGAAGAACCGGTCGAAGATGTACGGCAGCGCCTGCGGATCGATGCCCTTGCCCGAGTCCCAGATGCGGATCACGAGCCGGCCGTCGCGCGCGGCCGATCCCACGGCGATCGTATCGCCGTCTCGGGTGTACGAGACGGCGTTCTCAAGCACGAGGTCGAGCGCCAGCGTGAGCTGATCGGCGTCGACGGGCACGCTGCCCGACGCGACGGGCTCGAGCAGCCACCGCCGCTCAGCGGTCGCCGGCCAACGCCGGAAGATGTCGGTGACGAACTCCGCGCCGTCCGTCCGCACCAGCTGGAGGAACTCGGGGCTCAGCGCCCGCTCGACGAGCAGCAGGCGGTCGACGATCCGCTCCATCCGCCCGAGCTCCGAGAGCACGACATCGCGGGTCTCGGTGATCGTGCCGATGCCCGGGTCGCGCTGCCCGTTGCGACCGAGAAGCTCGAGATGCCCGCGTGCGATCGTGAGCGGAGTCAGAAGCTCGTGCGACGCGTCCGACAAGAAGGCGTGCTCGCGGTCGAGGAGGCGCTGCCGCTCGACGGCGAGTTCCTGCGCGATCGCTGTCGCCTGCTGGCGGCGGATCACGTGGTAGACCATCGCCATGAACATCAGCGTCATCAGCGGAACCTCGGTGAGCTCGGGCACCTCCTCCTGACCGGCCGAGATGGCGCGCATGGTCAGGAGCCCGGTCGAGGCCGTGACGAACAGGATCCCAACCACCGTCCGCCCTGTCCGCCAGGCCCGAAAGCCGTACAGGATCGTGAAGCTCACGTAGATGAAGTGGAACGGCACGGTCTGCCAGCCGTGCAGGCTGCCCTCGCGGATCATGAACTCGATCGCAACAAGGTTGACGATCGCGAACACGATCCACGCCCACTCCGGCCGGCTGTCGGCGAACACGCGCCGCACCTTGCTCACGCGGGCGAGGCTATCACGAGCGCCGCGTGCCGGACCCGGCTGATCGGTCGCCACCCGCGAGCAGCCCGACGACGAGGTAGCGACCAGCCTCGTCTCGGCCTACCCAGCCGTCCAGCTCGAGCCGCGAGAGCGCTGCGGCAAGCTCGTGGGCGGGCCTGCCGAGCCGGTCGGCAAGCTCCTCGACGTGCGCGGGCCCAGACGCCACCTCCTCAAGCAGTGCGGCGTCCTCCGGCCGCGGAGGCGCCTGGGACGGCGGGTCGAGGCCCAGCCAGGCCGCCAGGTCCTCCTCGTTCTCGATCATGCCGGCGCCGGCCTTCAGCAGGCCGTTCGTGCCCGCCGCCGCCGGCGATCCGGCCCAGCCGGGGACCGCCAGCACGTCGCGGCCGAGGTCGAGGGCGTGGTCGGCAGTGATCAGCGCTCCGGAGCGGGCCCGGGCCTCGACGACAAGCACGGCGCCGGCGAGGGCGGCGATCAGGCGGTTTCGCGCCGGGAACCGCCACGGTGCCGGCGGCGTCCCGGGCGGGTACTCCGAGAGCACGAGCCCGGTCTCGAGGATGCGGCGATGAACGCCGGCGTTCGTGCGCGGATAGGCCACATCGGGGCCGCAGCCCAGGACCGCGACCGTCTGACCGCCCGCCTCCAGCGCGCCCTGGTGGCCGGCGGCGTCGATGCCCAGCGCGAGGCCGCTCACCACGCACACGCCGGACCCCGCCGCGAAGGTTGCGAGCCGGCGGGCGAGCGCGAGCGCCGGCGCTCCCGCCCGACGGGCGCCGACGATCGCAAGCGCCCGGCCCGGGATCGCCGGGGGCGGGCCGGCGGCGGCGCCCGCGGCGAAGACCGCAAGCGGCGGGTCGGCGAGCTCGAGGAGCGGCGCCGGGTACGCCGGGGCGGAGCGGGCGATGCAGACGACGCCCTTTGAGGCCAGCTCGGCGACGTACTCGCCGATGTCCGCCCTGCGCGCCGCCGCCAGCTCGCCGGCGAGGCCAGGGACAACGCCCAGCGCGTCGAGGCGCGACGCCGGAGCCGAGAGCAGGCGGGCCGCACCGCCCGCCCGGCGGGCCAGCGCGCCCGGGTCGACGCCGGCCCGCGCTGCTGCGGCGACGACCCGCAGCTCCGCCTCGGCGCTCACCCCGCCGCTCCCCGGAACGAGAGCGCCTCGGCCATATGCTCCTCGCCCGCCCGATCGGCACCCGCGAGCGCGGCGATGGTGCCGGCCACACGGCGGGCGCGATCCGCGCCCCGGCCGGAGAGATGGAGCCTCCCCACCGCGCGGTCGAGGAGCGCGGTCGCTTCCGGCTCGAGCCGCGGCGTGCCGGTCGCGAGGATCTGCTGCGCCGAGACGACCCGGCCGGCGACGACCTCCGACGGCTCGCCCGGCTCGGCATGGGCGGCCGCCCGCGGGGCCTCGACACGCAGGTCGAAGCGATCCAGGAGCGGCCCGCTGATACGCGCCAGGTAGGCGGACCGGCGCACCGTCGAGCACGTGCATTCCCGATCCGGATCCCCCGCCATCCCGCACGGGCAGGGGTTCATCGCAGCGACCACGATGCAGTCCGCGGGCAGCGTCACCGCACCGTGGGCCCGTGCGAGGTGGACGCGCCGCTCTTCGAGCGGCATGCGCAGGCCCTCGAGCGCCGGCCGCGCGAACTCGGGCAGCTCGTCCATGAAGAGGACGCCGCGGTGGGCGAGGCTCACCTCGCCGGGCCGAAGGCGCGCGTTCCCGACCAGCGCCGCAGCCGAGGCGCTGTGGTGCGGAGCCCGGAACGGCCGCCTGCGCACGAGCGTGCCCGGCGCGAGCAGGCCGGCCGCCGAATGGATGCGCGTCACCTCGAGCCGCTCCCCGGGTTCGAGGGGCGGCAGGATGCTGGGCAGGCGGCGCGCGAGCATCGTCTTGCCCGAGCCCGGAGGCCCGGTCATGAGCAGGTTGTGGCGCCCGGCCGCCGCGATCTCGAGTGCCCGCCGGGCGCGCGGCTGGCCGCGGACGTCGCCCAGGTCGGGGCCGCCCGACTCCTCGGCCGCCGGCGGGTCGGGCACGGGCGCCGGCTCGGCCCGGCCCTCCAGGATCTCGACCGCGTGGCGCAGATCGCGGGCAGCGATGATCTCGAGACCGCCGCCGAGACCGGCCTCGACGGCGCTTTCCGCCGCGACGATCAGCGCCTCGACGCCCGCCCGCCGGGCGGCCTCCGCCATCGCCAGCGCGCCGCGGACGGGCCGCAGGCGCCCGTCGAGGCCGAGCTCGGCCGCGGCAGCGACCCGGGCCACGCGCTCGACGGGCGCCTGGCGCGACACGGCCAGGACGGCAAGGGCGATCGCGAGGTCGAACCCGGAGCCCTCCTTGCGCTCCTGCGCCGGTGCCAGGTTGACGGTCAGGCGCGTGCCGGGGAAGCGGTACTCGGCCGACGTGATCCCGCTTCGCACCCGCTGGCGGGCCTCCTGGACGGCGCGGTCGGCGAGTCCGACCACGACGAAGCTGGGCACGCCGTCGACGAGGTGCGCCTCGACCTCGACGCGCCGCGCCGTGATCCCCATGAGCCAGAACGTGAGCGCTCGCGCCACCACATGGACGAGCGTATTGCACGATGTGCAACAGGAGTGTCAAGGGCGGTGACGACTTGCGCGCGGAAGCGTCAGAACGCCGCGGGCACGTGCCGGACGCGCAGGCCGTCGATCGCGATCACGTCGAACCGCACCCGCTCGGCCTCCGGGTGCGCGGCGAGGAGCATCTCGCCCGCCTCGAGCATCCGCCGCCGCTTGCGCGCGTCGACCGCCTCGGCCGGAGCGCCGCGGCTCGTCGTCCGGCGGGCCTTCACCTCGCACACGACGAGCGTGCTCCCGCGCCGGGCGACGACGTCGATCTCGCGCCCAGCGACGCGGACGTTCCGGCCCACGATCCGGTAGCCGCGCAGGCGCAGCCACGCTGCGGCGAGGGTCTCGGCGAGCCTGCCGTACTCAGAGGCCGAGATCGAGCTGCGCATAGGCGATCGCCTCGAACGAGCGCCGGTGAAGCGGCGTCGGGCCGAGCTCGCGCACCGCCCGCGTGTGCTCGGGCGTGATGTACCCGACGTGCTGCTCGAACCCGAACCCCGGATAGCGCGGCGCGATGCGGCGCATGAACCGGTCGCGGGTCACCTTCGCGACGATCGATGCGGCGGCGATCGCGGCGCTGCGCCCGTCGCCGCCGACCACGGCCCGGTGCACGCGCGCGCACCCGGGGACCGGAAACCCGTCGGTGAGGCACACGTCCGGCTCCGGGTCGAGCGCGCAGAGCGCCGCCCCGAGCGCGTGCAGGTTCGAGCGGTGAAGGCCGCGGCGGTCGATCTCGCACGCGGGGACGACGCACACCGCCACCTGGGCGGCGCACGACACCACGGCCTCGAAGAGCTCCTCGCGCCGGGCCTCCGTGTGGCGCTTGGAGTCGTCGAGGAGGCCGAGCGGCGCGCAGCGCGACCCGCGCAGGCGATCCATGTCCAAGCACACCGCCGCCGCGACGAGCGGGCCGGCGAGCGAGCCGCGGCCGGCCTCGTCGGCGCCGGCCACGAGGCGGGCGCCGAGCCCGCGGTCGTGGGCCAGGAGCCTGCGGCCGGGCCGGCGGCGGGGTCTGCGGGCGGCGGTCACGGCCATGCGGCCACCCTATCGCGGCGAGCGGACGCGCGGACACGGCCGGCCGCCACGCGGCCGTGCCGGAAGCGTGCCGGCCTCAGCGCGCTTTCTCGCGCACCCGCGCGGCCTTGCCGACCTTCCCGCGCAGGTAGTACAGCTTGGCGCGATTCACGTCGCCGATCGAGACGACGTCGATCTTCTCGATCTTCGGGGTGTGCACCGGGAACGTGCGCTCGACGCCCACGCCGAACGACTGCTTGCGCACGGTGAACGTCTCGCGCGCCCCGGCGCCCTGGCGCTTGATGCAGATGCCCTCGAAGACCTGCACGCGCTGGCGCTGGCCCTCGATGACCTTGAAGTGCACGCGCAGCGTGTCGCCCGCCTTGAACTGGGGCAACTCGCGCAGCTGGCGCCGTTCGATGTCCTCGATGACCGTCATGACAGTGTGGAGCGAGCGGAAGAGCCGGGGTATGGTACCCGACCCCGGCCGAGCCTCACAACTTCGACCCGGCCCGGCGGCGCGACTGCTCCTCGCGCCAGCGCGCGACCTCGCCGTGGTCGCCGGACAGGAGCACCGGCGGCACCGGCCAGCCGCGGAACTCCTCCGGCCGCGTGTAGTGCGGGTACTCGGGCCGGCCCTCGAGCGCCTCGGAGAAGGAGTCCTCGAGGTGGCTCTCGTCGCGCCCGAGCGCGCCCGGGAGCTTGCGGGTGACGGCGTCGAGGACGGCCATCGCCGCCACCTCGCCGCCCGAGAGCACGTACGGCCCGACCGAGATCGCGTCGTTCGAGAGCTGGTCGTGCACACGCTGGTCGAAGCCCTCGTAGCGCCCGCACAGGAGCGTCAGGCGCTCGAGCGCGGCGAGCTCCGTCACGACCTCGTCGCGGAGCTGGCGCCCGACCGGCGTCAGCACCGCCACCCGACGCTCGTGGAGGACGCGCTCGACGGGCGCGGCGTAGATGCCCTCGAGCGCGGCGCAGACGACGTCGACCCGGATCACCATCCCCGCTCCGCCGCCGTACGGGGCGTCGTCCACCTGCCGGTGCCGGCCGGGGGCGTGGTCGCGCAGATCGAGCACGCGGAGGCGAAGCGAGCCCGCGTCGATCGCGTTTGCGATCGGGCGCGACCCGCGCATCCAGTCGAAGTGGCCCGGGAAGAGCGTGACGACGTCGAGCTCGAGCGTCACAGGAAGTCCTCGCGGACGCCGACGACGCGCCCCGCCACGTCGACCAGCGTCACCACGTCGTCGACGAACGGCACGAACACCGGCTCGGAGCCCTCGCCCGCCCGCACCTCGAGGACGTCGTTCGAGGGGTAAGTCAGGACGTCGCTCACGGTGCCCAGCTCGCGGTCCCCCGCCCGCACCGTGCACCCGATCAGGTCGACGTGGAAGTACTCGTCGCCCTCGGTGGCCGGGAGCGTTCCGGCCGCGACGGTGACCTCGCAGCCGCGCAGCGCCTCGGCGCCCTCGCGGTCGGCCGCCAGGTCGAGCCGCACGATCGGCCGCTCGACCGTTCCCTTGCGGCTCACGACCACGGCATGCCGGCCGTCCACCTCGAGCTCCGTACCGGGGCCGAGCGGCACCGCGCCGCCGTGCCCGTCGAGATGCACCGAGCCGTCCAGGCCGTGCGGACGGCCGACCCGGCCGACGACGATCCGGTCAGGGCGCCAGGGCGTGTCAGCCGGCGATCTCGACATGCACGCGGCGGCCGGTCCTGACCGCCGACGCCCGGACGACCGTCCGAAGCGCACGGGCCACGTTGCCCTGCTTGCCGATCACCTTGCCGACGTCGTCCTCCGCAACGTGCAGCTCCAGGACCACGTCGGCCCCGGCGTCATGGCGCTCCACCCGGACGTCCTCCGGATGGTCGACGAGCTCGCGCGCGAGGTACGCGAGGAGCTCTTCCATACCGCTAGACCCCGGCGATGGTGAGCAGCTTGCGCACGGTCTCGGTCGGCTGCGCGCCGCGCGAGAGCCACTCCCGCGCCCGCTCCGCGTCGATCTCGACGAGCGACGGCTGGGTCTGCGGGTTGTAGCGGCCGATCTCCTCGATCGTGCGGCCGTCGCGCGGGACGCGCGAGTCGGCGACGACGACCCGGTAGATCGGGTTCTTCTTGGAACCATGCCGCGCGAGGCGGATCTTGACTGACACTCGACCTCCGTCGGACGCTACGCGGCGGGAGTGTAGCCGGTGTGGTGGGCCAGGAACGCCGAAGGGCCGCCTGACGGCGGCCCTTCGTTGCGAGGATCGGGCGTGAGCCCGAGGTCGATCAGCGATTGCCGTAGTGATGCCCGTTGTTGCCGTTCTTGTGGTGCTTCGGGCCTTTCCCCGGCTTGCCGTACTGATCCTTGAACGGCGAGTGCGTGCTGTGCGACGGGTTGAACGGGTTGAACCCGAACCCGAGGTTCGCATACCCCACGCCGCCGAACCCGCTCATCGCTACGAGCGTGCCCACGGTCAGCACGACGGCGAAGCCCGCGCGGCGCCCACTACCGGTGGGCGCTCTTCCGACCCTCCCGCAGATGGCGCTCTCGACATCCTCGCCGAGATGCGGCCGTTCGGAGCGCAGGGCCGCTTCGATCTGGCCGACCTCGTCGTGATCCGAGAATTCCATCGTGCGCTGCCTCCCCCTCCGCTGGTCGTACCTGCACAGACGACTACGGGCGACGGGGCCAGAACCCTTACACGCCGTCCTCCATCTCCGAAACGCCGAAGGGCCGCCCGTACGGGCGGCCCTTCTTGGCGAGGATCGGGCGACCGAGCCCGAGCGTGGTTAGTGGTGCTGATGAAGCAGCCAGTACAGCAGGTCCTGCAGAATGTGGCCGGGGTTTCCCGTCGGCCCCTTGCCGTACTGGTCCTTGAACGGCGAGTGGTGACTGCTGTGCAGCGGGTTCAGTTGGAACCCGAAGTTCGCATACCCCACGCCCCCGAACGCGCTCATGGCGCCGAGCGTGCCCACGCTCAGGACGACCGCCAGGCTCATCCGACGCCCACCGCCGGACCGCCTGTGACCGACCCTCCCGCAGATGGCACTCTCGAGCTCCCCGTCGATGCGTGGCCTCTCGGAGCGCAGGGCCGCTTCGATCTGGCCGAGCTCGTCGTGGTTCGAGAATTCCATCGTGCGCTGCCTCCCCCTCCGCTGGTGGTACCTACGCTTAGAACTACGGGCGGAGCCCCGGAAACCCTTACAGGCCGTCTGCGGTCGACGGCATCGGCGGCCGCTGCGCGCGCGGCGCCGGGGCCGGCGTCTCGGACTCGAGCTCGGCCCGCAGCCGGCGCAGCGCCCGGTGAAGCGCCACCTCGACGGCGTTCGGACCGAGGTCGAGCAGCTCGCCGATCTGGGCGGCGGTGAGGTCGGCGCCGTAGCGGAGCGCGACGAGCTCGCGGTCGCGCTCGCCGAGCGTGGCGACGGCGGCCTGCATCGTGAGCCGGCTCACCGAGTCGTCCTCCAGCCGGCCCGGCGCGGCGGTGTCGGGCACCTCGGCGACGATGTCGCTTTCCTGGCCGGCCCGCTCGGCGATCACGCGCCGCGCGATCCCGGTGAGCCATGCGGCCGGCGTCCCCTTCGAGCCGTCGTAGGACTTGCGGTAGCGAAGCGCGCGGGCGAAGACCTCGCTCGTCACGTCCTCCGCATCCGGTCCAGCGCCGATCCGGTACGCCGCGTACGCGTAGATGCTCCTGGTCAAGCGCTCAGGGTGCGCCAGGGGGTCGGGGGTGCGACGTCCCACCCTTTGAGGCTACGTGCGAGATGGCCGCTTGGGAAGGCTGAAAGCGGTCGCCCAGATCGTTTCAGCGCGTCCCCAACCCGGGGAATTGCGGCATCTTTCCCTTGCCGATCTGGCGCATCATCTTCTGGACCTGCTTGAACTGGCCGAGCAGCTGGTTCACCTGCTGGACGGACGAGCCGCTCCCCGCGGCGATGCGCTTGCGGCGGCTGCCGTCGATGATCCGCGGGTTTCGCCGCTCGGCGGCGGTCATCGAGAGGATGATCGCCTCGACCCGGTCCACCTGGCGCTCGTCGACCTTCAGGTTCTTCACCTGGCGCCCCACGCCGGGCAGCATGCCCAGGAGGCCCGCCATGCCCTGGCCGGCGGTCATCTTGCGCACCTGGCGGAGCTGGTCGAGGAAGTCGTCGAGCGTGAACTCGGCCTTCCGGAGCTTGGCCTCCATCTCCTTCGCGTCCTTCTCGGAGATCTGCTCCTGGGCCCGCTCGATCAGCGACATCACGTCGCCCATGCCGAGGATGCGCGAGGCCATGCGGTCGGGATGGAACGGCTCGAGCTGGTCGAGCTTCTCGCCGACCGACACGTACTTGATCGGCTTGCCGGTGACCGAGCGCACGGCCAGGGCGGCGCCGCCGCGGGCGTCGCCGTCCAGCTTCGTCAGGATCACGCCGTCGTAGTCGACCGCCTCGGCGAAGCGCTCGGCCACCGAGACGGCGTCCTGGCCCGTCATCGAGTCGAGGACGAGCAGCACGTTGTGGGGCTTCACCGCGGCCTTGATCCGCACGAGCTCGGCCATCAGCTCCTCGTCGACGTGCAGGCGGCCGGCGGTGTCGACGATCACGACGTCGCGGCCCTGCGCGCGGGCCTGCTCGACGCCCCAGGCTGCAACCTCGACCGGGTCGGCGTCGACGCCCTGGTCGAACACGGGCACCTGGAGCGACTTGCCGAGCGTCTGGAGCTGCTGGACGGCCGCAGGCCGCTGCAGGTCGCACGCCACCATCGCCGGGCTGCGCTTCTGCTTGGCGAGCAGGCGCGCGAGCTTGCCGCAGGCCGTCGTCTTGCCCGAGCCCTGGAGGCCCGCCATGAGAATCACCGTCGGCGGGCGGCTCGCGAAGGAGAGCCCGGAGCCCGCCGTTCCCATGAGCTCGGTCAGCTCCTCGTGGACGATCTTCACCACCTGCTGGCCCGGGGTCAGGCTCTGCAGCACGTCGGCGCCGAGCGCGCGCTCCTTCACCGCCGCGACGAACTCGCGCACGACGCCGAAGTTGACGTCGGCCTCGAGCAGCGCCAGACGGATCTCGCGCATCGCGCGGTTGATGTCGTCCTCGCTCAGCCGGCCCTGGCCGCGGAGGCCGTCGAGGGTCGCGCCGAGCCGGTCGGACAGGGAGTCGAACATCGATGAAGCGTACTAAGGCTCTGCGTACGAATGTCGCGCGGCTCGGAGGGGATCGGTCCGGCGGGTCGGCGAGGAGCGTCGTGGCGGCGCCACGAGCGTCTCAGCGGACGAATCGGAGGAGCACTGGGTAGCTTGTGCCGCTCGGGTTGGTCGCGGTCCCGGCGACGAGGGGTTCTTCGCTGGTGAGCGTCGAGATCGCGGTCAGAATCGTGCTGCCGCCGGTTGGCGGGGGGATGCCTTGCCACCGGCTCCCGTTCCAATGATCGACGCGTGCCTGGTAGCCATGCTCGCCGCTGGTATATCCGACCGCCCACACGTCGTTCGCGCCGCGGGCGGATACGGCCAGGAGCTCGCAGCATCGGCGGGTGGGGATGGCCGTCCACTGGACGCCGTTCCAGTGCAGGACGAGCGGCGTGATCGATCGGTGCGGGGAGGTCTGCTCGCCGACCACCCATCCGTCGGTGTGTGACAGCATGACCGCGTCGTTCATTTGGAACCGGCGCCGGGTGTGGTGATAGACGTGTTCGGGGATGATCGCCCACGTGTGCCCGTCCCAGTGCTCTGTGACGATCCCGCTCGTGCGATGCATGCGGAGCGGATCGCCGGTTGCATATGCGCCGAACGCCCACGCGTCGTCGGATGATGCGGCGGCGATGGCCGAAAGCTTGGTGCGTCCGCCGGGCACCGTGGGCGCCGGCACGCGCGCCCACCGCTGTCCGTCCCAGTGCTCGACCAGTGCGTGGCTGCCGCTCGTGGTGAATCCGGCTGCCGAAAGCCAGGCGTCGTTGGGTGTGAGCGGCGCCACGCGGCCGATCTCGGGGCCGTGCCGCCGCCCGGCGACCTTGCGGATGCTCCAGCGCTCGCCGTTCCAGTGCACCAGTCCGTCGGAGTCGGTGACGCCCCACACATCGCGCGGCGCGTGCGCGATCAGATTTGTGATCGCATCGTTTAGCGGCGGAAGCGAAGCGCGCCGCCAGAGATGCCCGTCCCAATGCAGCATCACATCGTGTTCGGGCGGCATCACCCACGTCTCGTCTGGGCCGGGCCGCGGATCGCTCCAGCCAGGCCCGGTTCGCATCGCCACCCACACGTCTCCAGGGTTCACCGCCGCCATGCCCGTGATCTCCGCCGTAACCCCGACCCGCGGCAGCGCAACCGAGCGCCACCGACACGGTGCCGGGCACGAGAGCACGGGTCGCGAACCAACCGCGGGCGCCGGCCCCGGACCAGCGGCAGCGGAACACCCCGAGAAGCCGCTCACGGCCACCCCGACGATCATCACCCGAAGCAGCACCGAACCCATCACGTAGTACGACGCTCCCACCGAAGCGAAAGTTCACCCAGCGGCCGTCTCGGGAACCCGCGCGGCCGGCGTCAAAACGGTGGGTTCGGGTTGCGGCGACAGCGGGCGATGAACCGGGCCGCGGCGCCGATGTTCTTAGGCGCGTCGTGAGCGTCGAAGAACCATTCGACGGTGCGTGTCTGGTGGCCGTTGAGCCACATCACTCCCGGGTCCTGGACGATGTAGATCGGAAGCGGGATCTTTGCCCCGATCTGCTTGCCCGAAGGGCGGAAGGCGTAGACATCGCACAGAACCGCCGTTGTGTCGCTGGTCGTGTTCGTCAGCACGGCCCTGAACCACGCTCGACGTCGTCCCTGTCGGCAGTCTTCCACGGCCGTCGGCCCGCCTCTTCCCCAACGCTTCAACTCCGATACACAGTCGGAGAGACTCGGTCGCGGAATCGGCTTCACGCTCGCTGCGACCGTCGGGCCGCCACTGCACGGGCCGGCGCCCGGCAGGCTACAAGCACCCTGCGGATGGGTGATCACGATCGCCACATACGCGGCGATGACACCGGCCACGATCAAGGCCACCTGGCCACGGGAACGCTTCGTGTGCTCCATCCAGAGCGGATCCGGCCGCTGCTCGAAATCGTGACCCACCTACCTGCCTTAGACGTGATCGGCAGGCGGATGGTTCGCGAGCTCGACGCTCGTGGGATCGCGGCGCACGACCCGGTCTACAGCTCGCCGCTATCGGCGGGCTGCTCGCGAGACCATGCCCTCCAACGTGTCGTCATTCGTACACAGACCCCTAAGAGTCGCTCGAGAAGAGCGCGCGGGCGAAGTCGCGGGCGTCGAACGGGCGCAGGTCCTCGATGCCCTCCCCCACGCCCACCAGCTTGACCGGGATCCCGAGCTCGTGCGCGATCGCGAGCACGATGCCGCCCTTGGCCGTGCCGTCGAGCTTCGTGAGCACGATCCCCGTTACGTCGACGGCCTCGGCGAAGAGGCGGGCCTGCTGGAGGCCGTTCTGGCCCGTCGTCGCGTCGATCGTGAGCAGCACCTCGTGCGGGGCGCCCTCGAGCCGCTGGGCGATCACGCGGTGGATCTTGCGCAGCTCCTCCATCAGATGGCTCTGGGTGTGCAGCCGGCCGGCGGTGTCGACGATCACGACATCGCGGGAGCGGGCCTCCGCGGCGGCGACCGCGTCGAACGCCACGGCCGCCGGGTCGGCGCCCGACTGCGACCCGACGAAGTCGGCGCCGGCCCGCTCGGCCCACGTCTCGAGCTGCTCGCCGGCAGCGGCCCGGAAGGTGTCGGCGGCGCCGATCACGCACGTCCGGCCGGCCTCCCGCAGGTGCCAGGCGATCTTCCCGATCGTCGTCGTCTTGCCCGTGCCGTTGACGCCGGTCACGAGAAGCACGGACGGCGCGTGCGAGACGTCGATCCGGGCGTCCGCCGGCGGGGCCATCAGCTCGGCGATCACCTCCTGGAGCCGGGCCGTCAACTGCTCGGCGGTGGCGATCGTCCCGGCGCCGGCCTCGGCCTCGAGCCGCTCGACCACGGCCACGGTCGCCGGGACGCCGCAGTCGGCCTGGATCAGGGCCTCCTCGAGCCGCTCCCACACCTCGTCGTCGGAGGGGTCGAGCACCGCGGCGGCGAGCTGCTGGGCCATCGCCCGGCGGCTGCGCGAGATCGAGTCGCGCAGGCGGCGGAAGAGGCCCGTGGGCTCCTCGGTCTCCACGGCCGCGCCCGGCTCGTCGTCGCCCGTCCGGAACATCTCCTGCCAGGTGCGCGTCACGGGCCGGGATCGTACCGGCGGCCCGCCGCCGGGAGACCGCCTGGTACGGTCGCCGGATGGCCGAGGTCAGCCTGGACGAGCTGCGCGCGGGTGTCGACGCACGGCTGCGGGGGCTCGGCTTCGACGGTCGCGTCTCGGCGCTGATCGGCGAGCACTACGTCGATGCGGAGCTTCGAGGCGCCGCGACGCACGGCGTCGAACGCCTGCGCTGGCTGGCGGGGCAGGGCGGCATCGACCCGGCGGCCCGCCCCACCCAGATCGAGCGCACCGACAGCGTGTCGCGCTGGGACGCGGCCGGCGCGGTCGGCTATGCCGCGCTCGCCGACGTGCTCGCCGCCGAGGTCAGGACGCCGCCCACCGGGGCCCGGCTCGTCGTGGTCGAGCGCTGCTTTCCGACAGGCCGGCTGGGCTGGTTCGCCGAGCGCATCGCAGCCGACGGCCTCGTCTGCCTGCTCACCGCCACCTCGCCGGCCCGGATCGCGCATCCCGACGGCGGGCCTCCGATCCTGGCGACCAGTCCGCTCTGCCTCGCCGTCCCGGGCACCCCGCCCGCCGTGATCGACGTCTCGATGGGGCGGATCACCTACGGCGAGGTGCTCGCCGCAGCGGCCGCCGGCGAGCCGCTCCCGCCGGGGTCGGGTGTCCGCCCGGACGGCTCGCCCGAGGACGACCCGGCCGAGATCGCCGCCGACCGGGCCGGGATCCGGCCGTTCGGCGGCGAGCAGGCGCACAAGGGGCTCGCGCTCGCGGCGCTGGTCGAGCTCCTCGTCGGGGCGGTGTCGGCCGGCCCGGGCTATGCCGCCGTCGCGCTGCTCGCCGCGCCGCGGTCGGACGCCGCCGGCCGGGTCCGCGGGCTGTTCGACGGCCGCCGGTTCCCCGGGGACCAGAGCAGCGCCAGGCGCGACGCCGCGCTCGCAGGCGGCTCGGTCGCGGTGCCAGACGACCTGTGGGACTGGATCAGGCGCTGACGGCGCGCGGCCCGTCGGCCGGTACACGCCGGGAGAGCACGCGCGACTCGCCGTCGCCGGCCATCGTCACGCCGTAGAGCACGTCGGCGATCTCCATCGTGCGCCGCTGGTGCGTGACGACGATGAACTGGGCTCGATTCTGATAGGCCCGCAGCAGGTCGAGGAAGCGCTCGATGTTCGCGTCGTCGAGAGCCGCCTCGACCTCGTCGAGCAGGTAGAACGGCGACGGCTTGGTGAGGAGCAGCGAGAAGAGGAACGCGATCGCCGTCAGCGCCTTCTCGCCGCCCGAGAGCAGCGAGAGCGCCTCGATCTTCTTTCCCGCCGGGCGCACCTCGAGCTCGATGCCCGGCTCCGGCCGCCCCAGCGGCGCCTCGGCCTCCTCGCCGTCGTCGGGCTCGGCCGGCGGCGCGGCCGAGACGACGTCGTCCTCGGTCAACCGCAGGCGGCCGGATCCGCCCGGGAACAGCGTCCCGATCACCTCGCCGAAGTTCTTGGCGACGGCCGTAAACGTCTCGGAGAAGCGGCGGTCGATCGTCTGGGTGAGGTCACGGATCAAGCCGCGCAGCTCGCGCAGCGAGCGCTCGAGGTCGGCGCACTGGTCGGTGAGCTCGTCCGCCCGGCCCTTGGCCTCCTCGTACTCCTCGGCCGCGAGCGGGTTCACGGCACCGAGGCTCTCGCGCCGCCGCTCGAGCCGCTCGAGCCGCGCCGCCGACGCCGCCGCCTCGTCAGGCTCGAGCGGCGCGGAGAGGTCGGGCAGATCGAGGGAGTACTCGGCCTGGAGCGCCGCCCGGCGACGCTCGATCTCGTCGATGCGCTCGCCGCTTCGGGCCAGCGAGACCTCGATCTCGGTGAGCACGGAGGCCACCTCGCGGGCGTGGGTCTGGCCCGCCGCCTCGTCGGCCGCGCAGGCCTGGAGCTCGGACGAGAGCTCGGATGCCCGCCGCTCGATCTCGTCGATCCCCGCCCGCGCGGGGGCCCGCAGGCGCTCCGCAGCGGTCGCCGCGGCGCTCACCGTCGCGAGCGCCGCTCCGGCGGGGGCGTCCTCGGCCTCGGCGTCGGCTGCGAGCTGCAGCGCCCGCTCTGCGCCGTCGGCCGCCCGTGCGGCGGCCGCGCCCGCGCGCCCGGCATCCGCCGAGTGGCGCTCGGATCGCTCGGCCAGCGACGCCAGCCGGGCGGCTCGCGTGCTGGCCTCGTCGGCCAGCTCGCGCCGGCGGGCCTCGAGCCCGGCGTGCCGCTCGTCGGCCGCCTCGACC
Source organism: uncultured Actinomycetes bacterium (assembly GCA_963757605.1). Taxonomy (GTDB): domain Bacteria; phylum Actinomycetota; class Thermoleophilia; order Gaiellales; family JAICJC01; genus JAICJC01. The sequence continues at coordinate 87,454 of CAVWSF010000005.1, forward strand.
TCGCCGCGGCGCCGTGCGACGACCTCCTCCAGGCTCGCCACCGCCGCGCCCAGATCGGCACCGCGGCGCTCCTCGACCTCGAGATCATGGGCCGCCATGTCGGCCGCCGCATCGCCCCGCGCCAGCTCGTCGGCCAAGGCGTCGCGCCGGCCGGCGGTCTCGCGTGCCGCCGCCTGGGCTCCCGCCAGGGCCGTCTGCGCCGCCGCCAGCTCGGCCCTTGCCGCGGCCTCGGCCGCAGCCGTCTCGGCCGCCGCCGCAATGGCGGCGTTCGCCCGGCCCTCGGCATCGCGGGCGGCCGTCTCGTCGGCGTCGAGCGCCGCCGCGAGCCGGTCGCGCTCGGCCCGGGCCGCCATCCAGGCCGCCTCGCCGGCGTCGGCCGACCGCCACAGCTCGCCCCGGTCCGCATCGAGCCCCGCGCCATCGCGGGTGACCGCCACGCCCTGCTCGACCGCCGCGAGGTCGTCGACCAGCCAGACGCCGTCGATGAGCCGGGCCGCGGCCGGGTCGCGCACGTCGGCCACCTCGCGCAGCGGCCGCGCGCCCGGCGACGGAGGGAGCGTCGGCTCCAGCGGCCGTGCCTCGCGCAGCACGACGGCGACCTCGCCGTCGCCCTCCGCCGCCCCCAGAAGCTCCAGAGCGTGCTCGATCCGCTCGGCCACGACCGCGCCGGCCCGCCAGCCGAGCGCCGCCGCGACCGCGCGCTCGTATCCGGGGTGGGCCTCGATGCCCGACAGGACGAGCTCGGCGCCCGCCGCCTTCAAGGCGCGGGCGGCCGGTGAGAGCCCCTCGCCGCGCTCGATGGCCGCGTCGAGTGCCTCGACCCGGGTGCGGTGGACGTCGAGCCGGCTGCGCGCGTCGGCCGCCGCCGCGCGGGCGTCGCGCTCGGCCACCGCCGCCGTGTCGGCCCCGGCCCGCGCCGCTGCCGCCGTGCGCTCGCAGGCCGTCACCGCCTCGCCCGAGCCCGCCACGGCCTCAGCGGCCGTACGGGCCGCCGCCTCGGCCTCGGCGAGGCCCCGGCGGCGCTCGTCGCAGGCCGCCCGCAGCTCGCCGGAGCGGGCTCGCAGCTCGTCGGCCCGGCGGGCCGACGCGTCGGCCTCGCGGCCGGCGGTGGCCGCCTGGCCCTGGACATCGGCCAGGCTCCGGCGGGCCTCCATCATCGCCCCCAGCGCGGCCTCCGCCGCCGCTGCGGCCTCGGCAGCGGCGCCCGTGTCGGCCGCCGCCAGCTCCTCGGCCTCGCGCCCGGCGGCCGCGGCGGCCTCGGTCGCCCGGTCGCGCTCCTCCCCGAAGCGCTCGGCGTCGTCGCGCAGCCGCGTTGCAGCGGCCCGGCGGCGGGCGGCGGCCCGGGCGAGCGCGCCGCGGGCGCGATCCAGCCCCACGACCGCCAGGCCCAGACGCTCGCGGGCCGTCTCGAAGGCGTAGAAGGCATGGCCGGCGCGCTCCTGGGCCGTCGCGAGGCCCGTCAGCTCGGCCTCCGCCGTTGCCCGCCGCGCCGCCAGCTCGGCCAGGCGCGCCTCGGCGCGGGTGCGGTCGGCGGTCGCGGCATCGAGCCGGCCGCGCGCCGCGGCGACCCGCCCGCCCTCGGCGAGCGCGTCGGACGTGAGCAGCGCCACCCGGCCGGCGGCGATCTCGGCCCCCAGCTTGGCGGCCCGCTCGGCGGCTGTGGCCTGGAGCGCCAGCGGGCGCAACCGGCCCTTCACCTCGCGCTCGAGGTCGCGGGCCCGCTCGAGCTCCGACGAGACGCGGGCCAGCTTCGACTCGGCCCGGATCCGGCGGCGCTGGTACTTGCCAAGCCCCGCCGCCTCCTCGACGAACCGGCGCCGCTCGTGGGGCTTCGACAGCAGGATCTCCTCGACCTTGCCCTGGCCGATCACCGAGTGCATCTCGCGGCCGAGTCCGGTGTCCGACAGGAGCTCGAGGACGTCCAGGCGGCGCACGCGGGCCCGGTTCACCAGGTACTCGCTCTCGCCACCGCGGTCGAGCCGGCGCATGACCGACACCTCGCTGAACTCGAGCGGCAGCGTCCCGCACTCGTTGTCGAGGACGAGCTCGACCTCGCACACGCCCGCCGGCGGGCGCGAGTCCGACCCGGCGAAGAGCACGTCCTGGCCGGTGGGCGCGCGGAGCTGGACGGGCGAGGAGACCGCCATCGCCCACTGGAGGGCGTCGGCGATGTTGGACTTGCCGGAGCCGTTGGGCCCCACCACGACGGCGATCCCGTGGTCGAACACGAGCTCGACGCTCCCGGGAAACGACTTGAAGCCCCGCATCCGCAGCGCCTTCAGGTACATCGGCCTCGCCTTCGTCGAACTCGTATGGGTTACGACTTCCGGAGCGCCTCGAGCGCCTGCCGGGCCGCGCGCTGCTCCGACGCCTTCTTGCTCGAGCCGGAGCCGCGTCCGAGCTCGTTCCCTCCCACCACCGCCACGGACGTGTACGAGCGCTGGTGCGGCGGGCCCGAGGTCTCGACAACGACGTACGTTACCGACCGGTCCAGACGTGCGAGCTCCTCCTGAAGCACCGTCTTGTAGTCGACGTGCTCCACCAGGGCGTACTCAACGCGCCCGCTGAACGCCTCGACGACCGCCTCGGCCACCGGCTCGAACCCGTGCTCGAGGAAGCAGGCGCCGATGGCCGCCTCGACGAGGGCCGCCTGGACGGCGTGGGACTCGAGGACCGTCGCCGCGTCGGCCGCGCCCAGCGCGGCGGCCCGGGCAGCGAGGTCGTCCGCCAGGCCCAGGTCGGCCGCAACCGCGGCGCAGCTCTCGCGTGAGACGACATGGGCCCGGGCCCGAGACAGCACGCCCTCGGCCGCGTCGGGCAGCCGCCGGTAGAGGTGGTGGGCGATCGCGAGCCCGAGGACGCCGTCGCCCAGGAACTCCAGCCGCTCGTACGAGAGCGACCGGTCGGCCAGCCACGACGAGTGCGTGAACACGGCCTCCCGGACGTCGTCCGGAAGGCCGTCGATCAGCGCTCGGAGCCGGCCGGTCGCCGGCCCGGGCCCGTCAGCTGTGCGAGACGACGTAATCGACCGCCTGCCCGACGGTCGAGATCTGCTGTGCATCCTCGTCGGAGATCTTGAGACCGAACTGGTCCTCGAGCTCCATGATCAACTCGACGAGATCGAGCGAATCCGCATCGAGGTCGCCCTGGAACGACGCGTCCTCGGTCACCTGCTCCTCGTCCACGCCGAGCTGCTCCACCAGGATGCCGCGGACGCGCTCGAGTGCCTCCTCACGATTCATGCGCTTCGATCTCCAGTCTCAGGGGATGCGACGCCGGGGACTGTATTGACCTCGGCTGCCACCTGCAAGTCGGACCCCGGGGTTGCGGCCGACGCCTGGCGCCCCAGCCGGCCGACCACATCGGCCTCGAGGCCGCGCGCGGCGTACCTGATCGCGTTCGCGATCCCCCGCCGGCCGGCGTTCCCGTGGGCGATCACCGCGAGCCCCCGCACCCCCAGAAGGTAGGCGCCTCCATAGACCTCGGGGTCGGTCCGCTCGCGCAGCCCGACGAGCGCGGGCTTGAGGAGCAGGCCCCCGATCTTGGCCCGCAGGCTCGACCCGGCCGCGCGCCGGACCTCTGCGAACATCGATGCGGCGGCGCCTTCGAGGCCCTTCAGAAGGACGTTGCCGGCGAACCCGTCGGCCACCACGACCTGGAATTCGCCCGTGAGCACGTCGCGCCCCTCGCAGTTGCCGGCGAAGATCAGGCCGGGCGCCGCGGAGAGGAGCGCGTGCGCCTCGATCGTGCGCTGGTTGCCCTTGGACGCCTCCTCGCCGATCGAGAGCAGGCCCACCCTGGGCTCCTCCACGCCGAGCACGTCGCTTGCGAACTCCGCGCCCATCGCCCCGAACTGGGCCAGGTGCTCCGGGCGAGCGTCCGGGTTCGCGCCCGCGTCGATCAGGACGCACGGCGCCCCCTGCGCGGGGAGCGGCACCGCGATCCCGGGCCTGTGGATGCCCTGGATGCGGCCGATGTGGACGAGGCACGCGGCCAGCATCGCCCCGGTCGGGCCGGCCGAGACGACCGCGCCGGCCGCCCCCTCGCGCACCAGCCGGCACGCGCGCACCATCGACGAGTCGGGGCGCGAGCGCACGGCTGCGGCCGGCTCGTCGGACGAGCCGATCACGTCGCCCGCGGCAACGATCTCGACGTGGGGCGAGGCTGCATGCCCGGCGAGCTCGGCCTCGAGCGCCTCGGGCCGGCCGACGAGCAGCACTCGGACGCCCTCGCCTGCCGCCTCGAGAGCTCCGGCGACCACCTCGGACGGGGCGCGATCGCCGCCCATTGCGTCGACGGCCACCGTCTGCACAGACCTACCCTACGGGGCTTCCTCGCGGAGCGGCTCGACCTCGCGGCCTCGGTAGTGGCCGCACTCCCGGCAGGCGTGATGGGGGCGCACCGGCCGGTGGCACTGCGGGCACACGGTGAGGCTCGGCGCCGAGATCGAATGCGTCGCCCGGCGCTTGTCGCGCCGCGCCTTCGAAGTCTTCTTCTTGGGGACTGCCATGGCCTCGGGGACTATACCGCCGGCCCTCGCCAGCTCCGCAGCTTCTCCCAGCGCGGGTCGGCCTCCTCCTCGCCGCACTGGTGCTCGACCCCCTCCTCGAGGCGAACGCCGCAGCGCGGGCACAGGCCGACGCAGTCCGGCCGGCACAGGACCTTCGGCGGCAGGGCGAAGACGAGGGCGTCGCGAGCCCAGGCCTCGGCGTCGAGCTCGTCGCCGTCCACGTAGTCCGAGCGCAGCTCGTCACCGCCCGCCGGCTCGTGGTACTCCGTCGCCTTCACGGCCACGTGCACGGCCGCGTCCTCGAGGCAGCGGAAGCACGGGCCGCGCACATCGGCCTCGAACCGGAGCTTCAGGTAGACGCCGCCTGGCGTGCCCTGGAGATCGAGCGTCGCGTGCGGGGCGGGCGGGTCGACGACGTAGGCCTGGCCGCCCATCTCGAGCGGCGGCTGGGGCAGGTCGAGGCGGACCCGGCGGACCTCCCCGGGGCGCAGATCGAGCGCACGCAGGTCGACCATCGGCGCGGCCCCGCGCTACTGGAGCTGGGGCTCTTCGTGATCGACGGTCGCGCCGGCCTCGCGGTCGTCGGACTTGGACGCGAGCTGCGCGCGGCCCCGCTCGAGCGCGTCCATGATCTTGCCCAGGTTGTGGTGCAGGTTCTCGAGGATGCCGTCGGCGTAGTCCTCGGCTCCGTGCCGGATCGAGCGGTCCTGACGGCGCGCCTCGGCGAGCACCTCCTCGGCCTGGCGCTCGGCCAGCTTCACGACCTCCTGCTGCGACGCCTCGCGGGCGGCCTGCTCGCGCGCCTCGGCGATCAGCCGCTCGGCCTCCCGCTTGGCCTCGGCCAGCATCTCCTGGCGCTCCTTCACGATCCAGCGGGCCTGCTTGATCTCCTCCGGGATCGTGGAGCGCATCTGGTCGATGATCTCCCAGATCTCCTCGCGGTCCACGCGGACCTGATCCTGGGACAGGGGCACGCCCTTGGCGTTCTGCACCAGCTCGTCCAGCTTGTCGATCAGCACGAGGACATCCACGTCCTACTCCCTCCGTCTCGCTAAAGCTCGCCCGCCGCGTGAAGCTCCGTAAGCCGGCGTGCGACAGGCTCGGGCACGTACTGCGCGACCGAGCCGCCGAACGCCGCGATCTCGCGGACGCCACGGGACGAGAGGAAACTGTACTCCGGCGAGGCCATCAGATACATGGTCTCGATCTCGGGGGCCATCCCCCGGTTCAGGTTGTTCATCTGAAATTCCCATTCGAAGTCCGACACCGCGCGCAGTCCCTTCACGATCGACCTGGCGCCGCGCTCGCGCGCGAACTCGACGACGAGCGTCGCGAATCCTTCCACGGACACGTTCGGCGTGCCCCCCAGGGATTCCTCGATGAAGGCGATGCGGTCGTCGAGGGTGAACATGGTGCGCTTGTGCTGAGGAGCACGAACCACCGCCACGATCACCCGGTCGAAGATCGCCGCCGCCCGGCGGATGATGTCGAGATGCCCCGACGTCACCGGGTCGTAGGTTCCGGGGCAGACCGCGACGGTCTCAGCCACGCAGCCACACCGTGATCGCGGTGCCGCCGTAGGCGCGCTCGGCGATGACCTCGAGGCCGGGCTCGGGCACCGCCTGGGACGCCGGCCGCTCGAGCACGGCCCGGCCGCCCGGCGCAAGCAGCGCCGGAAGATCGGCTTCGAGGTGTGCGGACAGAACGGGGAGCATCGCGTAGGGCGGGTCGAGCAGCACCAGGTCGTAGGTCACGCCGGCGGCCCGATCCGCCGCGAAGCGACGCCGGGCGTCCTGCCGGCGGACCGTGCATTGGTCAGCGTACCGGAGCCGGCGCGCGTTCTCGCGCACCGCCGCCAGGGCGGCGCCGTCGACGTCGCAGAACGCCGCCGTCGCCGCACCGCGCGACAGCGCCTCGAACCCGAGCGCGCCCGAGCCGGCGAACGGGTCGAGCACGGCCGCGCCCGCAACGTCGGCCAGGATCGCGAAGAGCGACTCCCGGACGCGGTCCGAGGTCGGCCGCGCCGAGCGGCCCGCGGGCGCGGCCAGGCGGGTGCCCTTGCGCTCGCCGGCCACGATCCGCATTACGCGTGCGCCAGCCAGTCGACGTCGCCGAACGCCCGCCGCGTGGCCTCGGCCACGATCGCCGCCGCCGGGCCTGACATGTCCGGGTCGGCCGCCAGGACCGCCTTCGCGTCGATGCGGGCCTCGGCCGCGAGCCGCCGCTGGCGAGCAAGGCGGGCGTGGCGGAGGTCGGGGACGCCGCTCTGGCGCAGTCCGAGCAGGGCGCCCTCGCCGCGCAGCTCGAGGTCGACGTCGGCCAGCTCGAACCCGTCGGCGATCCGGGCCATGGCGTCGAGGCGGGCCCGGGCCTCGTCGGTCGCCGGATCGGCGAGGAGCATGCAGTAGCTCTCGTGCCCGCCGCGCCCCACCCGCCCACGGAGCTGATGGAGCTGCGCGAGCCCGAACAGGTCGGCCTGCTCGATCACCATCACCGTCGCGTTGGAGACGTCCACGCCCACCTCGATCACGGTCGTCGCGACCAGCACCTGCACCTCGCCCGAGCGGAAGGCGTCCATGATCCGGCGCCGCTCCGGCACCGGGAGCTGGCCGTGGATGCACTCCAGCCGGTAGCCGGCCAGCTCGCCGCCTCCCAGCCGGGCGGCCTCGGACTCGGCGGCTGCAGCCGCACGGGCGTCGTCCGCCTCCGTGATGAGCGGGCAGACGACGTACGCCTGGCGACCCTCGTCGAGCAGCCTGCGCATGCGGGCGAACACCTGGTCGCGGCGGTCGAGGCCGAGAACGCGAGTCACGACCGGCGTGCGGCCGGCCGGGAGCTCGTCCAGCACCGACACGTCGAGATCGCCGTAGACCGAGAGCGCGAGCGTGCGCGGGATCGGGGTGGCGGTCATGTGCAGGACGTGGGGCGACGGCCCCGAGCGGGCCTTCTCCTCGAGCGCCTGGCGCTGCTCGACGCCGAACCGGTGCTGTTCGTCGACCACCGCGACCCGCAGCGCCCCGTAGTCCACCCCGGCCTGGATGAGAGCGTGCGTCCCCACTGCCACGGCCGGCTCGCCGGAGCGAAGCACACCCTCCGCCGCGCGCCGCTCGCGGGCCGCCATCCCCTGCATCAGCCCGAGGACGCGCACCCCGAGCGGCTCGCACAGGGCCGCGAGCCCGATCAGGTGCTGGGTGGCAAGGGTCTCGGTGGGCGCCATCAGCGCCCCCTGCCCGTTCGCCTCGACCGCGCGCAGGAGCGCGTAGGCGGCCACGGCCGTCTTCCCGGAGCCGACGTCGCCCTGGAGCAGGCGCCGCATCGGCACCGGCCGCTCGAGGTCGACGTCGATCTCCCCCACCGCCCGCCGCTGGGCACCGGTCAGCTCGAACGGGAGCCCGGCGACGAAGCCGGCCGCGAGGTCGCCCGGCGGCGGGAGCGGCCGCGTGCTGGACTCCGCCTCGAACCGGGCCCGCCGGCGCAGGAGCCCGAGCTGGAGCAGGTGGAGCTCGTCGTAGGCCAGGCGCCGGCCGGCGGCCCTGGCCTCGGCCTGGTCGCGGGGCTGGTGACTGGCATGGACAGCGTCGCGGCGAAGCGGCAGCCGCCGCTTCACTTTCACCGCGTCGGGAAGCGGGTCGACCTCGTCGCCGCTGTGCGCGAGCGCCGCGGCCACGAGCTCGACCAGCCGGCGGCTGGAGACCCGCTCGGACGCCGGGTAGACCGGCACGAGCCCGGAGGTGTGGAGCACCTCACCGTCGTCGGCGGCCCGCTCGTGGCTCTTCACCACGATCTCGGCCCCGATCGTCGGGCGCCGCTCGCCGCGCAGCGACAGCCGCATGCCCGGCTTCAGGTTCTTGGCGAGATACCGCTGGTTGAACCAGATCGCGACGCCGGGCCCGGACTCGTCTCGAACGGCGGCCTCCACGATCGCGAGGTTGCGGCGCCGGGTGGGCCGCAGGCGCACGCGCTCGACCGTGCACACGACCGTCGCCTCCTCCCCGGGCCCGATCTCGGCCAGGAGCCGGCGGGAGCGGAAGTCCTCGTGCCGGAAGGGGACGTGCTCCAGGAGGTCGCCGACCGTCTCCACGGGCCGAGGGCGCAGGCCCGCGAGCGCCGCGGCCAGCGCCGAGCCCGACGTCGCGGGCAGGTCGAGATGCTCGGTGCTCGGGGCGGACCGCGGCCGCGGGAAGCCTGTCTCGGGCACGGGCCCGCCGCCGAACGCGCGCGTCATTCGCCGGCCAGGACGAGCATCCCCAGCGTGCCCGGGCCGCCGTGCGTGCCGACGACGGCGCCGATCTCGCACACCCGGTCGATCGAGGCCTGCGGGCGCGAGCGCTGCACGATCTCGCGCAACCGCTCGAGCCCTGCGGCGTCGTCGGCATGCGCCAGGCCGACGCTGGCCGGGCTCCCGTCGGGAACCGCCGCGCGCAGGAAGCGGTCGAACTCGCGCATCGCAGCCGCCCGGCCCAGCGCCCGCTTGTACGGCTCGATCCGCCCGCCCCGGATCGTGAGCAGCGGCCGGACGCCGAGCGCGCCTCCCAGCAACTCGGACGTCCGCCCGATCCGCCCGCCCCGGCGCAGGAACTCGAGCGTGTCGACGTAGATCAGCACCGAGACCCGCTCGCGGGCGGCCGCGAACCAGGCTTCGAGCTCGTCCATGTCGGTGCCGGCGTCGAGCAGCCGCTGGAGCCCCTGTGCGAGAAGGACGGTGCCGGCCGACACGGTGAGGCCGTCGAGGACCGTCACGCGGCCGCCGGCCTCAGGCGTCTCGGCCGCGATCCTGGCGGCCTGGGCCGACGCCGACACCTGCGAGGACACCGGCAGCACGAGCACGTGGGCGAAGTCGGCCAGCTCCTCGTAGGCGACGGCGTAGGCGCCCGGCGAGGGCGCCGCCGTCGAGGGATGTGCACTGCCCTCGCGCAGGCGGGCGTAGAAGCCGGAGGCGTCGATGTCGACGCCGTCGCGGAACTGCTCGTCGCCGAAGCGCACCGTGAGCGGCACCGATCGCCAGGTGGGCTGCTCGGAGGCCGGGGCGGGCATGTCGGCAGTCGAGTCGAGGACGATCGCGGTGTTCTCCGCCGTCATCCGCCCATCGGCGGCCCGGCCGCCGGGGATCGCCGTCAGGTGCCGCTCGCCCGCCAGGCGGCGCTCGCGCTCCTCGGCCTGGACGTGCATGTTGGCGATCGCGACCCGGTCGATCGCCCCCATGACCACCGCCGCCGAGATCGCCTGGCCGGGATCGTCGGTGTGGACGTGCACCTTGACGAGCGGGGCCTCGCCGACCACGAGCAGGCAGTCGCCCATCTCGACGAGCGCCGATTCGAGCGCCTCGCGGTCGATGTCGTCGCCCTCCACCAGAAACGCGGTGCAGTAGCGGTACCGGGACTGCTCGAGGTGGATCGCCTCGAGGCTGATGGGCGCGGCGATCGCCTCGATGGGCGCCTCCACCTCCTCGCCGCGCAGACCGGCGAACGCGCCTCGCGCGAACTCCAGCAGACCGGCGGCGCCGGCGTCGACGACGCCCGCGTCGCGCAGCACGTCGAGCATCCCCTGGGTGCGTACGACCGACGCCTCGCCCTCGGCCAGGATGACCTCGACCGCCTCCTCGAGCGGACGGCCCGCGACCCCCTCGGCGGCATCGGCCATCTCGCGGATGACGGTCAGCATCGTCCCCTCGATCGGGTGCTGCACGGGCCGGTAGGCCGCTTCGGTGGCGGCCCGCAGCGCCCGGGCGAGCGTCTTCGAGTCGATCCCGCGCGAGCCGCCGACAACGCCCGCGAACCCGCCCACGATCTGGCTCAGGATGGCGCCGGAGTTGCCGCTCGCCCCGCGCAGGGCGGCCCGCGTCGCAGCGGCGGCGAGCGCCTCGCGCGTGTCCGCGGGGTCAGCTTCGAGCCCGGCGGCGAGCTCCCGGGCCGTCTCGGCCAGGTTCGTCCCGGTGTCGCCGTCGGGGACCGGGTAGACGTTCAGGTCGTTCAGGCGGCCGCGGCTCGATTCGACCGCGGCGGCGCCACCCCTCGCCATCGCGAGGGCGATGCGGCGGGCCTCGGTCACGGCGTCCGCTTGACGCCCTGGATGTGGATCTGGAGCGAGTGGACCGGCATCTGCGTGAGCTTCTCTACCTGATACTGCACCCTCGAGCGGACGTTTGCCGCGATGTCTGCCAGGTTTAGCCCGAACTCGACGACGACGTAGAGGTCGATCGAGAGCCCCGCGCCGTTCCTGCGGACGCTCACGCCCTGGGTCAGCCGGTCCCGCGTCAGGAGCCGCGCGACGCCCTGGGTGAGGCTGGATGCGGCCATCCCGACGACGCCGTAGCACTCGAGCACGGTGAGGCCGACCACGTGCGCGACCGCCTCGTTGGTCACGGTCACGGCCCCGCCCACGGCCGGCTCTCGGCGTGCTTCGGCATGGCCCATGTGGCTGTCAGACGCCTTGTCGGGGGCGGAGGTTGCGGGGCGGAGGGTGGGGGCGGGGCTTCGGGACCGCCGCCCGTGTTGCACCTGCGCTTCGCGCACCGGTGCAACACGGGCTCCGTGGCGGCCGGGCGACGGGGCCGGCCCTGCGGGCCGGGTTGCACGGCTCTGCCGTGCAACAACGGGGTCTGGGGCAGTCCAGCGTTGGTGGGTGTGGCTATACTCCCCGGCCGTGTCCAGAGTGTGCGTGATCTGCAGCAAGCGGCCCGGCACCGGGAACAACCGCAGCCATTCGATGGTCGCCACGAAGCGGCGCTTCGACGTGAACCTCCAGAAGATCCGCATCCTCGTCGACGGCGCGCCGGTCAGGGCCTACGTCTGCACGCGCTGCTTGAAGAGCGGCCGGGTGCAGAAGGCCGTGTGACCGCGCTCCGGCGCTCCGACCTCGATCCAGACCCGCTGCGCCAGGTCGAGCGCTGGCGCCACGAGGCCGCCGAGGCCGGCGTCGACACGACCCTCGCCGCCCTGGCGACCGCCTCGCCCACCGGCCGTCCGTCGGTGCGGATGGTGCTCGTGAAGGGGGTCGAGGAGGGCGGCTTCCGGTTCTTCACGAACTACGAGAGCCGCAAGGCTCGCGAGCTGGCCGAGAACCCGCTCGCGGCACTCCTCTTCCACTGGCCCGGCCGCCAGCTGCGCGTCGAGGGCGGCGTCGAGCGCCTGCCGGATGCCGAGTCCGACGCCTACTTCGACGCCCGACCGCCGCGCAGTCGCCTGAGCGCCGCCGTGTCGCCGCAGAGCCGCCCCGTGGCCTCGCGCGAGGAGCTCGAGGCGGCCGTGCGCGAGCTGGAGGCTGCCCACCCGGAGGGCGACCTCCCCCGTCCTGCGAACTGGGGCGGCTACCGGCTCCTGCCGAACGCGTACGAGCTCTGGCAGCACGACCGCCACCGCATGCACGACCGCTTCCGCTACACGAGCGCCGGCGGCGGGTGGCTCGTCGAGCGGCTCGGCCCCTGAAGCACCTCGCGGACGCCGCGCAGGCGGGTTGAAAGCAGCGCGCGGGCGCGGGCGCAGCCGAGTCGGCAGTCGAGCGGCCGCAGCTCGGGGAGATCGGCCGAGCGCGCGCCCCGCACCAGCTCCGGGTCGCGTCCGCCCGCCGCCGCGACGAGCGTCGCGAACCCGTGCCGCGAGACGGCGTCGCATCCGGCGACGTGCAGCGGCCCGGCGTACGCGAGCCCCGCCAGCTCGAGCACCGCGTCGGCGAGGTCGGAGACGTGCACCGGGCAGCGGATCTCGTCCGTGAAGAACGCCATGCCGGACGCGCCCTCGACCGCGGCGAGGACCGCCCGCTCGTGCGGCGAAGGTGACGGCCCGCCGTAGATCAGCGACGTGCGGACGATCGCCGCGGCGGGATGGGCCAGGCGCACGGCCGCCTCCGCCTCGGCCTTGGCGCGGCCGTAGTCCGTGACGGGGCTCGGCGGGTCGGCCTCGACGTACGGCCGGCCCGCGTCGCCGGCGAAGACGACGTCGGTCGAGAGGTGGACGAGCCGGGCGCCGATCGCCGCAGCGGCCGCCGCGACGTTCCGGGCACCGGCGACGTTCGTCTCCCACGCCCCCTCGCCGCGGCGGGCGTAGGCGGTGTGGATCACGACGTCCGGGCGCACGGACTGCACGACCCGCCCGACCGCCGCGGCGTCTCGGACGTCCAAGCGCACGTCGCCCCCGCCGGTGTGCGCCGTGCCCACGGCCCCGGGCGCGCGCCGCAGGAGCTCGCCGCCGAGGTAGCCCGAGCCGCCAGTCACGAGGAGCACTCCCGTTACCTGCGGCTGCCGCGCGGAAGCGCGCGCAGGAGGCCCGCCATCTCGAGCGCGGCGTCCGCCGCATCGGCGCCCTTGTTGCCGTCGGACCCGCCGGCCCGCGCGATCGCCTGGTCGAGCGTGTCGCACGTGAGCAGGCCGAAGCTCACCGGGACGCCCGTGTCGAGCGCCGCCTGGATGACGCCGCGTGAGGCCTCGCTGCAGACGTACTCGAAGTGCGGCGTACCGCCCCGGATGACGCAGCCCAGCGCGACGACGGCCTGATGACTTCCAGCCTCGGCCAGCCGCCTGCACGCCAGCGGCAGCTCCCAGGCACCGGGGACGAGGACGACGGTGATGCGGTCGGCGGCGATACCGCGCTCCATGAGCCGCGCGACGGCTCCGTCGAGGAGGCGCTGGACGACCTCCGCGTTGTAGCGCGAGGCCACGACCGCGACGTCCTGGTCGGCGATCCGGCCCTCGATGGCATGACAGCCATCGGGGACCTGCAGCGTCCCGGGACCCAGGTCGCTCACGTCTCGTCCAGCCGCAGGCCCTGGTGGCGGATGGTGTGGCCCATCCGCTCGCGCTTCGTCCGCAGGTAGCGCTCGTTCACCGGGTTCGGCTCGGCCTCGATCGGCAGCTGCTCCGTGATGATGAGGCCGTAGCCCTCGAGGCCGAGGATCTTCTTCGGGTTGTTGGTGAGGACCCGCAGGGACGTGAGCCCGAGGTCGGCCAGGATCTGGTAGCCGACGCCGTAGTCGCGCGAGTCGACCGGCAGGCCGAGCGCCAGGTTGGCGTCGACGGTGTCGAGGCCCTGCTCCTGGAGCTCGTAGGCCCGCAGCTTGTTGAGGAGCCCGATCCCGCGCCCCTCCTGGGACAGGTAGAGCAGCACGCCCTTGCCCTCGGAGGCGATCTGGGAGATCGCCCGCTCGAGCTGCTCGCCGCAGTCGCACCGAAGCGAGTGGAAGACGTCGCCGGTCAGGCACTCGGAGTGGACGCGCACCAGGACGTCCGCCTCGCCGGCGACGTCGCCCATGACGAGGGCGACGTGCTGCTGGCCGTCGATCATCGAGCGGTAGCCGTGGGCGACGAACTCGCCGTAGCGGGTCGGCATCTCGGCCGACGCGATCCGCTCGACCAGCTTCTCGGTGCGGCGCCGGTAGGCGACGAGGTCGGCGACGGTGATCATCGTGAGGCCGTGGCGGGCGCAGTAGGCGACCAGGTCGGGCACTCGCGCCATCGTGCCGTCGTCGTTCATGACCTCGCAGATCACCCCGGCCGGCTGGAGCCCGGCCATGCGCGCGAGGTCGACCGACGCCTCGGTCTGGCCGGTGCGCTCGAGCACGCCGAACGGGCGCGCCCGGAGGGGGAAGACGTGGCCCGGTTGGACGAGGTCGGCCGGCTTCGCGGACGGGTTGATCGCCACCTGGACGGTGTGCGCCCGGTCGGCGGCGGAAACGCCGGTCGAGACACCCTCGCGGGCCTCGATCGAGACCGTGAACGCAGTGCGGAGCGGCGCCTCGTTGTTGCGGGCCATCTGCTCGAGGCCGAGCTCCTCGATCCGCTCGGGCGTGAGCGTGAGGCAGATGATCCCGCGGCCGTGGGTCGCCATGAAGTTGATGGCCTCGGGCGTCACGTGCTGGGCGGCCATGACCAGGTCGCCCTCGTTCTCGCGGTCCGGCGAGTCGACGACGACCACCATCCGGCCCTCGCGAACGTCCTCGATCGCCTGCTCGATCGGGGCGAACGGCCACTCGCCACCGAGCTCGGGAAACGCGTCGAGATACTCTGCGCGGCTGCTCATGGGGTCGCCTCCGATCGTATCAGAGCGCCTGGAAATACCAGCTTTTCGACGTACTTCGCGAGCACGTCGGCCTCCAGGTTGACGCGGCCGCCCGGGGCGAGCTCCCCCAGCGTCGTCACCGCCAGCGTGTGCGGGACGAGCGAGACCGAGAAGCTCGTCTCGTCGAGCGCGGTGATGGTGAGGCCGACCCCGGCCACGCACACCGATCCCTTCTGGATCGCATAGCGCATGATCTCCGGCGGCGCCGTGAAGGTGAAGTTGCGCGCATCGCCCTCGGGGTCGATCCGGGCGACCTCGCCAACGCCGTCCACGTGCCCCTGGACCCAGTGGCCGCCCATCGGATCGCCCACCCTGAGGGCCGGCTCGAGATTCACGCGGGCGCCGGCCGAGAGGCCCTCGAGCGTCGTTCGCCGCAGCGTCTCCGCGACGGCGTTGAACTCGAGCACCGGCCCCTCGCGGCGGACGACCGTGAGACAGCAGCCGTCGACGGCGACCGAGTCGCCGATCCGGGCGGACGCGGCAACGACCGGCGCCTCGACCGCGAGGTCGACGCCGCCGTCCGAAGGCGTGGCGGCCCGGACCGTGCCCGACTCGATGACGATGCCCGTGAAGATCTACGGCTCCTGGATCTCGAAGATCCTCAGCATATCGGGGCCGATGCGGCGCTCCTCCACCGGGGCCGGGAGCTCGACATCGTGGGTGAAGAGCCCCGGACCGGGGCCCAGCTCGACCGGGGCCTCGAACACCGCGACGCGGTCGACGAGGCCGGCGTCGAGGAGCGCGGTCGCGACGGTCGCCCCGCCCTCGAGCAGTGCCCACGCGATCCGGCGGCGGCCCAGCTCGGCCAGCGCCTCCGCCGGGCCCTCGGCGGTCAGGACCTCGACACCGGGCGCCGTCACGCCGCCGGCGCCCGGAGCCCGGACGACGAGCACTGGTGCATCGGTCCTGGCGGTCGAGATCAGGCGCGAGCCGCCCGGAAGCCGGCCGCGGCGGTCGAGCACCACCCGCAGCGGCTGGCGCTCGGCGGGCGGGTGGCAGTCGCGGGCGGTGAGCAGCGGATCGTCGGCGAGCGCCGTCCCGCTCCCGATGACGACGGCGCCCGCCTGGGCCCGCATCTCGTGCACCAGCGCACGACTCGCCTCCGAGCTGATCCAGCGCGGCCCGTCGTCGGCGGCGGCCGTGCGGCCGTCGGCGCTCACGGCCGCCTTGTAGGTCACGTGCGGACGGCCGCGGAGCGCCAGGGTGAGCCAGCCGGCGTTCGCCCGCCGCACCCGCCGCTCCACCTCGCCGCCCGCGACGTCGACCGCGACTCCCGCCGCCCGCAGGCGCGCGACGCCTGCGCCGTTCACCTCGTCGGTGGGGTCGATCATCGCCGCCACGACGCGGGCCACGCCGGCGTCGATCAGGGCGTCCGCGCACGGCGGCGTGCGGCCGTGGTGGCTGCACGGCTCCAGGCTGACGTAGACGGTGGCGCCGGCGGCGTCGCCGGCGGCGCGAAGCGCAGCCGTCTCGGCGTGCGCCCCGCCCGGGCGCTCGTGCCAGCCCTCCCCGATCACCCGTCCGTCCCGCACGACGACCGCCCCGACGACCGGGTTCGGCGAAGCGGTGCGGCGGCCGCGCTCCGCCAGCTCGAGGCAGCGGTCGAGGTGTCGGAGGTCCTCGCCGGTCAGCGCCACGCCACGGCGCCCGCGGCGGCCACGACCTCGACCAGTTCGGCATAGGCCTCGCCCGGGCTGGGGGCGTCGAACACGGCGGAGCCCGCCACCAGGATGTTGGCTCCGGCGCGATACACGTCCGCGGCCGTGTCGGGAGCGACTCCGCCGTCCACCTCGACGGCCACGCCCGGTCCGGCCAGCTCCCGCATCCGCGGCAGCCGGTGGAGCGTCGCCGGGATGAACGACTGCCCGCCCCAGCCCGGGTTCACGCTCATGCAGAGCAGGACGTCCGCATATTGGGCCGCCTCCGAGATCGCGTCGACGGGGGTGGCGGGGTTCAGCGTCACGCCCGCCCGGCAGCCGAGATCGTTGATCTGGTGCAGCGTGTAGTGCAGGTGCGGGCACGTCTCGACATGGACAGTGATGCTGTCGGCTCCGGCCCGGGCGAACTGGTCGATGTGCCGCTCGGGCTGCTCGATCATGAGGTGCACGTCGGCGAACCCGCCACGGTCGTGGATGACCCCGGCGATGTCGGCCACCATCTTCGGCCCGAACGTGATGACCGGCACGAAATGGCCGTCCATGACGTCGATGTGGATGACGCGCGCGCCGGCGTCCAGCACCTCCGTCACCTGCTCGCGGACGCGGCCGAAATCCGCCGACAGGATCGACGGGGCGACCTCGACACTCGTGGGCCATTCCCGCACGCCGAGACTGTAGTTGAAGGCCGTTTTCGGCCGCTCAACCGGCCTTCGGGACCGTCGATTACGCGATCAGGTGTCCTCCATCTCCACCATTCCGCCTGCGCTGCTTGCGATCGCGCTCGCAACGGGCCTGGTCGTGCTCGGACTGGGCCTCTCGGCGCTCGCACGAATACCCGCGGGCAGGCACCGGACGGCCTGGCGGCTCTGGTGTGCGGCGCTCGGGCTGGACGTCGTGGCCACGGCGATGGGGATGGTGCACTGGCCGGCCCACAGCGGGATCCCGGCGGGCGTCGTCGAGAGCATCGTGGCCCTCGCCGCCGGCCTGGCCGCCCTCGGCGTGATCGCGCGCCTTCCGGCGCACGCGGTCGCCGCGAGCCACGTTGTACTCGACCAGGTGCCGCTCGTGCTCGCGGTGGTCGCCGTCGCCTCGGTCACCTACGGCGGCGTCGTCGACGACTCTCTCGGCCACGTCGCAATCCATATCGTCGGGCCGGCAGCGTTCACGGTGCTCGCCGCGATGTGCCTCGAGGGGATCCACTACGTGGGCGGCCCCAAGGCGCCGCACTCGGCGAAGCTCCTCACGCTCGGATTCCTGCTCACCGCCCTCGCGGGCATCAGCCCCGCGTTCGTGGCGGATCCGGCAGTGCTGGCCTATCCGCGCGTCGCGATCTGGGTGGCCGGCCTCGTCGCCATCGGCGCCGGTGCGGCGATGCGGGTCCGGCGCCCGGACGAGGCTCGGGACTACGCTCCACGCCCCGATCCGATCAGCGGCTGGTCGTGGGGGGCAGTGCTCGGCGTGGTCGTGCTCTTCCTGCTCGTCCTCTTCCATCACGGCCCCGAAGACGACTTCCGGTTCGTGGCGGCGGTGCTGGCGCTGGCGTCGTTCGCCGCCCGCTCGACGATGGCCCGCCGGCAGGGCATCCGCCTCATGGCCGACCTGCACAGCGCCGAGACCCGCTACCGCTCGCTCGTCGAGCAGATCCCGCTTGCGATCTACACGACCGCGCTCGACAGCACCGGCACCGCGAAGTACGTCAGCCCCGCCATCGAACAGCTGCTCGGGTACACGCAGGAGGAGGTCGAGGGCGACCCGGACTGGTTCCCCAGCGTCCTGCACCCTGAGGATCGCTGGGTCATGGACGCCGTCGGCAAGTGGTACGAGATGCGATCCGGCGACTCGTGGGAGCAGGAGTTCCGGATGGTGGCCAAGGACGGGACCGTGCGCTGGGTGCGCGACCGGGCCGTGGTCATCCGCGATGACGCCGGCATCCCGCTCCACGCCCAGGGGTTCATGCAGGACATCACCCTTCGGAAGCGCGCCGAGGCCGACCTGCGGGAATCCGAGCGGCGCTACCGCGACACGCTCGAGGGCGTGAACCTGCTCGCGATCCAGCTCGACCTGGACGGCGTCGTCACCTTCTGCAACGGCCACGTCTGCGACGTCACGGGCTGGTCGCGCGACGAGCTCGTCGGGCGCAACTGGTACGAGACCGTCGGCCCGGTGGAGCGGCAGGACAGCTTCCTCGACGCGGTCCGCGCCGACGACCTGGAGGACGGGTCGGAGGAGCGGCTTCGCACACGGGGCGGCGGCGACAGGGTCATCCTCTGGTGGGACACGGTGAGCCGCGACGACAGCGGCGTGATCATCGGCGTGAACAGCATCGGCCAGGACATCACCGAGCGCCGCCATGCCGAGGAGCGGCTGGCGTTCCTGCGCTACCACGACGAGCTGACCGGGCTCCCCAACAGGACGTTCTTCACCGATCACCTGGCCCGGGCGATCGGCCATGCCTCCGAGCGCGGCAGGTCCGTTGGCGTGATCTTCGTGAACCTCGAGAACTTCCGGGTCGTGAACGACGCCCACGGGCACGCCGTCGGAGACGCCGTCCTGTGCCAGTTCGCAGATCGGCTCCGCGAAGCCGCCGAGGGCACGGCGCTGATCGCCCGCCACGGCGGGGACGAGTTCATCGTCCTCGTGGCGGATATGGCCGACGACGCGGCCTCGACCTCGCACGTCCACCCGGCCGACGTCGCCCAGATGGCCGCTGCGATCGGCGGCCGCGTGCGACATGTGCTGCGGCGGCCGTTCGTACATGCCGGGCACGAGCTCTTCCTGAGCGCCCGCTCCGGCACCGCCGTGTTCCCGGTCGACGGCGAGAGCGTCGACGACCTGCTGAAGACCGCCCACGTGAGCGCCTACCGCACTCCCGGGGTCGCGGTCGCGACCCCCGGCGACCAGCGCTCGGAGCTCGCCCCGCGCGACGAGCTCGACCTGATCGCGCGCTTGCACCACGCGATCGATCGGGGCGAATTCGTCCTGCACTACCAGCCGCTGGTCGACCTCCGCACCGGCGGGATCATCGGCGCCGAGGCCCTGATCCGGTGGCAGCCGCCGGGTCAGTCGATGGTGCCGCCCAACCAGTTCATCCCGATCGCCGAGCGCACCGGGCTGATCGCACCGATCACGCATTGGGTGATCGACCAGGTGAGCGCGCAGCGGGCCGAGTGGCGCCGGCGCGGCATCGACATGCCGATCGGCTTCAACTTCCCGATCGGGCTGTGGGACCAGTCGACCCTCATGAACATGCTCGCGACGATGCGCCGGCACGGCCTCGCGCCTGACGACCTCGTCGTCGAGGTGACCGAGTCGGCCGTTGTCATGGACATGGAGCGCTCGGCGGGCGCGATCGACGTCGTGCGCAAGCACGGGATCCGGCTTGCGATCGACGACTTCGGCACGGGCTACTCGTCCCTCGCCCGGCTCGGGCGCCTGCCCGTCTCAGTCCTCAAGGTCGATCGCTCGTTCGTGCGCGGGCTGCCGCATGACCGCACGTCGGCCGAGCTCACGAGACACATCGTCCAACTGGCGCACGGGCTGGGCATGCAGGCGCTCGCCGAGGGCATCGAGACCGAGGAGCAGCGCGGGTTCCTCGCCGACCTGGGCTGCGATCTCGGCCAGGGGTTCCTCTTCGCGCGGCCGATGCCAACGGCGGAGATCGAGACGATGCTCGACGCCCGCCGCAAGGCGGCGTAGCTTCAGGCGTCGATCGCGGCGATGTAGAAGCCGTCGGTCCCGTCGCGATGCGGGAGCGTCTGCCTCCCGCCCGGCAGCACCTCCTCGCTCTCGCGGCGGTGGATCGTGCACACCGAGTAGACGAGCCGGCCTCCGGGCGCGAGCAGCGTCCGGGCATGGTCCAGCATTCGCCGCTGAGTCTCGGCCATCCGGTCGGCTGCCGCCTCGTCGCAGCGCCAGCGCGCGTCCGGACGCGCCGCGAGGACGCCGAGGCCGGAGCACGGCGGGTCGAGCAGGATGCGGTCGAAGCCGTCCTCCGGGAACTCGAGCACGTCCGCCTCGACGACGCGCGCGCACGAGGCCCCGAACCGGCCGAGCGTGGCGTAGAGCGCCCGGGCCCGGCCCGGACGGCGCTCCACACAGACCAGCTCACCGCGGTCCTCCATGAGCGCCGCGAGCTGGCCGGCCTTCCCGCCGGGCGCGGCGCACAGATCGAGCACGCGCATGCCCGGCTCTGGCGCGAGGAGCCGCGCCGGGAGCATCGCCGCGCGGGACTGCGGCCAGATCAGCCCGGCCGCAAGCTCCTCGCTGGCCGAGACGTCGAACGGCGCGTCGATCACGAGCGCCTCGGGCAGATCCGGGTCGCCGTGCACCGCCACGCCGAGGTCGACGCTCTGTGTTCGCAGGCCGTTCACGCGGACGGACAGCTCCGGCGGCTCGTTCTGGGCGGCCATCACGGCCTCCGCGTCCTCGGCGCCGAGCATCTCCTGCCACTCCCGGGCGACCCAGTCGGGATACGAGTGGCGCAGGGCCACCGGAAGGCCGGCGACCCACTCCGGCCCCGCGGCCGAGATCCGGCGCAGCACCGCGTTCGCGAGCCCCGCCGTGTGGACGCCCGCGACGCGCTTGCACAGCTCGACGGTCTCGTTCACCGCGGCATGCGGGGGGACACCCTCGGAGAAGAGCAGCTGATAGGCGCCGATCCGAAGTGCCGCCCGCAGCGTCGGCTGGAGCTCGCCGGCCGGGCGGGCGGCGAGGGTCTCGAGCGCGTGGTCGAGCGTCCGCACCCGCTGCACGGTGCCGAAGGCCAGCCGCATCGCCTGCCGGCGCTCGCGATCGTCGAGCTCCGCCCGATCGGCCTCGGCGCGAAACGCCCGGTCGGTGTAGGCGTCCTCCTCGAACGTCCGCCGCACGACCTCGCACGCCACCGCCCGCGCGCTCATGCCGCCCGCTCCGGCGCCCGCCGCAGCCCGCGCAGGTAGTCGGCGACGTCCATCCGCCGCCGGCCGGCGGGCTGCACCTCGAGCACGTGAAGGACGCCGTCGGCACACGCCACGCGAAGCGGCGGCGAGACGGCGCCGGGCGGCCCCTGCCCGTCCTCGGCGCGCGCGCGCCACACGGTGACGGGCTCGCCGTCCAGCTCGCAGCGCGCCCCGATGTGCGGCGACAGCGCGCGCACGAGATTCGCCGCGCTCGCCGCGGCACCGCTCCAATCGATGCGGCGGTCGGGCGGCTCGACCTTGTGGGCGTAGGTCACGCCGGTCTCGGGCTGCTCGACGCCGGCCGTCCCGCCGCGCAGCGCGGCGGCCAGAAGCGGCGTCCCCAGCTCCAGCGCCCGAGCCCGTACGGCGCCGGCGTCGTCCTCGGGCCTGATCGGGAACCGCTCGCATCCGTGGATCGGGCCCGCGTCCAGCTCGGCCGTGAGGTCGATGACGCAGACGCCGGTCTCGGTGTCCCCGGCCATGATCGCCCGCTCGACCGGCGCGGCACCGCGCCACCGGGGAAGGAGCGACGGATGCAGGTTGTAGAGCGGGTAGGCGCCGAGGAGCGGCGGGCGCACCATCTGCCCGAACGCGACGACCGCGCCCACGTCGGCGTCCACGGGGTCGGCCGAGGCGGCGGCGCTCTGGACAAGCCGGAGCCCCAGCTCCCGCGCCGCGAGCGCGACCGGCGGCGACTGCTCCCGTCGGCCGCGGCCACTCGGCCGATCGGGCTGGGTCACGACGGCGGCGATCTCGATCTCCGGTTCGCGTACCAGGCGGCGCAGGACGTCTCCCCCGAATGCCGACGTCCCCAGGAAGACGACTCGGGGCACGACGACTGTCCCCCTCTCAGGCCCTGAGGCGGAGGTCTCGCAGCGCGGTCTTCCGGTCGTCCTTCGCAGCTCGGTCGACGATGAGCACGCCGTCCAGGTGGTCGATCTCGTGCTGGATCACGCGCGCCTCGAGGCCCTCGGCGTCGATCTCGACCTCGTTCCCGTCGGCGTCGACGGCGACGACGACGACCCGTAGGTGGCGCTCGACGGGCACCTGGAGGTCGCCGCCCAGGAGCGACAGGCACCCCTCCGTGTCGGACTCGGTCTCCTCGGAGCGCTCGCGCAGCTCGGGGTTGATGAGGACCTGGATCTCGCCGTCCGATGAGACGCGGTAGACCAGGATGCGGCGCAGGATGCCGAGCTGCGGCGCCGCCAGGCCGACGCCGTGCGCCTGGCGCATGACCTCGCTCATCCGCTCGACCAGCCGCTTCACGTCGCCGTCCACCTCGCCGACGGGATCGGCGGCGATCCGAAGGACGGGGTCCGGGTACTGGCGGACGAGCATCAGCGCCGCGGCGTGGTGCGCGCGGCGCTCCTCCTCGTTCGCGGTCGTCTCGACCTGGCCGTCTGCGTCTGCGATCTCGTGGTCGTCCATCGTCCTCAGTCGTTCGCGAGCTCGGCCGCCGGGCCGACGGTTGCATACCCATCCGCGAGGGCGGCCAGAAACGCGGCGTGCACGTCGGGGGCCTCGATGCGGCGGCCGCCGAACTCGAGCGGCATCGTCGCGCAGGCATCGTGGGCCACGCTCACCTCATACCCCAGATCGACGGCGGCCCGCACCGTGGCGTCCACGCACATCGAGGTCATCATCCCGCACACCACCAGGCGGTCGACCCCCGCCTTCTTCAGGTCGCCGTCGAGCGAGGTCTCCAGGAAGGCATTGGGAAACGCCTTGTCGACCACGGCCTCGCCGGCCTGCGGCTCCACGGCGGCGTTGATCTCGCCGCCGGGCGTCCCCGGGCGCATGTAGAGGGCATCCGGCGCGTCCCACACGTGCCGGATGTGGAAGACCGGCTCGCCGGAGGCCCGGAAGGCGCCGAGCAGCGTGCGCGCCTCCGCCGCGGCCGCCTCGGGCCCCGCCAGCGGGTTCGCGCCGCCGGGGAAGTAGTCGTTCTGGATGTCGACGACGACCAGTGCTCGTGCCATGCGCGGAAGGCTACCGGGTCACGAGAGCGACTGCGGATCCACGTCGACGACGGCGGTGGCACGCGCCCGGCGCAGGTCCGGCGCGAGGTCGCGAACGACCCCTCGCAGCACGGCGGCGGCTCGCAGCGGCTGCTCCGTCTTGATCAAGAGGTGGCTGCGGAAGCGGTCGCGCAGGCGAAAGAGCGGCGCCGGCCCGAGCAGCACGTCGCCGGCGAGCGCCGGCTCCACCGTGCGCCGCACGGCGTCGGCGACACCGTCGGCGACGTCCGCGGAAGGCCCGGCGGCGAGCACCCGCACGAGCCGCCGGTAGGGCGGGTAGCCGAGCGCGCGGCGGCGCTCGAGCTCCCCGTCCAGGAACTCGGCCACCGCGTGCCGGGCGGCGAGCACGACCACGCGCAGTTCGGGCTCCCAGGCCTGGACGATCACCCGGCCGCGGGGGTCGCCCGGCCGGCCCGGCCGGCCCGAGAGCTGGGTCAGGAGCGCAAACGCGCGCTCCTCGGCGCGGAAGTCGGGCACCGCCAGGGCCTGGTCGGCGTCGATCACCGCCGCCAGCTTGACGCCGGGGACGTCGTGCCCCTTTGCGACGAGCTGGGTGCCGACCAGCACGGCCGCCTCGGATCGCCGGAACCGGCGCAGCGTCGCCTCGGGCTCGCCGGCAGCGGCGGCGATGTCGGCGTCGAGCCGCAGCACGTCGAGCCGGGGGAAGCGGCGGGCGACCTCCGCCTCGACCCGCGCCGTGCCGGCGCCGATCTGGGC
Source organism: uncultured Actinomycetes bacterium (assembly GCA_963757605.1). GTDB lineage: Bacteria > Actinomycetota > Thermoleophilia > Gaiellales > JAICJC01 > JAICJC01. The sequence continues at coordinate 111,343 of CAVWSF010000005.1, forward strand.
GAGGTCGACGGACCCGCACCGCGGGCAGGCCTTCGGCATCGGCTCCGCCGCGCCGCAGTGGTGGCAGCGAAGCCGGCGGCCGTGGAGCGTCATGGCGACGTCGCAGCGGCCGCATCGCCACGTTTGCGCGCAGGTGCGGCAGTGCACCGCCGCCGCCGCACCGCGCCGGTTCTGGAGCACGACGGCGCGGCCGCCGCCGTCCTCGACCTCGCCGAGGGCGTCGAGGAGCGGGCGGGTCAGGGGATAGCCGCCATCGAGCCGCAGGTCGACGATCTGGACGGCCGGCAGGACGCCGCCGACCCGGGCGGGGAGGCTCACCCGGCGGGCGACGCCGTGCCAGGCCTCGGGCCGCGGCGTGGCGCTGCCGTAGAGCGTGACGGCCCGCTCGAGCCGGCCGCGCTTGGCGGCGACGCGGCGGGCGTCGTAGCGCGGGTCGGCCTCGTGCTTGTAGGAGGCGTCGTGCTCCTCGTCCACCACGATGACCCCGAGGTCGGGCACGCCCGCGAAGACGGCCGAGCGCGCCCCGACGACGACCCGCGCCTCCCGGGCAGCAATGCGGCGATGTTCGGTGCCGCGCCGGCCCGGGCTGAGGCCGCTGTGCAGGACCGCCACGGTCGCCCCGAAGCGGGCGGTGAAGCGGACCGCCGCCTGCGGCGTGAGCGCGATCTCGGGCACGAGCACGATCGCCCCGCGGCCCAGCTCAAGGGCGCGCTCGATCACGCGCAGGTAGACCTCGGTCTTGCCCGAGCCGGTGACGCCGTGCACGAGGATGTCGCCGCCGCCGGACTCGAGCGCCTCCACGCACGCGGCGACGGCGTCGGCCTGGGCGTCGGTGAGCTCGACGTGGACGTCTGTGCGCGGCGCGGGCGGCATCGGCTCGAACGCCACCAGTCCGCGGTCACGCATCCGCCGCAGGGTCTCGCGGGTCGTCCCCGCGGCCGCGACGAGGTCGGAGAGCGGCAGCGGCGCGAGCCCCGCGTGGGCCAGGATCTCGGCCTGGCGCCGCGTCGCCCCCTCGCCGGAGAGGACGCGCACCCACGGCTCCGGCGCACGGGCCTCGGCCTCCGGCGGCGTGACGAGCGCGAGCGCCCGCGCAAGCGTGGAGGCGTAGGTCGCCGCGATCCACTCGGCGAGGTCGAGGAGGGTTGCCGGCACCTCCCCGGCCACGGCCAGGACCGGCTTCAGCTCCGCGACGTCCGAGGCCTCGGTCCGGCCTGTCACCATGCCGCGGACGCGGCGGCGGCCGAGCTCCACCTCCACGACCGTGCCCCGGCGCACGGAGGCGTCGAGCTCGGGCGGGACCGCGTAGTCGAAGGGCCGGTCGACCGCCCGGGCCGTCACGAGCGGGGCGACCGCCGCGACGGGGGACGGCTCAGACCCGGACGGGCTCACCCAGGCCGCACGCCGCGCGCAGTTCGGCGACCCGGTCGGTGCGCTCCCAGGGGAAGTCCTCGTCGATGCGGCCGAAGTGGCCGCCGGCGGCGGTGCGCTGGTAGATGGGGCGCAGAAGGTCGAGGTCGCGGATGATGGCCGCCGGGCGCAGGTCGAAGACCGACCCGATCGCCGCCTCGATCGTCTCGCGCGGGGCGGTCTCGGTGCCGAACGTGTCGACCGTCACCGACACGGGCCGGGCCACGCCGATCGCGTAGGCCACCTGCACCTCCGCGCGGGAGGCGAGGCGGGCCGCCACGATGTTCTTTGCCACCCACCGCGTGGCGTAGGCGCCCGAGCGGTCGACCTTGGAGGGGTCCTTGCCCGAGAACGCGCCGCCGCCGTGCCGGGCTGCGCCGCCGTAGGTGTCGACCACGATCTTGCGGCCGGTGAGGCCGGTGTCGCCCATCGGCCCGCCGGTCACGAACCTGCCCGTGGGGTTCACGAGCAGGAAGTCCGGCTCAGCCAGCCGCTCCTGCGAGCAGAGACCGTCGTGGACCGTGCCCGGCAGGACGTGCTCGAGGAGGCCGCGCCGGATCGTGTCCTCGTCCACGTCGGGGTCGTGCTGCGTCGAGACCAGGAGCCGCTCCACCGCCATGGGCGTGAGCCGGCCGCCGGACTCGCGGTAGCGGACGGTCACCTGCGTCTTGCCGTCGGGCCGCAGGAACGCGAGCGTCCCGTCCTTTCGCACCTCGGCCATCCGGCGGCCGATCCGGTGCGCGAGCATGATCGGAAGGGGCATCAGCTCGGGCGTCTCGTCGCACGCGTAGCCGAACATCATCCCCTGGTCGCCGGCGCCCTGGCCGTCGAGCTCCGCGTCTGACCGGTGGCGCTGCTCCTCGTAGGACGCCTCGATGCCCATCCGGATGTCCGGGGACTGCTCGTCGATCGCCACGACCACGCCGCAGGTCAGGAAGTCGAACCCGAAGCGGGCGTCGGTGTAGCCGATGTCGCGCACCGTGTCGCGAACGACGCGCGGGATGTCGACATAGGCGTCGGTCGTGATCTCGCCCGCCACGACGACCAGGCCCGTCGTCACGAGCACCTCGCACGCCACCTTACCGCCCGGATCTCGGCGCAGCACCTCGTCGAGGACACCGTCGGAGATCGCATCGGCGACCTTGTCGGGGTGCCCCTCCGTCACCGACTCGGACGTGAACAGGAACTCGCGGGATCCGGCGGGGGCCATCCGGCGGATGGTAGTCAAAGCGACGCTCGCAGAACACCCAACCCGTGGGGCCAGGATGAATCCTGACCCCGAGCTCACTCCTCCACCGGCTCCCGGGTCATCAGCTCCGCGAGCGCGTCCAGGGGTGCCACGCCGTCGAAGGCGACCTTGCAGACCGCCTCGGTGATCGGCAGCTCGATCCCGCGCTCGCGGGCCACGTCGCGCACGACCGGCGCCGCGGTGAGGCCCTCCGCCACCTCGCCGATCTCCTGCTCGATCCACGCCGTCGGGACGCCGGTCGCGATCATCTGCCCGGCCCGCCGGTTGCGGGAGTGGACGGACGTGCACGTCGCGACCAGGTCGCCCATCCCGGCCATACCGATGAACGTCCGCGGCGAGGCGCCGAAGCCCTCGCCGAGCCGCGACATCTCGGCCATCCCGCGCGTGATGATCGCGGCCTTCGCGTTGTCGCCGTAGCCGAGGCCGTCCGAGATGCCGGCCGCGATCGCGATCACGTTCTTGGACGCTGCGCACAGCTCGACGCCGACGACGTCCTGCGAGGCGTAGACGCGCATCGTGCGACCGGAGAGCTCGCGCTGGAGCGTGCGCGCGAGCTCGGCGTTCTCGCTCGCGACGACCGACGCGGTCGGCTGGTCGCGGGCGACCTCCTCGGCATGGTTGGGCCCGGAGAGCACGGCAACGCGGTCGGCCCCCGCCAGCTCGCCGAGGAGCTGCGAGAGCCGCCTGCCGCTGCCCGGGTCGAGCCCCTTCGTCATCGAGAGCAGCGCCGGCCCCTCCCCCGCCCGCGGGACGACCTCCCCCGCCGCCTGCGCGAACGCCCGGCTGGGAACGGCGAGCGCGACGAGCTCCGCTCCCGCGAAGTCGGCGCCGGCCAGCGGGCAGGCGTCGAGCCCGTCCGGCAAGACGACGTCGTAGAGGTGGCGCGGGTTTCGCCGGTGGCGGACGATCGCGTCGGCCTGGGCGGCGTCGCGGCAGACCAGCGTCGGCGCGTGGCCCTGGAGCGCGAGCAGGCGCGCGAACGCCGTGCCCCAGCTGCCGCAGCCGACGACGAAGACCCTCACGAGCGGCTCTTGAAGTCGATGATCACGGGAGCTCCCTCCAGGCCCAGCCGGCGGCGGAGCTGGTTCTCGACGAAGTATGCGTAGTCGCGGGTCACGAGGGCCTGGTCGTTGACGACGATACGAAACCGCGGCGGGCGGGTGCGGTACTGGGTGGCGTAGAGCACGTTCAGGCGCCGACGGCCGCGGCGCGGCGTCTCGCGGGCCGCGCCGATCTCCGCCATCGCCCGGTTCAGCGCGCCGGTGCCGACACGCGACGTGTGGCGCCCGAAGAGCTCTTCGATCGCGTCCAGCAGGCGATCGACGTTCCGCCCGGTGAGGGCCGATGTGGTGACGATCGTCGGCCGCTGGCGCAGCTTGCCCTGGAGGCGCTCGGCGACGTCGTCGACCGCGACCGTCGTGATGTCCCACTTCGAGAGGACGACCAACGTGGCGCAGCCGGCCTTGCGGGCCTCGTCCGCAACCGAGAGATCGCCCTCCGCGAGCCCCTCGGAGGAGTCGACGAGGACGAGCGCGATGTCGGCCCGCTTGGCGGCCTCGAGCGCACGCACCTCGCTCCAGTACTCGATCCCCTGCCGGTGGCGGCGCTTGCGGCGAAGGCCGGCGGTGTCGATCAGGCGCACCCGCCGGCCGCCGCGCTCGAAGACGGTGTCGATGGCGTCGCGGGTCGTCCCGGGCGTCGGGGCCACGATCACACGTGGCCGCCCCAGGATCGCGTTCACGAGCGAGGACTTGCCCACGTTCGGGCGCCCCAGGATGGCGACCCGGATCTCGTCGTCGCCGTCCTCGTCCTCGTCGCCCTCCTCGCCCGGGTCGGCCGCCGGGAGCCGCTCGACGACGGCGTCCAGCAGGTCGCCGGTGCCGCGGCCGTGGAGCGCCGAGACGGCGATCGGGTCGCCCAGGCCGAGCCCGTGCAGCTCGAGCGCACCGGCCTCGTGGGCGGCGTCGTCCACCTTGTTCGCGACGACGACGACCGGCCGCCGCGATCGGCGCAGGATGTCGGCGAGCTCCTCGTCGCCAGCCACGAGCCCCGCGCGGGCGTCGATCACGAGCAGCACCAGGTCGGCTTCCTCGACCGCCTGGCGGGCCTGTTCTGCCACCTGGCCCTGCATGTGCGAGGGGTCGGCGGCGTCGACGCCGCCGGTGTCGACCAGGACGAGCTCGCGCCCGTTCCACTCGGTCGGCACCTCGTTTCGGTCGCGGGTCACGCCCGGCGTCTCGTCGACGACGGCCTTCCGCGATCCGGAGAGCCGGTTCACGAGCGTCGACTTCCCGGCGTTCGGGTAGCCGACGACCGCCACCATGGGCCGGTGCGCGCTCATCCCGCCAGCTCGTAGAGACGCCGGATCTCGGCCATGATCTCCTCGGCGGTCTCGCGGTAGGCGACCCCCGGCCGGCGCTCGCCGCGCTCGTAGACGCGCGGTTCGCCGAACGCGATCCCCACGTGGCGCCCCGGCCGCCAGGCGCGGGTGCCCCGGATCGCGGCCGGCACCACCGGCACCGCCTCGACGACCGCGCACCGGCCGGCGCCGGCCTTGGCACCGTCGAGCTCCGCCTGGCGATGGCCCTGGATGAAGATCCCGACCGTGCCGCCGGCCTCGACCGTCTCGTGCACGATCCGGAGCGCGTTGCGGTCGGGCTCGCCGCGGCTGACCGGGAACGCGCCGCCCCAGCGCATGAGCCAGGCGAGCGCGCGGTACCCGTAGAGCTCGCGCTTGGCCATGTACCGGATCGAGCGCGGCTGCGCCCAGCCGAGGGCCGGGATGTCCCACCACGACTCGTGGTTCATCACGATCAGAAGCGGCCCGCCGGCCGGCACGTGCTCGCGCCCGGTCACGCGCGGGCGAAGGAGGATCCAGACCAGCACCCCGGCCGTTCCCCGAAGGACGCGCCAGGCGCGGTCGAAGCGCGCGAGGTCCGCGGCCATCGTCACGGCCGCGCCTCCCGGACGAGCCCCAGAACGCGATCGATGACCGCCTCGACGTCCAGCCCGGTCGTGTCGACGGTGTGCGCGTCGGGGGCCGGAGCGAGCTGGACGGCGTCGCGGCGGTCGCGCTCGGCGATCGCGCGCTCGACCTCGGCGGCCGGGATGTCGAGCTCGGCCGCCCGCCGGCGGGCCCGCTCGGCGACCGACGCCGTCAGGTACACCTTCACCTCCGCGTCGGGGCACACGCGCGTCCCCGTGTCGCGGCCCTCGAACACGGCGTCGACCGCCAGCTCGCGCTGGCGCCGGCGCATCCGGTCGCGCACGGGCTCGTGCCGCGAGACCGCGCTCACGTTCGCCGAGATCCGCTCGCCGCGCAGGTCGACCGGGCCAGACGGAGGCACGCCGACGAGCGCGGCGAGCGCGGCGCCGTCGTCCAGATCGGCCTCACGCTCCAGCGCGACCGCGGTCAGCTCGCGGTACATCTCGCCCGTGTCGACGTGCCGGTAGCCGAGCCGCTCCGCCACGGCCCGGGCGACCGTGCTCTTGCCCGCGCCTGCGGGGCCGTCGATCGTCACCACCATGCGTCAGGCGCTCACCGCGGCGAGGCGGTCCGCGAAGTCGGGGAAGCTGACGCCGAGGACGGCGGCGCCGTGCACCTCGACGCCCTCCTGTGAGCACACCCCGGCGACGGCGCCGAGCATGGCGACCCGGTGGTCGCCGGCGGCGTCGACCTTTCCGCCGCGCAGCCGGGTGGGGACGCCGCGGATCCGGAACCCGTCCTCGGTCGGCTCGACGTGGCCGCCGACCGCGTTCAGGGCGTCCGCGGTGGCCGCGATCCGGTCGGACTCCTTGACCCGCAGCTCGGCGGCGCCGCGGATCGTGGTCACGCCGTGGGCGAAGCAGGCCAGGAGCGCCACCAGCGGCAGCTCGTCGACGAGCGAGCGGCACGAGCTCCGGCTCGACGTCGGCAGCCACGAGCTCCGCCGGCCGCACCTCGACGTCGGCCACGGGCTCCCCGCCCTCGAGCCGCCGGCGGAAGACGCCGACGCGGGCGCCCATCCGCTCCATCACCGTCAGGAGGCCGGTGCGGCGTGGGGTTCACGCCGACGTCGCGGAGCGATCAGGTTCGACCCGGAGAGCACGTGGCTGCGACGATGAACGGCGCCGCCGAGGAGAAGTCGCCGGGAACGTCCACGTCGCCGAGGCGGAGCTCGGTCGCGGGCGACACGGCGACCCGGCCGGGCGCTGCGGTCGACCGGCACGCCGGCGGCGCGCAGCATCCGCTCCGTGTGGTCGCGGGTCGGGATCGGCTCGTGCACCTCCGTCACGCCGCGGCCCGCGAAGAGGCCTGCGAGCAACACGCATGACTTGACCTGCGCCGAGGCGACGGGGAGCTCGTAGGCGATCGGCTCCGTCCGGCCCGTCGCCGCGATCCGAAGCGGCGGGCAGCCGCCGTCGGTCTCGATGTCCACCCCCATCTGCCGCAGCGGCTCGGCGATCCGCTCCATCGGCCGCGAGCGGATGCACTCGTCGCCGGTGAGCTCGAACGATCCGCTCTGACCCGCCAGGATGCCCGGCAGAAGCCTGATCAGCGTCCCCGCGTTCCCGACGTCGATCGGCCCGCCCGGAGCGCGCAGGCCCCGCAGCCCGGCGCCGTGGACGACGAGCTCGGTCTCGCCCGCCTGCTCCACCTCGACGCCGAGCGCCTCGACCGCGGCAACCGTCGAGAGCGTGTCAGCCGAGGCGCCGAACCCGCGCACCTGCACCGGCCCGGACGAGATCGCGCCCAGGAGCACGGCCCGGTGGCTGATCGACTTGTCGCCCGGGACGGCCAGCTCGCCGGTGAGCCCAGCCGCGGGCGCGACGTGAAGACCCGAGTCGCTCATGCTTCGACCGCCGGGGTCGCGACCGCGCCGTAGCCCTGCGCGTCGAGCAGCTCCACCGCCCGGCGGGCCTCCCCCTCGCCGGCGACGACGATCACCGCCGTCCCGCCGGCGTCGGCCGACAAGTGGTGGAGCTCGAAGTCCTCGATGTTGATCCCCTCGGCGCCCAGCGCCTGGGTGATGCCCGACAGCACGCCCGGCCGGTCGAGCACCCGCACGCGCACCCGGTAGAGCTCCTCCGGCACCGCCTCGTAGGCCGCCTCGAGCAGCCGGCGGCGGTTCCCGGCCGCCTCGCCGATCCAGCGCGCCAGGAAGCCGGCGTCCTCGCGCTCGAGCGCCCGCGCCAGCTCGTCGACGCGCGCGCCGGTGCTCGCGCAGACCGTCGAGCATGGCCTCGCGGTTGTCGAGGAAGATGTCGACCCAGATCCGCGGGTTCGCGCCGGCGACGCGGGTCATGTCGCGAAAGGATCCGCCCACGGCGCCCAGCGGGTCGTGCCCGTCGATCCGGCCCGCGCCGGCCTGGTTGGCCAGCACGTTGGCGACGCGTGCGGCAGGTGGCTCGTGATCGCGACCAGGCGGTCGTGCGCGCCCGGGTCGATCGCCACCGGCCGCGCGCCGAGGCCGGCGACGAAGCCGTGCACCGTGCGGTAGTGGGCCGGGTCGGTGTCGCGACGGGCGTGAGGAACCAGGTCGCGCCCTGGAAGAGGTCGGCGCGGGCGTTCCCCACGCCGCGGGCCTCCGAGCCGCACACCGGGTGCCCGCCCAGGAACCGCGGGCTGCCCGCGGCGGCCGCAACCAGGCGCGACTTCGTGGAGCCGACGTCGGTCACGTGCGCAGCCCTCGCCTGTGGCCGCCACCGTCTGCTCGACGAGCGCCGGCAGATGGACGACCGGCGCCGCACACCACCGCGACGTCCGCGTCGGCGACGGCCGCTTCGAGCGTCTCCTCGGCGCGGGCGGCGGCGCCGCGCTCGAGACCGCAGGCGCGCGCGTCCGGGTCGGAGTCGAACGCGATCACCTCGTCGCCGCGCTCCGCGGCCGCGAGGCCGATCGACCCGCCGATCAGGCCGAGCCCGACGATCCCGACGCGCATCCGGCTACCCGTCCCGGACGGCGGTGTCGTGCGCCGCCCGCATGAGCTCCGCGAGGCGGAAGGCGAGGTCGAGCGACTGGCGGGCGTTCAGGCGGGGGTCGCACAGCGTCCGGTAGCGCACCGAGAGGTCGTCCTCGAGCACCTCCTCGGCGCCGCCCAGGCACTCGGTCACGTCCTCGCCGGTGAACTCGAGGTGGACGCCGCCCGGCCACGCCCCCTCGGCACGGCAGGCGACGAAGAAACCCGAGATCTCCGACATGATGTCCCCGAAGCGGCGGGTCTTGTAGCCCGACGGCGTGCGGAAGGCGTTCGCGTGCATCGGGTCGCAGGCCCACACGACCGGGTGGCCGGCCTCGCGCACCGCCCGGATGAGCGGGGGCAGCTCGTCCTCGACCCGGCCCGCGCCCATGCGCGCGATCAGCGTCAGGCGACCCGGCGTGCGCAGCGGGTCGAGCCGCTCGCACGTGTCCAGCAGCTCGTCCGCCGTCGCCGTCGGCCCGACCTTGAGGCCGAGCGGGTTTCGGACGCCCGAGAAGAACTCGACATGCGCGCCGTCGGCCTGGCGCGTGCGGTCGCCGACCCACAGCATGTGGGCGGAGCAGTCGTACCACTCGCCCGTCAGCGAGTCGCGCCGCGTGAGCCCCTCCTCGTAGTCGAGCAGGAGGCCCTCGTGGCTCGTCCACACGTCCACCTCGTGCAGCCGTCGTTCCGAGACGAGGTCGATGCCGCAGGCGGCCATGAAGCGCAGCGCGCGCTCGATCTCGGTCGCGATCGCCTCGTACCGGCGCCCCTCGGGGGAGGTGGCGACGAACTCCTGGTTCCAGCTGTGCACGCGGGTCAGGTCGGCGAACCCGCCCTTCGTGAAGGCCCGCAGCAGGTTCAGCGTGGCGGCGGACTGGTGGTAGGCCTGCACGAGCCGCCCAGGGTCGGGCACACGCGCCGCCGCGGTCGGGGGGTCGTCGTTCACCATGTGGCCGCGGAAGGCCGGGAGCTCGACGCCGTCGACCGTCTCGGTCGGCGCCGAGCGCGGCTTTGCGAACTGGCCGGCGATCCGGCCCAGCTTCACCACGGGCAGCGTGCCGGCATAGGTCATCACGGCCGCCATCTGGAGGATGATCTTCAGCTTCTCGCGGATCGAGACCGCCGAGAAGTCGGCGAACGACTCGGCGCAGTCGCCGGCCTGGAGCAGAAACGCCCGGCCCTCGGCGACGCTCGCGAGCGCCGTGGTGAGACCGCGCGCCTCGCCCGCGAAGACGAGCGGCGGGAGCTCCTTCAGTCGCTCGGTCGCCGCCGCCAGGCCGGCCTCGTCGGGCCAGTCGGGCTGCTGGAGGGTTGGATGCGACCGCCAGGAGGCGGGCGACCAGGTGTCGGGCGAGGCGACCATCGGATGGATCCTATCGGGGGGTCGATCGTTAGGATCCTGGCGCCATGACGCGTGTCTTCTCGGGAATCCAGCCCACGGGGCAGAAGCACCTCGGCAACTACATCGGGGCCATCCGTCACTGGCCGGCCTACCAGGACCTCGGCGCGGCGATCTACTGCGTCGTCGACCTGCACTCGATCAGCGTCCCGTATGACCCATCGACGCTGCGTGAGAACACGCTCGACACGGCCGCGACGCTCATGGCAGCCGGTCTCGACCCCGACCGGTGCACGATCTTCGCCCAGAGCGCCGTCCCCGAGCACTCGGAGGGCGCGTGGCTCCTGGGGGCGCTCGCGACGTTCGGCGAGCTGAGCCGCATGACCCAGTTCAAGGACAAGAGCGAGGGTCAGGCGTCGGTCTTCGTCGACCTGTTCACCTACCCGGTGCTCATGGCGGCGGACATCGTGCTCTACGACACCGACAAGGTGCCCGTCGGCGACGACCAGCGCCAGCACCTGGAGCTGGCCCGCAACATCGCCCAGCGCTTCAACAGCCGCTTCGGCGAGCTCTTGAAGGTGCCGGAAGCCGCGATCCCGGGCACGGGCGGGCGGGTCATGGATCTCCAGGACCCGATGCGGAAGATGTCGACGACCAACGGGACCCCACAGGGCACGATCCTCCTCACCGACCCGACCGACGTCGTGGTCCGGAAGATCCGCTCGGCCGTGACCGACTCGGGCCGCGAGGTGCGCCGCGAGGGCGACGGCAAGGAGGGGATCGCCAATCTGATCGAAATCCTGGCGGTCGCCACCGACCGCACGCCCGACGACGTCGAGGCGTCCTACGACGGCACCGGCTACGGGCAGTTCAAGTCGGACGTCGCCGACGCCGTGGAGGCGATGATCGGGCCTATGCGGCAGCGCTACCTCGAGCTGCGCGCCGACGAGGGCCACCTGCTCGACACGCTCGCCGCCGGCGCCGGACAGGCGCAGGCGCTGGCCGCGCCGAAGCTCGCCGAGATCAAGAAGCGGATGGGGTTCGTCTAGATCGTTGATTCGCGGTGGCCTGTTCTGGGCGGCGGGAACCGAGCAGCGCACGGACGCAGGGAGGGTCAATATCGGCACGAGACATTGACCCGACCGAGGACCCAGCGATGCGACGGTTCGCAGCCGCAGCCCTACCACCCTCGCCGACGCTCCACGGCTGCGCGGCCAGACGCGCGCCAACCGGGAATCACCGATCTACACGGAGGAGTGGATCTCGGCGGCCGCCCGCTCGCCCGCCCTGACCGCGCCCTCCATGAAGCTCGGAAGCTCCGACGCCTCGGCGCCGGCGAAGTGCACCGACCCGGCCGGGTCGGCGAGGTGGGCGCCGAACCCGCGCAGCTCGCCCGGCTCGAAGATCAGGTAGCTGCGCGGATAGGGGACGCGGGTGATGCGCGCGACGCGGACGCCGAACGAGCGCCGCACGGCCTCCGCCACGGCGGCGTCGGCGGCGCGGCGACCGGCACGCAGGAGCCAGGCGGCCGGCGCGGAGCCGACGAAGCTGCCCAGGCTGCGCGCGTCGCGGCGGTAGGCGTAGCCGAGCGCGGAGTCGGTGAGGACCGCGGTAGGCGCGTCGGGCAGGTCGTCCCCGAGCTCGATCAGCGACTTGGCGGCCACGCCGTAGGAGCCGACGGGGACTGACGGAAGCCCGCCGATCCGCGCCCGGGCGTGGAGGGGGACGGCCACCACCGCCCGTCCAGCCCGGATGACCTCCGAGCCGGCCGAGACCTCGACTCCACCCCGCCCGGCCCGCACCGCCGATGCGGCGGACAGGCGGCGGACACGATCTCCGAGCCCGGCGGCGAGCGTCTCGGCGAACCCGCCGGCGCCGTCGGCGAACCGCAGCTCCGCGCCGTCGCCCTCGCCGCGCCGGGCGGCGGTCTTGACCGCGAGCGCCTGAAGCGACATGCGCTTCACCGGCATCGTCGAGGACGTCACCGCGATGATCGTCTCGGCCGCGGCCAGGTCGAACGTGCTCGACCCGTCACGGGCCATCCACTCCGCCACCGTGAAGCGGTCGTCCGCCTCGGGCGCCGCCGCGCGACGGGCGATCTCGGCGGCGAGGCGGCGGTACCCGGGCGCCTCCGGCGCGCCGGCGCGGCCGGCGACGTGCCACTCGACCGGCGCCGGGCCGTGGTCGCCCCAGCCGACCTCCGAGCGGCGAAGCGGCGCGCCCACCTCGTCCGCGAGCGCGCGAAGGCGAGTGTTGGCGAGGTCGACGGCCTCGCCGCCCGCCTCCCAGCGACCGCCCGGCCCCGACGGGCTCCAGACCCGGCCGCCCACCCGCGCGCCCGCCTCGAGCACGACCACGTCGGCTCCGGCGGCCGCCAGCCGGTGGGCGGCGGTGAGCCCCGAGATGCCGGCGCCGACGACCACGGCGTCATGCACGATGCAGCGCCTCGACCTCGTCAGGCGTCAGCGCGCGCCACTCCCCGCGCGCGAGCCGCCCGGCGGTGATCCCCGCGTACGCCCGCCGGTCAAGGTGGATCACGGGGTGGCCGATCGCCGCGAACATCCTGCGGACCTGGCGGTTTCGGCCCTCGTGGATCGTGATGTCGACGACACCCGTCCCGCGGCTCTCCACCTCGGCGGGCGCCGTCGGCCCGTCGTCGAGCTCGATGCCGGCCCGCAACCGGTCGAGCGCCGCATCCGCCGGCTCGCCGCTCACGCGCGCTCGGTAGGTCTTGGCGACGCCGTGCCGCGGATGCATCAGGCGTTCGGCCAGCGCGCCGTCGTTGGTGAGCAGCAGGACGCCGGTCGTGTCGCGGTCGAGCCGCCCGACCGGGAAGAGGCGGGCGCCGGCCTCGACAAGGCCCGTGACGGTCGGGCGGCCCTGGGGGTCACGGGCCGTCGTGACGACGCCGCGCGGCTTGTTCAGGATCACCGTCACCGACGCCTCCGGCTGGACGGGCGTCCCGTCGACGCGGACGTCATCGCCCTCCGAGACGACGGTCGCCAGCCCGGCCACCTCGCCGTTCACCGTCACCCGCCCGGCCCGGATCACATCCTCGACGGCCCGTCGGGAGCCCAGCCCTGTGGACGCGAGGTAGCGGTTAACCCTGACCGGCACGCGCGTCGGCGACGAGGTGCAACCGCGCCCGCAGGGCCTCGTGGTCGGCCTCGGGTAGGTCGAACTCCGCGAGCGACGGCAGGCTTCCGAGCCCGTCCTCGAGCCCGAACATGCGCTCGAAGAGCACCGTCGTCTTGTAGAGGACCGGCTGTCCGGGCGTGTCGCCGCGGCCCGACTCCTCGATCAGGGCCCGCTCGAGCAGGCCTGCGACCGCCGAGTCGGCTGCGACCCCGCGGATGCGGGCGATCTCGGGGCGCGACACCGGCCCCAGGTAGGCGACGATGGCGAGCGTCTCGAGCGCCGCCTGGCTAAGCGCGCGCGAGCTGGGGCGGTTCACGAGGCGCGCGCAGGCGGCGGCCGTCTCGCGCGAGGCCCGGAAGCCGTAGCCGCCGGCGACGCGTTCGAGGACGACGCCGGAGCGCTCCTCGCAGTAGTGGTCGCGCAGGGCGTCGAGGGCGCGCTCGACCCGGGCCGGCGGCGCCTCGGCCAGCGTCGCGAGCTCGGCCACGCTGAGCGGCTCGGACGCGACGAAGAGCAGCGCCTCGACGGTGTGGGTCAACTCGCTCATGCGATCGCCCGCGCCGACTCGGCCGGGGCGCGTCCGCGGCGGGCGATCCGGATCGGGCCGAAGACGTCGCCCTGCTCGGCCCGCACCTCTCCCTGCTTCCACATCTCGAGGATGGCGAGGAACGCGGCGGCGTGCGAGAGCCGGTCGAGGCCGGCGACCGCCTCGTCGAACGTGAAGGCGCGCCGCTCGCGCAGGACCTCGGAACCGGTCCAGGAACTCGCTCACGGGCACGAGCCGGCGACGAACGGCCGAGAGGTCGATCTCGGGCGGGGCCGTGAGGAGCCGCCCGATCGCGGTCTGGAGCTGCCACGGGTCCTCGGAGAACTCGTCGACGACGGGCTGCGGGCGCGGAGCGAGCGGCGCCGGCCCCGCGCGGAAGACGCGCGACTCGGCCGCCGCCTCGGCCGAGAGCCAGGCCGCGGCGGCCGCGTAGCGCTTGTACTCCATGAGCCGTGCGAGCAGCTCCGCCTCGGCCTCCTCGGCGCTCATGCCGTCGCCCTCCTCGTCCTCCTCGCCCGGGAAGAGCATGCGCACCTTGATCTCGAGCAGGGCCGCGATCAGGACGAGGAACTCGCTCGCCGACTCGAGGTCGAGCTCGCCGTCGTCGTAGGCCCGCTCGACGTAGGCGACGACGATCTCGGCAATGGGAACCTCGGCCAGCGCGATCTCCTCGCGCATGACGAGGGCGAGCAGCAGGTCGAACGGCCCCTGGAAGACCTCCAGGTCGAGATCGAGCTGGGTCAGGTTCACGAAGCCCTGATTCTAGGGCCGCGCGCGGACGCTCCGGTGCCGGCGAGCCCTAGATCGTTGATTCCCAATTGCCGCGCGCCTGGACGTCCAGCTGGGGACTGACGGCGACTGTGGCGGGGCTGCGGCTGCGAACCGTCGCATCGCGGCGTCCTCGGTCAACCCACTATCGCCTGATATTGGGCTTCCCTGCGTCCTTGCGCTGCTCGGTTCTCGCCCATGAGTGACCTGCTGGGTAGCAGGTCACTCATGACCGCAGCAAGCCTTCGGCTTGCGGCTCGGCCATCCCGCCAATTGGGAATCAACGATCTAGAGGGGCGGGCGGACCCCATGGGGCCAGACCCCGGACGGGGTCTGGCCCCGGTTGTTCGGCCGCCTCCTCGTGCTCGTGTCACAGGTGTGCGTCGCTTCTGTTCCGCGGCGCGTTCAGGGACTGTCCCACTGCACCCGCCGGCTACGCCAGGACGGCGTCGCCCAGGAGCGCGCGGGCCTCGGCCATGAAGTCGCCGTCGGGGCGGACGCGGTAGCCGGCGCCGAAGCGCAGCACCTTCGGGCCGTCTGAGGTCTGGATCTCGAGCTCGACAGGCGCATCGCCGGGGTACTCGCCGATCAGGAGGCGCAGGTCCTCGACGAGGCTCGCGAGCGCGGCCCGCGCGTCGATCCGGAGCTTCACGATGCCCTCGTCGGCGACCGCCTCGAACGGCGCCACCTCCATCGCGATCAGCTTCACCTCGGACTCCGACCGCCGATCGGCGCGGGCCTTGATCAGCACGACCGCGTCGGGCAGGAGCACGTTGCGGCACGTCTCCCAGGTGCTCGCGAAGACGACGATCTCGACCGAGTCGGTGATGTCGTCGAGCTCGCAGAAGGCCATCTGGTCGCCGCGCTTGGTCACCATCGGCCGCAGCGCCGCGACGATCCCGCCGACCGTGACGATCTGGCCGTCGCGCAGGTCCTGCAGGCCGCGGAGCGGCGTGTCGGTCTTGCGCGAGAGCTGGTCGCGGATCGGCGCGAGCGGGTGGCTCGACACGTACATGCCGAGCGCCTCCTTCTCGCGCCGCAGGAGCTCGTCGCGCGGCCACTCGTCGGGCGGCACCGGCGGCCGGCCACGGGTGGACGGCGCGGAGCCGTTGCCGTTCTCGTCGCCGAGGTCGAAGATCGAGCCCTGGCCGACGAGCGCGTCGGACTGGGTGCGCTGGCCGGCCGAGATGGCCTGCTCGAGGACGTCGAACATGCCCCGGCGGGCGGCGCCGGTCGAGTCGAGCGCGCCGCAGGTGATCAGGCTCTCCACCATCCCCCGGTTCAGGACCGCCATGTCGACCCGCTCGCAGAAGTCCCAGATCGAGTCGAACGGGCGCTCGCTGCGGGCGGCGATGATCCCGCGCACGGCGCCCTCCCCGACCCGCTTCACGGCAGCGAGGCCGAACCGGATGCGGCCCTCGACGACCGCGAAGTCCGACAGGCTGGAGTTGACGTCGGGCGGCAGCACCTCGACGCCCATGTCGGCGCACTCGCCGACGTAGAACGGCACCCGGTCCTTGGTCGACATGACCGACGAGATCAGGGCCGCCATGTACTCGGCCGGGTGGTTCGCGCGCAGGTAGGCGGTGCGGTAGGCGATCAGGCCGTAGCAGGCGGCGTGGGCCTTGTTGAAGCTGTAGTCGGCCGCCAGCTCGACCTTCGCCCACAGCGCTGCCGCGGTCGCCTCGGCCACGCCGTTCGCGACGCACCCGGCGGTGAACTTGTCCTTGAGCGAGGCCATGAGGGTCGCGATCTTCTTGCCGATCGCCTTTCGGAGGTCGTCCGCCTCGGCCGGGCTGAACCCGGCCAGCGACTTCGCGATCTCCATGTACTGCTCCTGATAGATGCAGATCCCATGCGTGGGCTCGAGGATCGGCGCGAGCCTCGGGTCCTCGAAGGCGATCCGGCTGGGATTGGCCTTGTTCTTGGCGTAGTCGGGGATGAACTGCATCGGCCCCGGCCGGTAGAGGGCGACGAGGGCGACGATGTCCTCGAACTCCGTCGGCTTCACCTGGCGCAGGGCGTCGCGCATGCCCGTCGACTCGAACTGGAACACCCCCGTGGAGTCGCCGCGCGCCATCATCTCGTAGGTCTTCGAGTCGTCGAGCGGCACCGCGTCCATGTCGATGCGCGTCCCGGTCGACTCGGCGATGATCTCGACGGCGCGGTCGATCACGTCGAGGTTCCGCAGGCCGAGGAAGTCCATCTTCAGCAGGCCCAGCGCGTCGACGTCGTTCATCGAGAACTGCGTGACGACCTCGGAGTCGCTCCCCTTCTGCTGGAGCGGCAGGTACTCGGTGAGCGGGCGGTCGCCGATGACGACCGCGGCGGCGTGGATCGAGTCGTTGCGCACGACCCCCTCGAGCGGCATCGCCATGTCGACGATCGAGCGGGTCGTCTCGTCGGTGTCGTACGACCGGCGCAGCTCGGCTCCCGCCTTCATGCAGGCCTCGAACGAGACCTTCGGGCCTTCCGGGACGAGCTTGGCGATCCGGTCGACGACGCCGTAGGGGATGCCCATCACCCTGCCGG
Organism: uncultured Actinomycetes bacterium; assembly: GCA_963757605.1. Taxonomy (GTDB): domain Bacteria; phylum Actinomycetota; class Thermoleophilia; order Gaiellales; family JAICJC01; genus JAICJC01. The sequence goes on from CAVWSF010000005.1 coordinate 128,268, forward strand.
CATCCTTGATGGCGGCCTTGGGCTGCATCTTGCCGAACGTGATGATCTGGGCGACGTTCCGGCGGCCGTACTTCTCGGCGACGTAGTTGATGACGCGCTCGCGGCCGGCCACGGCGAAATCGATGTCGATGTCGGGCAGCGACTTTCGGCCCGGGTTCAGGAACCGCTCGAAGAGCAGCGAGTAGCGCATCGGGTCGAGGTCGGTGATCCGCAGGCAGTAGGCGACGAGGGAGCCGGCCGCCGATCCGCGCCCCGGCCCGACCGAGACGCCGTCCTGGCGGGCGAAGCGGATGAAGTCCCAGACGATCAGGAAGTAGTCGGCGTAGCCCATCTCCTCGATCGTGCGGAGCTCGAATTCGAGCCGCTCGCGGAGCTCGGGCGTCTCGGCGCCGTAGCGCTCGCGCAGGCCGGCCTCGGCCAGCTCGCGCAGGTACTCCGGCGCGGTGCGGCCCTCGGGCACGTCGAAGCGAGGCAGGTGCAGCGTGTCCAGGTCGAGCCGGGCGTCGCAGCGCTCGGCGATCTCGACGGTGCGAGCCAGCATGTCAGCGCCCCACGGCTCGGCCATGAGGGCGTACATCTCCTCGGGCGACTTCAGGTAGAAGCCGTGGTTCGAGAACTTGAACCGGTCCGGGTTGTCCAGCGTGTCGCCGGTCTGGATGCAGAGCATCGCCTCGTGCGGCACGGCGTCGGCGGCGGTCAGGTAGTGGACGTCGCCAGTGCCGACGAGCGGCAGGCCCGCGTCGCGCGCCAGGGCCGCGAGCGTCGGGTTGATGGCCGTCTGGATGTCGATGCCGCCGTCCTGGAGCTCGACGTAGACGCTGTCGCGGCCGAAGATCTGGACGAGCCGGTCGATCTCGCCGCGCGCGCCGCGCTCGTCGCCGTCCACGAGCGCCTTGCAGACGCGACCGGACAGGCAGCCGGAGAGCGCGATGATGCCCTTGGAGTGGGCCGCGAGCTGCTCGAGGTCGACCCGGGGCCGGTACCAGTAGCCGTCGAGGTAGCCGGACGAGACGAGCCGGACGAGGTTGTGGTAGCCCTCGCTGGTCTCGGCGAGGAGCGTCAGGTGGCAGCGGCGCTCCTTCTGCGGGCGAGCGGCGTGGTCGTCGACGACGTACATCTCGCATCCCAGTACCGGCCGGATGCCGGCCTTGGTCGCGGCCCGGGTGAGCTCGACCGCACCGGCCATCGACCCGTGGTCGGTGAGGCCGATCGCGGGCATCCCGAGGTCGGCGGCGCGGGCCACCAGCGGCTCGATGCGGCACGCGCCGTCGAGGATGGAGTACTCGCTGTGGACGTGGAGATGGACGTACTGCTGGCCGCTGGGCACGGACGTCCATCCTACTGACCGGCGCCGACGGAGCCGAAGAGGTCCGGCAGATGCCGGACACCGGGCTCTCGGACCACGCGAACGCTCGGCGGCCCGACCTGCTCGACGTCGAGAGCCCTACTCGTGCGAGCCGTTGCGGCGGCGGTGATGCACGATCACCGCGGCACCCGCGACGGCTGCGGCGGCGCCGGCGGCGCCGCCGACGAGCGGCAGCCGGCGGCTGTGACGCCGCCTCGTCTCGCTCATCCGGCCCATGAACCGCCGGGGCCGGCGCCGGACGACCCTGCGCGCGACGCGACTTCCGACGACGTACGTCGCATACCCGATCGCAGCTTTGCGCTTGTTCAACATCACGGGGCCACTCTACCCGATGGGGTCGGACGAAATACCCCGGTCAGGGGACGTAATCCGACGCCCAATTGGGCGACTACAGGGGCATGAACGAGAACGACATCACCGCCGCACACGAGCCGTCGCTCGACGAGCGCTTCATGGGCGACTGGGTCGCCTATGGGATGTCGGAGATCCAGGCGTACCTGACGAAGCACGCCCGCTTCGCCGCCTTCTGCGACGAGCTCGACGCCGCAGACGCCGACGACCTGGCCGCCTAGCTACCCCACCGCGACGGGCAGGCGCAGCCGCCGCGTCTTGCGATCCGGGCGCACCATCCCCGCGGCGATCCACGCGTCGATCTCGCGGAAGAGCTCGTCCACGAGCACCGCCTGCGAGACGCGCCGCAGCACCTCGCCGTGCGCGTAGATGTGGCCGGCGTCGCGGCCGCCGGCGATCCCGAAGTCGGCGTCGCCCGCCTCGCCCGGCCCGTTCACGGCGCAGCCCATGACGGCCACGTGGAACACCTCCGCGTAGCCCTCGAGCCGCCGCTCCACGGCCTCGGCCAGCTCCAGCACGTCGACGTTCGTCCGCCCGCATGACGGGCAGGCGATCATCACGGGGCCCTTGTGGCGCAGGCCGAGCACGCGCAGGATCTCCCACGCGACCTTGACCTCCTCCACGGGGTCGGCCGTGAGCGACACCCGCAGCGTGTCGCCGATCCCGTCGGCCAGCAGCGACCCGATCCCGATTGCGCTCTTCACCGTCCCGGTGAACACCGGCCCGGCCTCGGTGACGCCGAGGTGCAGCGGATAGGGCACCTTCTCGGACAGGCGCCGGTAGGCCTGGATCATGACCGGGACGGACGAGCTCTTGACCGAGATCTTGAAGTCGCGGTACTCCAGCCGCTCGAGCAGCCGCACCTCCTCGAGCGCCGCTTCCACGAGTGCGCCCGCCGGGTCGTTCGTGGCGAACTGGCGCAGGTGGTCGGGGAGCGAGCCCGAGTTGGCGCCGATCCGCATCGGGATCCCGGCCGCCTTGGCCGCCGTCACGACCTGCTCGACCTTCTCGGGGCCGCCGATGTTCCCCGGGTTGATGCGGACCGCGGCCACCCGGGCCTCGATGGCGCGCAGGGCGAGCGAGGCGTTGAAGTGGATGTCGGCGATCACCGGGAGCGGCGAGCCGGCCACGATCTCGGGAAGCGCGTCGGCGTCGCGGCGGCCGGGCACGGCCACGCGCACGATCTCGCAGCCGGCGTCGGCCAGCCGCCCGATCTGGGCGAGCGTGGCGGCGGCGTCGCCCGTCTCGGTGAGCGTCATCGACTGCACCGCGACCGGCGCCCCGGCGCCGATCGGCACGCCGCCGACGGTGATCCGGTGGGTCGATGCCATCAGGCGGCAGGATACCGGGAGGCACCGCGGAGCTCGGCGGTGACACGGGCCGTGAGCGCGTCGACCGCCGCCGGGTCGACGGCCGCCGCAGGGCCGCCGCCCTGCTCGGCGAGCGCGGCCCGGATCGCCTCGTCGTCCGCCCCGCGGCCGAGCGCCCACTCGCCGCCCTCGACCTTCGAGACGATCCGGCGCTCGGCGGCGTAGCACCAGGCCCGGCATGCATTCAGGACCCGGTAGGCGGGCGGCGCGTTGGCAGCCGCCCAGGCCAGCTCCCCGGCGAAGGCCGCGTCGAGGAGCGCGGGCGGAGCCTCGCCGAAGACGTCGGCCGGCGGCGGACCGGCGAGCGCCCGGCCGCGGGCGCGGCACACGGCGACGTGCATCAGGTAGTCGGCGTGTCCGGGCCGGTCATGCCCCAGCGTCACCACATCGCCGGCGGCGGCCGATGACGTGAGGTCGAGCTCGAACCGCGGCTCTGCGCACGGCGCGGCGATGCTTGCCGCCGCCACGACGCCGAGCTCCAGGCCGCGCCTCACCGGGCACGGGAGCGAGCGCACCGACACCGCAGCGGCCAGGTCGCCCAGCTCGCCCGCCGCAACCGGCTCGGCGCACACCGCCAGCACGTCGACGTCGGAGCGCTCCGGATGCCATCCCCCGAGGACGGCCGACCCGTGGAGGTAGATGCCGACAAGGCCGCTCCCGAGGCGTGTGCGAAGCACGCCGGTGAGGGCCGCCACGTAGGCCTCGACCTCGGGCGTCACCGGGCCGGCGTCAGGATCCCGGAGAGGTCGTTCTGGAGCCCGATCAGGAAGACGAGCACCATGAGCGCGATGCCGAGCACGGAAATCCGCTCGAACACGACCCTCGAGACCATCCGCCCGCGGATCTTCTCGAGCGCGATCAGGAAGATGTGCCCGCCGTCGAGCGGCAGGAACGGCAGCAGGTTGAAGATCGCGAGCGAGAGCGAGATGTAGGCCAGGAGCGTCAGGTAGAACGGCGTCCCCGCGTCGGCCGCGTCGGCGGAGTAGCGGACAATGCCCACCGTCGAGTGAAGCTGCGAGCGGCCCTGCGGCGTGACGACGTCGGCAAGCGCGGAGGCCGTCCCCGTCGTCAGATCCCACATGAACGACGCCGAGGCCACCGGCGCCTCGAAGAACGAGTAGTGCTTGAGCCCCGCCTGGAAGCTGAACCCGAGCCGGTAGCTGCCGTCGATGATCTTCGTCCGCACGGGCCCGAGCACGATGCGGCGGCCGTTTCGCTCGACCGTCACCGTGATCTGGCGGCCGTGGCTCTGCTCGATCGCATCCCGCACCCGAAGCGGCGGCAGCGCGCGGCCGTCGACGGCGAGGAGCCTGTCAGACGGCTTGAGGCCGGCGTGGTCGGCGGGGCTGCCGGCGATCACGGCGGCGACGTCGCGCGAGAGCACCGAGCCGTCGGGGCGGCCGTGCACAGCCACGCCCCAGAGGATGAAGAAGCACGCGATCACGTTCGCGGCCGGTCCGGCGGCGATGACGGCCAGCCGGCGGGCGCGCGAGCAGCGCCAGTAGGCGCGCGGGTCGAGGTTCTCCTCGAGCCGGTCCATCGACCGCACCGCCCGCCGCTTCTGCAGCTCCGAGAGCGACTGCGCGGCCTGGTCGACCGCCGCCCGCAGGGCCGCAAGCGCGGCCAGGGCGGCGTCGTGGCGGCCCTGCGCGAGATGGCGGCGCACGTCGTCGAGCGCGACGCCGATCGCGGTCGCGTCGTCGTCGCTCAGGTCGTCCGCCCGCTCGAGCAGGTCCTCCACGTCGTAGAGGTCGCCCGGCTCGGGCCGGAGCATCCCGGGGATCTTCACGAACCCGCCGAGCGGGATCGCGCCGATGCCGTACTCCGTGTCGCCGTACTGGCGCTTCAGGATCGGCGGCGGGAACCCCAGGTAGAAGCGAAGCGCGCGCATCCCCGTCAGCTTGGCCGCCGTGAAGTGGCCCAGCTCGTGGACGGCGACGAGCACGAGCAGGCCCGCGATGGCGATGAAGACGCTCAAGCCGCGGCCGCCCCCGCCCCGGCCGCCGCCGCCCGCGCCCGGCGGTCGGCATCCAGCACCTGCTCCAGCGACTCGACCGGCTCGGCCGGGACGCGCGCCAGCGCCTCCTCGACCACCGCTGCGATGTCGAGGAAGCCGATGCGGCCCTCGAGGAAGGCGCCCACTGCCACCTCGTTGGCAGCGTTCAAGACGCACGGCGCCGTCCCGCCGACCGCGCCGGCCTCGCGGGCCAGGGCCAGGCACCGGAACGTCTCCATGTCCACCGGCTCGAAGTCGAGGCTGAGCGGGCGCGTGAAGTCGAGCGCCCGGACGGACGTGGCCTCGCGGCCGGGATGCGTGAGCGCCCACGAGATGGGGACGCGCATGTCGGGCAGGCCGGCGTGTGCGAGCAGGGCGCCGTCGCGGAACCGCACCATGCCGTGGACGATCGACTGCGGGTGGACGACGACCTCGATCGCGTCGTAGGGGATCGCGAACAGGTGGTGGGCCTCGATGACCTCGAGCCCCTTGTTCATGAGCGTCGCCGAGTCGATCGTGATCTTCGGCCCCATGCTCCAGGTGGGATGGGCCAGAGCGTCGGCGGGCGTCACGCCGGCCAGCTCGTCACGCCGGCGGCCCCGGAACGGCCCGCCCGAGGCCGTCACGACGAGCCCGGTGACCGCCCCCGGCGCGGCGCCCGCGAGGCACTGGGCAAGCGCCGAGTGCTCGCTGTCGACGGGCAGGAGCAGCCGTCCGCTCGCCCGCTGGGCCGCGAGCACCAGCTCGCCGCCTGCGACGAGGCTCTCCTTGTTGGCGAGCGCGACGTCGGCGCCGGCCGCGAAGGCGGCAAGCGTGGCCCGCAGACCAGCCGCACCGACGATCGCGTTCAGGACGAGATCGGCCTCGCTCGCGGCGATCAGCTCCTCGACGCCGTCCGGGCCGGCGAGGACGGCCACGCCGCCCAGTTCGCCCGGCGCGCGGGCGGCCGCGTCGGGGTCGGAGAGGGCGAGGTGGCGGGCGCCGGTCTGGCGCGCGGCGGCGGCGAGCCCCTCCGCGTCGCGGTGGGCCGAGAGCGCGCACACCTCGAAGCCGGGATTGGCCGCGATCACCTCGAGCGCTTGTACGCCGATCGAGCCGGTCGCTCCCAGGACGGCGACGGATCTCATGCGGCCAGTGTAGTTGCGCCCCCTTGGCGCGCCGTTACGCCAGAGCGCCGATGTCGGTCGGCAGGTCGCGGCGACGCTCGAGCGGCAGCTCCCGCATGACATGGCCGCCGACGACGTCGACGACGAACCCACGCCCTTCCTCGAGCCCCTGGTCGGGATCGGAGAGGAAGCCAAGCGCGTGGTAGCGGCCGCCGGAGTCGCCCTGGAGCCGGTTTCCGAACCACGCCACCTCGATAGCGGCCAGGCGCGGATGGCGGCCACAGACCACGGCGACCGCCCGCTCCATGCGGGCGCCGGCCATCTCCTGCTCGACTCGCAGGAACGGCACGATCCGCGATGCGGCGGAGCGGCGCTGCTCGGTCATCTTGTGAATGGTAGGCCCAACCCGTGGGGGAACCCAGGGTTCCCCCACGAGCCCCTCCCTAAGGGCTGGCGACGTGTCGGCCCTGCTCCGGCGAAGAACGCGGTCTTCGCCGGAGCCGCCACTGTCGTGTGCACTGCAGCCCCCGCGACGCCGGACAACCTCGCTTCTGCTGACCACGAGGACTCGGTCGCTCGCCGGGTCGTACCGCATGTCGGCAGGAGGCCGATCTCCGGGAGAGCTCTCGATGCCAAGACAGACTGGCCTGCCAACTGCGCGCCCGACGGCTTGCATGAACAGGCAGACGACATCGAGCGCGTTCTGGTCGACGATCTGCCTTGGATCAAAGTCGAACTCGATCTCATCCGCGTCGAAGAAGTGGGAGTTGGCATACAGGGTGGGCGTGAGGCTGACGCGCCACGCCGGAGTGCCAGCGTCGAGCCACTCTGAATCAGGTGGACCAGGTCCCGATGTTTCATCCGTGAAACAGAGGGATCAGGTCCCGGTGTTTCACGCGCACCCCATGGGGCCCTGGCCCCGTCCGGGGCCAGGCCCCGGTGGTTCGCTCAGGCGCGGCCGATGGCCAGGGCGAGGAAGTAGGCCGCGGGCGCCGCCAGCAGGATGGCGTCCGACCGGTCGAGCATGCCGCCGTGGCCGCCCAGCAGGCGGCCGGTGTCCTTCACGCCCATGTCGCGCTTCACGTAGCTCTCGAGCAGGTCGCCGATTGGCGCGGCGAGCGCGATCGCGACCCCGAACTCAAGCGCGTGCAGCGTCGAGAGCGGGTCGCCGTGCGGCTCGCGGTAGAGCGTGAAGAAGACCGCCGCGGTGCCGGCGACCAGGCCTGCCAGGAACCCCTCGATCGTCTTCGCGGGCGAGATCTCAGCCGCGAGGAGCCGGCGCCCGAAGAGCCGCCCGATCGCATACGCGGCGACGTCGGAGGCCCACACGCCGAGCAGGACCGCCAGCAGGAGCTCCTTGCCGAGGCCGTGCTGGCCGGGGAGGTCGCGCACGGCGACGAGGAAGGCGAACCCGAGGCCGATCCAGACCGCGCCGAAGGCCGTCGCGCCGAGCTGGACCACGGCCGGCTGGCGCACCTCGGCCACGGCCGAGAGCCAGAACGAGAGGACGAGCATCGCCACCAACGGCCCTGCCGCCCACGCCACGCCGCCCTGGTGGACGGCCACGATCGACGCCAGCACGGCCGCGAACCCGGCCGGGACGAGCGGGCGCAGGTCGCGCACCATCGCGTAGAACTCGTGCAGCGCGATGACCGCCGCGACGGCGACGACCGCCACCAGGAGCCATCCGCCCTGGAGCACGGCGTAGATCGCCGCCACGCCCAGCGGCACGGCGATCACGATGCGCGATGCGAGGTTGCTCACCGCACCCCGAACCGGCGCCGGCGCTGGGCATACGCCCGCAGCGCTGCCGCCAGGTCCTCCGCCCCGAAGTCGGGCCACAGGGTCGGGACGAACTCGAGCTCCGCATACGCCGACTGCCAGAGCAGGAAGTTCGAGACGCGCACCTCGCCCGACGTCCGGATGACGAGGTCGGGGTCGGGCATCTCGGGAGCGTACAGGTGCGAGCGCACGGCGTCCTCGTCGATCGCCGCGGCCGCGGTCCCGGCCTCGACCAGAGCGCGCACGGCACCCACGATCTCGTCGCGCGAGCCGTAGTCGAACGCCACCCACAGGTCGAGCCGGGTGTTCCTTTCGGTGCGGGCTTCCATGTCCTCCATCAGCGTCAGAAGGCTCTGCGGGCAGCGGTCGCGGCGCCCGACGAACCGCACATGGACGCCCTGGCGGTGGAGGTCCGGGAACTCGCGCTCGATCGTCTCGGCGAAGAGTGTCATGAGCCCCTCGACCTCCGCCTGCGGCCGGCCCCAGTTCTCCGTCGAGAACGCGTAGACCGCGAGGCTGCGGACGCCGAGGTCGGGCGCTGCCTCGACGGTGCGCTTGAGCGCCCGCGTCCCGGCCCGGTGCCCGGCGAGGAGCGGCAGGCCGCGGCGGGAGGCCCACCTGCCGTTGCCGTCCATGATGATCGCGACGTGCCGCGCCGTCTCGGCGGGGACGGGCTCGGCACCGGGCGAGGCCCGCCGGAGGCCCAGAAAGGCCCGGAGGAGCCCGACGTACCGGCGCAATCAGACTTCCATGATCTCGGCCTCTTTGGCCTTGAGCGCGGTGTCGATCCGCTGGACGTGCTCGTCGGTGACCTTCTGCAGCCGGTCCTCTGCCCGGTGCACGTCGTCGGCGCCCGCGTCGCCGTCCTGCTCCAGCTTCTTCAGGTTGTGAACCGCGTCGCGGCGCACGTTGCGGGCCGCCACCCGGCCCTCCTCGGCCATGTGCCGCACCTGCTTCACGAGCTCCTTGCGCCGCTCCTCGGTGAGCTGCGGGATCGGGAGCCGGATGATCTGGCCGTCGTTCGACGGCGTGAGCCCGAGGTCGGACTCCTGGATGGCCCGCTCGATGTCCTTCATGATGCTCTTGTCGAACGGCGTGATCGTGAGGAGCCGCGGCTCCGGGACGGAGATCGTCGCGAGCTGGTTCACGGGCATCTTGGTGCCGTAGGCGCTGACCTGGATCCGGTCGAGGAGCGCCGCCGAGGCCCGGCCCGTCCGGATCGTCGTGAACTCGTGCTTCGCCGTCTCGACGCTCTTGTCCATCCGCCGTGAGGCGTCGGTCAGCACATCGTCGATCATCTCGCCACCTCCGCTGGCACCTGCGCCTGGATCACCGTGCCGATGCGCTCGCCGCGCACGACCCGCTCGATGTTGGACTCGTCGTCGAGGTTGAACACATGCAGTGGGAGCCGATTATCCATGCACAGCGAGAGCGCCGTCGTGTCCATCACCTTGAGGCTGCGCTCGATCGCCTCGAGATGCGTGAGCTCGGGGATGAGGCGGGCGCCGGGCGTCGTGCGCGGGTCGGCGTCGAGCACGCCCTCCACGCCGTTCTTGCCCATCAGGATCGCCTCGGCGCCGATCTCGAGGGCCCGCAGCGCCGCGGCCGTGTCGGTCGTGAAGAACGGGTTCCCCGTCCCCGCCGCGAAGATGACGATCCGGCCCTTCTCGAGGTGGCGGATCGCACGGCGGCGGATGTACGGCTCCGCGACCTGCGAGACCGTGATCGCCGACAGCACCCGTGTCGGCAGGCCGAGCTGCTCGAGCGCATCCGAGATCGTGAGCGCGTTCAGGAGCGTCGCCAGCATGCCGGCGTAGTCGGCGGTGGCGCGGTCCATCCCCTTCGCGGCCTCGCTCGTGCCGCGCAGGATGTTGCCGCCGCCCACGACGATGGCCTGCTGGGCGCCCAGCTCGTGCACGTCGCGAACGGCCCGCGCGATCGCGGCGATCCTGGCCGGGTCCTGCCCGTACTCCCGCTCGCCCATGAGGGCCTCGCCGGAGAGCTTGAGCAGAACGCGCCGAAAGGCGGCGCCGTCCTCGGCGGCGCTCACTCCGCGCCCACCTCGAAGCGCGCGAACCGCTTGACCTGGATGTTCTCGCCGATGGTGCCCGAGAGCTCGGCCCGCAGCGTCTCGATCGTCTTGCCGTCGTCCTCGGGCCGGATCGAGGCCTGGTTCAGGAGCACGTAGTCCGTGAGCGACTTCTTCCACATGCCCTCGGCGATCTGGTCGAGCATCTTCTCGGGCTTGCCGTCGGTGGCCGCCTTCGCGCGGAAGATCTCGAGCTCCCCGGACTTGAAGTCCTCTGAGATCTCGTCCTCGGAGACGAAGCGCAGGTCGCGGCCGGCGGCGATCTGGAGCGCCACCTTCTTGGCGAACGCCTGGAAGTTGTCGTTGCGCGCCACGAAGTCGGTCTCACACCCCACCTCGACCATGGCGCCGATCTTGCCGCCGGCGTGGATGTAGGTCTCGATCACGCCCTCGCCCGTGCCACGTCCGGCGCGCTTCCCGGCCTGGGCGATGCCCTTCTCGCGCAGGAGCCGGACCGCGGCATCCATGTCGCCGCCGGTCTCCTCGAGGGCCCGCTTGCAGTCCATCATCCCGGCCTGCGTGCTCTCGCGGAGCTGCTTGACCTCGGCCGCGGTCGGCGTGTAGGTCACGTCACTCATCCTTCGCCTCGCTTGCGGTCTTGGCCTCCTCTGCCGCGGGCGCCGCGGCCTCCGACTCCGCCGCGGGGTCCGGCTCGGCTGGGGCTTCGGGCTCGGCCGCGGCCTGCGGCTCCGCAGCGGGCTCGGCACCGGTCTCGTCGGCGGCGGCCTCCCCGTCGGGCGCCTCGGCGTCGCCGTTCTCCGACACGAAGTCCGACACCTTGACGCCCCGGTTCCTGCCCTCGGCGACGCCGTCGGCCAGGACGCGCATGATGAGCGCCGAGGCACGGATCGCATCGTCGTTCCCGGGGATCACGAAGTCGGCGTCGTCGGGGTCGCAGTTCGTGTCGACGAGGCCGATCACCGGGATGTTCAGGCGGCGCGCCTCGCGCACGGCGAGGGCCTCCTTCTTCATGTCGATCACCACGACGGCGTCGGGCAGCTTGCGCGTGTCGGCGACGCCGCCCAGGTTCGCCTCGAGCTTCTCGAGCTCGGCGAGCGTCGACTGGCGCTCCTTCGGCGGCAGCAGGTCGAGCTGGCCGTCCGTCTTCTGCCGGCGCAGCTCGTGCAGGAGCACGATCCGCTCCTGGATGGTGCGGTAGTTCGTGAGCAGGCCGCCCAGCCAGCGATGGTTCACGTAGGGCATCGCAACCCGGCGGGCGTGCTCCTCCACCGCGTCCTGGCACTGCTTCTTGGTGCCGACGAAGAGCACGGTGCCGCTGCGCTCCCCGATGTTCGACAGGTAGCGGTAGGCGTCGTTCAGAAGCTCCATCGTCTGCTGGAGATCGATGATGTAGATGCCGCCGCGCTCGCCGAAGATGAACCGCCGCATCTTGGGGTTCCAGCGGCGGGTCTGGTGGCCGAAGTGGACGCCGGCCTCCAGCAGCTCCCGCATGGTGACTGCGGACACGCGCACTCCTCCTGATCGGTTGGGTTGAACTTCCGACGGAGGCGCTCCGGAGCCCCGCGCCCTGCGGGACACCGCCGGCGCGCCGCATGCACCGCCGGGTCGAGGATGGTCGAGAAACCGGCCGGATGATAGCCGCTACGCGGCTCTCGCCAGGCCGAGCGCCGCTTCGAGGTCGGGCGGAAGCGGCGCCGAGACGTCGATCTCCTCGCCCGTCCACGGGTGCGTGAAACGAAGCTCGGAGGCGTGCAGGAACTGGTGCTCGAGGCCGAGCTCCGGGCCGTGGCCGTACACCGGGTCGCCGACCACCGGGTGGCCGATCGCCGCCAGGTGGACGCGGATCTGGTGTGTGCGGCCGGTCTCGAGCTCGACGCGAAGGAGCGAGCGCTCGGAGAGGGCCTCAAGGAGCTCGAAGCGGGTCACCGCGTCACGCGGGTTGTCGGTGTCGAGCGACTGGCGCACCGGATCGCGGCGGTCGCGCCCGATCGGGGCCTCGATCCGCCCAGTGCGCGACGGCGGCCGGCCGCGCACGAGCGCCGTGTAGGTACGCCGGATGCGGCGGCGGCGAAGCTGGGCCTGAAGCCGGCGCAGCGTCTCCTCGTCGCGCGCGACGAGCAGGAGGCCGGACGTGTCGCGGTCGAGCCGGTGGACGATCCCGGCCCGGCCGGGCGGGCCGCCGCCGGCGCGGCCCGCGAGCGCAGCGGCCAGCGTGGGGCCGCTGTGGCCGGGTACCGCGTGCACGAGGAGGCCCGCCGGCTTCACGACCACCAGCAGGCGCTCGTCGGCGTGCACGACCTCCACCTCCTCGTCCGGGAGCGGCGCCTGCACGGGCTCGGGGACCGTGAGCACGACCACCGCGCCGGCGGTCACCCGGTGGGCGCGCGGCCGCACCTCGCCGTCCACGACGACCGCCCCGGCGTCGATCAGGCGCGCGGCGGCCGCGCGCGAGCCGACCGGGGAGTGCTCGGCCACAAACCGGTCGAGCCGCTCGCCGCCCGCCTCGCGGGGGACGACCAGTTCAACTGTCACGCCCCGGGGTCGGCCCCGGCCGGCGGCGGCGGAGCGGGCGGGCGCGGCTGCTCGATCCGCATGAGCGCCAGGGCGAGCAGGAGGACGCCGACGACGATGAACGAGTCGGCCAGGTTGAACGTCGGCCAGTGGGTGATGTGGATGAAATCCGTGACATGGCCCTGGCGGACGCGGTCGGCCAGGTTCGAGACGCTCCCGCCCACGAGCAGCCCCAGCGCGACCGGGAAGATCGCGTGCCGGGCACCGGAGCGGGCGAAGTGCACGAGCATCCACACCACGGCGGCGGCGGTGAGGAGGGACACGATGCCCAGCCGGCCGGGCAGGACGCCGAAGGCGATCCCGGTGTTCTGGACGTGGGTGATCGAGAGCCCGGGGATCACGGAGTGGCTCTCGTTCAGGCCGATCCGCTGTTCGATCACCCGCTTCGTGAGCTGGTCGGCGACCGCAGCCGCGATGGCCACCGCCGCGAACCCCGCCCACTGCAACGACCCCGCCCGGTGTACAGGCTCGGGCTCGACCTGGACGTGGATCAGCCCCGCTCCTCGAGCCTCTTGCACTCGATGCACTTCGTCGCCCAAGGCAGCGCCTCGAGGCGGTCGGATGCGATGGGCTGACCGCACCGCTCGCAATTGCCGTACGCACCGGTGTCGATCCGGCCCAGCGCCGCGTCGATCGACTCCAGCAGATGGCCCGCGTTGTCGCCGATCGAGAGCTCCATCTCACGGTCGAGCGTCTCGCTGGCGCTGTCGGCCATGTGGCTGTCGTTCCCGTCCTCGTCGACGGCGTCCTCCATCGACCGGGACGTGTCGTCGATCAGGTGCTGACGGGCCTCGAGCACGCGCGCGCGCTCCGTCTCGAGTCGGCGGCGCGCAGCTTCGATGTCGACAACGGCCATTCCCCTACCTCCGGCAACCAGGATCCCCAGCCTGCCGGTCAGTATACCGAGGGCGTTTTGGCCCTCTGCGCCTGGGGTCAGTCGCCGCCGGTGTAGTCGCCGGGCTCCACGGGAGGCATGAGCTGGGTGTGCTCGCCCTGCTTCTCGCCTCGCCCTGTGGCGTCCGCCAGGCGCTGCTCGTGGTCGCGAACGGCCTCGAGCGTGGCGCCGAGCAGAGCCCGCAGCCGCAGCCGGAACTCCGCCTCCTCCGTCAGGAGCCGCGCGGTCTCGCGGCGGACGCGCTCGCGCTCGGCGTACGCGCCGTGCACCAGGTCGCGGGCCTTGGCCTCGGCGTCGCGGATGATCAGCTCCGCCTGCCGCGAGGCGGCCGCCCGCAGCTCGTCGGCGGCGCGCTCGGCGCTCACGAGCGCGCTTCGCATCGCCTCCTCCGTCTCGCGATGGCGGGCCAGCTCTGACTCGAGCTCGTGGACGCGGTCATCGAGGTCGGCCCGCTCGCGCCACACGACCTCGTACGCGTCGGTCGCGCTCTCGAGCAGATGGTCGACGTCCGCCCTTCGGTATCCAAACGGGCTTCGCCTGGGCCGCTCGTGCCGCAGCTCGACTGGTGACAGTCCCATGCCCGGGTGATTCGGCGTTGGCATCGCGAGTCCTCCTGCCTCGATGACTCATCTACAGGTTGGCGCGCGGCACGTATCCCCGTCCTGGCGTGCCGCCCACCATGATCATCTTGAGGCCCTCGCTCCCTGCGATGGGCATGCGCGTGTGGCCGGGATCGACCCGCAGCCACCGTCCCGGCACCAGTGCGATGTCCTGGCCGTCGATCCGCATGACGCCCGACCCGGCCAGGACGACGTAGACCTCCTCCTGGCCGCCCTCCTTCTCGTCGTGCTCGCGGCCGGATGCGCCCGGCGGGAGCTCGAGCTGGTTGATGCCGAAGCCGCTCGCCCCGAGCGCGATGCGCATCGTGCGGAAGGCGCCGAAGCTCGGCTCGACGTCGGCCGCGTCGATCACCGTGTGGCTCATCCTCCTGGCCCCTTCCCTATTTGAACCCGTCGAGGATGGCGAACACGATCTGGAGCAGGATGCGCAGGCCGAAGATCGCGATCATCGGGCTCAGGTCGAGCCCGCCCATCGCGGGCAGGATGCCGCGCAGCGGCCGCAGCACCGGCTCGACGGTGTCGTACAGGAACGTCCGCAGCGCCCCGACCCACTTGTTCGGCGGAAGCTGCAGCCACGACGTGAGGATGTAGAGGCCGATGACGAGCGAGTAGACGAGCCAGAGCGAGTACAGGAACTGCTCGACCGTCGAGATGTTCACCCGAGCTCGCCCGCCCTCCGCCTCGCCGCGCTGACGCCGTCGATGATGGCACCGCGCACGCCGCGCCGCTCCATCTCCGCGAGGCCCGCCGCGGCCGTCCCGCCCGGCGAGGTGACCATGCGGCGCAGGTCGGCGCAGGCGATGTTCTCCTCGGTGAGAAGCGCCGCCGTCCCGCCGACCGTCGAGAGGATGAGCCGGCGGGCGCTCTCGTGCGTCAAGCCCGCCACGATGCCGGCGTCCTCGAACGCCTCGACGATGAGGCCGAGAAACGCGGGACCGGACCCCGAGAGCGCCGTGGCGGCGTCGAAGAGCCGCTCCTCCAGCGGCACGACCTCTCCCAGCAGCGAGAAGGCCTCGAGCACCGCCTCCTCGGCGGCCGTGTTGGTGAACCGCCCCGACGAGAACGCGAGCGTCCCCGCGCCCACCCGCACGCCGACGTTCGGCATGAAGCGGAAGACCGGTGCGTCGACGTCGAGGATCGTCTCGAGCGTCGCCGTGCCAACCCCCGCCGCCACCGATGCGATCGCCTTCTGGGGCGTGATGAGGTCGGAGACCTCGCGCAGCACCCGCTCCACGTCGATCGGCTTCACGCACAGGACGACGATGTCGGCCTCGCGCACCAAGTCGGCGTTGGCCTCGACGTGGCGCGTGCCGAGCCGCTCCGCCAGCCCGGCGGCCCGGCCGGAGCCGCGGTCGGTCACGAGGATCCGCTCCGCCATCGCCGCATCGGCGCGCACCCAGCCGGAGACCATCGCCGAGGCCATGTTGCCCGCCCCGAGCAGGCCGATGATGGGCGCTCGCTCGCTCATGGACGCGAAAGCGTATCGGGAACGGCCGGGCCGGCGCGTGGCCATCCCGGGAACCGCGCCGGTGTCCGGCCCGTCCTACGAACATGCGGACGACACTCGGCACCGGCCTGGCTTCGGCGGCGACGCTCCTGGCCCTGGCCGGGTGCGGGCAGGGCACGACGAGCCACACACTTGCGGTGGGTGCGGCCCGCGTCGGAGCGCCCGCCGTCTCGTTGGGCACGTCCGGCACGAGCCGAACGCGCGTCGTCGGCGGCACGGCGGCCATGCAGGCCCGGGCGCGGACGATCCTGGCCGGCATGGGCGACGTCGCAATCGCGGAGGTGCGCTTCGGTCGTCCCCCCACCGCATTCGCGCGCTTCCGGCGTGTGGACGGACCGATCTGGCTCTCGACCACCGTCGTCGCGCACGGGAGCCCGTTCGCCGGGCCGCTGCGCTCGCAGCTCGCCGCGGACAGCCCGCTCTGGCAGGCCACGGTCTTCGCGAACGCCTACGAGGCGAGCCAGCCCGCGGGCGAGCCGCGCCTGCGGGGGAGCTCCGAGGCGCTTTCGGTGGGCGGCCGCGCGCGCCCGTTCACGAGCGAGTCGGGTCCGGCGGAGCCGTACGGCGGTGCGGCCGAGACGGACGCCGAGGTCAGGCGGACGATCGCCAAGGCGGCTGCACAGGCCAGGTTCCGGGTGGTGTCGATCTCGGTTGTGCATCCCAACCGGCAGGCGGCGACCGTCGTCGTGCGCGCGCTGCGGCGGGCCTCGTTCGCTCGCCGCTACGACGATTTCGTCCACGTCCTGAGCCCGCTCGTCACCCGGCTCGACGGCCTCCAGTGGCAGGTCGTCGACCGGTGCGGCTATCCCGTCGCGGTGCAGTCCGTCAGCCTTTGGACGAGCCCCCGGTGGCTGTGCCCGAACCCGTACGTCCCGGGATTGCAGATGACCCGGGCGACCTGCCGCAAGCTGCCCCGCGGCTTCCCGCCCTGCGGCGGCTGATCAGGGCGGCGCCCACTCATCGAGCAGCGCCCTGAGCTCGTCGGCGGCCGACGTCAGCGCCGGGAGCCGGAGCCGGTCGACGCCGACGATGCCGGGCAGGCGCCGGTAGAGGCCGGGCAGCCCCAGGATGTCCTCGACCTGCTCGCGGATCCACTTGTCGTATGCGATCGGATACGTGCGGCGGGCGATGAAGAGCGCCTGAAGGAAGCCCTGGAACGCCAGATAGAGACGGTGGAAGGCGTGGAACGGCTCGTCGCGGCGCGCCATGACCGGCACGTGGTCGAGATCGTTCACGACGTACATCCGCGCCTCGGCCAGCCGCACGGCACGCAGCTCCTCGTCGTAGTAGGGAAGCCAGCGGTTGCGGAGGTCGGCGAGACGGTCGCCCCGCTGCCAGAGCGGGACGGCGTGGACCAGCTCGTTCCCCACAGCGACCTCGAAGTCGTCGGGGCCCGTGGTCCAGCCGCGCGGCCCGGGAGCGAACTCGCCCGTGATTCCGCCGAGGTCGACCTCCACGAACGGGCCGAGCGCGGCGAGCTCCGCGAGCGCGCCCGACGTCGGTGCGAACGCGCCGAACGCCGCCTCGACGCGGGCAACAGCCGCCTCGTCGGGCACGAGCACCGAGAGGTCGAGGTCATTCGCGTCGGCGCGGCGGGCGCACGAGCCGACCAGGGACACGGCCTCGGCATCCGGCAGCGACGCGACGAACTCGACCACCGCCTCCGCCGCAACGGCATGCTGCGCGGTCGGAAACGACGCCGCCGACACCGGATCAGTACTGGTTGAAGAAGCCGCGCTCCATGAGGAGCGCCTTGTCCTCGGCCGACACCGAGATGGAGGGCGGTGTCAGGAGGAAGACGCGGTCGGCCACCCGCTGCATCGACCCGTCCAGCGCGTACGTGAGCCCGCTCGAGAAGTCGACGAGGCGCTTGGCCAGGTCGGCGTCGGCGCCCTGGAAGTTGATGATGACCGGCACGTCGGCCTTCAGCTTGTCGGCGACCGTCTGGGCGTCGTTGAAGCTCTTCGGCACGACGAGCGACACCTGCTGCGCGGATCTGTGGCCGTTCTGGGCGGGCGCGTCGGGCGGCCGGCGGCGGGCCGACACGGCGCGCGGCTCGTCGTCGGAGAAGATGTCGTCGTAGTCCCCCCCGCCCCTGCCCCGGCGCGGCTTCAGGCGGCGGACGTTGGGCCGCTCGCTGTAGGTGCGCTCGAGGTCCTCGTTGGCGGCGGCGCCGTCGTCGTCGTACTCCTCGTCCACCCAATCCTCTTCGCGCACGCCGAAATACACGAGCGTGGAGTGCCACAGGTCTCGCATCGGCATGGAAAGAGTCTAGCCCCGGTAAAGGACGGTGCCGACCCGCACGATCGTGGCTCCCTCGGCGGCGGCGACGGCGTAGTCCTGGCTCGTGCCCATGCTGAGGTGGGCGAGATCGTGCCGACCCTCCCACTCGGGCCGCAGCCGGTCGCGCAGCTCGCGAAGCGCCGTGAACCACGGCCGGGCCTCCTCGGGGTCCTCCGCGAGCGGCGGCATCGTCATGAGCCCGCACAGCCGCACCCGGTCGAGCGGTGCCACCTCGCCGAGGAACGCCGCCACGCGGGCGACCGGGACGCCTGACTTGGTGTCCTCACCGGCCACGTTCACCTGCAGCAGGCAGTCCGCCGGCGCCTCGGCCCGCGCCTGGATCTGGTGACAGGCACTCATGGAGTCGAGCGCGTGGATCAGCCGCACCCGCCCGAGCAGGTCGCGCACCTTGCGGCTTTGGACGTGGCCGATGAAGTCCCAGGTGAACGCGTCGCCGAAGCGCGCCTGCTTCTCCAGCAGGGCGTCGGTGCGGTTCTCGCCGACGAGGGTGATTCCGCCGTCGCGGAGCGCCTCCAGGTCGGCGGCGTCGACGTACTTGGTCGCCGCCAGGATCTCGACGTCCGGCCCCACCGCCTCGCGCACGCGGGCCAGGTTGCGCGCGACGACCGCCGGATCAAGCACCGAGCACCCCCACGACGCCCTGGCGGCCGGTGATCCCATGGTCGCGGCGGTGCGAGAAGAAGCGCTCGCCGCCGCAGATCGAGCACTCGCCCGCGACCTCCACATCGGCCACGCCGGCGCCCTCGAGCGCCCGCCGCGCGGCCAGCCACAGGTCGGCCCGGCCGTGGCGGACGATGTCCTCGCCAAAGCGGTCGCGCAGGATGCCGGCGACATCCTCCCCCACCTCGTAGCAGCACGGCCCCGCCCCGGGCCCGACCGCCGCGGTTGCACGGCCGCGGACGGCCTGCACACCCCGCTCGACGATGCCGGCCACGAGCCCCCGCCAGCCGGCGTGCAGCACGGCCAGCCGGCGCCCGTCCTCGCGCGCGATCGCAACCGGGATGCAGTCCGCCGTGAGCAGCACCAGCGGCCGCTCCGGGAGGCCCGTCACCAGGCCGTCCGACTTGGGGAACGCCTCGGCGCCCGGCTCGAGGAACCGCCCCGGCGCCGGCCGCTTGTCCACCTCGCGAACGTCGGCGCCGTGGACCTGCCACGCCATCGTCGCGGCGCCGCCGTCGCTTCCGGCGGCCACGACAGCCCGGCGCCGGTTCTCGGCGACGTTGGCGGCGGCGTCCGCCGTGAGCGCGCCCAGGTTGAGCGACCGGAACGGCCCATCCGAGACGCCGCCTCGCCGCGAGGTGAACGCCACGCCGACGCCCGCGGGCGCCGAGGCCCAGCGCAGGAGCGGCACGTCGCCGTCGTCCCAGGCGAGGCCGCTCATCCGCCGCTCCCCGCCAGGAGCTCGCGCGCGGCGGCCAGTTCGGCCGCGCGGCTCTGGAGCTCGCCGTTTCGCTTGCGTCGCAGAAGCTCCCGCAGCACCTCGCCCACCCGCGGCGACTCCTCGAGGCCCAGCTCCTCGCGCAGAACGCTGCCGTCGATCGAGAGCCGCACCGCGCGCAGATGGCCGAGATACGACTCCGCGGCCTCGCTCCCGCGGGCGGCCGCCACGAGCGCCGCCTCGACGGGCCGCGACGAGAACGCCTCGGCGACGGCGGCGGGGCTCGCGCCCTCCTCCGGCGCCGGCGCCGGGACGGCCGCACGCAGCGTCGCGGCGTCGCGGCGTCGCAGCACGAGCCGGTGGGCGAGGAGCGGCAAGTCGGCGTCGGGAAGGCCCTGGGCGAGGACGACCAGGCCGGCGCGCCAGGCGGGCGTCCGCGGCGAGCAGCGCTCCCGCAGCTCCTCGACCCGGTCGAGCAGCTCCTGCGCCTCGGGGCCGCAGTCGAGCCCCGGCCACACGGCCCGGCAGCCCTCGAGCGCCGAGAGCCGCCCGATCGCTCCGCCGGCGGCCGGCTCGCACAGAAGCGCGGCCAGCTCGGCGCGGACGCGCGACCCGGAGAGGTGCGCGACCAGCCCGTCGCGCACCGCGGCCAGGGCCATCTCCTCGGTGCCGGGATCGAGCTCGAAGCCGAGCCGGGCGGCGTAGCGGACGGCCCGGAAGACCCGGGTCGGGTCGTCCCGGAACGACTCGGCGTGGAGCACGCGGATGCGGCGCCGCTCCAGGTCGGCACGGCCGCCGGCGGGGTCGAGCAGGGCGTCGCCGTTTCCGAGCCGCAGGCCGATGGCGTTCACGGTGAAGTCCCGCCGCAGCAGGTCGGCCTCGATCCCGGCCGGCTCCACCGCCGGGAGCGCCCCCGGCCGGGCGTACGTCTCGGAGCGGGTGCGGGCGAGGTCGACGCGCATGTCCTCCCACCGGACCGTCGACGTGCCGAACGCGGCGTGCACGGTCACGCGGGCGGTGCCGCCCAGGCGGCCGGCGAGCCGCTTTGCGACCGCTGCCCCGTCGCCCTCGACCGCGAGGTCGATGTCGGTGATGCCCGGCTCGCCGCGCAGCAGGTCGCGGACGGCACCGCCGACCAGATAGAGCGGGTCGCCGGCGGCTGCGTCGAGCGCGGCGTCGAGCATCGCCGCCACTCGCTCGGGGACCGAAACGGCGGCGTGGCGCTGGGGCATTGCGGCATGCATGATACGGACGGGCCCGTTCGGAGCCGTTGCCATGGCAGCTCATCGCACCTCTCTCGCATACCTCGCAACCCTCGGGGCGGTCATCGCAGCGACGGCCTGCGGCTCGGGCGGCTCGAGCGGCTACGACGCCGGCGTCAAGTCGCGGTTCGTCTCGGCGTGCACGCAGGCCTCCTCTGGCCGCACGATCGCCTGCGAGGCCGCTTACGACTGCATCAGGCAGCGGGTGCCGTTCGCCGACTTCAAGGCGGCCGACGACGCGATCCGGGAGGGACGGCCCGTCGACCCGAAGATCGCTCCGGTGCTCGGGCAGTGCGCCGCCCAGAGCGCGCACGGCTGAGCGGCGTCACTCCGAGGGCACGGCGGGCGCGGCGTCGGCCGCGATCGTGCCGCGGATCTCGCCGGAGCGGGCGTGGTCGACGAAGCCCTCGGCGCGGGCCAGGGCCGCCAGCGGCGCCGCCAGGGCCGCCGCCGCCTCCTCGGAGAGCTGCACAACCTCCTGCGTGCGCAGGAACGCGGCGGGCGAGAGCCCCGACGAGAAACGGCTGTGCCCGCCGGTGGGCAGGATGTGGTTCGAGCCGGCGATGTAGTCGCCGTAGGCCGTCCCGCTGTGCGGGCCGAGGAAGATCGCCCCGGCGTGGTGCACCGCGGCAAGCGCGGCATCGGGGTCGGCGACCATGAGCTGAAGGTGCTCGGGCGCGTAGGCGTTCACGAACCGAAGCGCCGTCTCGAGGGTGTCGGCCTCGACCACCACCACGCCGCTCTCCTCGGGCAGGAACGGCTCGATCGCGGCGAGCACGTCGGGGTCGGCCGAGACCAGCACGGACTGCGCGCCGGGGCCGTGCTCGACCTGGGCCAGAAGGTCGACGGCGGCAGCCTCCGCCGGCGCCGTCGCGTCGGCGACGACGACCAGCTCGGTCGGGCCCGCGAGCGACTCGATCCCGACCTCGCCGAAGAGGCGCCGCTTGGCCTCCTCGACGTAGGCGTTCCCCGGCCCGACGACCATGTCGACGGAGGGGATGGAGGCCGTCCCGAGCGCAAGCGCGGCCACGGCCTGGGCGCCGCCGACGGCGTAGACCTCCTCCACGCCGAGAAGCGCGCACACGGCCAGCGCGCCGGCGTGCGGCAGGCCCGAAGGGCCGGGGGGCGAGCAGGCCGCGATCTCGGGAACGCCGGCGACCTGGGCCGGGACGATCGCCATGACGGCGCTCGACGGGTAGGCGGCCAGGCCGCCCGGCACATAGACGCCGACGCGGCGCACCGGCACCTGGCGGGTCGAGACGACCTGGCCGTGGCGCAGCGTGACCTGGGTCGGCCGCGGCATCTTGTCCTCGGCGACCAGGCGCAGGTTCTCGGCCAGGAGCTCGAGCGCCTCGCGCACGTCCGGGGCGAGGTCGTCGAGGGCCTCGCGGAGCCGGCTGGGCGCGACGCGCAGCCGCTCGACATCGACGCCGTCCAGGCGGGATGTCAGGCGGCCGACGGCCTCGTCGCCGCGGTCGCGCACCATGTCCACGATGTCTGCGACGGTCGAGCGGACGTCCTCGCGCAGGGCCTTGGACGGCCGCAACGCCCGGACGAGCCCCTCGACCTCCGCCGCCGCGACGCGTCTGCGCTCCCTCACGCGGCGAAGCGTACAGTCCCGCGGCCGGCCGCTTGGCGAGTTGCTCAGGTGTGGACGCGCTCGATGCGCGCGCCCAGGTTGCGCAGGCGGGAGTCGATGCGCTCGTACCCGCGGTCGATCTCGCCGACGTTGCCGATGCGGCTCTCGCCCTCGGCCGCGAGCGCGGCGAGTACCATCGCCATCCCGGCCCGGATGTCGGGGCTCGCCATCCGCTCGCCGTAGAGCTTCGCCGGGCCCGTGACGACCGCCCGGTGCGGGTCGCACAGGATGATCCGGGCGCCCATCGAGACCAGCTTGTCGGTGAAGAAGAGCCGGTTCTCGAACATCTTCTCGAAGATGAGGACGGTGCCCGCGGCCTGGGTCGCGACCGCGACGGCGATCGACGTCAAGTCGGCCGGGAACATGGGCCACGGTCCGTCCTCGACCTTCGGGATCTGGGCGTGCACGTCGTCCACGATGCGAAGCGACTGCTGCGCCGGGACGCGGACGGCATCGCCCTCGACCTCGACCTCGACCCCGAGGCGCGAGAACGTGTGCCGGATCGAGCGCAGATGCTCGACGGCAGCGTCCTCGATCAGGACCTCGCCGCCGGTCACGGCCGCAAGCCCGATGAACGACGCCACCTCGATGTGGTCGGCGCCCACGCGGTGGGAGGCGCCGTGGAGGCTCTCGGAGCCGTGGACGATGAGCACGTTCGAGCCGATCCCCTCGATCTCGGCCCCCATGGCGCAGAGCAGGTTGCAGAGATCCTGGACGTGCGGCTCGCAGGCGGCGTTCCTGATGATCGTCGTGCCGCGCGCCAGCACCGCCGCCATGACGGCGTTCTCGGTGCCGGTCACGGAGGCCTCGTCGAGGTAGATGTCGGCGCCGCGCAGGCCGCTCGGGGCGGCGAGGCGGTACTCGCGGTCGGCGGCCACCTCGGCGCCCAGGCCGGCGAACGCCATCAGATGCGTGTCGACGCGACGGCGGCCGATGACGTCGCCGCCCGGCGGCGGGATGTCGGCGGCCCCGAAGCGGGCCAGGAGCGGGCCGGCGAAGAGGATCGAGGCCCGGATGCGCGAGCACAGCTCGGCGTCGAGCCGGGTCTTCCGCACGTCGGCCGCCCACACGCGCACCCGGTTCGGGCCCAGCCACTCGACCTCCACGCCGATGTCGGTCAGGAGGTCGATCATGGCCTCGACGTCGCGGATGCGCGGGACGTTGTCGAGCGTGACCGGGTCGGCCGTGAGCACGCACGCCGCCAGGATCGGCAGGGCCGCGTTCTTGTTCCCGGCGGGCCGGACGGTGCCGGAGAGCGGTACCCCGCCCTCGATCACGAAGGTCTCGATAGTGGTGTCCCGTGTTGCGACGGCCATGGTGTGAGGGTAGCCGGATTCGGCGCCAGGGCAACAGGTTCCTGCCTCCCCGCACGTCGCGGCGGGCACGATATCGTCCGCGGCCATGCCGGACCTGGTGCACGACCGCGACGCCGCATGGGCCCTCCTCACCGAGTGGACGAAGAGCGAGGCGCTGCTTCGGCACTCGCTCGCGGTCGAGGCATCGGTGCGGGCCTACGCGCGCGACTGGGGCGAGGACGAGGAGGCATGGGGGAACGTGGCGCTCCTGCACGACTTCGACTACGAGCGCCACCCGACGCTCGACCAGCACCCCCAGGACGGCGCGCCCGTCCTGCGCGAGCACGGCTATCCGGAATGGTTCGTGCGCGCGATCCAGTCGCACGGCAGCCACACGGGTGTGACCCGCGAGTCGAGGCTCGAGCACACCCTCTTCGCCTGCGACGAGGTGTCGGGGTTCGTGCACGCTTGCGGGCTCGTGCGGCCCGACGGGATCGCGACCCTCGAGCCGAAGTCGGTGCGAAAGAAGCTGAAGCAGCCGAGCTTCGCCCGCGGCGTGAACCGCGACGAGGTCGTGGAGGGCGCCGAGGAGCTGGGCGTCGACCTCGACGAGCACATCGCCTTCGTGATCGCCGCCCTGCGCCCGATCTCCGCCGAGCTCGGCCTGCGCAGCTAGAACGCCCGGCACTCGCGCTCGGCTGCCGCCGCTGGGGTCTGACCCCGTTGTTCAGCGGCGGGGGAGGATGCCGAGCCAGGCCGGAAGCGCCCATGTCAGAAGCGCGAGCAGCGCGACGCTCACAACGCCCGCGAGCATCAAGCCCACCGAGAGATCGATCGTTGTCGTCCCGCCGGCCATCGTGCCGCTCATTCTCTCGCGGCATGCCGTAATCGGTCAAGCATCACCCGGCGCGGATCGCGGCCAGGCCGTCGATGAGCGCATCCAGGTCGGCGTCGCTCGTCCAGGGGCCCACCGAGAGCCGCAGGTAGGGCGTCTCGGGGATGTACCGCAGGAGCACCGAGCGCTCGGCCAGGGCGGGCACGACGTCCACCGGCTCGTGGCCCGGCACCTCGAACGCGACGAGCCCGGTCGAGCCGCCCGGCGGGTCGACCGCGGGAATGCCGGCCGTCGCGAGCCGCGCCCGAGCGGTCGCCACCCGCTCCCGGCCCAGGTCGAGCCAGGCCGGCCAGCCGCCGTCCAGGCCGTCGACCCACTCGACCGCCGCGGCGAGCCCGGCCAGCGCGGCGAGGTCGATCGTTCCCGGGTCGAACCGCGCCGCCCCGGGGCGCATGTTCCCGACGATCCCGTCCGCATAGGTCAGGTAACTCGGGATCGCCGGCCGCAGCCGGTCGTGGTGGCGGGGGTGCACCCAGAGGGCGCCGCTGCCGTTCGGGCCTAGGAGCCACTTCTGGCCGGAGATCGCGTAGAAGTCGGAGCCCGTCTCCTCCACATGCAGGTCGAGCTGGCCCGCGGACTGGGCGCCGTCGACGAGCAGGAGCGCGCCGACCGCATGGGCTGCGTCGGCGATCTCCGGCAGCGCCAGCACCCGGCCCGTCGTCCACAGGACGTGCGAGAGCGCCACCATCCGGGTCGTCGGGCCGATCGCGGCCACCACGTCGTCGGCCGGGACGGCCCGGATGACAGCGCCGCGGCGCGCCCGCAGCTCGTCGAGGGGCCCGAGCACGCCGGGGTGCTCCTCGGTGGTCGTCACGATCTCGTCTCCGAACTCCCAGTCCAGGCCCGCCGTCACGAGCCCGACGCCCTGGCTGGTCGACGTGGTGACCGCCACCTCCTCGGCCGGCGCCCCCAGCCTGCGCGCGGCGGCGTCGCGGGCCCGGCCCCGCACCTCCCAGAAGCGCTCGAAGGCACGCGCGCCGATCCGCGGCGAGCGGAAGGCGGCCTCGATCTCGGCGCTCATCGCGTCGGCCGCCGCGCGCGGAAGCGGCCCGTTCGTGCCCGCGTTCAGGTACGCGCAGCCGCCGACGCACGGGAGGTCGGCCCGGTCAAGCAAGCGCCACCACCGCGTCGACGGGGTCGTGGTCGGAGAGGCGAAGCGGCAGGGAGCCGTTCAGCCGCAGGTCGCGCCGCTGCGGCAGCCAGCGGGTCGCCGGCCACTCCAACGCGGCGCCCCGGACGAGCAGATGGTCGATCCCGACCTCGCCTCCGTTCTCGATCCAGCCGCGCCCGATCAGCGCCCGCAGCCCCGGGGACAGCATGCCCGCGTTCAGGTCCCCGCCGAGGATCATCGGCGCACCGCGGGCGAAGCGCTCGAGCACGAAGCCGGCCTTCTCGAGCTGCGCCGGCGCGCCGCGGTGGTCGGCGTGCACGTTCCCGACCGCAAGCTCGACGCCCAGCTTGCGATGCCGCAGGCGGACGAGCTGAGCGATCCGCGGCTCGCCACGAAGCCGGCGGCGCTCGTTCAGCTGCACTCGCCGGGCCGAGACGAGGAGCAGGTCGGGGCTGTAGAGGAGCGCCTGGCCCTGGCCCTCGAACTGGGTGCGGACCACGTCGGGCAGGGCCCTGCCGAGCGCTGCGCCGGCCGCGAGCGGGAGCGGGACGTGCAGGAACGGCACATGCGCGCCGTAGGCGTGCGCCAGCGTGACGCCCATCCCGGTGTGCTCGTGGAGCAGGCTCCCGGCCCACACCGGCACCTCCTGGAGCAGCACGATGTCGGGCTCGTCCTCGACCATCACCGCGCACATCTCCTCGAGGAGCTTGCGGCGCGCGTGCCCGTAGCCGGCCTCCGGAGGCACGTCGCGCCCGTGGGCGATGTTCCATGTCCGGACGAGGAGCGAGCGCGGCTCGGTCATGCGCGCGTCACCTTAGATGATCGATGTGCGGACGCTGCGCGTCGATACGATGCCTGGCGTGAGGATCCCGGGCCGGCCACGTTTCTCGGACGTCATCCGTCGCCAGCTCGAGCTCTTCGAGGCGGAGAGCTCCGACCTCCTGCTTCGGATCGACGAGGCCAAGCGGGCCTACGACCGTGCCCGGGCCGGCGAGGCCGAGGAGGCCTACGGCGACTACATGGACCTCGTCGAGGAGGCCGAGGACGAGCTGCTCGAGCTGCGCGACCGCTACGCCGAGACGATGGCCGCGCGCGACCGGCGCGCCTACGAGCGCGAGTTCTGGCGCGCCGCCGAGAAGCGGCTGCCAACGCTCCAGGGCCGGCGGCTCTACCTGCGCGCGGTCGATCCCGACTCGACCATCTGAGGCCTACCTCCCCGGCGCCTCGCCGCGCCAGTAGTCGACGCCGCTCGACCGCTCGACCATGATGTCGTCGTCCTTGTTGCCCGTCCAGACGCCGACCTTGCCGCTGTCGGGGTAGACGCTCGCCGCGGGAGTCATGTGGTTCGAGAACATGAGCACGCGCACGGTCTCGTCGGTGTCGTTCTTGACTGCGTGCGCTCCCTCGGGCCCGCTCGGGAAGCAGACGGCCTCCCACGCCTCCAGCACGTCTGTGCCCTCCGGGTGGCGCAGCGTCGGCCGGCCGGAGAGCACGATCAGCCACTCCTCCTCGCCGTACTCGTAGTGGTAGGGGCAGATTGACTGGCCGGGCGGCAACTCGTACACGCTCGCGCCGGTCAGGGCGGCTCCGAGGAGCCGCCCGAGGCGGACGCCGCCCGCCTTGAACCCGTCGGGATCGGACTCGTCGTACTCGACGTCCACTGTCTGGATGTTGATGCGTTTCGGCATGGCGAGAGCATACCTTGTCGATCGAACATATGTTCGATATGCTGGACGGCCCCGATGCCGCGCCGCCGCTCCCTGATCGTCTGCACGCTCGTCCCCCGCTTCGCGCTGCGGGTGGCGGCCGGGATGGGCGGATCGCTCCCCGACGAGCCGGTCGCGCTCGGCCCCGAGCCGGGCGGGCCGCCGGCCCTCGGCGAGGCCAACGCCGCCGCAGCGGCGTTCGGGATCCGGGAGGGCATGCGCGTCGCCGAAGGGATCGCCCGCTGCCCGCGCCTGCGACTCGTAACGCCCGACCCGGGCGCCGTTGCCGAGGCGGCCGAGCTCCTGCTCTCCAGGCTGGAGGGCCTCGGCGCCGCGGTCGAGCCGCTCGGCCCCGGCCGGGCCCTCTTCAGCGCAGACGGCCTCGTGCGCCTCCACGGCGGCGCGAGCCGGCTGCTCGCGGCGACGGCCATGGCCGCAGGGCCGGGCGCACGGGTGGGCGCCGGGCCGGGCCGGTTCGTGGCCCAGGCTGCGGCGATCCGCTCGCGGCCGCGGCGGCCGCATCTGGTCGAGGAGGGAGCGGCCGACTCCTTCCTGGCGCCGATGCCGGTCGACCGGCTGCCGCTCGACCCCGGCACGGTCTCGACGCTCGAGGCGCTCGGCATCCGCACGGCCGGAGAGCTGGCCGCGCTCCCCCTGCCGGCGGTCGCCGACCGCTTCGGCCGGCCTGGGATCGCCGCCTGGCAGCTCTCGCGCGGCGAGGACGACGCCTACGTGGCGCCGCGCACGCCGCCGGAGCCGCTGCGCGAGCGGATCGAGTTCCCCGAGCCGGCGGGCGACCTGCTCGTGCTTCGCGGAGCGCTGGCCGTCCTGATCGACCGGCTGCTCGCCCACCCCCGCCGGGCCGGACGCCCGCCGCGCGCGCTCGTGCTCGAGGCGCGGCTGGCCGCCGAGGGCTCCTTCCGCCGGCCGGTGGCCCTGCGCGAGCCGACCGGCGACCCGCGCAGGCTGCGCGACGCCCTCCAGCCCCATCTGACCGAGCTGCCGGGAGCCGTCGACGAGCTCGCGCTCGAGGTCTCGGCGCTCGCGGCGCACGGCGACCGCCAGATGGAGCTCCTTCGGCCGGCGTCCGAGGTCCTGCGTGAGCGCGCCTCCGAGGCCGCCCGCCAGGTGACGGCTGGGCTGGGCGAGGGGCACCTGTGGCGGGTCGTCGAGGTCGCGCCCTGGTCGCGACTCCCCGAGGGCCGCCACCTGCTCGTCCCGTTCGAAGGCTGAAAGAGGACGCCAAGCGAGCCCCGCCTAGACTCCAAGGCGTGTTTCTCATAGGCGGCATCCACGTCCCGGCCAACCTCGGGTATCTCGCCCTCTTCCTGATCGTGGGCGGCGAGTCGGCGGGCCTGCCGATCCCGGGCGAGACCAGCATCCTGATCGGCGGGGCGCTCTCGGCGGACGGCGGCCTGGAGCTGCCGCTCGTCTGGCTCTTCGCGGCGGCGGGTGCCATCGTCGGCGACAACATCGGCTACCTGTTCGGCCGCCACTTCCTCCGCCGCGTCATCACGGGATCCGGGCGCTTCGCCCATCGCATGGAGCGATCCGTCGAGCGAAGCGAGGTGTACTTCCGCCGCCACGGCGGCAAGACGGTGTTCTTCGGGCGCTGGCTCCCGGTGCTGCGCGTCACCGCCGCGTGGATGGCGGGGGCAAGCCACATGGAGTGGCGCAGGTTCGCCGTCTTCAACGCGCTGGGCGGGATCGGGTGGGCGATCTCGATCAGCACGCTGGGCTACGTCGCCGGGAAGTCGGCCGACAGCGTCGTCGGCGTGCTGGGCATCCTCGCCCTGGTGATCGTGACCCTGGCGCTCATCTCGCACTGGTGGTTTCGCCGGCTGGGGAGAAGCGCCCGCGAGGAGGGCGTGTAGGGCTACTCCGCCGGGATGCTCGGCGGGTCGTGCACACGCGGCGCGAGCACGGCATCCGCAGCCGCTGACAGCCGCCCGACCTCGTCGAACGGCTTCCGGAAGGCCGCCTCGGCCGCCACGGCGGCCTTCCTGCGCGCCGCTCGGCTCGCACCCGTGGCACGAGCGCGACGATCATGATGCGGGCGCCGATCCAGTAGAGAATGCCCGCCGGCGAGGCGATGCCGAATCCGAGCCGGTGGTAGTGGGCGTCCTTGAGAGATGGGCCGAACGGACCCACTCGGAGGACGTCGCCACCGTCGCGCGTGCGAGCGAGCTCCGAGTACTCGAGCCCCACCCACCCGTTCATCACGCGCGTGGCGTTCGTGAGCGGCCCGAGCCAGGAGCCGGCCCGGATCGTGGAGCTCGAGGCGCTGTCGCGAGGAGCGCATGCGTGTCGATCCCGGCGATAGCGTTCACGCTATACACGATAGAGCGTGTGCGCGATCCTCCGTCAACCCCTCCACCACATTCGCGGGGTCGTGGCTACCATCGCAGCCATGGCCGATCTCGCCCGCCGACTGGCCGTTGCCCGCGGCGACGAGCCCGCCGACCTCGTGGTCTCAGGCGGCCGCGTGCTGTCGGTCTTCACCCGCGAGTGGCTGGAGTGCGACGTGGCCGTGTGCGACGGCTGGATCGCCGGTCTCGGAAGCTACGAGGGCCGCGAGCGGATCGACGCGACCGGCCGCTACGTCGTCCCCGGGCTCGTCGACGGCCACGTGCACCTCGAGTCCTCCCGCCTGCTCGCATCCGAGTTCGCCCGGCTGGTGCTCCCGTTCGGGACGACCTGCGTCGTCGCCGACCCGCACGAGATCGCAAACGTGCTGGGCACCGATGGCGTGCACTGGCTGCTCGACGCGACCGAGGGCATGCCGCTCGACGTCCGCTTCACAGCGTCGTCGTGCGTCCCGGCGTCGCGGTTCGAGTCGCCCCGGCGCGCGCTCACCGAGGGCGACCTGGAGGGGCTCCTGCGCCGCCGGCGGGTGGTCGGCCTCGCCGAGATGATGAACTTCCCCGGCGTGATCGCCGGCGACCCGGCCGAGCTCGCGAAGCTCGCGCTCGCCGGAGCCGAGCGGGCCGACGGCCACGCGCCGGGAGTGCGGGGCGCCGCGCTCCAGGCGTACGCCGCGGCCGGCATCGGCTCAGACCACGAGTCGACGACGATCGAGGAGGGGCGCGAGCGGCTGCGGGCCGGGATGTGGCTCCTGGTGCGCGAGGCCACCGGCGCCCGCAACCTGCAGGCGCTCATCCCGCTGGCCCGCGAGCTCGGCCCGCACCGGATGGCCTTCTGCACCGACGATCGCGATCCCCAGCACATCGCCGCCGACGGACATGTGAACGCGCTCGTCCGCGATGCGGTGGCCGCGGGCGTCCCCCCGGCGGACGCGCTCGTCATGGCGACCCTCAACCCGGCGACATGGCACGGGCTCGCCGGCCTCGGCGCGGTGGCTCCCGGCTACCGGGCCGACCTGCTCGTCCTGCCAGACCTCGAGCGGTTCGTCCCGGACGTCGTCCTCACCGCAGGCCGGCCGCCGGCCGAGATCGGGGCGGCCGCCGTGCCGGAGTGGGTGCGCCACACCGTGCGAGTCGCGCCGATCACGCTGGGCGACCTGAAGATCCTGTGGGACGGCGACCGGGCGGCGCGCGTGATCGGCGTCATCCCCGGCCAGATCGTGACCGAGGCCCTGTCGGAGACCCCGACCGTGGCCAAGGGCGCCGTCGTAACCGACCCGGAGCGCGACCTGGCGAAGATCGCCGTCGTCGAGCGCCACCTCGGCACGGGCCGGATCGGGCTCGGGCTCGTGCGCGGCCTCGGCCTGCGCGCCGGCGCGATCGCCTCGACCGTGGCCCACGACGCCCACAACATCGTCTGCGTCGGCATGGACGACGGCGACATGACCAGGGCGGTGCAGCGGTTGGCCGAGCTCGGCGGCGGGATGGTCGCCGTTCGCGACCGCGGCGTCCGGGCCGAGCTGCCCCTGCCGGTGGCCGGGCTGCTCTCGGACGCGCCGCTCGAGCGCGTGCTCGACCAGACCGAGGCGCTCCTGGCCGCGGCCCGCGACCTGGGAACCCCGCTTGAGGCGCCGTTCGACGCGATCTCGTTCCTCTCGCTCTCGGTCATCCCCGCGCTCAAGATCACCGACCGGGGCCTGGTCGACGTCGACTCCTTCGAGATCGTGCCGCTCGAGGCCTGAGCGCGTCTGCTAGTCGGACTCGGCCTCGGTCTTGTCCAGCGTCTCAGCGAGCGTCCGTATGCAGTCGTCGCAGATGTACACGCCTGGTCCGGCGATGAGGTGTGCCGCGTGCCGCTGCGTGCGACCGCAGAAGGAGCAGCTGGGCTCGTCAGGAGGATCGGTATCGGGCACGACTGCCGGCGACGGTACTCGACGCGGTCTCATGGGCGACGATCTGCGACGCGGTGGCGTCACTTGGCGCCACCGCCGCGAGCGTCACTTGGCGTCGCCGTCAAGCGCTACACGGCGGTGCGCCGAAACGGCAGTGGCGGTGTGAACGAACGCCCCTTGGCGTCGGGCCGAGCGCCACTTGGCGGTGCGCGCGCCAACGCCACTTGGCGATCCAGGCGAACGGCGCATGCGACGGCCTGCACGAGGGCGCGGTGCCGCTTGCGCTTTGACTACCACGGGCTCGGCGGGCCGGGCGGGGGCGCCGGCTCCGTGGGAAGGCCGGCGGCCTTCCAGGCCTGGTAACCGCCGATCATGTCGACGGCATCGCCGACGCCGAGGTCGACGAGCGTTGCCGCGGCCAGACTGGAGGCGAACCCCTCGTCGCACATCACGATCACCGGGCCGGTGCGCGAGACCACCTCGGGATCCTCCCAGCCGGAGGTGGGGTCGACCCGCCACTCGATCACGTTGCGCGACACGACCGTCGCGCCGGGGATGACGCCGTCGGCCCGGCGCTGCTCGTAGGTGCGCGTGTCGAGGATGACGGCGCCGCCTGCCATCGCATCGCGCGACTCCTCGGGCGTCAGCCGCTGGATGCGCGCCCGGGCCTCGTCGACCAAGTTGTCGATCCTCCCCATCAGGGAGACACTACCGCCCGGCTACTTGGGGTACCACTCGAGCCTGAGGCCGCCGAGACGCAGCACCCGGCGGCGCCCGCGGCGGTCGATCCCGAGGCCCGAGTCCTCGCGGTACACGTCGACCTTGTAGCCGCGCGTCCGCCGCCCGACCAGCGTGAGCGAGCGCACCGGCTGCGCCGATTCGATCCCTGCCATTGCACCAGGGTACGGGTCCGGGTCGAGGGTGACAACAGCCGCCACCGTGGGGGTGGTTGTACCCTCGTCGAGGAGGGATGCGACCGGGACGGCGGGGAGCTCGTCGAGCACGCCGCGCCAGGGCGGCTCGGCGTCCGCCGGGTCGAGCCGGCCGAACCACATCCGCAGCTCGCCGCTCTCGAGCGCGGCATCGATCTCGTAGCGGCGGCGGGCGTGGCCCTCGGCCTCGTCGCGGGCGGCGAGCAGGACGTCGAGGACCGCCTCGGCGGCCTCCGCGCCGTCGGCGAACGGGCGGACCGGGATCACCATGCTCCGGGCTCCGCCGGCGTACACGAGGACGGCGTCGCCCTCGGCGCGCATCTCCAGCCCCGCGGGCAGCCGCGGGGACAACCGATCCGCCAGCACCTCTGCCAGGCGCGCGGCCCCTGCCCTCTCGTCCATGCTTCCAGCATATGGGTTTTCCGGGCGGCGCGCAGCCCCGTGGAATGACGAACGTGTGTTCGATATCATCGTGTCATGCATCCCTCCGTACCCCGCATCCTGGGCGCCCCGAAGAGCGTACGCGTCGCGGCAGACGGCGCCGGCCTGCCGCGCTCGCTGGACGGCCGCCCGGTCGCGTCGGTGCGCGACGAGTGGCGCGTGGACGAGGGTTGGTGGACGGGACGGGCGGTGCGGCGCCGGTACTTCGACGTGGTGCTGGCGGACGGCCGCAACACCGTCGTCTTCTGCGACCGCCGCACGGGACGCTGGTTCACCCAGCGAGGGTAGAACCCACGGGGCGGGATTCCTAACGAATTCGCCAAACCTACTTGACCTGTTATCCAAAAAGTTGTTAAAGTCTTCCTCCTACGCCGGGTGGCGTGGGAAAAGCGGAGGGGGAGAACGATGGCGAGCACGCCGGCGGTGGCGCTCGCGTCCTCGTCGGTCGCCGAGGCCGAGTCGCCGTACACGTATCAGGTCTACGTGCGGCCATACCCGGGTTGGTGGCGACGGTGGCACGGGCGTGTGATCACACGCGACTGCGACGGCCGGCACCGGTTCTGGCCGTGGCGATTCGCGCGCGACCGCGAGGACCTCGTCCAGAGCCTCTGGGCCGAGGTGCACCGCGACATCGAGTGGCGCCGCGGCGGGGCCGCGGTCGAGCTCTTCGAGGTCACCTCCACCCTGCGCTGAGGTCCGCCGAGAGCTCGACTGGCACACCCACGGGCGGCTGGGTATGCTGACCGTATCGAACAGGTGTTCGGTGCCAGGTGAACTACCCCGAGCTTCACGCCCATTCCTGCTTCTCGTTCCTGGACGGCGCCTCACAGCCCGAGGAGCTGGCCGTGCGGGCCGCTGCGCTCGGCTACGACGCGGTGGCGCTCACCGATCATGACGGCCTCTCGGGATCGCTGGCCTTCGCCAACGCCGCCCGCGAGGTCGGCGTGCGGCCGATCACCGGCTGCGAGATCACCCTCGAGGGCGGCGCGCACCTCACGCTGCTCTGCGAGGACCGGCGCGGCTACGCCAACCTGTGCCGGCTCATCACGGCCGCCCATGCCCGCGACCGGCGCGCGCCCGAGACGAGCCTCGAGCAGGTGGTCCGGCACGCGGACGGCCTGCACTGCCTCTCCGGCTGCGCCCGCCACGGGGCGGTGGCCCGGCTCGTCGGCGCGGGCCGGCTCGGGGAGGCCGAGGCGCTGGCCCGGCGGCTGCGCGACGCCTTCGGCCGCGACCGGTTCTCGATCGAGCTCATGCGCCCCTACATGCGCGGCGACGCGCGCCGAAACCGGCTCCTCGGCGAGCTGGCCGACAGGCTGCGGCTGCGGACGGTCGCCACCGGCGACGTGCACTCCCACACGCCCCGGCGGGCGCTGCTCCAGGACGCGCTCGTCGCCATCCGCACGGGCACGACGCTCGAGGGCTGCGAGGCCGAGCGGCGCGGGAACCACGAGTCGGTGCTGCGCGCGCCGGCCGAGACGACGGCCCGTTTCCCCGCTGAGGCCGTGAACGGGGCGGCGGCGGTCGCCGACCGCTGCCGCTTCGACCTCACGCAGGACCTGGGATACGCCTACCCCGACTTCTCCGACACGGGCGAGCCTGCCCAGGCCGCCCTCACGCGCATCTGCCGCACCGAGCTCGAGCACCGCTACCGCGGCTCCCCGCACTGGCACGAGGCCCGCGCGCGGCTCGAGGAGGAGCTCGACCTGATCGCCCATCACGGCCTCGCCGGCTTCTTCCTCCTTCACCGCGACATCCTCGAGATGGCGCGCGACGTGGCGGTGCGGGTGCGCGGTCAGAGCGCCGGCCGCCGCCTGCTCCCCCCTGGCCGCGGGCGCGGCTCGAGCGTCGGCTCGATCGTCTGCTACCTGATCGGCCTCTCGCACGTCGACCCGGTCGCCTCCCGCCTCTTCCTCGGCCGGTTCCTGTCGCGCGACCTCGCGAGCGTGCCCGACATCGACCTCGACTTCCCCCGCGACGTGCGGGAGGGGCTCATGCTCGACGTCGTCGACCGGTACGGGCCGGAGCACGCCGCGCTCGTTGCCGCCTTCCCCACCTATCGCACGCGGGGGGCGATCCGGGAGCTCGGCAAGGCGCTCGCGCTGCCGCAGGGCGAGATCGAGCGGATGGCGCGGCTCGCGGACGAGTGGGGCGCCGTGCCCGCCGAGCAGGTCGACCGGCTCCGCGAGCGGATGGGCTCGGCGCGCTGGCGGGCGTTCGCCTTCCTGATGGAGGAGATCCGCGGCCTGCCCCGCCACATCTCCCAGCACTCGGGCGGCATGGTGATCTCGACCCGGCCGCTCGTCGAGCTCGTGCCCGTGATCCCGGCGGCGATGGAGGGCCGCCAGATCTGCCAGTGGGACAAGGACTCCTGCGCCGACGCCGGGTTCCTGAAGATCGACCTCCTCGGCCTCGGCATGCTCTCGGCGGTCGAGGAGTGCGTCGACCTGATCGCCGAAACGCGCGGCTCGCCCATCGACCTCTCCCGGGTGGGGTTCTCGGATCCGGAGGTCTACGCCGAGATCCAGGTGGCCGACACCGTCGGCGTGTTCCAGATCGAGAGCCGGGCGCAGATGCAGTCGCTGCGCCAGACCCGGCCCGAGAACCTCGACGACCTGACCGTCCAGGTCGCGCTCGTCCGGCCGGGCCCGATCGTCGGCGATGCGGTCAACCCCTACATCGCCCACCGCCGCGCCAAGCGGCACGACCCGGACTTCGTCCCGCCGTACGACCACCCGCTGCTCGAGCCGGTGCTCGAGGACACCCTCGGCGTGGTCGTCTTCCAGGACCAGGTGCTCGAGGTCGCCATCGCCCTCGCCGGGTTCAGCACCGGGGAAGCCGAGAGCCTGCGCCGGGCGATGAGCAGGAAGCGCAGCCGCGAGGCGCTCGAGAGCCACTGGCACCGGTTCCGGGACGGGGCGGCGGCCCGCGGCGTCGACGCCGCGACGGCCGAGCTCGTCTTCCAGAAGGTCGTCGCCTTCTCGGAGTTCGGCTTCCCCAAGAGCCACGCCGCCGCGTTTGCGATCCTCGCCTACCAGTCCGCATGGCTCCACCGGGCCTACCCGGCGGAGTTCCTCTGCTCCCTCCTGAACGCCCAGCCGATGGGCTTCTACCCTCCCGCGACGCTCCTTCGCGACGGGGAGCGGCGCGGCGTCGAGATGCGCCCGCCCGACGTCAACCGAAGCGGCGCCGGCTGCACGGTGGAGGACGCCGGCGGCGCCGTCAGGATCGGCCTCGGCTACGTGAAGGGCGTCGGGACGCGTGCCGAGGGCCTCGTGGCCGAGCGGGCCGGCGACGGCCCGTTCTCGGACCTCGGCGACCTGGTGCGGCGCGCGCCGCTCGACATCTCGCAGCTCGAGGCATTGGTGCGGGCCGGCGCGTGCGACGAGTTCCATCCCAACCGGCGCCGCCTGCTCTGGGAGCTGCCGCTGCACCGGGCGCCGGCCGGGCCCGAGGGAGCGCGCCAGCTCGCGCTCGCCCTGGACGGCTCCCCCACCCCGGCGCTCCCCGGCCTCACCGCCTGGGAGCGCATGGTCGCCGACCACGAGGCGATGAGCCTCACGACCGGCCCGCACCCGATGGCGCTCCTGCGGGAGGGGCTCGACCCGGCGCTTCGCACCTCGGCCAACCTGCGCACCGACGGCCTGGGACGGACGACCACCGCCGGCATCGTCATCGCCCGGCAGCGGCCGGGGACGGCCAAGGGGATCGTCTTCCTGCTGCTCGAGGACGAGCACGGGATGACCAACGTCATCGTCCCGCCCGCGGTCTATGAGCGCGACCGGATCATGGTGCGGGCCGAGCCGCTCCTCCAGGTGTGGGGCCGGCTCGAGCGCCGAAACGGCGCGGTGAACGTGATCGCCGACCGGGTCGCGGGGCTCTCGCACGCCGCCCGGCCCGAAGTCGCCCGCGCGGCGGCGCGGGCCGCGGGCACGGGCGCCGGCCAGGGCGGCCACGTGGCCGACCTCCGTCGGCTGCGGGCGGCCGCGCCCGCCGCGAACAGCTTCGGCCGCGGGAGACGATGACTTACTGGTTGCCCGTGAGGCCGAGCCGCACGCGGTCCTTGCGGCCCAGCGAGCGCCGGGTGGCCTTCGGGTTCAGCTTGGCGGACATCTGGAGGGCGTGGAACCGCTCCGGATCGGTCGTCACGTCGGCGAGCCGGCGCCACGCGATCCAGTCGACCGGGTCCTTGCGCGTCGCCGTGCGGAGCGCCGCCGCGGCCTCGTCGCGCTGGCCCTGGCCGACGAGCGCGGCCGCGAGGGCGACCCAGCCCTGATCGGACCAGGGCGCCCAGGACGTTGCCCTGCGCGCCTCGGACTCGGCCTTGGCGTAGCTCCCGCTGTTGGCGGCCGAGACGCTGGAGGCGATCGCCTGGTTCCCGACGCCGCCGGCGAAGGCCGCGACACCGAGGACGACCGCGACCGCCACCAGCCCGGCACGCACGGGGCTCGACAGCGGCCGCGGGAACTCCTCCCGGGCCGAGACGAGAATCGCCGCCACCGTGACGAGCGCGAGACACACGACGGCCGGCATCTCCCAGTCCCAGTCGAAGCCGGCGTGGAGCGCGAACGCGACGAGCGCACCCAGGGCCGTGAGGACGACCGGGTCGCGGCGCGCGCGGACGGCGAGCCAGATCGGGTAGAGCACGAGCGCCAGGACGAGGACGAGGCCCACCGGCCCCTGTTCGGCGAGCCGCTCCAGATACAGGCTGTGCGCGTCGCGGGCGACGTAGTTCCGCGGCCGGTGCTGGTTCCAGTACTGCTCGAAGGTGCCCGAACCCGAGCCGAGCAGCGGATGGTCGCCGACGTCCGCGCGCGCGGAGCGCCAGAGCATCGGCCGCCCGTTCAAGGACAGCGTCTCCAGGCGCGTGTTCTGGTTCGCGTTCTCGGCCGGCGGCTTGGCCTCGAGGGCGTGCCTGACCCGCGAGACCATGTGCGGAGGCGACCCGTAGACGGCCACGGCCCCCGCTGCGAGGACGAGCGCCGCGATCGCGAGGCAGACGACGTACGCCCGCCGGACCGCGGGGCCGAACGTGAGCCGCCGCTCCGCGAGGCCGACGGCCCACATGGTCGCCGCGGAGGCGGCCGCGGACAGCGCGATCACCAGCAGCAGCGGCCGGCCCTGGTTCGAGGCCGCATGCACGCCGGCTCCTCCCCGCGCCAGCGCTCCCTGGAGGCGGGCATCGCCGACCGCCAGCGCGACCCACGGCAGGAGCACGAGCGCGATGGCGAGCGCCCGCAGCCGGTCGCGGTCGAGCGCCAGGCTCACGCCGACGCCGATCACCAGCGTCATCATCGACCCGCGGCTGAACGTGAAGAAGAGCGTCGAGACGACGACCGGCAGGGCGGCTGCCGCCGACATGCGCACCCACGACGTCCGTGACCGCATCGCCGCCCCGACGCACAGGGCCGCGGTCATCGCGGCGAAGATGCCGAGCGCGTTCCAGTAGCCGATCGGCTGGTACAGCCGGCCGTGGGCCACCGGGTCGTCGTAGAGGCCGAACAGGTCCGGGCGAAGGCGGGTGAGAAGGGCGAAGCCGCTGATCAGGACGCCGGCGACGGTGCCCGCTCCGAGCATGAGCGCCGCCCCGCCGCTGCGGGCTGTGATGAGGAGCGTCGCGAGCAGGGCCAGATAGACCAGCGTCCGCTCCACCTCGAGCACGGGCGCCTGGACCGCTGCGGCCCAGAGGCCGGAGAGCGCGGTCCAGATCGTGATCGCGGCCAGGATGCCGAGCACGATGCGGTCCTCGCGGACGAGGGCCACGCCGCGGCCGACGATGAGCGCGATCACGCCCACCCACGCCAGGGCGACGGTGCTCCAGCCCCACTCCGGCGGGAAATAGCCGCCGTCGTTCGCCGCCAGCACGAGCACAGCCGCGAACGCCAGCAGCGTCGCGGCAGCGTGGTCCACAGCGGCGCGCCCACGGAGCCCCGCGAGCGCGCCCAAGCGTTCGACAGCCGACGATGCGGCTGTCACCGTTGTTGCCTCGCGACTAGCTGCGGCGGGACGCCGCCCGGAGCCCGAACCCCGAAGCGATCAGCCCTGACCCAGCGCCCAGCACCAGCAGGAGATTGAGCCCCGTGAACGGGAGCCCACCCGTGCCGCCGCCGGACTGCTCGCCCAGCACGTTCCCACCACCGCCGCCGTTCCCGGGGCCGTACTCGTCGCCCGCGGGAGTGACCTGCGTCGACTGCGACTGGTGCGTACGTGCCGCCGCTGCGGCCGACGCCGCGCCGGTGCCGAGCACCAGCGCGCTCGCCAAAGCCGCGAGCAACACCTTGACCGTTCTTCCGTGCATCTGCAGCGGTACCTCCTGGACTGTCGTCCTCCCCGCAGCACCGTATCGCATACGTCGGACGGACGCCAATCGACAACGGCCGGAAATTGGGGCAAAGCGGCGTCACTACGGCTTCCCCCGCTGCTTCCGGAGCGCCGGGACGTGGTCGCACACCGTGCTCTGCTCGGTCGCGAGCGACGTCCACGGGGCGATGCGGACGAGCAGGCAGCCGCCGCCCGGCGAGGTGCCCACACAGGCCCACCGCACCTTGTGCAAAGGGACCTTGGCGCATCGCGCCCCGGTCATCCCGAGCTGCGACGACATGTCGGCCGACACCGCGGCCGCCGTGACCCGGGCCGGCAGGATCGCGGTCAGCTCCGGCCGGTCGTCGCACAGGCCGGGGCCGTCCTTCGTCTTCCAGTCGCCGACGGCGTTGACATTCGCGATCAGACAGACCGACGACGCCTGGTAGACCAGGCCGCAGGCCCAGACGGAGCCGTTCGACTGCTGCTCCACGCACCGCACGGCCGCGGCGTGCTCGCGACCGCCGACGTTGCGCTCGAGCGTGGCCTCGGAGATCCGCTGGTGCACGCGCAGCCCCCAGTAGGCCGTGCCGGCCACGCCGACCAGGGCGAGGACGATGGTGACGAGCCAGACGTGCGACCAGACCGCGGCCCAGAACGGCGACCGTGCCGGCCGCCGGGGAGCCGGCCACGCCGGGGGCACCGCCACGACGTCGGGATCCGCGTCGGTCTTCGCATACGGCACGTGGACGGGCCCGGGCCGTCCGGGGGACGCTTCCTCGCCGGGATACGCCTCCTCAGGCCCGTCGGTGGGCGGCGCTTGATCTTCGACCGCAACGAGGGCCGGCGGCGGCTGTTCCTGGCTCGGCAGCGGCCCGCGCGGCGCCTCGGGCGCCTCGTTGGCGTCGCGAAACGGCGGGTTCACGGGACGCTCCTCTGGCCCGCGATACCCACGCAGGTTGCCCATAGCATCCGCCGCGCGCCGGGCAGCGCGGCGTGCGGAGTCCACAAGTGC
This sequence comes from uncultured Actinomycetes bacterium, assembly GCA_963757605.1. Lineage (GTDB taxonomy): Bacteria > Actinomycetota > Thermoleophilia > Gaiellales > JAICJC01 > JAICJC01. Next base: position 168,415 of record CAVWSF010000005.1, read on the forward strand.
GGGTCGGCGCACACATTCGAGTGTACGCCGCAGAACCGCTTCTGACTATGAGAAGAGCCCGGCAGCCAGTGTCATCACGTAGATGACGCCGAACCAGATGGTGACAGCCGCAGCCACGGCCAGCACCACGTGATCCTGCGCCCACCCGAGCACAGAAGCACGGCTTTCGTACGCCCACGGCTCTTCGCCGTCAAGCAGCCTGCGAACCATTGGATGACCCTCCTCGCGGTTGCCTCCAAAGCATCGGTGGCGGGCCTTCGGGCGGCAACCCCCGTGCGGGTGAACTCGGTTGGGGGTCGCACAGCCACCACGGAGCCCGCGTTGCACCGCAGGTGAAACGCGGGCGGGCGGTCCCGAAGGCCCGCCGGCAGCCAGCAGGTCAGGGAACGATCAGCGCGACGCCTGCATCGACGTCTTCGACTCGGGGGACGACGTCGACCGTGCCTTCGCGGGCGCAGAGCCGGAGGTCTTCGGCGAGTCCCGCCTCGCGCAGCTTGGCGGCGCTCGTCGAGGCTGCGAGCGCCTCTGCTGACGAGGGGAAGCCGCCGGCCAGCACCTCGGCCGCCACGGCGCCGTCGCTCGTCCCCCACTCCGCCAACCAGACGCGCAGCTCCGCCACGAACCGGCCCGCGGTGTAGGCGTCGTCGAGCGCGAAGTCGCCTTCGACGCCCGCGCACTGGACGAGGATGTCGCGCTCGCCGTCGCGGGCGAGCCTCGCCGCCGCGGCTGCGCAGGCGGTGAGGTTGGAGAGGCTCCCGATCAGGACGACGTCGGCGTCAGGCGCCGCGGCCACGATCGCGCGTGTCCCGTTCGTCGTCGCCAGAACGAGCATCTCGCCCAGCGCCGGCCCGTCGGCGTACTCGGCCGGGGAGTTCCCGAGGTCGAACCCGTCGGGCTTCACACACGCGACCTCGCCCGCCAGGACGGCGCCGTTTCCGAGCCTCGCGTGGAGCTCACGCGCCTGGTCGATGGTCCCGCACGCCAGCACCCGGCGGTAGCCCTGGCCGACGGCGTGCGCGATCGTCGTCGTGGCCCGGATCACGTCCACGACCACGGTCACGGGCGCGGCCGGCATGACGCCGGGCGCGAACGCCACGTCGATCTTCACCGGTGTGCGAGCTCCGCCTGTGCGGCCGCGAGACGCGCCGTGGGGACGCGGAAGGGGGAGCACGAGACGTAGTCGAGGCCGACGCTGTTGCAGAACTCGACCGAATCGGGGTCGCCGCCGTGCTCGCCGCAGATGCCGAGCTTGATGCCCGGCTTCACGCCGCGCGCGCTCTCGACCGTCCGCTGGATGAGGACGCGCACGCCGTCGTCGAGCGTCTCGAACGGGTTGCGCGAGAGCACGTCATCCTCGAGGTACTGCGCCAGGAACTTGCCCTCAGCGTCGTCGCGGCTGAAGGCCAGCGTCGTCTGGGTCAGGTCGTTCGTCCCGAAGCTCATGAAATCGGCGTACGGGGCGATCCGGTCGGCGAGGAGCGCCGCCCGCGGCACCTCGATCATCGTGCCGATGAGCAGGCCGAGCTTGCCGCCGCCCTCCTCCTCGATCACGCGCTCGGTGAGATCGCGCATGCGGCGAAGCTCCGTGGCGAACGCGACCAGCGGGTGCATGATCTCGGCCCGCGAGCCCTCGACGGCGAGCGCCGCACGCACGATCGCCCGCACCTGCATCTCGTAGATCTCCGGGTGCAGGATCCCGAGCCGGCAGCCGCGCGTCCCCAGCATCGGGTTCACCTCGCGCAGCGACTTGATACGGGAGCGCAGGCGCTCGTCGGAGGGGTCCACGTCCTCGAGGTCGGGCAGGAACTCGTGCAGCGGCGGGTCGAGGAGCCGGATCGTCACCGGCTCGCCCTCCATCGCCTCGAGGATGCCCTCGAAGTCGGACTGCTGGAACGGCAGGAGGCGGTCGAGCGCCGCCCGGCGGCCGTCCTCGTCGCGCGCCAGGATCATCTCGCGCATGACCGGCAGGCGCTCGTCGCCGAAGAACATGTGCTCCGTGCGACAGAGGCCGATCCCCTGCGCCCCGAACTCGCGCGCGCGGCGCGCATCCTCCGGCGTGTCGGCGTTCGCGCGCACGCCCAGGCGGCGGGCCTCGTCGGCCCAGGCGGTGACCGCGGCGAAGTCGTCGGTCATCTGCGGCGGCACGAGCGGCACGGCGCCGCTGATGACCAGGCCGCGGCTGCCGTCGATCGAGATCTCGTCGCCCTCGGAGACGACCGTGCCGTTCACCGAGAAGGTGCGCGCCCCGGCGTCGATGCGCAGCGACTCGACCCCGCAGACGCAGGGCTTGCCCATGCCGCGGGCGACCACGGCTGCATGCGAGGTCATGCCGCCGTGGGCCGTGAGCACGCCCTGGGCCTGGATCACGCCGTGGATGTCGTCGGGCGTCGTCTCCCAGCGCACGAGGATCACCGGCTCGCCGGCCCGGCCGCGGGCCTCGGCGGTGTCGGCGTCGAACACCGCCCGGCCGACCGCGGCACCGGGGGAGGCGTTCAGGCCCGTCGCCAGCACCTCGTACTCGGCGCCGGGGTCGATCGCCGGATGCATGAGCTGGTCGAGCTGCGCGGCGTTGACCCGCTGCACGGCCTCGTCCTGCGCGATCACACCCTCCGAGACCAGGTCGCGCACGACCCGCACCGCCGCCTGCGCGGTGCGCTTGCCGGCGCGCGTCTGGAGGACGTAGAACTCCCCGCGCTCGATCGTGAACTCGACGTCTTGGAGGTCGCGGTAGTGGGTCTCGAGGGTCGCCATCGCCTGCTCGAGCTCGTGGTACCCCTCCGGGAAGCCCTGCTGCATCTCGGCGATCGGGTGCGGCGTGCGGATGCCGGCGACGACGTCCTCGCCCTGCGCGTTCACGAGGAACTCGCCGTAGAGCACGCGCTCTCCGGTGGACGGGTCGCGGGTGAAGACGACGCCGGTGGCGGAGTCGTCGCCGAGGTTCCCGAACACCATCTGCATGATGTTGACGGCCGTGCCGAGGTCGTCGGAGATGCCCTCGTGGCGGCGGTACGTCCGCGCCCGCGGCGTGTTCCACGAGGCGAAGACCGCCTGGATCGCGCCGTCGAGCTGCTCCCGCGGGTCCTCGGGGAACTCCCGCCCGGTCTCGTCCCGGCTGATCGTGAGGAACTCCTTCGCGAGCTCGCGAAGCGCAGCCGCGTCCAGCTCGACATCGGCCTTCACGCCGCGCGCCTGCTTGGCTCGGGCGATCGCCTCCTCGAAGAGGTCGCCGTGCACGCCCAGGACGACGTTGGCGTACATCTGCACGAACCGGCGATAGGAGTCAGCTGCGAATCGCTCGTTCCCCGACGAGCGGGCAAGCCCCTCGACCGACCGCGGGTTCAGGCCAAGGTTCAGGATCGTGTCCATCATCCCCGGCATCGAGACCGGCGAGCCGGAGCGGACCGACACGAGCAGCGGGTCGTCCGGGTCGCCGAGACGGCGCCCGCAGCGCTCCTCGAGGCCGGCCAGGTGCTGGGAGACCTGGTCGTTCAGGCCCTCCGGCCACGTCCCGCCGGCGGCCAGGTACGCGCGGCAGGCCTCGGTCGTCACCGTGAACCCATCCGGCACTGGGAGGCCGATCGACGTCATCTCGGCGAGCTCCGCACCCTTGCCGCCGAGCACGTCGCGCATGTCGCTCGAGCCATCCGCGAAGGCGTAGACGTAGGCCGCCACGGGCGGGAGTGTAGATCGGATCTCGCCGATTTCGAATTCGAAGGGAAGAAAGGTGGAGGCCGCCCCGTCCTTTAGAGAACACCATGCCGATTCCGATGGGACAGCGGAACCCGAGCCGCGCCGGAACCCGGCGCGCGACCAAGCGTCCAGAGGCCGCGCTGTCTTGAGAACGGGCTCAGCGGAAGGGCCCCTGCGTGGGCGGCTCCCGGCCGGGAGCCGCCCACCGCATTGCGCCGCGAAGGTCCGGACATGACGCTGACGCTGACGGCATGCGAGTGCGGGCGGGCCGACTGCACGGAGCAAGTCGGGATCGACCCCGGGAAGTGGGAGTCCGTTCACGCCGACGGCGCCCGGGCCATTGCGCCAGGGCACATCTCCGGCGCCATCGACGAGGTCGTCGTGGCCCGCCGCAGCGAGTACTGGGTCGTGCGCGGCGCCGACGCTGTCGAGGAGGCGTCGTGGGAGTCGTTCCCGGCCTCCGACCCGCCGCCGGGGCCAACGATCTAGGCTCTGACGCCCTCGAGGGCCGCGCGCCGGCGGGCCTCGACGAGCTCCGCCGCCCGGGCCGCGGTCTCTTCGATCGCAAGGCCGGTGACGTCGATCACCGGGCAGCCGAGCCGCTTGTGAAGCGCGGCCGTCAGCTCGAGCTCCTCGTAGATCTCCTCGAGATCGGCGTAGCGGGCGCCGGCGCCGGCGGCGAGCGCGCGCACGCGCCGGCGGCGGATCTCCGAGAGCCGCTCCGCGTCGATCGTGAGCCCGACCAGCTTCCAGCCGTCGATCTGGAAGAGCGACGGCGGCGGGTCGACGCCGCGCACGATCGGGATGTTGGCGGACATGTAGCCCATGTAGCCGAGGTGCATCGAGGTCGGCGTCTTCGACGTGCGCGAGACGCCGATCAGGACGACGTCCGCCTGGCTCAGGTCGTCGGCGCCGCGCCCGTCGTCGTGCTTCACCGCGAACTCGATGGCGGCGATCCGGCGGAAGTACTGCGCGTCGAGCGGCGCGGTCCGGCCCGGCACCATCGTCGCCTCCCGGCCCGACGCCGTCGCGACCGCGTTCAGGGCCGGCCCGAGCACGTCCTGCACGACGAGGTTGTGCTCGCGGGCCAGCTCGACGACGGCCTCGCGCAGGCCCGCGTCGACGAGCGTGTAGAACACGGCGGCGCGGCGGCCGCTGGCCGACTCGAGCGCCCGCGCGAGCTGGTCGCGCGTCTGCACGCGGGCGTGGCGCACCATCTCGATCTCGGTGTCGTCGAACTGGCTCTGGGCGGCCCGTGCGACCCGTGCGCCCGTATCGCCGGTGGAGTCGCTCACGATGTGGATCTCGAGGCGCTCGCCCATTCGAGGCCATCCTATCCGGGAAGCTGGGCGAAATCCCCAAAGCTGCGGAGCCGGTCGCGAACATCCGCGACGAGCGTGAGCCGGTTTTGGCGGACGGCCTCGTCGTCGGACATGACGAGCACCTCGTCGAAGAAGCGCTCGATGGCGGGCGCCAGCTTCACCGCGGCCGCGTCTAGCGTCACGACGCCACCGCTCAAGAGGACCTCGGCGAGGGCGCGCTCGGCGGGATCCTCGAACAGGCTCTCGTCGACAGGCCCACCGGCGGTCTCGCCGGCGATCCGCGCGCAGCGCCCGTACGCGTCACGGACGGCGTCGCGCCGGGGCCCAGCGAAGGCGTGCAGGGCGCGGGCGAGGTTGGCGACGAGCACGGGCTCGGTCGAACCCGACCCGCGGGCCGCGCGCAGCTCCTCGATCGTCACGCCCTCGGCGAGCAGCACCGGCTCGAGCCGGTCGAGGACGAACCCGACCCCGCCCTCCCCGACGAGCGCCGGCAGATCCATCTGCCAGCCGCGATCGAGCGCGATCGCGACGAGGCCGGCGGCGGCGCGGCGCAGGCCGTAGGGGTCGCGGCTCCCGGTCGGCTCGAGCCCCGCCGCGAACGCGACCCGGACGGTGTCGCCCTTGTCGGCGACCGCCACCACGGCGCCGGCCGGGCTCGCGGGCAGTGCGCCGCCGGCCTCCTCGGGGCGGTGGTGCTCGTCAATCGCCGCGCACACGTCGGCCGGCTCGCCGGCCTCGGCCGCGTAGACCGAGCCGGCGTAGCCCTGGAGCGCCGAGAACTCGCCGACGAGGCGCGAGACCAGGTCGGCCTTGCACAGCTCGGCGGCCCGAAGGGCCGTGCCGCGGACGCCGGCGTCGAGGTCGTTTCGGTCACAGAGCGCCTCGACCAGCGGGCCGAGGCGGGCGGTCTTGTCGGCGAGCGAGCCGCCGCCCTCGATGAAGCTCACCCGGTCGAGCTCGGCCACCATGGCGGCCAACCCGAGCCGGCGGTCGCGGTCGTAGGCGAAGCGGGCGTCATCGAGGCGACCGACGAGCACCTCCTCGTTGCCGCGCCTGACCACGTCGTCGTCGCCGCCGTTTGCGATCACGACGAACCGCGGCTCGAGCGCGCCGTCGGCCGTGCGGATCGGGAAGTAGCGCTGGTGGGACTGCATCGCCGTGATGGGGATCCGCTCCGGCAGGTCGAGGTAGCCGGTCGGGAACTCCGCCACGAGGACCCGGGGCCGCTCCACGAGGTAGACGACCTCCTCGAGCTTCGCCATCGGGTCGGTCCCCCGGTGCTCGGCGAGCGCGGCGCGGACCAGCGTGCGCCGCTCCTCCGCATCGACGAGCACCCCGTGGGCGCGCAGGTCGTCGAGGTAGGTCGCGGCCGAGCCGATCGGCACCGCGTCGCGCCCCGGACGCGGGCCGCGGCTGGCACCCGTCGCCGTGACACCGGCGACCTGAGCCGAGACCACGTCGGTGCCGAGCTTCACGACGATCCAGCGGATCGGGCGCGAGAAGCGGCCGCCCGGCCAGCGCATCGTGCGCGGGAACTGGAGCCGGCCGACCGCGGCGGCGACGACGTCCGCGACGAGCGCGGCCGCGGGCACGGCCGCGCCGTCGGAGACGGCCCAGACGAACCCGTCGCGCTCCTCGAGCCCCTCTGCCGCCAGGCCGTGCTTTCGCGCGAAGCCCTGGCGAGCCTGCTCGGGGGCGTCGGCGCGCGGGCCGCGCACCTCCTGCCGCTGCGCCTCGCGGGTGTTGGGGACGCCGCTCGCGATCGCAACGAGCCGGCGCGGCGCGACGTGCGCGACGACACCGGCGGCCGGGATCCCGGCTCGCTCCAGCTCCGCGGCGACGAGTCCCGGCAGCGCGTCTTCGACAATCCGGCAGTGCGACGCCGGCAGCTCCTCGCAGCCGATCTCGACCAGGAGGTCAGGCATCGCCGGCGACCTGCTCGAGATGGGCGGCGGCGACGGCCTGCGTCAGGCGGCGCATGCGCAGGATGTAGGCCGCGCGGTCGGTGACGGCGATCGCGCGCCGGGAGTCGAGCAGGTTGAACGCGTGCGAGCACTTGAGAACGTGGTCGTAGGCCACGAGCGGCAGCCCCGCCTCGACGCAGCGGCCGGCCTCGGCCTCGTGGTCGTCGAAGTGGCGCGCCAGCATGGCCGTGTTGGCCAGCTCGTAGTTGTAGGCCGAGAACTGCCGCTCGGCGGCCTCGCGCACGGCCGCCCACGTGACGCCCGAGCCCCACTGCATGTCGTGGGCGCGGTGGACGCGCTGGAGGTGCATTGCCAGCCGCTCCAGGCCGTAGGTGATCTCGGCCGACACCGGGTCGAGCTCGATCCCGCCCGCCTGCTGGAAGTAGGTGAACTGGGTGATCTCCATCCCGTCCATCCACACCTCCCAGCCCAGGCCCCACGCGCCAAGGCTGGGGCTCTCCCAGTTGTCCTCGACGAAGCGCACATCGTGCTGCTCGATCGGGATCCCGATTGCACGCAGGGAGTCGAGGTAGAGCTCCTGCACGTCGTCGGGAGCCGGCTTCAGGATCACCTGGTACTGGTAGTGCTCCCCGAACCGGTACGGGTTCTCGGCGTAGCGGCTGTCGTCCGGCCGGATGGAGGGCTCGACGTAGGCCGCCCGCCACGGCTCGGGGCCGAGCACCCGAAGCAGCGTCGCCGGATTCGAGGTGCCGGCGCCGACCTCCGTGTGGTACGGCTGCACGATGACGCACCCCTGCTCCTCCCAGAAGGCCTGAAGGGCCGAGATCATCCCCTGGAAGCTCGCCGCCATCGGAGGCGCAAGCTATCAGGCGCGGCGCTCGGTGCTACGCGTGGAGCGTTCGCAGGCGGAAGCCGCCGTGATACTCGTACGTGGCCTCGACCACCCGGACGGCATCGGCGGCGGCCGGCCGGGCGAGCGCTCCCGGCGCGAGCGGGCGCTCGACGAGCGCGGCGACGGCCTCGAGGCTGCCCGGCCGCAGCACGAACGCGCCGTCCTCGGCGGTGCAGCGCTCGCAGACGGCGCCGCCGGCGGCCGCCGAGTAGCCAACGAGCGCCGCGTCGGACCCGCACCCGGCGCACGACTCGAGGTGCGGCAGGTAGCCGGCGAGCGCGAGGAGTTTCAGCTGGAAGCCGAGACCGGCCGCCTCGAGCACCGGGTCCGGCCCGGCGTCGATCCCGCGCTCGAGCAGATCGAGGAACCGCACGAGGCCCTCGAAGACGCGCGGGTGCGGCTCGGGCTCGGGAAAGAGCTTCAGCACCGCCTCCGAGCCGATCTGGGCGACCGCGAGCGCGTACGGCGCCGCGCGCACGCCGGCGTGGGCGGACACGATGTCGGCGCCCGAGATCGTGTGCAGCTCGCCGCGGCCCTCGTGGAGCAGGAGCTGGGCGTGCGTGAGCGGCTCGAGCCGCCCCCCGAACCGCGACGTGGTCTTGCGGACGCCCTTGGCGATGGCGTTCACGCGCCCCCGCTCAGCGGTGTAGAGGTGAAGGACGCGGTCGGCCTCGCCGAAGCGCAGCGAGCGCAGGACGACCGCGTCGGCCTTGTACGTGCGTCCCACGGCCTCAGTGTAGGGTGCCGCGATGTCGGCGGACGTGGTGGTGCGGCCGGTCGAGCCGCAGGAGTACGAGGCGGTCGGCGACGTGACCGTCGCTGCCTACATGACGGTCGAGGGCTTCTCGCCCGGCGAGCGCTACCAGGCCGAGCTGCGCGACGTGGCGGGGCGGGTCGAGAGCGCGGAGGTGCTCGTCGCCGAGGCAGGCGACGGGCGGATCCTGGGCGCGGTCACGTTCGTCCCCGGCCCCGGGCCGCTCGCCGAGTTCGACGGGCCTGACGAGTCCGGCATGCGGATGCTGGCGGTCGACCCCGAGGCGCAGGGCAGCGGCGTCGGCCGGCTCCTGGCGCAGGCATGCGTCGACCGGGCGCGGGCCACGGGCCGCTCCCGGCTCGTGCTGCACACGACCGGGGCGATGGCCGGCGCCCACCGCCTCTACCGCGGCCTCGGCTTCGCGCGGACCCCCGAGCTCGACATGCGGACGCAGGGCGGGATGCTGCTCGAGGCCTACGTGTTCGAGCTCGCCGGCTAATCCTTGGCGGTGTGCTCGGCGATGGCCGCGGCGAGCGTCTCCCGGTCGGCCGGCTCGACGCCGTGCCCGGCGCCGTCGAGAAGCAGGAGCCGCGCTCCGGGGATCGCCGCGGCCAGCGCTTCGCCGTGCGCGACCGGGAACATCGGGTCGGCGGTGCCGTGGACGACGAGCGTCGGCACGGAGATCGCCGAGACCGGCTCGCGCGGCGCCGCGCCCTCGATCAGCTCGTGGTTTCTCGCCGACGAGTAGCTCGAGGCGCGCTCCATGTCGCGGCGGACGAGGTCGCGCGCGAATGCCTCGTCGAACGGGCGCCGGCCGCCCGTCAGGAGGCGCTGGTAGGCGATGAGGTGATCCAACGCCGCGTCTCGGTCCGCGGCGTCCGGCGGCGGCGTGCCCCAGAACTGCACGAGCTCCTCCGTGGGCCCCGGAAGCGGCGCCCGGTCGTCCCCGATCACCGACGACGTGCTGATCAGGACCAGCGACAGCACGCGGTCTGGATGGTCGATGGCGAGCACCTGCGCGAGCGCGCCGCCCGCCGACACGCCCACGACGTGGGCGGCCGCGATGCCGTACGTGTCGAGCACGCCGGCTGCGTCCGCCACCAGGTCGGTGCCCGTGTAGCCGGGCCGGCCTGCGGGAGAGGTGACCGACCTGCCCGTGTCGCGCTGGTCGTAGCGGATCACAAACCGCCCGCGGAGAGCGAGCGTCGCGCAGAAGGCCTCGTCCCACCAGAGCATCGAGCCGCTGAGGCCCGCGACGAGCAGCACGGCCGGGTCGGCCGGGTCGCCGAAGGGCTCGGTGCAGATGTCGACGCCGTTCGCCGTGACGATCCGCTCGGCCATCGGCCTCAGGCGTTGACCGCCCGCACCTCGGCATGCGGGATCGCCGCGATCAGCCGCTCGGTCTCGACCTCGAACACCGCCCGCGGCGTGCCGGCGGCGCACCACACCGTCGCGAACCGGCGCAGCGACTCGTCGACGACCGTCCGCACCGGTTGCTCGTGCCCGAGCGGCGGCACGCCGCCGATCGCAAACCCGGTCGCCTCGCGTACCTCGTCCGGCGTCGCCCGGCGGATGTCGTCGCCCACGAGGGCCGTGTCGACCCGGCGGTCGCCCGCGCACAGAACGAGCACCGGCCCGTCGCCGTCGGCGAACACGAGCGACTTCACGATCTGGCCGAGCTCGCACCCGGCAGCCGAAGCGGCCTCCTCGGCCGTCCGGGTCGAGGCGTCGAGCTCCTGGACGTCGACGTCGAGGCCTGCGGCCTGGAGCCGCTCGGCCACCTTCAGGGCTGTCGGGTGCATCTGGGGCACAGGTGGGTCCCGCGCTGGGCGACGCGGATCTTCTCGATGGGCGTGCCGCACCGCGGGCACGGCTCGCCGTCGCGATCGTACGCGTTGAAGCGCTCCTGCATCGCACCCGGCGCGCCGTCGGGGCCGCGGTAGTTCGAGATGCTGGCGCCCTGGTAGGCGATCCCGCGCTCGAGCGTCTCGACGACGGCGGCATGGAGCCGCCGCACCTCCGCGGCCGTCAGCTCACCGCCGGGCCGCAGCGGATGGATGCGGGCCTGCCACAGCGCTTCGTCGGCGTAGATGTTGCCGACCCCGGCGACGATGCCCTGGTGCAGGAGCAGCGCCTTCACTGACGCCCGCCGGCCGGCCAGGTCGTGCCGGAACCGGCGCGGCGTCCACTCCTCGGAGAGCGGCTCGGGGCCGGCCCGCGGCCGCAGGTAGTCCTCGAGCCCGCCCGGCTCGATCAGGCGCCACGTCCCGAACCGGCGCTGATCGGCGTAGACGAGGGTCGCGCCGTCCCCGAGGCCGAGGACGGCGCGGACATGCGTCAGCTCCTCCCCCTCGCCGCGACGGTGGTGAAACCAGCCGGTCATGCGCAGGTGGACGACCAGCGTCCGGCCGGTGTCGAAGCCGAACAGCAGGTACTTGCCGCGCCGGCCCACCGCGGAGAACCGCTCGCCCAGGATCTCCGCCGCAACGGCAGCCGGGTCCTCCGGCGCCGTGAGGCGGCCGTCGATGATGTCCGCCTCCTCGATCGACCTGCCGACGAGCAGCGGCTCGAGGCCGCGGCGCACGGTCTCGACCTCGGGGAGCTCAGGCACGGCGTGACCTCATGAGCCGCATTCTGGCCGACGGGCCGGGGTGCGGTTTCAGACGACCGGCGTGCCGGGCAGATCCGTTGGCGCCGCCCCCATCACGACCCGCATGACGGTCGCGCCGACGTCGGCGAACGTGTCGCCGTCGTGGCGGTGGCCGACGAGCGGCGCCCCCGGCACGTGCGCGACCAGGAGGCCGTGCTCGCGCGAGTGGTCGGTCGAGGCCGTCGTCGGGTCGCAGCCGTGGTCCGACGTGAGGACGAGCAGGTCGCCGTGGCGCATCGCGGCCAGGATGCCGGGGAGGCCGGCGTCGAACTCCTCGAGCGCGTCGGCGAACCCGCGCGGGTCGTTCCGGTGGCCCCAGAGCATGTCCGTCTCGACGAGGTTCGTGAAGACCAGGCTGCCGTCGGCGGCGGTCCGCATCAGCTCCTCGGTCGCGGCGATCCCCTGCGCGTTGGACTCGGTCGGATGGCTGGTGTCGATGTCGCAGCCGGCGAAGATGTCGCCGATCTTCCCCACGCCGTGCACCGTCATCCCCGCCTCGCGCAGGCGCTGGAGGTGATTCGGCCGGGGCGGCTCGAGCGAGAAGTCGTGCCGCCGCGGAGTCCGCCGGTAGTCGCCCTCGGAGCCTTCGAACGGCCGCGCGATCACCCGCCCCACCGCGTGCTCGCCCTGCAGGATCCCGCGCGCAGTGCGGCAGGCCTCGTAGAGCTCCTCGAGCGGGATCACGCCCTCGTGGGCCGCGATCTGAAAGACGCTGTCGGCCGACGTGTAGACGATCCAGCTCCCGGTGCGCTCGTGCTCGGCGCCGAGCCGCTGGATGATCTCCGTGCCCGACGCGGCCACGTTCCCGAGCACCCCGCGCCCGGTCGCGCGCGAGAACTCCCCGAGGATCTCGTCCGGGAACCCGTGCGGGTAGGTCGGGAACGGCCGCTCGGTGACGATGCCCATCATCTCCCAGTGCCCGGTGGTCGTGTCCATCCCCTTCGAGCGCTCGACCAGGCGGCCCCACACCGCCGGCGCGTCGGCGCGGGGCGGGCAGCCGTGCACCTCCATCACGTTGCCGAGCCCGAGGGCCTGCATGGCGGGCACCTCCAGCCCGCCCACCGCCTCGGCGGTGTGGGCGAGCGTCGAGGATCCCTCGGTGCCGTACTCCGCCGCGTCCGGCAGGTCTCCCACACCGACGGCGTCGAGGACGATGACGCAGGCGCGGGGCATGGGGCGAGATTAGTCCAGAGGTAGGCCGAAGCGCGCGGTGGTGCCCTCGCTGGGCCGGCTCTCGATCGCGAAGTCGCCGCCGGCCAGCCGCAGCCGCTCGGCGACCGCCTCCAGCCCGAGGTGCAGGCGCATTCGGCTTCGGTCGCGGGCGCGGGCCATGTCGAACCCCGAGCCGTCGTCGCGGACGACGCCCTCGAGGCGACCGTTGGCCGACGTGAGCGAGACCTCGAGGCGGGTCGCGCGGGAGTGCTTGCGCGCGTTTGCGACGAGCTCCTGCACCGTCCGGTAGACGAGCGACTCGGTGCTCGGCGGGAGCCGCGCGACGTCGATGGTGACGGCGGCCTGGATCCCCATGTCGCGCCGCATCTGGTCGAGCAGCTCGCCGACGGCGTGCCCCAGGCCGTGCGACTCGAGGAGCGGCGGGCGGATCTCGAACATGAGCCGGCGGGTGCGGTCGAGGGTCGAGGAGAGCAGGACGCGGGCGTCGGTCAGCGCGGTCGGCACGCCCGTCCCGCTGGCCCGGGCGGCGCGCAGGACGCGGTCGATCGAAAGCAGGCTGCCCGTGAGCACCTGGATCGTGTCGTCGTGCAGGTCGGCGGCGATCCGGGCCCGCTCCTCGTCCTCGGCCTTCAGCATGCGGGCGAGGACGTCGACGCGCATGCGCTCGCTCTCCCGCAGGGCCTCCCGGGCCCGCTCGCGCTCGATCGCAAGCCGGGCGATCGACACGGCCAGCTCGACGACGCGGATGTCGGCGTCGGACGGCGCCCGCGACTCGCCGAAGTAGAGGGCGATCGTGGCCGGGACGCTGCCGTCGGCGGCGAGCACGGGCGCCGACCAGCACGCCTTCAGGTCGTGGCTCATCGCGAGCTCGGCGAACGCCGCCCACAGGGGATCGGAGGCGATGTCGACGACGTAGACCGGCTCCCGGCGGTGGACGGCCGTGCCGCACGATCCCGCCCGCGCGCCGACGGCGGCGCCGTCGATGGCCGCGAGGTAGGCCGCCGGGAGGCTCGGCCCGGCGAACGGGTGCAGGCGGCCGCCGTCCTCGGACACCCGCATGACGCCGCAGACGGCCCCCTGACAGTGGTCCTCGACCAGGAGCGCCAGCCGGCGCAGGACGTCTTCGAGCGGCGTCTCGGCCGCCACCATCTCGAGCAGCCGCATCTCCGCCGATGCGAGCCGCTCGGCCGTCCGCCGCTCCGTCACGTCCGTGAAGGAGAGCGCCACGCCATGCGCGCGGCCGTCGCCGTTCCCGCCCAGGGGCTGGGAGTTGAGCGACAGCCACACCATGCGCCCGTCGCCCGCCCGGAGGCCGCGCACAACGTCGTCGTGCGCGCGGCCGGTGCGGAGCGTGTCGACCGCCGGCAGCTCGTCCGGCGGGGCGGGCGTGCCGTCCTCGCGTACCGCCGCCCACAGACCGTCGCCGAGCCGCGTTCCGATGAAGCGCTCGCGGTCGAGCCGCAGGATGCGCTCGGCGCTCGCGTTGCACGCCGTGATGCGGCCCTCGGCGTCGACCAGGATGACACCCTCCGCCATCGAGGCGACGACCGACTGGTAGCGGGCTTCGCTGGCGTCGAGCTCGTGATAGGCGGTCGTGTCGGAGACGACGATCCAGAGCCCCTCCGGGAACCCGTCCGTCTCCGGCAGCGGGTGGTAGTCGACCCGAAGCGCGCGCCCGTCGGCCTCGGCGAACATGCCGAGAACCGGGGTGCGCGTCCGCATCACCCGCCGGCACAGGCTGGGCGTGTCGGCCGAGAGGCCCGCGAAGGCGTCGGTCACGCGCACGCCCAGGAGCTCCCAGCCCGAGCGGCCGGTGAGGGCGGCCAGCGCCGCGTTCACCCGCGTCAGGCGCAGGTCGCCGTCCAAGAGGGCGCAGCCGACCGGCACGCTCTCGAGGATCGATTCGAGAAGCATGACGGGCGCCGCTGCCGCCGGCGTGTGACCGTGCACCGTCTCCAGGGGGTCCTCTGGGCTCGGGGCCGGGGAGTGTACCGACCCTGGGCGCAATTTGCTGGCGATTTGCCTGGAGGACGCTGTCAGGCGCGCGGGTGCGCCTTGAAGTACGCCTTGCGCACGTGGTCGGCGGAAACGTGCGTGTAGACCTGCGTCGTCTCGATGGAGGCGTGCCCGAGCATCTCCTGCACGCTTCGCAGGTCGCAGCCGCCCTCGATCAGGTGGGTCGCGAACGAGTGGCGCAGCGTGTGGGGCGTGACGTCGCTCGCGACACCCGCACGGCGGGCGTGGTCGCGGACGAGCTGGAACACCGCCTGGCGGGTGATGCCACGGCCGCGGTGGTTCAGGAAGAGGACGTCGCCGCGCTGGGTACGGCCGAGGTACGGCCGGCCGCGCTGGAGGTAGGCCCGGGTGGCGTCGATCGCGCCCTTCCCCATCGGCACGACCCGCTGCTTGGCGCCCTTGCCCATGCAGCGCACGAGCCCCTCGTCGAGATCGACGTCCGAGACGCGCAGCGACACGAGCTCCGAGACCCGCAGGCCCGCGCCGTACAGGAGCTCCAGCATCGCCCGGTCGCGCAGCCCCCGCGGCGAGCCGTCCGGAGCGGTGACGATGGCCTCCGCCTCGGCCTTCGTGAGCGGCTTCGGGAGCGAGCGGCCGAGCCGCGGGAGCGGCACGGTGCGGCCCGCGTCGCCGCGCCCGCCCTCACGAGCGCGGTGCTTCAGGAAGGCGCGCACCGCGGCCAGCCGGCGGCGGACGGTGGCCGGCGAGAGCCCGCGGTCGCGCAGTGCAACCGCGTACTCGTCGAGGACGCCCACGGCGATGGTGTCGGGGTCCTCGTGCTCGACGAAGTCGCCGAGGTCGATCAGGTCGCGCCGGTATGCCTCGACCGTGTGCGGCGAGGCCCCGCGCTCGAGCTGCAGGTGGGTCAGGAAATCCGCGAGCTTCGAGTCGTAGTCGCGCACCGCCCGGCTTTTCGCCGCACGTGCGGGGATTCCTGCCGAGATGAATGGTTCCCCACCCCCGGGCGCCTGGACGTCCATCTGTCGTGGATCGGCGCGATGCAGTTGCGCTACGGCTGCGAACCGTCGCGTCCTAGCGAGGCTCGGTTCTCACCGCCCAGGACATCACGGGGCCGGGAAACCAGTCATCTACGCCGCCTGGAGCGGCAACACCTGCGAGAGCGGCGTGTACTCCATGCCGACCGCCTCCGCGACCGGCTCGCAGGTGATGCGGCCGTCGGCGACGTTCACGCCGAGCGCCAGGGCCGGGTCCGACGCCAACGCCCGGTGCAGGCCCTTCTCGGCGATCGCCTCGACGTACGGCAGCGTGACGTTGGTGAGCGCCCAGGTCGACGTGATCGGCACGGCGCCGGGCATGTTCGCGACGCAGTAGTGGACGATGTCGTCGACCACGTAGGTCGGGTCGGAGTGCGTCGTGGGCCGGGACGTCTCGAAGCAGCCGCCCTGGTCGATCGCCACGTCGACCATCACCGAGCCCGGCTTCATCACGGCCAGCATCTCGCGCGTCACGAGGTGCGGGGCCTTCGCGCCGTGCACGAGCACGCCGCCGATCACGAGGTCGGCGTCGGGCAGCGCCTCCTCGACGGCGTGGCGGCTCGACATCTGCATGAGCACGGTGCGCCCGAGGCTCACGTCCAACTCGCGCATGCGGTCGACCGACCGCTCGAAGACCGTGACGTCTGCCTGCATGCCCTGGGCGATCAGCGCGGCGTTGTAGCCGACGATCCCGCCGCCCAGCACGAGCACCTTCGCCGGCAGCACGCCCGGCACGCCGCCCATGAGCCGCCCGCGCCCGCCGAACGGCTTCAGCAGGTAGTACGCGCCGACCTGAGCCGAGAGCCGGCCTGCCACCTCGCTCATCGGCGCGAGCAGCGGCAGGCGGCGGTCGGCAGTCTCGACGGTCTCGTAGGCGATGCAGGTCGCGCCCGACTCCGCCAGGCCGTGCGTCAGCTCGGCCGCCGCCGCCAGGTGCAGGTAGGTGAAGAGCACCTGCCCCGGCGAGAGGCGCTGCCACTCGCCGTCGAGCGGCTCCTTCACCTTGAGCACCATCTCGGCTTCGCCCCAGACGGTGTCGACGTCCGCGATCGAGGCGCCGGCGACCCGGTAGTCGTCGTCGCTCATCGCGCTCCCGATCCCGGCCCCGGCCTCGATCAGGACGTCGTGCCCACGCCGCACGAGCTCGGTGACCCCTGCGGTGGTCAGCGCGACACGATACTCGTCGGGCTTGATCTCCCTGGCGACGCCGATCTTCATCCGGACGCGATTGTAGTGCTCTGCAGGGGATTCCGGGCGGCGTCGATCAGCGCCAGGGTCACGTCCAGCATGACGTCGAGGTCGGAGGCGGCGATGTGCTCGGACGCCGTGTGGATCTCGGCCATGCCGTTGCACAGGTTCACGCACTCGAGCCCGCCGGCGTTCCACACGTTGGCGTCGGCCCCGCCGCCGGACTCGATGTAGACGGGCTCGCGCCCGCACGCCTCGAGCGCCCGCGCCGCCAGGCGGACCGCCGGGTCGGAGCGCGCGAACCGGTAGCCCTCGTACTCCGGCTCGATCCGGCTCTCGAGCTCGCACTCGGCCAGGTTCGCGGCGAAGGTGGCCGCGTCGAGCATCGCCTGCACCTGCTCGCGCAGGCGGCCAGGGTTGCGGCTGCGCGCCTCCGCCTCGACCAGGCATTCCGGCGGGACGATGTTGCCGGCGATCCCGCCCTTCACGATCCCGACGTTGGCGGTCGTCTCGGCGTCGATCCGGCCGAGCGGCATGTCGGCGATCGCCCGGGCCGCGGCGACGATCGCGCTTCTCCCGTCCTCGGGCGCGATCCCCGCGTGGGCAGCGCGGCCGACGAACCGGAACCGCACGGTGCGCTGCGTCGGAGCTGCCAGGACGACGTTCCCGATCGGGGCGGCGTGGTCGTAGCAGTAGCCGACCCTCGCCCGCAGCCGGGACGTGTCGAACTCCTTGGCGCCGCGCAGGCCCACCTCCTCCATCGGCGTCAGCACGAGCTCCACGCCGGCGTGCGGCCGGCCGCCGCGCACGAGGTCGGCCACCGCCGCCAGCATGACGGCGACGGCCGCCTTGTTGTCGGCGCCGAGGATCGTGTCGTGGCGGTTCACGACCACGCCGTTTCGCACCTCGGGGTCGATCGGCGCCGTCGGCGGCACGGTGTCGAGATGGGCGTTCAGGAAGATCGGCGTGCCGTCGCCGCCCTCGGTGGGCGGGAGAGCCACGTGGATGTTCCCCATGTCCGAGCCGATGCGGGCGCCGGCGTCGTCCTCGGTCGGGTCGAGCCCAAGGTCGCGCAGGAACTCGAGCGTGCGGTCGGCGACGGCGCGCTCGCGCCCGGAGGGGCTGGGGATCGCCGCCAGGTCGCGGAAGAGGTCGAGGACGGGGGTCGCGGTGGCGGCCACGGCTACGCGGTTCGGCGCACGCCGTAGAGGTCGCCGTACTTGGCCCACAGATAGGCCATGAACGGCTCGTGGTCGAGGCCCGAGCCGGTCACCTGCCGGATGAGGTCCTCGCCCTCGAGCAGGTATCCGGGCCGGTGGATCCGCTCGCGCAGCCAGCCGAGGATCGGGGCGAAGTCGCCGGCCTCCATGCGTCCCTCGACGTCGGGGATGTCCTCCCGGATCCGCCCCCAGAGGAGCGCCGAGTAGAGGTTCCCGATGGTGTAGGTCGGGAAGTAGCCGAAGGCGCCGCTCGACCAGTGCACGTCCTGGAGCACGCCGTCGCCGTCGTGGGGCGGGGTCACCCCCAGGCGGCGCCGGTAGGCGTCGTTCCAGGCGCCGGGCAGGTCGGCGGCGGCGAGGTCTCCCCGAAGGAGCGCCAGCTCAAGCTCGAAGCGAACGAGGATGTGCATGTTGTACGTGACCTCGTCGGCCTCGACCCGGATCAGCGAGGGCGTCACGCGGTTCACCTGGCGGTAGACGTCCTCGGGCCCCGCCCCGTGCATCGTGTCGCCGAAGACCTCGTGCATGACGGGCGTGTAGCGGCGCCAGAACGGAAGGCTCCGGCCGACCAGGTTCTCCCACAGGCGCGACTGCGACTCGTGCAGGCCCAGCGACGGCGCTTGGGCGATCGGCGTGTCCTCATACTCAGGGTCGAACCCCTGGTCGTAGAGCCCGTGGCCGGCCTCGTGCAGCGTCGAGGCGAGCGCCGAGAACGGGTCGGCCTCGTGGATGCGGGTCGTGAGCCGGATGTCGTGCAGCGCGATCGTCGTGGTGAAGGGGTGGGCGGAGCGGTCCTGGCGGCCGGCGTCGAAGTCGAAGCCGATATCGGCGAGCATCCGCAGCGTCAGGTCCCACTGGAGCGCGTCGGGGAACGTCGCGCCCGCGAACGGCGGCTCGGGGAGCGGGGGTGCGTCGGCGATCGCCTGGATCAGCCCGGCGAGCTCGGACGCCAGCGCCGCGAAGACCTGCTCGACGCGCTCGGTGCGCATCCCGGGTTCGTAGAGGTCGAGCAGAGCGTCGTAGCGCTCGCCGTCGTGGCCGAGCATGTCGGCCTGCTCGCGCTTCAGCTGCACCATCTCCTCGACGCACGGCCGGAACGTCTCCCAGTCGCGGTCGCGGCGGGCGCCCTGCCACACCGCCTGCCCGCGGGACGATGCGAGCGCGAGCCTGCGCACGAACTCGCCCGGCAGCCGGACGGACTGGTCGCGCTCGCGGCTCAGCACGCGCACCATCGCCGCCCGCGGTGGGTCGAGGCTGTCGTTCGCCGCCTCCTCGAGGAGGTCGCCCAGCTCCGGGTCGACCAGCCGCTGGTGGCTGATCACCTTGAGCGTCGCCGTGGCCCGCGCGCGGCCCTCGGCGCCGCGGGGCGGCATCATCGTCTGCTGGTCCCAGGAGAGGAGGGCCGACGTCCGCCACAGGTCGGCGAGCTCGCGCATGCGCGCCTCGAGCGACTGCCAGCTGGCGGGGTTCACGCCGGGAGGTTCTCGGCCGGCTCCGCGGGCCGCACCTCCGCGGCCGTTCGTGTGACCGCCGCGCCCACGAAGTCGCGGAAGAGCGGCTGCGGCCGGTTGGGACGGGACTTGAACTCCGGGTGGAACTGGCTTGCGCAGAACCAGGGGTGGTCGCGCAGCTCGATGATCTCGACGAGCCGCTCGTCGGGGGAGGTGCCCGACACGACGAGGCCGTGGGCGACGAGGTTCGGCCGCAGGCTGTTGTTGACCTCGTAGCGGTGCCGGTGGCGCTCGTAGACGACGGGCTCGCCGTAGGCGGCCTCCGCCAGCGTGCCGTCGGCGAGCGTGACGGGGTCGGAGCCGAGCCGCATGGTGCCGCCCATGTCGGAGACGCCCTTCTGCTCGGGCAGGAGGTCGATCACCGGGTACGGCGTGGCCGGATCGAACTCGCTCGAGTTGGCGCCTTCCAGGCCGACGACGGTGCGCGCGAACTCGACGACCGCCACCTGCATCCCCAGGCAGATGCCCAGGAACGGGACGCCGTTCTCGCGCGCGAACCGGGCGGCCGCGATCTTGCCCTCGATCCCGCGGATCCCGAACCCGCCGGGGATCAGGATGCCGTCGGCCTGCGCCAGCCGCCGCTCGGCCTCCTCGACCGAGAGCGTCTCGGCGTCGACCCACACGACCTCGAGCCGCGTGCCGTGGTGGATCGCCGCGTGGTTCAGCGCCTCCACGACCGACAGGTAGGCGTCCTGGAGCTGCACGTACTTGCCGACGAGGGCGATGCGCACGCTGCCCTCGGCCGACCGCGTGCGCTCGACCATCGCCTCCCACTCGCGCATGTCGGGCGGGCCGGTGACGAGCCCGAGCCGGTCGCAGGCCAGCCGGTCGAGGCCCTCCGCCTGCATCGTGAGCGGGATCGCGTAGATGTTGTCGGCGTCGGGGGCCGAGATGACGGCATCGACCGGTACGTCGGCGAAGAGGGCGATCTTCTCGCGGATCTCGCGGCCCAGCGGGCGCTTCGAGCGGCACACGACGACGTCGGGCGCGATACCGATGCGGCGAAGCTCCTGGACGGAGTGCTGGGTCGGTTTCGTCTTGAGCTCGCCGGCCACGTCGATGAACGGCACGAGCGTGCAGTGGACGTACATGACGCTGTCGCGGCCGACCTGGTTTCGGAACTGGCGGATGGCCTCGAGGAACGGCAGGCTCTCGATGTCGCCCACCGTGCCGCCGATCTCGGTGATCACCACGTCGACGTCGGACGAGTCGGCGGAGAGCGTGATGCGGCGCTTGATCTCGTCGGTCACGTGCGGGATCACCTGAACGGTCGAGCCCAGGTACTCGCCCTTGCGCTCGCGGCGGATGATCTCGTTGTAGATCGAACCGGTCGTGTGGTTCGAGTTGCGCGAGAGGAACTCGTCGACGAACCGCTCGTAGTGGCCCAGGTCGAGGTCGGTCTCGGCGCCGTCCTCGGTGACGTACACCTCGCCGTGCTGGAACGGGCTCATCGTCCCGGGGTCGACGTTGATGTACGGGTCGAACTTCTGAAGGGACACACGAAGGCCGCGCGCCTTCAGGAGCCGCCCGAGCGACGCGGCGGTGATCCCCTTGCCCAGCGACGAGACGACGCCCCCGGTCACGAACACGTACTTGACCTGCCTGCTCACGCTCGCCCCTTCCCGAGTTGGTGACCGGTTACGGGATATGGATCATACGCGACGGGCCCGACGGCCCGGTCGCTAGCCGATCGCGCGGCAGGCGTCCGCGCAGGCCCGGCAGGCCCTGGCACAGCCTGCCATCCCCTCGCCCATGCGCTCGCACGAGGTGGCGCAGCGCTCGCAGACGTCCGCCGTCAGCGCCGCGGCCTGATGCGCGAAGTCGGAGCTCCGCAGCATCATGTCGCGAGCCGCGTCGCACATCTGCGCGCAGTCGAGCATGAGCCGCGCGTGCAAGAGGTGCGCCGGCTCGCCGCGCTGCTGGAGGCCCCATGACAGCGCCTCGATGCACGCCTGGTGACAGTCCGTGGCCGCAGCGATGGCGACCGCGAACCGCTCGCTCGCCCGTGTGGCCGTCAGGTGCTCGGTCATCCCCGCTCCTTCCGCTCTACACTGCTCCGCCGTGCCCGCACCCCCATTCTGCCAGGCCGGCGGCCCGACGGCGCGTTGAGCGTCCTTCCCATCGAGACCGAGCGGCTCCAGGTGCGCGAGCTTCGCGAGTCGGACGTCGACGGCGCCCACCGCGTCTACGGCGACGCCGAGGTCATGCGCTACGTCGGCGCCGACGGCAAGCCCCGCACGCGCGAGGAGAGCGCGGCCGGCGTGGCGCGCATGATGGACGGCCAGCGCCGCAACGGGTTCAGCCTGTGGGCGGTCGAGCTGCGGGAAACGGGCGAGATGATCGGCGTGTGCGGCGTCGTCCACGTGGACGGCACCGGCCCCGACGTCGAGCTCGTGTACGAGTTCCAGCGCTCCGCCTGGGGCCAGGGCTACGCCACCGAGGCGGCCCGCGCCTGCCTCGCCGCCGCCATCGGACCGCTCGGCCTGAAGCGGGTGGTCGCGCTCGCCTACCCCGAGAACGCCCAGTCGATCCGGATCATGCAGAAGCTCGGCATGCACGACACCGGCATGATCGACGCGTACGGCCACCAGCTCGTCTGCTACGAGGCAACCACCAGAGACGAGTAGCCGTGGGTCAGACCCGGTGGTGCGGCTGCGACTACTGTCGCCATCGTGCCCGCCGCCACCCCGTCGGCTTCCGATCCGCTGCCATGGAGCTCGGCGCGGCTCACGCTGCGCCGGTTCCGCCCGGACGACCTGCGGCGCTTCCAGGCCTACCGGCACGATCCCGAGGTCGCCCGGTACCAGGGCTGGGACCCGGTCTCAGACGAGCAGGCGCGGGAGTTCCTCGCCGAGATGTCCGAAGCGCCGTTCGGACGGCTGGGCGAGTGGCTGCAGATCGCCATCGCGGATGTGGATGACGTCCTGATCGGCGACATCGGCCTGTTCACGGCCGCCTCAGGCGCGGAAGCCGAGCTCGGCATCACGCTGGCGCGCGAGGCTCACGGCAAGGGCCTGGCCGAGGAGGCCGGCCGCACCCTGATCGACGGGCTCCGCGCCCACACGGAAGCCCGGCGGCTCGTCGCGATCACCGACACCCGGAACCTCCCCAGCGCGCGCCTGCTCCGCCGCCTGGGGATGGCGCTCGAGGCCGAGATGCCGGCGCAGTTCCAGGGCGAGCCGCGCATGGAGTGGCACTTCGCTCTCGAGCTGTAGCGGTCCCTACGAGCGCAGCGCCTCCGCGTGCCGAAGCGCGGCCTCGTCGTCCGGGTCGCCGCCCAGCATGCGGGCCAGCTCCTCCACCACCTCGGCCTCCCGCAGCCGCACGACCTTCGCCGCGCCGTCATCGGGCTTCTCGACCAGGAAGTGCGCGTCGGCGGCGCGCGCGATCTGGGGCAGGTGGGTGATGGCGAGGAGCTGGGCGCCGGCGGCGAGCGCCGCCAGCTTGTCGGCCACGGCCCGCGCGGTCCGCCCGCCGATCCCGGCATCGACCTCGTCGAGGAGCAGGATCCCCGGCCCGCCGCCCGCCCGCGCTGCGACCCGGATGGCGAGCGCGATGCGCGAGAGCTCGCCGCCGGAGGCGGTCTCGGCCACCGGGCCGGCCGCCAGAGTGGGGGTCGCCGCGAGCTCGAGCACGGCCCGGTCGGCACCGCGCGGGCCCTGCTCCGCGGGCTCGACGCGCACCGTGAAGACGGCCTGCGCCATGCCCAGGTCGGCCAGCTCGGCCTCGACTGCACGCGCGAAGGGCTCGGCGGCGGCGGCACGGGCAGCGGTCAGCCGGGCGGCGCAGTCGCGGGCCGCCTCGGCGGCGGCGGCCGCCTCGGCCTCGAGCCGCGCCAGCTCCTCGGTGGAGCTCTCGAGCCGCTCGAGCGCCCGGCGGGCGGCACCCGCCTGCTCGACCACCTCGCCGACCGGCGCCGCGTAGCGGCGCTCCAGCTGGGCGAACGCCTCGAGCCGGGACTCGACCTGCTCAAGCCGGGCCGGGTCGGCCTCGAGCCCGGCCAGATGGCTGCGCAGCTCGACCGCCGCATCCTGGATGCGCGCCGCGATGTCGTCGAGCGTTGCCGCGACGTCCCCCAGCTCGGGAGCGAACTCGGCCACCGTCGAGAGCTCCTGGGCCGCACTCGCCGCGAGCTCGCGGGCGCCCTCGCCGTCGGCCGGGCTCAGGAGCTCGGCCGCGGTCCCCGCCGCGGCGGCCAGCTCGTCTAGGTGGCGCAAGCGCTCGCGCTCGGCGCGCAGCGATTCGGGCTCGCCCGCCGCCGGCGCCAGCTGGTCGACCCGGGCGACGAGATCCTCCAGGTCGAGCCGCCGACGGGCGGCGTCGGCCGCCTCGCCGCGTGCGGACTCGAACGCCGATTCGGCCGCCCTGAGCGCCCGCCACGCCGCCGCCATCTCGGCCGTGAGCTCGCCGGTGCCGGCGTAGGCGTCGAGGAGCCCGAGCTGGCGGGCCGGGCGCGCGAGCCGGCGGGCCTCGTGCTGCGAGGACATCTCGATCAACCGCTCGCCCAGCGCCTCAAGGTCGGCGCGGGCGCAGCTTCGGCCCCACACGAACGCCCGGCTGCGACCGCCGGCGGTGAGCCGCCGCGCCACGACGAGCGCCTCCTCGCCGTCGGGCCGAAGCCCCGCCACGGCCGCGAGGGCCGGATCCTCGAAGAGCTCGGCGGGCGCGTCGAACTCAGCCTCGACGTAGGCCTCGTCGGCGAAGGGGCCCACCATCCCCGAGACGGGCTGTGCGCCGGTGAGAAGGCCGATCGCCTGGGCGAGCATGGTCTTCCCCGCCCCCGTCTCGCCCGTGAGCACGTTCAGGCCCGGCTCGAGCTCGAGCTCGGCGCGCTCGATCAGCGCCAGGTTGTGGATCGAGAGCCGGGCGAGCATCAGTGTGTGAACTCCTGGAGGTAGCGGGTGAAGAACGACGTGCCGGCGACCCGCGCGAGGGCGACCGGCGCCTCGCCCAGCCGCACCTCCACCCGCCCGCCCGGGTCGATGACCGCGACGACGTGGCCGTCGACGATCGCCTGGACGGGCACGTCCGCCGACACGTTCCGGAACGCGACCGAGTGGGGCCGGCCGAGCACCATCGAGCGCGCGTGGAGCGAGTGCGGCGAGACGAACGTGACGACGTAGCTGTCGGTACCGGGGACGAGCACCGGCCCGCCCGCCGACAGGTTGTAGGCCGTCGAGCCGGTCGGGGTGGCGGCGATCACGCCGTCGCAGCCGAGCTCGCCCAGCGACTGCCCGTCGACCCCCCACTCGAGGACCGCCATCCGGCCCGGCGTGGCGCTCGTGAGCACGAGGTCGTTCACGGCGACGAGCGGGCCCGCCCCGGCGTCGGCGGCGAGGGTCGGCAGGTCGAGCACGTGGTAGCGGCCGGCAAACGCCGCCTCCAGGCCGGACTCGAGGTCGCCGCTCGCCACGCTCGTCAGGAAGCCCACCCGGCCGTAGTTCACGCCCAGGCACGGGGTGCCCGTGCCGAGCCAGCGCTGGAGCGCGCGCAGCATCGTGCCGTCGCCACCCAGCACCACCACGATGTCGGGATCGGCGTCGTCGCCGACGACCTCGACCCCGCAGCGCTCGGCGACGGCCCGCAGCCGCTCCAGGGCGTCGCCGATGACCTCGGCCCGCCCGTGGGTCAGGAACGCCGCGCGCCCGACCGCCACACCGTCACGATGCGGCGAGGGCGCGTTCGATCTGGTCTGCGACATCGGCGGTCTGGTCCTTCCGGAGGGGATGCGCCGGCGACACGAGGTACACGACGTACTCGCGATTCCCGGCCGGGCCCGGCACACAAGAATCGCACACGCCGAGGACGACCCAGCCGCTTCCGCTCGCAAAATCGGCGAAATCCTGCAACACCCTGCGGCGCACCTCGGGGTCGCGGACGACGCCGCGGCGGACGTCGGCCCGGCCGGCCTCGAACTGCGGCTTCACGAGGACGAGCGCCCGCCACGGCTCCACGGCGCACGCCAGCACCGCGGGGAGGACGAGCCGCAGCGAGATGAACGAGACGTCGGCCGTGACGAGGCCGGGGCGAAACGGCAGCACCGCGCAGTCCAGCGAGCGGGCGTTCGCGCCCTCGATGACGGTGACGCGAGGGTCGGCGCGCAGCCGCTCGTGGAGCTGGTTTCGGCCCACGTCCAGCGCGACCACCTCCGCCGCGCCGTGCTGGAGCAGACAGTCGGTGAAGCCGCCGGTCGACGCGCCGACATCGAGGCAGCGCTCGCCGGCGACATCGACCCCGAGACCCGCGAGCGCCGTCTCGAGCTTCTCGCCGCCGCGCGAGACGAACCGCGGCGGCGAGATCACCTCCACGGCCGCGTCGTCGGCCGTCGGGGTGCCGGCCTTCGTCACCGGGGCGCCGTCCACGTGCACCCGGCCTGCCATCACGAGGGCCTGCGCGCGGCTCCGCGACTCCACGAGGCCGCGCTCGACCAGGAGCGCGTCAAGCCGTCGCTTCGCCGCCATCCGGCACCCGGCCGAAGCGGAAGAGGACCAGCTCGGCGGGAAGCAGACCGCGCCGCTGGTAGAGCCGAAGCGCCTGGGCGTTCCCCGCCATCACCGCCACCTGAAGGTCGCGCACGCCGCGGGCCTCGAGCTCTGCGTCGACGGCCTCGAGGAGCATCGTCCCGACCCCGGCTCCGCGCTCCTCGGGAAGGACGGAGAGCGAGACGACCTCGCCCCAGCGGCCTCCGACCGGCCAGGTGTCGTCGGGGCCGTGGTGCAGGTGCAGGAACGCGTAGCCGACCGGGCGCCCGTCCCGCTCGGCGATCAGTACGAGGTCCTCGCCGCCCGCGAGCATCTCCAGGTACCACGCCCGCCGCCGCGCCCATGAGGCGGCGTCGTCGGCCACGACCGGCTGGGCGGAGACCTCGCGGTGGTGGCGATGGAGGGCGAGCCACAGCGGCTCGAGGTCGTCGACCCGCTCGGCGCCCGCGCGGGCGATCTCGGCGCTCACGCCGCCCGGTCGGCCACCTCGCCGACGATCGCCTCCAGCTCGTCCGTCGTCCCCTCGCACCCGGCGAGCAGCTCGACCGTCCGCCCGCGGGTCTCCTCGGCGAGCCTGCGCGCGCCGTCGAGGCCGTGGCTTCGAACGTACCCCCACTCGTCGGTGGCGGCGTCGAGGATGTCGTCGACGATCTGGAAGAGCAGGCCCAGCTCGGCGGCGAACTCCCGGTACGGCCGCTGCGTCTCGTCGTCGACGCCCGCGACGTGCAGGCCGCACACGACGGCCATCGAGATGAGCGAGCCGGTCTTCAGGCGGTGCAGGCGGACGAGGCCCTCGGCGTCGGGCTCCGGCCCGGCGACGTCGAGGTACTGGCCGTCGATCATGCCGGCGACGCCCGCGGACATCTCCGCAACCACCCGGAGCCGGACGTCGGACGGCGCGTCGAGGCGCTCGGTGGCGAGCCGGTAGGCGGCGTTCAGGAGGCCGTCGCCGGCCAGGATCGCGACCGCCTCGCCGTGGGCAACGTGCAGCGACGGGCGGCCGCGGCGCTCGTCGTCGTCGTCGAGCGCCGGCAGGTCGTCGTGGACGAGCGAGAAGGTGTGGATCAGCTCGACGGCGGCGGCGACGGGGAGCGCCCGCGCCGGGTCGGCGCCGCCCGCCCTGGCGGCGGCCAGCGTGAGGCGCGGCCGGATCCGCTTGCCGCCTCCGGCGAGCGGATAGCGCATCGCGACGTCGAGGCCGGGCTCGCGGGACAGGCGCAGCTCGACGAGGTACGGCTCGATCACGCCTCGCCCCCCTCGCCCTCCAGGCTCTCGGCACGGGCCTCCAGGGCCTCGACCGCCCGGTGCACGACGACCGTCATCCGCTCGAGGAGCTCGACGGCCTCCTCCGGTGTCAGGTCCTCGCGCTCGAGGTCGGCACGGAGCCGCTCGAGCTCGACGGCAACCTCCTGCAATCTGGTCTGGTCTATCGTCCGATCCCCTGGTCGCGGGCGATCCTGCCGAGCACGCCGTTGACCAGCGTAGCGGCCTCGGGCGACGCGTAGCGCTTCGCGAGCGACACCGCCTCGTCGATCGCGACCGCCACCGGCACCTCCCCGCGCCCGAGCTCCCAGACGGCGAGCCGCAGGATGTTGCGCTCGAGCACGGCCATCCGGTCGGCGCTCCAGCCCTCCGAAGCCGCGTCGATGCTGCGGTCGAGCCGCTCCCGGTCGGCCCAGGTGCCCTCAGCCTGGGCGCGCACGAACTCGGTGACGCGCCCGCCGTTGTCGCGCTCGTAGGCGTCGTAGAGGGCGCGGAAATCGCCCCCGGTCAGATCCTTCTGGTAGAGCAGGAACGCGGCGCCGCGGCGCTCCTCGCGCCGGCTGGGGCTCATCGCTCGGCCCCCCCCTCGTGACGGGCGACCTCGGTGACGGCGACGTCGACCGCCCGCACCTCGAGGCCGGTCATCTGGGCCACGTGCCCGGCGACCGCGTCGCGCACCGCCACCGCCAGCTCGGGCAGGACGCGGCCGTACGCGGCGGAGATGTCGATGTCGAAGGCGATCGACGAGCGATCGGCCTGCCACTCCACCGGGCCGCGGCGGCCGGGCAGCACCCGGGCGACCCGCCCAGGAGCATCGAGGCGCGCGCCTGAGACGCTCGCCACGGCGCCGCGGACGATGCTCTCGAGCGCCTCGTCGGCGACCGTTGCCTTGCCGAGGCGCAGAGGCACTTAGGCAGCGACCTCAGGGGCGAGGGAGCGGAGCCGGTCGCGGGCGTCGTCGAGGTAGGCGGTCGTGTACGCGCCGGAGCGGAAGACGGGCTCCTCGACGATCTCGGCGAAGAGCGTCGCGGTCGTCGCGACCCCGTCGATCTCGAGCTCGGCCAGGGCCCGGCGAGCGCGGTCGAGCGCCTGGGCCCGGTCCTCGCCCCACACGATCAGCTTGGCGAGCAGCGAGTCGTAGAACGGCGGCACGCGATACCCCTCGTAGGCGTGCGTGTCGACCCGCACGCCCGGGCCGAGCGGCGCGCGGAAGCGGGCGATCGTGCCTGCGGCCGGCCGGAAGTCGAAGGCCGGGTCCTCGCAGTTGATCCGAAACTCGATCGCGTGCCCGCGAAGGTCCGCGAGGCCCGTCGTGTCGAGCGGCTCGCCGCCGGCGATCCGAAGCTGCCAGGTCGCCAGGTCGCGCCCCGTCACGAGCTCGGAGACGGGATGCTCGACCTGAAGGCGCGTGTTCATCTCGATGAAGAAGAAGGCGCCGTCCCGGTCGAGCAGGAACTCGACCGTCCCGGCGTTGCGGTAGCCCGCGCCCGCGCACGCCAGCCGGGCCGCCTCGGCCATCTGGGCGCGGGTGCCCGCGTCGAGCGCTGGGGATGGCCCCTCCTCGATCAGCTTCTGGTGGCGCCGCTGCACGGAGCAGTCGCGCTCGCCGAGGACGAGCACGCCGGCGTCGTCGGCCAGCACCTGCATCTCGACGTGGCGGGCGCCGACGACCGCCCGCTCGAGGTACATCCCGCCGTCGCCGAACGAGGTCAGCGCCTCGGCCGACGCGACCCCGTAGGCGTCCTCGATGTCGGCCGGATCCGTGACGAGCCGCATCCCGCGGCCGCCTCCGCCGGCTGTCGCCTTGAGCAGCACCGGGTAGCCGATCTCGGCCGCCATGGTGCGGGCCTGGTCGGCGCCGCCGAGCCGGGCGAGGGAGCCGGGGACGAGCGGGACGCCCGCCGCCCGCATCGCCTCCCGCGCGCGGCTCTTGTCGCCCATCACCTCCATCGCCTCCGCCGGCGGACCGACGAACACGAGGTCGTTGTCGGCACAGACGCGGACGAACGCGGCGTTCTCGGCCAGGAACCCCCAGCCGGGATGGACGGCGTCGCAGCCGGTCGTCTCGGCCGCCCCGATCAGATTGCGGACGTTCAGATAGCTCTCCGCCGGCTGGTGCGGCCCGATGCAGACCGCCCGGTCGGCCAGCTCGACCCACAGCCCGTCCCGGTCGGCCGTCGAGTAGACCGCCACCGCCTCGATCCCGAGGTCATGGCACGCCCGCACGATCCTGACCGCGCACTCGCCCCGATTGGCCACCAGCACGCGGTTCAGCACGCCCGCCACCCACCGGGGTCAGACCCCGCATCGGCCGCCGTCACCCCGATGTGACGGTGGCGTGACAGACCACGGTCGTCAACGACTCCCAAGTGCCTGGACATGTCGCGTATGCGTGACGAAACGGCAACACGGACCGATGCGGGGTCTGACCCCACCGCATCGAACCCGGTGGTCGGCCGCGCCCCGCCCATCACGCCGGCTCGAGCTCGAAGAGCGGCTGTCCGTACTCGACGGGCTCGGCGTTCGCGACGAGGATCTTGCGGATGACGCCGGCGTGGTCGGCCTTGAACTCGTTGAAGAGCTTCATCGCCTCGAGAATGCACAGCGTCTGCCCGACCTCGACGCGGTCGCCCTCGTCGACGAACGCCGGCTGGCTCGGCGACCCCGAGCGGTAGAACGTCCCCACCATCGGCGACTCGAGCCGGATCGCCGACGACACCTCCGGCTCCTCCGGCGCCGCGGCCGGAAGAGCGCCCGGGACGGGCACCGGGGCGGCCGGCGGGCGGTCGTCGTGGCGGCGAACGGTGATCCGCACGGGCCCGTCCTGCAGCGTGAGCTCGCCGACCTCGGAGCCCTCGACCATCCGGATCAGCTCACGGATGCGCTCGGACTGCGACGGCTCCATGGCGTCGGAGTCGCGGTCGGAGACGATCCCGCGGCCGCGGAGCGTCTCGATCAGGCGGGCCGCATCGTCGCCGAACAGGGCGAGCAGGAGCAGATCCTCCTCGCTCGGGGCGCCGCCGGCCCGGGCCCTCAGGTCGTCCATGTCGGGCGGTTCCTCGGCCGTCGCGCCCGGGTCGGCAAAGGCGGCCGCCTCGGCCGTGATGTCCATCGGCGGCGATCCATACCCGCCACCGAGGAGGCGGCGCATGTCCGTGGATGCGCCGACCCACCGCCGGGCCGAGAGGACGTGCCGCACGGCCTGGGCCGCCAGGATGCCGCCGATCGGCTGCGCCAGCGGCGGCATCCCGCAGTCCTCGCGCACGCGCGCCAGCTCGTCCAGCACCTCGTCGAGGCGGTCGGTTGCGTCGGCGGCGCGCAGCCGCGCGTCCACCTCGCCGACGAGCCCGACCGGGATGCGATTCAGGGCCGTGCGCAGCGCGATCCGCGGCGGGATCGGCATGGCCGGCATCTGTGAGGTGACGCGGTCGTCGATGAAGCGCGACGCCTCCCACACGCGGGCCGTGTCCACGCCGTGCTCTATCCCGAGACCCGTCAGGGCATCGCAGAGGAACTCGGCCGCGACCCGGTTCAGCGAGGCGGCGACCGGATAGGCCGCGGCCGCAATCGGCTCGGCGCCGGCCCGCGAGGCCTCGATGGCCATCGCGAGCGCGTTCCCGCCCGTCCCCTGGCAGTAGAGCCCGACGGGCACGCCCGAGGCGTCCGCGAGCCGCGCCACCACCTGCCCGCACGTGCCGGGGTCGAGCGCGCCGGCCGGGTCGTGCAGCAGCACGTGGTCGGCACCGAGCTCGGCCAGCCGGCGGGCCTTCTCGACGACCCGCTCCAGGTTCGCCATGGTGCCCGAGAACGCGAGGCCCGCATACAGGCGCCCGCCCGCCTCGCGCACGGCCGCCGCAGCCGGCGCCAGGTTCTCGACGTCGTTCATCGGGTCGTGCAGGCGGAAGATGTCGATCCCGCTCTCGGCCGCCGACAGGATGAAGCGCCGGATCAGGTCGTCGGAGACCGGCCGCGGGCCGACCAGGAACCGGCCGCGGAGCGCGATCTGAAGCGGCGTTTCCGAGCAGCGGGCGCGCAGGCCCCGGATCCGCTCCCACGGGCTCTCCACCCCGCGCCTGACCGCGGCGTCGAAGCAGCCGCCGCCCGACACCTCGAGGGCCGCGAAGCCGGCGCCGTCAAGGATCTCGGCCACCTCGAGGACGCGCCCGGTCGAGATCGTCCCCGTGAGGGGCTGCTGCGAGAGCAGCCGGATCGTGGTGTCGACGATGCGGGTCACGCCCGGGAGATGTAGCGCGCCTCGCGCGTGTCCACCCTGATCCGCTCCCCGACGTTGACGAAGAGCGGCACCGCGACCACCGCGCCGGTCTCGAGCGTCGCGGGCTTCGTCACGTTCGAGACCGTGTCGCCCTTCACGCCCGGCTCCGTGTCGACGACCTCGAGCTCGACGGCCGCGGGCAGCTGGACGCCGGACGGATCGCCGTCGACGAGGAGGATCTGGACGGTGTCGTTCTCGCGCATGAAGCGCAGCTCCTCGGACAGGGAGTCGGCGGAGAGCGCGATCTGGTCGAACGTCTCGGTATCCATCAGGTGGACGTCGGAGCCGTCGTTGTAGAGGTAGGTGACGTTCTTGACCTCGGTGCGGACGCGGGGCATCTTCTCGCCCGCCCGGAACGTCTTGTCGACGACCGCGCCGCTCTCGAGCGCCTTCAGCTTCGTGCGCACGAACGCCCCGCCCTTGCCGGGCTTCACGTGCTGGAACTCGACGATCCGGTAGACGGTGCCGTCGACGTCGATGTGCATGCCGTTCTTGAATTGATTGGTCGAGATCATCGCGGCTACCCGAGCGTAGTCAGCTCCTTAGGGTACCCGGTGAGGCGCTCACACCCGTTCTCCGTCACGATGACGAGGTCCTCGATGCGAACGCCGCCGAGCCCGGGCAGGTAGATGCCCGGCTCCACTGTGACGACCATCCCCGGTTCGAGGGTTGCGGACGACACGGCGGAGAGGCGCGGGTCCTCGTGCACCTCGAGCCCGACGCCGTGGCCCAGCGGGTGGCCGAAGTGCTCGCCGAGCCCGGCCGCGGCGATCACGTCGCGCCCGATCGCGTCGGCGTCGGCGCACTCGAGCCCCGCGCGGATGCCCTCCATCGCGGCGAGCTGGGCCTCGAGACAGACGGCGTGGGCCTCGCGCAGCCGCGCCGGGACGTCCCCCGTGGCGAACGTCCGCGTGCAGTCCGAGCAGTAGCCGTCCAGCACGCACCCCAGGTCGATCGTCACGAGGGTGTCCGGGCCGATGAGGTCGTCGCCCGGCTCGGCGTGCGGCTGGGCGCCGTGCTCGTGGGCCGCGACGATCGACGGGAAGCTGAGCCCCTCCGCGCCGAGCTCGTGGAACGCCTCCTGGATGCTCCACGCCACCTCGCGCTCGGTGCGGCCCACGAGGCCCGCCCCGGCGATCCGCTCGAGCACGGGCTGGATGAGCGCGGCCGACCTCCGCACGGCCTCCTGCTCGGCGGCGTCCTTCACCGCGCGCAGCCGCTCGACCGCCCCGGTCGTCGCGACGGGCGGGGCCGGCGCCGCCGCCTTCAGCCGCTCGTTTTGGGCGACCGTCATGTGGGTGCTCTCGAACCCGATCCGCGCGCTCCCGGGGACGAGCTCGGCCAGGTGCTCGCACGCGGCCTTCATCACGTCGCGCGCAACCTGGCGGACCTCCATGAACGCCTCGAGCGGCGCGGCCCGCTCGGCGTAGCGGAAGTCGGTCAGGAACGTCGCGGCCTCGGGGCGGACGAGCGCCACGCCGTTCGTGCCGCCGAACCCGGTCAGGTAGCGGATGTTGGCGCGGGAGGTGACGAGCAGCGCGTCGACGCCCAGGCCGTCCAGGCGCCGCCCGAGCTCGGCCAGCCGCTCGGCGTGGCTCAACGCGTCGCCGCCAGGTGCTCGAGCGCCTCGCGGTAGCCGTCGGGCCCGTGCCCCAGGATGCGGTGCGAGACGACGTCGGCGATCACCGACCGACGCCGCCACTCCTCACGCTCTTCGATGTTCGAAAGGTGCACCTCCACGACCGGGCCGGGGAAGATCTCGAGCGCGTCGCGCACGGCGTAGGAGTAGTGCGTCCAGGCCCCGGGGTTCACGATCAGCCCGTCGGCACCGGAGCAGGCCTCGTGGATCATGTCGACGTAGTCGCCCTCGCTGTTGGTCTGCCAGCAGCGGACCGTGAGCTTCAGATCCTGGGCCCAGCCGTAGATCATCGTCTCGAGCTGGGAGAGCGTGGTCGTGCCGTACTCGGCCGGGTCGCGCTTGCCCAGCATGCTGAGGTTGACGCCGTTCAGGACCGCGACCTGCATCGAGCGCAGAGGTTACTTGACGCGCGGTTGCGCGACCCGGACGGCTTCTGTAGCCTGGCCGCCTGATGCGCGCACGCCGGGTGATGGTGCTGCTCTTGGTGGCTGGCCTTTTCGCAGGCTCCGGAGGGGCCGCCCGCGCGGGCTCACATCATCCGACGCCGCACGCCTCGATGACCATCAGCGTGTGGTTCAAGCGGTCCGCCAGGCTGTGGTTCACGCAGCGCACGGCCGCGGATGCGACCTTCCCCGTGCGAACCGCGGTTCGCGCACTCCTCGCCGGCCCGAACGCGGCCGAGTCGGCCACCGGCGTCAAGACCGCAGTCCCTGCCGGCACGAAGCTCCTCAGCACGTCCGTGGCGAACGGCGTCGCCACGATCAACG
This sequence comes from uncultured Actinomycetes bacterium, assembly GCA_963757605.1. Taxonomy (GTDB): domain Bacteria; phylum Actinomycetota; class Thermoleophilia; order Gaiellales; family JAICJC01; genus JAICJC01. The sequence goes on from CAVWSF010000005.1 coordinate 202,175, forward strand.
TCAGGCAGAAGTTCGCCTCGCCGGCGCCGAAGAAGCAGATCCGCATGCGCCTCGCGCAGCTCACATTCACTGCGACGCAATTCGCGAACGTCCACTCGGTGCATCTTGAGATCGCCGGCAGCGCCGTCGCGTCCATCGGCCCGGTCAACGTCCCCGCCCACATGACGCGCGCACACTTCCCGCGGCTCCTGCCGGCGATCGTCGTCCACAATCCCGTGATCGGCGCGCACCTCGCGCCGACGGTGCGCGTGACCGGCACGTCGGACGTGTTCGAGGCCGCGATGATCGGAAAGGTCGTGAACGCGGGCGGCCACGTGATCGCGAAGACGTTCTTCACGGCGAGCTGCGGCACCGGCTGCCGTGGCCGGTTCGCAGTGTCCCTCTCCTACCACGTCGCCCACGCGCAGGCCGGGACGATCATCGTCTCGGACACGTCGGCGACCTCCGGACCGCCGCCGCACATCGTCCGGATCCCGGTCCGGCTGTCCCCGTAGCTCAGCCGAGCGCGACGGCCCGGGCGACGGCCTTCTCGGTGAGCTCGTCTGGGACGTCGACCCCCCAGACCGGCCGTCCGATCGCCTCGAGGAGCACGAAGCGCACCCGGCCCCCGCGGGCCTTCTTGTCGTGGGCCAAGGCGTCGATCACCGCCGCGGGGCTCACGTTCCGGGCCGTGACCGGAAGCTCGTGCCGGCGCAGGAGCTCGCGCACCTCCTCCTCGACGGCCGCGTCAAGGCCGGCGCACTGGGCCGAGAGCCACAGCGCCGCGAGGAGCCCGATCCCGACCGCCTCGCCGTGCGAGAACGCCTTGTAGCCGGTCGCGGCCTCGATCGCGTGACCGACCGAGTGGCCGAGATTCAGGACGGCTCGCTCCCCCCGCTCCTCGGGGTCGGCGGCCACGATCCGGGCCTTGTAGGCGGCGCAGCGCCGGATCAGCTCGAGCCGCTCCTCGGGCGATCCGCGGCCCGGCTCCCAGGCGCGCACGAGCTCCCATAGCCGCCCGCCCGCCAGGAGGCCCGTCTTCACGACCTCCGCGAACCCCGACGACCACTCCCGCCGCGGCAGCGTCTCGACGGTGGCGGGGTCGCACACGACCCACTCGGGCTGGTGGAAGGCACCGACCGCGTTCTTGGCCTGGGGCAGGTCGACCGCCGTCTTGCCGCCGATGCCCGCGTCGACCATCCCGGTGAGCGAGGTCGGCACCGAGATCCAGGGGATCCCGCGCAGGTATGTGGCAGCGACGAAGCCCGCGACGTCGGTGGCCGCGCCGCCGCCGAGGGCGACGATCACGTCGCCGCGCTCAACGCCCAGGTCGGCCAGGCGCGTCCAGGCCTGCCGCGCCACGGCGACGGTCTTCGCGGCCTCCCCGGCGGGCAGGCGGACGGTCACGAGCGGCTCGATGGGCGGGCCGAGCACCCGCAGCACAGCCCGGTCGGCGACGAGCGCCGCCCGGCGCGCGCCCACGAGGCGCGGCAGCTCGGTCAGGGCGGCCGATCGCGCGAGCGGCGCGAGCAGCGCCTCGTCTCCGCGCAGGTCCTCGGCGTCGACGAGGGCGTCGCAGGAGGCGTGGTAGAGCGGGTCGCGGGCCTCGTAGAGCTCGGCGAACCCGCGCGCCTCGCCCGCCAGCGGCCGGTCGCCGGCCTCCGCCTCGACCCGCCGCCAGGCCGTCTGGGGCGACACGTCGAGCAGCACGGTGAAGCTGCCGTCGCGGAGCCGCTCGCGCGTCACCGCCGACAGCACCGCCCCGCCGCCCAGCGCGATCACGGCGTTCGGCTGGGTGAGCAGGCGATCGACGACGCGCTCCTCGAGCGCGCGGAACGCCGGCTCGCCGTCCTCGGCGAAGATCGCCGGGATGCCCCTGCCGGCCTCGCGCTCGATCTCGCGATCGGCGTCGAGGAAGGCCCATCCCAGCCGGGCGGCCAGCGCCTCGCCGGCGGTCGTCTTGCCCGCGCCCATGAAGCCGATGAGCGCGAGGTTGCGAAACGGCCCGGGGATCATGCGCGGGCGATGCGCTCGACGTAGGCGGCGTGGGCGGCCACGAAGTCGCCGACCGCGTCACCGCCGAACTTCTCCTGCGCCGCCCGGGCCAGCTCCCACGCCAGCGCCGCCTCGGCGACCACGGCCGCGGCCGGAAGGACGGTGACGTCGGAGCGCTCCACGTGCGCCTCGCGCGGCTCGTGCGAGCCGAGCTCCGCGGAGCGCAGCGGGCGCATGAGGGTCGGGAGCGGCTTCCAGATCGTCCGCACCACCACCTCCGCCCCGTTGGTCATCCCGCCCTCGAGGCCGCCGGCGCGGTCCGTCTCGCGATGCCAGCCGCGCTCGTCCGTGTGGAAGATCTCGTCGTGGACGCTCGAGCCGCGGCGACCGGCCGAGGCGATCGCGTCGCCGATCTCGACGCCCTTGGCAGACTGGATGGAGAGCATCGCCGCCGCGATGCGGCCGTCGAGGCGGCGGTCGCGCTCGACGTAGGAGCCGAGGCCGGGCGGCACGCCGAAGGCCCGCACCTCGGTGACGCCGCCGAGCGTGTCGCGGTCGTGCTTGGCGCCCTCGATCTCGGCGATCATCGCCGCCTCGGCGTCCGGGTCGATGCAGCGCACGGGCGAGCGCTCGGCCCGGTCGAGGTCGGAGATGGAGAGCCAGGCCGGCGGCGTGGCCCGCACCGACCCCACCTGCAGCACGTGCGAGCGCACCTCGATCCCGATCGCGCGGATGAGAGCCTTGGCGACGGCGCCCGCCGCGACGCGCGCCGCCGTCTCGCGGGCGCTGGCGCGCTCGAGCACGTTGCGCACGTCCTCGTGGCCGTACTTGAGGACGCCCGCCAGGTCGGCGTGGCCCGGCCGGGGGAGCGTCACCGGCTTCCCGCGCCAGCCGTACTCCTCGAGGGCCGCGGCGTCGACCGGCCAGGCGCTCATCGGGGCCGTCCAGTTCTTGTGGTCGCGGTTCTGGATGAAGAACGCGAGCGGACTCCCGAGGGTACGGCCGTGGCGCAGTCCGCCACGCGGCTCGACGTCGTCCTGCTCGAGCTGCTGGCGGGGGCTTCGGCCGTAGCCGGCCTGGCGCCTGGCGAGGTCGGCCTGGACGACCCCGTGGTCGACCTCGAGCCCCGCCGGCAGGCCCGTGATGACGACGGTCAGTCCGGGGCCGTGAGATTCGCCGGCCGTGACGTAGGAGAGCGCCATCCGGTCTGGGAGCCTAATCCACGGCTGAGGCGGGGAGCTTGGCTCCCCGCCTCGCACCGAACGTCTCGAGTGCGAGATGTGGGGGGCTCATGGGGGGAGCCTGCTCCCCCCATGTCAAGGCGGTCAGTCCGGGGCCGTGAGATTCGCCGGCCGTGACGTAGGAGAGCGCCATCCGGTCTGGGAGCCTAATCCACGGCTGAGGCGGGGAGCTTGGCTCCCCGCCTCGCACCGAACGTCTCGAGTGCGAGATGTGGGGGGCTCATGGGGGGAGCCTGCTCCCCCCATGTCAAGGCGGTCAGTCCGGGGCCGTGAGATTCGCCGGCCGTGACGTAGGAGAGCGCCATCCGGCCTGGGAGCCTAATCGACCGGCGCCCGCGGCCAGACGCCTCTCAGAGCATGTACCAGTTCCAGATCTGCTCGCCCCACATCAGCCCGACGATCGCACCGAACGCGAGGAACGGGCCGAACGGGAAGCCGATCTTGCGCGCCCGCAGGCCCTTCACCAGGAGCAGGCCCAGCGACGGGATGAGCGAGAGGCAGAAGGCGGCGAAGAGCGCGACGCCGACGTACTTGCCGAGCGCGAGCCCGATCATCAGCACCATCTTCACGTCGCCGAGGCCCATCCCCTTCGGCGAGACGACCCACGCCGCGCCGAGGAAGACCAGGCCGGCGAGGCCGCCGACGAGCAGCTCGGCCCAGCGGTCGGGCTGGGCGGCGACGGCGGTCGCGTAGACGAGCACGGCACCGGGGAGGTTGATCGCATCGGGGATGATGCGGTGCTTCAGGTCGATCGCGGAGGCCGGCACGACGAGCGCCGTCAGGAGCAGCGCCGGCACGAGCCGCGGGTGCAGGCCGATGTGGTAGGCGAGCACGGCGAAGAGGGCGGCGGTGACTCCCGCCACGACCCACTTGCGGCGCGCCGACGGCGCGGTGCCCGTTCCCGTGGGGAAGCGCTGGATGAGCCATTCCATGGGCCAGCCGAGGGCGAACCCGGCGCCGGCGAGGGGAAGCGCGATCTCCATGCACCGACTATCGGCCGGAGACGGCCGGGGCTGTAGGCTCCGCCGCCATGCCGGATGTGATCGTGATCGGCGGCGGAGTGATCGGGACGACGGCCGCATGGCAGATCGCCTCCGCCGGGGCCGAGGTCGTGCTGCTCGAGCGGGGCGCGCTCGCGTCCGGCGCCACCGGCCGCAGCCAGGGGCTCGTCCTGCCGCCCGACCACGCCGAGCTGGTGCCGCTGTGGCGCGAGAGCGTCGTGCTCTACGGCGCGCTCGCCGACCGGCGCGACTTCGGCTTCGACCGCGCGCCGATCGGGACGCTCCTGCTCGCGACCTCCGAGGAGCAGCAGGCGGCGCTCGACGCCGTGTCCCACCCCGGCGAGCGGCTCGACGCGGCCGGCGTCGCCGAGGCGGAGCCGGGGCTCGCCGCAGGCATGACCGGCGGCCTCCTGATCGCGGAGGGGCGCCGCACCGATCCCGGTGCGCTCGCGGCGTCCGCGGCGGCGGAGGCCAGGGACGCCGGCGCCGACATCCGCGCCCACGTCGAGGTGAAGCGGCTGGTGCGCGGCGGCGTCGTCACCGACGCCGGCCCGATCGACGCCCCGATGGTGCTGCTCGCCGCAGGCGCGTGGTCGCGCGCGCTGGCCCGCATGGCCGGCCACGAGCTGCCGGTGCGACCGGTGCGAGGGTGGATCGCGCTCGTCGCGCCGGGGCCGCAGGTGCTCCGCCACGCCGTCTACGAGGCCGAGTACACCGCGCCGGAGCCGCCCGTCCCCGGAGGGCCGGTCACGCTGGCCGACCTGGCCGAGGGGACGGTCGCCGAGGCCGGGCCGCCGCCCGTGCACGCCCTCGGCATCCACCAGAACGCGGACGGCACGGTGGTCGTCGGCGCGTCCCGGTCGGCGGCGCTGCACGAGGGCGCCGAGAGCCTCGCCGGCCTGCGCGGAAACGCCCGCCGGGCGTGCGCGATGGTGCCCGGGATCGCCGACCGCGAGGTGGCCGCCGCGTGGACGGGCCTGCGGCCCTTCTCGCACGACGGCCTGCCCTACATCGGCGCCCTGGACGACGGCCTGGTCGTGTGCGCCGGCCACGGCGCCGAGGGGATCCTGACCGGCGCCGGATCCGGCCGCCTGGCCGCCGAGCTCGTGCTGGGGCGCGAGCCGTACGCCGACGTCACGCCCTTCCGACCCGATCGTTAGCCGCGTGCGCCCCGCCGCATGGCCTCGACAGGCGCCGGGCGGCCGGTGAGGAGCTCGAAGGCGACGATCCCCTGGCCGACCAGCACCTCGATGCCGTCGATCACGCGGGCGTCGCGCTCGCGGACTGCCGCGCAGAGCGGCGTCTCCGAGCCGTCGCCGCGGTAGGCGAGGTCGACGACCGTCGTGTCCGGCCCGAGCAGGCTCGCGTCGATCGGCAGTGAAACATCGGTGCCTGGCACCGATGTTTCATGCTGGCCGAGGGGGGTGGCGTTCACGACCAGCGTTGCTGCACGGTCGGGTGGCCAGGGCACGGGCTCGCCCAGCTCGGCGGCGGCCTCCGGCCGGCGGGCGCTCACGGCCACCTCCCAGCCGGCGGCGCGGAGCGCGGCCACCGCCGCCCGCGCGGCGCCGCCGGCGCCCAGGACGAGCGCGTCAGCCGGAGGGAGCTCGCCCAGCGCCCACAGGAGGCCGCGGCCGTCGGTGCTCTCGCCGTGGATCTGCCCGTCGCGGACGAGGAGCGTGTTGACCGAGCCGGCGGCGGCCGCGTCCGGAGCGAGCGTCGCGCACAGCGGGATCACAGCCTGCTTGTGCGGGATCGTGACGTTCACGCCCGCGAAACCGGCGCCGGCCATCCCGGCCACGAAGTCCGCCAGGGCGGCCGGCGGCACGTCGACCGCCACGTACTCCCACTCCATCCCGAGCTCGGCGTAGGCCGCCGTGTGCATCGCCGGCGAGCGCGTGTGGGCGATCGGGTGCCCGATCACCCCCGCCCGCCGCGGCTCAGCCGCCATGCGCCTTGAAGTCCTCGTAGCTCGCCGTGAAGTACTGCGCGGCCTGCCCGGGGACGGCCACGTAGTAGAGGTAGTCGACGTTCGCCGGGTGCGCCGCGGCCTCGATCGAGGCCAGCCCCGGGTTGCAGATCGGCGTCGGCGGCAGGCCCGCGACCTTCCGCGTGTTGTACGGCTCGATCTGGTCGATGTCGGACTGGTGGATCGTGGCCGACCACGAGCCCAGGTGGTAGAGGATGGTGGCGTCGATGCCGAGCGCCATGCCGCGGTGCAGGCGGTTGTAGATGACCGCGGCGACCTTGGCCCGGTCGCCGGGGGCTCGCGCCTCGCGCTCGATCATCGACGCGATCGTGAGGACGTCGTACGGCGTCAGGTTCTTCGACTCCGCGTAGCTCATGTCCACCTTGGCGACGTTCGCGCTGAACGCGGCCAGCTGCTGGGCGACGAGCGCGGCGGCCTTCTCCCCCGGCCGGACCGTGTACGTGGCCGGGAACATGAAGCCCTCCATGTTCAGATGGTGCCCGTAGCCCGGCGGCGGCGACGCGCGCCTGACCGCCCGCCCGTAGGCCTGCCTCGAGATCCCGACGGCGGGCAACCGGGCCTGGATGTCGGTGATCCGGAAGCCCTCGGGCACGACCAGCGTCTTCGTCACCTCGACCGGCCCGCGGTCGAGCGCCCGGATCAGGGCGTCGTAGCCCGTCCCGGTGCGCATCGTGTAGGAGCCGGCCTTGAAGTCGGCCCCCTCGCCCTGATCCTTGGCGTACTCGCGGAAGCGGCCGCCGTCGGCGACGACGCCCTTGTCCTCGAGGATCGCGCCGATCTCGGACGCGTCGGCGCCGGGCGGGATCACGACCTGGAGCGGTGCGCCGGACGGGTCGGCGGCGGGCGCCGTCGTGTCGGCCCCGAGATCCGAGACGACCCACTGGATCCCGCGCGCGCCGGCGACGACGGCGGCCACGAGCACCGCCAGAAGGACTAGCCGGCGAGCCGTGTCAGGTACCCCTGGAGGAGGTGGGCGGCGGCGACGGCGTCCTCGCCCTCGCGGCCGCCCGACGCGGTCGCGAGCGCCGTGGTGAACCGCTCGTCATAGGTGTCGACCGGGACGGTGCAGCGGGCGGCGAGCTCCGCCACGAACGCCCTCGTCTCTGCCGCCTGGGCGCCCTCCTCGCCCCGCAGCGTGAGCGGCAGGCCGACGACGACGCGCTCGGGCGAGAGGCCCTCGATCGTCCTCACGAGCTCGGCCATCCCGGCCGGCCTGCGGACGTGACGCACCACGCCCACCGGGCGCGCGAGCGTGCCCGTCTCGTCGCTCACGGCCACACCCGTCCGGGCGCTGCCGTAGTCCACCGCCACGACCCTCACGAGCGCAGGCGCTCCCGGATCGCGTCCTCGGCGGCGCGGACGGCCTCGTCGAGCTGGGCGGGATTCGAGCCGCCCGCCCGGGCCATCGCCGGCCGTCCACCTCCCCCGCCGTCGACGATCGGTGCGATCGCGCGGATCACGTCGACCGCCGAGAGGCCGCGCTCCTGCGCGCCGCCGTCGAAGCTGGCGACGAGGTGGGCCTTCCCACCGGCGTTCCCGCCGAGCACGACGGCCGAGGGCGAGAGCCTCGAGCGGATGCTGTCCGAGAGCTGGAGCAGCCGGTCGCCGTCCGCGTCGGCCACCACGGCGGCGACGATGCGCACACCCGCCTCCTCGCCCGCGCCGTCGATCAGTCCGGCCACGTTGCCGTTCCCGCCTGCCGGCGCCGCCCGCGCGGCCCGCTTGACCTCGGCCTCGAGCTCCGACACGCGCCTCCGCAACTCCTCGGCCTCGCGGGCCTGGGACTGGAGATGGGCGAGCCCGGCGCCGGCCGTCACGGCCTCGATCCGGCGGATGCCCTGCGACGAGCTGGTCTCGCGCGTCACGACGAACGGGCCGATCTCGGCCGTCGAGCGGACGTGCGTGCCGCCGCACAGCTCGCGGCTCACGTCCGGGATCTCGACGACGCGCACGTGGTCGCCGTACTTCTCGCCGAAGAGCATCATCGCCCCCAGCTCCTGCGCGTGGCCGCGGGACGTGACGAAGACGTGCAGCGAGTGGTTGGCGATGACCTGCTCGTTCACCGCCCGCTCGACGTCGGCCAGCTCCTCGGCGCTGAGCGGGGCGGGATGGCGGAAGTCGAAGCGCAGCTTGTCGGGGCCGACGTAGGAGCCGGCCTGGGTCACGTGGTCGCCAAGCCGACCGCGGAGAGCGGCGTGCAGGAGGTGCGTGGCGGTGTGGTTGGCCATCGTCGGCCGGCGGGCCTCGGCGTCGACCCGGGCGCGGACACGCTCGCCCCGGTGCAGCTCGCCGTGCTCGAGTCGGGCGACGATCACCTGGTCCTCGTCCACGCGCACGACGTCCTCCACGGCGGCGCGGGCCGAATCGGTCTCGATCCAGCCGGCGTCGGCGACCTGGCCGCCGCCCTTGGCGTAGAACGGCGACTCGCGCAGCTTGAGGAGCACCGTGCCGTCGCCCTGGTCGTGGAGCGCGCCGATCTGCGTCGTCGCGTCGAGCCGCTCGTAGCCCACGAACTCGGTGCGGAAGTCGGAGTCGAGCGCCGACACCTCGGCCCGTCCGGTGACCGTCGCGGCCCGGGCCCGGTCGCGCTGCTCGGCCATGCGCTCGGCGAACCCGGCCTCGTCGACCCGCTTTCCGTGCTCGCGGGCGATCTCGACCGTGAGCTCGATCGGGAAGCCGTACGTGTCGTGGAGCTTGAAGGCGTCGTCGGCCGTGATCTCCTCGCCCGCGCCGGCGAGGACGTCGTCGAGCAGCTTGCCGCCGGTCTCGAGCGTGCGGGAGAAGCGCTCCTCCTCCGCCTCGAGCACCGCTGACACCCGCGCCTCCTCGGCGGCGAGCTCGGGGTGCGCCTGGCCGAGGAGCTCGACGACGCGGGCGTGCAGGTGCGGCAGGAAGGCGTCGTCGAGCCCGATCCGGCGGCCGTGCTGGATCGCCCGGCGGATGACCCGGCGCAGGACGTAGCCGCGGCCCTCGTTCCCCGGCTCGATGCCGTCGCTTGCGAGGAAGCTCATGGCCCGGCCGTGGTCGGCCAGCACCTTGAGCGCCTTCGTCTCGGCCGCCGTGTGGCCGTAGCGGGCGCCGCTCCAGCCCTCGACCACCTCGATGATGTCGCCGAAGGCGTCGGTCAGGTAGGCGCTGTCCACGCCCTGGGCGAGCATCGTGACCCGCTCGAGGCCGGCCCCGGTGTCGATGCTCGGGCGCGGCAGCGGCTCCAGCGACCCGTCGTCGAGCATGTTGTACTGCATGAAGACCAGGTTCCAGAACTCGATGAAGCGATCGCAGTCGCAGTCGGGCCCGCACTCGGCGCGGCCGCAGCCGAAGTCCTCGCCGCGGTCGTAGTGAAGCTCGGAGCACGGCCCGCACGGCCCCACGGGGCCGGCCTGCCAGAAGTTGTCGCCGCCGAGCCGCACGATCCGCTCGGGCGGCACCCCCACCTCCAGCCACAGCCCGACGGCCTCCTCGTCGGCGGGGATCTCGCCCCCGTCGCCCTGGTAGACGCTGGCCCACAGCCTGTCCGGGTCGAAGCCGAAGCCGGAGGGCGTGGTGACGAGCTCCCAGGCCTGCTCGACCGCGAAGCGCTTGAAGTAGTCGCCGATCGAGAAGTTGCCGAGCATCTCGAAGAACGTGAGGTGGTGGGCGGTGCGCCCGACCTCGTCGATGTCGACCGTGCGGAAGCACTTCTGCACCGTCATGAGGCGCGCCTGCGGCGGCTCCTCGACGCCCAGGAAGTAGCGCTTGAGCGGCTGCATCCCGGCGGTGGTGATGAGCACACTGCGATCCCAGTCGGGCGGCACCAGCGAGCCGCTGGGCAGCTGCCTGTGGCCGGTTGCGGCGAAGTGGTCCAGGAACCGACGGCGGATCTCGTGCGAGCGCATGGCCGGCAATTCTATCCGGGACGCCCTGGATCCCTGAGGTAGCCTTGTTCTCGATGCACGGCGATGACACGCTTTCGCGGTTCGAGCGCTCGCAGAGTGGCTCCGGCGGCATCGAGCCGCTCGACGGCTACGTGCTCCTCGAGCCCGTCGACGACGAGACCGAGACGAACGCCGGCCTCATCATCCCGGCGAGCGCGGAGTCGGCCTGCAAGTCGGGCGTCGTCGTCGCGGTCGGCGACGACGTGCACGGCGTCGCGCCGGGCGACAAGGTGCTCTACCCACGCGGGTCGGGCTTCGAGATCCGCCTCTCCGGCGAGCCGAAGCGGCTCGTCGACCGCCGCGAGCTGATCGCCCGCATCGCCGACTAGGCGTCGACGCTGTCGGCCGACCGGTGGGCGGCGGCGACGCCCTCCTCGGTGGCCGAGCGGAGGTCGTCCGGGATCGACCCGAGGTCGTTCCACAGCCGCCGCGGCAGGTCGGTGACGACATCGGCGAGCGGCCGGTCCTCCTCGTCTGCGATCTCCTGGGCGCGGCGGTAGAGGGCCACCGCGGCCGACGCGACCACGCCGACCAGGAGCAGCCGCCTCACAGGACGCCGCCGCGGCGGTCGCGTTTGGCGCGGAAGGTCTCGAAGGCGTGCGACACGCCCTCCGTGAACCCCGCCGCGGCCTTGGCCGGCTTCTGCACCGCGTCGGACACGGCCCGGACGGCCGAATCGACCTTGTCGGTCGCGTCGACGGCGCTGTCGGTGATGTGCCCCACCTTCTCGAGCTCGTCGTTCACGTGGTCGAGCGACACCGACACCTTGCCGAGCATCGGCACGACCTCACCCATGACGGCGTCGAGCGCGGTGTTCACGCGCTGGAGCGTGCCCGAGAAGCGCAGGAGGACGAGGACGAGCCCGATGGCCGTGAGGATGAGGAAGACCGCCAGGGCGTACCGCCAGGCGTCCGACGAGGTGGCGAGCAGGCTCAGGTGGATAGCGAGCACCGCCGCATCCTATTCGATCGTTCCGGCGCCGACGACCGCATCGCCGTCGTAGAGAACGGCGGCCTGTCCCGGCGCCACTCCCTCGACGGGCTCGTCGAGGTCGAGGTCGAAGCCCCCGCCGGCGAGCGGCGTCACGGTCGCCCAGACCGCGGCCTGGCGGTAGCGCAGCTTGGCCTGGACACGCCCGGCGGCGACGTACATGCGGCCCGGGGCGACCCGGACCGATGTGCGGGCCAGCTCCGCCCGGCTCCCCACCACGACCCGCCCGGTCGCCACCTCGGTGCGAAGGACGTAGGCCGGCGCCCCACCTCCGAGGCCGAGCCCGCGCCGCTGGCCGGGCGTGAAGCGGTGCAGCCCGGCATGGCGGCCGAGCACGTGCCCGGCCGCGTCGACGATGTCTCCGGCCGGGCCCGCCCCGCCCAGGCGCTCCACGAGCGCCCTGTGGTCGCCGCCGCCGGCGAAGCACACCTCCTGGCTCTCGCGCGCCGACGCGGCCGCCAGGCCCGCGGCGTGCGCCTGGGCCCGCGTCTCGGCCTTGGTCTGCCCGCCGAGCGGGAACCAGCAGCGCTCGAGGATCTCGGCCGGCACCGACGCCAGCATGTAGGACTGATCCTTCTCGGGGTCGGCGCCGCGCGCGACGAGCGCCGTCCCGGCGCGGCGCTCCACCCGCGCGTAGTGGCCCGTGACGATCCGGTCCGCTCCGAGTCGGTCGGCGACCTCGCCGATCGCCGCGAACCGGAAGGCGCCGTTGCAGCGCACGCACGGGTTCGGCGTCCGCCCGCCGGCGTGGGCGGCGACGAAGTCGTCGACGACGGTGCGCCGGAAGGCCTCGCGCAGGTCGACGGCGAGGTGCGGGACACCGAGGGCGTGGCACGTCCGCCGGGCCGCCCGCACCGCGTCGGGCGAGCAGCAGGCCCGCTCGGCGTGCGGGGCCTCCGGGTCGACCCACAGCCGCAGGGTGACCCCAACGGGCGCCGCCCCCGCCTCGAGCGCCTTGGTGAGCGCCACGGCCGAGTCGACCCCGCCACTCATCGCCACGACGACCCGCCCGGGCTCGGCGTCGAGCCGCAGCTGCGCGGCGGCCGCGGCGAGCGCGGCGTGGAGCGCGTCGGCGGCGAGCGCCGTGCAGGCCCGGGCGGCGGGCGGCGGCTCGATCCCCGCGTCCAGCTCGCCGGCGCCGATGCGGGCGGCGTCGAGGACCGTGCGCCCCTCGGCGAGCCGGCAGGCCAGCTCCGCCGCGGCCGTGGCGTGCGGGCAGGCGAACGACCGGTGGCGGGCGGCGGCGATCCTCCCGTCGTCGACCACGAGGCCGATCTGCACGGCATCGCCGCAGGCCGCGTTCCCCGCCGTGCCGTGGACCGCGCCGGGGCCGGCCTCGCCGGCCATGTCGGACGAGAGCGCCAGGTCCACGCAGGCGGCCGAGTACACGGCGCGAACGCTAGATGATTGATTCCGAATCAACCATCGACATCACGAAAGCGTGCCGATGTAGGCGATGAGCTGGTTCACCTCGGCGTCCGTGAGGACGCTGCCCCAGTGCGGCATGCTCACGATCGGCGCCTTCCCAAGGACGCTCCCCGACACGACGATGTCGCGGATCTTGGCCGGCGTGTTGAACTCGCTCTGGAAGTCCGCGCCCGAGAGCGGCGGGATGACCTTGTCCTCGGACTGCGGGTTCGGCACGCCGCCGAGCCCGTTGGGGCCGTGGCAGTTCACGCACCCCAGGTTCGTGTAGAGGATCGAGCCGGCGACGGCGTCGCCCTGGTCGGTCGGCACCGGGGCGGGCTCCGCGCCGGCAACGGGCGGCAGGCCCGCGTTCAGGTAGGCCACGATGTCTGAGATCTGGTGCTTCGAGATGATGCCGTGCCACACCGGCATGTAGGGCTTTTCCGGGTTCGTCGACTCGCCCAGGCCGTGCTGGATGATGGTGGTCATCTGGGCAACGGTCAGCGACTTCGCCACCGTGGTCAGCGCCGGCACGTCCGGCGACACGCCGCCCTGGCCCTGATCGCCGTGGCATTGGTCGCAGGCGAAGCGGACAAAGTCGTGCGCACCGGCCGCGACCGCGGGATCGGCGGGCGCCGCGGTGGACGTCCCGGGCTGCGATGAGCCGCCCGTCACGGTGACGGTGCTCGCGCCGGCGTGGTTCTCACCGCCGTACCACGCGGCCAGTGCGACGCCGACGACCGTCACGGCGAGCGCCGCGACGACCAGCATCACCGCCCCCATCCCGGAGTCGCCTCCGGAACGGCGCGTCCCAGGCTCGTCAGCCATGCGCGCCACAGTACTCCCTGGAGCCCATCGCCGCCAGGGGGAATTCGCTCGGACGGACTGCGGGTTTCCCGCAGGTCAGGCGGCCGGCAGCATGCCGCGCCGAAGCGTGCCGATCGTGCGCTCGAGCGCGGCGGCGAATCCGTCGACCTCGGCGGCGCTCGTCCCCGCACCCATCGAGACGCGAAGCACGCTCCGGGCCTCTTCGGCCGGCATCCCCTGGGCCAGGAGGACGTGGCTCGGCTCGGCGTCGCCGGCCGAGCACGCCGAGCCGGCGGCGACCGCGTAGCCCTCGCGGTCGAGCCCGAGCACGAGGAGCTCGGCGCGGATCCCGGACACGAGGAGGAGGCTGTGTCCGGGCAGCCGCTCGGACGCGGCGCAGACGACCTCGACGCCCTCGGGCAGGGCGGTCTCGAGCCGCGTGCGCATGGCGCGGCGGTGGTCGGCGGTCGCCCGGGCGGCCGAGAGCGCCGCGGCGAACCCGACGCAGCCCGGGATGTTCTCGGTGCCCGACCGGTGCCCGCGCTCCTGTCCGCCGCCGAGGATGAGCGGCCGCAGGCGGGCCGGCTCGCGGGCGACGAGGCAGCCGACGCCCTTGGGCCCGTGCAGCTTGTGGGCCGAGACGGCCATCGAATCCACCCCTGAGCGGGCGAAGCTCACTGGGAGCGACGCCGCCGCCTGAACCGCGTCGCAGTGGAACGGCACGCCGCGTTCGCGGGCGATGCCGGCCAGCTCCTCGACGGGCTGCACCACGCCGGTCACGTTGTTCGCCCACATGACTGCGGCCACCCGGTCGCCGGAGCGCACCGCCTCGTCGAACGCCCCGACGTCGACCACGCCGTCGCCGCCGGCCGGCACCCACGCCACCTCGAACCCCTGCCGCTCCAGCTCGCGGGCCGGCTCGCGCACTGCCGGATGCTCGACCTCGCTCACCACCAGCCGGCCCAGCGGCCGCCCGCAGAACCCGAACACCGCCTGGTTGTCGGCCTCGGAGCCGCCCGAGGTGAAGACCACCTGGGCCGGCTCGCACTCCAGGAGCTCGGCGACCGTGCGGCGCGCGCCCTCGAGGGCGGCCCGCGCCTCGAGCCCGTAGCCGTGCGGCTCGGAGGCGTTCCCGAACCGCTCCGAGAGGTATGGCTCCATCGCCTCGCGGGCCTCCGATCCGAGCGGCGTGGTGGCCGCATGGTCGAGGTAGACGCGATGGCTCACCGAGATGAGTGATCCCCAATTCTGTGATGTCCTGGGTGGCGAGAACCGAGCAGCGCAGGGACGCAGGGAGGCCCAATAGTCGACCTGTTGGGCCGACCGAGGACGCCGCGATGCGACAGTTCGCAGCCGCAGCCCCACCACGTCACGCCCCACCGCCGGCCGCTGTGCGTCCAGGCGCGCAGGAATTGGGGATCACTCATCTCGACCAGGCCGGCGCCTGAGGCGGGACGAGTGGCCACTTTCAGGATGCTTCGACCGCTCTGATCTCCGCCTCGGCGCTAGAAGTGTTCGCACGACGGTAGTGAGGTGCGCGTTTCTCAATGGCGCCGGCTCCCTCACACCTTAGATGATCGATCGACAACCCGCGAGCGCCTGGCCGAACGTCTGCTGTGACAACTCGGACTGTGGCTGGCTGCGCCTGCGACCCGTCGCATCGCGGCGTCCTCGGTCGGGCCAATATCTCGTGCCGATATTGACCCTCCCTGCGTCCTTGCGCTGCTCGGTTCTCGCCGCCCAGGACATCCCGCGGGTGGTCGACCACTCATCCCGCGTCTTTGCCCGGTTCTGCAACCACGCGAATGCCGTATTGGCGCAGCTCGGTCGCGGAGGCGGGCGTCGGCGCCCCGGTGAGCGGATCGGAACCGCCCTGGCCCTTGGGGAAGGCGGTCACGTCGCGGATCGAGTCGGCGTCGGCCAGGAGCATCGCCAGCCGGTCGATCCCGAAGGCGATGCCGCCGTGGGGCGGGGCGCCCATGCGAAGCGCGCGGAGCAGGAACGAGAACTTGGCCTCGGCCTCCTCCTCGCTCATCCCGAGCATCGCGAAGATCCGGCCCTGCACCTCGGCGCGGTGGTTTCGGATCGAGCCGCCCCCGACCTCGTTGCCGTTCAGGACGAGGTCGTACTGACGCGCCCGCGCCTCCCGCGGCCGCTCCTCGAAGTCGGCCTCGTCCTCGGGCTCGGGCGCCGAGAACGGGTTGTGGCTGGCCTTCCAGCGGTTCTCGTCGGGCAGCCACTCGAACATCGGGAAGTCGGTCACCCAGAGGAAGTTCCAGCCGTCCTGGATCAGCCCGAGGCGCTCGCCCAGGTGCAGGCGAAGCGGCCCCAGCACGCGCACCGCGGCCTCCTCGGCGTCGGCCACGAGCAGCACGGTGTCGCCCTCCCCCGCGCCCACGCCGGCCACGATCGCGTCGAGCTCGGCCGGCGCCAGGAACTTCGCGATGGGCGAGCGGATCTCGCCGCCCTGGAGCTGGAGCCAGGCCACGCCCTTCCCGCCCCAGGTCTTCGCGAACTCCACCAAGTCGTCGAAGTCCTTTCGCGAGAGCTCGAGCACCCCGGGCACCGCGAACCCGCGCACCACGCCGCCCGAGTCGACCATGCCGCGGAACGCCTTGAACTCGGTCTCGCGCAGCGCGTCGGTGACGTCGGCGATCTCGCACCCGAAGCGGGTGTCGGGCTTGTCCGATCCGTAGCGCAGCATCGCCTCGGCGTGCGTGAGGCGCGGGAACGGGGTTGGAATCTCGATGCCCGCCACCTCGCGCCAGACGGTCTGGAAGAGCCCTTCCATGAGCTCGTGCAGCTCGTCCGGCTCGACGAAGCCCATCTCGAGGTCGAGCTGGGTGAACTCGGCGGTGCGGTCGGCCCGGGTCGCCTCGTCGCGGAAGCAGCGCGCGATCTGGTAGTAGCGCTCGAAGCCGGAGATGACGTAGAGCTGCTTGTAGGTCTGGGGCGACTGCGGCAGCGCGTAGAAGCGGCCCGGATGGGTCGAGGTCGGCACCAGGAACTCGCGCGCGCCCTCGGGCGTCGACTTGTAGAGGATCGGCGTCTCGAGCTCCCAGAAGCCCCTGTCCTCCAGGTAGCGGCGGATCGTCCGCGTGAGGGCGAACCGCACCCGGATGTTGTGCCGCATGGAGTCGCGGCGCAGGTCGAGGTAGCGATGGTGCAGCCGCAGCGTCTCGTCGACGCCGCCGTCGTCGAGCTGGAACGGCAGGACGGGCGCGGTGTTCAGGACGTCCAGGCGCTCCACGTGCACCTCGATCTCGCCCGTCGCCAGGCGCGGGTTCACCGTCTCGGGCGACCGGCGGCGGACGACGCCCTCGGCCTGCACCACGAACTCGGCGCGGAGCGCGTGCGCGGCCGCATGGGCCTCGGGCTGCTCCTCGGGGTTGAACACGAGCTGGAGGAGCCCGGCCTGGTCGCGCAGGTCGACGAAGACCAGGCCGCCGTGGTCGCGCCGCCGCGCGACCCAGCCGGCGACCGTCACGCGCTCGCCCTCGTGCTCGGCGCGCAGGTCGCCGCCCATGTGCGTCCGGTAGCTCACCGTCGAAGCTCCTCCGCCAGCATGTCGAGCGCCACGCGGCGCTGCTCGCCGGTAGTCATATCGCGCACGGTCGCCTCGCCGGCCGCCCACTCGTCGTCGCCCACGATGACGACGGCCGGGACGCCGCGGCGGTCGGCCAGCTCGAGCGCCCGCTTGAGCCGGCGGCCGCCGTAGGCCGCGTCGCAGCGGACGCCGGCGGCGCGGACATCGTCCATCAGCGCATGCACGCGCGGCCGGGCCTCGTCGGCGAGGATCGCGAACAGGGCGTCGAGCGACCGCTGCACCGGCGGCCCGGCGTCCATCTGCTCGAGCGTCAGCACCAGCCGCTCCACGCCGGCGCCGAAGCCCACGCCCGGGGTCGGGCGGCCGCCCAGCTGCTCGGCGAGGCCGTCGTAGCGGCCACCCCCGGAGATCGCCGACTGGGCGCCCAGCGCCGTCCACTGCCACTCCCAGGCGGTGCGGGTGTAGTAGTCGAGCCCGCGCACGAGGCCGGGGTCGACCGCGTAGGCGACGCCGCGGGCGTCGAGGTGCGCGCGGACGTCGGCGAAGTGGGCCGCGCACTCCTCGCACAGGTGGTCGGTGATCTTGGGGGCCGCGGCCATGACGGTCTGACAGCCCTTCTCCTTGCAGTCGAACGTCCGCAGCGGATTCACGTCGCGCCGCTCGCGGCACTCGTCGCACAGCTCGGCGGCGTGCTGATCGAGGTAGGAGACCAGGAGCTGGAGGTACGCCGGCCGGCACTTGCCGTCGCCGATCGAGTTCACGAGCAGCTGCAGGCCCTGCACGCCGACCCGCTCGTACCAGCGCCGCTGGAGCCCGATCTGCTCGGCGTCCACCGCCGGGTCATCCGAGCCGATCGCTTCGACCCCGAACTGGTAGTGCTCGCGGTAGCGGCCCTTCTGCACGGCGCTGTAGCGGAACATGGGCACCTCGTACCAGACCTTCACGGGCTGTGGCAGGCGGGTCATGTGCTCGAGGTAGGCCCGCATCACGCCGGCGGTCCCCTCCGGGCGCAGCGTGAGCGGCCGGCCGCTGCGGTCCGTGAAGCTGTACATCTCCTTTCGCACCACGTCGGAGCCCTCGCCTGAGGTGCGCGCGAAGACGCCGGTGTCCTCGAACGTCGGCGTCACGGCCTGGCCGTAGCCGGCCGACTCGAAGACCTCGCGGGCGATGTCCAGGACGGCACGCCGGAGCGCTGCCCGCGCCCCGAACCAGTCCAGCGTGCCGCGCGGCGCCTGGAACTCCTGGCTCATGCCCGAAGCGGCCCGAGGAAGGGGTTCGAGTCGTGCTCCGCGCCGAGCGTGGTGACCAGGCCGTGACCGGGAAGGACGATGGTCTCGGGCGGATAGGCACGAATCAGCGTGTCGATGCTGCGAAGCAGCGTCTGCATGTCGCCGCCGGCCAGGTCGGTGCGGCCGACGGAGCCGGCGAAGAGGACGTCGCCCACGAAGAGATGGCCGTCGGCACCGTAGGCAACCGACGCCGGCGAGTGGCCCGGGACGAGCGTCACATGGAACGCGATCCCGGCCAGCTCCACGGTCTCGCCGCCCTCGAGCAGGTGCTCGGGGGAGTGCGGCGCGCCGGGGAGCTCACGCAGGAGGTCGGCCTCGCCGGCAGGCATCCACACCTCGACGCTCGCGTCGCGCGCGACCGCAGCGACCCCGCCCAGGTGGTCGATGTGGCCGTGGGTGACGAGGACGCCCGCGGCGCTCCAGCCGCGCTCGGCGAGCTGCGCCAGCACGAGCTCCGGCGTGTCGCCGGGGTCGATCACCGCCGCCTCCGATCCGCCCTCCCCCGCCACGAGATAGCAGTTGGCCTGGTAGGCGCCGAGGGGAAGCTGGACGATCTCGAGGCCGGGAGGCCCGGTCACGCCGCGGGGCCGCCCTGTTTCTTCTGGTAGCGGCGCCAGACGAAGTTCTCGACCATCCACCCCATCGACCAGAAGAGCACGAACATCACGGCCGTGTTGGCCAGCTTCACGACGGGGCTCACGCTCCCTCCGGTGAAGCTGATGACCAGGTAGAACAGGGTCGCGAAGATCAGCGCCCGCTTGGCCGTGCGCCTGGCCGACGGCGCGAGCGGCTCGCCCCGCCCCCGCACGGCCGGCTTCTTGTCGGCCCTGGCCCTGCCCTCGTCGTGCTGCTCGGCCTCGTCGCCGTCGAGGTGCCGCGCGTGCGCGACGGCACGCTGGTATTTCCGCCGCTGCTGCTTGCGCGTCGCCATCCCGTCAGTTTACCGACGCGGCGCCACCACAGGCGCCCGAAACGCCACCCGCTGGGGTCTGACCCGCAGGGCCGGCCCCCGCCGCCCAGCCGCCACCGAGCCCGAGTCTGCACCGCAGCGCGAAGCGCAGGTGCAACGCGGGCGAGCGGCCCCGAAGGCCCGCCACCAGCGCCGACGTGTCACGGGACAGCGCCGAGTCGCACGCAGCCGAAGGGTCGTTACCTGATACCGCTGCCGGGGTTCACCACGCCCCGGCCACCCGTTTTCCGCATGAGTAGACGGCGGCGATGTCCCGGCCCGCCAAGTGGTAGGCGACGTGTCGCCAATCGGGGGCGTCAAGGACGACCACATCGGCGTCGTAGCCGGAAGCAAGCCGCCCCACCCGGCCGGCCCGTCCGAGCACCCAGGCGGCGTTCACGGTGCAGGCGGCGAGCGCCTCGCCCGGCGTCATGCCGAGCGCGGTGCACGCCAGCGTCATCACGACCGGGAGCGAGTCGCAGAAGGCGCTTCCCGGGTTGAAGTCGGTCGCGAGCGCGATGATGGCACCCTGGTCGACCAGCGCCCGCGCCGGGGGCTGCGTCCGGCGCAGGTAGAGCGCGGCGACCGGCAAGAGCACGCCGGCGACGTCGCTGCCGGCGAGCGCGGAGACCCCGGCCGGGCCGGTCGCCTCGAGGTGGTCGACCGAGCGCGCGCCGAGCTCGATCGCGAGCGGGATCGCGCCGGACTCGGTGAACTGGTCGCCGTGCAGCCGCGCGACGAGGCCGTGACCAATCGCCGCGCGCAGGTAGCGGTCGGCCTGCTCGGCCGAGAACGCGCCCCGCTCCAGGAAGACGTCGGCGTGCTCGGCCAGCTTCGCCGCCTCGGGCAGCACTTCGGCGATCGCGAAGTCGAGGTACTCGTCGGCCGAGCCGACCTCCGGCGGAACTGAGTGCGCCCCCAGGTACGTGGGGACGGTTGCGATCGGGTGGGGGCCGGCCACCGCGGCGAGGCTCGCGAGCTCGGTGTCGCGGTCGAGCCCGTAGCCCGACTTGCCCTCGGCCGTCGTCGTCCCGTTGGCGGCCATCCAGCCCAGGTGGAGCGCGGTGGCCTCTGCCAGGCCGGCGGCGCCGAGCCGGCGGGTCGCCTCCACCGTCGAGCGGATGCCGCCGCCGGACGCGTGGATGCGCTCGTAGTCGGCGCCCTGGGCGCGCAGGTCGAACTCGCCGGCCCGGTCGCCGCCGAAAGCCGGATGGGTGTGGCAGTCGACGAGCCCGGAGATGGCGACGGCGCCGCGGCAGTCGACCCGCTCCAGGTCGGCGTGCTCGCGCAACACGTCGGCCGGGTGCCCCACCGCCGCGATGCGGCCGTCGACGATCGCGATCGCGGCCGGCGCCTGGACGTCGACCCGGCCGAGGTCGGGGCCGCGCAGCGGCGCCTCCGTCCCGGCCGGCGAGGCCGCCGCGGAGAGCTCGGCCAGGACGAAGCTCGGGCCGGGCTCAGGCGCGGCCATATGCCGGGATCAGCCCTCCCGAGAGCGGCGCCGACGCGTCGGTGCAGAGCCACTCGACGACCTGGGCCAGATCCTCGCCGGTCGTCCAGCGCGAGAAGTCGGCGTCGGGGTTCTCGGCCCGGTTTCGGGGCGTGTCGACGATCCTCACGACCACCGTGTTGCAGCGGATGCCCTGCGTCCGCACCTCGATGTCCACGCACCGCATGAGCCCGCCGAGCGCCACCTTCGAGACGATGTAGCCGGACGCGCCGGAGAACGGCGTCAGCATCGCGGACGTGCCGATGTAGACGATCGAGCCACGGCCGGCGGCCTTCATGGGCGGCAGCACGGCCCGGGTCATGAAGTAGGCGGTGTCCAGGTTGATCGTCATCTGGCTTCGCCACACGTCGAGCGGCTGCTCGTCGACGGGCCCGGCGGCCGCGAAGCCGCCGGCGACGTGGGCCAGCGCGTCCACCCCGCCGAACCGGTCGACCGCCGCCGCCACGGCGGCCACCGCGGCGTCGGGGTCGGAGAGCTCGGCGCGCACGGCGAGGACGCCGTCGGGCAGGTCGCCGGGCGGCGTCTGCTCGCGGTGGGTGACCGCGACGTTCCAGCCCTCGGCGGCGAAGCGGTCGAGCACGGCCCGGCCCCAGCCTCCGGTCACACCGGTCAGAAACGCCGTGCGGCCGGCCATGCTCACTCCTCCATCGGCAGGTGGATGCCTCCGGCGCGGGCAGCGTCGCGCGCCTCCGGGTAGCCGGCGTCCGCGTGGCGGGCGACGCCGATCCCGGGGTCGTTCGTCAGCACCCGGGTCAGCCGCTCGTCCATCTCCTCGCTGCCGTCGGCGACCACGACCAGCCCGGCGTGGATCGAGTTTCCGATCCCGACGCCGCCGCCGTGGTGCACCGACACCCAGGACGCCCCCGAGGCGGTCGAGAGGAGCGCGTTCAGGATCGGCCAGTCGGCGATCGCGTCGGAGCCGTCGCGCATCGATTCGGTCTCGCGGAAGGGCGAGGCGACCGACCCCGTGTCGAGGTGGTCGCGCCCGATCGCGATGGGCGCCGACACCTCGCCGCTGCGGACGAGCTCGTTGAAGAGGAGGCCCGCCCGGGCCCGGTCGCCGTACCCGAGCCAGCAGATGCGGGCCGGGAGGCCCTGAAACGCGATCCGCTCGGGCGCAAGCCGCAGCCACCGCTGCAGCAGCACGTCGTCGGGAAAGGCCTCGAGGAGCGCCGCGTCGATCCGGTGGATGTCGGCGGGGTCGCCCGAGAGCGCCGCCCACCGGAACGGCCCGGCGCCGCGGCAGAAGAGCGGCCGCACGTAGGCCGGGACGAAGCCGGGGAAGTCGAAGGCGTTCGCGAGCCCCGCGTCGCGCGCCTCGGTGCGCAGGTTGTTGCCGTAGTCGAAGACATGGCTGCCGGCGGCCTGGAGGTCGAGCATGGCCTGGACGTGGCGGACGGCCGTCTCCCGCGCCCGGCGCACGTACTCGTCGGGGTCGGACTCGCGCAGCGCGATCGCGTCGGCCAGCTCGATCCCCGCCGGCACGTATCCGTTCAGCATGTCGTGGGCCGACGTCTGGTCGGTCACGAGGTCGAACTGCACGCCGCGGCGGGCGATCTCGGCGAAGACGTCGGCGGCGTTTCCGAGGATCCCGACCGAGACGCTGCGCCCGTCGGCCGCGTAGCGGCGGACGCGGTCGAGCGCGTCGTCGAGGCCGTCGGCCACCTCGTCGAGGTAGCGGGTCTCGAGCCGCCGTTCGATCCGGTGCGGGTCGACCTCGACGTTCAGGCTCGTCGCGCCGGCCAGCGACGCGGCCAGCGGCTGGGCACCGCCCATGCCGCCGAGCCCCGCGGTCAGCACGGTGCGGCCCGCCAGGTCGGGCGAGCCCCAGTGCGCCTCGCCCGCGGCGGCGAACGTCTGGTAGGTGCCCTGGAGGATGCCCTGGGTGCCGATGTAGATCCACGACCCGGCGGTCATCTGCCCGAACATCGTGAGGCCCTCCGCCTCGAGCCGGCGGAACTCGTCCCAGGTCGCAAACCGGGGGACGAGAAGCGAGTTCGCGATGAGGACGCGGGGGGCGCCGGGGTGCGTGCGGAACACCGCCACGGGCTTCCCGCTCTGCACCAGGAGCGTCTCGTCGTTTCCGAGCTCGAGGAGCGCGGCGACGATCGCCCGGAGCGCCTCGTGGCTGCGCGCCGCCCGCCCCGAGCCGCCGTAGACGACGAGCCGGGTTGGGTCCTCGGCCACCTCGGGGTCGAGGTTGTTGCAGAGCATGCGCAGCGCCGCCTCCTGGTGCCAGCCCTGGCACTCGCGCTCGGTGCCCCGCGGCGCGCGCACCGCCGCGAGGTCGCCCACCAGCGACTCGACGCGCGACGCGGTGGCGGTGGCGGCCATGACCGAAACGGTATCAAGGAGTCGCTACGATGCCGCGCGTGGCGAGACGGGTGGGGATCCTGGCGGTTGCCGTCGTCGTGCTCATGGCGGTCGTGGCGCCGGGCGCACAGGCAGCCCGGCTGCAGCCGGTCATCTCGGGGCTCAACCAGCCGACGTACGTGCTCGGCCACAACGGCAACCTCTACGTGGTGCTGCGCGGCGGCAAGATCCGCCTGCGCCACCACGGCCGCATGCTGGCGCGGCCGTTCCTGGACATCTCCGGCCACGTCACCACCGCAGGCGACGAGCAGGGCCTGCTCTCGATGGCGCTCGCGCCGCGCTTCGACCGAAACGGCCGCGTCTACGTCGACTTCACGAACCGAAACGGCGACACCCGGGTCGTCCAGTACCGCACCTTCGCCGGCAACCGCCACCGGGTGAACCCCGCCACGAAGCGGGTGCTGCTCGCCGTGCACCAGCCGTTCGACAACCACAACGGCGGCCAGCTCCAGTTCGGGCCCGACGGCCTGCTCTACATCTCGCTCGGCGACGGCGGCTCGGCGGGCGACCCGAACCTGAACGGGCAGAGCCGCGGCCCGCTCTCCACCATCCTGCGGCTCGACCCGCGCAAGCGCCACCCCACCGCCGCGATGTACGCGTACGGGCTTCGCAACCCGTGGCGCTTCTCGTTCGACCGGAAGACCGGCGGCATGTGGATCGGCGACGTCGGCCAGGACACCTTCGAGGAGGTCGACCACCTCCGCCACGACACGCCGCGCGGGACGAACTTCGGGTGGAGCTTCTACGAGGGCCGGAGCATGTTCAAGAACCAGGCGATCGACCACTCGATGCTGCGCTTCCCCGTCGTCGTCTACCGGCATGCGGTCTCCGGCTCTTCCAACTGCTCGGTCACGGGCGGGTACGTGTACCGCGGGAGCGCGATCCCGCGCCTGCACGGCCAGTACCTCTACGCCGACTTCTGCTCGGGCCGGATCTGGAAGCTGCCCTCGCGAGGCGGGCAGCCGCGGCTCACGAACATGAGCTTCCACGCGAGCAGCATCTCCTCCTTCGGAGAGGGCTCGAAGGGCGAGCTCTACGTCGTCTCGCTGGGCGGCACGATCTACAAGATCGTGCCCTGAGTCAGCGGAGCGCCGCCGAGGCTGCCTCGACCTCGGCAAGGAGCGTCCCGTCGCGGAGCGCATCCGCCAGGGCGTCGATCTCGGCGGCCAGCGAGCGGTCGCGCTCGAGCCGTGGCGAGCGCTCGCGCACCGCCCCGTGGAGCACCGAGATGGCCGGCCCCGGCCGCAGCGGCGCGAGGAAGTCGAGCCCCTGGGCGCCGCACAGGAGCTCGATCGCGAGCACTCGCTCGACGTTCGCGCAGACGTGCCACAGGTGGACGGCGGCCGTCGCGCCCATCGAGACGTGGTCCTCCTGGCCCGCGCTGGTCGGGATCGAGTCGACGCTCGCGGGATGGGCCAGCACCCGGTTCTCGGCGACAAGGCTCGCCGCCACGTACTGGGTGATCATGAACCCGGAGTTGAGCCCGCTCTCGTGGGCCAGGAACGGCGGCAGGCCGTTCGACATCGTCGGGTTGAGCATCCGCTCGACCCGCCGCTCGGAGATGGAGGCCAGCTCGGCGAGGCCGATCTTCAGCGTGTCGAGCGGGATCGCGACCGGCTCGCCGTGGAAGTTCCCGTTCGAGACGACCTCCTCGCGCTCGGCCAGGACGAGCGGGTTGTCGGTGGCCGCGTTCAGCTCGACCGCGACCGCGCGCTCGGCGTAGTCGATCGCGTCGCGCACCGCGCCGTGCACCTGCGGCGAGCAGCGAAGCGAATAGGCGTCCTGGACGCGCCCGCACCAGCGGTGCGACGCCACGATCTGCGAGTCGTCCAGGAGGCCGTACAGGTTGGCGGCCGACGCGGCCTGGCCAGGGTGCGGGCGAAGCGCCTGGAGCTCGGGCGAGAACGGGGTGCGCGACCCGCGGACGGCCTCGATCGTCTGCGCGGCGGCCAGGTCGGCGAGCTTCGCCAGCCTGCGGGCGCGGCAGAGGACGAGCGCTCCGATCGCGGCCATGAACTGCGTGCCGTTGATGAGCGACAGGCCCTCCTTGGCGGCGAGCTCGATCGGCTCGAGGCCCGCGCGGGCGAGCGCCTCGGCCCCCGGGAGCGTCTCGCCGCCGACACGCGCCTCACCCTCGCCGACGAGGACGAGCGCCAGATGGGCCAGCGGGGCCAGGTCGCCGCTCGCGCCCAGCGATCCGCGCGACGGCACGACGGGGAGCATGCCCGCGCCGAGCAGATCGACCAGGAGCTGCACGAGCTCGCGGCGGACGCCGGAGGTGCCCTTGGCGAGCGCGTTCGCGCGCAGCAGGATCGCCGCGCGGACGACCTCATCGGGGAACGGGGCGCCGACACCGCACGCGTGGCTTCGCAGCAGGTTCAGCTGGAGCTCGGCGGCCTGACCGGCGTCGATGTGCACGTCCACCAGCTTTCCGAAGCCCGTGTTCACGCCGTAGGTGGGCCGCTCCTCGCGCACGACCCGCTCGATCAGCGCGCGCGACGCCTCGATCTGGGCGACGGCCTCGGACGCGAGCGCGACGCCGGCGCCGTGCAGCGCGACAGCCTCGACGTCGTCGACGGTCAGGTCGTGCCCGGTGAGCTGGATCGCCGCCACGTGCGCCGGGAAGGCTACAGCCCGAACTCTCCGCCGGCCGCGACCTCCAGGACGCGGTCCGGCGTGAGTCCGGGCAGCCGGAGCGCGCCGGCGGCGGCCGGCACCGCCACCGCCGCCGGCATCAGCCCGACCAGCTCGCCGCCGGCGACGGCCACGCCGTGCTCGGCGGCCAGCCGCTCGACCTCGCGGACGACGCGGTGAAGCGGCGTGGCGGCGATGTCGATCAGGTTCATCGACACCTGGGCCCGGCCTGTCCGCGCCAGCCGCAGGCCGAGCGCCTGGACGCCGGGAAGGCCGCCGTCGCGGGCCCGGACGCCCGCCGCGATCGCCCGGGCCACCTCGACGTCGCCGGTGTCGAGCTCGAGGTTGAACGCCACGAGCGGCGGCCGCACCCCGAGGAGCACCGCGCCGGCGGCCGCGTGGAGTCGCGCCGGCCCGAACATCGGCTCGATCTCGCCCGACTCGAGCCGGCCGGCGAGGGCGTCCGGCCCGCCGGCGCGGAAGAACGCCGGCCGGCGGCCGCCGCCGAGATCGCCATAGCCGAGCACCGGGATCCCCAGCGCGCCGATCCGCTCCCCCAGGAGCCGGGCCGCATGCTCCGGCTCCGGATCGCCCGCCCGGAAGCGGACGAGGGGCACGACGTCGGCGGCGCCGACCCGCGGGTGCACGCCCTCGTGCCGGCGCAGGTCGATCCGCTCCACCGCGACGGCGATCGCTGCGATGAGGCCGTCCACCAGCCCCGCGGCCGTCCCGACGCACGTGAAGACCGACCGGTTGTGGTCGGCGTCGGCGTGGACGTCGAGGACGCGCGCGTGCTCGGCGAGCGCCCGCCGGATCGCGTCGAGCGTCGGGCCGTCGCGGCCCTCGGAGAAGTTCGGGACGGACTCGATGAGGCCGCGCATCGGGCCACAGTATCCGCCAGGCGCCTCGAGCGGGCCTCGTGGGGTGAGGCCCGCCGGAGGGGACATAACGGCGCTCGGGGGGGAACGCGGTTACAAGGTCTGGCGGCGTTGATGAACGTACCGGGAGGAAGCCGGAACTGCCAGACGCATACAGTCTCGGTCATCACTCCGCGCGATGCATGCCCCTTCGGAGTGATTCGCGCTGGCAGCGGCTCCCAGCACATACCCCAATACGGTGATCGAACTGCGCCCATTCGAGCGACGCCGAACGCGGGCCAATCGACGATCATTCGTGTACGGATCGATAAAGGCAAACTCGCCGCGAGGCGAGCACGCAAAGCTAGAGGTCTCAGTGCTCTTGAGACAGCTCGGCTGCCGAACCGGGCCCCCTCGAAATGCGACGTCCGAACCCGCGAAGCGCGGGGACGAACCTCGCGAGGTGGCTCCCAGCGACGACATTCGTCGCGACAGCGCAGGAGGGAACTAGGCACCCCAATGCGCACCTCGATCCGAAACGACACGGAGCGGACGGTGAGCGCTGCGGGGGGCAGTGCCACCAGGTGGCAGTGAGGCTCACCGTCCGCCCCGTCACCTTGCCCGCCGGTAGCATCGGCGCACGGTGCTGGATCGCCTCTTCTCCCCCCTTCGGCTCGGGCCGATCGAGATCCCAAACCGGGTGGTCTCGACGTCGCACCAGACGTCGCTCGTGCACGACCACCTGCCGACCGACGATCTGATCGCCTACCACCGGGCGCGCGCCGCCGGAGGCGCCGGCCTGATCGTGGTCGAGGCGACGGCGGTGCACCCGACCGGCCTCCTGACGGCGCACACGGTCGGCGGCTACCTGCCCGAGATCGTGCCGGTATGGCGGCGGATGAGCGCCGCGGTGCAGGAGCACGGGACGCGGCTCATGTGCCAGCTCTTCCACGGCGGCCGCGAGATGATCGCCTCGGGCACGCGCCCGCCCGCGGTCGCGCCCAGCTCGATCCCCTCCGCCCGCTTCAAGACGGAGCCGCGCGCGCTCACCAGAACCGAGATCGCCGAGATGCTCGAGGGCTACCGGCAGGCGGCGGCGTACGCGGCCGAGGGCGGCCTCGACGGCGTCGAGGTGTGCGCCGGGTTCGGCTATCTGCCGACGCAGTTCCTCTCCCGGCACGCGAACACGAGGACGGACGAGTACGGCGGCTCGTTCGAGAACCGGTTCCGGTTCCTGCGCGAGGTGCTCGAGGCGATGCGGGAGGGCTTCGGTCCGGAGGGCGCCGTCGGGTGCCGGCTCACCGACGAGAGCACCTCCGACGTCGGCTCGGATCCCGAGGACGTCCTGGCGGCCGCTGCGGCGGTCGGCGCCGAGGGCCTGGCCGACTACGTCTCGGTCACGCTCGGCTCGTCGCCGACCTACCGCGGCTCCACCTGGATCGTGCCGCCCGCGCCGACCGCCCGAAACGCGATCGAGGAGTTCGCGCGGGCCGTGAAGGCGCGGACGCCGGTGCCGGTGATCGCCACCGGGCGGGTGCTCGACCCGGCCGACGCCGAGCGCCTGATCGCCGGCGGCGTCTGCGACGCGGTCGGGATGACCCGAGCCCAGATCGCCGACCCCAACCTGGCCCGGCGTGCGCGCGCGGGCGAGCCCGTGACGCGCTGCATCGGCTGCAACCAGGGCTGCATCGGCCACTACCACGCCGGCGTCCCGATCGCGTGCACGGTCAATCCGTGGGCCGGCTACGAGCGCACGCTGCCGCCCCCCGCGCCCGCCGAGCGGCCGGGCACGGTCGTCGTGGTCGGCGCAGGCCCCGCCGGCTGTGCCGCGGCCGCCGCGGCGGCCGCCCGCGGGCACCGCGTGGTGGTGTTCGAGCGGGGGCCGAGCCCCGGCGGGCAGATGCGGCTCGCACTCGCCGCCCCCGGGCACGCCGAGGTGGCCGAGGGCCTGCTCGAGATCCTCGGCTCCTGGCTCGACGGGGCGGACGTCCGCCACAGTGCCGAGGCATCGGCCGCCGCCGTCCTGGCCGAGCGGCCGGACCGGGTCGTCCTCGCGACCGGCGCGATCCCGCACCACCCCGCGATCGGCGGCGACGGCGTGTCGATCGTCGACGCCTGGGACGCACTCGCCGGCGCGGAGGTCGGCGACCGCGTCGTCGTGAGCGACTGGGGCGGCGACTGGACCGGCCTCGACGCCGCCGAGGCGCTCGCGGCGCGCGGCGCCCGGGTACGGCTCGTCACCTCGGCGGTCGCGTTCGGCGAGGCCGTCCACCAGTACCAGCGGAACCTGTACCTCGCCCGGCTCGACGACGCCGGCGTCGAGCTCGTCCACCACCTGCGGCCGGCCTCGGTCGCGCCCGGCGCGGTGACCTTCGAGAACGTCTTCTCGGGCCGGCCGGTCGAGCTGGCGGGCGTGGACACGCTGGTCATGAGCGCCGGCCGCACGGCGGGCGACGCGCTCTACCTCGAGCTCGAGGCCGCGGGTGTCGCGGTGGAGCGGGCCGGCGACTGCCTCGGGCCGCGGTCCTTCGAGGAGGCGATCCGCGAGGGCACCCTGGCCGGCCTACGCGCCTGAAAAATTGGGGTCAGACCCCAAGTTTTCAGCCGGTCTCGACGTGGCGCGGGCGGGCCGCGCCGAGATCGATCGGCTCGATCGGCGTCCAGACCGCCTCCTCGCCGCAGCCGGGGCAGAAGCGGGGCTCCTCCGGGTAGTGGTCGGGCTGGGCGAAGGCCTCGCGCACAAGCCGGGTCTCGATGTCGAACGCCGCCTGGCCCGTCCGGCTGGCGATGTCCGTCGCCCGCTCGTGGAGCCCCGCCGCGTCGTAGCCGAGCGCGATCCGGGTGCCGCAGTAGGCGCAGAGCGACATCCGGGCCGCAGACGGGGCGGCCGCGGGCCGGTCGGCGTCGAACTTGCGAAACGCGATCCAGATCGCGGCCAATACGCCGAAAAGCGGCAGCTTGAGCACGAGCGCCAGGAAGATCACGACCCACACCTCGCCCGAGAACATGCTCAGGTCTGCCACGACCACACCTTACCCGACACCCCTTCAGAATTCCGGCCGGACGGCCGATTGACGTGGGCGAACCCCCATGCCCAAGCTCACGCGCCACGAGATGCTCACGCTCGCCCTCGGCGTGCTTCCGCCTCCGCCGATGGAGGTCGAGGTGCTGTCCGAGGACGGCGGCGCCTTCCCGTTTCGGATCTTCGAGCAGGAGGGCGAGCTCCTGCACGCCTTCGCGCCCCGCAAGCACGTGCGGAAGGAGCTGCACCTGCTCGCGCGGGTGACCGACGAGCAGCGCGGCCGCTACGAGGTCGAGTTCGAGGTCGACGAGGCCTACTTCCACAGCGGCTCCGAGGCGCTGGTGCACGCCGCCGTCTCGGGCGTCCGCCACCGCAAGATGCGCCGGGCGGCGCCGCGGATCCCGATCACGGAGCGCACGCAGGCCCACGTCCTCTTCTGCCGCACCCTGCCGCGCAACCAGTCGCTCGACGTCCGTCTGAGCGACATCTCCACCACCGGGATCGGCTTCACGACCGCCAACCGGCTGGACGCCGGCGACCTCCTGGTCGTCTCCGTCACGCTGGCAGGCCGGGTGGCGCCCGTCGAGACCCGCGTCGTCCGGGTCGACCCAGCTCCCTACGGCCGCGTGCGGATCGGCGGCGAGATCACCGAGCTCGCCGAGCGCGACCGGCGCCTGATCGCCGACATGGCGCTGCGGATGCCCGAGGCCGGGTCCGAGTCGGAGCGCCGAGACGGCGCCGCCGCGAGCGCCCCCGCGACGCGGTAGAGCCGTACCGCCGAAGGGGGATTCCCTCCGACCCGAACCAGGCCGATACTTGATGTGCTGGCGTGCGTGCACGCCGGCTTTCGGTTTCTGATTGGGGGGTCCTTCGATGCGCGTCTTCACCAATGAGCACGGCAGCGTCGCCTCGGAGCTCAGCTTCGGCGCGATGGTCATCGGCATCCTCGTCCTGGGCGGTCTGTACATGGTCGCGCAGATCGAGGGCGTCTCCTTCGCGATGCTCCTCCAGCAGCTTCGCAACGGCTGACAAGTCGCCGTTTCACGTCCCGCTAACCTGAGCGGGTGACGTTCCGGCGGCTGCTCGGTTTCCTGCGCCCGTACCGGCGGCAGGTGATCGCTTCGACGCTGCTCGCCGTCTTCGCCCAGGCCGCCGGCCTCACCGTGCCGTACCTGACGGGCCAGGTCATCGACACGGTCTCGTCCGCCAGCCACAGCGATCGCCGCCTCTTCACCTACGCCGCCCTGGTCGTGGCCGCGGGCGTCGTGAAGGGCGTGCTCATGCTGTTCCGCCGCTGGCTGGCGGGCCGCCTCTCGCTCTCCGTCGAGTACGACCTGCGAAACGCGGTGTACGCGCACCTCCAGCGGCTCTCGTTCGGGTTCTTCGACACCCACCAGACGGGCCAGCTCATGTCGCGCGCCACGGTCGACCTCCAGTCGGTGCGCTTCTTCCTCGGCTACGGCCTGATCTTCTTCACCCAGAACCTGATCACGATCGTGATCGTCGCGATCGCCCTGGTGTGGATCGACTGGCAGCTCGCGCTCATCTCGTTCGCGATCGCGCCCGTGCTCTCCGTGACGGCCTTCCGCTACTCGCGCACGAGCCACCCGATCCTGCGCGATGTCCAGCAGCGCGTCGCCGACGTGACGACCCAGGCCGAGGAGAACATCGTCGGCGTCAGGGTCGTGAAGTCGTTCGCCCAGGAGCCGCGCCAGCTCGAGCGGTTCGCCGCGGGCACCGAGCGCATCTTCCGGCAGGCGATCCGGGCTTCGCGGCTGCAGGCGACCTACGTGCCGTTCATGTCGACGCTCCCCAACCTCGCGATGGCGGCGGTCGTCCTCGCCGGCGGCTACCGGGTCGTGCACGGCGATCTCAGCCTGGGCTCGTTCTTCGAGGTGAACGGCTACCTCCTGCTCCTCGTCGTGCCGCTGCGGTCGATCGGCATGTGGGTGGGCCAGTACCAGCGCGCGATCGCCTCGGGGGAGCGGATCTTCGAGGTGCTCGACTACGAGCGCGACATCCTCGACCAACCGGGCGCCGAGGTCCTGCGGCCCGGGCCGGGCGGCATCCGCATGACGGACGTCCGGTTCGGCTACGACCCGGAGCGGCCGGTCCTGCACGACATCGACCTCGAGATCGCGCCCGGCTCGACCGTGGCGCTGATCGGGCCGACCGGCTGCGGCAAGACGACGCTCACCACGCTGATCCCGCGCTTCTACGACGTTCAGGCCGGGACCATCGAGGTCGACGACCAGGACGTGCGCTCCGTGACGCTCAAGTCCCTGCGCGCCGCGGTCGGGATCGTGAGCCAGGACACGTTCCTCTTCTCGACGACGGTGGCCGAGAACATCGCATTCGGGACGCCCGAAGCGACGCCCGCCGAGATCGTGACCGCGGCCCGCCAGGCCCAGGCGCACGAGTTCATCTGCGACCTGCCCGACGGCTACGAGACCGTCGTGGGCGAGCGCGGCCTCTCGCTCTCCGGCGGCCAGCGGCAGCGGATCGCCATCGCCCGGGCACTGCTCATGAACCCGCGCGTCCTCATCCTGGACGACGCCACGGCGTCGGTCGACGCGTCCACCGAGGCCCGGATCAAGCTGGCGCTGCGCGAGGTGATGAAGGGCCGGACGACCGTCATCATCGCCCACCGCCTGTCGACGATCTCGCTGGCCGACGAGGTCGTCGTCCTCGACAAGGGCCGGATCGTCGCCCGCGGGGCGCACGACCAGCTCGTGCAGACGAGCCCGGTGTACCGCGAGATCCACGACCACGGCCTCGTCGAGCGCCGGTTCGTGGACCTCGACCCCGACGGGGCCCCGATCGAGAAGGACGGCGGGGAGCCGCCGCGCCGCGCGGCCGGAGGCCGGCTGCCGTGAGCACGTTCGGGAGCCACGTCGGCCGCCTGGGCGCCGACCCCACCGGCCTCGGCGCGCGAGGATCGCTCCGCCGCGTCAAGGCGCTGTGGGCCTACAACTGGCCGTATCGCCGCCGGTCGGCGGCCGCCCTCGCCATGATGCTCTTGGCGACAGCGACGTCCATCGCCGGGCCGCTCGTGATCAAGCAGGCGATCGACCGCGGGATCGCGGCCTCCCCTCCGGACTTCGGCCAGGTGGAGCTGTGGGTCGGCGTGTTCGTCGTCGTGACGCTCGCCAGCTGGGTCACGAGCTCCGTGCAGACCTACCTCACGGCCTGGGTCGGGACGCGGATCCTGGCCGACCTGCGGATCGGGCTCTTCGCCCACATCCAGCGGCTCGACCTGGGGTTCTTCGAGCGAAACCGCGCCGGCGTCGTCATCTCGCGGCTGACGAACGACATCGAGGCGCTGGTGAACGCCGTGGTCGACGGCCCGACGACGCTCGTCCAGAACACGATCGTGCTCATCGGCTCGGCGGGCGTCCTCGTCTACATCAACTGGAAGCTGGCCCTGGCGACGCTCACGGTCTTCCCGGGCATGGCCATCGGGACGGCCGTCTTCCGGTACTACTCGAGCCGGGCCTACCGTGAGACGCGCCGGCGCCTCGCCGAGGTGACGGGACAGCTCCAGGAGGACATCTCGGGGGTCCGGGTCGTCCAGGCGTTCCGGCGCGAGGGCACGAACTACCAGCGCTTCGTCGAGATCAACGACCACTACCGGGCGGCCAACGTGACGACCGTGAACGCGTCGGCGATCTACTTCCCGTACGTCGACCTGCTCTCGGCGCTCGCGATGGCCGTGGTGCTGGGCTACGGCGGCACGCTGGTCTTCAACGGCGACCTGACACCGGGCGGCCTCTTCGTCTTCATTGGGCTCCTGTCGAACTTCTTCGACCCGGTGCAGCAGCTCTCGCAGTTCTACCAGACGTTCCTGGCCGCGACGGCGGCGCTCGACAACATCTTCACCGTGCTCGACACCGAGCCCGGCCTGACCGACGCGGATGACGCCCGCGAGCTGCCCCCGATCCGCGGCGACGTGGCGTTCGAGGGCGTGCACTTCTCGTACACGCCGGGCGGGACCGAGGTGCTCCACGGCGTGTCGTTCGCCGTGCCGGCGGGGTCGACGATCGCGCTCGTCGGCCACACCGGCGCGGGCAAGTCGACCATCGTGAAGCTGCTCGCGCGGTTCTACGACCCGACGGGCGGGCGCATCACCGTCGACGGCACCGACCTGCGCGACGTCACGGTGGCGACGCTCCGCCGCCAGCTCGGGATCGTGCCGCAGGAGGGCTTCCTGTTCTCCGGCTCCGTGCGCGAGAACATCGCGTTCGGGCGGCCCGGCGCCACCGACGCCGAGATCAACGCCGCGGCGGAGGCGGTCGGAGCCGACGAGTTCATCCGGGCGCTTCCCGACGGATACGACACGGACGTGCAGGAGCGCGGATCGCGGCTCTCGATCGGACAGCGCCAGCTCGTCGCGTTTGCGCGCGCGCTCCTCGCCGACCCGCGGGTCCTGATCCTCGACGAGGCCACCTCGTCGGTCGACATCCCGACCGAGGCCCGGATCGAGGAGGCGCTCCAGACGCTGCTCCGCGACCGGACGGCCTTCGTCGTGGCGCACCGGCTCTCGACGATCCGGCGAGCTGACATGATCGTCGTCCTCGAGCACGGCGAGGTGATCGAGGCCGGCACCCACGCGGAGCTGATCGAGCGCCAGGGGCGCTACTTCTCGCTGTACGACGACTGGGTCGAGGCCGTCGCCTGACCGAAGCGTCCTAAAGCAGGAGGCGGAAAGCGACGATGAAGGGATGGTGAGGGGTCGCTCCACCTTCCTCGCGGCTGCCTTCTTGGCGCTGCTCTGCTTCGCACCGTCCGCGCTCGCGGCGGGTGGGTTCGCCGATGTCCCGCCGGGGTTCTGGGCGCGCCAGCAGATCAAGTGGGCCGCGAACAACGGCTGGATCACGCCGAGCTCGCCGACCGCCTTCAAGCCGCACCACAGCGTGAGCCGCCTGAACGCGAGCCGCGTGCTCGCCCGGATCGCCTTCCAGGTGAAGGGTGTCCCGGAGGGGCCGGACCCGTTCGCCCAGGCCGTCGCCGCGGCGTGGATCCCCGAGGGCGCGGGCCCGACGGGCACCATCACGCAGCTCGAGTTCGACCGCGGTCTGGTACGGATCCTGAGCCTCAGCCACGCGGCCACGGCCCTGAACCACCTGCAGACCGCCGACGGATGGGCGCCCAGGCTCCCGGACGGCTTCGGCGTCGAGCAGGAGGTGCGCGCGATCGGGGCCCGCGTCAACGTCCCCGACGGCTGGGATTCGTGGGAGCTCTCCTCCGCAGACCTGCTCCGACGCGCGAACATGGCCGCCGAGGCCTACCAGGCGACGCACCTCTCGCCGTGGGCGATCGCCGCGGGACAGGCCAAGGTGGCCGCCGCGACGCAGCTCCCGGCGTGGTCGCCGCTCCAGCGCAAGGTGCTCGGGCTCGCGCTCCGCTACGCCGGCTCGCCGTACATCTGGGGCGGCACGTCGCCCAACCCGCAGTCACCGCTCGGCTCGCCGGTCGCCGGCGGCTTCGACTGCTCGGGATTCGTGTGGTGGGTCATGAAGCTCCACTCGTACACCGTCTCGAGCCACGTCTGGTCGGGGAACGCCACGATCCAGGCCCGCTCGACGTTCGACATGGCCGCGCAGCTGCCGGTCACGAAGCGCATCCACCGCCGCGACCTGCGGCCCGGCGACATCCTGTTCTGGAGCTCCGCGCCCAACGGGATCAAGACCAAGTCGGCCACCGTCTACCACGCCGGTATCTACCTCGGGAACGACTGGGCGATCAACAGCCACGGGTCCGGCGACGGCGTCACGCTCGACTACATGGGCCCGAACGCCGGCTGGTTCCACGACGCGTTCGCCTTCGGCTGGCGCGTCATGCCGCGCGGCCGCTAGCCGGAGGGCACGCCGCGGGCCGCCTTCGAGCGCTGGCTGCTTCGCTCCGACGCGGAGAGGACGGCCCGGCGAAGGCGGATATCGGCGGGCGTCACCTCGACGCACTCCCCCTCCTGGATGTACTCGATCGCCTGGTCGAGGCTGAGCGTGCGCGGCGGGTTGAGGCGCACCAGCACGTCGGCGTTCGAGCGGACGTTCGTCATCTGCTTCGCCTTCGTGATGTTGACGTCGAGGTCGCCGGAGCGGCTGTTCTCGCCGACGATCATGCCCTCGTAGACGTCGGTGCCGGGCCCGACGAAGAGCGAGCCCCGCTCCTGCAGGCTCTGGATCGAGTACCCAGTCGCCTGGCCCGAGCGGTCGGCGATCAGCGACCCATTGGGGCGGCTCTTGATCTCGCCTGCCCAGCGCTCGTAGCCCTCGAAGACGTGGTGCAGCTGGCCGGAGCCGCGCGTCTCGGTCTGAAACTCGGACCGGAAGCCCAGGAGGCCGCGGGCGGGGACCAAGTGCTCGAGGCGCACCCACCCGGTGCCGTGGTTGGTCATCGACTCCATCCTCGCCTTGCGCAGCGCGAGCGACTGGATGACGACGCCGGTGTACTCCTCCGGCACGTCGATCGACACCCGCTCGACCGGCTCGTGCAGCGTGCGGTCGACCTCACGTGTGACGACGCGCGGCTTCCCGATGGTGAGCTCGAAGCCCTCGCGGCGCATCATCTCGGCCAGGATCGCGAACTGCATCTCGCCGCGGCCCTGCACCTCCCAGGTGTCGGGCCGGTCGGTGTCGAGAACGCGCAGCGAGACGTTGGCGACCAGCTCGCGGTCGAGCCTGTCCCTGATCATCCGCGCCGTGAGCTTCGTGCCGCTGCGGCCGGCCATGGGGCTGGTGTTGGTCGCGACGGTGACCGACAGGCTGGGCTCGTCGATCGAGATCAGCGGCAGCGCCCGCGGGTCGTCGGGGTCGGCGATCGTCTCGCCGATCATGATCTCGTCGATCCCGGCGACCGCGATGATGTCGCCCGGCCCAGCCGACTCGGCGGGGACGCGATCCAGCCCCTCCGCCACGAGGAGCTCGGTCAGCCGAAGGCGCGAGACGGTTCCGTCGGCGCGGCACCAGGCGACGGTCGCGCCGCGGGCGACCTCGCCCTCACGGACGCGGCAGACCGCGAGCCGGCCCAGGTACGGCGACCCGTCCAGGTTCGCGACCTGGGCCTGGAACGGATGGCCGGCGGTGTAGGTCGGCGTCGGGATCTGCTCGACGATCAGGTCGAGCAGCGGCTTGATGCTCTCGCCCGGCGTCGCCTGGTCGAGCGTCGCCGTGCCGAGCTTCGCGTTGGTGTACACGATCGGGAACTCGATCTGCGACTCGTCGGCCTCCTCGTCGAGGAACAGCTCGTACACCTCGTCGACCACCTCCGCGATGCGCGCGTCGCCGCGGTCGATCTTGTTGATGACGAGAATGACCGGCAGCCGCCCCGCGAGCGCCTTTCGCAGGACGAACCGCGTCTGCGGCAGCGGCCCCTCCGACGCGTCGACCAGGAGCAGCACGCCGTCGACCATCGCCAGGCCCCGTTCCACCTCGCCGCCGAAGTCGGCATGGCCGGGCGTGTCGATGATGTTGATCTTCGTCGGGCCGTAGCGTACGGCGGTGTTCTTGGCCAGGATCGTGATGCCGCGCTCGCGCTCGAGGCCGGCGTCCATCACCCGGTCGACCCGCTCCTCGTGCGCCGCGAAGGTGCCCGACTGGCGCAGGAGCGCATCCACAAGCGTCGTCTTCCCGTGGTCGACGTGAGCGATGATCGCGATGTTTCGGATGTCTCCGCGTGTCTCTTTGGAGTCGGGCATACGGCTCTCAGTTCAGGCGCTTCTCGAAGAAGACGCGGGCGAAGCCGCTCTCGGCCCGCCGCTCGGTCTCGCGGTAGCCGAGCCGCGGATACCACGCGATGTTCTCGACCATGTGCTCGTTGGTGTAGAGGCGGAGCTCCTGGAGCCCGTGCCCACGGGCCTCTTCCTCGGCGTGGGCCATGAGCCGCCGCCCCAGCCCCGCGCGTTGCGCCGCGGGGTCGACGGCGACGTTCTCGACGAGCAGGTGGTCGGCCATCGGGACGAGGACGATCGCCCCGACGACAGCCCCGTCACGATCGGCGACCGTCACGAGACCGGCGCCGATGAGCCCAGTGTAGTCGGCATCCATCGGCGCCGGCCGCCGTCCGATCCGCTCCACGTAGACGCCGTAGGCGGCCTCGACGAGCCGCTCGATGGGCTCGCGGTCGGCCGGCGTGGCATCGCGCAGGATCTCCGCCGTCATGCACCGATCGTAATAGGCTGCTCCGCATGAGCGCCGATCAGGACGGGCCGGAGCCGGAGGACGTCCCGGCGGGCGCGGAGCCGGAGGCCGGAAAGCCGATCAGCGTCCGCGCCGAGCGGGGAGCGCGCATGACGCCCGCCGAGGCGGTGCGCGATATGCGCATCACCCTCCCCGCGCGCGGGAACCGCACGCTGCGCGACCTGATCGAGCGCGTGAACCGCGACACCCAGTTGAAGGCGCTCTGGCATGCGGCCAACGTGAACGCGGTCACGCGGCTTCAGATCAACGACCACTCCTGGGTGCACATCCAGATCGTGACGAACATCGGCCTGAAGCTCCTGCGCGAGCTCCGCCGGGCAGGGGTCGAGCCGGGCATGGTGGCCGACTACGGCATGACGAAGGAGGACTCCGAGGTGGTCGTCGTCCTCGGCTGCCTCACGCACTGCCTGGGCATGGCGATCCACCGCACCGGTCACGAGGACATGAGCCTCTTCCTGGCGGCCGACCGGATGCCGCGGCTGCTCGAGGGCCTCTACGAGGAGCCGGAGCTCACGATCGTCCAGGCCGAGGTGCTCCAGACGATCATCTCCCACCGCTCCGACGGCGTGCCGCTCTCGGTCGAGGCCGGTGTCGTGCGGGTGGCCGACGCGCTCGACATGGCCAAGGGCCGTTCGCGGATCCCGTTCGAATCGGGCCGGGTCTCGATCCACTCGCTGTCCGCCGCGGCCATCGAGGAGGTGCGGATCAAGGGCACCGACGGGCGCGTCAAGATCGAGATCGAGATGAACAACTCCGCCGGCCTCTACCAGGTCGACAACCTGCTGCGCTCGAAGCTGCGCGGGTCGGGCCTCGAGGAGCGGATCGAGGTCGAGGCGACCATCTCCGGCGAGTCCGAGAAACGGCTCCTGCCGCCGTTTCGGCTGTAGCGGACGGCCGTTGAGCCGATAACCCCTTTGGTAAGGTTCACCGGCCTTTGCGGGGTCGTCTAATGGTAGGACGCCTGACTCTGGATCAGGTAGTCGGGGTTCGAGTCCCTGCCCCGCAGCCTCGCTCAACCCAATCCCTTCCACTTCGCCGGGCCGGACACCGACCGCTCGGCCTCGTGGCTTATGACGGCTGTTCCCCAGGCGGATCCTCCCGAGCAGGCTCTGAGGGCTGCCACTCCAAGGCCGTGAACCCCGCGGAGTGAACTCCGACCGCAACGAGGGAGCTTCCGAGGACCACCGCGCCGGCGATCCAATGTAGGTGCCAGAACCCGGCGACCAATCCCAGAAAGGCGGCTCCCTGAGCGATGGTTCGCGCACCGGCCACGATGCGTGAGCTCGTCCGGCGGCGCCGGAACTGTTCCTGGCGGTTGACCATGATCAAGGCGGCGAGGAGGGGGATCGCGAGCGCGAAGGCGATGACGCAGGTCATCGCGGAGGTATCCAGGGGATACGGGAGCAGCGCCTGCACCATGACGATGCCGATTCCGATCAGCCCTCCGTAGATCAGGTTCTCCTGGCGGAGCCACTCCTCTCCGAGCTCAGGATCCTGCGTGAGGCTCCGCGCAAGCCGTTCGGCCTCCTCCTCCGCGGCCTTGCCGAACGCTGCTGCCTCGCACGCTGGGTCCTCGTTCACGGTCACCGTCCCCGCAGGCCGCGCCCCGGCTCTGGGTGGGCTGGCGGGGCGAACGCCGTTGCCTCCGATCACCTCGACCCTAGACCATATGGCCCGGTGAACGTCCGACCGAGCGAATAGTCGTCGGTCGGCACCTCGCCATCGAGCGTGGTGCTGCAGCGACCGACCGCTGGCCGATCGCACCTCTCCCGACGGCGACCCAGCGCCGAGGGCCGATCATCGTGGTTGCACCGCTCCGCGATCCCACGGAAGCAGCCCAGCAGGGCCACGTGTCTATCATCGAATGCGTGATGGCGCCCGCGTCACGGATGCTGTGGGCCGGCCGATGCCTCCTGCTCGGTGCCGTGTTGCTGGGCGCCCGGCCGTCCGCCGCGCTCGCGCACGTAGGCGGGACGATCGCGACAAGCTATGAGGCTCGGATTACGGGGTTCACCGCGCCGGAACGCGGGATCACAGCCGAAGTGCTCCGAGGCGATCAGGATCTCCGAGTCAGCGTCACACGACCGCATGTGGTCATCGTTCTCGGCGTACTCGCCGAGCCGTTCCTGCGCTTCTCGGCTGCGGGCGTCGAGGCGAATCGTGCCTCGCCAACGGCATCCAGCTCGGGGATCGTCGATGACGCGGATGTGCTGACGGCGCATGCCCCGGTGTGGATCCGCGTCGACGGAGGGAACGCCTTCACGTGGCACGAGAACCGCCTTCGACCCCGGACGGTTCGTGGGACTGCTCCTCGTGGTGCGCCGGTTGCTGCGTGGCGAATCCCGATGATCGTCGACGGCGCACCGACGGCCCTTACGGGGACGGAGTGGTACCGAGCAGCCCCATCGCTCGCGGCGTGGCTGGTGGTGAGCGTGCTCCTGGTCATCGCGGCGGCGGCCGCGGCAGTCACGCTGCCGCAGCACGTGCTCCGGCGCGTCGCAGCGGGACTCGCGGTCGTGGTCGTGTGTGCATGGACGGCCGGTTGGGACGGGATTCTGCTCGATGGGCGCTCGTCGAGTCTGCTTGTGGCTCTGGCGGTCGGGTGGCCCGCCGCCGCAGCTGCGCTTCTGGCTGCGGTTACAGCCGCGACTCGAGGAGGCTCCCGGCTGGCGGCGCTGGGCGTTGTGGGTGCGATTGCCGTCGCGTTCAGCGTCCCGGAACTGCCGGCATTTTCGCGCGGATTCGTGCTCTCGGCGCTGGGGGACGATGCGGCACGGGCGTCCGTGCTTCTCTCGGTTGCCGGTGGCCTCGCACTCATCGCCATGGCGATACCCGCGATCGCTGACGTGCTTCGGGACGACCCGCTGCGTCAGCGGCTCTTGGGGGATGGCGAGGACACACCTCCCGCGGGGCAACGGTTGCGCGATGGCTGAGACGCCGCCCCCGACGAGCTGCATCGGCTCATGACCCGGTCCGGTCGATGTCACGCTGGGCGTGGCGAACGCGGACGGCGAGGATCGCGAACCACGTCACCGCACACCCACCGATGACAGCACCCACGGCCAGCGCCCAGACGTTGCGCCGAAGGAACGACTCGGATCGGTTCCCCGTGCCGCGCTGCCGAGGTTGAGGGAGCGGCGGGCTCGCGGGCAGGTGGTGGCCGGATGCCGTCGCAATGCGACGCAGCGCGACGGTGGCGGCGGCCGTGAGCTGGTCCGGCGAATCGCCCCTCGGCTTTGCGATCGAGCTGATCAGCTTGGTCGCCCGCGCCACCGGCCTGCCGTCCTTGGTGTAGCCGTATCCCTCCTTCATGACGACAAGCAGGCGGCCGTGGTAGGCGAAGCGGAGCTCGGCGCCGAGGAAGCGCGCGTATGTTGCCGGGTGGCCGAGGAGCTGCGGCACGGCCCCGAGGTCGGCGGGCGCTTGGATGACCGCGACGCGGATTGGGAACCCTTGCCTCTTGGCTGCATCGGCCAGCGCCGTCAGTCGCTCCTTCAGCGGGGCAGACGGCGGGCGAAGCGGCGTGAAGACCGGCTGATAGAGCAGGTAGTCACTCGCCGGATCGCCATCGGCGATGCTGTCGGCAGGACCGAGGCAGTACATGACCGAGATGGCGATGACCGCGCGGGCGAGGCTCGTCCGAATCACCCGAGCACCGACTGCGCGAGCAGGGCGACGATGGCGACCGCGGCGATCCCGGCGAGGAACGCGGCGGCAGCGAGCCCGAGGATCACGTTGGGTGAGGGTCGTCGTTCGGACGTGCTCATCTATCCCTCGGCATGGTCGACCACGATGACGGTGAACTGCGGCGAGTCGTGCGGCTCGACGTCGAACCGGAGTCCCCAGTGACCCACCATGACCAACGCCGGCATCGAGCGGCTGTAGACGCCGGGAGCCCGTTCTGGGAGCGTGTAGGCCTGCTGGCCCATCTCCATGTCGAGCATCGCGAAGTGCGCGATGACGGTGGCGCCGCGGACGGGGGCCCCGTTCTGGCTGAGGGTCACCCGGAAGGTGCTCGGCTGTGCCGCCCGGTTCGGCGTGATGGCGATCGCCAGCCGGTACGGCCCATGACGGACGAGCTCGTGCACCGCCCCCGGGCCGACCCTCGCACTGGCCTGCCCCACCTCGGCGAGCGCCTTGGCGGGAGGCGCGAGGCTGGTAAGGAGCATCGCGGCGAGTACGATCCCGGCGCCGATGACAACCTCCCCGGCGATCAGGCGCCGCAGGAGCGACGCGGCCGTTGCGGAGAGGCGGACGTCTCGGCGGGCCAGCGCGGCGGCGAGCCTGGGCGTGCTGCGGGCGAAGTTGAGCCCGCCGAGCACGAGAGCCAGGCAGAGAAGGCCCACCTTGACCAGGATGGCCTGGCCGTAGCTGGTCTGCCACAGGGACGCCAGGGTCGGCAGGTGAATGATCGACGCGCCGACACCCGAGGCGATGATGACAAGGACCGAGGTGAGCGCAGTCCGCGAGAACCGCGGCACCACCCGTCCCAGCACCGCCATCCGATCGTCGGCCGGCGTGCGCCAGCCCAGGATCGAGAGGCCGACCAGGCCGCCGAGCCAGGTGGACGCCGCCGCCATGTGGGTCCAATCGAGGACGAGCGACGCGCCGACCGGCGGGGTCTGGGCGGCATGGCCGGCGAGGCCGGGGACGGCCAGGGCCGCCGCGCCGCAGAGGATCGCTCCGGTGACGGCGAGCAGCTCGGCGACCGACCGCCTTCCCCGGTCGGGGCGGTCCAGGCGGACCGCGATCAGCGCCGCGGCGCCGAGGAGCGCGGTGACGATCTCGAGGTCGAGGTAGGCGCGACCGAGGGCCGACGAGCGCATGAGCGGGATCAGGCCCGACACGTCGGTGACAGGCCGGAGCGCGAACTCGGCCGTCGCGACGAGGACATATGCCGGCACCGTAATCAGGGCGAGGACGGCAGCCACGGCGAGGGCTCGGGTGACGGCCCGGACGGCGGTCGGAGCGATGAGCGCGGCCGGGCGGGCAATGAGCGCTCGGAACGCGAAGAGGCCGACCGCGAGCATGACGGCGAGGAAGGCGAGCCACCGCGTGACGACCAGCGGTGGCGTCGCGGCGGTCTCGGCCAGCGATGGGACGGCGAACTGCGGCGCGGGCCCGGGATTGGGGCCGACCGCGAACGTGAACGCGCCGCGGACGGGATGGCCGTCGGCGGAGATCACGCGCCAGTAGACGAGATACCAGCCGGGATCCAGATGATGAAGCGCGACGGCGAGCGTCTTCGAGTCGGTGGGGAGCGCACGCGGCGAGCCGGCGATCTCCTGGTCGCCGGCGGCGTTCGTGACCGAGATGATCGCGAAGCGGGGCTCGACCGCCTCGTCGTAGCTGAGGGTGACCCGGGCGGGCGAGCCGTTGACGGTTCCGCTGGCCTGCGGCGTCGTCTTGAGCAGGGCGGCGTGCGCCCACGCCGATGCCGGCCAGGCGGCCGGGGCGCAGAGCGCGAGCACCAGCCCTGCAACGGCTCGCCCGCCTCGGTTCACGTCAGCGACCTCCGGCCCGCCGCGAGGCCGATCAGGCCCAGGAGCACACCGACGGCCGCAACGACGAGCGCCACGATGGTGAGCGTCGACGTCGAGCCGCCCACCGAAGACACCCCCTGCACGACGGGGCTCGGCGCGTCGGAGCTCTCCGCGCCGTTCCAGTCGACGACCGACCCGTCGGAATACGTCTGGCGGACCGAGAACACGTAGTCCATGGACCCGTCGGTGAGCGTGGCCTGGAAGCGGAACACCGCGTCTTCCTCGGTGGGGACGTGCCCGCCGGCCCACGTGACCTGCTTGACCACCGCGCTCTCGCCCGTCCCGGTCGCGTTCACCGTCCGCGTCCAGCCCGGCTCTGGCTCGAACGAGTCGATCTCGACGCCGCTCGGCACGGTCAGCTCGATGCTTGTGGTCGTCGCGTCCTCCTTCTCGGTCGGGACCGCCAGCGTGAACTGCTGGAGCACGCCGGTGTTGGCGACCGGCGGGCTGATCGCCGCATGGGCCCACGCCGGCGCGGCGGACACGAGGGGCACGGCCGCCGCGATCGTCGCGACCATGGCGCGGCGGGCGACCCTGCGGACGACGGGGGAATTGCGCATCGACTCTCCTCTCGGACAGGTGGGCCCGCGCCGATGCGCGGGCAGCTACGGGACGGAGAGCCGTGGCGGCCCGCGGCTGAGGTTGGCACCCGGCCTGTGCGCACGTGCGATCGTCGCGGTGGGCTTCCGCCGGCGCGGCACCCTGCGTCGAAGGTGAACGCTCACGGTCAAGAGGCGGCGGGCGACCGCCCGCCGCAGGGCGCTCAGCACGAGCTCGGCCGCGGTGACGCCCGCCGCGGCGATCAGCGACAGACCCACCAGGATGGGGGCCGCGTTCTGGTGCACGGGCCCGGCGATGCAATGCCAGCCGTGGTATCCGAGGCCCTGCTCGTAGTGCAGCGTCGACTCGAACACGGTGAAGGCTGAGACCGTGGCTCCGGAGAGGGCGACCGTTCGCCGAGCGAGTGAGCCGAGGCGGATGCCGGGCGCCGTCGCCGCCCATCCTTCGAGCTCGAGCGCGCAGCGCTCGCGGACGCCACAGGCAACGAGCCAGAGCCCGACCAGGGTGACGAGCATCGATCCAGCGAGTGCGACTGTCGCGACCCAGGCGATGCCCGGACTTCCTCCCGCCGCGGACAGCCGATCTGCCAGCGAGCCGCCGGACAAGGCGTACGCGATCTGGCGGCCGGCGGCAGCCACGAGGACGCCCACGAGAACCCAGCAGAGGGCGCGCGCTCGTGTCATCTCACATGCAGGGTGTAGGGAGCCGTGAGGATGTGGCCGCTCACCTGG
Organism: uncultured Actinomycetes bacterium; assembly: GCA_963757605.1. Taxonomy (GTDB): domain Bacteria; phylum Actinomycetota; class Thermoleophilia; order Gaiellales; family JAICJC01; genus JAICJC01. Next base: position 246,713 of record CAVWSF010000005.1, read on the forward strand.
CATTGGAGGAAGAGCCGCCACGTCCCGGCCTCGGGCACGAGCACCCCCACGTGCAGCACTCCCGGCTTGCTCGAGCTGCCCGACACGCGCGCGCCCGCGACGATGCTGGTGCAACCGGCCAGCCCGGGAGAGCAGATATGGGTGTGGAAGTACGCGAGGTCGCCCTTGTGGAAGAAGATGGCGTGCGCCAGCGCGCCGAACCAGGGTGTGAACCGCGCCGGCTTGCCCGCGGGATCCGTCACCGTCACCGTCATGAGCGCCGCCTGGGCGACGTGCAGCGAGGGTACGTGCTGCAGCCTGAACTGATAGCCCCGGACGCTGACGCGCGGCCGAAACGCCGGGAGCGGGATGGCGTGGTAGGGACCGGCGACATGGATCGTTCGGACGAGCTGGAAGTTCACGTATCCCGGCCCCTTGTGGGCCGGATAGACGTCCACCAGCACACGGTACGGGCCGGGCCTTGGCAGGACGATGTGCTCCGTCACGCGACCGCTGGGAGCGATCGGGGGATGGAGATGGATGATGGTGGAGAGGTCGTCACGGACGATGATGAGATGCACGCCTGTGTGTGGGCCCGGCCCGGTCCGGTAGTGGACGAGCGGCGTGCCTGACGGCTGCATGACCGTGAAGGCGAGCGTGACCGGGCTGCCGGCACGCACGGCGCCGGCCGGCTCGAAGCCGGCCAGCGCGTACACCTTCGCCGGCGCGATCGCCGGCACGCTCGGATTCCCGGCTCCGCCGGAAGAGCATCCCGCCAGCACGACGACCGCCAAGAGCGAGAGCGCGCGCAGTCGCTCGCTCATCCCGCTCCTCCGGGGAAGAGGTACGTCGCGTGCGGCGCGATGTGCCGGCCGATCTCGACCACGATCTGCGCATGGGCGCGCAGCGGCAGCCGGCGGACGTCCCCGCGCCACCTGCGGCCGTCGACATAGGCGATCACGGCACGGCGGGAACGGAAGCCGCACATCCGGTGGCTCCCCAGCGGCTGGCCCCAGACCGCGAAGAGCGATGCGAGCGTGGCGTGCGTGCCGCGCGTTACGTGCACGACGCCCGTGGGATCGTCCGTCCAGACCGGATAGCGGCAGTGACCGCCTATCGCAGACGCCCCCGAGAGTGTCGGCGCGGCGATTCCCACCCCAGGCGGGATGAGAAGCACACGGCCGTCCGCAAACAGCTCGACATGCGCGACCCTGACCTGGGCGGCGGTGCGACGACACACGAGCTGACCGACGGGAGCGCCGCGCTTGACTTCGGCGCCACCCGCCGGGAGGCGGTAGTGCGCGCTGCTGCCGATAGGTGTCGGAACCGGGAGACCGGCATGGGCCGGCACGGCGAGCCCGTGGCCGACCATGCCGACCAGAGCGACAACCATCCGGATCACCTCAATCGCCATACCCCTGCTCACTCCCCACCACCGAGCGCCGGCGGCGCGTGAGCGCGCCGCTCACCCGAACTGCATCCCGATTGGTCAGGCAGCGACCGGCGGCGCGCGGCTGCGCAGGCTGTGCGGACGCATCCGCGAGCGCGGTGCCGCTCGAGGTGCGGGACGCACGAGCCGTCAACGCGTCGAGAAGCAGCTCGCGGAGGGCGCCCACCGCGTCCGCGACGGCGGCGCAAAGGTGGTTGAGCACGCGGTCCAACCCATACACAGCGAGTGCGGTCACGAATGCGAGGAGCACATGCAGCGTCGGTGCGGCAGCGACACCCGACGGATGAACCCCGAGGGCCAGAAGACCCGCATGTGCACCCGCCTGGCAGACGAGCGCTGCAGCGACCAGAACCGAGAGGGCCGCCGCCGGATCCGAATCGACGATGCACGCGCGAACGTCCCCGGCCGCGATCCGGTCAAGGCGGGCCCGGAGCATCGCAGCATGACGTCCGGCGATCGTCAGAGCGACCGCAACCAGGAATGACCCGGTGGCCGCCGCCGTGATCCAGGCGTCATTCTGAAGACCGGCGGCACCCCCATGGGCGAGGACTGCCGAAACGGCGGCCATACCGCCCACCGCAACTGCGCGCGCCAGGGCTCGTGGTCCCATGTGCCGGGGAGTATGCCAGACCGCCTGGGACACAAATACGCTACCCCAATGGCGCGGCTCCGCACCTACGGCTGCCTCGTCGCGGCGACAGTGGCGGGGCTGTCGGCGACGGCGTCGTCAGCGCGCGCGGATGGGGATCCGGCGAGCGACGTTCTGCTCTACCAGCGTGTCTTCATCCCCGACGAAGCCCCGGTGCCGCTGGCGGTCGCCGCACGGCTATTCGGAGTCGTGAACGTCGCCGCGAACGACGGGTACCGAATCCGCGTCGCGCTCATCGGATCGCCACGCGACATGGGGTCGGTGTCGGCGCTCTGGGGCAAACCGCAGATATACGCGCGTTTCCTCGGCGCAGAGCTCCGATTCGCCTACCGAGGCCGCCTACTCGTCGTGATGCCGAACGGGTTCGGAATCTCGCACTCGGGCCGCCAGGTCGGGGAGGAGCGGGCGCGGCTTCGCGACGTCGAAGTCCGCCAGGGCGCCAACGACCTCGTGGGGTCGGCAACGGCCGCGGTCACGGAGCTCGCGCGGACGTCGGGGGCACCGCTCGACCCCGAGGACGTGGCGCGAGCGACGAGTCGGGCTCTGAAAGCCTTGCAACGCCGTCAGCCCACCAAGGCGCAGGCCTCGACTTCATCACCCGGCGCGCCGAAGCGCGACAGCCTGCCGGCATGGGTCATCTTCGGCGTACTCGCCTTCGGCTTGGGGGTCCTGGGAGCCGGTTTGTGGAACGTGTTCCACGATCTCCGTGGCACACACTAAGCATGCAATGATGGTCGACAACGAGAACGACACCGCAAGGCGACGACGCGCTGAGCGCCATACCGGCCGGTGTCGCGATGGACCGCCGAGCGTCTCGGCGTTGGGATCGCGCTGACGCGATGGGGACTGCGCACGATCGCGGCATGGCCGCTATCCGCGCGCGTACTCCTCCGCCGCCTTTGACTCGAACTCGTAGGCGACCACCGCGTCATCGCCGACCACCCAAGCGTCATGGCCGGGCTCGATGACATACGACTTGCCGGCCCCGACCTCCATCTCGGACCCGTCATCGTGGCGAACGTGCATCTGCCCCGACTGCACGAAACCCACATGCCGGACCTGGCAGCTGTCCGTTCCCGCCACCGGCCTGACGCAGTCCGACCATCGCCACCCCGGCTCCAACGTCAGCCGCGCCGCCGTGGTTGCCTCGCCCATCCGCACCACGTCGACCCTCGTCTTGTCGGGCGAGCGAACCTCATCTGGCGAATCGAAATCGCCCGCATAGAGACCAGACATCCCAACCACTCCTCTCGATCCACGGCTCTGCGCGCGGAGCCGAACCGGCCGACCCTATCGCGAGCCGTGGTCGGCCTCGTCGTGTCCCAGACGGAACACACCCACATCGACCTCTCCCCGCGGATCGAACGCCGCCTGAACCCCCATCGCCTCCGACTCCAGGCGCACGACGAACTCGGTCTCCCGAACCACGCGGAAGCCGCGATCCCGTATCAAGAACCCGAGCTCGCGGCGCACCAGGTCGCCGAACGCGGATCCTTTGAGCACGCAGGGAGCATACGCTCAGCCGAGAGGTACCCGATCGCGGTCAGCAGAAGGAGGACTCAGATGGAAGAAGTGCAGACAGGGCTGCCGGATCCCGGTTTCGGCGTGATGACGCCCTATCCCCTCTCATGGGCGACTCGCGCGACGGGAACGACAGTTTTCACGGCCCACATTCCCATCAAGCCGGATGGCGAGCTCGAGATCGGGGACATCAAGGCCCAGGCGCGGCAGACCTTCAGGAACCTCCGCCAGGCGATCGAGGCGGCCGGCGGCACGATGGCCGACGTGGTGCAGGTGATCGTGTATCTGACGGACATCAGCGACGCCGATCCGATGACCGAGGTGTGGGTGGAGTTCTTCGAGCCGCCGTATCCCAACCGAGCGGCGCTCGGCATCACGGCGCTCTTCGATCCGCGTCTCAAGATCGAGATCGTTGCAACCGCCGTCCTCAGCGCCGGCTGAGGACGTACAGCAGCGCCAGGTACGTCAGCCTGACACTCTGCGCAGGTCGCGTGGCGATCCGGCGGCGGAGGCGGGCGAAAAGGCGCGCTCGCACGTCCGGGTCAAGCGCCCGGTAGCTCGACACCGTCATCAGGAGGTCGGCGTAGTCGTCTGCCGTGTGGACGGCGTCCCAGAGGTACCGCCTCGCCGCGGTGAGGCGGAAGACGCCGCTCGCCTCGACCTCCTCGCCGATCACCCGATCGCTCAGGTCGGCGATGGCCTCCGGATGCGGCGGCCGGCCGATGGTGACGATCTCCCGCGCGTCCTCACCGAGGACGGCCGTGTAGTCGTCCACGACGTCGAGGAAGAACGGGTCGCCGTTGTCCGGCATGACGTGCACCATCGAGACGACCGCGAGCTTCCCGGATTCGCCGACCAGCTCGGCCGCCTTGCGGTAGCGGTTCTCAGGCGAGATCCAGTGGAAGGACCCGAACGCGACCACGGCGTCGTGCTCGGCGTGAGCGGGCTGCCACGTCTCGAAGTTCCCGGTGACCACCTCGACGTTCGGGAACTCGGCCAGGTTGCGCCGCGCCAGCGCGGCGAGCTGCTCGCCGAGCTCGAGGCACGTGATCGTGTATCGGCGCTGCGCGAGCGGCCTGGTGGCCTGGCCCGTCCCGCATCCGATCTCGACGAGTCGCGCCCGCGGCGGGAGCTCGGCGAGCTCCGCCAGATCGGCGAAGACGTCCATCGGGTAGACGGGCCGGGCGCGATCGTAGAGCTCCGCCACCTCGTCGAACGTCGCTCTCAGTGCCGGCGAGGGCTCAGTCAGCCGAGCTTCTCTGCCAGCTCGACGATGATCCTCGCGGGGCCGCGTTGAATCGTCATGCGCTCCAGGGTAACCAACCCGGCCCCGGACCTCCGCCGCTCACGTGGTCCCGTACTCGTCGTTCCGATGCCACCAGGCTCCGGGTTCCCGGGGATCCTCGTTTCGGCCCTGCGGCGCCAGGTCGAGGAAGCTGTACGTGCCGATCAGCTGCTCGACGCCGCGGGCGTAGGTCGAGTACGTGTGGTGGACGGCTCCGCCCTCCAGCGCGAACGCGCTCAGGCCCTCGCGCTGGCGCGAAGCCCGGACGACATGCGTGAAGTTGTACTCGGCGCCGTGCTCCTGCTGCTCCTCGGTGAACGCCGCACCGAAGTCGTACTTGAACTCGCTGCCGAGGGATGAAACCCACGGGAAGCTCCAGCCCATCCGCGCCGCGTACGACTGGAGCTCCTCGAGCGGCGCGATCGACTCGGCGACGAGGGTCACGCCGTGGCCGTTCAGGTGTGGCCGGACGCCGTCGAAGTGGTCGGCGACGAACGAGCAGCCGGTGCAGCCCGGGTTCTGCGCGTCGACGCGGAACCCCGACCCGAACATGAAGTGATAGACGAGGAGCTGCGAGCGGCCGTCGAAGAGCTCGGCGAGGGTCTTCGGTCCCTGGCCTGTCTCGAACGTGTAGTCCTTCTCGACCGCCACCCAGGGCAGCTCCCGGCGCCGGCGGGCGAGCTCATCGCCGCGGCGCATGTGCTCCTTCTCGGCGTCGAGCAGCTCCTTGCGGGCCGCCAGCCAGTGCGCTCGCGTTCCCACCGTATGGACGGACATCGCACTCCTTTCGTCGTCGGATTGACGCGGATCAGCGTACGCGCAGTGGCTCGCCGAGACTGGTCGGCGGCTCGAGCACCTCGAACAGGCAGCCGAGCACTTCGGTCGCGTCGAGGTACGCGAACGACCCGCTCCCGTCCGAACCGAACCCCCAGCCCGTCGAGACGACCTCGATGCCCTCGGCCGCGGCCAGGCCAACGGCCTCGTCGACGGACGGGACCACGACGGCGACGTGATGGACGGACTGGCCGTGCTGATCCAGCCACTCGCGATGCGTGCTCGTCCCCGCCAGCGGCTGCAGGATCTCGACCTGCGGCCGCGCGTCGTTCAGCGCCACGAGCGTCGAGCCCGTCGCCGGCTCGCCGTGCAGCGTGTAGTCGCGGACGTTGTGGGCACCGAGCTCGTACACGCCACGGCCCCTTTTTCGAAGAGCGCAGTCTGCCGGGCGGCGCACGCCTCGAGGTCGGCCGTCACAACCGCGACCTGCACGATCGCGAGCCCGGTCAGGAACGAGGGCGCCACCGCCGCAACCCTATCGCCCGGGCCTCAGTCGCCGGCCGACTTACGCGTGGCCGTCACGACGTCGGGGTTGCGCGGCCGCGGGGCCACTTCGGGCAGCGGGAGCTGGAACGCGACCGTCGTCCCCTCGCCGACCACCGACGCCACGTCGAACGTCCCGGTCATCGCCCGCACGCGCTCGCCGGCCGTCTCGATGCCGATGTGGGTGGACGGGCGCCGGTGGGCCTTCATCCGGAAGCCGCGGCCGTCGTCGCGGATGCGGACATGCAGGACGCCCCGGCGCTCGACGATGGAGACCCACACGTTCTCGGCCCGGGCGTGCTTTCGGACGTTCATGAGGAGCTCGCGGATCGTGCGGTAGACGAGCGTCTCGATGTCCACCGGGTACCGGCCGATCCGCGTCCGAACCTTCACGTCGACGCCCGTGTCGCGGTGAAGCGCCTTCGCGAGGTCGCGGACGGCCGGCCCGAGGCCGGCGGCCTCGAGCAGCTGCGGGCGAAGCTCGAACGTGAGCCGGCGGGTGCGCTCCGTCGCCTTCCGCAGCGCCTCGCGGGCGCTCGCGATCGCGCCGCGGGCCGCCTTGGTGTCGTCCGTCCGCAGGTGGCGCTCGATGCGGTCGAGGTCCATGAGCGCCGCGGTCATCACCTGGATCGTGTCGTCGTGGAGCTCCTCGGCGATCCGCGACCGCTGCCGGGCCTCCATGTTGATGATCTCCTCGAGCAGGGCCGCCCGGCGCTGCTCGACGTCGCGCAGCCGCTGCTCCTGCTCGCGCTCGGCGGTGACGTCGCGGTAGTTCAGGATGATCCCGCGCACCGCCGGGTCGTGGAGCAGGTTCGTCGCGAGCCCCTCGACGACGCGCCACGAGCCGTCGCGGTGCTTCAAGCGAAATTCGCCCGGGAGCTGGGCGCCGGGCTTGCCGCGGAGCTCGGCCAGGATCTCGCGCCCGCGGGCGGCGTCCTCGGGCGGCATGAGGTCGAGCGGCGTCCGGCCCTCGAACCACTCCGGCGGGCGCCCCACCACCTGACCCATCGACGGGTTCTGGTAGACGACCACGCCGTGCGAGTCGACGATCGTCACGGCCTCGCGCGCGTGCTCGATCAGCGACCGGAAAAGGGCGCTCACCCGCTCGGCCACCTCCAGCGAGGTGCGCTCGTCGGTCACGTCGACGAGCACGCCGTGCACCAGCGGCTCGCCGCTCGTCCCGTCCGCCAGGAGCAGCGCCCGGTCGTGGATCCAGCGCACTCGGCCGTCCGGCAGCACGATCCGGTACTCGTCGCTCTCCGGGATCCCGCCGCCTTCGAGGAACTCGCGGGTCGCCGCGTCGACCCGCTCGCGATCGTCCGGATGGATGCGCTCCAGCCACCGCTCGTAGCCGCTCGCCCACTCCTCGGGCGTCAGGCCGACGATGGACTCGATGTGCGAGCTGACCCAGACCGACGTGCCGTCGATGCGGTCGACGTAGAACGCCGCCGGCAACGCCTCGGCCAGCTCCGCCCACGGCGGTCCGGCCCCGGCGCGCTCGTTCACCTTTGCCAAGCCACGGCGATCGGCGCCCATCGACCACTCCTCTGAAGCCGCCGCATCCTCTCACGCCGCCGCCTGCCTGCCAAGGGAGCGCTCCTTACCGGGTCATCACGAAATTCTCAGGCAGCCCTCATGTCTCGCTGCGACCGTCCCACGGTGCGCCGAAGCCCACGAGCCTTCGCGAGCTTCGCAGCCTGTCTCGCGGCGCTGCTCGTGCTCTCCGCACCCGCACCGGCGCAAGCCCGGGCGCACCGGCTGCACCACGCATGGGTCTTCGTCATGGAGAACCACAGCCTGGGGCAGATCATCGGAAACCGGAAAGCGCCGTTCCTGAACCGGATGGCGCGCCGCTACCGGGTCGCGACCGAGTTCTACGCGCCGGGCCACCCAAGCCTTCCGAACTACCTGGCGATGATCTCCGGCTCCATGCACGGCTGCGGGAGCGACCGCTGCCGGGGCGGGTTCGGCGGGCCGACGATCGCGTCCCAGCTGTCCGCCCGCGGGCTCGGCTGGCGCGGGTTCTTCGAGGGCCTCCCCCACCGCGGCTACGTCGGCGGCGACCGGGGCCAGTACGTCCGCCACCACAACCCGTTCGTGTACTTCCGAAGCGTCACGTCGAGCCACCGCGAGCGCCGCCACCTCCAGCGCCTCCGGGCGCTGCCGCGCAGCCTGAGACATCCCCCCGCCCTGAGCTACGTCGTGCCCAACAACGCCCACAACATGCACGACGGGCCCATGCGCGCCGGCGACCGGTTCCTGGCGCGCTGGGTGGGGCGCATCATGCGCTCGCGCGCCTACCGGCACGGCGGCACGATCTTCATCGTCTGGGACGAGAGCCACAACGACCGGTCGGGCTGCTGCCTGCCCCACATCCGCGGCGGCCGCATCCCGCTCATCGTCATCTCCAGGCGCTCGCGGGGTGCACATCGCCTGGCCCGGCCGGCGACCACCTACTCGCTCCTTGCAAGCCTCGAGCGCGGCTTCCGCCTGCCCCGCCTCGGCCTGGCCGCCCTCGCCCGGCCGCTGGCCCCGCGCCTCTAGCGGCTCACGCGACGACGTCGTCGAAGTACTGCAGGAGGTCGTACGCAGCCCGCTCGACCGCCTTGTGGTGCCATTCGGCGGCCCGGTAGAGGCAGGCCACGATCCCCATCCGGTGGATCCGGCGGAAGTCGCCGTAGACGAACGCGTACCGAGCCTTGGTCTCGTCGGTCGCGCCGTCGGTGAGGCCGAGGTACCAACCGGCGTAGTCGGCCCAGCCGTGCCGCTCGAGGTAGTCCGTCTCCTGGGCCGCGGTGGGCTGGGCGCGCCCCCACTCGCTCGTGCGCACGTACTGGCGGGCGTCGATCAGCTGCTTGGCATGGGCCACGCCCGCGTCGTTCACCGAGTACGAGGCCATCGCCCACGCTCCATGCCCGCGGCGGGCTTCCGCGAATCAGGTGTCGGCGGGATCTCGGCGGCGGGCACGGCCTGCGACGCGGCGCGTGCGGTGCGGAGCGGGACGTCGCGCAGGAGCCACGTGAGGATGAACGCGACCAGCGAGATGCCGGCGGCGACGGCGAACACCGGCTGAAGCGATGCGGCGAACGCGGCGACGAACGGCGCATGGAGCGCCGCCGGCAGGCTGTGGATCACGGCCGGGTTGGCGACGGTCGGCACGTGCGCGCCGGCGGGGAGGCGGGCTGCCAGCTCGTCGCCGAGCCGATTCGCGAAGATCGCCCCGAACGCGGCCACCCCGATCGAGCCGCCGACCTGACGAAAGAGCGTCGAGCCGGCGGTCGCGACGCCCAGGTAGCGGTGCTCGACGGCGTTCTGCACGGCGAGGACGAGCACCTGCATGACCATGCCGAGCCCGAGGCCCAGGATCACCATGTCGACCGTGGCGACCCACGACGGCGTGTCGACGCCGAGCCGCGCGAGGAGCGCGACCGCGACCGTCATGACGGCCGTCCCTGCGATCGGGAACGGCCGGTAGCGGCCGGTGCGCGAGATGATCGCCCCGCTCAGGATCGACGTCACGAGGAGCCCGGCCATGAGCGGCGTGAGCTGGAGGCCCGAGTGCGTCGGGCTCTGGCCCTTCACGATCTGGAGGTAGAGCGGCAAGTAGGTGATCGACCCGAAGAGCGCCAGGCCGACGACGAACCCGATCGCGCTCGCGACGGCGAAGGTGCGGTTGCGGAAGAGGACGAGGGGGAGGATCGGCTCGGCGGCCCGCGCCTCGACGAACGGGAACGCGACGAGCAGCACCGCCCCCGACGCCATCATGGCGAGGATCGGGGCCGACCCCCAGTCGTAGGTCGTCCCGCCGAGGCTGGTGAAGAGGACGATCGATGTGAGCGCCCCGGCCAGGACGACCGCGCCGGCGTAATCGATGCTGGGGCGACCCTCCGTGCGCCGGGCGTGGAAGACGACGCCGATGACGACGAACGCGGCGACGCCGATGGGCAGGTTGACGTAGAAGATCCACCGCCACGACAGGTTGTCGACGAAGAAGCCTCCCAGCAGCGGCCCGATCACGGTCGACACGCCGAAGACCGCGCCGAAGAGCCCCTGGTAGCGGCCGCGATCGCGGGGCGGGATGATGTCGCCGACGACGGCGATCGTCGTCACGAGAAGCCCGCCGGCGCCAAGCCCCTGGAGGGCCCTGAAGGCGATCAGCTGCGTCATGTCCTGGCTCGTCCCGCACAGCGCCGAGCCGATCAGGAAGAGCACGATCGCCGTCTGGAGCACCACCTTGCGCCCGTAGAGGTCGCCCAGCTTGCCGTACACCGGCGCCGTGACGGTGGAGGCCAAGAGATATGCGGTCACCACCCAGGACAGGTGCTCGATGCCCCCGAGGTCGCCGACGATCGTGGGGAGTGCCGTCGAGACGATCGTCTGGTCGAGCGACGCCAGCAGCAGGACCAGCATCAGCGCGGCGAAGATCAGCCGGATGCGCCCGCGCGGCAGTGCCTCGGGCTGGCCGGACAGCTCCGTCGGTGCCGCGACGTCGGTCACGCCGCCTCGGCGACCCCCTCGTCGACCGGGCCGGCCGCCGGGGCCGGCACACGCAGGGCGACGACGATGCCGACCGCCAGCGCGGCGGCGGCGACCATGAACGCCAGCGTGAACCCGCCCTCGCTGGGAAGGCCGTTCGCGGCCAGCGTCGCCGTGACGATGACGGCCGACACCTGGCTCCCGATCGCGCCGCCGATGCTGCGCACGATCGTGTTCATGCCGGTGGCCACGCCGGTCTGCTGGGCCGGCACCGACTCGATGATGAGGTTCGCCATCGACCCGAACGCAAATCCGATCCCGACGCCCATCACCAGCATCGCCAGGTAGATCTCCCAGCTCGAGTCGTGGGCGACCGCGAGCAGCACGAACGCGAGGCACGAGATGCTCGCTCCGAGCACGAGCGGCACCTTCGAGCCGACGGTCGCCGAGAGCCGCCCCGAGATCGGGCCGACGAAGAGCATGCCGATCGTCGCCGGCACCATGAAGAGCCCGGCTTCGGTGACCGAGGCGCCGAACCCGAACCCGGTCGAGGTCGGGAGCTCGACGAACTGCGGGACGAGCACGAACGACGCGAACATCCCGAAGCCGATCACGAGCGCGGCGAGGTTGGTCGTCCACACCGGCCGCATGCGCATCATCCGCATGTCGACGAGCGGCGCGGCGCTGCGCGACTCCGCCCAGATCCAGACCGGAAAGAGCACGGCGGCGATCGCGAACAGCCCGAGCGTACGGCCCGACAGCCACCCCCATGTGGGCCCCTCGCTGATCGGCACGAGGAGCGCGACGAGCCACCCCGCGAGCAGCACGGCGCCGAGCGGGTCGACGCGGCCTGGCGTGCGCACCGGCGACTCCGGCACGTACGCCACGATCCCGGCCGTCGCCACGAGGACCGCGATCAGCGGCAGCCAGAAGAGCCAGTGGTAGGAGAGGTTCTGGACGATCGGGCCGGCGAGCACGATGCCCAGGCCGCCGCCGATCCCCAGTATGGCCGAGATGAGTGCGACGCCGTGCGGGACCCGCTCCCGCGGGAACTCGTCGCGGATGATCGAGAACGACAGCGGGAACACGGCGCCGCCGGCACCCTGGATGACGCGCGCGACGATCATCACGCCGATCGAGGTCGCAAGCCCGGCCAGCGCGGTGCCGGCCGCGAGCACCAGCAGGACGATCACCATCACCCGCTTCTTCCCGAACATGTCGCCGAGCCGGCCGGCGATGGGCGTTATCACCGATGCGCTCAGGAGGTACGCCGTCAGGATCCACGCCGCCCCGGTTGTCGTCGTGTGCAGGTCGTGCTGGATCGTGAGGAGCGCCGGGGCGACCAGCGACTGGAGGAGCGCGTACGCGACAGCCGCGACCGCGAGCAACGTGAACGTCACATTGTGGTGCTGCCGGTGAGCGGTGGGCGCCGCCTCGCCCCCGTGCCGAGCGCTCTCGCGGTCCTCGACCTGCATCTGCCGCCAACGTAGCAGAAGGCGGGCGCCGCCCGGGCGGCCGCTACGTCGCGAAGTCGGGGACCGCGCGGTGCGGGTCGCCGGCCCGGCCCTTCGGCTCCTCCCACCCCTCCTGCCGCCCGAGCGCGGTCTGGTCGAGGAACGCGTACGAGCCGCCCGTCGCCTCGCTGCCCCGGGCGTAGACCGAGTAGGTGTGGAACACGGCGTCGCCGTCGCGCAGGAAGTAGCTCTCGCCGGGCTGCTCGATCGGCTCGTCTCCCTCGACGTAGCCGGGCGTCCCGGCCGCCAGGTGCTCGGCCCGGGTCCGGTAGTTGTACTCCACCGGAGCGACCGCCTCGTCGAGGGTCACGTGGAAGTCGTAGTTGAAGTCGCTTCCGTGCGACGAGTAGAACGGCACCGTCCAGCCCCGCTCGGCCCGGTAACGCGCGAGCTTCTCGAAGGGCGCCCGCGCGACGACCACGAGCGTCGTCTCGCGGGCCTCGAGATGCCTGAGGAGCCCGTCGGCGAGCTCGTCCACGCCCGCAGTGCAGCTCGGGCAGCCCGTCTCCCAGTCCGGGCCGAACATGAAATGCCTCACGATCAACTGGCGGCGACTCTCGAAGAGGTCGCGCAGGCCGACGTCGCCGTCGGGCCCGTGGAACACGTAGTCCTTCTCGATCCGGACCATCGGCAGCATCCGCCGCGCGACGTTCAGCCCGTCGCGCGCGCGCGTCATCGCCTTCTCCCTCGCGAGCAGCTCCTTCCGGGCTGCGGTCCACTCCTCGCGCGACACGATCCGAGGCAGGCTCATGCGGGGCCTCGGCCGCCCAGCGCCGCGACCGCTTCCGTGCGTGTCGTATACGTTGGGATCAGCTCGTCCAGGTTCGTGAGCGAGAGCAGGCGGCGGGCGACGCCGTCGTCGGGAACGACCAGGACGAGCCGGCGCTCGGCTCCCTGCTCGGCGGACGGGCGGGCCTGGAGCAGGGCCTGGAGCACGGTGCTGTCGACGAACTCCACCTCGGTGAGGTCCACCACGATCGCGTCGCCGACCTCCTGGGCGCGCTCGAGCGCGCCGCGGAGATCCGGCGCCGTCGAGATGTCGTGCTCGCCGCGGAGGGAGACCACCGGGACGTCGCCCTCCCGGTCGACCTCGATCGTCCCGATCGCCGTGGCGTGCTCCTTTCCTGGACACACGGCCGCCGCCGGCGAGGCCGGCGGCGGCTGACGGTAGAACCGCGCGGATCATTGTCAGGCGCGGCGTGCGTGTCAACTGGACCTGGGTCTACAGGATCCGGAGGACCAGGACAACGATGAGGACGATGACGATGAGGCCGACGATCCCGACCCCGGTTCCAAGCGCAAGAACTTCCAAGACGTACCCCCTCTCTCAGGTGCACAAGCCATTCCCGAGGGCTCGGCTGGACAAACCTCGTTCGCGTCGCTATATTTCGCATAGAAAGTTTCGTACACGAAAGGCTGTTGCGCTAATCATGTCCACACGAACGACGTCCAAGCGAGAGCTCGCCGCCGAGATCGGGAGCCTTCTCGGCGACCTGGCGGTGCGGTCCAAGCGGTCGCTGCGGCCCCTGCTCGAGGCCGAGGGCGTCACCATGCCCCAGGCCATGCTGCTCCAGGCCCTGCAGCGCGCCGGTGGGCGCCAGTCCGCGCGTGAGCTGGGGCGCGAGTGCCACATGCTGGCGTCGACGGTGACGGGCGTGATCGACCGGCTCGAGGCCGCCGGCCTCGTGCAGCGCGAGCGCGACTCGCGCGACCGCCGGATCGTGTGGGTCGTCCGGACCGGGGAGGGCGAGGAGCTCGTGGGCCGGCTGCCCTCGTTCTTCGAGCACCTCGGGAAGGCGTTCACGGTGCTCCCGGCGCGGGAGCTCGAGCAGATGCGGGAGTCGCTCCTCCGGGTGCTGGCTGCCGGAGAGGACGAAGGGGAACGCTGATGCCCATTCTGACCGAGGCCAACCGCAAGTGGTGGACGCTGGGGGCGATGTGCTTCGCCCTCTTCATGGTGATGCTCGACAACACCGTCGTGAACATCGCCCTGCCCGCGATCAAGTCCGATTTCGGCGCGTCCATCTCCGGCCTCTCGTGGGCGGTCAACGCCTACACGCTGAGCTTCGCGGTGCTGCTCGTCACGGGCGGCCGCCTGGGCGACGTGTTCGGCCGCAAGCGCATGTTCCTCGCCGGCCTCATCGCCTTCACGCTCGCGTCGATCGGCGCCGGGCTCTCGCAATCCATCGGCCAGCTCATCTTCTGGCGGGCCGCCCAGGGCGCCGGCGCGGCGTTCCTGATGCCTGGCTCGCTCTCGATCCTGACCGACGCCTTCCACGGCCGCGAGCGCGGCCGCGCGCTCGGCTTATGGGCGGGCATCTCGGGCATGGCGCTCGGCATGGGCCCCGTCCTCGGCGGGCTGCTCGTCGAGAAGGCCGGCTGGGAGTGGATCTTCTTCCTGAACGTCCCGGTGGCGCTGGTCGCCGTGCCGGTGACGCTCTACGCCGTGCGCGAGTCGCGCGACCCCTCCGCGGTGCGACGCATCGACTGGGCCGGCATCGGCACGCTCTCGCTCGGCATGGGGCTCGTCGTGCTCGCGCTCGTCCAGGGCAACGATGTGGGTTGGAGCTCGACCCGCACGCTGCTCGAGCTCGCGGTCGGCGCGGCCGGCCTCGTCGCCTTCGGCTGGCTCCAGATCGCAGGCGACGATCCGATGGTCGACCTCGGCTTCTTCAAGAACCGCACGTTCTCAGCCGGGAACCTGGTCGCGTTCCTCGTCACCTACTCGATGTTCGCGACGTTCTTCTTCATCACGCTCTACATGCAGGACATCCTGCACCTCTCGCCGCTCGAGACCGGCGTGCGCTTCCTGCCGATGACGGTCCTGATCATCCTGACGGCGCCCGTCGCCGGCCGGCTGTCCGACCGGTTCGGGAGCCGCTGGCTCCTGGCGGGCGGGATGGCGCTGGTCGCGCTCTCGCTGGGACTCGAGTCGCGCATCACTGACACGAGCGGCTACCTGACGCTCCTCCCCGCGTTCCTCGTCGGCGGCGTCGGGATGGGGATGACGATGTCGCCGATGACCGCGGCCGTCATGGGCTCGGTCGATCGCACCAAGGCGGGCGCCGCCTCCGGCGTCCTCTCGATGATGCGCATGATCGGCGGCGTCTTCGGTGTCGCGACGCTGACGGCGGTCTTCCAGCACCTCGCCGCTGGCCGGGCGGCGGACGGCCACGGGCCCGCCGACGTCTTCATCTACTCGCTCTCGCACAGCCTGCGGCTGTCGGCGGCCATCGCCGTCGTCGGCGCCGTGGTCGCCGGGATCTTCATCCGCAGCCACCATGTCGAGGACGAGGAGCACGAGACGACGTCCGCGCCCCATGCGGAGCCCGTGCTCGAAGTGGTCTAGCGGTCGACCGGCACCTTGGCGGTGACCATCTCGCCCCACCGATCCTCGATCCGGCGGAGCTTCCAGATGGCGACCGACGCGGCCCACATGAGCAGGAACAGCGCGACGATCCCGTAGCCGAGCGCCTCGAAATCGAGGTTGTTGAGCGTGTCCCACGGCCCGCCGGTCAGCGCGAACTTGGTCGAGAACACCTGGAGCAGCTCGACCGTTCCGATCACGAGCGCGACGACCACGGAGAGGCTCGTGACGGTGATGTTGTAGTAGATCTTGCGGACCGGGTTTGAGAACGCCCACCCGTACGCCTGGCTCATGAACGCCCCGTCGATCGTGTCCATGAGGCTCATGCCGGCCGCAAACAGGATCGGCAGCGACAGGATCGCGAGGACCGGCACCGAGTGCGTGGCGACTCCCGCGGCCAGCGCCAGGAGGCCGACCTCGGTGGCGGTGTCGAACCCGAGGCCGAAGAGCAGCCCGAGCGGGTACATCTGCCAGCTGTGGTTGATGAGCCGGAAGAACCGCCCGAAGAAGCGGCTCATCATCCCGCGCTCGAGCAGCCGGTTCTCGAGGCGCTCGCGGTCGTATGCGCCGCCGCGCATCTCGCGGAAGATGCGGATGATGTCGACCAGCACGATCAGGTTCAGGATCCCGATGATCCACAGGAACGTGCCCGAGACGGACGCGCCAATGTAGCCGCCGTACTCCTGGAACCCCGGGATCTCCGAGTTCACCGTCCGCGCCGCCAGCGCGAGGCCGGCGGCCAGCGTGAACACGATCGTCGAGTGGCCCAGCGAGAAGAAGAAGCCGACGCCGACCGGGTGCTTGCCGTCGGCGAGGAGCTTGCGCGTCGTGTTGTCGATGGCGGCGATGTGGTCGGCGTCGAACGCGTGCCGCAAGCCGAACAGATAGGCGGTCAGCCCGAGCCCGACGAGCGGCCGGTAGTGGCCCGAGTAGTAGAGGAAGAGCCCCCAGCCCACGATGTGGAGCGCCAGCACTGCGGCGCCGAAGCCTGACAGTCGCAGCCATTCGTCGCGCGTGACTCCGCGCGTCCACTTCGCGAGCATCGTTTCTACCTCCGGGAACGGGACGTGAGCTTGCGGCGTATTCGGCGCAGCCCGCGAACCGGTTCGGAGCGTATCGGGAGTGTCACGAAAATCGAATGACACTCCCCGTGTGGCCGAGTGGCCAGTACCCGCGGTGCAGGTCAGGCGCGCCTGGCCGGCGGCACGTCATCGGCCGCATCGACTGCCACGCCGATGAGATCCGGGCTCAGCTCGACGATGACCTCGTTCCCGTCCCAGCGGCCACGCTCGCAGATCGACAGTCCGATGAGGCCGAGCGTCCCCGCGCGGTGGCGGTGAACGCGCTGCTCGAACGTCTCCGGAGCCAAGAGCCCCTCGTCGCCCTCGCGCTCCCAGGCTGCGACCGCTTTCTCGGCGAGCTCCCTCGGCAGTCGTACCTCGACTCGCGGGAGGTCGGCCTTCGCGAGCACCCAGCCGACTTCTCCGAGAACCTGCGCATCGTTGCGGTACGTGTGCTTCCGGCGACTCTCGCCCACGCCGACAGCGTAGAGCGACGGCGTCGCGGCCGACTGGCCACGGCGGCGGCCACTCGGCCGTGGCGGCGGCCACTCGGCCGTGGCGGCGGCCACTCGGCCGTGGCGATGGCCAAGTGGCCACGCCGTCCATGCAAGTGGCCGTCCCGCCCCCGCCACTCCCCGCACCAGAGGCGCGGCCCCGCCCGACCCGGCGGGTGGGTCGGACGGAGCCTTGGGACGGACCTGGCTAGCCGTTGATGCGGCTCGTGCCCTTCGCCAGGTCTGCGGTGATGGCGTCGAAGACGCCAACGAGCTGGGTCGGTTGCGGCTGGTAGAAGTAGTTGCCCGGGGTGGCGATCTGCTGCATGGCCTGGTTGGCCAGGATCCCAGGCGACTCGGCTGCGCCGGTATCGTCCGTGCAGGCCGCGGCACCCGAGACGTCGAGGTCGTAGGCGATGGAGTAGATGAGCACCTTGTTCGCCTTCGACGCGTTTGCGATCGAGACGGCCGTGTGGCACGGCTGCGTGCGGTACGGCGAGGTCGCCGGCAGGTAGCCCGGGCCGGTGTTCGCGGCGCCGTCCGACAGGAAGATGATGACCTTCTGCACACCCGCGCGGCCGTTGGCGTCGAGCTCGCCCTGGGCGGCGTCGAGCGCGTTGGCGTACGCCGTCTGGCCGCCGGCCTGGACGCAATTCAGCGTCGAGATCAGGTCGGAGCTCCCGTTCAGATTGCCGGGCGAGCTGGCGTAGTCGTTCGACATCGGCACGACCAGGTACGCCGCGTTCGTCAGGTTGTAGTTCGACGTCGGGGCGCTGCCGCACCTGGCGCCGACGCTCGCCGCCGGCGGCAGCACCACCAGGCCGACGTTGTCGATCGCCGGGTCGAGGTCGTCGAGGAACGACGTCACGCCTGCCTTGGCGTTCACGAGCTTCTGCCCCGTCATCGACCCGGTGCGGTCGAGCACCATCACGATGTCGAGCGGCAGCGCGCCGCACGGCGAGCACGCCTGGGAGTGCACCGTGACCGTGACGTGGTCGACGCCGATCAGGTGCAGGAAGTACGTCGGTACGTCCGCCGACTCGGTCACCTGGACCGTGTTCGCCGGGTTGCAGAACTTCGGGCCCGTGGCGCAATTGGCCGTCGCCTGGAGCGAGACCGGCCCCGATCCGGGAATCGGGTTCTTGCCGCCCGGCTGCGAGCCGAACGAGCTCGCCGCCGAGATCGCGGCGCCGGGGCTCGGCAGGTTGCCGGCGCCGGCCGCAGACGCGGCGTCGGCCGAGGCCTGAAGCGACTGCTTCACGCGATAGGCGTTCCCAACGTCGATGGTGAGCCCCGCCGCGAGCAGCAGGCTCATCATGAAGATGACCACGAGCGGCAGGGTCTGGCCGGCAATGCCGCCGCCCCGCTCTGTCCATCTGATCCCGCTCATTTTCCCGTCTCCTCTGCGCCTCGCCTGGCGGCATGCAGTGGCACGCCGCGCCGGCGACTGTCCAAGTGATCGATCCCGCCGATCGAGCCCCGAGCCGTCTGATGCGACGGGCGACTCGACCGATCCTGGCTCCAAGGTACGAGCGCCCCCACACGTCGCTATCCCCCCGAAGGGTGATTTTCCAGATGCTGACAACGTGAGGGCGGGCGCCCCGCGCCGATGCCCGGCCGGGGTACCCTGACATGCAGATGCGCCGCGCTGTCGCCCTCGCCCTCCTGCTCTCCATCCTGCCCGTCGCCGCCGCCTGCGGCTCGCAGAGCGCGAGCAGCCCGTCCCCAGCGGCGGCGCAGCCAGCGGCGGCCGCATGCCCGGCCGACTGGGCGGCTGGATGGCGGCGGCTGGCGGAGCGGGTCGCCGCGCCGGTCTTCTGCCCGCGATGGGTGCCGTCGCCGCTCACGCCCCAACTGGGCGGCCAGTATGCCGGCCAGGGCTCGACGGCGGTCACCGTCGGGAAGGACGGCTCCTACCTCGTGAGCCTCATCTGGTCGGACGCCTCGGGCGAGGTGCACGTCAACTTCGGCGGCTACATGCACCGGACATCGATCCCGCGCTGCGACGAGGTCGAGACCACGGACGGCGAGACCGTCCGTACGAAGGTGCCGTGCTTCAGCGACCCGTCGGGCACGTTCCGGGCCGGCGGCATCACCGCCACGCTCTACACGGTGAACCGCGGCCCGGACCAGTGGCACCTGCTCTACGCGTGGAAGTACCACGGCTCGCTCTACACCGTGTCCCAGCATGTCGCTGCGCCGCTCACGTACCCCCAGGTCGCGGGCGACCTGAAGCGAATGCTGCGCGAGCTCGTGCTGGTCGGCCCGGCCGGCTGACATGCCGCTGACCCGCAGGCAGGTCATCGCCGGCACGGCGGCCGCGGCCCTCGCCGGCGGCGGCGTCTACGAGCTCGTCGACCGGCTCGCGGGCAGCTCCGGACGGGCGCCGGCCGCCACCGCCGCCCGCCGCGAGCAGCACTTGCTCGACGGCCTGCGGGTGGTGCGCTCGAACGACGTCGAGGTGGTCGTGCCGCCGCTGCACATGCAGGTGGTGACGCTCGAGCTGACCGCCGGCGAGACCCGCGCCGGCCTGCGCGCGGCCCGCGCCGCGCTCGAGAACGCGATCGCGTCGGTCGAGCGCCGCTTCTCCCCTACGCCCGCCGGCGTCGGCGTGGCCGTCGGCTGGGGGCTCCCGTACTTCCGCCGGGTCGTGCCGGACCTGGCGAAGACCCACCTGCCGGTCGACCGGAGGGCGTCGCAGGCCGAGGGGCGCGACGTGCGCGTGCTCCTCGACGCCGAGCGGTTCCCCAGCGACCCGCACGCCACGATCCTCGAGCAGAACGACGCCGTGCTCCTGCTCCGCAGCGACAGCCTGGAGCGGATCGCCGAGGCCTCACGCGCGCTGGTGAACGACCTCGACCTGTGGCGTCCCACGAGCATCCGGCGCGGGTTCGCCGGCGGCGGGTTCGAGGGCGGCGCCGGCCTCCCCCGGCGGATGGCGGTTGCAGCCGGCGTGCCCGGCGCGCAGCTCATCCCGGAGGGCGCCGAGCTCTTCCTGGGCTTCACGTCGACCCAGAAGGGGGGCCTCGGCCCGGAGCTGATCGCGAACCTCGAGACGCTCGGCTACGCCGACGGCGGCCCCGCCGGATACTTCACGGGCGGCACGACGATGCACCTCTCGCACATCTTCGAGGACCTCGAGGCCTGGTATCTCTCGTTCGACTTCAACCAGCGGGTCTCCACGCTGTTTCGCCCCGACAAGGACGAGCCACCCGGCACCCAGACCGTCCGCCAGGGCCCCGACGACGTCGCCACCGTCGCCGACAACCAGCGCGACTACCACCGCCACAGCGCGATCGGCCACAGCGCCTCGATCCAGACAGCCTCGCGCCTGCCCGAGGACGTGCGCGGCGCCGACGGGACGCTCTACCGCGCCGGCACGGCCGTTCCGCAGCGGGCCGACGCCAACACGCTCGACAACCCGTTCTTCTGGAGCGCCCGGCCTGCCGAGGATCGGATGGCTTCCGGCGCCGCGGCCGGGGTGCACTTCGTCGTCTTCCACCCCACGAGCGACGACTTCGCCCGCACCCGGCGGGCGATGGACGGCGTCTTCGCCGACGGCACGCGCGTCCCGCTCGAGGCCCGCGATCCGGGCCAGGGCATCAACTCGGTGCTCACGACGACCCACCGGCAGAACTTCCTCGTCCCGCCGCGGCCCCACCGGGCGCTGCCGCTGGTCGACCTGCTCTAGGCCGCGGCGCGCGCCTCCACCGACTCCAGGAACTCCTCGACCGTGCCGGCGTAGGCCTCGGCCTCCTCGAGATGGGCCACGTGGGCGCTCTCCTCGAACACCACCACCCGGGCGTCCCCGATCCCCTCGGCGATCGTCTCGGAGCAGGCCGGCGTGATCTCGTCGTAGCGTCCGCAGGTGACCAGGGTCGGCACGTCGATGCGGCCCAGGTCGGGCGTCCGGTCCCACGTCCGCAGGCGGCCGATCACGTCGAACTCGGTCGGGCCGTTCATGGTCAGGTAGACCTGGTTTCCCTCCATCTGGTCGGAGCTGCGCACCAGCGCATCGGGCCACGGATCCATCCGGCACAGGTGGCGGCGGTAGAACTCCTGCTCGGCGGCGCGGTAGTCGGGATGGTCGTACTCGCCGCGGGCCCCGAGCTCTTGGAGCGCCGTGCGGTGCGGCTCGGGCAGGTCCTCGATCAGCTGGCGGGCGCCGGCGACGAACTGGGCGATGCTGGCCGACGTGCTGGCCAGCACGAGCCCCGCGACGCCGGCCGGGTCGCGGGCCATGTAGTCGATGGCGAGCCAGCCGCCCCATGACTGGCCGAGCAGGTGGCAGCGGTCGAGGCCGAGCGCCGCCCGCACCTGGTCGACCTCGATCACCGACCGGTCGACGGTCCAGAGCGAGGTGTCGTCGGGCTTGTCGGAGCGGCCGCACCCGAGCTGGTCGTAGACGATCGCCGGCCGGTGCTCCGAGAGCCGCTCCGCCAGCGGCAGCATGTAGTCGTGCGCCGCGCCCGGGCCCCCGTGGAGGAGCAGCACCGGCAGCGCGTCTCCGTCCCCCAGGCGCCGGTACCACACGCGGCCGCCCTCGACCTCGACGTATCCCTCGTCCGCCATCGCTTCCTCCCGTCCGGTTTCGGGCGCGCATCATGACACGGATCCCTCGGCCGGGGGAGCGTGCGGTTCATGGCTCGGAAGGGTGGTTAGCGGCGCAGCGCCGTTGACGATGTTGAACGTGCACGTCTTACTGCGTTGTCTTCAATTTGAGGTGGCAATGACCCCGTACGCTCCAACCCGGCGTGCGCGCTCTCCGCGCGCTGCACGCTTCGCGTCACTCGTCGTCGCAACCGCAGCCGTCCTGGCGGCATCCGTCGTGCCCGCGGGCGCAGCCACCTACTCCATCACGCCGGGCGGCCCGTCGGTGGCCGTGGCGGTGAACACCGCCGGCGGCACCTCGCGGGCGAACTTCACGGGCAGCGCCGGCCAGCGCGTCGCCGTCCGCGCCACCAACACGTCGATCCTGGCGGGCAAGATCACGCTCCAGGACTCGTCCGGGACAGTGCTTCGCACATCCGGCCTGAACGCCGGCGGCGCGTGGCTCGACATGGTCACCCTGCCGGCCGACGACACGTACTCGATCGTCGTCGATGCGCGCGGCACGCACACCGGTCAGACGACGGTCACGCTCTACAACGTCCCGGCCGATCCGACAGCCGTGCTCACGTCCGGCACCCCGGGCGCGCCTCTCACGACGACGACTCCGGGCCAGAACGCCTCGTACACGTTCACCGGCACCGCCGGCTGGAACCTCAGCCTGAAGCTGACCGCTTCGACGCCGATCGTGAACCTGCTGGTCAAGAACCCCGACGGCACGACGCTCATGCCGGCTGTCGGCGTGGTCGGCGGCAAGTGGGTCGAGCCGCTCGACCTGCCCCAGACGGGGACGTACACCATCAAGGTCGACCCGCAGTCGTTCTCCAAGGGCAACCAGACGGTCACCGCCTGGACGTTCCACGGCGACCAGACCGCGAACATCGCCGCCGACGGATCGGGGCACACGTTCAACCTCGCGACGCCCGGCCAGAACGGCTCGCTCTACGTCGCGGCCGCGAACGGCGACCGCCTGTCGTTCACGTTCACCGGCGTCAGCAACTCGCCCGGCAAGATGTGGATCAAGAACCCCGACGGCACGGTGCTGGTGCCGACGCAGACGCTCACGGGCAGCGGCGCCATGGTCGAGCCGATCGCGGTCGACCAGACCGGCGCCTACCACGTCTTCCTGAACCCCGTGAACGAGGCGACCGGCTCGGTGTCGGTGCACGCCTACACGGTGCCGCCCGACATGGTCGACGACGTGGCGGCGGACGGCTCGCCCAACCCGGTGTCGTTCACGATCCCGGGCCAGAACGCCAAGCTGCGCTTCCCCGGCACGGCCGGCGAGACGGTCAGCGTGAAGCTGGCCTCGTCGGTCGCCGACACCGACTACCAGATCCTGAAGCCGAACGGGAACGTCCTCGACTCCGGCTCGTTCGACACCTCGGGCGAGTTCATCGAGCCGTTCACGCTCCCGGTCGACGGCACCTACAAGATCGTGCTCGACCCGCAGAGCTTCTTCCTCGGGACGGTCACGGGGACGATCTACGACGTGCCGAACGATGCGAGCGCCGCCGGCGCCGTCAACAGCACGTCCACGGTGCACATCGGGACGCCCGGCCAGAACGGGGCGGTCACCTTCGACGGCACCGCCGGTCAGCGCGTCAGCGTGACCGCGTCGGGCGTCACCATCTCGTCGAGCACGGTGTACCTGCGCCGGCCCGACGGCTCGACGCTCGGCAACCCGATCCAGATCGGGACGAGCGGCGGCTTCCTGAGCCCGCTCACGCTGCCCTCGAACGGCACCTACAGCGTCGCGATCGACCCGGACGGCGCGGCCACCGGCGACATGTCGGTGCACCTCGACGTGGTGCCGGGCGACGCGCCGTTCACGATCGCGCCCGACGGGGTGCCCGTCACGGCCTTCAACAGCGGCGCCGGCCAGAACATGCAGGTCACGTTCTCGGGCACCGCCAACAAGAAGGTCAGCCTCGTGATCTCGAACGTCACGCTCGGCTCGGCCGGCGCCAACGTCCGGATCACGAAGCCGGACGGCTCGACGCTGATCTCGACCTTCTTCGTCGGCCCGAGCGGGGGCTACGTGGACACGTTCACGCTGCCCACCAACGGCACCTACACGGTGCGCGTGGACCCGCAGGGCACGGCGGTCGGGTCGGCAGACCTCACGCTCTACACGGTGCCGGCGAACGCAACCGGGACGGCCGTCACGAACGGCACGACCGCGATCGCGACGACCGCGCCCGGGCAGAGCGTGAAGCTCACCTTCACCGGCGGCGCGGGCTGGACGCTCGTGCTCAAGATGGAGTCGAACACGTGCTGCGCGACCCAGGTGTCGATCACGGCGCCGAACGGCACCACCAAGCTGGCGCCGACGTTCTTCCCGAGCACCGGCGGCCACGTGTCCATCCCGCTCGCGATCGGCGGCACCTACACCGTCACGATCGACCCGCAGGGGTCGGCGTTCGGGACGCACCGGATCACGCTGACGCACTGACCGACCCCGGTTGCGATGATGGGGCGGTGGCCACCGCCGCCGCCCCATCGTTCGCAGACCTGACCCCCACGATCCAGGGGCGAACGGTGCGGATCGAGCCGCTCCGGGCCGAGCACGAGGCAGGCCTTCGGGCCGCCGCGGCGGATCCGCGCATCTGGCGGTGGATGCCGCTCGACCCGACCGGGTCGGCGGAGGCGTTCCACGCCTGGATGGCCGACGCGCTCGAGCGCGCGGCGGCCGGGCTCGACGCACCGTTCTGCGTGCTCGAAGCCGACGGCGGCGAGGCGCTCGGCAGCACGCGCTACCTGGCGCTTCGACCCGAGCACCGCGGCCTCGAGATCGGCTGGACCTGGATGTCGCCCGCCGCCTGGGGCACCGCGGCGAACGCCGAGGCCAAGCTCCTGCTCATGGAGCACGCCTTCGAGCGGCTCGGCTGCATGCGCGTCGAGTTCAAGACGGACGCCCTGAACGAGCGCTCGCGCGCTGCCCTCGAGGCGATCGGGGCCCGGTTCGAGGGCATCCACCGGCGGCACATGCTGGTCCGGGCGGGCGAGCTTCGCGACTCGGCCTGGTACAGCGTGATCGACGACGACTGGCCCGCGACGAAGGCGGCGCTCGCCGCGCGCGTGGCCGGGAAGGAGGCGGAGTGAGCGAGCGGCAGCACCACTCGAGCGGCACCGAATGGGAGGCGCGGATCGGCTATGCCCGGGCGATCCGGGTCGGCGACGCGATCCATGTCTCGGGCACGCTCGGCGTCGGCCCCGACGGCCGCCCGCCGGACGGCGCATACGCTCAGTCGGTCGCCTCGCTCCAGCGGATCGGCGCGGCACTCGAGGCGCTCGGGTCGTCGCTCGCCGACGTCGTGCGAACGCGGATGTACGTCGTCGACATGGAGCGAAACCAGCTCGACGTGGGCCGCGCGCACAGCGAGTTCTTCGCCGACGTCCGCCCCGCTTCGACCATGCTCGGCGTGGCCGGCTTCGTCGGCCCGGAGTACCTGGTCGAGATCGAGGTCGAGGCGATCGCCTCGTCCTCGGCGTGAAAAAGCGGGGTCAGACCCCAATCTTTCACGGGCCAGGCGCGGGCTGTTGTCCGCTAGACTCCCGCCCGCCTTTGGGCGCGCGCCGCATTCGTCTAGGGGCCTAGGACGCCGCCCTCTCACGGCGGTAACACCGGTTCGAATCCGGTATGCGGTACTCCCCGAAGACCCGCACGGCCGTGCGGGTCTTCGGTCTTCCGCGCGAGCCTCGCTGTGCGTTGTTCCACGGAGGTGACACACATGTCTGAGAACGATCCGGGAGACATGGTCGCTCGCGGCTACGACAAGGTGGCAGACCGGTACGAGGCGCTTGAGTCGGAAGAGGCTCCATGGCCAAGACTCAAACGTGTGATCGAGTTCATCGAGCCGCTGGCCAGCGGCTCACGGGTACTCGATCTCGGCTGCGGGAACGGCATCCCTGCGACTCGCGAGATCGCAAAGAGCCACACCGTCACCGGCGTGGATATCTCGCCTGAGCAGATCAGGCGCGCTGAGGCGAACGTCCCGCAGGCGACATTCCGGTGCGTGGACGTCCGAGAGGTCACGTTCCCAGCGGAAGCGTTCGACGCGATCGTCGCGCTGTATCTGATCGACAACGTTCCCGCGGCTCACTATCCGAGTCTGTTCGAGAAGTTCGCGGGCTGGCTCAAACCGGGAGGGCGCATCCTGCTGAGCGCCGAGCCGGGCGACGACGAGGGTCGCCTCTACGAGTGGCTCGATGTCCCGATGTTCATCAACACCGTTCCCGCGCAGTTCGTCGCCGACGCCCTCGATGACGCCTCACTGCACGTTGTCGAGCTCGACAACGAGTCCCAGCTCGAAGGCGGGCGGGCGATCGAGTACGCGTGGTTCGTCGCTGAGAGACGCTGAATATCGCCGAACGCCATTCGGCCGCAGGCGCAGGCCATTCCGGCGACCCGGTGCTACGGTGAGCCGATGCCAAGCAGCGTGCACGGGAAGATCTGCTACATCCAGATCCCGGCGACCGACATCGAGCGCTCGGCCGCCTTCTATCAGCAGGTGTTCGGCTGGGACATCCGCCAGCGCGACGACGGTGTAGTCGCCTTCGACGACGGCCTCGGGGAGGTGAGCGGCCAGTGGGTGACGGGCCGCCCTCCTGCCGCCGAGCCCGGGCTGCTCTTCTACATCATGGTCGACGACGCGGCCCGGTCCGTCGAGGCGGTCGAGGCCGCAGGCGGCGAGATCGTGCAGCCGATCGGCGGCGACGCGCCCGAGATCACCGCCCGGTTCCTCGACCCGGGCGGGAACGTGATCGGCCTCTACCAGGAGCCGTCCTAGCCGTGGAGAGGCGCCCGCCGAGGCGGCCGTCGCGCTGGCAGCGGCTGCTGGCACGGCTTCGGATCCGGCCGCTCCCACAGGAGCCCGATTCGCCCGAGGATCCCTACGACTACGCGACGGTGCCGTCCGGTCCGCCGCGCACGCCGCGGCCTGCGGGCGCCGAGGCGCTGCCGCTTCCGGACGAGGAGCCGCCGCCCGCCGACGCCGTCGGCCGCGAGGGCTAGCGCGTGGCCGGGTACGCCGTGTCGAAGCTCGAGGACGTGCCCGACGTGCCCACGTTCACGGACCCGGGCGACCCGGCCTGGAAGCCGATCCAGCATTACCTCGGCCTGACCGCCTTCGGCATGAACGCGTTCGTCGCCAAGGCGGCCGGCGACACGATCGCCCCGCCGCACGACGAGGCGGACTTCGGCCAGGAGGAGGTCTACCTGGTGATGGCAGGCCACGCCCGGGTCACGGTCGGAGACGACGAGACGGACGCGCCCGCCGGCACCGTCGTCGCCGTACGCGACCCCGCCCTCACCCGCTCGGTGGTCGCGGTCGACGCCGGCACGACCGTCCTCGCCGTCGGCTGCGCGCCGGGCTGCTTCCGCACGAGCTGGAGGGCGGCCCACTTCGAGGGGCTGCCGCGGCACCCCAATGTGAGCGCAGAGACCCAGGGGTAGCATCGGCGCGTGGCCGGGGAATACCACGCGATCGCGGCGGCGCTCCGCGGCGAGAATCCCATGGTGATGGCGCGCATGCGCAGCGGCTTCGCGGTCATCGGTGACACGCAGCACCTCCCCGGCTACTCGCTGCTCTTGGTCGACGACATGTCCGTGGATCATCCGACCGACCTGGCGTGGGTACCGCGGCGGCAGTTCGCCTTCGACCTGCTCCTCCTCGGGGAGGCGGTGATGACCGCCGGCCGTGACCGCGGCGTCCACCGAATCAACTCCGAGGTGCTCGGCAACTCACGGCCTCACCTTCACGGCCACGTCCATCCGCGGTACGACTGGGAGCCGTCCGACAAGATCGGAGGGCCCGTCTGGCGCTACCCGAAGGAGCTGCGCAACGCCCCTGAACACGCGTACGACGACCGCAAGCACGGCGCGCTTCGAGCGGCGATCACTGCCCAACTGGAGCGGCTCATGCGGGAGGCGTACGCGCAGCTCGAGGCCTGGCCGAACCGGCAGTTACGCAGCGCGCGCGACCGCAGCCCGCAGGGCTGCCGGCTCGGCCGGGACGATGAGTCGGGCCCGCGTCGGCCCGCCCACGTTGGCGCAGATCATCGCGTCGGCGGCCAGCTCCAGCGCCTCGGCCACCGTGGCGCTTGAGTCGGCGATGCAGATGTCGGCGAGGCCTTCGAGGTCGAAGCCGCCCGCCTCGAGCTCGGCGCTCGCGAGCGCCAGCGCCTCGGCTTCGTCGAGCGTCGGCAGGACGAGCGTCGTGTCGTCGCCGGCCTTGAACGCCTCGGCGTAGGCCCGAAGCGGCCCGGTCCATGTCTCGCGCTCGCCCCAGTCCGCCGGGACGACGAAGACGAACCCG
This sequence comes from uncultured Actinomycetes bacterium, assembly GCA_963757605.1. Taxonomy (GTDB): domain Bacteria; phylum Actinomycetota; class Thermoleophilia; order Gaiellales; family JAICJC01; genus JAICJC01. The sequence continues at coordinate 274,754 of CAVWSF010000005.1, forward strand.
CGCCGGTCGGGCACCGCCGTCGGCGCGATCCGGCGGATCGGCGTGCGGCCCTCGAGCGCCGCGATCCGCGCAGCCGCGACCTCGCCCGCGCGCGCCCACGTGAACCGCTCGGCCTGCGCCCGGGCGCTCGCCGCCCGCACGGCCCGCTCGGCGGGGTCGGCGGCGGCCCGCAGCGCCGCGACGAGCGCGTCACCGTCGGGCTCGAGCAGGAAGCCCTCGCCGGCCAGGTCGTAGTCGGGCGGCAGCGCCCCGTCGGGCAGCGGCACGCGCCGGGAGGGCACGCGCCAGCCGCACTCGGCCGGCACGAAGTCGTCGGTCGAGCCGCCGTCGGTCACGATCGCCGGCCGGCCGCACGCCAGCGCCTCGAGCGCCGGGAGGCAGAAGCCCTCGCCGCGGTACGGCTGCACCAGGACGTCGCATGCCCGGTAGAGCGCCGGGATCGCGTCGAACGCGAGGTCCTCGTCGATGAGCAGAAGCTCGGGCGCGCCGGGCACGGACTGGAAGACGCGCACGGCGTCCTCAGCCGTCTGGCCCTTGTAGAAGGTCCTCGACCCGAACGCCTTCAGCACGAGGCACACGTCGTCGTCGCTCGTGAACGCCCGTCCGTAGGCCTCGAGCAGGAGGTCGATGCCCTTGCGGTAGGTCATCCCGCCGACGAAGAGCAGCACCGTCGATTTCTCGGTCGGGAGCTCGCGGCGCGGCCCGTCCGGCGTGAACCGCTGCGGATCGATGCCGTTCGGGACGACGTGCACCAGGTCGGGCGCGACCCCGGATGCGACGAACGCCTGGCGCGCCGCCTCGGACGGCGCCCACACCTCGTCGACCGTCCGGCGCACCTCATCGACCCAGCGCTTCGGCACGCGGCCGAACTCCCACGGCTGGTAGAGGACGAACGGGCCGGCGCTCGGCGGGTCGAAGCTCGGCGGCCAGTGCTGGGCGACGCCGACCGCCGCGGTCGGGGACGACCCGAGCTCTTGGATCGTCCGCTCGACCACGGCGCCCTCCCCCTCGATCGCAGACACCAGCGCGTCGTTCACGACGGCCAGCGAATGTCCTGATCCCCCGTCCCCGCGCCACACGCAGGTGACCGGCCGCGAGCTGCGGTGCCGCCAGCGCTCGATGGCGCCCTCCGTCAGCTCGGCGATCCGCGCGGCGATCGGCTCCGGCCCGAACCGGTCGATCAACCCTTCGCGCCCGGCTGCAGCCTTCGCCTCGACCTCCGCCCCACCCCGGCGCACCTCGACCATCGCGGCGGCCAGCGCCTCGCGGTCGGGATGAAACCAGCGGTGGCCGCGGTAGAACGGCGTGTGGCTCTGCGCGCTCTCGGCGACCTCGACGACCTCGCCGTCGACGAGCCACGAGTTCGCGTCGTCCATGAACATCGTCGTCCCGCTCCAGCGGCTCCCGATCGTCGGCAGGCCCATCGCCATCGCCTCCATCCACGGCCGCCCCCAGCCCTCGCCGCGGCTGGCGAGCACGAACGCGTCGGCGCCGGCATAGAGGCGCGGCATGTCCGCGGCCGGCAGGAAGCGCGTGTCGAGCAGGATCGGGGCCGTCGGGCGTCCGGCCAGGTAGGCGTCGAGCCGGGCCCGGATCTCAGCCTCCGGCACGTGCAGGCCCAGGCACTTGAGGACGAGGCAGACGTCGTCGTCCGGCCCGAACGCGTCACACCAGGCGTCGAGCAGGATGTCCCAGCCCTTGCGGTCGGTGAAGTCGAAGTTGGTGAGGAACCGGAAGCCGCGGGCGCCGTGCGCCACGAGCGGCTCGGTGCGCTCGGGATCGAAGAGGTCGAAGTCGATCGTCTCGGGGAGCACGCGCAGGCGGTCGGCCGGCATCCCGCCGCGCGGGAACGTCTCGAGGTTGAACTCGCACGGCACCCACACCTCGTCGACCTCGAGCAGCCGCGGCAGCCAGGCCCGAGGCACGCTTGAGGTCTCGAACATCGTGCGCGCCACGTCCGGTCCCTCCGGGTGGAGCGGCTGCCCGGGGCCGGGGATGCGGTGATGGACGAGCGCGAACGCGCCGCCGGGCGTGCGTCCCAGCGCGGCGTCCACCGCTCGCTGCTGGGCGGACGGGAGCCGCACGCGATCGTTCGTGAAGCGGATGTCGCGCGCCGCCGCCGGGCGGCCGGCCCGGTCGAGCGCGATCAGGTAGGCGCGGGCCTCGTCGGCGTAGCCGTACGGGTCGAAGAGCGACCCCGTCCAGACGAGCGGCAGCGCGCCCGCGGTCACGCCGCCAGGCGACCCCAGCGCCGCTCCGCCAGCAGCCGCAGGTCGGCGACGCGGGCGTCGTCGAAGTGGTCGAGCGAGGCGAACGAGCCCTCGCGGTTGCGGCGCGTGAAGGCGGCGTCGACGGCCCGCGCGAGCGCGGTCTCGCCCTGACGACCGCCGTCGGCGGCGACGACGAGCAGGTCGGGGCAGCCCTCCTCCCGGATGCCCGCCTGGCGCATGGCCTGGCCAAGCGCCCCGGCGATGTCGGCCGGCTGGCGGCCGGGCGCGTAGATCACGAGCGACGCGTCGTCCTTGTCGCCGAACGTCTCGGTGTAGGTGCGCAGGATCTCCGGGTGGGCGACGAGCTCGTCGGCGAAGGCCAGCGCCGCGAACCCGCGGACGCCGTCGAGCGCCAGCATGGGCACCTCCGGCTCCTCCGCGGCCCACGGCGGGTTCACGAGCTTGCCGTCCCAGCGGGAGCGCAGGAGCTGCCAGCCGGTGCGCACCTGCTCGTCGCGCCGGGCCAGGTCGGTGACCGACGCCGACTCGAGGTGCACCAGGAGGCTCTTCGGGCAGTAGACCACCCGCAGGCCCGCGTCCCAGGCCCGCAGGCACAGGTCGACGTCCTCGACGTACATCTGGAACATCTCGTCGAAGCCGCCCAGCCGCTCGTAGACCGCGCGGCGCAGGAGCATGCTGGCCCCCGTGACCGCCGGGTAGTCGCGCCGGACGAGCGCGGGGCCGAACTCGGCCGGCTCGTGCCGGTGGATGTGGTACGGCAGGCCCTGGGCGTTCAGGGCGATGCCGGCGTGCTGGAGGCGGCCGTCCGGGTAGAGCAGGCGGCTGCCGACGATGCCGACGGTCTCGTCCTCGGTGACCTCGAGGAGCGCCTCGAGCCAGCCGTTCCCGGGGATCGTGTCGTTGTTCAGGAGGACGATCGCGCCGCCGCGGGCGAGCGAGGCGCCCAGGTTGCACGCCTTGCCGAAGCCGAGGTTCTCGCCGTTCGTCACCGCGCGCAGCATCCCGGCGGCGCGCGCCCGGCGCAGGAACGCGGCGGTCTCGTCGGTCGAGCCGTTGTCGACGACGACGACCTCGTAGAGGTGCGCCGGCGTCGATGCGGAGAGCGCGGCCAGGCACTGCCTGGTCAGGTCGACCCGGTTCATCACCGGGATGACGATGGTGGCAGCCGGCGCCTCGACCGGGATCGCGGCGTAGCGCTCGCGGGCCTCGTCGAGGCGGCCCTGGTCGACGGCAGCGTGGGCGAGGCCCGTGCGGGCAGCCAGGTTCTCGACGTCGGCCTCGAGGACGCGCTCGAAGAGCCGCTCTGCCTCCGCGGCCTCGCCGAGAGCGAGCCGGATCGTGCCGGCAGCCGCGAGGAGGGCCGTGTCGTCCGGGGCGATCTCGAGCGCCCGTTGGAGCGCCGCGGCCGCGGGCTCGAGGACGCCCGACGCGACGGCCTGCTCGGCGATCCGGCAGACAGCGGCGGCCACCTCGGCGGGCGCGGGAGCGCCGGCGTCGACGAGGGCCCGAAGCTCGGCCGGGTCGGTGACCCGCTCTGCGGTGTCCGGCCGCGTCATCGCGGCCAGAACGTGCAGGAGCTCGGGATGGTGCGCGAAGGCCGGCGTGAGCGCGACGCCCATCGCGTAGGCGTCACAGAAGCCCTCGGGCGCGCGCCCGGCGTCGCCCAGCCCGGCGGGCGTCACGTACGGATGCTGGGCGGACACGGCCCAGCCGAAGTCGATCAGCACCGGACGGCCGTCGCGGACGAGGACGTTGTCGGCCCGGATGTCGCGGTGGGTGATGCCGTGGGCGGAGAGCTCGGCCAGGATCTCGATGCACTCCAGCAGGAACGCCCGGGCGCCCTTCGGCGACGTCTCGGCGACGAAGCGCTCGAGGTCGGAGAGCGGGTAGCCCTCGACGCGCTCCATCTCGCACACGCTCGCGACCCCGTCGCGCCACGTGGCGATCGGCTTGGGGAAGTGGGCGGAGCCAAGCAGCGAGAGCAGCGCGTGCTCGCGCTCGGCGAGCTCGAACGTCGTCTGCTTGCGCACGATCGGGCGGCCGTCCTTCTCGACGAACGCCACCCGGCTCACGAACGGCCGGCCTTCCACGATATCCAGGATGCGGCTCGAGACGACGCTCGCCGGCGGGTCGAGATACGGCATCTTCGGCAGCACCGAGCCGTCGCGCGGCTTGGAGATCTCGACACCCTCCTCGGCGAAGATCCGGCACGCCTCGCGGAAGTCGCCGATCCGGGACACATCGGTGTCGATGCCGGCCTCGGCGGCCAACGCGACCAGCCGCTGCGCGTAGTCGGGGCTCATGACGCCCTTGTGCGCCACCGCGTGGTAGAGCAGCGAGACGAAGTGGTCGCGCGGCGGAAGGACGTAGAACATCTTGTGCGGCACCCGCCGGGAGAGGAGCCGGTGGCACCAGTCCTCGGGCATGTAGCCGTCGTCGGTCGAGCGGACGTCGACCAGGATGTAGCTCTGCTCGCCGGACGGGCCGAGCACGGGCACCTTGCGCTGCACGCGGAAGTCCTCGGCGTGGGTGCGCTCGCCGCGCCACAGCTTGTCGACCTTCTCGACGTGCAGCGGATGCACGAGCAGGTCGAGGTCGGAGTGCGGGCCGACGGCGACGCTCTCCGGCAGCGCCTCCCAGTTGCGCAGGACGACGTAGACGATGTTCTGCTCGTCGAGCTGCCGGAACAGGTCCTCGATCGGCCGGTAGGTGTGCGAGCGCAGCTTCGTGTGCGCCTCGGTCATCGTCTTCGAGAACTGCAGGAAGTCGGCGATCGGCATCTCGACGCGCAGGTCGCGGTAGTGGAAGTGGACGAAGGCGTCCTCGACCCAGAACTCGGCGTCGGCGCCGTGGGTCTCGCGCAGCGTCTTGTAGAGGTTCTCGCACAGCTCTGCGTTGGCCGTGGCCCCGTTCACGATCTCGCTCGTATCCATCAGGAAGCGGGCCAGCTCGAGGTGCGGATGCGACCGCGGCGAACCGTGCGCGCGCCACTTGGCGATGCCCTGCTCGAACGCCTCGACGAGCTGGATCCAGTTGTCGGCCGAGAGCTCGAGGCGGAGGTTGCGCCAGTGCAGGTGGAACGTCTCGCAGCACTCGATCACGAAGCGGCGGTCGAAGATCGTCTTGTCGGACAGCTCGCCCTCGGAGAGCGGCAGGATCACCTTGCCCACGGCAACGTCCTCCTCGGTCGCGGAGAGTGGCGCCAGGCGGCTGACGACACGGGGGGATGCATCGACATCGCCGGGGTAGTCGGCCTCGGCGCCCGTGTCTTGAGAGCTACTGCAGGGCTACTGCCGGGCCCGCGCGCCGCCCTCGAGGGCGCGCGCGACGACGACCGCGAACGCCGCGGCCGTGGCGAGCAGTCCCAGCTCGATCAGGAACGCCGAGCGGGTCGACGCGGAGCCTGTGAGCCAGTAGTAGAGCGTGGAGCTCGAGGAGGCCAGAAGGACGGCCGAGCCGCCGACGAACGCGAGGATGCGAGCCAGGCGCACGGCCGGCTCGCCGTCGAACGAGCCGATCGCAAACGCCGCAGCGATCACGCACCCGAGGAACGCCGCGTAGGCCGTGGCCCCGGACAGCTGGGCGAGCACGTGCAACATGGTGACCCCCACGGCAGCGAAGCCTACCGCGCCCGGCGGCCGATCGGGGCGGTGGGGGCAAAAGACCACCCACCCGGACTCGGCCACACCTCACGCGGGCGGGTCAATTGCCGGCCGCCTTCTTGCCGGCCTTGCCGGCGGTCTGGCCTGCGGAGTAGCCGTCGCTGTACCCGGCGGTGTGCCCGCGCTGGTAGCCGAGGGTCTGGCCGCGCTTGAGGCCCTTCCGGTAGCCCTTCTGATAGCCGCGCTTCTCGCCCGCGGAGAGCCCCTTCTTCTGACCGGCCGCCTTGCCGTGCGCGCGGCCGCGCTCCAGCCCGGCCGCCATGCCGTTCTGATAGGCCGCCCGCTGGATCTGCGCGACCCGCTCGGCGGTGTAGCCGCCGGTGGTGCCGAGCGACCACGCGGCGACGCCGACCGCGGTGGCGACCGCTGCCGTGAGCCCGAAGGCGAGCAGCAGGCCGGCCACGCTCAGACGTGGCAGTGTTGCGGGAATGCGAATTGACCCAAACACGGCAAGAGCAACGCTTATCCGTTGCAGTCGATAATCCTTCAACTCCGGGCGATTTGCAAGCGAATCGCGGCGGTTTGCAGGAGAGTTACGCCGCGAGCCTGCCCAGCGCGTCCTCGATCCGGCGAAGCGATTCCTCGCGGCCGAGGAGCTCGAGGCTCTCGTAGAGGCCCGGCGCCACGGTCCGCCCGGTGATCGCGACCCGGATCGGCGTGTAGAGCACGCGCGGCTTCACGCCCTCCTGCTCGCAGGCGGCGGCGAGGGCGGCATGGATCGCCTCGGCCTCCCAGGCTGGGATGCCCGCAAGCGCTGCGCGGGCCGCCTCGAGCCAGCGGGCGGAGTCGGAGTCGGCCTCGACGCGCGCCCACGCCGTCGCGTCGAGCGTCGCCGGCCCGAACAGGAAGCCGGCGAACCCCTCGAACTGGCCGAGCGTGCGCAGCTTCTCCTGCACGATCGGGGCCACCTGCGCGACCCGGTCCGGCTGCTCGGCCAGCGGAGAGCCGGAGCTCGCGAGATAGTCGCCGAGCGCCGCCGTGAACTCGCCCGGTGGGAGCGCACGCAGGTGCTCGCCGTTCAGCCACTCGAGCTTCTCGGCATCGAACACGCCCGGGCTCGTGTTCACCCGCTCGAGCGAGAAGCGCTCGACGAGCTCGGGCACGGTCATGAACGTCGTGTGGTCGTCGTAGCTCCAGCCGACGAGCGCCAGGTAGTTGATGAGCGCCTGCGCGAGGATGCCGCGCTCGCGGAACTCCTCGACCGAGACGGCGCCGTGCCGTTTCGACAGCTTCTTCTTGTCGGTGCCGAGCACCATCGGCAGGTGCGCATAGGTCGGCGCCGGAGCGTCGAACGCCGCGTAGACAGCGAGCTGGCGCGGCGTCGACGACAGCAGGTCCTCGCCGCGGATCACGTGCGTGATGCCCATGGCGATGTCGTCGAACGGGTTGGCGAAGAGATAGGTGGGCGTGCCGTCGGAGCGGAAGATGACGTGGTCGCCCTGAAGCGCGTTCTCCCACTCGACGTGGCCGCGCACGATGTCCGTAATGGCGGTCGTGCCCGCGGTGGGCATCGCCAGTCGGATCGCGCCGGGGAGGCCGGCCGCCTCGCGGGCCGCCCGCTCGTCGGCCGTAAGCCCGCGGCAGCGGCCCGAGTAGATCAAGGGCAGGCCCGCCGCCTGGCGCCGCTCGCGCTCGGCGGCGAGCTCGTCGGCGGTGCAGTAGCAGGGGTAGGCCTTCCCGCGCTCGACGAGGTCGGCGGCGGCCGCCGCGTAGAGCTCGAGCCGCTGCGTCTGGCGGTGCGGCCCGTCGTCCCAGTCGATCCCGAGCCAGCGCAGGACGTCCTCGGCCTGCGCAACGGCCTCCTCGGTCGACCGGGCCCGGTCTGTGTCCTCGAACCGCAGGACGACCCGTCCGCCCGTGTGGCGCGCATAGAGCCAGTTGAAGAGCATCGTGCGCACCGTCCCGACGTGGAACGCGCCCGTCGGGCTGGGCGGCATGCGGACGACGGGAGCGGGCACGGCGGCCAGTCTAGTGACGGCCCGGCGCGTATCGGAGCGCAGATACCATCGGCCGATGGAGTTCGGCGCCCACCTGAAGACTGCCGGCGGAGCCCACAAGGCCGCCGAGCGGGCCGGCGAGATCGGGGCCGACGCGCTTCAGATCTTCACGCAGAGCCCGCGCATGTGGCACCACCCGGACGTCGATCCCGACGCGGCCGCGCGGTTCCGAGCCGCCCGCACGGGGCACGGCATCGGGACGGTCACGTGTCACGCCACGTACCTGATCAACCTCGGGGCGACCGACGACGGCGTCTACTCGAAGAGCGTCGAGGCCCTGCGAAAGACGATGCTCACGGCCCAGGCGTACCAGGCCGACGGCGTCGTCTTCCACCTCGGTAGCCACCTCGGACGCGGGCTGGACGCGGCGCTCCAGCAGGTGATCCCCGCGCTCCGGGCCGCCCTGGACGAGGGCCAGAAGCGGTCGAAGACGCGGCTCGTGATCGAGAACTCGGCGGGCGCCGGAAACACGATGGGCCTGACCCTCGAGGACATCGCCCGCGTCATCGACGAGCTCGGCCGGCCCAGGCGGATCGGCGTCTGCCTCGACACCTGCCACCTGTGGGCGACCGGGGTCGACATCCGCGACCCGGCCTGCGTCGACGAGCTCGTGAGCGAGCTCGACGAGCGAATCGGGGTCGACCGGCTCGTCTGCCTGCACGTGAACGACGCGGCGCTCCCGCTCGGCGCGCGCCGCGACGTGCACGCCGATCCGGGCGACGGCCTGATCGGCCGCAAGCTCGGCATCATCCTCGGCCACCCGAAGCTCCAGCACGTGGCCGCGATCACCGAGTCCCCAGGGCCGGGCCCAGCCGGGCCCGACAAGACCACGATCGCCGCACTGCGCCGCCTGCACAAGGCCGGCGTGCGCCGCCATGCCCGAGCTTGACATCGGCGCATCGAGCCCGCTGCGCGACGATGAGCTGAGCTTCCGCTACACACGCAGCGGCGGCCCGGGCGGCCAGCACGTGAACACGAGCTCCACCCGCGTCGAGCTGCTCTTCGACCTCGCCCGAAGCCCGACCCTGACCGAGGCCGAGCGCGCCCTGGTCCGCCGCCGCCTGCGCACGCGGCTCGACTCGGAGGGGCGGCTGCGGGTGGTAGCCCAGGACGAGCGCAGCCGGGCCCGCAACCGCACGATCGCCGTCGAGCGCTTCTGCGAGCTCATGCGCGACGCGCTGCGGCCGCCGCCACCGCCCCGCCGCCCGACCAAGCCGACGCGATCCGCCACGGAGCAGCGGCTCGAGACGAAGCGCCGGGCCGGCACGCGCAAGCGCCTCCGCCGGCCGCCCGCCGGCGACGAGTAGCGCGCGCACACCAGGGTCAGACCCCGCCTCGGCGCGCGTGCCGAAGTCGTCACTCTTTCGATGCGACACCTGGTCCCCGTCGAGCGGCCGACCGCCGGGGCCTGGCCCCGCCCGGGCCAGGCCCATGGGGTTCGCCGGCCCGGGCCGCGAGGTCGGTCTCTACCGCTCGGCGATGACGCGGATGCTGCTTCGGCCGTCGCCGGGCAGCTCGTGGAACTCCGGGTTCACGCAGCCCATCGGATCCGCGCGGTTCTCGTAGGCCCGCTCGACCTCGACCGGGCAGACCGCCAGCGGCTCGCGCACGGCGCGAACGCCGCCGAACCCGTTCCGGCGCCTGGTCGACCGGCGCAGGATGTCGAGGTCGATGTCGGCGGCGAAGATCTCCTGGGTGCAGCCGACGTACGTGCGCCCGAACGCCTCGTACGCGTAGAGGAACGGGCACGACTGCTCGAGGCACCGCGAGGGGTGCACCACTTTCTGGCAGACGACGCCGCAGCGACGGCATTCGACCTGCTCCGTGCTCTCGACCACAGGGAGCGGTTGGCGGATGCGGGCCATGCTCGGAGTTTACCCGCCCCTCCCGGCGGCCATGATCGTGTCGACCGTCGCGAGCACGTCCGCCGGGCTCTCCGCAACGGCATCGGCCAGGCCGTGGTCGCCGCCGTCGACGCGGAAGTACGTGACGAGGCAGGTGCGCATCCCGAGCGCCGCCGGGCCCTGGACGTCCTCGCGCACCCGATCGCCGACGAAGAGGGCGTTCGCCGGCTCCACGCCGAGCGCAGAGAGCGCCGCCCGGTAGATCTCCGGCGCCGGCTTGCGTAGCCCCAGCTCCGACGAGAAGATGATCGCGTCGACCCGCTCCGCGACGCCGTCGGAGGCGAGGTCGGCGTGCAGGAGGTCGGGCGGGTCGAACGTGTTCGAGACGATGCCGATCCGAAGGCCGCGCGCCCTCATCTCCTCGAGGAGCCAGTGCGCCTCCGGGTGCAGACGACGGGCGTTCAGCCACCCGCGGTGCTGGGCCTCGATCGCGGTACGCAGGAGCTCGGGGCCGGGCGAGGTGCCGACCGCCGCGAGCGCCTCGGCGACCACCTCCTCGTAGACCAGCTCGGCGTGGTCGTCCGGATCGGCGGTGAGCTCGGTCACGCGCCGCTCGATCTCGCCACGCAGGTCGGCCGCCCGCTCGGGCGGGCCGCCCGCCGCGACCAGCATGTCCCGCATCGCACCGACCCACAGCTCGTCGTCGAGGCGGAACTCGAGCAAGGTGTCGCCGTAGTCGAGGAGGACGGCCTCGAGCGCCATGCGCTTACTCCGACGTCGGGTGGTCCTCGAACAGGTAGCGGACGGTCAGCCGCTTGGCCGCCTCCGCCTCGTCCAGCCGGCGCACTGGGCGGGTGTGCGGGGCGTCCTTCAGCTGCTGGGGATCCTCGGCGGCCTCCTTGGCAATCGCCAGCATCGCGTCGCAGAACGCGTCGAGGGTCTCGACAGCCTCCGTCTCGGTGGGCTCGATCATGAGCGCCTCGGAGACGATCAGCGGGAAGTAGATCGTCGGCGGGTGAAAGCCGTGGTCCATCAGCCGCTTGGCGACGTCGAGCGCCGTCACGCCGTGCTCGCGTTTGAGCGTCCGCGCCGACACGACGAACTCGTGCATGCAGAGACGGTCGACCGGCAGGTCGTAGGCCTCCTTGAGCCGGGCGAGGACGTAGTTGGCGTTCAGCACCGCGACCTCGGACATGTGCCTCAAGTCCGGCCCCCACATGCGCATGAACGCGTACGAGCGGACGAAGACACCGAACGGGCCGGCGAACCCGCGCACCTTGCCGATCGTCTTCGGCTCGTCCCAGTCGTACCCGAACCCGTCGTCGCCGCGCGTGATGCGCGGCACCGGCAGGAACGGCTCGAGCACCGCGCGCACGGCCACCGGGCCGCCGCCGGGGCCGCCCCCGCCGTGAGGCTGCGAGAACGTCTTGTGCAGGTTGAAGTGGACGACGTCGAAGCCCATGTCACCCGGCCGCGAGATGCCGCACACCGCGTTCAGGTTGGCGCCGTCGTAGTAGAGGAGCGCGCCGGCGTCGTGGAAGATGTCGGCGATCTCCGTGATCCGCTCCTCGAAGAGGCCGAGCGTCGACGGGTTGGTCAGCATGAGGCCGGCGGTCTGCGGCCCGACCTTGCCGCGCAGGTCGTCCACGTCCATGTTGCCGCGCGGGTCGGTCTTGACGCCGACCAGCGTGTAGCCCGCCATGGCAACGCTGGCGGGGTTCGTGCCATGAGCGGTGTCGGGGATGACGACCTCGGTACGGTCCTCGCCGCGATCGTCGAAGTAGGCGCGCATGAGCGTGAGCCCCGTGAGCTCGCCCTGCGAGCCGGCGGCCGGCTGGAGCGTCACCGCGTCGAGGCCCACCACCTCGGCCAGCATCCGCTCGAGCCGCCACATCAGCTCGAGCGCGCCCTGTGCGCCGGCCGGGTCCTGGTGGGGATGCAGGTCGCGGAAGCCGGCCAGCCCCGCCGCCCGCTCGTTGACGCGCGGGTTGTACTTCATGGTGCACGAGCCGAGCGGGTAGAAGCCGGTGTCGATCCCGAACGTGCGGGTCGAGAGCTCGGTGAAGTGGCGGACCAGGTCGGGCTCTGCGATCTCGGGGAGGCGCGGAGGCGCGGCCCGGCGCAGCTCGGCCGGGACCTCCGCGGTCTCGACGCCGGGCGCCGGCACGCGCCCGCCGCGGCGGCCGGGCCGCGAGCGCTCGTAGACGAGCCTCACGGCTGCAGCACCTCCGCGAGCCGGCCGATATCGGCCTTCGTGCGCTTCTCGGTGACCGCCACGAGGAGCACGTTCTCCATGTCCGGGTAGTCGCGGCCGAGCGGGTAGCCGGGGTGGACGCCCTGTGCGCGGGCGGCGCGGACGACGTCCTCGGCCGGCCGGCCGACATCGAGCGCGAACTCCTTGAACGTCGGCCTGTCGAACGCGAGCGGATGGCCGACGGTGCGCTTGGCCTCCTCGGCGAGCGAGAGGCACGCCCGGCCGACGTCCTCGAGCCCGCGCGGGCCCAGCCAGCACAGGTACGCGAGCCCGGCGAGGGCGAGCAGCGTCTGGTTGGTCGTGATGTTCGACGTCGCCTTCTCGCGCCGGATGTGCTGCTCGCGGGTCTGGAGCGTGAGCACGTACCCGCGCTTCCCCTCCCGGTCGTGCGTCTCGCCGACGATGCGGCCCGGCAGCCGGCGGATGTGCTCGCCCTGGGCGGCCATGAAGCCGTAGTGCGGCCCGCCGTAGCTCATGTGGTTCCCGGCCGACTGGCCCTCGCCGATCGCGAGCGCGCAGCCGTAGTTCCCGGGGGCCTCGAGGACGCCGAGCGAGAGCAGGTCGACGTGGGCGACCGGGAGCGCGCCGGCGGCGGTCGCGGCGGCGGCAAGGTCGGGCGCCGGCTCCAGGCAGCCGAAGAAGTTGGGCTGCTGGAAGATGACGCAGGCTGCGTCCTCCGCGGCCGCCCGGACCTTGTCCGGGTCGGTCGTCCCGCCGGAGTGCGGCACCTCGACGACCTCGAGCCCGAACCCGGGCGCGAACGTGCGGACGACGCGGCGCACCTGCGGGTGGAGCGTCTGGGCCACGACCACCTTCGAGCGCTTGGTGGTCGCGCGGGCCACGTAGCAGGCGTCCGCGGCGACCGTCATCCCGTCGTACCCGGACGCGTTCGACACGTCCATGCCGGTCAGCTCGCAGATCGCGGTCTGGTACTCGAAGATCGCCTGGAGCGTCCCCTGGCTCATCTCAGGCTGGTACGGCGTGTAGGCGGTCAGGAGCTCTCCGCGCTGCATCACCGCGTCGCAGACGGCGGGGACGTAGTGGTCGTAGATGCCGGCGCCGAGGAACAGGAGCTCGCGCCCGGCGTCGGCGTTCCGCGACGCCAGCTCGGACAGGTGGGCCATGAGCTCGGACTCGGTCAGCGCCGGCTCGAGGTCGAGCTCGCGGCCGAGCCGGACCGCGTCGGGGATGTCGTGGAAGAGCTCCTCCATCGACCCGACGCCGACGGCGGCGAGCATCGCATCGCGGTCGGAGTCGGTGAGCGCGGTGAACGTCACAGGGACTCGACGAGCTCGCGGTAGGCGGCCGCGTCCATGAGCGCGTCGACCTCGGACGGGTCGGACATCCGCACCTTGATCAGCCAGCCCTCGCCGTACGGGTCGTCGTTGATCGTGCTCTCGTTCCCGTCGAGCGCCTCGTTCACCTCGACGACCTCGCCGGAGATCGGCGCCACGAGACCGGACACGGCCTTCGTGGACTCGAGCTCGCCGTAGTCGGCGTCCTTCGTCACGCTGTGGCCCACCTCCGGCGGGCTGTAGAAGACGACCTCGCCCAGCGTGTCCTGCGCGTACCAGGTGATCCCGAACGTGGCCGTGTCGCCGTCGACGCGCACCCAGTCGTGGGCGTCGTGGTAGTGCAGCTCGTCGGGATAGCTCTCGTCGCTCATGTGACCTTCTCCTTCACGTACAGCGGCTTGGACGCGACCCGCGCGGCAACCGGGCGCCCGCGCGCGTCGATCTCGATCTCGGTGCCCTCGGCGGCCAGCTCGGGGGGCACGTACCCCATGCCGATGCCGACCTCGAGCGTGGGCGACATCGTCCCGCTCGTCACCTCGCCCGCCGGGCGGATGGCCATCCCCTGACGCGGGATCCCCCGCCCGGAGACGCGGAACGCGACCAGGCGGTCGTGGCCGCCCGCCTCGAGCTGCCTGCGCAGCGCCTCCGCGCCGACGAACTCCTTGCGGTCGAGCGCGCACACCCAGCCCAGGCCGGCCTCGAGCGCGGTGCGGCTCTGCGACAGGTCGTTGCCGTAGAGCGGGTAGCACACCTCGAGCCGCAGGGTGTCGCGCGCGCCCAGCCCGGCCGGCGCCGCGCCGGCGGCGAGCAGCTTGTCCCAGAGCTGGCCGGCCCTGTCGGGGGCGACCATGATCTCGACGCCCGGCTCGCCGGTGTAGCCCGTGCGGGCGACGATGCCCAGGACGCCGCAGACCTCCGCGCGCGTGAACTCGAACGGGGCCAGCCGCGGCAATTCGACCAGGTCGAGGGCGGCCGGGCCCTGGAGCGCGAGCATCGCCATGTCGGCGGAGCGGTCGTCCAGGACGGTGCCGTCGCCCAGGCGCGCGAGCAGCCACTCGCGGTCGTCGTCGACCCGGGAGGCGTTCACGACGAGCAGCAGGTGGTCGTCGTCCAGCCGGTAGGCGATGAGGTCGTCGATCGGGCAGCCGTTGTCGTCGAGCAGGAGCGTGTACTGGGCCTGGCCCATGCCGATCCGGCCCAGGTCGTTCGAGAGCATCGACTGCAGGAAGTCGAGGGCCCCCGGGCCGCGCACCTCGAGCTGGCCCATGTGGCTCACGTCGAAGACGCCGGCGTGCTCGCGGACAGCACGGTGCTCGGAGATGATGCCGGCGTACTGCACCGGCATCGCCCAACCTGCGAACGGAACCATCCGGGCCCCGGCTGCCAGGTGCCGGTCGTGAAGCGGAGTGCGGCGGGGAGCCTCGGACGCGTGCATCCGGAGGCGCAGTCTATACACGCGTTCCCCGGAGGGAGCGCGTTCCGTCACAAAGACCGCGTGAACCGCAGCGGCGCCTCCGCAAAGCCGAGCGCCCGGTAGGCGGCGTGCGCGTCGGTCCGGTGCCCGGCGCTCGTCACCTCCAGCAGGCTGCAGCCCTGGTCGCGTCCCCACCGCTCGAGCTCCCGGACAAGGCTCCGCGCGAGGCCGCGACCGCGGTGTGAGGGCGAGACCGCGATGGCGGTCAGCCGCAGCCGGCGCGTGCCGTCGTGGAAGAACGCGACGACGCCGGCGCTCGCGAACCCGCGGACGGCGCCGTCGGCTTCGGCCACGATCACGCGCTCGTCCGGGCCGAGCGCGGCGAGCGCTTCTGCGAGGCGCTCGTCGCCGGTCGCGTAGCCCAGGTCGGCAACGAGCGCCGCGAGGGCGGCGCCGTCACCGGGCCGGGCGTCGCGGATGGCGGCGCCGGTGACCGTGCTTCTTACTCCTCGCGCAGGAACGACGGGATCTCGAGCGGATCCGTCGGCGGCATGCTGAACTCGCCGGTGTCCTCCTGCTCGGCCGCCTTCGGCCGGCGCAGGAACCCACCCTCGCGCTGCTTGCCGCCGGCGGCGAACGCCGCGACGGGGCGCTCGCTGGAGCGACGGTCGAAGCCGGTGGCGATGACCGTCACCCGCACCTGGTCGCCCAGGCCCTCGTCGATGACCGCGCCGAAGATGATGTTGGCGTCGGCGTCGGACGCCGAGCCGACGATCTCGGCCGCCTCGTTCACCTCGAAGAGGCCCAGGTCGGGGCCGCCGGTGATGTTGAGCAGGATGCCCGTCGCGCCCTCGACCGATGCCTCGAGCAGCGGCGAGGAGATCGCCGCCTTGGCAGCCTCGGCCGCCCTGTTCTCGCCGCCGGCAACGCCGATCCCCATGAGGGCCGACCCGGCCTGGCGCATGATCGTGCGCACGTCGGCGAAGTCGAGGTTGATCAGGCCAGGGACGGTGATCAGGTCGGTGATGCCCTGGACGCCTTGGCGGAGCACGTCGTCGGCGATCCGGAACGCGTCGACGATCGAGGTGCGCTTCTCGACGACCTGGAGCAGGCGGTCGTTCGGGATGATGATCAGCGTGTCGACTTTGTCGCGGAGCTGCTTGATCCCGCCCTCGGCCTGATCGGAGCGCTTGCGGCCCTCGAACCCGAACGGCCGGGTGACGACGCCGACGGTGAGCGCGCCGAGCTCGCGTGAGATCTCCGCGATGACCGGAGCCGCGCCCGTGCCCGTGCCGCCGCCCTTGCCCGCGGTGACGAACACCATGTCGGCGCCCTTCAGCGCCTCCTTCAGCTCGTCGCGGCTCTCGGTCGCGGCCTCCTGGCCGATCGACGGATCCGCGCCGGCGCCGAGGCCCCGGGTGATCTTCGAGCCGATGTGGATCTTGACATCGGCGTCGCACATGAGCAGCGCCTGCGCGTCGGTGTTGACCGCGATGAACTCGACGCCCTTGAGGCCCGCGTCGACCATGCGGTTGACCGCGTTCGTGCCCCCGCCGCCGACGCCGACGACCTTGATCACTGCCAGGTAGTTTCCGCTCTGATCCCTCATATCGAGCTCGCTCCTCGGGCTAACCCTCTACTTGAGGGTTTGACATCACGTTCGAGCGCGCCGCCGAGTTCGGGCATGCTGCAGCCTGTTCCGGCGAAACTGCGCGGTCCGAGAGTACCGTCGCCCACCCTCTCTGTCAAGCGGAGCGTGAGAACGGTCGTGTCTAAGTCTCATGTCGAGGCTGAGTGTTTGTATCCGAGCGCCGGTCGGCCGGGCACGGAGATGTCGACGTACGCCAGGGCCGACCGCGTGGCCGGCTGCATCGACCGCAGCACCCGCACCGCCACCTGCAGCTTCAGGTCGATCTGGTCGGCCGACCCCAGCCGCAGCTGGAGTCCGCGGCCGATGACGGCCACGAGGCCCGAGTCGTCGGTGGTGAGCTTGCGCAGGTGGCCGACCCGGCGGACGAAGGCGCTGGGTGTCGAGCGCAGGACGTCGAGCGCGGCCGCGACGGCACCCGCGCGCACCCGCGTTCCGGGCGCGAGCGTGAGCCCGTCCGAAACCCTGATCACCGGCAGGCGGCTGTTGTCGGGCACGCCTTCCGAGAGCACGCGCCCGTCACTCGAGACGAGGTAGGCGGTCTTCCCTGACTTGATCGTCGCGGCCGGGTGGTAGGTCGTGATCCGGACCGAGAGCGTGTGCGGAAACGAGCGGTCGACCGTGGCGGTGCGGACGTACGGCAGCCGCTCGACCGCGCGCGCGACGTCGCCGGCATCGACCTGTAGGAGGCTGCGGCCCTTGACGGCATTCGCGGCAGCCTCGCGCGCCTCGGCGCTCACGATCCCACCGCCGCCCGACACCGCGATGCCCGACACGGCGAACGCGCTCGAGTTGGCGAGGACCCAGTAGCCGGCCGGTGCGAGCACGACGGCCACGGCCAGGCAGAGCAGCGCCAGCCTCCGCCTCCCCTCCGCCTTCTTGAGCGCCTGCCGGCGCAGGAGCAGCGCTCGGTCGACATTGGCAGCAAATGCCATGCGGGGGACTTCGGCGGCGGCGGTGGCGATCCTGCCGCGAACCGCGCTACCGGGCCGGGACGCCGGGCACCGCGAACGGGGTCGGCGTGCCGCAGTACGCGTTGTGCGACGCCATGGTGATCTGGTGCTCCAGGAACCGCACGACGTCGGCGTGCTCGGGCCGGTCGCGCAGCGCGTCGGCGGCGGCCCGAAGCTCGGCCTCCCAGGCCAGCCAGGTCGTCCGCTGGGCGTCGTCGCTCATGGCGGCAATGTAGATCAGATGTCGAGCTCGATCGGCCCGAGCATCTGCACCTCGTGCTCGAGCTGGACTCCGTGCTCGCGCGCCCGCCGGCGGGCCTCGCGCATGAGCGCGATCACGTCGGCCGACCTGGCGCCGTCGTGGTTCTCGATGAAGTTGGCGTGGACGGGCGAGATCCGGGCGCCGCCGACGACGTAGCCCTTCAGGCCGCACTCCTCGAGCAGCCGCCCGGCCGTGCGCTCGGGATCCGGGTTCTTCCACACCGACCCGAACGTGCGCACCTTGGCGGGCTGGGCCTCGCGCCGGCGCCGCTGCATGTCGGACACCGTCCGCCGGATTCGGTCCGGGTCGTCGGGCCGCAGCCCGAGCACGGCCTCGGCGACGACCTCGCCCGGGGCGAGGTCCGAGCGCCGGTAGCGCATGCCGAGCTCGTCCGGGCCGCCGCGGCGGCTCCCATCCGGGCCGATCACGAGGACGTCGGCGAGGACGTCGCGCACCTCGCCGCCGTAGGCCCCGGCGTTCATGCGCACCGCACCGCCGGCCGTCCCCGGGATCGCGCAGCCGAACTCGATGCCAGAGAGCCCCCACCCTGTCGCCCGCTTCACGATCGCCGCCAGCGACGCGCCGCCACCGCAGACAACACGGTCGCCGGCGCGCTCAATCCGGGCCAGCTCGCCTGCGAGCCGCACGACGACGCCGTCGTAGCCCTCGTCGGCAACGAGCAGGTTCGACCCCAGCCCGATCACGGCCACGTCGAGCGCTTCGCCGCCGGCCCACGCCAGCACGTCGCCCAGCTCGGCAACGGTAGTGGGCCGCGCGAACCACCGCGCCGGCCCGCCGGTGCCGACCGTGGTGAGGCGGGCGGTCGGGTAGTCGGCCTGGACGACGGCGGGCGGGTTCACGTCGCGCTCCGTCGTCTGCCGAGAACATCCTCGGCTCTGCGCCGAAACTCCGCCGGGTCGATCGCCGGAAACCGGAAGAGCTGCGGCTCGATCTCGGCCGGGTGGCGCAGGGCGGTGGCAGGATCGACCAACCCGCGCCGGATCATCGCCTCGACTTCGACCGTCGAGTCGCGCCAGCCGAGGAGCACGGCCGTCACTCCGCCGATCAGATAGGCGGCCGCCGGCTCGGACGCCTCGCGTCCGAGCGCCGACAGGAGCGCCTTGATGCGGTCGGCGCCTGCTAGAGGGCGCACTCGTAGGCCCGCTCGGAGCTCACGAGCCGCCGGACGCGGGAGCTCATGCGCGCGTGGGCGGCGTCGCCATGATCTCGGGCGAGCAGGGTGTAGAGCTGGTTCTCCGGGTCCGGGAGCGGCTCGCCCACGGGCAGTCCAGCGGCGCGCAGGCGGGTGGCCGCGATCGAGACGAGCAGCGAGTTGACCGTCACGGCTCCCCGGTCGAGGTCGGACAGGCCCGGGTCGACGATCTCGGCGCCGGGGAGACTCGGATCGATGGTGACCACACCAAAGGATACGGCCCGTGCCGGTCACCCGAGCAGGAGGTCGCCGACTCGGCGAACGTCCCCCGCGCCGACGGTCAGGACGATGTCCCCTTCGCGCACACGCGCGCGAAGGTAGTCCGCGGCGTCCTCGAGCGTCGGCTCGTAGGCCAGCGGCATCCCCGGGCGGCGCTCGGCGACCGCGTCGACCACGAGCTTGGCGGTCACTCCCGGCACCGGCTGCTCGCGGGCGCCGTAGATCTCGGTGACGACCGCCTCGTCGGCGGCGGCCAGCGCCTCGCCGAACCGCTCGGCCAGGGCCGCCGTGCGAGAGTAGAGGTGGGGCTGGAAGCAGACGAGCACGCGGGCGGGCGACTGGGCGCGAGCGGCCTCGATCGCAGCGGCAACCTCGGTCGGGTGGTGGGCGTAGTCGTCGACGATCTCGGCGCCGGCCACCGACCCGCGCCGCTCGAAGCGCCGGCCGGCGCCCTCGAAGTCGCGCAGCGCCTCGGCCGCGTCGACGGCGCTGGCGCCCGCGGCGACGAGCGCCGCCACGGCGCCGGCCGCGTTCTGGGCGTTGTGGCGGCCCGGCAGCGGCAGCTCCACGCGCACGGGCGGCGCCGACGGCACGCGCAGCCAGAACCGGGAGCCGCCGCCGTTTCCCTCGAATCCGGTCACGCGCCAGTCCGCCTGCTCCTCGAACCCGAACCAGGCGCGCGGCGCCGGCGAATCGAGGTCGACGCCGTCGCCCAGGAGGACGACACCATCGCCGGGCACGCTCGCGACCCAGCCGGCGAAGAGCGCGCGCAGCTCGTCATCCGAGCCGAACCGGTCGTGATGGTCGAGCTCGATGTTGGTGACGACGGCGATGCGAGGACGAAGGAGCGCGCAGGATCCGTCCGACTCGTCGGCCTCGGCGATCAGCAGCTCGCCCCCGCCGGGGCCGGCGTTCCCGCCGAGCTGCGGGACGTCGCCCCCGACGAGCCATGTGGGGTCGAGCCCGAGCCGGGTCGCCGCGTAGGCGACCATGGCGGTCGTGGTGGTCTTCCCGTGTGCACCCGCCACGCAGATCGAGCGCTTCGCCGCCACCATCTCGGCCAGGAGCTCGGCCCGGTGGAGGACCGGGAGGCCGCGCACCCGCGCCTCGAGCACCTCGTCCGTGTCGGCGGGGACGGCGGACGAGATGACGACGTCCATCTCGTCGTCCAGGTGGCCGCGGTCGTGTCCGAGCGAGACGGGGATGCCGAACCGCTCCAGCCGCTCGGTGTACGCCGACGCGGCCGTGTCGCAGCCGTCGACGTCGGCCCCCCACGCGTAGGCGATCGCGGCGAGCGCCGACATGCCGGCGCCGCCGATCCCGACCATGTGCAGGCGGCGGTCGGCGAAGCCGGTCACAGCGCCAGCTCCAGAAGCGTTGTGGCGATCCGCTCGGCGGCGTCCGGGCGGGCCAGCCGCCGGGCGGCCTCCGACATCGCCTCGAGCCGGGCCGGCTCGGCCAGGAGCGCCCGCACCTCCGAGTCGAGCCGGGCCGCGGTCAGCGCCGTGTCCTCGACCACGATCGCGGCCGAGTCGGCGAAGTGGGCGGCGTTCAGGCTCTGGTGGTCGGCGGTCACGTTGGGGGAGGGTACGAGGATCGCGGGCTTTCCGGCGGCGGCGATCTCGAAGACGGAGCCGCCGGCCCGCGAGACGACGATGTCGGCGGCCGCCAGGAGCGGGCCGAGCGCGGAGGTCCACGCCAGCACCCGGTAGTGCGGCGCGGCCCGGCCGGAGTACTGGGCGAACTCGCGCTCGCCGGTGACGTGCACGACCGTGAACGCTGGGTCGGCGCCCGCCCATGCCGCCGCGGCGGAGCGGTTGATCGTCGTCGAGCCGAGGCTGCCGCCGAAGACGAGCACGACGGGGCGATCGGCCGGCAGGTCGAACTCACGCCGGCCCTCCTCGGCGGTCGCCTCCAGCACCGCGCGCGGGATCGGCCGGCCGGTCACCTGATAGCGGGGCGGCTCCTTCCCCGGGATCGGGAAGGCCAGGAACACCCGCCGCGCGAACGGCGCGCCGAGCCGGTTGGCGAGCCCCAGGTGGGCGTCGACCTCGAGCAGCGCGGCGGGGATCCGCAGCATCCCGGCCGCGGCCAACATCGGCCCGGCGACGTAGCCGCCGCCGCCGAAGACGACATCGGGGCGGACGTCGTGCAGGATCCGCGCGCAGCGGGCCGGCGCCAGGCCGGCCAGGCCGAGCCCGCGGACGAGCGCGGGCGACGGCTTCCGCGGCAGGCCGGTCACCGGGAAGGTGTGGAGCGCGTACCCGGCGGCGGGCACGAGCCGGGCCTCGATGCGGTCGGCGGTCCCCGCGAAGGCGACCGAGGCGCCCCTAGCCGTGAGCTCGGCGGCGACCGCCAGCGACGGCACGACGTGGCCGGCTGTTCCGCCGGCTGCGATCAGCACCGTCGTTCGCCGTTCGGGTTCGCGGGCGGGGTTCTTTGGTGGCATCCGGGGTGGAGATGGCGCGGACGGGGCGGCGTTCGGCCTGGGCCACGTTGAGGAGGGTGCCGGAGAGGGTCATGAAGACGACCAGGCTCGAGCCGCCTGAGCTTATCAGCGGCAGGGGAACGCCGGTCAGCGGCAGGAACCCCAGCACGGCGCCGAGGTTGACCACGGCCTGGCCCGTGACGAGGCACGTCACGCCGGCGGCCAGGTACTTGGCGAACGGGTCGCGCGCGCGCAGGGCGATCCGGAAGCCGAGCACGGCGAACCCGGCGAACGCGAGCGCCGTGAGCAGGATCCCGATGAGCCCCAGCTCCTCGCCGATCACGGCCGCGATCATGTCCGAAGGCGACTCGGGCAGATAGGCCAGCTTCTGCGTCCCCTGCCCCAGCCCCTTGCCCCAGATGCCGCCTGAGCCGAGCGCGATCAGCGCCTGCGCGTTCTGGTAGCCGCTCCCGCCGGCGTCGTGGAAGGGGTGCATGAACGCGAGCAGGCGGGCGTGCATGTAGGCGTTCTGCGAGATGACGAACACGGCACCCGTGCCGAGCACCGCGAACGTGCCGGCCAGGAGCCGAAGCGGCGTCCCGGCCACGATCAGCATGCCGGTGATGGTGACGGCGATCGCGATCGTCGTCCCCAGGTCGGGCTCGAGCGCCACGAGCGCGCAGACCACGAGCGCCAGCACGCCGATCGGGTTCACGAGCTCCTTCACCGTCCGCGGCGGCCGCTTGCGGGCCGCGAGCACGGCGGCGGTCAGGACGACCACGGCCAGCTTCGCGAACTCCGACGCCTGGATGGTGATCGGGCCGGCGGCGATCCAGCGCTCGGCGCCGTTCAGGCGAAGGCCGATGCCCGGCACCTTGACGAGGACGAGACCGATGAGCGCGGCGAGCATCAGGAACGGCCCGGCGACCCGCAGATGGCGGTAGGAGAAGCGGGTCGCCCCGGCCATGCAGAGGATGCCCGCGAGCGCGTAGCTCCCCTGGCGGACGAGCGCGGCGATCGGGTCCTGGCCCTGCACGACGGCGAGGCCGCTCGAGGCGCTGTAGACCATGATCAGGCCGAAGGCGACGAGGCCGAGCGTTAGGAGCAGGAGCAGGTGGTACTCGACGTGCACGGGCGGCGCCGCGCGGCGCGGCGGGCGGCGGCGTGGCTGTGCCGGCGGATCAGGCGGCACCGGCTACCTCCCGGGCGAGCCGGCGGAACGTCTCGCCGCGGTCCTCGTAGTCGCGGTACTGGTCGAAGCTGGCGCAGGCCGGCGAGAGCAGGACGGTCTCGCCCGGACGGGCGGCCGCAGCGGCAGCATGGACGGCGGCGTCCAGGGTGCCGGCCCGCTCGAAGGCGACGCCGGCGCCATCGAGGGCGGCGGCGATCGCGTCGGCCGCCTCGCCGATCAGGTAGACGCGCTCGACCGGCGCTGCTGAGACGGCGCTCGCGAGACCCGAGAAGTCGGAGCCCTTGAGCGAGCCGCCGAGGATGAGGTGCATGCCCTGTGTGAAGGCGGTGAGCGCCTGGATGGTGGCGTCGGGGTTCGTGGCCTTGGAGTCGTTCACGTACTCGACGCCGCCCGCGCTCGCCACCGTCTCGAGCCGGTGTGACAACGGCGAGAACTCCCGGAGCGCCTGGTCGATGCCGGCGGGGGTGGCGCCGGCGGCGCGGGCAGCGGCGGCGGCGACCAGCGCGTTCTCGAGGTTGTGGTCGCCGCGCAGCCCGGCGTGCTCCCAGTCGATCGCCGCGGCGTCGGAACGGGTTACGACGACCCGCTCGCCGTGGCCGGGCAGCTCGGCGGTGCGGAGCACGGGGTCGTCACCGTTCACGACCGCAACGTCGCCGGGCTGCTGGTTCTCGAAGATCCGCAGCTTGCAGCGCACGTACTCCTCGACGGTGCCGTGCCGGTCGAGGTGATCGGGCGTCAGGTTGAGGATCGCGCCGACGCGGCAGCGGAGCGTGTCGATGTCCTCGAGCTGGAAGCTCGAGAGCTCGCAGGCGATCCAGGCATCCGGATCGACGCGGCCGGGGAGCGACGAGAGCGGGCGGCCGACGTTGCCGGCGACCTCGCAAGGCAGCCCGCCGGCGGCGAGCATCGCGCCGAGCAGGTGCGTCGTGGTGGTCTTGCCGTTCGTGCCGGTGACGCCGGCGATCGGGTTGGGGAGCATCCGGGCGGCGAGCTCGACCTCGCCCCAGACGGGCACACCCGCCATGCGGGCAGCCTCGACCTGGTCCGTCTGCGACGGGACCCCCGGGCTCTTCACCAACGCGCTCAGTCCTTGCACCGGCACAACGTCACCCCCGAGAACCGGTTCGACGCCAAGCGCGCGAAGCCTCCCCACGTCCAGATCGGCGCGGCTGTCGGCTGCGAGCACCTCCGCGCCCGGCCACATCCGCAGGATCGCCTCGCACGCCGCGACCCCGCTCCGCGCAAGACCGACGACGAGATAGCGCTCGCTCACCGGTACTTCGAGAAGAAGAGGTAGTAGAGGACGAAGCCGCTCGCCCCGAAGATCGCCGCCATGATCCAGAAGCGGACGATGATCTTGTTCTCCGTCCACTCCATCATCTCGAAGTGATGGTGGATCGGGGCCATGAGGAAGACCCGCCTCCCCGTGGTGCGAAACGCGACCACCTGGATGACGACCGACAGCGCCTCGATCACGAAGACGCCGCCGATGATGACGAGCAGCACCTCCGTCTTCGTGAAGACCGCGAGCGCGGCCAGCCCGCCGCCCAGCCCGAACGCTCCGGTGTCGCCCATGAAGACGTCGGCCGGGTAGGCGTTGTACCAGAGGAACCCGACGCAGCCCCCGACGAGCGCCGCGGCCAGGATCGCCAGGTCGAGCGAGCGCGGGTCGCTCTGCGAGTAGAGCCCGCCCGCAGCCAGGAACGCCACCACGCCCATCGCCGAGTAGGTGAGCGCCGCGATCGTCATCGTGCCGGCGGCGAGGCCGTCCAGCCCGTCGGTCAGGTTGACGGCGTTGGCCGCGCCGGCGACGACGAGGAAGATGAAGACGTAGTAGCCCGGCCCCAGCGGGACGTGCGTGTCGATCACCGGCAGGTAGACGTCGGTGGAGAGGTGCTCGTGGTGGGCGACGACGGCGAGCCCCGCGACCACCGCCGCCAGGCCGAGCATCTTCCACCGGCCCGACAGCCCCAGCGAGCGGCGGTTGGTGAGCTTCAGGTAGTCGTCGACGAAGCCGATCGCCGCGCAGGCGAGCATCGTTCCCGCGACTGCGAGGCCCGGCGTCGTCCGCCTCGTGAAGACCAGGAACGAGATCATCGTGCAGGCGAGCAGGACGAGCCCGCCCAGCGTCGGCGTGCCCTGCTTGGACATGTGGCCCGCCGGGCCCTCCTCGCGGATCTGCTGGCCGAACTCGTTTCGGCGCAGGAACGCGATGAACGCCGGGCCCGACAGGATGCCGAGCAGCATCGCCGCGACGCCGGCGGCCAGCACCTGCTTCACGCCGTCACCGCCTCGACGACGGCCTCGAGGCCCATCGCCCGGCTGGCCTTCACGAGCACGGCGTCGCCCGGCCGGATGGCGGCCGGCACCGCGTCGAGCGCCTCGGCGACCGTCGCGTACCAGGTGCCGCCGTAGGCGCGGCTGAGCGGGCCGATCGCGATCACCTCGTCGATCCCGAGGTCGGCGAGCTCGCGGGCGACGGCGGCGTGGTAGCCCTCCGCGGTCTCGCCGAGCTCGGCCATATCGCCGAGCACGGCAACGGTGCGCCGGCCGTCCGCGACCGCCACGAGGTCGCGCAGCGCCGCGGTCATCGACACCGGGTTCGCGTTGTAGCAGTCGGCGATCAGGACACCGCCGCCGGGGAGCGCGAGCCGCTCGCCGCGCCAGCGCGAGATCTCGGCGGCGGCGGCGCCCGCGAGCAGCGAGTCGTCGATCTCGACCCCCAGCGCGTCGCACGCCGCGACCGCGGCCGCGAGGTTGACGCCGTTGTGACGCTGGTCGAAGCTCACGGGCACGATCAGGGTTCGACCGCGATGCGCGATCTCCGCTCTGCCGCCGCCGATCTTCACGAGCCGCACATCGGCGCCCCGGTGCTCCCCGAACGTCACGATCCGGCCGTCGCGCCCGGCGATGTGCGGGGCGAGGAGCGGCTCGTCGAACGGCACGACCGCGGCAGCGCCCGGGCGAAGCTCGAGGATCTCGGCCTTCGCGGCGGCGACCGCCTCGACCGTTCCCATCAGCTCGAGGTGCACCGGACCGACCGAGGTGATGACGCCGACGTCGGGCGCAGCGATCCCGGTGAGGTAGGCGATCTGGCCCGCGCCGCGCATTCCCAGCTCGCACACGACCGCCTCGGTGTGGCGGTCGATCCGGCACAGCGTGAGCGGCAGGCCGATCTCGTTGTTGTAATTGGCGTGGCTCGCGATCGTCCGCAGGCGCGAGCGCAGGATCGCCGCCAGGATGTCCTTCGTCGACGTCTTGCCCGTCGAGCCGGTGATGGCGACCACCCGGGCCGCCGACCGGCGCCGCACCTCGGCCGCGATCGCTCCGAGCGCTGCCACCGCGGAATCGACCCGGATGACCGGCGCAGCTGAAAAATCGGTGCCTGGCACCGATTTTTCAGCTGCGAGGAGGACGGCGGCGGCGCCGGCCGCCAGCGCCGCCTCGGCGAAGCGGGCGCCGTGAGTGCGCTCTCCCGGGAGCGTTGCGAAGAGATCGCCGGGCCGGATGTCGCGCGAGTCGATCGCGACGCCCGTGACCGTCGCCTCCGGGCCCGACGCGGCACCGCCCGTCAGGGCCGCGATCTCGCGCGTCGAGAGCGGGATCACGCCGCGCCCGCGAGGGCCGTGAGCGCCTCGCGCGCAACCTCGCGGTCGTCGAACGGGATCGTCCGGTCGGCCAGCTCCTGGCCCTGCTCGTGGCCCTTGCCGGCGATGACGACGACGTCGTCGGGCTCGGCCGTCGCGACGGCCCGGGCGATCGCGGTGCGCCGGTCGACCTCGACGTCCATGTCGAAGCCGGCTGTCACGTCGGCGATGATCGCCGCCGGGTCCTCGCTGCGCGGGTTGTCCGAGGTCACGAGCGCGACGTCTGCCAGGCGGCGCACGACCGCGCCCATGACCGGCCGCTTGCCGCGGTCCCGGTCGCCGCCGCAGCCGAAGACGCAGATCAGGCGGCCGGCGGTGATCTCGCGCGCCGAGCGCAGCAGGTTCTCGAGCCCGTCCGGCGTGTGGGCGTAGTCGACGAGCACCGTGAAGGGCTGGCCCGCCTCCACCGGCTCGAACCGGCCCGGGACGCCGTGCACGGCCGCGATGCCCGCCTGCACCGCCGCATGCGGCACCTCGAGCACCTCCGCGAGCGCGACGGTGCAGAGGACGTTCTCGACGTTGAAGCCGCCACGCAGGCGGACGGCGAGCGGCAGCGTCCCGCGCGGCGTGGTGGCGATGAGCGAGATGACCCCGCCGGGGCCGATCTCGACCGCGTGCGGGCGCACGTCGGCGTCCTCCCCCGTGCGCGAGAACGTGAGCACGGGGCCGCCGGCCTCGCCGGCCAGCCGCCGGCCGTAGGGATCGCCGAGGTTGATCGCCGCCGGCGCCGACTCGAAGAGGCGCGCCTTGGCCCGGTAGTAGTGCTCCATGTCGGGGTGGAAGTCGAGGTGGTCCTGGGTCAGGTTCGTGAACGCCGCCGCGGCGAACCGCACCCCGCCGACGCGCTGGAGCTCGAGCGCGTGGGACGACACCTCCATGACGCAGGCCGTGTCGCCCGCATCGGCCATGCGCCGCAGCACGGCCTGGAGGTCGACGCTCTCGGGCGTCGTCCGCACGACCGGCTCCACGTGCCCGCCGACCCGCTGCTCGACCGTGCCGAGGAGGCCCGACTGCCTGCCCGCCGCCTCGAGCACCGCGTGCATGAGGAAGGCCGTGGTCGTCTTGCCGTTCGTGCCGGTGATGCCGACCACGGCGAGCGCCTCCGACGGGTGGCCGTAGAACGCGTCGGCCGCGGCGGCCATCGCCGTCCGCGCCGACTCGACCACGAGCTGCGGCACGTCGAGCTGCAGCTCACGCTCGACGACGAGCGCCGCGGCACCCCGCCGCACCGCCTCGCCGGCGAAGTCGTGCCCGTCGGCCGTGTGGCCGGGGACACACACGTGCAGCGCCCCGGGCACCGCGGCGTCGGCCCGGTAGGTCACCGCCGTGATCTCCGCATCGGCCCGCCCGCGGACGACGCGCGGCCGGACGGCCTCGATCAGGGCCCCAAGCTGCATCCTCCGCGGGAATCTAGATGGTCTAGATCGGTGATTCCCAATTGCCGCGCGCCTGGACGTCCAGCTGGGGACTGACGGCGACTGTGGCGGGGCTGCGGCTGCGAACCGTCGCATCGCGGCGTCCTCGGTCAACCCACTATCGCCTGATATTGGGCCTCCCTGCGTCCTTGCGCTGCTCGGTTCTCGCCCATGAGTGACCTGCTGGGTAGCAGGTCACTCATGACCGCAGCAAGCCTTCGGCTTGCGGCTCGGCCATCCCGCCAATTAGGAATCAACGATCTAGTTAACAGAGCGGTCGCAGGGCTTGTCCGGCCGGATCCCCAGGTAGCTCGTGAGCCACGTGCCGATCTGCTCGAACGCGGGCGCCGCCACGACGCCGCCGAAGTGGCTCGTGCGCGGCGAGTCGACCACGACCATCACCTCGACCTGCGGGTCGTGGGCCGGGAAGAACCCCACGAACGACGCGTCGTAGTCGCTCGTCGAGTAGCCGCCGTTCACCGGCTTCTGGGCCGTCCCGGTCTTGCCCGCCACGGAGTAGCCGCAGATGGACGCCTTGAACCCGGTGCCGCCGTCCTGCACCACCGTGCCGAGCATGTCGACCAGCTCGCGGTCGACCTCGGGCGTCAGCACCCGATGCCCCTTGTGCGGCGCGATCTGGCGCGAGCCGATCGCCTGGACGAGCCGCGGCGGCACTATCACGCCGCCGTTTGCGATCGCCTGGTACATCGACGCCATCTGCATCGCCGTGACGCCGATCCCCTGGCCGATCGGGATCGTGCCGATCGACGACGCGGTCCACTGGCGTCCGGGGAGCACGATGCCCTGAGACTCGGCAGGGAAGTCGAGCCCGGTCGGCCGGCCGAACCCGTACCGGTGGATCCACTGCATGAGGCGCGCCTTGCCGACGATCTGGGCGATCGTGTCGGTGCCGACGTTCGACGACTTCTGGAGGATCTGGGTCGCGTCGTAGGAGACCGGCTTTCGCCACACGTCGTCGTGGATGAACTTGTCCCCGACGCGGATCTTCCACGGCAGGTTGTGGAACACCATGTGCGGGTAGATGAGGCCCGCCGAGAGCGCGGCCGAGAACGTGACGACCTTGTAGGTCGAGCCCGGCTCGAACGTGGTCATGAGGGCGTGGTTCTGCGTCGGGCCCTCCGGCGTGAAGTCGGTCTGGTCGTGCACCTTGTTGTTGTCGTATCCGGGGGCATTGGCCATCGCGAGGACCGAGCCGGTGCGGGGATCGAGCACGATCCCGGTCGCCCACTTGGCGCCGGACGACTTCACGGTCTGCGCCAGCACCGACTCGACCTTGGCCTGGATCGCCGTGTCGAGTGTCAGCGCGATGTCGCGGCCCGGCACGGGGCGCTTGAGCTTCACCGTCTCGAGCGTCTTTCCGATCGGGTCGTGCACGACCACCTGGCGCCCGGGCTTCCCGGTGAGCACGTCGTTGAACTGCTGCTCGATCCCGGCGACGCCGGCGCCGGCGGGCTCACCTGGGCCGTTGACCTGGGTGTAGCCGAGCAGCTGCGGTGCGAGCCCGTGGAACGGGTACCAGCGAGTCAGCTCGGTGATCGCCGAGAGGCCCGGCAGGTGCTTCGACATGATCCGCGCGGCGACCTCCGGCTCGAGCTGGCGCAGGCTCGGGCCGCCGCCGCGCTTCAGCTGGTCCTCGATTCCCTGCACCCGGGCCGGCCACGCGGGGTTCGGGCGGTACTTCTGCTTCTTGTGGTGCTTGGGGTGGTGTCGCTTCTTGAGCTCGTGGTAGCCGAGCGCGCGCGCGATCACCACGGCCGCGCGGTGCGGGCGCCGCAGCTCCTTCGTGTTCACCATGATCGTCCTCGAGGGCTGCTCCTGGGCCAGGTGCTGGCCCTTCGTGTCGAGGATCGCGCCGCGCACGGCGGGCAGGGCCTCGACGTCGCGCTGCTGCGACACCGCCTTGCGGGAGAGCGCCGCCGCGTCGACGACCTGGATCTGGGCCGCCCGGACGACGACGACGGCGAAGGCGGCCAGCGTGAGCGCCAGCACGAGCCGCAGCCGGCGGTCCGCGGTGCGCCTCACGGTGCGGGCCGGCCCCCGGACGCGCGGGTCGTGAGCCGCACGTGCTTCGTCGAGATCGCGTCGGCCGGGACCATCCCGTAGCCACGGGCCCGGCGGCCGATCGCATAGGGGTTCGAGAGGCTGATGGTCTGGTTTCGGAGCAGGCCGTTCTGCTGGTCGAGCTGCTGGACCTGGTCACGCATCCGGCTGACGTCGATCGAGCCGCGCAGCGCGGCCACGTTGAGCGCGACGATGCCGAACATCAGCGTCGCGAGCACGGCCACCCAGGCCAGCCCGCCCGCGGTCACCCGCCGCCGCCGCGGCCGCGACCGGTTGACGGGCTTGGGCGCGGCCTTCGCTGTGCGCCGGCGCCCCGGCGTCCGTGCGGGAACCGCGACGCTCACGGTGCCTGCGTCCTCTCCGCGGCGCGCAGCTTGCCCGAGGCGGAGCGCGGGTTCTCGCACCGCTCCTCGACGCTCGGGACGACCGCCCGCGACGTGAGCGAGCGCAGCACCGGCTGGTGTCCGCAGACGCAGACCGGGAAGTCGGGCGGGCACGTGCAGCCGCGGGCGGCATCGCGGATGAAGTGCTTCACGATCCGGTCCTCGAGCGAGTGGAAGCTGATGACGGCGATCCGTCCGCCGGGGGTCAGGACGTCGAGCGCCGCCTCGAGCCCGTCGCGCAGCGACTGGAGCTCGTCGTTGGTGGCGATCCGAAGCGCCTGGAAGACGCGCTTGGCCGGGTGGCCCTGGCCGAACCGGGCCGGCGTCGGGATGGCGGAGCGGATCAGCTCGACGAGGTCCGCGCTGCGCTCGATCGGCCGCGACGCGCGGCGCCGGACGATGGCGCGCGCGATCTGGCGTGCGTAGCGCTCCTCGCCGTAGCTCGACAGGATCTGGGCGATCTCGCGCTCGTCCCAGGTGTTCACGATCTCGGCAGCGGTGAGCGACGATGTGGCGTCCATCCGCATGTCGAGCGGCGCGTCGTTCGCGTAGCTGAACCCGCGCGCCGGCGTGTCGACCTGCATCGACGACGTGCCGAGGTCCATCAGGATCGCCTCCGCCCGGGCCCCGGTCGAGGCCATGTTGCGAAGGATGAGCGCGAAGTCACCGCCGACGAACCGGGTCGGGACGCTCGCCGACGCCGAGAAGCGCTCGTAGAACGGCGCCACGGAGGCATCGCGGTCGATCGCGACGTACATGCCGCTTCCGCGCAGGAGCGGCTCGAGCCGGGCGGCGTGGCCGCCGCCGCCGAACGTGCAGTCGACGATGGTGTCGCCCGGGCGTGGCTCGAGCAGATCCGCCATCTCGACGGGCATGACGGGGACATGGGTCACGGCGCTGTTAGTGCTGTGAGAGAGATTCGGCAACATCCTCCACGCTCCCCTCGAACTCCGCCTCACGCTTCCGCCAGGCCGCCAGGTCCCAGATCTCCAGATGGTCGCGCAGGCCGGCCACAACGATGTCCTTGTCGAGCCCCGCGTGGGCGATCTGCGCGGGAGGCAGCATGACCCGCCCCTGGCGGTCGAGCTCCGTCTCGGACGCCCCGCCGTACAGCCACCGGCTCATCTCGCGGCCCTTGCGGCTGAGCGGATCCAGCCGGCCGAGCTGCGCGTCCACGTACCGTTCCCAGCCGTCCGGGCTGAAGACAAAAAGGCAGCCGTCGAAACCCTTGCTGACCACGACGCCCTGCGCGAAATGCGCCCGGAGCTTGGCCGGCAGGGTCACGCGGTTCTTCACGTCAAGCCGCTGGACCGATTCGCCGAGGAGCATCGTTTCTGTCTCCCATTCTGCCCCACGATACCCCACTGCCCACCACAATGCAACACTCCGCTACTCGCGCGCCGAGCATGGCGGAGAGCGAGCGAGCACCACCCGGGAGTGGCAAAGAATCCTTACAAACGCCCGGTGTTGCTGTCTGCGCCCGGTGGTAGAGTCTGCCTCCATGCCGTTCCCGCCCCCGATGGCGCGGCGCGCGAGGTGGGCACTCGGGGCCACATGTGTGATCCTGGCCGTTGCCGCGGCTGTCTCGACGCCGCCTGCCCACGCCGGCAAGATCGCCGCCGCCAAGGCCCAGGCCAGCGCCGCCGAGAGCCGGCTGAACGACCTCTACGCCCAGTCCGACGCGGCCGTCGAGGCCTACAACAAGGCCGTCGCCCAGCTGCACGCCGTGCACCTGGCGATCAAGCGGAACACGGTGCAGCTGAACCGGGCCAAGGCCGACCTCGCCGCCGCGCGAGCTCGGCTCGCCGAGTTCGTCGTGTCGTCGTACAAGGGCTCCGGCCCCAGCCTCGGCTACTACGTCCTGAGCGCGACGTCCTTCACCGACCTCGTGAACCGGGTCGACTTCGTGAACCGGATGTCCGACACCGAGACCGAGATCCTGGCGCAGGTCCGAAAGGCCGAGCGCGAGGTGGCCGCCCGCCAGGCCGTGCTGAAGCGCCAGCGTGCCCAGGCGGCGAAGCTCGTCGCCAAGCGCACCGCCGAGCGGCACCGGGTCGAGGCGCTCGTCTCCCAGCAGCAGGGCCTCGTGAGCAGCCTGAACTCGAAGGTGAAGACGCTGATCCACCAGCGGAGCGAGCGCCGGGCCGCTGCGGCCGCCGCGGCCGCAGCGGCCGCGGCGGCGGCGAGGCAGGCCGCCCAGCAGCCCTCCGCCCCGATCCCGCCGCCGCGCATCGGCGGCCCGCCGCCCCCGCCGGCCAGCTCGATCGGAGGCCGAGCCGTGCAGATCGCCGAGACCGAACTCGGAGTGCCGTACGTCTGGGGCGGCGCGAGCCCGTCCGGGTTCGACTGCTCGGGCCTCACGATGTGGGTCTACGCCCAGCTCGGGATCTCGCTCCCGCACTTCACCGGCGGTCAGTGGGTCGCGGGCCCGCACGTGCCCTACGATCAGCTCGCGCCGGGCGACCTCGTCTTCTTCGAGCCCACCATCGGGCACGTCGGCATCTACATCGGCGGCGGCAGCTTCATCCACGCTCCGCACACCGGCGACGTGGTCAAGATCTCGAGCCTTTCGGACTCGTGGTACGCCGCCAACTATCAGGGTGCCGTCCGCGTCACAGGGTAGTGTTGCGCGGCCTTCGGGACGGTTCCCTCTAGGAATTACCACGTCCCGGGGATATAATTCAGTTGCTGATACCGCATTTCGGGAATGGCATCCCTGGGGTCGGGGAGTCAAATTGATGCGGATAGGGGATGTGATCGGGTCTCCATCCCCCACACAGAGGTTGGCCCATGCCAATCCACCAGACGATCATCGACGAAGAACGTGTAGGCGGGAATACGTGCCGCACGGCGAACGTTGGAACCCGACGGGGTTGGGGTACAAAAGATGCGAGGAGTTGATGACCGATGACTGACCAGCTCATCATCGAGCCGGAAGCCCGGCTCCTTGTCGAGCTTGGACAGGAGCGCGGCGTCGTATACGAGGACGAGCTGATGGGCCTGTCTCAGGAGCTCGATCTCGACGCCGACGACGTGCAAGCCCTCCGCGACGAGCTCGCCCAGCTGGGCGTCGACATCGTCGAGCCTCCTGCTCCCGAGGAGCGGATCGAAGTTGTCGAGGTCGAGATCGCGACCACGAACAGCCTCGATCTCTTCCTGCGCCAAGCGGGTCGCTATCCGCTGCTCACCAAGGACGAGGAAGTCATGCTGGCCAAGCGCATCGAGGCCGGCGATCCCCTCGCCAAACGGCGGATGATCGAGTCGAACCTGCGGCTGGTCGTTTCCATCGCGAAGCAGTACCGCGGCCAGGGCGTGCCGTTCCTCGACCTGATCCAGGAGGGCGTGCTCGGGCTGAACCGGGCTGTCGAGAAGTTCGACTGGCGCCGCGACCTCAAGTTCTCGACCTACGCGACCTGGTGGATCCGCCAGGCCGTCCAGCGGTCGATCGCGAACAGCGGCCGCACCATCCGGCTGCCCGTGCACGTGTCCGACCGCCTGCGGGCGATCGAGCGCGCGCGCCGGTCGCTCGAGGCCAGCCTCGGGCGCGAGCCCTCCGAGGAGGAGATCGCCCGCGCCGCCGAGCTGACCCAGGACGCGGTTGCCGAGACGCTCGGCCTGGCCCGCAAGACGGTCTCGCTGCACGAGCCCGTGGGCGAGGACGGCGACTCGGAGCTGGGCGACATGATCGCCGATCCCGACGCCGGGAATCCCGAGGAGCTGGCCGAGACGCACCTGCGCCACGAGAAGCTCCGCGAGGGGCTCGCCCGCCTGGGCGACCGCAAGCGGCGCATCCTCGAGATGCGGTTCGGGCTCGACGGCCAGGATCCGCGCAACCTCGAGGAGATCGGCCGCATCGTCGGGCTCACCCGCGAGCGCGTCCGCCAGCTCGAGGCCGAGGCACTGCGTGAGCTGGCCGCGTCGGCCGACATGCAGCCGCTGCGCGCGGCCTGAGAAACGCTCATTCCTGCCGGCCGGTCGCCCAGTGGGCGGTCGGCCGGCGGTCGTTCAGGGTGTGCTCGATTCCGGCGGCGGCACGTCCGGGAGGTACTCGCCCGGACGGTCGGTCGGGGGAGCGCCCACGATCAGGACCAGAGCATCCCCGCCTCCCTCGTTCACGAGCTGGACGGGTGTTCCCACCGGGACCACCACGACCGATCCGGCAGGGACCTCCACCTTCTCCGGTGGCTCGCCCAGGAGCAGCATGGCGGTGCCCTCCAGAGCGACGAACAGCTCTTCCTGATCCGTCTCGCGATGGCGCCGCCCCCGGCTTCCCGGCGGCATCAGCCAGATGTTCGCCCGCGTGGTCGTGAGCGCCGGCGACAGACGCTGAAGGCTGCGCGCTTGATCGCCCTTGCTCGGCGGCGTGAACTCCATCTCGTCGCGTCGAAAAGACGTGATAGTCCGCCACGGGCGATCCTCCCGTCACAGCGTGTGCGGTACGGCGTGCTTCCACGCGACGCCGGCCGCACGCGCGAGCACGCGGTCGGCGACGTCGCGGTCCACCCCGGCCCGCTCAGCGGCCGCCGCCGGCGACATGCCGAGGTCGTAGGCGGCCACCAGCACCCCGTCGGCGTCGGCGTAGGTGAAGCCCAGCTCGTCCTCGTCCGTCTGCCCGCCCCAAAGGCCGGCGGTCGGGTGCTTGGTGATGATGCCCTCCGGCAGCCCCAGCACCCGCGCGGCGGTGCGCACCTCGGTCTTGTAGAGGTCGGTGATCGGCTCGATGTCCGACGCGGCGTCGCCGAACCGGGTGAAGTAGCCGAGCAGGTTCTCGGTGCGGTTCTCGGTGCCGCTCACGAGCGCGTGCAGCGCCTGGGCGAGGTCGTAGATCACGATCATCCGGGTGCGCGCGCTGGCGTTCCCGAACCGGATGTCCGACCCGGTGACGTCGGGCCGCGCGGCGGCCAGGCCGTCGAGAAGCGGCTCGATCGAGACGGTGAGCATGTTCTCGTCGGGCAGGCCGACGGCGGCCGCGGCCTCGGCGGCGTCGTCGAGGTGCACCTGCTCCGTGTGCCGCGACGGCAGGCGCACGGCGGTGACATCGCGCGGGCCGAGGGCGCGGACCGCGAGGCCGAGCGCGACGGCGGAGTCGATCCCGCCCGAGAGCCCGATCACGATCCGGCCGCGGCCGGCCTCGTGGGCCACTTCGCGGAGCCGGGCCGTCTTGGCCTCGAGCAGCGGCGCGAGCGCCGCCTCGTCGCGCAGGAGCGAGACCCGGTCGAGCGAGCCGCCCGCCGAGCGCACCTCGTCGAGCGCGCGGCGGCCGTCTCCGGCGGCAACGTCGATCGCGACGGTCGCGTCGGTGAAGACGGTCGTGTCGAACCCCGCCTTGATCGCGTCGAGCGCGGTCGCCCGCACGCAGTAGTCGGTCGCGATCCCCGTCACGAGGACGCGCTCCACGCCCCGGCCGCGCAGGTACGCAGCGAGATCGTTGCCCTCGAAGCCGGAGTAGCCGTCGTCGCGCGGCCCGGTGCCGACGTCCTGCACGCGGTCGATGCGGAGCCCCGCGACCGACGGGTGAAGCTCGGCCCCCGGCGTCCCCTGCACGCAGTGGGGCGGCCACGGCCCGCCCTGCTCGGCGAACGAGGAGTGATCGGCCGGGTGCCAGTCGCGCGTGGCGACGACCGTGCCCGCACGCGCGGCGAGCGCCGCGATCGCCGGCCCGAGAGTGTCGCCTCCGGCCGCCGCGAGCGCCCCGCCGGGGCAGAAGTCGTTCTGGACGTCGACCACGATCAGGCCGGTGGCGGGGTCGCTCATCGCAGGTCCTCCTCGAGTGCTCGGAGCCGGGGTGAGAGCCGCGGCGCCATCGTGTCGGGGTCGCGCAGGGCCCGCACCCGTTCGGGCAGGGCGGCGACCCCGGCCGCGGCCCGCTCGCGCGCCTCCTCGATCGCGGGCGGCTCGCCGGCGCGGCGGCCACCCTCGAGCACCGGCTCGAGCAGCGGCCGGCCGGGCAGGTCCTCGCCGACGAGGCCGATCGTGTCGCCGTCCTCGCCGCGGAACACCTGGTGTCGCCCGGGCAGGTTCGACTTCGGCCCGCGGGCCTTCATGACCGCCCGGCCGTCGGCCTCGACCAGCTTGTAGACGCCGCCCAGCGCCGGGGCGTCGCTCGACGTCGTGAGCGCCGTCCCCACCCCGAAGCCGTCGATGGCGGCCCCGGCGGCGAGCAGGTCGGCGATGCGGTATTCGTCGAGATCGCCCGAGCAGACGATCTGCGTCTCGCCGAGGCCGCCTGCGTCGAGCACCTCGCGCACCTCGCACGTGAGCGTCACGAGGTCGCCGGAGTCGATCCGCACGGCCTGCGGCACGATGCCCGTCTCGCGCGAGGCCGCGATGGCGGCGCGCGCTCCGGCCAGCGTGTCGTGGGTGTCAATGAGGAGCGTCGAGCGGTGCGGGTGGTGGCGCAGGAACGCGACGAACGCCTCGACGTCGGTCGGGAACGAGAGGATGTAGCTGTGGGCCATGGTCCCGGTCGTGGGCACGCCGTAGAGATACCCGGCGGCGACCGTCGCCGTGGCGGTGCAGCCGCCGATGTAGGCCGCCCGGGCGGCGAGCACGCCGGCGTCGGCGCCGTGGGCGCGCCGGAACCCGAAGTCGACGACCGGCCTCCCGGCGGCGGCCGTCACGATCCGGCTGGCTTTCGTGGCGATGAGCGTCTGGAAGTTCACCTGGTTCAGGAGCAGCGTCTCGGCGAGCTGGCACGTGAGGAGGTCGCCCTCGACGCGCAGGATCGGCTCGCGCGCATGCACCACCGTGCCCTCGGGCACCGCGTCCAGCCGGCCCGTGAACTCGACCGTCGCCAGCCGCTCGAGCAGCTCCGGCGAGCAGATCCGGGCCCGCTCGAGGTAGTCGAGCGACTCCTCGCAGAAGCGCATGCCGGCCAGCACCTCGACCGCCCGCTCCAGCCCGGCGGCGACGAGGTAGCCGCGGTGCGGCGGCAGCTCGCGCGCGAAGAGCTCGAACGCGACCGGCAGGGACTCCTTGCCCTCGGCGAGGTACGAGTCGGCCATCGCCAGCTCGTACTCGTCGACCAGGAGCTCGCTGGGGGCGGCCGCGATCACGCCGACCTCCGGTACCGGGCGCTCTGGGCCAGGATCAGCGGGCGGCGCTCGGCGAACCGGTAGAGCGCGGCCGGGCGCCCACCGGTGGCGCGCTCGCCGTCCTCGGCCAGCACCCCCCACCCGAGCGCGATCCGGCGGAAGTTGTTCGGCTCGAACGCGCGGCCGATGCCGGCCTCGTAGACCCGGCGCAGCTCCGACATCGTGAACGCGTCGGGCAAGAGGCCCCAGGCCACGTTCTGGTACTCGAGCTTGTACGCCAGCCGCTGGCGGGCGTAGCGCAGGATGTCGTCGTGGTCGAACGCGAGCACGGTCCGCCCCTCCAGCTCCTGCAGCAGCGGCTCGAGCGGCCGCCATTCGGCCTCGCGCGCGTCCGATCCCGGCCGCAGGTGCACCCGGGCCGCGTCGACGAGCGCCAGGTAGCAGCACGAGATGACCCGTCCGCGCGGGTCGCGGGCGACGGCCGAGAACGTCGCGAGCTGCTCCATGAAGGTGTCGGTCACGCCGGTCTCCTCGCGCAGCTCGCGCACGGCGGCCTCCTCCAACGTCTCGTCGGCCTCGATCCCGCCGCCGGGCAGCGCCCAGTAGCTCTCGTACGGCTCGTAGCGCCGCCGCACGAGCAGGACGTGCATGGCGCCGTTCAGATAGGCGAAGACGGCCACATCGGCCGCGACCCGCGGTTGTCCACTCGGCTCCGGCACTTATAGACCTCGTGACTATTCTATCAGGTCCACAAGAGGACCTCGTAGGGCGTCCGAGAATCGGGAGTCCAATCGAGCAAGAGACCTCTGGGCTCCTCGCGGCGAACCGCGATGATCGTGTTGCCGTCGACGTGGAGTACGGCGAGGGGGGCATTGGAAGAAGCGGGGCGACGCCATCGACAGCGCTCCGGTCTTCTCTGACGCGGTCAGGAGCACCACGAGGTCGCCCTCCTCGAACTGCTCGCCGATCCGCTCGATCACATCCTCAACCAGAGCCGCGTCGCGAGTCCTCAACTCGAGCGCGAACGACGGCAACCCGGTGCGAAGGTGCTCGTGCAGCTCTCTGATGCTGCGTTCGCGGAGCTCGTCGGAAACGTCCCGCGGGAGGAATGTGATGTCCGCGTCGAACAGGCCCGCTTCCTCGCGGAGGCGTCGTGCGAGCTCCGGCTGCGATCGTCGGCCGGCATTCGCCCGGGCCAGTAGATCCAGGCGCTCGCTTCGGCTCATTCCGCGGGCGACACGAGGATCGTCCGCAGCGAGGTGTAGAAGTCGCGCGCCGCCTTGCCCTGCTCGCGCGGGCCCAGGCCGGAGGCCTTCTCGCCCCCGAACGGGGCGTGCAGGTCGACCCCGGACGTCGGTTGGTTCACCCGCACGAGGCCCGTGTCGAGCCGGCCGGCCAGGTCGAGCACGCGGTCGAGGTCGCGGGTGAAGACCGAAGTCGAGAGGCCGTAGCGGACGCCGTTCGTGAGCTCGACGGCGTGCGCCGCGTCGCGCGCCTCCAGCACGGCCGCAACCGGCGCGAACACCTCCTCCTGAGCCAGCTCCGCGGCCGGGTCGGCGACCTCGACGAGCGCCGGCGCCAGGTAGTGGCCGTCGCGCTCGAGAGCGCTCCCGCCGGTGAGGAGCCGGCCGCCGGCGGCCACGCCGCGCTCCACGGCCGCCTCGGCCGCCGCACGCGCATCCGCGGTGATCAGCGGCCCGACCTCGCAGGCCGCATCGGTTGGCCCCTCGACCCGGAGCCCCTCGACCTCGGCCACGAGCGCGTCGCGCAGGTCGGCCGCGACCGCACGCTCGGCGATCACCCGGCTCGTGGCCGTGCACTTCTGGCCGGCGTAGCCCATCGCCGCCCGGGCGATGATCGCGGCCGCCCGGCCGAGCTCGGCGTCGGCCAGGACGATCGACGCGTTCTGGCCGCCCATCTCGCACTGGACGGCGATTCCCCGTTCGGCCGCCTGGCGGGCGACCGACGCGCCGGCGGCCGCCGACCCGGTGAACGAGATCGCGCCGAGGCCGGCGTGCCCGGCGAGCGCCACGCCCGCGTCGACGCCGCCCTGCACGAGCTGGACGACGCCGTCCGGCAGCTCCGGCTCCAGGCAGCCCATGAGCGCCTCGGCGCAGGCCGGCGACAGCGGCGAGGGCTTCCACACGCACGCGTTCCCGTGCGCGAGCGCGGGCGCGAGCTTCCACGCCGGGATCGCGAGCGGGAAGTTCCATGGCGTGATGAGCCCGACCACGCCGCGCGGGCGGCGGCGGGCCATGAGGAGGGAGCGGCCGTCGCCGGGCGGGTAGACCTCGCCGTCGGGATCGAGCGCCGCCTGGGCGTGGTAGCGCAGGATGGCGGCCGTCCGGGCGGCCTCGCCGCGCGCCTCGACGATCGGCTTTCCCACCTCGCGGCAGACGAGCTGGGCCAGCTCCTCCGCCCGGGCCTCGACGCGTGCGGCGACCCGAGTGAGGGCGTCGGCGCGGGCCTGGCCCGGCGCCCCCGCCCACGCCGGCGCGGCAGCGGCCGCGGCCCTGACGGCGCGGTCCACGTCGATGCCCCCGCTCGGCACGAACGTCCCGATGACGTCGGCGGGGTCGGCTGGGTTGGTGCTCGCGATCTGGACGGCCGGGGCGGCCACGTCGCGGTTACCTGCTGACGAAGATGACGAGTGCCAGCAGGCCGACCAGGACGAGGACGGTCAGGAGCACCCACCACCGCGACGTCGAAGGGTTCGTCATTGGCGGGGGAGTTTACCGAGCGGGCGTCAGGCCGCGTCGGCGTGCTTGCCTGGTTGCGGGGGCGCGCCACGGCCGCGGCGTTTGCGCTCGTACATGCGCTCGTCGGCGGCCTTGAGCAGCGCTGCGGCGTCGCGGGCGTGCGCCGGGTAGGTGGCGACGCCGATGCTGGCGGTCGTCGCGAACATCGTCCCTGCCAGCGTGTACGGCTCGGCGAGTGCCGCGTCGAACCGCCGGGCCACCTGCTCGGCGATCCCCGACGCCTCATCGCCCGGCAGCTCGCCCAGGAGGACGACGAACTCGTCGCCAGCGAGGCGGGCGACGACGTCGTGCGACCGGGCGCAGCGGCGCAGACGCGCGGCAACCTGCCGCAGAAGCTCGTCCCCGGCGTCGTGCCCGAGCGTGTCGTTCACGTGCTTGAAGCGGTCGACGTCGAGGAAGAGCAACCCGGCCGCCGTCGCGCCGCCGGCCGCGTCAACACGCGCGATCGCCTCGCCGAGCCGCTCCTCGAAGTGCGCCCGGTTCGGAAGGCCCGTCAGGCGGTCGTGGAACGCGAGGTGCTCGACCGCCTGCTCGCGCCGTTTGCGCTCGGTGATGTCGGTGACGAACACGTTGAAGCTGCAACCGTCGCCGGTGCCGATCGGCCAGAGCGTCATCTCGGCGATGAACTCGCCCACGTCCCGGCGGCGGGCACGGACCTCGGCGCCGGCGACGAGCGCCGAGCGGTCCCCGGTCTCGCGGTACGCCGCCATGGTTGCGCTCACGCGGTCGCGGTCGTCAGAAGCGAGGACGAGGTCCGCGAACGGGACCCCGACAGCGTCCTCCGGCTCCCAGCCGAACAGCACCTCGGCGGCCTTGTTCCACTCCATCACGAGGCCGTCGGCGTCGGTCGCCACGAACGCGTCGCTGGTGGTCGCGACGATCGATCGCGCCCGCTCCTCGCTCTGGCGCACCCGCTCCTCGATGTGGCGGCGGCCGGTGACGTCGGCGTGGCGGATCTGCACGCCGGCCTGGCGGCCCTGGTCGTCGCGAACCGGCGCGCCGGCGCTCGTGCACCAGCGCTCGATACCCTCCGCGGTGACGACGCGGAACTCGGCCCCCGTGTAGCCCTCGCCAGCCCAGAGGCCGGCCCAGAGCGACCGCATCCGCGCGGCGTCGTCGGGATGGACGCAGAGGCCCTCGTGGACGTGGCAGGCGGCATCCTCGGCGCGACGGCCGGTCAGGGCCTCGAAGGACGGCGTCGCGTAGAGCAGCTCCCGCCGCATGTCGAAGAAGAGGACGACGTCGGTGAGGTTCTCGACGATCAGCCGCCGGAGGGTGTCGTGTCGGCGGTTGGGGATCTCGGTCAGCGCGGCCACGTGCCCGGTGACGGCGCCGTGGTCGTCGACGACCGGCGTCGAGCGCAGCGTCGCCTCCCGCGGGCCTGCCGGCCCGGCCAGCCTGACGTCGCACACGAACTCGAGCCCACGCGCGACCGTCTCCAGCCACTGGGCGAGCACGGCGTCGCGATCGGCCTCGTGCAGCGCGTCCACCCACGGGCGCCCGCACGCGTCCGGCGGCGCGACCCCTGTGAGGGCCGACCAGCGCTCGTTCACCCGGATGCAGGTGCCGGTGACATCGGCGTGATGGATGCCGACGGGCGCCAGGTCGAGGAGCCGGTCGGATCGGGGTGGTCGCCGAGTAGACATAGCTGCTCTAGCGCATCGGCCGCCCAGCACAGGAGTTGAGAGCTGCGCACCCGTACACTCCCGGGATGCCGGCCGACCAGACGTGGATGCCCCCGCCTGCCCACACCACCCGCGTCGTCGTCGTCGAGGATGAGCAGTCGATCTCCGACCCGCTCCGCTCGGCGCTCGAGCGCGAGGGATACGGGGTCGAGGTCGCGGCCACCGGGGCGGCCGCGCTGGAGGCCGTCCGCCGCGAGGAGCCGGACGTCGTCCTGCTCGACCTGATGCTGCCCGACATGGACGGCCGCGACGTCTGCCGCACGATCCGCTCCTCCTCGCGGGTGCCGATCATCATGCTGACGGCCCGCGGCCTCGAGACCGACCGCGTGGTGGGGCTCGAGCTGGGCGCCGACGACTATCTGGTGAAGCCCTTCGGCATGGCCGAGCTGATCGCGCGCATCCGGGCCGTCCTGCGCCGCGCCGGGCCCGACCCCACGCCCGCCGAGGACGCGATCGTGCTCGGGGACGTCCGCCTCGACCCGCGCACACGCGCGGCGACCCACGCCGAGGAGCCGCTCGACCTTCCGCGGCGCGAGTTCGACCTCCTGCACATGCTGATGGCGAACGCCGGCACCGTCCTTTCCCGGCAGCGGCTGATGGACGACGTCTGGGGCGTCGACTGGTTCGGGTCGACGAAGACGCTCGACGTCCACGTGGCGGGACTGCGCCGCCGGCTCAGAGACGACGCCCAGGGGTCGCGCTACATCCACACCGTGCGCGGCGTGGGGTTCCGGTTCTCGTCACGCGAGGAGCTCGACGGGTGACGCTCCGGCGACGGCTGCTCCTCGCCTTCGCCTACCTGCTCGTCCTCATCGTCGTCGCGCTCGCCATCCCGCTCGGGGTGACCGTCGACCGCCGGGCCAAGGACGCGTTCTACAGCCGCATCGGCACGCAGGCCCAGGTGATCGCGTCGTCGCTGGGCGGCTCGACGATGCCCGGGAGGTCGCTCGGGAACCTGCGCCGGGTCGTCTCGACCTACGGGCGCCAGGTCGACGCCCGCATCATCGTGACCGACGGCTCGAACGAGGGGACTCTGCTCGCCGACAGCGACGACACGGACGCGCGCCCGCCGGCGGTGGCGTACAACACCCCCGGCCGGCCGGAGATCGGGGCGGCCCTCCAGGGGCAGCCTGTGCAGCTCATCCGCCACAGCGCCGATCTCGGCGGCGACCTGCTGGTGGTGGCCTACCCGGTGCGCTCCGGCCAGGAGGTCGTCGGCACGGTGCGGCTGTCGCAGCCGATGGCCGAGGTGGACGCGCGCGTGCGGCGCAGCTGGGAGGCGATCGCGGCCGTCGCCGCGGTGGTGGCGATCGTCGGGCTCGCCGTCGCGTGGGCGCTCGCGACGTCGCTGGCGCACCCGCTGCGCTCGCTCGCCGGCACCGCCGAGCGGCTCGCGCAGGGCGACCTGAGCGCGCGAGCCGAGACGACCGGCCCGCCCGACGTGGCCGCCGTCGGGGTGGAGCTGAACCGCATGGCGGCCGAGCTGACCGCGGTGCTCGGTGCGCAGAGCGAGTTCATCGCCAACGCGTCCCACCAGATGCGCACGCCGCTCACGGGCCTGCGTCTGCGGCTCGAGGCGCTGGCAGCCGGCCCGCCGCCCGACGCCGAGGCCGAGGCCGCCCTGCGCGAGGTCGACCGGATGAGCGATCTGGTGGCCGACCTGCTCGTGCTCGCCCGCGCAGGCGTGCCGCCGCGGTCGGCGACGTCCTCCGATCTGACCGAGCAGGCGCGAGCGGCGGCCGATCGCTGGCGA
Source organism: uncultured Actinomycetes bacterium (assembly GCA_963757605.1). Taxonomy (GTDB): domain Bacteria; phylum Actinomycetota; class Thermoleophilia; order Gaiellales; family JAICJC01; genus JAICJC01. The sequence continues at coordinate 318,124 of CAVWSF010000005.1, forward strand.
CCGGTGGCCGAGGACCGTGGGCAGACGTTCTCGCTCGAGGCGCCCGAGCGCCCGGTGCCGGTCGGCGCCGACCCCGCCGACGTGGCGATCGTGCTCGACAACCTGATCGAGAACGCGATCGTGTACAGCCCGTCCGGCTCGACGGTCTCGGTGGCCGTCGCCCAGAACGGCGGCGGGGTCGTGCGGGTCTCCGACGACGGCCCCGGCATCCATCCCACCGAGGCGAACCGCGTGTTCGACCGCTTCTTCCGCGGCAAGGCGGGAAGCGGCGTCCCGGGCGGGACCGGGCTCGGCCTCACCATCGTCCACGACCTCGCCGCCCGCTGGAGCGGCTCGGTGGAGCTCGAGTCGCCGGGCCCCGGGACGCACATCGCCGTGCGGTTTCCGCCGCCGGACGGCGTGACCGAGATTACCGAGCCCTAACCTTCCGCTGGCCGGTGCCTCACCCGCCGGGTTCTATCCTGAGTCCATGCAGCACAGGCTCGCACTCGTCCTCACCGTCGTCGGCGCGATCGCGCTTCCGGTCGTCATGGCCGCGACGGTGCTCTACGCCTCCGACGCCGCGATCGGCGACGCCGGCCAGCCGCTCTCGCCGAGGTTCGGAACGCCCTCGCCGGGGACAACCGGCGGGACCACCACCGGCGACAAGCCCGGGCATCCCACTCCTGACGACCACGGCGGAGCCACGAGCGGCGGCGACGACCACGGCGGATCGACCTCCGGCGGATCGACGGACGGCGGTGGATCGACCGGCGGCGGATCGGATGACACCTCGGGCGGCGGGTCGACGAGCGGCGGCAGCGGCTCGAACGGCGGCGGTGGATCAAGCGGCGGCAGCGGCTCCTCCGGGAGCGGGTCGGGCGGCGGCTCCGGCGGCTCCTCGCACGGCGGCGGGGACGACGGCGGCGGCCACGGCGGCGACGACTAGCGACCGCTTGCCAAGGGCTTGCGAACACCGTTCCGCGCCATAGCCCGCCCCTAACCTTGCACCTCCTACTCTGGGTTTGTTGCACGGAAACCCAAGGAGAGGAGAGAGGCAGATGAACACCACCAAGCTCACACGGAGGATCGTCCTCGGCATCGGCATCCCGGCGGCCCTGGCCACGGGTGCGATTGCCGCGGCTGCGAGCAGCAACGGCTCCCCGCAGTCCGACAAGGCGACGACGACCATCACACAGACCGCCCCCGGGACGACCGAGGTCGTGTCGGTCCGCGAGCCCGGCGAGGACATCCGCGGCAACGCCGACGAGAACGAGCTGCGCGGCCGCGCGAACGAGCCCGGCGAGGACGTCCGCGGGAACGGCGACGAGGCCGAGCATCAGAACGAGGCCGGCGACGACAACGGCCAGAACGACCAGGCCGACGACAACGGCAACCCCGGCCCGGGTGGCGGCGAGGACTCGAACAGCGGCCCCGGCGGCGGCAACGACGACGGCAGCGGCCATGACGCCGGTGACGACAACGGCGGCTCCGGCCACGGCGGCGGCGGCGGCGGCGACGACTAGGCCTCAAGGCAACCAGCCCGACGACTTTCATCGAGAAGGGACTCATCAGATGACGTTCACCAAGACCATGAAGCCGCTCGCAGCCCTGGCGGCGACCGTGATGGCAACCGCCGTCGTGGCCGTCCCGGCCCAGGCCCGCGGCACCACCATCACGGCGGCCCTCCACGGAGCGGCCGGCCTCCCGAGCGCGACCGGCTCCGCCAAGTTCAAGAAGGACGGCGCGAAGCGCGAGTTCGAGGCCCAGGTCGAGCACGTCCGCTCACTGGCCGGCAAGCGCCTCACCGTGTTCGTCCACGGTACGAAGGTCGGCACGATGATGGTCGGCGGCCTCGGCCGCGCGCACCTCAACCGCTCGACCGAGCTGGGCCAGCGGGTGCCGCAGGTCACGGCCGGGAACCGGGTCAACGTCCGCACCGCGGCCGGCACCCTGGTCGCGACCGGCAAGTTCTAGGAAGACCCGTCCGGAGGGGCAGAGAACGGGCACAGGCACGGCGCCGGCCGCCGATGAGGCGGCCGGCGCTTGCCGATGGGGGCATGAGGGCGGTGGCGCGCCGGCCGGTGGGACACGGCGTGCGCCACCGCCCTCGCGACGTCCGTGACGGGCGTCGCGAAGCGGACGAGCAGGCAGACGGCAACGACGAGCGCCACAACGAGGAGGGCGTACTCGACCGTGGCCTGTCCTCTCGACACGCCGACACGCTACGGCACAAGCCGTCACACGTGGCCGGCGGACCGCAACGAGGGTGCGCCGGATCGGTCACGCGAGCCGATGCTCGACGGTTGATTCCACGGCGCCGTGATGTCCTGGGCGGCGAGAACCGAGCAGCGCAAGGACGCAGGGAGGCCCAATATCGGTGATATTGGGCCGACCGAGGACGCCGCGATGCGACAGTTCGCAGCCGCAGCCCCACCAACGCCCCGACAACCCACCACAGTCGGACGTCCAGGCGCGCGGCGCCGTGGAATCAATCGTCTAGTCTCGCCCGGTGGCCGAGAACGCCCGCCTGATCGGCGTCAACCACGTCGCCCTCGAGGTGGGCGACGTCGACGAGGCGGTCGGGCTCTACGGACGGCTCTTCGACTTCAGCATGCGCGGCCGCGGCCGGAGGATGGCGTTCGTCGACATGGGCGACCAGTTCCTCGCGATCGCACAGGGCCGCTCACAGCCGCCCGACGACGAGCGCCATTTCGGCCTCGTGGTCGACGACGTCTCGCGGGCCCGCGAAGCTGTGGTGCGCGAGGGCCTCGCCATCGCCTCGGACACCGGCCAGAGCTTCGACTTCCGCGACCCCTGGGGCAACCGCTTCCAGGTGGTCGGCTACGGCGACATCCAGTTCGAGCGCACGGACGGCGTCAAGCGCAAGCTCGGGATCGAGGAGCTCGGAAAGACGGCCGACGCGAAGCGCCAGATCTCCGAGCGCGGGCTGGAGTGAGCCTCGCGCCGCGGCGGTCACCAGCCCGGTCGACCTCCTGCGACCGGCTGCCAGAGCAACCGCCGCCGCAGATCCGGCGGCGATCAGGAGGAGCACGGCCACACGTCGCAGACCGTCCGACGAGTGCTCCCAGTACGTGATGTGGTCGGGTGAGTAGTACCCGTCATCCGTGAACAGGCGCCCGGCGCCGGCGACGACGCAGAACGCGACCCACCAGCCGGCGATCACGAGCGCCCGCCGCCTGCGCTGCCCGGCCGGCGCTCGCCACACGGCGACGCCGAGCGCGAATGGGAAGACCAGCGTGCCGTACACGGCACCCGCGAACAGCCACGTCGCGACGTCGTTCATCGCCGCCCCGGCCTGTGTGCCCGGCTACCGGCGCGCGACGGTGCGGAGCCCGACGCCACCGGCGACGAGCACGCCTCCGACCGCGGTCAGCGCCAGCAGGTCGAGCCCGGTGAACGGAAGCGATCCGCCTCCGCCGCCGGCCTGCTCGCCCTTCACGCCGCCGTACTGCCCGTCGGCCGGCGTGGTGTCCGCGAACGCCGGCACAGCGGAAAGCAGAACCGCCGCGACGACCGACACGACAACCAGACCGATCGTCCTTCGCATCCTCGTCATGGTGCGCTGCATCATCGCCGTGCCTCCCCTTGCTCGGTGCACTCTTGTCCGAGACGATCCTCGTTGCAGGATTCTTCCCGCGCATCGGGGTTCCTCCCGATCGCCGCTGCGGAGAGGCCGCAGCCGCGATCGTCAATCCGGGTCGCCGGCGATGGCTCTCGCGATCCGCTCGGCGTCGGCGGGGGCGCCCCAGATGATCCCGGACTTACGCAGGCGCTGCCACGGCGCGCCGAGCAGGTGGAGGCCGGGAACCGGCGTTTCACCGTCGGAGTGCGGGATCGTGCCGGCGTCCACGAGCCCGGGGATGGCGACGGCGTCGAGCCGTGGCCGCATGCCGGTGCACCAGATGACGGTGCCGATCCCCTCCCGATCGAGACGGACCTCCCGCGGCGCAGCTCGCCCGATCCCCTCGAGCGGTGCGCACGACGGGTCGCTCTCGGCGGGCGGCGCCTCGATCCCCGCGCGGTCGATGTACTGGTCGATGCCTCGCAGCAGCGCGGCCGCGGCCTCGTCGGCGTAGCGGGCGTGCTCGGCGACGTCGTCTTCGAGCTCCAGCCGCTCCCCTCCCGCGCCGGTCAGGCGGCCCAGCAGCTCGACCCCGCGCCGCGCGAGCGAGTGAAGCGAGAGCGAGTGCCCGTCGTCGGTGCCGGAGATCAGGGGCTGGCGAACTTGGAGCACCGCGGCATCGACGTCGCCCCGCCGCACGTCGTAGAAGCCGCTCTCCGTCCACCACCCGAGCGTGTCGCGGCCGCGGTGGCGGCGGGGCACCCAGGCGACCCGGCTCGTCGAGAGCAGGACGCGGCGTCCGGCGGAGGCCAGGTCCTCGGCGATCTGGCAGCCCGACTGCCCGCCGCCGACGACCAGCACGCCTCCCTCGGCGATCTCCGAGGGCGAGCGGTACGTGGCTGTGTCGAGCTGGAGGAGCCGCGGCGAGAGCTCCTCGGCGAGCGGCGGGCGCACCGGGACGCGCTGGAACCCGGTTGCGAGGATCACGCTCCGAGCCGAGAGGGCGCCGTCGCCGACCCGGACGGTGAAGCCGGCGTCGCCGCGTCGCTCGACCCGGGCCGGGCCGGCGTTCTCGCTCACCGGCAGGGCGCGGACACGCACGAACTCCTCGAGCGCCTCCGCGAACTCCTGCGCCGCGTCGAAGCCGTCGCCCTCGGCGACGGTCTGCCCGGGGAGCCGCGACATCCACCGAACCGTGTTCAGCCGGAACGAGTCCCAGCGATCGGTGCGCCACGTCTGGCCGATGCGGCCCTCCTCGAGCACGACATGCTCGACGCCGCGGCCGGCGAGCGCCCAGCTCGCGGCGAAGCCGGCATGGCCGGCCCCGACGACCACTGTGTCGACGTCGTGCACGGCCATATTCAACAGGACGGCCCTCGGCGCGGCGGTCTTCACGTATGCGTCGCCAGCGATCCGGCGATCGTCAGCCCCACCGCCGCAGCGATCGGCAGGAGCGCGGCCGGCACCAGCACGAAGACCACGACGACCAGCACGCGCGGCCCGGCCCGAGCGGCCTGCTCCTGGACGGCACGCGCCGCTTCGGCCCGGCTGCGCTCGGCCTGGTCGCGCAGCGCCTCGGCCAGCGGGACGCCCAGCCGGTCGCCCAGCCGCAGCGCGAGCCCGAGCGCCGCGAGCGTCGGCGCGCCTGTGCGCTCGCCGAGGTCGCGGAACTCCTCGCTGCGCGGCCGGCCGAGCGCGATCGCGACGCGCGAGCGCTCGAGCTCCTCGGCCAGCTCGCCGCGGGCGGCGCGGGCGGCGCCGGCGAGCGCTGCGTCGAGCGGGATCCCGGCCTCCACGCCTGCCGCGACCAGCTCCAGCAGCGCCGGCGCGGCCCGCTCGATCTGGGCGCTTCGCCGCTTGGCGAGCGACCGCAGCCACAGGTCGGGGTACGTGAGCCCGAATGCGATGAGCCCAGCGCCGAGGATGACGGCCACGAGTCCGCCCGCCGCCACGCCGCCAACGACCGCCAGAGCCGCGAACGCCACGGCCGCCCCGGCGCGGGCCGCGGGGACGTCGGCACTCGCGATGGGCGAGCCGGCCCGCCGGAGCAGGCCGGGGTCGGGCGGCGCGGCGAGTCGCCCGGGCAGCCGGTCCGCGAGCCTCCGCCCGACCGCGACCATGAGCTCGATCGGGGTGCGCCGGTCCGTCGACCCGCGCACACACGGATCCCGCCGGTACGAGCGCGCGGCCTCGATCCCGACCAGCGCGGCGGCGATGAGCAGGCTCCAGCCGCTCATGCCTCGATCGCTGCGATCCGGCGGACGAGCAGGTGGCCGGCGGCGGCGAGGACCGCCGAGCCGAGAAGCGCCGCCCAGCCCAGCGGGCTCCCGAGCACCAGCCCGAGCCCGGGCCTGTCGAGCAGCCAGAGCGCGCCCACCCCGAAGGCCGGCATGCCGGTCACCATCCGGCCGGTGGCACGAGCCTGGGCCGTCGCGACCGAGGCGGCCCGGCGCAGTTCCTCGCGCGAGCGCAGGACGTCAGCCATCCGGTCGAGCAGGAGCACCAGGTCTCCGCCTGTGCGGGCCTGCATCTCGACGACCGCCCGCAGGTGCGCGACATCCGCGTCCGCCCCGAACGCGGCGAGCGCCTCATCGGGCGGCGCCCCGAGCGCAATCCGGGCCGCCGCCTCGCGAAGCGCCGCTGCGCTCGGCTCGGGGACGTCGCCAGCGGCGTCTGCCACCGCCTGGCGAAGCGACCGCCCGGCCCGGACGTACGCGGCGATGACTGACACGACGACCGGGAGCTGCGCCCGCCGGAGCCGAGCGGTCCGGCCGGCGGCGATCCGGCGCCGCACGTCCACCGGGCTCAGGCGGCGGAGGGGCATCGCTCCTGCACCAGCCGCTCCAGGAGCCCGCGGTCGAGCGGTCGCAGGCCCGCCGGGTCGCGGCCCTCGATCCGCTGGATCGTCCGCGCGCCGTCGGCGCTCCGCACCAGGTGCACGACGACGTCGATCGCAGCCCGCACCTGCTCGCGCACCGCCGAGTGCGGGAGATCGAGGCCCGACATGAGCGCCATCGTCTCGATCCGGCGCAGCGCATCGGCCGGCGAGCTGGCGTGCACGGTGGTCAGCGACCCGTCGTGGCCGGTGTTCATGGCCTGGAGCATGTCGATCGCCTCGCCGCCCCTAACCTCGCCCACGACGATCCGGTCGGGCCGCATCCGAAGAGCGTTTCGGACGAGCGCCCGCAGCGTCACCTCGCCTCTCCCCTCCACATTCGGCGGCCGCGACTCGAGCCGGGCCACGTTCCGCTGGGGCAGGCGGAGCTCGGCGGCATCCTCCACCGTGACGATCCGCTCGGAGGGATCGATGAACGCGGCAAGCGCGTTCAGGAGGGTGGTCTTGCCGGTGCCGGTACCGCCCGACACGACGACGTTCACCCGCCGGCGCACGGCCGCGCCGAGGAGGTCGACCTGGCCGGGCGCGATCGTGCCCAGCTCCACGAGGTCGGCGATCCGCATGGGCTCCGTCGGGAAGCGCCGGATCGTGAGCAGCGGCCCGTCGACCGCCAGCGGCGGAAGCACGGCGTTCACGCGGCTGCCGTCAGGCAGGCGGACGTCCACCATCGGGCTGCCGGCATCCACACGGCGGCCGCCGGCGCCGACGACCCGCTCGATCACCTGCCGCAGGTGCTCGGCGTCGCGGAACGCGACCGGCTCGGGCGCCAGCCGGCCTGCGCGCTCGACGTACACCGAAGCCGGACCGTTGGCGATCACCTCGGTGACCGTCGCGTCGCGCATCAACGGCTCGATCGGGCCCAGCCCGACCGCGTCGTCCACGACCTGCTCGACGAGCACGTCCACGTCAGCCGCCGGGAGGACCACACGGTCGCGCGCCAGCAGCTCGCGCAGCCGCTCACCGACGATGCGGCGCAGCGTGCGGGCATCTGCGTCGGCAGGCACGATCGCCATCTCCTCGCGCAGAAGGACGCGATACCTGCGTGCGATGCCCTCGAGCCCGCTCAAGCCATACCTCGCCGCAGTGCTGGCGGAAGCTCCGCCATCGGCCCGACGTGCATCCAACGGGCGACGTCGACGCTCCCCTCGTCATAGGCGCGCATCCGCCGCGGATCGTCGCGGGCGACCGCCGCGACGGGCGCGTCGACGATGCGCGAGACGGCCCGCAGCCCCACGTCGGCCCTCCGCGACCACCGGTTCACGACGAGCTCGGGGTGGCCGGCGACGCCCCAGCGGGCCGCATCGAGGACGAGCGCGCGGGCTGCCTCGAGCGCGCTGCGCACGGGCGTGACGACCACCAACAGCCGATCCGCGGCGACGAGCGCCTCCCGGGCCGATCCCTCGGCGGCTCCGCCGACGTCGATCACCGCGGTCCGCTCGCGAGCGCGCACCTCGCGAACGAGGGTCAGGCCCCACCCGGGCCCGACCGCCGAGAGGACGTCGACGTCGGGCGGCCCTGGGACGAACCGCATGCCGGACGGGTGCTCGGCCGCGACCGTGCCGATGCCGGCCGCCAGAGCCTCGCCGGCCTGCGCGAGGTCCGCGAGCGACCGCTCTGGCGAGACTCCGAGCGCGAACGCGAGTCCCGCCCTGCCGCGCGACAGGTCGACGAGCAGCCCACGCCATCCGGCGGCGAGCGCGAGTGCGACGGCACTGGCCCCGACGCCCCCACTCGCCCCGGCGACGGCGACGACCTCGCCCGGGGTCCCGTCGCCTGCCCCGGCACCCGGACGGCGTGCACGCAGCGCATCGGCGACGGCCGCCGCCAGCCCGGCAGTGCTGACGGGCAGCGTGGCGACTGCACAGGCTCCGACGCGAAGCGCCGCCCGGTACGTTTCGACGCCGGCGTCGTCGACGAGGAGGACGAGGGCGACGCCCGGGCAGGCACGCGCCGCGTCCTCGACCCAGCCGGCCGCGGGATGACCAGGCGCATCGGCGACGAGGAGGACGTCGCAGGCCGGGACGGCACCGCTCATCACTCGACTCTGAGCTACCGATGCGACGACCTCGATCCCGGCCGACGCCTCCGCCGCCGCGCCACATGCGGCGATCAGCGCCGGGTCGTCGGCAGCCAGGACGCAGCGCACAGGCGGCGCCCTCACCGCGCCTCCGCGGAAGCTCGGACGACGAGGCGAAGCGAGCCGCGACCCTCGGCGGCGACGATGCCGCTCACGGCCGCGGCCGGCAACCGCAGCGTCGCCACGGCGGCCCCATCGGTGCTCCGCGCCGACACGACGAGGACGTCTGCAAGCACCACGGCGGGCTCGGAGGCGCGCCCCGGCCGCACCAGGAGCACGTCGGCGTGCGCGCCTGCCAGGGCGCCCACCGGGAGCCCCGCGGCATCGTCGAGGCGAACGGCCACGTCGCGCGCGGTGGCGATCCGATCACTCGCCGCGAGCTCGGCCGCCATGAGCGGCGCGCCCGCGGGAATCGCGACGGCGGTGCGGCGGCCGGCCGCCGCATGCGCGTCGCCGACCGCCCCGCGAGCGGCATAGCGGGCCGGCACCCTGACGACGCCCAGGTCGTCGGCCGACAGCATCGTGCCCGCCGGGAGAGCGTGGACGACGACCACCTGGGGCACCGTCGAGAGACGCCGCGCGGGCGCCGAGCTGCGGCCGATCTCGATCAGCCCCGCAATCACGAGGACGGCGGCCAGCGCGGCGTGTGCGAGCGCTCGGCGCCGGTGACGGCTCACGGCCTGGTGGCCGGCGTGCAGCGCCGGCAGGTCGACCCGATGAGCGGCGCGCGGCACCAGCCGCAGCGGGGAGCCGCCGCGATCTGCTCGCGCAGCCCAACGAGCGACGCGGCCGGGATCGCCGGCGCGACGAGGAGCTCGACGGCCCAGCGCGCGCCGAGCACAGCGGCCAGGCCCCGATCCATCGAGGCGGTGTGGGCGCCCCCGGCAGCGGCCGCGCGGACGAAGCTCGAGGGGGGCAGGCGACCCGACTCGGCCGCCGCGCACACGGCTCCCCGCGCCGCGCCCGCCCGCATCAGCTCTGTCACCGACTCGGCGGGCGGGATCCGAGCAGTGTCCCACCGGCCGCCGGCAAACCGAGCGGCGCCGGCGCGGCGCAGGGGCCCAGGCGGGTCGGGCGCCAGGCCGGCACGCGCGACGGCGTTGGCAGAGGAGCATACGATCCACATCGAGCACCGGTCCTCGAGCGCCGCCAGCAGCGCTCCGGCCTCCTCGGCCGACCACCCGCGGAGCGACACGTGGTCCGCCACTCCGATCAGATAGCGCCCGCCGATGCCGGGCAGCCGCAGCTCGAGGTCGCGCGCGGCGGCAGGCGGAGAGCTCGTGATGCCGTGGTGGCGCGCGGCGCGGCTCCGTGCCGAAAGCGCGGGGATGATCTCGAGCTTCGGCTCCGCCACGAGCGCCGGCGCGGCAACCGCCCGGAGGGCACCCGTATCGGTCATGCCGGCTCCTCGACGACGGGCAGCGTGACGGTGAACTGCGTCCCCTCGCCGACGCGGCTCGCGACGTCGATCCGGCCGCCGTGCGCCTCCGTGAGCTCCCGGGCGATCGCGAGCCCGAGCCCGGCACCGGGCTCGGAGCGCTCCGGTGCCTGGAAGAACTCGTCGAAGATGAACGGCAGGTCGGCCTCGGCGATGCCGCGCCCGCGATCCTCGACGCGGACGGCCACGGACGCGCCGGCCGCCTCGGCCGAGACGACCACGTCGGTATCGGGCGGCGCGTACTTGATGGCGTTCCCGATGAGGTTGGCGAACACCTGCCGAAGCCGGTTCTCGTCGCCCGAGACGGCGACGTCGCCGCACGACCACCTGACCGCGACGCCCACGCCGCGATGGCTCGCGACCGCTCGGAGTCGCTCGGCGACCTCCTCCACGCACGCGCGCAAGGCGAACGGCGTGTCGCAGACCCGGAGGTGGCCCGCGCGGGCCCGGCTCAGCTCCAAGAGGCTCTCGATCATGTAGGAGAGCCGTTCGCACTCCCCGTCGATGACCTTCAGCTTCGCCGCCTTGCCCGAGTCGGCCTCCGCGCGTTGCAGGGTGTAGACGTAGCCCTTGATCACGGTGAGCGGCGTCCGCAGCTCGTGCGACACCTTCCCGATGAAGGCCGCCCGGGCCTGCTCCTCGTGCGCGAGCCGCCCCGCAAGGTCCTCCAGGGAGGCGACCAGGGCCTCACGGCCGCCAACGCGCCTGCGCCGGATCGCGTCGCGGATCATTCCGGCCTGCATAACCGGTAGCCGACGCCCCACACGTTGGCGATCCAGCCGGCATCGGAGTGGCGCACGAGCTTCTGCCGCAGCCGGCTCGCGTGGGAGTCGAGCGTGCGAGTCCGGCCAGGACTGCGGAAGTCCCAGACCATCTGCAGCAGCTCGCGCTTGGTGAAGACGCGCTCGGGATCGGCGGCGAGCGTCGCCAGGAGCGCGAACTCCTTCGCGGAGACCTCCACGCGCATGCCCGCGACCGTGACCTCCCGCGAGAGCATGTTCACGGCGAGCTCGCCGTACTTCAGCTCATGGGCATCACGGGCGCGGCTCACCCGCTTCAGGACGGCGCCGATCCGGGCCAGAAGCTCCGGGTAGTGAAACGGCTTCGTCACATAGTCGTCGGCGCCGCGGTTCAGGCCGCGCACGCGGTCGGTGTGCTCGGCCTTCGCCGAGAGCATGATGATCGGCAGGTCGGGATCCCAGGGGTCGTTCACGGAGTCGGCCTGCCGAACTCGGCGGCAGACGTCGTAGCCGCTCATGTCGGGCAGCACAACGTCGAGCAGGACGACGTCGGGGCGCGAGACCGCGAGCGCGTCCATCGCCTCGCCGCCACTCGCGGCGGTCAGGACGGTGAAATCGTCCTCGCGCAGGTTCTCGGCCAGGAACTCGAGGATGAGGGGCTCGTCGTCGACGACGAGCACGGTGGATTCGGCCATGGCGATGGCTCCTTCGGGTGAGGCCGGGTGCGCGGGGGACGCGACGACCTGCGGCGCTGGGACGTTCTGTTGTCGAGACCGGCCGCCGCAGCTCTCTTGCCTCAACGTACTTGACACGATCGGCGTTTGGAATGACTGCAACGGCACATGTTGCAGAGATGCGTGGAAATCACGTACGGCCCCTCCACGAAACGCGGTGTTCGCCCTCCACCGTTGGAGTGAACCGTCCTCCAAACAGGTGAATCGGGTGTTGTGGGCTCCGACTACGAGGGTCGTCGTCTCCCCTGACTTAGGAGCCCCACATGCGCTTCCTCAATCGCCTCTCAGTTCGATCGAAGCTGTACGCGGGCTTCGCCATCGTGTCTGCCGCCCTGCTCGTCGCCGTCGGTGTCGGCTGGATGAGCATGCTCTCGGTGAGCAATACCGTCCAGGATGGGTACACGCGAGCTCTCGTCGCCCAGAAGGCGTCCAAGTCGGCCTACAACATGCGGATCTCGCAGGCCCAGAGCGCTGCGCTGGGGCACGCGATCAAGAATCCGGACGGCTCCGACATGCACGCCGGCGACGTGGCCGCCTACCAGAAGCAGATCGACAACCTCGCGGCTCTGGCGACGGCACCGGAGGACCACGCGGCGATCACGCGGATTTCGGCGCAGTTCAAGAAGTGGAGCGCGCTCGACCAGAAGGTCATGAGCCTCTGGAAGGCTGGCGACAAGCACGCGGGCCTCGCGCTCGCAAACGGCGCCGCCAACACTGCCGGCGACACCCTCTCCACCGTCCTCGATACCTACGCGGCAGGCGAGCAGGTCGCCGCGCAGCACGACAAGGCAGCCGCGGCCCGGCAGGCCGAGATCCTCATGGGAGTCTTCATTGCGATCGCGATTGCACTCGCCGTAGGAGTCGCGGTGCTCCTCACGCGCCGGATCTCCGGTGGGCTGAAGCCGGTGCAGGAGCGGCTGAACAGCCTCGCGGATAACTGCCTCACCGACATCGAGGCGGCCCTTGGTGGGATGGCCAGCGAGGGTGACGTGTCCGTCGAGGTCGTCCCGGTCACCACGCCGGCCGATGTGGACGGGAAGGACGAGATCGCCCAGATCGCGACCACCTTCAACACCATGCTGGCGAAGGCGCAGTCGTCCATCGAGGCCTACAACGCGATGCGACTGCGGATGGCCGATATGGCCCGTGTCGCCGGCGAGATCGGTCAGGGCGACCTGTCGGCGAACGTTGACGTGCTCTCCGAGCGCGATCAGTTCGGTCACGCGTTCGCCGGGATGCAGGGCTACCTGCGCGACATCGCCGGGGCCGCGGAGACCGTCAGCCAGGGCGACGTCTCGGTGGACGTGGAGCCCAAGTCCGAGGCGGACGTCCTCGGGACGGCCTTCGCCGAGATGCAGGTCTACCTGCGTGAGATGGTCGCCGCCGCCGAGCGGATCGCCGACCGCGACCTCTCCAGCACGATCGAGGCCCGCTCCGAGCGCGATGCCCTCGGGATCGCGTTCAACCGCATGACCGAGAACGTCTCGGCCGTCATCTCCGAGGTCTCCGCCGCAACCGCCCGGTTGTCGGCCGCCTCGGAGCAGATGGCGACTTCGTCGAACGAGGCTGGACGGGCGGTCGAGGAGATCGCCAACGCCGTCGGCGACGTGGCCGCCGGCGCCGAGCGCCAGGCGCGCATGATCGAGGAGACGCGGACATCGGCAAACGAGACCGCCGACGCCGCCACGCAGACCAGCCAGGTCGCCAACGAGGGCGTCGAGGCAGCCGAGGAGGCGACGGCCGCCATGCGGACGCTGGCCGATGCATCGTCCGAGCTGGCGACCGTGATGGAGGGGCTCACCAACCGCAGCGAGCAGATCGACGGCATCGTCGAGACCATCTCGACCATCGCCGCCCAGACCAACCTGCTGGCCCTGAACGCGGCCGTCGAGGCCGCCCGGGCCGGAGAGCAGGGCCGCGGGTTCGCGGTCGTCGCCGAGGAGGTCAGGAAGCTGGCCGAGGGCTCCAAGTCCGCGGCCGAGAACATCGCCTCCCTGATCGGCGAGATCCAGACCGAGACGGCACGCGCCGCCGAGGCTGTCTCGCAGAGCGCCGAGCGCACCCAGGGCGGCGTCGCGACGGTCGACAGGACGCGCGAAGCGTTCGAGTCGATCGGGCACGCGGTGATCGACATCACCGACCGCGTCGGCACCATCTCGACCGCCACCAGCGAGATCGCCTCGGTCGCCGAGGAGTCCTCGGCGTCGGCCGAGGAGGTCTCGGCATCGACCGAGCAGACGGCGGCCACGGCCCACGAGCTGGCAACCGCGGCGCAGGACCTCAACCACACCGCGTCCGAGCTCGACTCGCTCGTCCGTCAGTTCACGCTGGCACAGGGCTGAACGCACACCGCCTCACGGGCCTCCGTCCGGCATCGCCGGGCGGAGGCTCGGTGCGTTCTCAGGCGGCCAGGTGGCCGCGATACGCCTGGCCGTGCGCGAGCGGGTGCGACAGGAGGTGCGCCGCGGCAAAGCCCTGCCACGGCGCGTAGACATCCAACAGCCGCTCGGTGTCGGCGGCGTCCGCCTTCCGGCGCAGGAGCGCCGAGCACAGCTTGACGAGGCCGAGGTCGCCGGCCGGGCCCGCGTCGGGTCGGCCCAGCCCCTGGCCGCAGATGACGCCCGCCGCCCACGGCCCGACGCCCGGCTCGGCCATCAGCCTGCGCAGGGCGGCCTCGGTCGGCGCGGCTGCGAGCCGGTCCTCGGGCAGCGTGCGGGCCAGGCGTGCGAGGAGGCCCGATCGGCGCGGGGAGAGCCCGCAGCGCTCAGCGCTCGCCGGCGCTAGCCGGCGCAGCTCGTCGATCCCGGGTGGGACGCGCAGGCCGTCGCGGCGCTCGGCCACCACGCCGAGCACGCGCCGCTCGATGCGAGCCGCCTCGACCGCCGGCAGGAGCTGGCCGGCGAGTGCCCGCACCAGCGACTGGGCGAAGCTGCCGCAGCGCGACGGTCGCAGCGCCGGACGGCGGCGCACGAACGGTGCGAGCAGCCGGTCGCACTCGGCCATCCGCAGAAACGGCGTGTGGTCGACGTCCACGCCGAGCACGAAGCGCAGCCTGTCGACGGCCGCCTCGGGGTCGGTCGCCGCGATCCGGGCGGCGACCGTGCCGTCGTGCCGCTGCCAGACCCGGGCACGGCCGGGGCCGGCCTCGGTACGAAGCGCCACCTCGAGGACGCCGCCGGTCATCCGGCGGGTCGGGTCGCGCCCGGCGACCGCGTCGGCCAGGCGGTACGGGTGCGGCGGCGAGAGCTCGAGGTCGATCACGTGTGCTCGATGACGAGATGGTCGCCGATCGCGACTCCGGCCCGGTCGATCGCGCCGACCGGCAGCTCGAGCGCCACCTTCGCCCCCCGGCAGGCCGACATCCGCCACGGCCGGATCCCGTGGACGAGCTTCAGCACGCGCCCCTCGGCGTCGGCATAGACGACGTCGATCGGAAACCGCATGAACCACATGTGGATCGATCCTGTGGGCTGGATCCACAGGCCCTCGTCGGGGTCGAGGCTCGACCGGCCGAGCAGTCCCTTCGTCCGCGTCCACGCCGAGACCGCAAGCACGCCGTGCTCGCAGACGACCGGGCCACGTTCCATGCGGATTCTCGGCAACTACGCTCCCCCTTGATGGAAGGCTCGACGACCGACTACCACTCCGGCGACGACTTCACGGTCGAGTTCCTCGACTACCGCTACCGCTTCGCCCGAACCGACTTCGGCCAGCGGGTGGCGGCCGCCGCGGTGCGGCTCGAGCTGGTGCCCGAGCGCGACCTCGAGCCGGGCGAGATGGACGACCTCGTCGCTCTCGCAGCGGACGGCCTCGTCGAGAAGCCCGAATCGCCGCTCGGGGCGTACCTGGCGGCCAACGCCGAGGAGCTGGACGGGCTGCACTCCGACCCGCTCGTCTACTGGCTGCGAAAGCTCGTGTTCCGGGGGGCCTGGCTCGATCACCGGCTGAAGGCTGGGATGCTGGACGTGTCGTTCGACGAGAGCTCGGGGGCGTTCGCATACCGGATGCCCACGGATCAGGCGCCCGTCGTGGACGTCGCCCCCGTGCCCTCGTGGGCCGAGCTCAGGTTCACGGAGTAGCCGGCGGAACGTACACGAGCAGGTGCGGCCCGATCTGGATCCGGTCGCCCGCCTCAAGCAGCTGCTGCTGCACCAGCTCGCCGTTCACGAACGTGCCGTTGAGCGAGCCGTCGTCCTCGATCACGGTGCCGACCTGCTCGCGCCGGATGGTGGCGTGGCGGGCCGAGACGGTCGGCCCAGCGAGGACGATGTCGTTCTCCTCGTGACGTCCGACCCGGGTCGCGCGGCCGGCGAGGTCGAAGCGCTCCTCCTCGCCGAGCCGGGGCCGCCAGACCAATGCGGGGTGCTCGCCGGGGGCCGCCACGGGCGGCGGCGCGACGCCGTCGCCGGTCTGGATGATGCGCGTGTAGCTGGGCTGATCCTCGGCCACGGTCTCCCCTCCCAGATCTGTCGGCCGAGCCTACCAGGACACACGGACGGGGGGTAGACTGGACCCGTGGAGCACGACGAGGGGAATCCGATCGCCGACGCCGAGGCACAGCTCTACCGGCGCATCCAGGAGCTCCGCGATCGGGCCCGTGCCGAGCGGCGGGCATCGGTGCCGTCGGCGCCGTCCGAGCATGGCCCCGGAACGCCGGACCTGCGCACGATCCTGAGCCGCGCCGAGAGCCACGTCGGCGAGCTGCGCCAGACGGCGGAATCGCTCCAGAAGACGCTGCCCGAGGCCGTCGAGCGCGCGATCGAGAAGGCGATGGACGACCACTCGACCCCGCGCCGGCTCGGCGAGCTGCGCGACCTCGTCCGGGCGCTCTCGGCCCAGATCGAGCAGGTGAACCGCGACCTCCTCGCCGAGCGGCTCGGCCGCGTCGAGGACCTCGAGCTCCTGGTCGACCTGCTCTCGACCGGCATGGCCGCGCTGCGCCAGGACGTGGCGGACCTGGCCGGGTCGGTGGGCCAGGTCGGCGCCGGCGTCGACCGCGCGAACGCCAAGCTCGACCAGCCCGTGCAGGTCACCGTCGAGCGGGCCCAGCAGGCCGGCGTGCGCGACCTCTTCCGCCCCACCGAGGCGGAGCCGACCCCGGCGGGGTCGCGACCCGAAGCCAGCTGACCGCCGCAGGCGTTTCGACCCGCCGCCTGCGCGGGCAGACCGGCACCCGCGGCTAGACTCGATCGCGGAGTCCACAAGGGGGTTCGGCGGCGATGGCGATGGTGTCGATGCGGCAGCTCCTCGACGAGGCGGCTGCGGGCGACTACGGCGTTGGCGCGTTCAACGTCAACAACATGGAGCAGATCCAGGCGATCATGGAGGCCGCGCGGGAGACGGCGTCGCCGGTCATCATCCAGGCGTCGCGCGGGCGCCCGCTCGTACACGAACGACCGCTTCCTCTTCCATCTGATGCAGGCCGCCGTGGAGCTCTACCCCGACATCCCGGTCGCCTCCACCAGGACCACGGCAACTCGCCGGAGACCTGCTTCTCGGCGATCGAGCTCGGCTTCACGAGCGTGATGATGGACGGCTCGCTGCTCGCCGACGGCAAGACGCCGTCCGACTTCGACTACAACGTCGCGGTCACGCGGCGAGGTCGTCGAGCTACGCGCACACGCGCGGGGTCACGCGTCGAGGGCGAGCTCGGCACGCTGGGCGGGATCGAGGACGGCGCACGGCTCGGGCGAGGTGCACCTGACCGACCCGGACCAGGCGGTCGAGTTCGTCGAGCGCGACCGGGCATCGACGCGCTGGCCGTCGCGATCGGGACGAGTCACGGCGCGTACAAGTTCACGCAGCCGCCCGAGGGCGAGGTGCTCGCGATGGACCTGATCGAGGAGATCCACGAGCAGGCTGCCGGACGACGCACCTCGTCATGCACGGCTCCTCGTCGGTGCCGAAGGACGCTCGTCGACATGATCAACGCGTACGGCGGCGCAGATCCGCCCGACGTGGGGCGTGCCCGTCGACGAGATCCAGCTCGGCATCCGCCACGGCGTGCGCAAGATCAACGTCGACACCGACTCGCGACTCGCGATCACCGGCGCGATCCGCAAGGTCGTTCGCCGAGAGCGCCGGCCGAGTTCGACCCGCGCTCCTACCTTGAGCCGGCGCGGGCGGCGATGCAGAGCGGTCGATCGCCGAGCGGATGCACGCAGTTCGGCCAGGCGGGCCACGCGGGCGACTACGAGCCGCGGTCGCTGGCCGACATGCGCGACTTCTACGCCGGGGCGGCCGCGTAGATGGGCGTCACGAAGGTCATCGAGGTGATCGGGAGCTCGCCGGCGTCGTCCGACGACGCCATCCGCGAGGCGGTGGCGGCGGCGTCCAGGTCGATCCGCGGCATCACGAACGTCGACGTGATCGAGCTGACCTGCGACGTCGAGCAGGGCGTCATCACGCGCTGGAACGCGCTCGTCAAGATCTCGTTCCCGGTCGAGCCGCGCTAGATCGTCGATTCCGAATCTGGCGGGATGGCCTGGGCGGCGAGAACCGAGCAGCGCAAGGACGCAGGGAGGGTCAATATCGGGAATATTGACCCGACCGA
Organism: uncultured Actinomycetes bacterium; assembly: GCA_963757605.1. Taxonomy (GTDB): domain Bacteria; phylum Actinomycetota; class Thermoleophilia; order Gaiellales; family JAICJC01; genus JAICJC01. Next base: position 336,127 of record CAVWSF010000005.1, read on the forward strand.
GGACGCGGCGATCCGAAGGTTCGCAGCCGCAGCGCCGCCACGTTCGCCGCTCCAGCGCGTTGAGCGTCCAGGCTCGCGGGAGTTGTCGATCAATCATCTAGATCCGTAATTCTGGGAAGCGCGGATCGGGCCGCTCACCGATGCGGCCGGGGCGCCGGACACCGCAGAATTGCAGCGAAAAGGAGGGGCCATGAGCACTCCGCAGCTTGCGATACCGGCACCGCGCCGGATGGTGTGGGCGTACTGGAAGCCGTTCTGGGCGGCGGTTGCGATCCTCGGCATGTGGGTCGCCGTCCTGATCGATGCGGTCTGGGGCACCGACATCGTCGCGACGAGCAACACCGGCGACACGACGTCGTTCCCGGCCGCGATCCCGATCGCCTTCTTCGTGAGCATCGCGACCGTCTTCGTCGCGCGCTACGGCTTCCGCGCGGACGGCGAGAAGCCCGAGTAGGCCGCCGTCACTCGACCCAGGGCGGCAGTTCGAGCGCCCGCTCGAACGCCGCCCGGTCGTGCACGGGCTCGCCGTGCGAGAGGATCACGTGCTCGAACGGCAGATCGAGCATGGCCCGTAGCGCGGGCAGGACGCGCTCCTCATGCCAGGGCGTCCCCCACACCAGCAGCGTGCCCCCGCGCTCGGTGAGGGCGTCGGCGAACACGATCGTCCGCTGCTCCGGAAGCCAGATCGGCGTCTCGTTTCGGCCGCGGCCGTCGTAGAGCGCCACGAGCCCGCCGGGCAGCTCGCTGCCGTAGCGCTCGACGATCGCATCGACGCTGCGGACGTGGTCGGGCTTCGCGACGACGGCCACGGTCGGAGGCCGAGCGTCGAGCCGGGCCCACACCTCGTCCGCGCCCTCGGCGGTGATCAGCGCGTCGAGCACGACCACCTCGCCACGGGTCTCGACGCACGTCGAGGTGACGGGCGGCTCCCAGCCGGCGTCCGCCGCCCAGTCGGGATGGCCGGCCCGCCAAATCCACAGGCCGGGCACGACGTCGCGGATCTCGATCGCCATGGCGGACATCATGCCACCCGGTCCTCCCACCGGCCGAGGGTGAAACATCGGCATCAGGCACGGGTGTTTCAGCGCAGGTGCACCCGCGTCGTTCAGTGGTTCGTTCGAGAGCACGTGACGCGCGGCGACGATGATGACGACGCCGACGGCCAGGCCACCAGCGCGCCGGCCCAACGACTCCAGCCGGCGTAGCCGAGGCCAACGCCGACGAGCAGCGCGGCGGCAAGACTCGCGACGACCGCGTCGCCGATCACACGCCCAGCATCGCCGGTACGATGGCCTCGATGAGGCTCGAGCCCCTCTACCGGGAGCCACCGGGCGACGGCTCGTAGCGCAATGGCGGATCCGTACTACGGGCGCGACCTGGCGCTGATCCACCACCGCGGATTCGGCTTCCACGCCGACGCCTGCGCGCCGGGCCTCCTCCGCCTGCTCGAGCCGGTGCGCGATCGCGGCGGGCTCGTGCTCGAGCTCGGGTGCGGGAGCGGCCTTCTCACGCAATATCTGATCGACGCCGGCCACCGGGTGATCGCGACCGACGCGTCACCCGCGATGCTCGACCTTGCCCGGGAGACGGCGCCGGGTGCCGACGTGCGGCTCGTCGTGCTCCCCGACGACCCGCTCCCGGACGCCGACGCGGTCGTGGGAGTCGGACACGTCCTCAACTACCTACCCGACGCCGCGGCGATCGACCGGGGGCTCATCGCCGCCGCCCGGGCCGTGCGGCCGGGAGGCGTGTTGGCGATCGACCTATGCGATCTCGAATGGGCGCGGACACGCGCGGGCGAGCGCCCGATCGGCTGGGTCGGCGACGACTGGGCGCTCGTCACCGAGTTCTCGATCCCGGCTCCGGACCGCTTCGTCCGCCAGATGGCGACGTTCGTGCGCCAGGAGGACGGCTCGTGGCGCCGGGGGGACGAGCGCCACGAGAACGTCCTCGTCGACACGGCGCGGGTGCCGGAGCTGCTCGCGCAGGCCGGAATCGAGGCGACCGTGCAGCCGTCGTTCGGCGGCGAGGAGCTTCCGGCCGGGCTTGTCGCGATCGTCGGCCGCCGGACGGCGTAGGGATCAGCCGCGCCGCTGCGCCTACTTCCCCCCTCCCGACGCCTGCTCCAGCGCCGACTTGATCGCGCCCGTGATGATCGAGCCGATGCCGTGGTCCTTGCCGAGCACGGAGCCGACGGCGAGCAGGAGGACGCCGATGGCCATGGCCAGGCCGACGTATTCGACGGTGCCCTGGCCGTCCTCGGCGCGCAGGGCGGCGGTGTGGATGCGGGCGGCGATGCTGCGGGTCATTGAGCCTCCTCAGGCGGTTGGGGTACCCATCCAGCCTCCCGCCGGTCGCCGTCACGGGACAAGGCGCGGACCGTGCCGGGCCAGCACGGCGTCCGTCACGCCGGCCGTGACTACACTGGCCCCATGCCGACCGCCGCAGAGCTCTTCGTCCGCTGCCTGGAGAACGAGGGCGTGCAGTACGTCTTCGGGATCCCCGGCGAGGAGACGCTCGACCTGAACGATGCGATCGACTGCTCCGAGACGGTCAGCTTCGTGCCGGTCAGGCACGAGCAGGGTGCGGCGTTCATGGCCGACGCCTACGGACGCCTGACCGGACGCGCGGGCGTCTGCCTCGGCACGCTCGGGCCGGGCGCGACCAACCTCGTCACCGGCCTCGCCGACGCCTTCCTCGACCGCGCCCCGGTCGTCGCGCTGACCGGCCAGACGGACCTCTCCGAGATGCACAAGGAGAGCCACCAGTACATCGACATCGTCCGCATGATGAAGCCGGTGACGAAGTGGAACGCGCGCGTCCACGACCCCGAGATCATCCCGGAGGCCGTGCGGAAGGCCTTCGCCGTCGCCGAGCGCGAGAAGCCGGGCGCGACGCACCTCGAGCTGCCCGACGACGTGATGGAGGCCGAGGTCGCCGGGACGCCCGTGCCACGCCGGCCCTCGCCGCTCGTCGAGCCGCTGGCCGCCGAGCTCCACCGAGCCGCCGAGCTCCTCCAGTCGTGTGAACGGCCTGTCGTCCTGGCCGGGAACGGGGTCGTCCGCCAGCAGGCCGCACCGGCGCTCAGACGCTTCTGTGAGCAGACCGGCCTCAACGTGATCACCACGTTCATGGGCAAGGGCGTGACCGACGCCGACGACCCGCACACCCTCTTCACCGCCGGCCTGCGCGCGCAGGACTACCCGAAGGGCTTCATGGGCAAGGCCGACCTCGTGGTGTGCGTGGGCTACGACCTGGTCGAGTGGGCGCCGGCCAACTGGAACCCGCGCGCCGACCGCAAGATCATCTGCATCGACACAGTCGCCGCGGAGATCGACGAGCACTACGTGCCCGACGTGGAGCTGACCGGCGGGATCGGCACGATCCTCACCCACCTCGGCAACCTCGTCTCGGCGAAGCCGCCCGCGCGGCTGGCCGCGCCGCCCTACCGCGAGCTCTTCCAGCTCGCGCTCGAGCAGGGCTCCGACGACAGCTTCCCGGTGAAGCCACAGCGGGTGCTGCGCGACCTGCGCGAGATCATGGCGCCCGACGACGTCCTCATCTCGGACGTCGGCGCGCACAAGCTGTGGATCTCGCGGCTCTGGCCCGCCCACCAGCCGAACACCGTCCTCATCTCGAACGGCGCCGCGGCCATGGGCTTCGCGGTGCCCGCGGCGGTCGCGGCGAAGCTCGTGCTCCCGAAGGAGCGCCACGTCGTCACGATCTCGGGCGACGGCGGCTTCCTGATGAACGTCCAGGAGCTCGAGACGGCCAAGCGGCTCGGCCTCGCGATCGTGAACCTGGTGTGGACCGACAGCGCCTTCGGCGTGATCGAGCTGCACCAGATGCGCAAGTTCGGGCGGCTGGCGGGTACCAAGTTCACGAACCCCGATCTGGTGGCGCTGGCGGAGTCGTTCGGCATCGCCGGGCTTCGGGTCGAGTCGGCCGACGACCTCGTCCCGACCCTCAGGCGGGCGTTCGAGCTCGACACGTCCTGCGTCGTCGAGATCCCCATCGACTATCGAGAGAACGTGCGGTTCTCCGAGCGCATCGGAGACATCCGCAAGGTTGAGGAAGGAGTGGCCTAGACATGGCGACGACGACGGAGCCAGTTCGCAAGATCCTGGTCGGCGGCGAGTGGTACGAGACGGGCGAGACGCTCGACGTGACCTCGCCGTTCGACGGCAGCGTGGTTGCGCCCGTGGCCTACGGCGGCCGCGCCGACGCCGAGCGCGCGGTCGACGCCGCCGCGAAGGCGATGGAGACGCCGCTGCCCGCGCACGAGCGGGCGGCGATCCTCGACCGGGTCGCCGGGCTTCTGCGCGAGCGGCGCGAGGAGCTCGCGCGGACGATCTCGCAGGAGGCGGGAAAGCCGATCGCGACCGCCCAGGTCGAGGCCGACCGGGCCGTCCAGACGATCATCTTCTCGGCGCACGAAGCCCGCGGCCTGGGCGGCGAGCTGATCGGCATGGACGCGCATCCGGCGGGCGTGAACCATGCCGGCATGGTCGTGCGGCGGCCGATCGGGATCGTCGGGGCGATCTCGCCGTTCAACTTCCCGCTGAACCTGGTGGCCCACAAGGTCGGCCCCGCGTTCGCGGCGGGCTGCGCGTGCGTGCTGAAGCCCGCGACGGCGACGCCGCTCTCGGCGCTCCTCCTCGCCCAGGCGTTCGCCGATGCCGGCCAGCCCGCCGGATGGCTGAACGTGATCGTCGGCAAGTCGAGCGAGATCGGCGACGTCCTGATCGACGACCCCCGCGTCAAGCTGATCACGTTCACGGGCTCGTCGGACGTCGGCTGGAAGCTGCGCGCCCGGGCCGCCCGCAAGAAGGTGAACCTCGAGCTCGGGAACTCCACGCCGCTCATCGTCATGGCCGACGCCGACATGGAGAAGGCGGCGACGGCGGTCGCGGCCAACGGCTACGCGTTCGCCGGCCAGAGCTGCATCTCGATCCAGCGCGTCTACGTCGAGGACGCCGCCTACGACCGCTTCGTCGAGGCCCTCCAGCCCAAGGTGCAGGCGCTCGTCACCGGCGACCCGCTCGACTCCGGCACCCAGGTGGGGCCCGTGATCGACGACGAGAACCGCGACCGCATCCTGGCGTGGGTGAAGGAGGCCGTCGAGGGGGGCGCGAAGCTCCTTGCCGGCGGCGAGCCCGACGAGCACGGCCTCATCCGCCCCACCCTGCTCGGCGACGTCGACCTCGACATGCAGGTCGCCTGCCGCGAGGTGTTCGGGCCGGTCGTGACGCTGGCCCGCGTCTCCGACGTCAACGAGGCGGTCGAGAAGGCCAACGGCACCGAGTACGGGCTCCAGGCCGGCATCTTCACGCAGGACATCTCCCGCGCGATGTGGGCGGCGCAGGCGCTCGACTTCGGCGGCGTCACGGTCAACGAGGCGCCGACGTGGCGGGCCGACCACATGCCCTACGGCGGCGTCAAGGAGTCCGGCAACACGCGCGAGGGGCCGAAGTACGCCGTCCAGGAGATGACCGAGCCGAGGCTGGTGGTGATCGGCTACTGACGGTCGTCGACGAGCACATGCGCGCGTACTACGACGCGCGCGCCGGCGAGTACGACGACTGGTGGCTGGGACGCGGGCTCTATACCGAGCGCGACCGGCCGGGCTGGCACGAGGAGGTCGAGCGGCTGTGCGAGGTGGTGGCCGGCCTCGAGCCCTGCCGGGTGCTCGACGTGGCCTGCGGCACCGGGTTCCTGACCCGGCACCTGCGCGGCGACGTGGTGGGGCTCGACCAGAGCCCGGCGATGGTCGAGGTGGCATCTGCCCGACTGCCGGATGCGCGGGTCGTCCAGGGCGACGCCGTCCCGCTGCCGTTCGCCGAGGGCGAGTTCGACCGCGTCTTCACCGGCCACTTCTACGGTCATCTCCTGGCTGACGAGCGGGAGCGGTTCGTCTCGGAGGCGCGACGGGTTGCGCGCGAGCTGGTCGTCGTCGACTCGGCCCTGCACGACGGGCTCGACCCGGAGGAGTGGCAGGAGCGCGTCCTGAACGACGGCACCCGCCACCGCGTCTACAAGCGCTACTTCCGCGGCGCGGAGCTCGCCGACGAGCTGGGCGGCGGCCAGGTGCTGCACGACGGCCGCTGGTTCGTCGCCGTGCGCACGTAGCGCATGAAAAATTGGGGTCTGACCCCGTTTTTTCATGACCCCGTTTTTTCACGACAGGGCGGTGAGGACTTCGGCGACGCTCTCGAAGAGCGCGGTCAGGTCGTAGCCGCCCTCCAGGATCATCACCGGGCCGGCGCCGATCTCGCGCACGGCGCGGGTCAGGTCGCCGAACGCAGCCGAGGAGAGGCCGAGGTTGCAGAGCGGGTCGTCGCGGTGGGCGTCGAAGCCGGCCGAGACGATCAGGAGGCCCGGATCGAAGTCGCGAAGCGCGGGCAGGGCCTCGTACTCGAAGGCGTCCATGAACCCGCGCTCCGACGACCCTGCGGCGAGCGGGATGTTGACCGTCGCCCCCTCCCCCGCACCGCCGCCCCGCTCGGCCCGGCTCCCGGTGCCGGGGTAGAACGGGTACTGATGCAGCGACACATAGAGCACGGCCGGGTCGTCCCAGAAGATCGCCTGCGTGCCGTTGCCGTGGTGGGCGTCCCAGTCGAGCACGGCCACGCGCTCGACCCCCGCCGCGCGGGCGTGGCCGGCCGCGACCGCCGCGTGGTTCACGAGGCAGAAGCCCATCGCCCGCGCCGCCTCGGCGTGATGCCCGGGCGGGCGGCCCAGGCAGAACGCCGCGTCGAGCTCGCCCGCAAGCACCGCGTCCACCGCCGCGGTCGCCGCGCCCGACGCGGCGACGGCGGCGTCATAGCTCCGCTCGCTCACCACCGTGTCGAGGTCGATCGCGCCTCCGCCCGCCTCGCACAGCTCCCGGATCGCGGTCAGGAACGCGGGCGGATGCACCCGCTCGAGGTCGGCCTGCGCCGCCGGGCCGGCCTCCTCGACCGGCGCCTGCGCCACCCGGACCGCGTGCATGACGGCGTCGATCCGGGCCGGCCGCTCCGGATGCGGCCCCGGATCGTGCTCGCGGAAGAGGTCGGACACGTAACACGCAAGCGGCTGCGTTTGTGACACCCCCGAGATACAGACGAATCGCCGGTTTTCTCCGCCGTTCTCCGGAGAAAACCCTGAGATTAACGTCAGCTTAACAATCCTGGTGGCTAAATGAACAGGGAATCGGGCATACTAACCAGGCCGTCCCGCCCCCCTTGTGACACCGAGCTGGAGGTCGCATGTATCGGTTTAGCCGCGCAATCTTCGTCGAGGTCAAGGACCTCGTCGACCCGCATCCCGACACCGTCTCCGCGCAGGAGGCCCGGCGCAGGGTGCTTCAGTGTTGCGAGGCGACGATCGAGCGGCTGGCGCGCGACCCGCACTACTTCGCGAAGCCGAGCCAGAGCCTCTTCTCGGAGATCCGCCACCTCTTCTCGATCTCCGACCAGGTGCGGGTGTACCGGTCGATCGACCGCCACATCGGGGCCGCGGTCGTCCACATCCTCGACGAGCTCGAGCGCGCCGGCGAGGGGCAGGCGCACCAGTGCAAGGCGACGACCCGCAAGGGCAAGCCGTGCCAGCGCACGCCGCTTCCCGACCGCGAGTACTGCCCATCGCACCAGCACCTCGAGGAGCGCCTGCCCGTCACGGCGTAGGCGCCGCTCGCGACCGCGACGGCATGGTCCGGCTCGAGCCCTGGGGCACGGGGGATCTGGCGCTGCTTCAGCAATGCGTCGGCGACCCGGCCATGATGGAGCACGTCGGCGGCCCTGAGAGCGCGGAGAAGATCGCCGAGCGCCAGTCCCGCTACGAGCACCCCGACTCGAAGCAGTACAAGATCGTCGCCGCCGGCGAGGGCGTCGGCTGGGTCGGCTACTGGGAGCGCGACTGGCGGGGAAACGAGGTCTTCGAGATCGGCTGGGCGGTGATCCCAGCGTTCCAGGGCCGCGGGATCGCGAGCTCGGCGACCCTCGACGCCGTCGCGATCGCGAGTGCGGAGCGGACGCGCCGGTTCATGCACGCGTACCCGTCGGTCGAAAACGGGCCCTCGAGCGCCGTCTGCCGGAAGGCCGGCTTCGTCCTTCAGGGGTCGTACGAGCTCGAGTACCCCGAGGGCCACCTGATGCTCTGCAACGACTGGCGCATCGAGCTCTTCACGCCCTAGGGCGGCTCGGGCTCGTCCTCCATCGGCAGCGCCAGCTGGCGGTGCCGGTCGAGACCCGACACCCCCACGCCCACCAGGCGGATCGGGCCGGGCCGCGCCCGCAGCGCCCTGTCGAGCAGGCTGCAGGCCAGGTCGCCGATCGCGACCGCGTCGTCGATGCCCACCACCAGGCTGTGCGACCTGGTCGCGATCGAGAAGTCGGGGTAGCGCACCTTCGTCGTCACGGTCCGGGCGCTCATCCCGCGCCGCCCGAGCGACGCCGCCAGCCCGTCCGACATCCGGCGCAGATAGCCGTGGAGCTCCTCGCGGTCGCGGACGTCGACGTCGAACGTCTCCTCGTTGGAGATCGAGATGGCCTCGGCCGGCTCGCCGCTCACCGGCCGTGGATCGACACCCTGCGCTCGCAGCCGCAGGTCAACCCCGACCCGGCCGGGCAGGAGCTCCGCGAGCCGGGCGTCGTCCAGCTCGGCGAGCGCGCCGATCGTCGCGACCCCGGCGGCGACCAGCCGCACCTCGGCCTTCGGCCCCACGCCTGGCAGCGTCCGGACCGAGAGCCGGGCCAGGAACGCGGCCTCCCCGCCGGGCGGGACGACCGTGATCCCGGCGGGCTTGCGCGCGTCGGACGCCACCTTGGCGACGACCTTGCAGGTCGCGACGCCCAGCGAGCACGAGAGCCGCATGCGCTCGCGCACCGCGAGCTGGATCAGCTCGGCCTGCTCGTGCGGGTCGCCGTCGGGCAGCACCAGGTAGCCCTCGTCGATCCCCACCTGCTCGACGACGGGCGCCATCTCGCGCACGAGCGCCCACACGCGCCCCGACCACTCCCGGTAGGTGCGGTGATCGGGCCGGACGAAGACGACGCCCGGGCAGCGGCGACGAGCCTCGGCGCTCGACATCGCCGAGCGGATCCCGTACCTGCGCGCCTCGTAGCTGGCCGTGGCGACGACGCCGCGGCCGTCGGGGTTGCCGCCGACGACGACGGGCTTCCCGCGCAGGTCGGGATTGCGGTGAAGCTCCACGGCGGCGAAGAAGGCGTCGAGGTCGAGGTGCGCGATCACGAGTGCAATTTGGCACGCTCCGGCGCCACGTTCGGGACGCGGCCGTATCCCGGCGACCGGTAGACTACGGGTGGTCTTGACCCACGACGCTGACAAGCTCATCCGCCAGCTCTCGCTCGTGGCGTACCTCATGGCGGAACAGCGACCCGTCACGGCGCGCGACGTCAAGACCCACGTCGAGGGCTACTCGGACATGGGCGACGAGGCCTTCGCCCGCCGCTACTACGCCGACCGGCGCGAGCTCCAGGATCTGGGAATCCCGATCGCCTCGGGCCGCGACGAGTTCACGTCGGAGGAGCTCTACAGCCTGCGCGAGGAGCAGTACTTCCTGCCGCCGATCGAGCTGACCGACGACGAGCTGGCGGCGCTCCAGACCAGCTTCTACCTGCTGGAGGGGCAGTTCGCCTACGCCGAGCCGCTTCGGCTCGCGCTCCAGAACCTGGCGCTCGGGCGGGCCTGGCCCGCTACCGACCCCGGCCCCAAGACGGCGCCGGTCGAGCTCTCTGGCGCCGCTCTACACCGACGAGATCGCCTCCCGGCTTGCGAAGCTCGAGCAGGCCATATCGAAGCAGCGCACCGTCAAGTTCCGGTACTGGACGATCACGTCCGACAGCGAGGCCGAGCGCACGGTCAACCCGTACGGCCTCTGGGAGACGAACGGGATCTGGTACGTCGTCGGCGACGACATGGAGCGCGCCGAGGAGGATGACCGCCGCCGCACCTTCCGGGTCTCGCGCATCCGCGGCGAGATCAAGTTCGCGACCCGCCGCGAGCGCGACTTCCGTATCCCGGCGGGGTTCAACGTCACCGCCTACCGCGACCGGCCGCCGTGGAAGCTCTCGGCCGGCGACGCCGGGACGGCCGTCGTCGAGGTGAGCGCCGACGCGACCTGGCTCGTCGAGCGCCGCTACGGCGCCTACGGCGAGGTCGAGGAGCTGCCCGACGGCTCGGCCCGCTTCACCACGCCCTACTCCGACCTGCCGGCGCTCTCGGCCTGGATCCTCTCGCTCGGCGGCCGCGCCCACCCGGTCGAGCCCGACGCGGTCGTCGACGCCGTCTCCGCCGACCTGCAGGCCGTGATCGACGCGCACACCGGCGACCCGCGGGCCGTGCCCGCCGCGCAGGCGCCGGCCGAGGACCTGGATCCCGGCCCCGCCGCGCCGCGCATGCCCGGGCCGGTGGCCCCGGAGCGGTTCGCGCTGCTGCAGGCGCTACTTGCCTTCCTGCTGGCCCGCTGCGGCGATGCCGCGTCGGCCCGGGTCGAGTCGAACGAGCTCCAGGAGCGCTTCCGGCTCACGGCGCAGGAGCTCCAGGAGAGCCTCGACCTGCTGAACCTGGTCAACTTCGGCGGCGGCTGCTACGCCGTCTACTGCGCCACCGAGAACGGCAACGTGATCGTCGACAAGGAGCTCTACGGCGACACGTTCCGGCGGCCCGCCCGGCTCTCGCCGCTCGAAGCCAAGGCGCTCCTGCGGGCCCTTGACGTCGTCGCCCCGCTGGTGGCGGCCGAGGCCCACACCACGCTGGCGACGGTCCGCGAGAAGGTCGAGGCTGCCTTCGGGAGCTACGCGCTCGCCGACACCCCCGCGCCGCAGGAGACCGACGCCGAGGAGCACGCCGTCACCGTGCTGAGCGCCGGCGTGCGCGACCGCAAGCTGGTCGACATCACCTACCTCTCACGCTCGTCCGACGAGTTCTCGACGCGCACGGTCGAGCCGTACCTGCTGCGGCGCGACGACCGCGGCTGGTACGTCGAGACCTGGGATCAGAGCCGCAACGGCCGGCGCACCTTCCGGGTGGAGTACATCAAGGAGGCCGCCCTCTCGCGCAGCGGGTACGAGCCCCGGCCCGAGATGGCCGACCTCGACCACTCGCTCGGCGGCAAGGTCGGCATCGCCCGGATCTGGTTCACGCCCGTGCGGGCCCGCTGGGAGCTCGAGGGCCGACCAGGCGCGCAGCCGGCCCGCGGCGGGGCGGCGGTCGCCGACGTCACGTACGGGTCGCGCGAGTGGCTGGTCTCCGAGATCCTGCGCTACCGCGGTCAGGCCGAGGTGATCGAGCCGGAGGTCGTCCGCACCCAGGTGCGCCGCTCGGCCGAGCAGCTCCTGCGCGGCATCAGGCCGGTCGCCGTCCGCTGACGTTGGCGAGGGCCGCGCGCGCGTTCCGCGCCAGGTGGCGGCCGTCGCGATCGGGCACGTAGAGCCGCCGGTAGCGCTGGACAAGCTCGTCGGGGTCGGCCTCGAGCCAGTCCGCGAGCGGCGGGAAGGCGTCGTCGACGGCGTCCGGCTCGAGCCCCGCCGCCCGGCGTGACGCGCCGGTGTTCCACGGGCACACGTCCTGGCAGATGTCGCAGCCGTAGACGCGGTCCTCGAGCTCCGCCGGGAACGGCAGCTCGTCCGTCCGCGACTGGGTCTGGTAGCTCAGGCAACGGCGGGCGTCCAGGACGCCGTCGGCCACGATCGCATCGGTGGGGCAGGCGTCGATGCAGGCCCGGCAGGAGCCGCAGGCGTCCCACGCGGGCTCGTCAGCCGCCGCGTGGGTGGGCTCGAGCTCGGCGTCGGTGACGAGCACGCCGAGGACGACCCAGGAGCCGTGGCGGCGGGTGATCGCGAGCGTGTTCTTGCCGTAGACGGCGATCCCCGAGCGGGCCGCCGCCTCGCGGTCGACGTGGTGGTTGGCGTCGACGAAGACGGCCGAGCGGGAGCCGGGCGCCCATCCCGCCAGCCGCTCGCCGAGCGCGGCGAGCTGGTCGCGCAGCACGGCATACTCGTCGCGGCGGGTGTAGCGCGGCATCCGTCCGCGGGGGCGGTCGCGCGGCTTGGGCGGCTCCGGCCGGGCGTAGCTCCGCGCGGCGGCGACGACCGAGCGCGCGCCCCGCAGCAGCGTCTCGGGATGGCAGGAGCGCTCCGGGTGCGCCATGGTGAAGCGCATGTCGGCGAAGAGGCCCGCCTCGCGGCGCTCGCGGATCAGCGCCTCGGTGCGGACGTACGGCTCGGCCCGGCAGACGCCGCAGGCGTCGATGCCGAGCCGGGCCGCCTCCTCGACGAGCGCGTGGGTGAGCCGGTGTGGATCCACGCGCCGTATTCTGCCGTCGCCGAGCGCGCTCCTGGTAGGGTCAGCGACCGCGCCCAGTTCCGTCTGCCCGTCAAGGAGGGACCCGAATGCACGACCGCGTGATCTCCCGCGCCCATCCCGGCGCGATGAACGTGCTCCTGACCGTGGTCGGCGCCGCGGTCCTGACGGCGGTGTGCGCCCAGTTGTCGTTCGGCTATCCGGTCCCCACCACGATGCAGACGTTCGCCGTCCTGGGCTCCGCGGCGTTCCTCGGCGCGCGCAAGGGCGCCGCCGGCCAGCTGCTCTACATCGGCGCCGGAGCGGCCGGCATGCCCATCTTCGCCGACGGCCACGGCGGCATCGACTGGCTGACGCAGGCCAACCCGCTCCACGCCAGCGGCGGCTACCTGTGGGGCTACCCGCTGGCCGCGCTGCTGGTCGGGTGGCTGTGCGACCGGTACGGGCGCAGCTTCTACGTCACCGTCCCGGCGATGCTCGCCGGCAGCGTCGTTCTCTATGCGACAGGGCTCGTGTGGCTGCACCAGGCGATCCCGACGCCCTGGACGGGCGCGGGCGTGACGACGCTGCACTACGGCCTGTGGCCGTTCGTCGTCGGCGACGTCGCCAAGATCTTCGCCGCCGCGGCGATCATCGACCCCTCGGCGCCGTGGGGCCGATTGCTCGGGCGTCTCCGCTTCGAATAACCCCGGAAACGCCGCCGCCCCCGGTCGGCGGGTGCCGAGCCGGGGGCGGCTGTGCGAAAACGCTGCGTGCTAGAGCGTCGCGATGACGTTGTTCAGCAGGCCCTGGATGGCCGTGCTGAGCAGGCCGAGCGTGACCACCACAGCGATGGTGATGACGCCGAGCACCACGGCGTACTCCGCCATGGTCTGGCCGGCCTCATCGCGCAGGTGAGCGAGAAACTCGAGCATGTCTGCCTCCCGTGAAAACACCGAGTACGGAAGTACAGATCGGCACGAAGGCCGCGCTCGATAAGGGTGATCTTTAGAAGCCGAGCACGAACTTGGCGTCGTCGGACATCCGCTCCGGGGACCACGGCGGGTTGAACGTGAGCTCGGTGGTGACCTCGGAGACGCCGGCCATGCTGCCGATGGCGTCGCGGATGTCCTGCTCGATCTGCGCCCCGGCCGGGCAGCCCATCGACGTGAGCGAGTAGATGATCGCGACGGTGCCGCCCTCGACGGCCACCTCGTAGACGAGGCCGAGGTCGACCACGTCCATGCCCAGCTCCGGGTCCTCCACGACGCGCAGCGCGTCCCAGACGGCCTCAGGGGTGAGTTCGGCGGTGCTCACGCCTGAAGGTTAGCCGCCCGCGCGTCCCACAGCGCCGCGAACGCGGCCGAATGCGCCTCGCGCGGCGTGTCCGGCCGAAGCAGGCGCTTGGTGGCCATCACCGCGACGCGGTCGGCGCGCTCGATCCGCGTGAGCAACGCCTCGACGCGGCCGAGCACCCGATGCGGAGCCGCCAGATCGTCGACGAGCCCCAGGTCGCGCGCCTCCTGCATCGACACCAGCGCGCACGTGGCGAAGAGGCGCAGCGCCACCGGTGCCGGCACCAGGCGGCTGAGCCGCTCGGCGGCGCCCCACGGCGGCGAGTAGCCGAGCTCGTTGTGGATGAAGCGCAGGCGCGCCCCCTCGGCGCCGATCCGCCAGTCGCACGCCAGCGCGAGGTCGATCCCACCCCCCACCGCGTGCCCGCTCAGGACCGCCACCGTCGGCACGTCGACGCCGGCGATGCGGTCGAGCGCGGCCGAGCCGCGGCCGGTCACCTCCGCGCCGGGGAGCCCGGCAACCGCCGGTAGATCGGCGCCCGCCGAGAAGATCCGCCCGCCGGCGCCGGTGATCGCCACCAGGCGCACCGACTCGTCGGCCGCCAGCTCCTCCACCGCGGCCGCCAGCTCCTCGAGCGTCTCAAGCGCCAGCGTGTTCTCGGGCGTCCCGCCCCGCAGCGTGAGCAGGCCTAGCCCGTGCCGGACGGAGCGCTCTACCGTGGTCGGGCCGCCGACATGCTGCCCGCCGCCGACGACCTCGAGGAGCTCCGTCTTCGACATCCGCCGGTAGCCCTCGATCCCGCGCTCGCGGGCCATGTCGTGCAGCTCGTAGAGCAGCGGCTCGATCACAGGCGGATCGCCTCGTGGCGGTCGTGCGAGAAGAGGTGGATGGAGTCGATGAACCGCACCCGGTTGCAGCGGGTGCAGAGGACGAGCGTGTGCGTCCGCGCGCCGTCTGCGAAGTAGTGCACGCCGCGCAGGAGGTCGGTGCCGGAGATGCCGCACGCCACCACGGTGTGGTGGCCGTCGACCAGGTCGTCGATCCCGAAGATCCGCTCGATGTCGTCGATGCCGTGCTCGGACGCGTCGGCGATCTCCCCCCGCGAGAGCGGCCACAGCTGACCCTGCACCTCGCCGCCCAGGCAGCGCAGCGCCGCGGCGGAGATGACGCCCTCCATCGCGCCGCCGATGCCGATCGCGAGATGGTCGTTGGTGCCGCGGATGGCGGCGCTGATCGACGCCATGACGTCGCCGTCGTCGATGAGCTTGATGCGGGCGCCCGCGTCGCGGATCTCGTCCACGAGATCCTCGTGGCGCGGCCGCTCGAGGACGATCGCGGTGATGTCGCCGACCCGGCGGCCGAACGCGTCGGCGATCGCCTGGAGGTTCTCCCCGACCGGCTTTCGCAGGTCGATCCGGCCCTTCGCGACCGGCCCGACCGCCATCTTCTTCATGTACATCCGCGGGAGTGGGGTGAGGCCGCCGGGATCAGACGCGGCCAGGATCGAGAGCGCACCCTGGCGGCCGCCCGCGACCGCGGCGCCGTTTCCGACCGGGTCGCACGCCAGGTCGAGCTTGGGGCCGCCGCCGCCCACCTCGCGCCCCTCGGCGAGCGGGTGGTCCTCCTCCTCGCGCCCGATCACGAGCCGGCCCGAGATCTGGAGTGCGTCCAGCGCGTCGACCATCGCCTCCGCCGCCGCGCGGTCGGCCGCCCCGGCGTCGCCGCGGCCCAGGTGGCGGCCGGCGGCGAGCACGCACCGCTCGGTGACGGTGGTCAGCTCGGTGCAGCGGCACGGCGAGGCCATCGCCGGGTCGGCCGGCTCGGCGGTCTCGACGTCGGCGTGCGCATGCACGGGCTCAGGGTACCGCCGACTGGCGGGCGGTGGCGCGCTCGAGGATCAGGTCCATCACGGCGATCAGCGCCAGATCCGGCTCGCCGGCCTCGATGACCGGCCAGCTCTCCTTCTCGGCCCGCGCCAGCAGGTAGTCCTGGATGCGGCGGATCTCGCCGAAGCTGCGCAGGTACCGATCCATCGAGCGGACGCCGCCGCTTGCGATGTCGCGGAAGAAGAAGTGGCCCTGGTGGGTCTCCTCGTCGGTGATCGCGAGCATCGCCTGGACGACCACGGCGCCCGCGTGCTGGTGGGCCGAGACCAGGCCGGGCACGAGGTGGACGCCCTCGACGACGGTCGAGAGCCCCTCCAGCACCGCCCGCTCGACGATGGCGTTCGCGCCGACGGCCACCTGGCCCGCCTGCTGGAGGAAGCCGTAGAGCGCCCGGTCCTCGGAGTCGGGGTCGGGCATCGGCACCTTGAGGCCCTGCGCGGCCTCGAACGACGAGAAGTGCAGCTCCGGCATGAGCTCGGCTGCGAAGAACGCGCGCATGACCTGGCGCACGGCGTCGGTCGAGGTGATGCGGCTGATGCCGAGCCGGTAGGCGATCTCGCTCGCGAGCGTGCTCTTGCCCGTGCCGGTCGCGCCGCCGAGGAGGATGATGAGCGGCCGGTCGAGCCGCAGCACCTCGTGCCAGCCGTGGTAGCGCGACACGATCGCCGCCCCCTCCTCCTCGGCCAGCACCTCCTCCACGACGCCGTGGAGCTGCTCGATCGGGATCTCGTCCTCGGCGATCCGCGAGACCTCCCACTGGATGCGAAGGGCGAGCTGGTAGGACCAGCTCCGGGTCGACACCGGCCAGGACGAGCGCCTGCGCCATCCGGCCCTTCGAGAAGGGCATCGGCGCGCCGCGGCTCCTGATGCGCGGCTCGCGCGTCGGAGCGGCGGGCGCGGCCGGCTCGGGCTCGCTACGGCGGAGGATCCGGCGCCAGTCAGGCACGCGCACCCACCACCTCGTCGGCCAGGCCGCGCAGCGCGTCGTCCAGGTCGGGCGAGCCGGGGGCCGCCTGCGGCCGGTTGTCGCAGAAGACCACGCGGGCGCCGCGGGCCTCGGCGGCCTCGGCGACGACGTCGATCGCCGCCGCCTTGATCTCGGTCAGATAGGTGCCGGCGGCGGCGATCTCGGGCCGCTCGAGGTCGGCGCGGAGCGCAGCCCGGTCGGAGAGCGCGCCGGAGACGGCGACGACCTCGGCGCCGTGCTCGTCCTCGAGCGCCGCCCGGAGCGCCGGGTGCACGGCGGCGGGCGCGGTCGTGAAGAGCGCGACCCGATCGCCCGCCACCGGCTCGGCGGGAGCCGGCCGGAAGACGGTCGTCACCACGGGCAGGTCGGGGCGCACCGAGGCGACGGCCGCCCGCACGTCCTCCACGTCCTGCGGCGAGGCGAGCGGCGGCTCACACATGGTCACGACGAGCATGTCGGATACAAGTATCCGGTACGGTCCCATCCCTGTCACCAGGCTCTCCGCAGGACGAGCGGCTGACGTTACCAGCACGGTGCGGTCGGCCGCCACCGGCGGAAGGGCGGCGCCCGATCCCTCGAGCAGGACGAGGTCCGGATCGAGGGCCCGCGCGGCGGCCACCGCCTCGACGACGTTCGACAGAAACGGCGTCCCGGCGAGCCCCGAGCCGCACCGCCGCGCGCCGACCGTGGCGACGCCGGCGAGGGCGGCGTCCTCGAGGTAGTCCGACGCGGCGTGGGCGCCGGCCCGCGACCGGGCCAGCAGGTCGGAGACGCCGACCCGAGCGGCGGCGCCGTCGACCACCTCCGGGTCGGCCGGCCCTCCGCGGCCCATCGCGACGACCACCACCCGCCGGTCGGCGGCGAGCAGCCGGGCAGCGTGGCCGCTGACCGCCGTCTTTCCGATCCGCTTGGCGGTGCCGACGACCGCCAGCGCCGGCACGCCGGCGGGGTGACGCGGCGGCGGCCGGAACTCGAAGTCGGCACCCGCGTACTCCAGCCCCGCGGCGAGCGCGCGGGCGATCAGCTGAAACCGCGTGCGCTCGTCGAGCACCGGCTCGTCGCTCAGGTCGAGCACCCGCTCCGCCCCATGCCGGTGCGCGGCCTCGACGAGCGCCGCTCCTGGGTCGCCGTCGACGCGCTCGAGCGGGACGCCGTAGTCCGGCAGGCCGTCGAGCTTCTCGACGCCTCCCAGCAGGAGCGCCGCCACGACCGGCCCGGCCGCCGCCGCCTGCTCGATGGCCGCCCGGACGACGGCCGGATAGTGCTCGCCGTCGACGAGTGCCAGCGCCGGGCGCATCTCCTAGGTCCCCGTCGGAACCGTGTGCTTCTCGTAGGCCAGCGTGACCGGCGAGAAGCGGATGATCGTCTCGCGGCCGTGGAACGGGTACTTGCGGTAGACCGCCACCTCCTCGGAGGCGATCTCGACGACGTTGTAGCAAGGACGCGTGTTGCCGCGCAGGCGCATCGACGACACGGTGCCCGCATTCACGACGAACAAATCCTCGAGCCGCCAGGCGTACGGCACGTGCTTGTGGCCCGAGAGCACCAGATTCACGCCCGCGCGCTGGAGCACCTCGAGCGCGTCGCCGGCGTCGTGGACGACGTTTCGCTCGCGCCCGGTGCCCGGGATCGGGAGCAGGTGGTGGTGAAGAATGAAGACGCGGAAGTCGGCCGGCGGCGCGAACTGCTCCTCGATCCAGCCGTAGCGCCCGCGCCCGACCACGCCGTGGTCGAGGTCAGGCTCCGACGAGTCGACCGCCACGAACGCGATCCCGCCCTTGCGAAGCACGGTCGAGCGGGGCCCGATCATGTTCTCGAAGTGGACATGGCCGACATTGCGGGAGTCGTGGTTCCCGGGGATCGTGATGACGTCCGGGCAGATCAGCCGCTCGAGGTACTCGCGCGCCTGGCGGTACTCCTGCTTGTACCCGAAGGTCGTGAGGTCGCCGGAGCAGACGACAACGTCGGGGCTGAGGTCGTTGATCTCCATGATCGCCCGCTGGAGCAGGTTCTCCACGAAGTACGGCGAGCCGCAGTGCAGGTCGGAGAGGTGCGCGATGACGAACGGGCGAGGCTGGCTCGACACGCGGCCATCGTACCGCCGTCCGGGGCGATCAGTACTCTTGGAAGGCGGGATGCACAACGGGCCGCGGTTCCAGAATGACGCCGAGCGAGAGTGCGCCCGGCTGTTCGATTACCACGGCGTGGCGTGGGAGTACGAGCCGCACACGTTCCCGCTCGAGGTGACCGACGACGGCTCCGTGCTCGAGGCGTTCACCCCCGACTTCTACCTCCCGGAGCAGGACCTGTACGTCGAGGTGACCACCATGAAGCAGTCGCTCGTCACGAAGAAGAACCGCAAGGTGCGGCGGCTGCGCGAGCTCTACCCCGACGTCCGCATCCGGATCTTCTACCGGCGCGACATCGACGCCCTCGCCGACCGACACGGCCTGCGGCAGCCGGCGTGACCGAGGCGACGGGGGCGGTGTACCTGCCGGCGGCGGCGATCGCCGAGCGCGTCTCGGAGCTCGCAGCGGCGATCGACCGCGACCACCGCGGCGCGCCGCTCACGCTGGTCGCGGTCCTGAAGGGCGCGGTCGTCCTCTGCGTCGACCTGTCGCGCGCGCTCTCCATCCCGCACCGGATCGAGACGATCCAGCTCACCCCCTACCGCGGCTCGGCCGGCGAGCGCATCCGGCTCACCAAGGATCTCGACCGGCCGGTGCGCGGCGAGCACGTGATCGTCGTCGAGGACGTGGTCGACACCGGCCTCACGCTGCTCAACGTCTCCCGGGCGCTCTCCGCCCGCGGCGCCGCCCGGGTGGACATCTGCGCGCTCCTCGACCGGCCCCACAGGCGGCTGGCCGAGCTCGACGTGCGCTACCTGGGCTACACCGCCTCCGAGCGCACCGTGGTCGGCTACGGGCTCGGTTACCGCGACCGGCACCGCTCGCTCCCGGACATCCGCTTCCTGGCCGCTTGAGCGTCCCGGATCTTCGCCACCGGTGGTTTCGGGGCGCGCTGGGTAAATTGCCCTCGGGGTGCGTGCCCGGCGACCCGCCGGGCGTCGCTGCATGGAGACGAAGGGAGGCACTGGCCATGGCTGTCGACAAAGCGGAGCAGCAGGACACCGAAGTTCACCGTCCGGGACTCGACCCACTCGCCGAGCAGGCCGCAAACCTGCTGGCGAAGGCGATGGTGACGAGCCACGACCGCGACACGTTGTGGGAACGGTTCCACGAGCTCGTCGTCGACCAGACGAAGGAGCTGGAGGAGGCGCCGATCCGTGAGGCGCTCGACGAGATGGAGCGCCAGGGAGTCCGTCTGGAGGCGGTTGCGCGCGTCGTGAGAGACCGCCTCGGCGGATAGACCGGACCGCGGACCAGGAAAGGGGTCGATATGCCTTCAAAGCCACCGCCTGAAGACGAAGGGCCGATTCTCGACGGGAACGGCCCCATGTTCCGCGACGCCGGTCCGAACGGAGAGGAGGGCCAGCCGGCCGCTCCCCGCTGGGCGTACGGCGTCCTCGTCGTGGTCGGAGGCCTGGCCGCGATCGCGTTCTGCTTCGCCGCGGCCTTGTACGTCTACCGGAACGTCGCCTCGGCAACCGACAGCGCCACGGCGGTCGCGACGGTGCTCGCGCCCGTCACCGGCGTCGTCGGCACCGTCGTCGGCGCGTATTTCGGCATCCAGGCGGGATCCGCCGGCACGGCGGCCGCACAGGCCGCGGCGAACGAGGCGCAGGCCACGGCGCTCGAGACGATGCGGAACATGGCCGCGATCACGGCGATGACGCCGGCGGCCGCCGCGGAGCAGATCCACGAGATCCTGGGAGTCGAGGCCAAGGCAACGCGCGCCGGCTTCTGACCTGCCGCTGGTTGGGAAGATTGGAGCCGGCGCCCGTTCGCCTTGGGACGCCCACGGCTACGATATGCGCATGGCACAACGCAGAACCCTCGACCGCGATCCCGGGCTCATCGCCCGGATGGCGACCACCGTCTTCCTGCTCGGACTGATCTACGTCGTCTTCTTCGTGGTGCTCGCCCAGGCGTTCAACCTGGGACTGATCCCGATCATCCTGCTGGGCGGCGGCATGCTGCTCGTGCAGTACTGGACGAGCGACAAGATCGCGCTTCGGGCGTCCGGTGCGAAGATCGTGAGCCAGGCGGAGGCGCCCGAGCTGCACGCCGTCGTGCAGCGGCTGTGCATGACTGCCGGCCTGCCGATGCCGCGCGTGGCGATCGTCCCCACCGACATGCCGAACGCCTTCGCGACCGGCCGCAGCCCCAAGCACGCCGCCGTGGCGGTCACGCAGGGGCTGCTCGACCGGCTCGAGCCCGACGAGCTCGAGGGCGTCATCGCCCACGAGCTGAGCCACGTCGCCCACCGCGACGTCGCGATCATGACACTCGCGAGCTTCTTCGCGATGGTGGCCGGCTTCATCACCCGCTGGGGCTTCTTCTTCGGCGGCGGCTTCGGCGGCGGGGACGACGACAACAACTCGGGGAACGCGTTCATCGTCGTGTTGCTCGTCTCGATCGCCGTCTACGCGCTGTCCTTCGTCCTCATCCGCACGCTGTCGCGCTACCGCGAGTTCGCGGCCGACCGCGGCGCCGCGATCCTCACCAAGTCGCCGTCCAGCCTGGCGTCGGCGCTCGTCAAGATCTCGGGCGCGATGGGCCGGATCCCGCAGCGCGACATGCGCATGGCCGAGGGCCTGAACCAGTTCTTCATCATCCCGGCCGGCCTCAAGAACGGCCTCTCGAACGTCTTCGCGGATCACCCGCCGCTGGAGGCCCGGCTCGAGCAGCTGCGCCGCCTCGAGCGCGGCCTCGAGGGCCTGTAAGCCCTTTCCAGGGAGGCCCGCCGGGCCGAGATCGGGTAAATTCCCCGGCCCCATGGGGCTATTCGACAGCCTGCTGGGCCGCACCAAGGTCGAGAAGCCGACACTCGAGCGTTTGTTCGCCATGTCGACCGCCCAGGTGACGCTCGAGACGTCGCTCGATCTGCGCCCGTCGCAGAAGGCCGCGATCTGCTTCAAGCCGATGTCGTCATCCCGGTTTCGCGAGAGCGGCAAGGACATCGAGGAGATGGTGCGCATGGCGTTCACCGACTCGGGCACGAAGATGGAGCGCACCGTCGACGAGTACGGCTACGAGTGGTTCACGCTGGCGGACTCCGACTTCGAGGATCTCGTGACGACCATCCATGTCACGGCGCAGTCGATGACGGACGACGGGTTCGGCGAGCAGCTACTGTGCGCCCTCTTCGGGTTCGAGCCGGGAAGCGTCCGGTTCGTCTACAACTTCAAGCGCGGTACGTTTTACCCGTTCGTGCCGCAGGGGAAGAACACTCGCGACACCGAGCGCGAGCTCCAGCTGCAGGCGAGGATGGAAGAGGAACTGCCGATCGAGCCTGAGCTCGAGCGCTGGTACCCACTATGGGACGCTCCGATCTAGAGGACATCGAGAGACGACTCAAGGCCTACCGCGGCGATCCGCGCTGGGTGCAGCGCCAGGTCGCCCGCGAGCGGGCGATCCGCCAGCGGCGCATCGCGCTGGCCTCGTTCGCGTCGCTGGCCGTGATCTTCGCCGCCGCGGGCGCATGGACGCGGATCGGCGGCTCCTCCGGTTCACCCGGGCAGGCCGCCGCAGGCACGCAGGCCAAGAAGGCGGAAGCGCCGCCAACGCTCCCGGACGGCGGCCGCACGATCCTCCCGCGCGCACGCGTCGTCGCCTTCTACGGCGCTCCCGAAGACGCCGGACTGGGGACGCTCGGCATCGGGACGCCCGACGCGGTCGGCCGGCGGCTCGACAAGATGGCGGCGAAGTACCGGGCCGACCGGCCGGTGCTGCCGGCGATGGAGCTCATCGCCACGGTCGCCCAGGCGTCGCCGGGCGTGGAGGGCCTGTACCGCGCCCGCCAGTCGTCCGAGCTGATCGGGCGCTATCTGGCGGCGGCCCGGCGAGCACACGCCCTGCTCATCCTCGACATCCAGCCGGGCCATTCGCCATTCATGCGCGAGGTGCACGCCTATGCCCGCTGGCTGCGCGAGCCGGACGTCGGGATCGCGCTCGATCCCGAGTGGAGCCTGCCCCCCGGCCAGGCCCCGGGCTCGGTGATCGGGTCGACCACGGCCGGGATCGTGAACCACGTGCAGGCCTACATGTCGCAGATCGTGAAGAACCACAACCTGCCGCAGAAGCTCCTGATCGTGCACCGCTTCACCACCGACATGATCGCGAACGCCCGCACGCTTCGCGCCTATCCGGGCGTGGCCCTCACCGTGAACGTCGACGGCTACGGCGACCAGGAGAACAAGGTCTCGAAGTACGACTACTTCTCGTCCCGAAAGCCGGGCCGCTACAACGGCTTCAAGCTCTTCTTCCACGAGGACACGGGCCTCATGACGCCGCGATCGGTGCTGCGGCTGATCCCGCGTCCCGACGTGGTCGTCTACGAGTGACGGCCGCCGGCCCGGTCCGGGTCACGTCCCTCTTCGAGGCGCACCTGCCGGTGGCCGACATCGCCCGCTCGGTGGCCTTCTACCGCGACGTGCTCGGCCTCGAGGTCGCGTACGAGGACGCTGGCCGCGGCCTCGCCTTCGTCTGGGCCGGCGAGCCGGGAGGGGCGATGCTGGGCCTGTGGTCGCTGGGGACGGCCCCGATGGGAATGCGCCTGCACGTCGCCTTCGCCACGCCGCTCGAGGAGGTGCTGCGCGCGCCCGACGCGCTGACCGCCGCGGGCGTCGTGCCGCGCTCGTTCTTCGGCGAGGAGACCCGCGAGCCGAGCGTGATCGGATGGATGCCCGCGGCGGCGGTCTACTTCGAGGACCCCGACGGCCACATGCTGGAGTACCTCGCGATACTCGCCGAGCCGCCCCGGCCCGAGGCCGGCATCGTCACCTGGTCCGAGTGGAGCGCGGGCGGGGCGGTTCCGCCCGGCTACTGAACGCAAAACCCATTTCCCTCGGGGTCGCGCATCACCGTCCAGATCTCCGTGAGTTGACCCGTGACGAGCTGCTTCGTTTCGACGACCGTGGCTCCCAGTCCAACCAGCCGAGCCACCTCGGATTCGCGGTCCTCGGCGTTCAGGTCGAGGTGGATCGGGAGCGTGTCGGTGGGGGTCTTCGGCTTGCGCTGGAAATAGAGCCGCGGTCCGCGTCCAGTGGGGTCGACGGCAGCCGCCGCGTCGTTGGGAGCACGTCCGGCGGCGATCCAGGCCGCCATGAACTCCGGCGGCGCCTCCTGCCGCTCGTAGCCCAGCGCCTCGACCCAGAACGAGCACAACGCGGCGGGGTCGTCGCAGGCAAACGTGATGTTGTCCAGGTGCGCCACGCCGGATGACCGTTAGCCGGGGATGGCGCCCTCGCCCGAGAAGGCCTCGCGGGCCTCGTCGAGCGTGGTGTCCTCGGCGGGCAGCACATGGTCCGAGGTGACGATCTCGCCGTCGGGGACAGCCGTCCCCTGCTCGCGGACGTGGGCGATGAGGGCGCGGAACGCCTGCTCGAACCCGGCCGCGTCGCCCGCGGCCACCGCGGCGGCCACCGCGTTGTCGAGCTCGTTCAGGCGGCCGACCTCGCCGTCGTCGAGCCGGTACTGACCGCTTCCCAGGATGCGAACGACGGTCACTTGGACTCCTCCTGCGACTCGGCCGGCTCTGCTGCACCCTGGCCGAGCTCCGGGGCCGGCGTGCCGCTTCCGACCTCGGCCCGCAGCTTGGCCATCTCGGCGTCGACCTGGTTGCCCGCCGTGAGCGCCGCGATCTGGGCGTCGAGATCCGATCCCGCGGGCGCCGTCAGGTCGTCGATCGCGCCGGTGTCGACGAGTTCGTTCACGGCCGCCGCCCGGGCCTGCATCTGCTCGGTCTTGTCCTGCGCACGCTGAAGGGCCAGGCCGACGTCCGACATCTCCTCGCCGAGCCCGGTCGTGGCCTCTCCGATCCGCACCTGCGCCTCGGCCGCGGAGTACTGGGCCTTCACGACCTCCTTCTGGGTGCGGAACGACTCGACCTTCGCCGAGAGCCGCCGCTCCTGGTCGATCAGGTTCTGCTGCTGCTGCTCGAGCGCGGTGATCTGCGTGTCGAGGCCCTGGAGCTGGCCCTGGATCAGCGCCTTTCGCTCGAGGGCGGTGCGCGCGAGATCCTCGCGGTTCCCGGCCAGAGCCTGGCGGGCCTGACCGTCGAGCTTGACGACGCTCTCCTCGAGCTTCGCCGTCTGGAGCTGGAGGCGCTTCTTGGCGGTGACGACGTCGGCGACGCCGCGCTTCACCTTCTGCAGCATCTCGAGCTGCTGCTGGTAGCTGTAGTCCAGGGTCTGGCCCGGGTCCTCGGCCTTGTCGAGCATGGTGTTCGCCTTGACCTTGAACAGCGTCGTGAAACGCGACATGAGACCGGCCATGAATCCCTCCTGGAGACCGCGGAAAACCCGTGGTTACCTTAGCCGATCCAGCTCGTGCAGCACCCTGGCCGCGTCGGCCCGGAGGCGGTCGCGCTCGGCCTCGTAATCGGCCTCGGTGACCTTGCCCGTGCGCAGGTCCTGCTCGAGGTCGCGGAGCGACGCGTAGGCGGCGTCGCGAGCCTCGGCGAGGGCCAGCCGCCGCCGGTCCTCCTCCGACAGGCGCTCCTCGGGCTGCTCGCGCTCCGGCGAGACGAACGGCCACGCCACGACCACGACGGCCAGCATCACCAGGGCCGCCGCGGCGGCGACCGCTGCGGCAGCGGTCATGCGCCGCTGCGGGCCAGGAGCTCGCCGTAGCGGCGGGCCAGCTGGCGGGCCTCGCGCGGGTCCGGCCACAGCGTGATCAGCGCGCCGAGCAGGAAGACGACGCCGGCCAGCCACACCAGCCCGACGGCCGGGTTCACGAGCACCTTCACGCTGACGCCGCCGGAGGCGTCGCGATCGACGCCCTGGAGGATGGAGTAGAGGTCGGTGCCCGACGGCAGGCTGCTACGGATGTCGACCTCGTTTCCGATCTGGCCGGTGTCGTACACGCGCTGGCCGGGCTCGAGCGTCCCGTGCGAGCTGCCGCCGCGCGAGACGGCCAGGCGCACGAACTCGAAGGTGTAGTTGGGCCCCTTGCGCTGGAAGACGCCGGCGTTTCGCAGGGTGTAGCCGTCGACCACCATCGTCTGGCCGACGCCGAGGTGGGCCTCACGCACGGTCGAGTAGGCGCTCGAGGCGGTCACGCCGACGACCAGGATCACGATGGCGAGGTGGACGACGTAGCCGCCGTAGCGGCGCCGGTTCCGGCCGACCAGGTCGACCAGCGCGCGCGGGATGCTGCCGCCGGCCAGCGCCCGCCGGGCGGCGGTGCCGCGCGCGAACTCCAGGCCGACCGTGACAGTGACGAAGATGCAGAGCGAGAGCGCGGTGAGCCCGGCGGTGCTCGATCCCAGGCCGAGGAGCCACAGGAGCGCGGCGCCGGAGAGCGCCGAGACCACCGGCCAGCGGAACGTGCGCACCAGGCTGTCGGGAGAGGCCCGCCGCCACGCGATCAGCGGGCCGATGCCGGTGAGCGCCAGGAGCGGCAGCCCGAAGATGACGAGGAAGAAGTCGTAGTACGGCGCCGAGACCGTGGAGCGGACGCCGCGGACGGCCTCGCTCAGGATCGGGAAGACGACCCCCCACAGCACGGCGAAGGCCAGCGCCAGGAGGAGCAGGTTATTGAAGAGGAAGGTCGCCTCGCGCGAGATCACCGACTCCAGCCGGTGATCGGCCCGAAGCAGCGGCAGGCGCCAGATGATGAGCGCCGTCGACACCGCCAGCGTGGCGGCGACGAACGCCAGGAGGTACGGCCCCACGGGCGACTGCACGAACGAGTGCACCGACTGGACGACGCCGCTTCGGGTCAGGAAGTCGCCGAAGACCGCCAGCGAGAACGCGGCGCTCACGAGCACCATGTTCCACACCTTGA
Organism: uncultured Actinomycetes bacterium; assembly: GCA_963757605.1. Taxonomy (GTDB): domain Bacteria; phylum Actinomycetota; class Thermoleophilia; order Gaiellales; family JAICJC01; genus JAICJC01. Next base: position 362,472 of record CAVWSF010000005.1, read on the forward strand.
GCATCCCCTTCTTCTCCTGCACGATCACCGAGTGCAGGAACGCCGTCGCGGCCAGCCACGGCATGAGCGCGGCGTTCTCGACCGGATCCCAGGCCCAGTAGCCGCCCCAGCCGATCTCGACGTAGGCCCAGTGCGCGCCGAGCAGCATCCCGGTGCCGAGCGCGGCCCAGCTCACGAGCGTCCAGCGCCTGACCGACACGAGCCAGCGGGCGTCGGTTCGGCCCGTGACGAGCGCCGCCATCGCGAACGCGAACGGGATCGACATCGTCACGTAGCCCAGGTAGAGCATCGGCGGGTGGGCCACCATGTACGGGTTCTGGAGCGACGGGTCGAGGCCGGCGCCGTCGACGGGCACGGTGCCCGCGACGTGCGCGAACGGCGAGGACACGAACGCCGCCAGCCCCGCGAAGAACGTGGCGATGCCGCCCAGCACGGCCGCCACCCACGGCATCAGCTCGCGGTTCCGGCGCCGGTTCTGGTGCAATGCGAGGGCGGACGCGCCGGTGAGGACCGCCAGCCACAGGAGCAGCGAGCCGGCCTCGCTGGCCCACAGCGAGCTCAGCGTGTAGCCCGTCGGCAGCCGGCGGCTGGTGTGCTCGGCGACGACCGCGAGCGAGAAGTCGTGGGTGAGGAGGGCGTACTCGACCGCGACGACCGCAACCAGCGTCGCGGCAAGGGCGGCCCAGAACGCGTTCCGCGCGCTGCGCATGAGCCGGCGGTCGCCGCGCCGGCCGGCCAGGACGCCCGCGACCGCGGCGTAGACGGTGAGCGCGAAGACCAGGTAGAGGGCGACGCGCCCGAGGGTGGTCACCGAACCGCCCGCCGGATCATCCCGAGCCGCCGGAGGAGTACTTGCTGGGGCACTTCGTGAGCAGCGAGTCCGGCTCGCCGACGAAGACGCCGCCCTGCATCCGGCCCGTCAGGATGACGTGCCGGGTCGGCTTGAAGGCGTCCGGCACGGAGCCCGTGTACGCGACCGGCACCGTCGCCCGGGTGGCGTCGTCCTTCAGCACGAACCGGAGCGGGCTATCCGAGCCCGACGCGGTCACGACCACGCCCGTCAGGTTGACCTTCTTGTGGGCGGCGCCGTCGCGATCCGAGTTGAGCTGCGAGACGCTCACGAGCAGCGTGCCCGTGCTCACGAACCCCTCGTAGACCAGGAAGACCGCCAGGAGGGACGCCACGACCAGCGCGATGACGAGGCGAGGCCGACCGGTCATGCGGGTCAGGGTACCATCGGCCCGGTCAGCGCCGGGCCGTCGCGATCACGCCGCCCGGTCGGGGACGCGATAGCCCAGATCGAGGCACAGCTGGCCTCGCCGGGATTCGCGCAGCGCGTCGGTGTAGCCCTGCCCGTAGGCGGCGCGGAGCAGCCATCCGAGCAGCTCGTGGTCGATCGGCCCGTTGCCGAGGTCGAAGATCTCGGCCCACAGGTCGGCGAGCCGCAGGTCGATGGCCATGGCAAGCGTGTCGCGACGTGCGTCCATGGTCGCATGCTAGGGGGCCGATCGGACGGACTCCCTGCAAATCGGGGTCAGGCACCAATCGTGCGTGAGGCGGCGCCGTCCAGCGTGGACGCGTAGATCTCAAACCGGGTCGCGCTCACGGGCTTCGGCCGGTTGCGGTCGGGGTCGGCCGCGCGCCGCTCCCCCACCGCCGCGAACACGGCCTGGGCGGACTCCTCGTCCTCGAAGAGCATCACCGAGAGGCGCACGCCGGCCTCGCGGTCGACGAGCCACACGCCCTCGACGCCCGCCGCGGCGGTCGCCGCCGGCACCACCTCGTCGATCACGTGGGCGATGCCGTCCTCCAGGTCGGACGGGCTGTCCTCGAAGCGGATGACCTGGGCGTACATGGCGTTCCTCCGTGGTAGAGTGATGATGTCCGCATACGGATAATCCGTATGCGTACTATCTACCACATCCGTGACGACCGTGCAACCGACCGATCCCCTCCGCCATCCGCACTGGCGGGCCTGGCAGATGTTCTTCGAGGCCCACGCCGCCGTCTGCGCCGACGTCGAGGCGGCGCTCCAGCGTGCGCACGGCCTCTCCCTGCGCTGGTACGACGTGCTGCTGCACCTGCACGCCGTGCCCGGCCGGCGGCTCTCGATGCGCGACCTGGGCGACGCGGTCGTCATCTCGAAGAGCGGGCTCACGGGCGTGGTCGACCGGATGGCGAAGGCCGGGCTCGTCGAGCGCGTCCCCGACCCCGGCGACCGGCGCGTGACGCTCGTGGCGCTCACCGCCCTGGGCGCGGAGCGCTACGAGCAGGCCCGGGTCGATCATCGCGCCGCCGTCGCGGAGCGGTTCCTCGACCGCGTCGACCCGGCCGACCTCGCCGCGATCGAGCGCTCGCTCGGGGCGCTCATGGATGCGCCCGGCGGCGGGCCGCCACCGCGATGAGGGCGACCGTGGCCGGGACCGCGAGCGCCAGCGGCACCACGCCGCCGCTGTCCAGCGTCCGCCGGTCGGCCACCTGCACGCGCAGCGGCGGCCCGACGGCGATCGGCCCCGAGCCGCCCACCGGGACGGCGGTCACGTAGATCGCGATCGGGCCGGCGCTCACCGCCTTCACCGACCACCGGATCGACCGCGACCCTCCGGACGCCACCGGGCCGAGGTAGCGGGTGCGGTGGGTCGACCAGTCCTCCGGGTCGACGTAGGTGTCGGGGTCGAGCGAGACGACGTTCAGGTGGGCGACGAGCGGTCCGGTCGATGCGGAGCCCGCGGCGAGGGTCGACGTGAACGCGAAGGACTTCCCGAGCCGGATCGCGACCGCGCCGCGGTCGAGCGTGATCGCGGGCGGCGCGGTCGCGGCCCCCGCCGCCGGCGCCCACAGGAGGAGCGCGGCAACGACGGTCCCGGCGACGCGGCGCGCCGTCACTCCCGCACTCCCGAGAGCCGCAGACGGCGGGCAGCGACCGCGGCCGCGGCGACGGCCGCCGTGACGAAGAGCGCCGGAGCGGCGAGCCACGATGCCTCCTCGACGGCCCCGTGCCCGTCGATCACGAGCCGGCCCAGGAAGTGCAGACCGGCCGTGAGCGGGTTGAATCGCTGGAGCAACTCGCCGGCCCAGCCGGTCGTCGCGCCGACCGGGAACTGGGTCGGCACGTAGAGCGCGAGCAGGACGAGCATGCAGACCGCCAGGCTCACGCGGCTCGTCGACGCCCCCGCGCTGACCGCCAGCCCCATCGCGGCGAACGCGACGGCGAGCAGCGTGCCGACCGCGAGCCCGGCCGAGAGCGGTACCGCCACGAGCCCGATCCCGTGGCCCAGGAACCACACGTACGGCACCGCCACGGCGAAGGCGGCCAGCCACAGCGAGAGCGCCGAGGCCCCCTTCCCGGCCACGAGCTGCCAGCGCGGGACCGGCGCCAGGAGCAGCGCCTCGAGGCTGCCGCGGTCGCGCTCGCCGCTGAGCGCGTCGGCCGCCGCGAGCAGCGAGAGCAGCGCGCCGACGGCGACCGCCACCTGGAGCGTCAAGCCGACCGCCTCGCGCTGCTCGATGAAGTTGATCGCCTGGTTGGTGGCGACGAGGTAGGTCGTCGCGCTCAGGAGCACGCTGTAGGCGACGAGCAGGGCGAACCCGCGGCCGCGCAGCCACAGGTCGGCCAGCTCGCGCCGGGCGACGATGGTCCACGCGCCGCTCACGCCGACACCACCTCGAGGAACGCGTCGCTCAGCCGCCCGCCCTCGAGCGTGAACTCGGCCACCGGGACGCCGGCCTCGACGAGCGCCGCAAGCACGGCCGCCGCGGCAGCCGGGGCGGCGAGCTCCGCCGAGAGCTCGATCGCCACGTCACCCGGCCGGCCGTCCACCGCCCGGGCGGTGCTCGCGGCATGCACGGCCGCGAGGCGGCGGACGGCCTCCCCGACCCGGTCGGGGTCCGTGCGAAGCCGCGCGCTCCGCGGCGCGGCCGCGCGGCTCACGACGGCCGCGACCGGCCCGAGCGCGGCCACCTTGCCGTGGTTCAGGATGAGGACGTCGCTGCACACCTGCTCCACCTCGTCGAGCAGGTGTGTCGAGAGCAGCACGGTGACGCCCCGCTCGCCGGCCAGCCGCCGCACCATCTCGAGGACGTCCCGCTGGCCCTGCGGATCGAGGCCGAGGGTCGGCTCGTCGAGGAAGACGACGGCGGGGTCGTTGACAAGCGCCCGCGCGATCCCGAGCCGCTGGCGCATGCCGCGGCTGTAGGTGTGGATGAGGCCGCTCCCCCGATCGTCGAGCCCGACCTCGGCCAGGAGCCGGCGGGCTGCCGCCACGGCCTCCCCCGCCGGCCGCCCGTGCAGGCGGGCGTGGTAGGCCAGGTACTCCTCGCCCGACTCGCGCGCCGGATACCCGGCGCTCTCGGGAAGGACGCCGATCCGCCGGCGGATCTCGCGCTCCCTGCCACCCGGGACCCCGGCGACCGCGAACCGGCCCGACGACGGCGCGAGGATCGTCGTCAGCATCCGGATGGCGGTCGTCTTGCCGGCGCCGTTCGGCCCGAGGACGCCCAGCACACGCCCTTCCTCCAGCGCGAACGTCAGGCCGTCAACGGCCGTGACCGCACCGTAGGTGCGCGTCAGCCCCGCTGCCTCGACGGCCGTCACGAGCCAACGCTACCGCCTTTGCGATGAACCGCACGTGAACCCGGGGCCCGCGCCCCGCCGGCGGGCCCTAGAAGGCGGTCAGGTCGCGCCAGGCGTGCTCGGGGAGCGGGCTCGCCGGGAGGCCGGCGGAGGGCTCGGGGGCGTTGTAGGCACCGGGCGCGCAGTCGTTGGGCCCGCCCGGGTAGAAGAGGCTCGCGAGGGCCTGGATCTGGGCCCGGCCGACGCCCAGCTCGAACTGGCCGCCGGCGTACATGGCGATCCCCTCCCGGCGGCAGTGGTCGACGCAGGCGCACAACCGCTCGAGCGTGCCGAACCGGGACGGCTTCACGTTGAGATGCCGGATGGGCGGCAGCGCGCCCAGGTCGTCGACGGAGTGCACCGGCGCGTCGAACGAGATGCGATCGGCGACCCGCTCGATCTCCGCCAGCACCTCGGGCTTCGTCGACGGATCCTCGATGACCGCGGCGGGCAGCGCGTCGGCCGCCATCCGGACGAGCCCGGCCTCGTCGCGCTCGCCCTGGTCGTAGTCCGTCCCGTACTGGCCCTTGATGTCGACGACGCGGACGGCGCCCGAGGCCGCCAGCCGCTCGAACTCCGCCGTCCCCCAGTCCGCGCCCGCGTCGACCTTCAGCTCGGCGGCCGGATAGAGCTCGAGCCACCGGGCCGGGTCGAGGTTCGACGAGACGACGAACCGCACCGGCGAGTACCCCCTGCCGACGACCTCCCCGAGCGTCTTGCCCGCCTGGCGCAGCGCCAGGTCGAGGAACGCGCTCTCGTAGGCCCAGCGGCGGTAGTCGCGAGCGGCATGCTGCACGGTCGGGACCGGGAAGAGGTCCTGCTCGTCGAGGAGCGCGCTCCACCCGGCCAGGGTGCGCGTGCCCCGCAGCGGCAGCGGTTCGAGCCGGCGGTGCGCCTCCTGGTCGTCGGGCGAGTAGGCCACGTCCTCGCCGCGGCCCTGCACCCCGGCGCCGGACAGCGCGACGGTCGTCGACCGGCGCACGAAGTTCGGCGTCTCGAGCTCGCGCGGCTCGAGCTCGTAGCCCTCCACCTCGGCTTCGAGCCCCGCGAGCGTCGACCACAGGTCATCGTGCACGGGGGCATCATGCCGCGGGCGGCGCCTGTCTGCGTAGTTCCCCGCACGTGAAGATGCGCGGGCGCGCCGATGCGGTTCGGAGCCGCAGAAAGGATGCTCTGAGCATGCGCCAGCGCATCGTCATCCTGGGCGCCGGAACCGGCGGCACGATGATGGCCAATCGGCTCCGCCGCGCGCGGGAGGACGTGGAGATCGTCGTCGTCGACCGCGACGACGAGCACATCTACCAGCCCGGCCTGCTGTTCGTGCCGTTCGGGTTGACGCGAGCGGACGACATCACCCGGCCGCGGGCGGCGCAGCTGCACCACGGCATCGACCTTCGCCGGTCGGAGATCGACCACGTCGACCTCGACGCGTCCGCGGTCTATCTGACCGACGGCCCACCGCTCCCGTACGACGTGCTCGTGATCGCCACGGGCTCGGAGCTCCTGCCCGAGGACACGGAGGGGATGACGGGCCCCGGCTGGGGCGAGCGCGTCTTCACCTTCTACACGCTGGACGGCGCCCAGGGGCTGGCGGGCGCGCTCGCCGAGCTCCGCGGCGGGCGGCTCGTGGTGAACCTGGTCGACATGCCGGTCAAGTGCCCGGTCGCGCCGCTCGAGTTCGCGTTCCTCGCCGACTGGTACCTGCACGACCGCGGCATCCGCGACGACGTCGAGCTGAGCTTCGTGACGCCGCTGGACGCGGCGTTCACCAAGCCCATGGCCGCGGCGCGACTCTCCAGTTTGCTCGACGAGAAGCGGATCGAGCTCGTGACCGAGTTCGCGACGGGCGAGGTCGACGGCCGCAACGGACGACTCGTGAGCTACGACGAGCGCGAGGTGCCGTTCGACCTGCTGGTGACAGTGCCGCTGCACGGTGGCGCCGCATACGTCGCGCGATCGCCCGGGCTCGGCGACGAGCTCGGGTTCGTCCGGACCGACCTGCACACCCTCCAGTCCCGGGCCGCCTCCAACGTCTTCGCCATCGGCGACGCGACGAACCTGCCGACGTCCAAGGCCGGGTCCGTCACCCACTTCGAGGCCGACGTCCTGGCCGAGAACATCGACCGCTTCATGCGTGACCGCCCCCTCACCGGCGCCTTCGACGGCCACGCCAACTGCTTCGTCGAGACGGGGTTCAAGAAGGCGCTTCTGATCGACTTCAACTACGAGACCGAGCCGCTTCCGGGACGGTTCCCGGGCCACGCGGGCCCGCTGCCGCTGCTCGCGGAGTCACGCCTGAACCACCTCGGGAAGCTGATGTTCCAGTGGTTCTACTGGCATGTCCTGCTCCCGGGCCGCGACCTCCCCGGCATCCCGACGCACATGTCGATGGCGGGGAAGCGGGCGCCGGGGGCTCCGATCCAGGAGGTGCGGCAATGAGCACGGAGACCATCGCGGGAAGGGCCGTCGAGGTCGACGGCGAGGGCTTCCTCGAGGACGCCAAGCAGTGGAACGAGGGGATCGGCGAGGAGATCGCCCGCTCCAACGGCATCGACCACATGACCGACCGCCACTGGCAGGTCGTGAAGTTCATGCGCGCCACCTATCTCGAAACCGGCGCCGCGCCGTCGATCCGCTCGCTCGGGAAGCTCTCGGGCGTTCCCATCAAGGAGCTCTACCAGCTCTTCCCGAAGGGCCCGGCGAAGCTGGCGGCCAAGATCGGCGGCATCCCCAAGCCGCGCGGCTGCATCTAGACGAAAGGGAGGAACACACCGTGAGCGACACCATCGACAAGGTCTCCATCATCGTCTCGCGCGGATCGCTCGAGGGCGTCTACCCCGGGCTGATCATGGCCAACGGGGCCCGCATGGAGGGCATCGAGGCGAACCTCTTCTTCACGTTCTTCGGGCTCGACGCGATCCACCGCACGCACCACGACCACGTGAAGGTGTCCACGGTCGGCGAGCCCGGCCTGCACCTGGCCACGTGGGTGGGCGGGTTCCCGGGCATGTCGACGCTCGTGACCCATCAGCTCGCGAAGAAGATGGAGGAGCTCGACATCCCGCCGATACCCGAGTTCGTGGAGATGATCTCGGACTCCGGCGCGGGCCTCTACGCGTGCAAGGCGTCGGTCGACCTGTTCGGCCTCGGCCCCGAGGATTTCATCGAGCAGGTGGACGGGATCATCACCGTCGGCGAGTTCTACGCGCTCGCGGCCGGCGGCCAGATCGTCTTCACGTAGATCTAAGCTGCCGTCGGGTTTCCGACCACGCCAGCCAGGGAGGTGCGCCGTGCCGCAGTCACCCGACAGCCCCGGCCTCAGGGTGCTGATCGTCGAGGCGGATTCCGATGTCCGCGAGAGCATCCGCGAAGTCGTCGATCACCATCCTGATGTGGGGCTCGCCTGGGGCACGGAGACCGTTGGCGACGCGATCCGCACGGCCGCGCTCACGCACCCGGACGTCGTCCTCGTGGGTGCCCACAGAGAAGGCCGGCTGGATCTCGACTCGATCGGCGACGTGCGCGCCGCCTACCCGGCGGCCCGGGTCGTGCTCGTCTCGCCGACCGCCGACCCCGAGCGGCGGGCGCGCGCGATCAGCCACGGCGCGGATGCGTACGTGGTGAACGACGACGACGGCCAGCACCTGAAGAGCGAGCTGCACGCCCGCTCGTAGAACCCGCTACTGGGTCTGGTCGAGCACGATCCGGCGGGCGGTGGCGTCGCCCGTGATCGGGTCGGCCGAGATCAGGTCGACCGCCGCGGGCCAGCCGTCGGCCGTGAGGTGCACCTGCGCGAAGCCGGCCGCCGCATGCCCCACGGCGAACACACCGCCGGCCCCGAGCGTGCCGCCGTCCACCTCGACAACGTCGCCGCTTCGGTCGACGTGCTGGCGGTGGTCGTGACCTGTGAGGATCATCACGCGCGCCCCGCGCTCGGCCGCGACGTGGATGCGAAGCGCCGCTGCGACCCGGAAGTCGTGCACGAGGACGACGTCCGGGCGGACGGACAGCGAGTCGAACCACGTCTCGACCCGGGCCGTCTCGTCGGTGAGCTCGGCCGGCGTGAGGTCGAGCCTGTGGCCGAAGCTGCCGGCCTGGCTGGCGAGCGGATCCTCGTATCCCGCCACCATGAGCCCGTCGACCGAGATGACCGGCGGGCCCGTGACGCTGCCGTCGCCGGCCATCCGGCCGGTGTGGGTCAGCACGATCGCGCCCGCCTGGGCCAGCCGGCGCATGACGACCGGCGAATCGTGGTTGCCCGAGACGACGACCGTCGGGTGGCCGAGATGGGCCGCGCGCTGGGCGATCGACGCCTCGATCGGCGTCCCTTCGAGCGAGAAGTCGCCGACGAGGAACACCGGACGGTGGTCGGAGTACCGGGCGAACGCCGGCAGGGTCAGCCAGTTGGCGTGGATGTCCGACGCCACCATGAACGACCGCTCGGAGACGGGCGTCTGGTCGCCGGCCGCAGCTGCCACCAGCGTGTCGAGACCTGTCAGCGCCTGCTGGTAGCTCGACTGGTAGGAGTCGCCGGCGCTCGTCAGGCGCTCGGAGAGCTCGAGCAGCCGCGGCAGGTCGCCTCCGTGCGCGTAGAAGGTCGGCTGGCGGAAGACGCCGTAGTCGGGAGACCGCAGCGTGAGCGCGCACACGGCGATCGTGCAGGCCGCGGCGGTGAGCCCCGCGGCGAGCCCGAGCAGCAGCACGCGCCGGCCGTGGACGATCGCGTTCAGCACGAGACCGCCCACGAGACCGCCGGCCAGGCCTCCGAGCAGCACCAGGAGCGCGGCCCGGCGGAGCGCCTCGCGGACGGCGACCGGGCGCCTGGTCCTCGACCGCGGTCAGATGGGCGCGCGCATCGTCGGGCGTCTGCAGCGTTCGCAGCGCCGCCTGGCGGTTGACGGAGACCAGCGTGGCCGACATTCGGATCGGCGCCGTGTAGGGCTCGGCGCGGACGCCCCAGTCGACGATCGGGACGTAGAGGTCGACGCTCCCGTGGCTCGCGAAGCCGGCCGAGATCGACATGCGCGCGGGGCCGACCTGGTAGGTGGCGGTCGAGAAGGCGCGAAGGGCGATGCCCATCCCGGCGAGCGAGAACCCGGCGAGGCAGAGCGTGATCGCCGCCAGCCGCAGGGAGGCGCGGACCCGGGGGCGCGCGATCTCGCGGCGGATCGCCGGGCGCAGGCTCCTGATGCTGGTCGTGACGGTCACCTCCTTCTTCTCGGCGGAACTGGCCCCGGGTTGAAGGAGAGCACGCCGGGGCGGGCTCCATGGTGAGGTCCGCCCCGTAGCAGGCGGGCAACCGGGAGCGAACGGCGCGGCCCGTGGGGCGGCCGCGCGGGCCTGACCCGCGGGCGATCCTCGCCGAGCGTTACGCGGGGGCGAGATCACCCACGACGAGTACCGCGAGCGGCTCGGGCACAAGCCACCAACTCCAGCGACAGAAGAGCGCGACGGCGGGCGGCACGAGGAGCTCGCGGACGAACGGTGGCGTCGAGCAGGATCCCGGCGCACGGGGCCTGGCCCGCTGGTTGTGCCAGCATGGGGCTGTGACCGACCGTTCGATGGTCGTCGAGCATGAGCCCTACCGCGAGCTGGACGGGGGCCGGATCCGCGTGTTCGGCTACTCCTTCGATCCGCAGGCGGTGGAGCAGATCCGCACCGTCGCCCGGCACGGCTGGGTGACCGAGGCGGCGCTCATGGCCGACAACCACCTCGGCTACTCGATGCCGATCGGCGGCGTCGCCGCCTACCGCGACATGGTGTCGCCGAGCGGGGTGGGCTACGACATCGGCTGCGGCGTCATGGCGGTGCGGACGTCGATCGCGTTCGACGACGTCCGCGCCGACCTGCCCCGGCTGGCCGACGAGATCGCCGGCCGGATCAGCTTCGGCGTGGGGCGCAAGAATCCGCGACCGGTCGACCACGCGCTCTTCGAGTCGTCGACGTGGCACGAGGTGCCGGAGCTGACCGAGCAGGTTCGCGGCCGAAAGGGGCCGTGGTCGCTGCGCTCGCGCGCGGAGGAGCAGCTGGGGACGGTCGGCTCCGGCAACCACTACGTCGACCTCCTGGTCGAGCCCGCCGACGGATCGCTCTGGATCGCCTGCCATTTCGGAAGCCGCGGCTTCGGTCACGGCGTCGCGACCGGCTTTCTCAATCTCGCGGCCGGGCGCGACTTCCACGCCGGCCAGATCACCGGCGAGTCGATGCACGCCGTGCCGTCGCTTCTGCCGCTCACCGACGCGGCGGCACGCGAGCTCGGATCGGCGGACGCGGGCCGGTCGGTCGAGATCGGCCACCGGTACGAGGCGGCGATGCGGCTGGCCGGCGAGTACGCCTACGCGGGCCGCGAGCACGTGGCCGGCAGGTGCTCGGGATCGTCGGGGCCGAGGCTGTCGAAACCGTCCACAACCACCACAACTACGCCTGGAACGAGGAGCACGGCGGCGAGACCGTCCACGTCGTCCGCAAGGGCGCGACGCCCGCGTTCCTTGGTCAGGCCGGGTTCGTCGGCGGGTCGATGGGCGACTGGGCGGTGGTGGTCGAGGGCGTCGAGACGCCGCTCGCCGAGCGGACGCTGCGCTCGACCGTCCACGGCGCCGGCCGTGTGATGAGCCGGTCGCGGGCGAAGGGGAACCGCAAGGGCACGCGCCCGGGGGTGATCTCGCGCGAGATGATGCGCGACCGGCTCGACGAGTTCCGGCGCGAGACGGGCTACCCGCTCGAGGTGCGCGGCGGGGACGTCGACGAGAGCCCCTTCGTCTACCGCAAGCTCGAGGAGGTCGTGCGCGCGCACGAGGCGACCGAGACGATCCGGGTAACCCACCGCCTGCTCCCGGTCGTCGTCTGCATGGCGGGCGGCGACGTCTGGGACCCGTTCAAGGACTGACGGGCGAGTATCGGTCGTGTAACAACCCGCCGGCGGCCTCGTCGGGCGGGAGTGCGACCGATACGCTTGGACTGTGGAAGACGCCCGTCCGCGCATCCTCCTGGTCGAGGACGACGCGACGATCCGGCAGATGACGCAGCTCTCGCTCGAGCGCGATGGATTCGCGGTTGCGACCGCCCATGACAGCGCGAGCGGGCTCTCCGCCTTCAGCGCGGGACGCCGGATCTCGTCGTCCTCGACGTGATGCTCCCGGGAGTGGACGGCGTCAGCGTGTGCCGCTCGATCCGCGAGCACAGCGTCGTGCCGATCGTCATGCTGACGGCGCGCACCGACCCGGTCGACGTCGTGCTGGGCCTCGAGGCGGGCGCCGACGACTACGTCACGAAGCCGTTCGAGCCGGCGATCCTGGCGGCCCGCCTGCGGGCGGTGCTGCGCCGGGTGGCGCGCCACGACGGCCTCGCCCGCGCTGCGCGCCGGGGAGCTCGAGATCGACCGGGACGGGATGGAGGTCCGGTCGCGGGATCGCCCGTCGCCTCACGCCGACCGAGTACAGCCTGCTGCTCGAGCTGGCCGAGAACCGCGGCACGGTCATGAGCCGCGAGCGCCTGCTGGAGGACGTGTGGGGCTACGTCTGGTCGGGCGACACCCGGCTCGTCGACATGCACGTGGGCCGCCTGCGGGCGAAGATCGGGGCCGAGGCGATCGAGACCGTCCGCGGCGCGGGCTACAAGCTGGTCCGGTGATGAGCTCGCTGCGGTGGCGCCTGGCCCTGGCGTTCGCGCTCCTGGCTGCGGCAGTCGCCGGCGGCGTCGGGATCGTCGTCTACGAGGTCACTGCCGGCGATCTGCTCACGCGGGCCCGCGCCACCGCCGTGGCCCAGGTAAAGGCGGCGGCGCTGATCTACCCGCTCACGAAGCCGTCCCTCCCCCGCTCCGCGCTCCCGGCCGGCGACCCGTCCGTGCCCGCCGGCCTGCGCGCGGCGGTGCGGCGCGGGCTCGTCGCCTCCTACTCGGGCACCTGGAACGGCACGCCGGTCGTGTGGGCCGGCCGGCGGACGCCCGACGGCAGCGGCGAGCTGTACGTGCGCGACTCCTACGCGCCGCAGCGCCAGGAGCTGGCCGACCTGCGCCGGACGCTGATCGAGTCCGCGGCCGCGGCGACGCTCGCCGGGGCGCTCGTGGGCCTCCTGCTCGCCGGCCGGCTCTCGCTGCGCCTGCGGCGGGCGGCGGCGACCGCCGGGCGCGTCACCGCCGGCGAGCTCGACGCCCGGATCCACGCGGAGGGCCGCGACGAGGTGGCGAAGCTGGGCGAGGCGATCGACGGGATGGCTGAGGCGATGCAGCGGCGGATCGAGCGCGAGCGGCAGTTCACCGCCGACGTGGCCCACGATCTGCGCACGCCGCTCACAGGGCTGAAGACGGCCGCCAGCCTGCTGCCTCACGACGAAGTCAGCGATGCGGTCCGCGAGCGGGTCGACCGGCTGCTCGGTCTGGTCGAGGATCTGCTCGAGATCTCGCGGCTCGACGCCGGGACGGCGACCGCCGACCTGCGCCGGGTCGACCTGGGCGCGTTCGTCACGAGCGTCGTCGCGGACACGCCGGATGTCTCAGTGACGACCGACGGGGCGGCCGTGACCCTGATCGACCCTCGCCGGCTGGAGCGCGTGATCGAGAACGTGATCGAGAACGCCGCCCGTCACGGAGCGCCGCCGGTCGAGGTCGCGGTCACGCCCGGCCTGATCGCGCTTCGCGATCACGGGCCGGGCTTCAGCGAGCCGATGCTGACGCAGGCCGCCGGGCGCTTCACGAAGGGCGACTCGGCCCGTGGCGGCGGCTTCGGGCTGGGCCTCGCCATCGCTGCCGGGCAGTGCCGGGTGCTCGGCGGGGAGCTGCGGCTCGCCAACCATCCCGAGGGAGGGGCGGTGGTGACGATCGCCCTGCCGCAGGCATGAGAGGGCTCGCGATCGGGGTGGCCTGCGCGCTGCTCGCCGCGGGCTGCGGCGAGTCGTCGGGGCTCCAGGTCGAGAACGGTGGGCATTCTGTCCAGGTGACGCACGCGACCGGGCCGCAGCCGCGGGTGAAGAGCCTCGCCGCGGTCGCGTTCGTGAGCCGGACGCGCGGATGGGCGGCTGGAACCAACGCGATCATCGCAACGGCGGACGGCGGCAGGACGTGGACCCAGCAGTTCAGCGGGCAGGCTGACATCACCGCCCTCGACTTCGCCGACGAGCGGGATGGTTGGGCGCTGGCGACGGAGTCGCTGCTTCGGACGACTGACGGCGGCGCAAGCTGGGAGCGGGCTGGAGAGCCCAGCGGGCGCGTACTGACGAGCGTCGACTTCGTCGATTCGAGGGTCGGATGGGGCGTCGCGACGCTCACCGGAGTCATTGAGGCGCCGTACACGGGCGGTGCCGTAGTCCATACGACCGACGGCGGAGAGACGTGGGCGGCGATCGGATCCATCGACGCGGACTCGGTCTGCGGATCGGGACCCGCTCTCATCGCTGGTGCGGGATCTCGCGTCCTCCGATCTGCCGACGGGGGCGCGACGTGGACGCCGCTCTTCGACGCCTCGAACTCCCACAGCAACTGGATGGGGGCGACGGTGCAGTGTGCCGGCTCGTCGATCTGGGCGCTGTTCCTCGGCGACTCCGCCGCCGGAAGCCAGGGCTACGCCGCCTATGCGAGTGCCGACGCCGGAGCCACGTGGCGCCCGGTGGTCGTCGCCCCGATCCTGGCCGGCTCGGATCCCGCCTTCCACGGCATCGCCCAACTCGACGCCTACGCCGGCCCGTTCGCCGCCGTGACGCCATCGGAGGCCGTGTTCCTCGGCCAGTGCCCGGCGTGCGACCCTCAGCACGTGACGGTGCTCCGCACCCAGGACGGCGGCACCAGCTGGCAACGGCACGTGATCAACGGGTTCGTCCCCACCGGTCTGGCGTTCGCCGACGCGGACCACGGGTGGATGACGACCCAGCTCGGCGGCTATCCGGGCCGGCACGCCGCGATCCTGGCGACAAGCGACGGCGGGCGCTGGTGGCATCCCGTGTTCCCGGCGTAGATACGCAACCGTTACACGGCCGCGATGCGGCCGAGACGCACACCCCCTACCGTTGGAGCAATCCATCCGAAAGGGGTGCACGAGATGACGCTGTCGATGCCGAAGCTGCGGAATCGGGAGGCCGCTGCTCGCCGCGCTCGCAGGAATCGCTGCGGGCTCCGCGCCGGCCGCTGCGCAGGCGGCGACGCCTCGCTGCACGACCGCGGGCCTCGAGGTGTGGCTCGGCGTCGGCGGCGGAGGCGCCCAGGCCGGCAGCACGTCCTATCCGCTGGAGCTCACCAACGTCTCGGGCCGCACCTGCCACCTGTTCGGGTTCCCGGGCGTCTCGGCGCTTGCCGCTGGGCATCAGGCGGGGAGCGCTGCCGGACGCAACCACTCGGCCCCGGCGGCGACCGTCACGCTGCGTCCGAACACGACGGCACATGCGGTGCTGCGGATCGCCGACGTCGGCGTGTTCACGCCGTCGAGCTGCAAGCCGGTGACCGCGCAGGCGCTCAGGGTCTTCGCCCCGGGCGCAACCCGGGCCGCCACAGTCCCGTTCCGGTTCCGGGCCTGCTCGGCGCAGGGGCCCGTGTTCCTCCATGTGACCGCGGTGCAGCCGAAGGTGGGGGTGCCCGGGCACCCGTGAGTCAGCCGGCGAGCTCCTCGGCGATCGCCGCGAACGCCGTCAGGCAGCGGGTCTCGAGGCTCTCGTCGAGCGGCGCCGGCCAGGTCGAGAGCTTCACGCACGCCACGTCCGCAGGCAGGTTCACGTAGACCATCTGGCCGTGGATGCCGAGCGCGGAATACGCCGTGTCGCGCTCGAGCACCCACCACTGGTTGCGGTACATGAGGCCGGGGTGGGCGTCGAGGCCCTCGGCGCGGGCATACGCGTCGAGGGCGGCCTGGTCGCCGCGGCGCGTGTCGAGCAGCCACTCGGACGGCACCACCTGCTCCTCGCCCACGCGCCCGTCGCGCAGCTGGAGGAGCGCGAAGCGGGCCATGTCGCGGAGCGTCGCGCAAATCCCGCCGTCCGGCAGCGCGACGCCGTGGCGGATCGTGATGTCGGCGTCCTGCTCGGCGCCGATCCGCGACCACAGCGCCTCGCTCACCAGCTCCGGATAGCGAACGCCCGACGCCCGCTCCATCACCCACGCCAGGAGCTCCGTCAGGATCGAGCGGTAGTCGAAGACCTCGCCGTGCGGGCGCGCGTTCCCGAGCGTTGCGAGCTGGTCGTAGACGCTCGCCACGGCAAGCGGTCCGGCCGCCGGCCGCCAGCCGGCCACGACCTCGGTCAGGTAGACGTCCGACGCCGGATCGTCGTAGGTCTCCGAGTACGCCGTTCCGGTGCGCATGTCGAGCACGTGGCGCACCGTCGCGCCCTCGAAGCTCGTCCCGGCCAGCTCCTCGACGTACTGCGTGACCGGGGCGTCGGGGTCGATCAGGCCACGGCCGACCAGCACGCCGGCGACGGTGCCCGCGATCGACTTCGAGACCGACTGGAGCAGGTGCGTCGTCGTGGGCGCCATGCCCGGGCCGTAGTGCTCGTGCAGGATCCGGCCGCGGTGCAGCACGAGGAAGCCGTCGGTGGAGGTCTGCTCGACCATCTCGGCGACCGTCATCCGCCTCCCGGCCCACGGGAACGAGATGCCCTCGACGTCGCGCGGCTCGGCCTCGAGCTCGTGCACCGGCCCGTCGCCGCGCTCGATCCGTGCGGTCGGCACCACCTCGCGCGTGTGCAGGAAGCCCCACCGCAGGTACGGGGCGATCGACCAGTTGTGGACGCCGACGATCCGGTCGGCGGCCGGCGGCAGGCCCTGCATCAGGTCGGAGGCGGCGGCGTCCGGGTCGATGGCTGCGATCATACGGCCGACGCGCAATCGACGGCGAACCGGGAGACGAGGATGGACAGGCGCATTCTGGGCAGGGACGACGCGGCGCTCGAGGTGTCAGCCGAGGGGCTCGGCTGCATGGGCATGTCCGAGTTCTACGGCACGACCGACGAGCCGGAGGCGATCGCGACGATCCACCGCGCGCTGGAGCTCGGCGTCGACTTCATCGACACCGCGGACATGTACGGCTGGGGCGCCAACGAGCGCCTGCTCGGGCGCGCGATCTCCGGACGCCGCGACGAGGTGGTGCTGGCGACGAAGTTCGGGAACGTGCGCGGCGAGCAGGGCGAGTTCCTCGGCATCCGCGGCGACGCCGCCTACGTGCACGAGGCCTGCGACGCCTCGCTGCGCCGGCTCGGCACGGACCGGATCGACCTGTACTACCAGCACCGCGTCGACGTCAACGTCCCGATCGAGGAGACAGTGGGCGCCATGGCCGAGCTGGTCGCCGCGGGCAAGGTCGCTGCGGCTCGGGCTGTCCGAGGCGGCGCCTGAGACGATCCGCCGCGCCCACGCCGTGCATCCCATCACCGCGCTCCAGACGGAGTACTCGCTCTTCACCCGCGACCCGGAGGGAAACGGGGTGCTGGACACCGTGCCGCGAGCTCGGCATCGGGTTCGTCGCCTACAGCCCGCTCGGGCGCGGCTTCCTCACCGGCCGCATCACCGACCCCGAGGAGCTCGCCGCAGACGACTCTCGCCGCACCGGCCGGTTCCCGCGCTTCGTCGGCGAGAACCTCGCGCCAGAACCTCGAGCTGGTCGAGCGCATCAAGGCGATCGCCGCCGAGAAGGGTGCCGAGCCGGGCCAGCTGGCGCTCGCGTGGGTGCTGGCCCAGGGCGACGACATCGTGCCGATCCCGGGCACGAAGCGGCGCGCCTACCTGGAGCAGAACGCCGCCGCCACCGAGCTCCGGCTGACCGAAGACGACCTGGGGCGCCTCGACGAGGCGGCGCCGGTCGGTGCGACGGCGGGCGATCGCTACTCCGATATGTCGCGGGTCAACCTCTGATCTTGCCGGTCTTCTACGAAACGAATGCCCTTCGAACGGAGGCAGGTGTCCACCGGTTGGTGCAAGCTGCCGCAGGATTCCGCGAACGCCCAGCGCCTTCAGCTGCTCGTCGACCGACGCTCCTGTGGCCACTGATACAAATCGAGAGGTAGGAGAGCGGACGACGGGTCTCGAACCCGCGACCTTCGGCTTGGGAAGCCGACGCTCTACCGACTGAGCTACGTCCGCAAACGGCCTGGTTGGGCCGCGGTGGATTCTACCGGGTCGCCTGGTCGAGGGCCGGAACGTCCGGTTGTGGCGCGATACTCGTCCCAGGGTGACGGGATCGGCCGGTGCGCGTGAGGAGGTCGCGACGGACGCACAGCGCGACGCGCTTCGCCATCACGCGGGGCTTGTGCGGATGGAGCACCCGTTCGGGACCGGCGGGTTCGGCGCGATTGCCGAGGGGATCGCGCGGTTCTTCGGCACGCCCCAGTACCTGATCGGCCAGACGCTCGTGGTGGTCGCCTGGATCATCATCAACGCGACCCGGGTGGTGCAGTTCGACCTGTACCCCTTCATCCTCCTGAACCTGGCCTTCTCGCTGCAGGCGGCGTATGCGGCGCCGCTGATCCTGCTGGCCTCCACCCGGCAAGCCGAGCGCGACAAGCTGCTCGCCGAGGCGGACGCCAACCACCGCGAGGAGCTGGCCCGCTTCCAGACGCAGCGCACCGCGGAGGTCGCGAAGCAGACGGTCGTGATCGAGGAGCTCCTCGAGCAGAACACCGAGCTCACCCAGCAGGTGCGGACGCTGACCGGAGAGATCCGCGCCGCCATCGGCCAGCCGCCCGACCCGGCGACGGAGGCCGGATGAAGGTGATCCTCCGACATGACGCGGGAGTGGCGACCAATCACGGTCCCGGCGGGATCGGATGGGTGATCGAGCACGACGGCAGCGTGCTGACCGAGGGCCACGACTCGCTGCTCGGAGTGACGAACAACGAAGCCGAGTACCACGGCCTGATCCGAGGACTGACGGAGTGCCTGCTCGTGGGAGCGACCATCGTGGATGCCACGGCCGACAGCCGCCTCGTTGTGATGCAGGTGCGGGGCGAGTGGGGAAGATCAAGGAGCCGCGGCTGATCCCGTTCGTGGATGAGGCGCGGCGTCTGGCTCTCGCCACGCTGGGCGTGCAGCAGGCGAAGGTCGAGCAGACGCTCAGCGGCGAGATCGCGGCCCCGGCAGGTGTCGTCGCGATAGCCGGCGCTCGCCCCCCGGCCGCCGGAACCCGATGTGGAAGGTCGGGGTTCGGAACTCGCCGGACATGGGTACGTGCCCGACCATGCCGGAGGAGACCGCGGTTCAGCTCGAGGGCGTGTCCGAGACCACGCTGTGGACGCTCCACCACCGGGCGTCCGAAGCGGCGCGGCCGGACCGGGTGCTGCACGACCCGATGGCGGTCGAGCTCGTCGAAGCCATCGATTTCCCGTTCGAGGACCGGTTCGGCACCTCGTCCACCTGGTCGCAGTGGCAGGCGCTGCGGGCGCGGACGTTCGACCGGGAGGTGCGACGGTTCCTGCACGACCACCCGGACGGCACCGTCATCGCCCTCGGCGAGGGCCTCGAGACGCAGCTCTGGCGGGTGAACAACAATCACGTGCGCTGGGTGAGCGTCGACCTGCCGCCGGTGATCCAGCTCCGCCAGCAGCTTCTGCCGGCGAGCCCGCGCCTCGAGCTCGTCGCGTCGTCGGTCGTCGACGGCGCCTGGCTCGACGAGATCGACCGGACGCGAGGCACGCTCGTGACCGCGCAGGGGCTCCTGATGTACCTCGAGCCCGAGCAGGTGCACGAGCTGATCGCGGCCTGCGCCGCGCGGGTCGGCGACGGCGGCCTGCTGTTCGACGCCGTCCCGCGCTGGCTCAGCGAG
The DNA here is from genome assembly GCA_963757605.1 of uncultured Actinomycetes bacterium. Lineage (GTDB taxonomy): Bacteria > Actinomycetota > Thermoleophilia > Gaiellales > JAICJC01 > JAICJC01. Next base: position 381,818 of record CAVWSF010000005.1, read on the forward strand.
CGCACGCAGCGCGAGCCCTTGGGGAAGCCGGACGGCTACCGGCCGCCGCCGTGGACGTGGGGCATCGACACGGACGAGGTTGCGCGGATCCGTGCGACGCCGGGTATCGCCAATCTGCGTCCGCTGCGCCTCCCGAGAGGGCGCGGCCCGCTCTTCGGCGTCGCGGTGCCCCTCCTCGGCCGGCTCCCCGGCGTGGGTGGCCGGTTCCTCTCGATCATGCTCGCGACGATCGCGACCCGGCGAGATTGACCGGAGGCCGCATCCCCCGGTACCGTCCCGCCGGTCACCGATTGTGGGAGGACGGCTGATGCGAGCGTAAGCTGTGGCCGATGACGGTGGTGGCGATGACGGTCGTGACGACCTCCGCCGACACCGCCGGCACCAACCTTCTCGCGAACGGCACCTTCGAGGGTTCCGGGAGCGGCTCGCTCTCCGACGACCGCCGGCACGACCTACACGGCCGACGGGCGGTACAAGGCGTCGGCCGGGAAGACCCTGTGCCTGAAGCTGAAGGAGACGGGGTCGGCCGCCTCGAGCAAGGACTCGTGCGCCACCGGCACCGGCGACTGGGCGACCTTCCCGCAGCTGCGGTACGCTCGCGCTCGCAACCGGCGACGCGCTCACGTTCACCGTGCGCCAGGCGAAGCCCGTCGCGGACGACTCGTTCGTCGTCGACAACCTGAGCGTGGCCGTCGACGCGGGCGTGCGCACGCCGCCGGGCTCGCTCCACGCGCAGGAGTCCGCGCCGTCCAACCAGGCCTCCGCGACCACGCCGGCCTCCGACACGTCCGTCTCGATCGCCGCCGCGGGCGACATTCGCCTGCAACCCGGCCGACCCCAACTACAACGGCGGCGCCGGCCAGAACGTGTTGTGCCAGCAGGGGGCGACGGCGGACCTGATCGCCCACGGCTCCTACGACCGCGTGCTCGCGCTCGGCGACGAGCAGTACGACTGCGGCTCACTCGGCGCGTTCAACGCGAGCTACGACGCGAGCTGGGGCCGGTTCGTCGGGAAGACGCTCCCGGTGCCCGGGAACCACGAGGCCAAGGCGACCAGCGACTTCGGCGAGACCGGATGCTCGAAGAACCAGACCGGCTACTTCACGTACTTCGCCAATCACGGGGTCGGGATCGCCGCCGGCGTGAACGGCAACGGCTACTACAGCGTCGACGTCGGCAGCTCGCACCTCATCGCGATCAACTCGAACTGCACGGCGATCGGCTGCTGCGGGGCGGGGTCGCCGCAGGAGACGTGGCTGCGCGGCGACCTCGCCGCCCATCCCAGCCAGTGCACCCTGGCGTTCTGGCACGAGGCCGCCTGGTCGACCACCGGCACGGGCCGCGGCGTCGCCGCGATGCGGCCGATCTGGGCCGACCTCGCGAACGCCGGAGTGGAGCTGGTGCTGGCCGGCCACTTCCACCACTACGAGCGGTTCGCCGACCTGAACGCGTCGGGCCAGCCGGCCGCCAACGGCGTCGGAACCCGCGAGATCATCGTGGGCACCGGCGGCGAGAACCAGGGCGCGTTCGGGAACGCATCGCCGATCCCCGGCTCTCAGGTGCGGACGTCGGGCTAGGGCGCGCTCGCCGTCACGCTCGCGACCGGCGGCTACACGTGGCGCTACCTCCAGGTCGGCGGTGCCACCGCCGACTCCGGCAGCGACACGTGCCACTAGAGAACTAGCTGACCTTCTTGACCCCGTGCACGGGCCGGCCCAGCGCCCGCCACTGGTAGAGCGTCATCGTCGGGAGGACGTCGTCGTAGCGGACGAGCTTGGGATTCCGGCCCACCTGCGCGGCCCGGGCGGCGTGGTCGAGGAGGTCGTCGCGGTCGGGCGACACGATCACGTGGTGGCAGGCGGTCACATAGTCGAACTCCGCCCCGCAGGCCGGGCACGGCCACGGATCGGTGTGGATCGCGTACCAGTCGCCGTCGCCGGGGGTAGCCTCCTCGCCGGCCAGGATCTCCTCGAGCTCGGAGACTTCGTAGACGGTCGGTGCGGTCGGGACGCTGCTCACGGGGCGTCAGGGTAGCACCGGGTTCCCGCCTTCTCGCGGGTCACATCCGCTCTGGCGCCTCGACTCCGACCAGGTCGAGCGCGGTCGCCATCACGAGGCCGGTGGCGCGGCACAGCGCCAGCCGGCTGCGCTCGACGTCGGGCGCCTCGCCCAGCACGCGGCACTGCTTGTAGAACTGATGGAAGGACTTGGCGGTCTCCTGCGCGTAGGCGGCGATGCGGTGGGGCCCGCGCCACTCCGCGGCCTCCGCCACCACCTCCGGGAACTCGGCCACGTGCTTCACGAGCTCGACCTCCGCCGGCTCCGGCGTCCAGCCGGGCGCGGGCCCGGGGTCGGCCTGCGGAGCGTTTCGCAGGATCGCCGCGATCCGGGCGTGCGCGTACTGGCAGTAGTACACCGGGTTCTCGGAGTTCTGGGCCGCCCACAGCTCGAGGTCGAGCTCGATCAGCTGGTCGTGCGAGCGCTGCACGAGCGCGTACCGGGCGGCGTCGACGCCGATTGCGTCGAGCAGCTCGTCGAGCATGAGCACGGCGCCGCGCCGCTTGGACGCGCTGACCGCCTTCCCGCCCTCGACGATCTTCACGAACTGGTAGAGCTGGACGTCGATCCGGTCGGGGTCGTAGCCGAGCGCGATCGCGCCCGCCTTCAGGCGGCCGATGTAGCCGTGATGGTCCGAGCCGAGCACGTAGACGGCAACGTCGAAGCCGCGCTCGAGCTTCGAGACGATGTAGCCGAGGTCGCCGGCGATGTAGGTCGGCGTCCCGTCGGAGCGCACGAGCACCCGATCCTTGTCGTCGCCGAGCTCGGACGAGCGCAGCCACAGCGCGCCGTCCTTCTCGTACGTCTGGCCGGCCGCGCGGACGGTCTCGATGGCCCGGTCGACCGACCCGTCCTCGTAGAGGGATCGCTCCAGGAACCAGCGGTCGAAGCCGGCCCGGAAGCGGGCCAGCGTGCGTTGGATGTCCTCGACCATGGCCGCGGCGCCCCGGGCCCGCCACTCGTCGGCCGGCGTGTCGGGGTCGAGGCCGAGGTCGCGGGCGATGTCCTCGATGTAGGCGCCCCGGTAGCCGTCCTCCGGAACGTCCTCGCCGCGCGCGCGGGCGCGCAGCGATGCCCCGAACAGGTCCATCTGGCGGCCGGCGTCGTTGAAGTAGTACTCGCGCTGCACGTCGTGGCCGGCGAACTCGAAGAGCCGCGCGAGCGAGTCGCCGTACGCAGCGTTCCGAGCGGTCGAGGCGGTCACGGGACCGGTCGGGTTCCCGCTCACGTACTCGACCTGGACCTTCTGCGGCTTGGCCGCGGCGCCCGCGCCGTAGCGGCGCCCCTCGTCGAGCACCCGCTCGATCACGTGCCGGTACCAGGCCGGCGTCGCGCGCAGGTTGACGAAGCCCGGGCCGGCCACCTCGGCCGAGGCGATGAACGGCGAGTCGATCCGCTCGACGATGCGTTCGGCGATCTGGCGCGGCGCCGCGCGCAAGGGCTTCGCGAGCTGGAGCGCGGCCGCCGTGGCGTAGTCGCCGTGGGCCGGATCGGCCGGCCGCTCGAGCCGCGCCTTCACGCCGTCGCCGCCGACCTCGGCGATCGCAGCCTCGACGGGCCCTGCCAGCTCCTGGACGGCGCTTCGGGACATGCGCCGGATCCTAACGATGCTAGGGTGGCCGAATGGACGCCGAGGACGACCGCCAGGAGCGCCGGCTCAACATTCACTTCTCGCCGGAGGTCATGGCGGGCGTCTACGCCAACTTCGCCAACGTCAGCCACTCCGACTACGAGTTCACGATCACGTTCGCCCGCATCGACCACGAGGTCGAGGAGGACGAGGTGCCCGGCGTGGTCGTCTCACGGGTCAATCTGTCGCCGCGATTCATGAAGGAGCTCATCGAGGCGATGAACGACAACTACTCGAAGTGGCAGACCCGGGAGGGGATCAAGAACCTCCCCGAGTTCGACGGCGAGCACGAGGATCAGTAGGCGCGGGCGACCGCTATCCGGTCCATGACCGGCGGGTGGTCGAAGAGGAGCGCCACCGCCCAGCCGCGCGGTTCGGGATTCGAGAGGTTGGCCACCGCAAGCCGTTTCTGCAGCCCGGCCATCCCGTCGCCGTCCCCGGTCGCCCGCAGCGCCACCCAGTCGGCCTCGGCCTCGTACCGGCGCGAGATCCCGTTCTCGACGGGCGTGAGGAGGGCGGCGGCCACGAGCAGGCCGGCGACCACGATCGAGGCCGCCCGCGGATCGCGGACCCCGTCCAGCCCGCGCCTGCGCGCGACGCGGCCGCAGACGGCGAGCACCGCCCACAGCGCCGGCAGTCCCAGCACCCCGAACCACAGCACGCCCTTCAGCGTGTGGCGGCGGTCGACGTGGGACAGCTCGTGGGCGAAGAGCGCGCGGGTCTGGTTCACGGGCGCATGCCGCAGCACGGTGTCGTAGACGACGAGCCGCTCGGTCGGCCCGAGCCCGTCGACGAACGCGTTCTCCTCGGTCGTGCGAGCCGAGGCGTTCGCGACTGAGACCGAGCCGGGCGTGGCCCCAACCTGGTGCCCGACGCTTCGCACCAGCGTCCGGAGCGTCCGGTCGTGCAGCGGCTGCGTCGAGGCGAAGAGCGGATCGATGACAACCGGCTGCAGCGTGACGAACGCCGCCACGGCGACCCATGCCGCCAGGCCGACCGCCAGCCACGGCTCGCGCGCCCGGCGCGCGATCGCCAGGCACAGGGTGTATGCGACGGCCACGCCGGCCGCCCAGGCCGCCAGCCCGACGGCGGCGTCGCGGGCCCAGGCGGCGGTCGAGCGCAGGTCGAGCCCGGCGTTCACGGCCCGGACGTGGTCGACGTAGCCGAGTGGCAGAAGCACCGCAGCCGCGACCGTCGCTGCTGCGGCGGCGGCGAGCCCGCCCGCCAGGGCCGGCGGCAGGCTGCGGACGACGCAGGGCCTCCCCCACCTCGCCCACGCGACACCGGCGGCGGGACCGAGGATGAGCGCGACCACGGCGAGCAGGTACTGCGGCTCGCGGTAGTCGACCGCACGGTCGATCTGGCCCTGCGTGAATGCGGCTCGGGCGGCGAGGTGCGGCACGCGCGGCGGCAGGTCGGCCTGCCACAGCCAGGCGGCGAGGCCGCCCAGCACCGCGATCAGCACCAGCCCCGGGACGCGCCGGATCACGCGCGCTGCTGCCCGGCGGCGAGGCTCACAGGCCCAACCCTATAGTGCCCCGATGCGGGTGGCCGTCATGTCGGACGTGCACGGGAACGTCCAGGCGCTGGAAGCCGTGCTCGCGGCGATCGACGAGCTCCAGGTGGACGAGATCTGGAGCCTGGGCGACGTCGTCGGCTACGGCGCCGACCCCGTGCGCTGCATGGAGATCGTGGACGAGCGGGCGGTCGTCTCGCTGGCCGGGAACCACGACCTGGTCGTCGCCGGCACGATCGACATCGACATGTTCGCCCACGACGCCCGCGACGCCGCCGAGTGGTCGCGCACCGTCCTCTCGCGGGAGCAGATCGACGTGCTCGGCGCCCGCATGCCGGGAGAGATGCGCGAGGACGTGCAGATGTTCCACGCCAGCATCCGCGACCCGGTCTGGGAGTACATCGTCGACCCCCGCACGGCCGAGCTGTGCCTCGAGCGCCAGCGCCGCCCGCTGTGCCTGGTCGGCCACAGCCACGTCCAGCTCCTGTGGGGCTACGAGGGCGGCGAGCTCGTCGGCGGCACGGTCGCGGCGGGGGCGACGCTGGCCTACGGCGAGGGGCCCTATATCGTGAACCCCGGGTCGGTCGGCCAGCCCCGCGACGGCGATCCGCGCGCCGGCTACGCGGTCGTCGACACCGAGCAGGCCACGGCGACCTGGCTTCGGGCCGAGTACGACATCCGCGCCGCGCAGGCGGCGATCCGCGACGCCGGCCTGCCGCTGCGGCTGGCGGCGCGCCTGGCGGAGGGGCGGTGACCGCCGCCCCGGCCGAGGTTGCCGCGCGGATCCGGCGTGCGGCCTCGGCGTTCATGGTCGAGTGGATCGAGGGGCTCCGCGACCTGCCGGGCAACCCGTCCCGGGTGAGCGTCGAGCGGTTCGGCGACACGGTGGCGCTGGCCTGCGAGGAGCTGCCGGAGCTCGACTTCGTGAACACCGTCCACGGGCTCGCGGCCGGTCGGGCGGAGCCGGTCACTGCGTTCTATCGCGGCCTGGGCCTGCGCGGGTGGACGGAGGTGGTGCCGGGGCCCGGCGCGCCCGAGCTGATGGAGCAGCTGACGGCGTGCGGGTGGGCGCAGACCGGCTTCTGGTGCTCCTTCCACGGCCCGGCCGTCGCACCGCCCGCCCCGGCTGAAGTCGAGGTGGTCGAGGCGGTGGAGCGCGACATGGCGGACTTCGCCCGCATCCATCTCGACGGGCACGAGGTGCCCGGCGAGGATCGCGGGCCGGCCGAGGCGGCCGTGCGGGCATGGTTCGGGCGGCCGGGCTGGCGGCTCTACCTGGCGCTGGTGGACGGCACCCCGGCGGGCTCGGCGGCGCTCACCATCGAGGCCGGGCTGGGCTACCTCGCGAACGCGGCGACGCTGCCGGCGATGCGCGGCCGCGGCTGCCAGACGGCCCTCCTGGCGCGGAGGATCGCCGACGCCGCAGCGACCGGGTGCGACACGGTCGCCTCGCTGGCCGAGTTCGGAACGGGCAGCCAGCGCAACCTGGAGCGGGCCGGCCTGCGGATGGCGTTCACCCAGGCCGTGTGGCGGATGGGGCCCTAGCTCGGGTTGCCGACGGCGACGGGCGGCGTCGCCGCGGGCCGGTGGCCGAAGTCGTAGCCCTCGCGCAGGAGCTCGGCGACGACGGTCTCGCGCGCCTTGTAGATCCGCCACTTGACGGTCGCGAGCGTCGTGTCGAGCGCCTCGGCGATCTCGGCGTAGCTCAGGCCGACGAGGTCGCGCAGGAGGAGCGCCATCTTGAGGTCGACGGACAGGCTGCCGATCGCGTGCCAGACGGCGTCCATGCCGTCGTCCGCGTCGGGCGGTGCGACGGCGAGGTGCAGCTGCGGCGCCGCCTCGAGCTCGAGCGCCGGACCGCCCCGCCGCTCGCGCGCCCGCAGCTCATCCACCACCCGGTGCTTGGCGACCTGAAAGAGCCAGGTCGTGAACTGGCACCGCTGGTCGAAGCCGGGCAGAGCCTGGTAGACGCGCATGAACACTTCCTGGCAGATGTCCTCGGCGAGGGCCCGGTCGCCGGAGAGCACGCGCGTCACGTAGTTGAACACCGGCCCGTGGTACTGGCGCACGATGATCGCAAACGCCTGCTCGTCCCCACGGCGGGCGAGTCGAAGCACGTCCATATCAGGCTGCGGAAGGGCCAATGTGGTCGAGCGGGCGCGAAAAACCCGCGGGAGTATAGACCTCCCCACACCCACACCGCCGGAAGGCGCATCTCTTTGCACATGTGTGCCGTCTGCCACAAGTCTGGGGGTCAGACCCCGCATCTGGCGGCGTTGCAAAGCCGTGACGCCGGCGACACGCCCTCAGGGGGCGAGCAGCGACGCGCCGTTCATCGCCTGGGGCGCGGGGACGCCCAGGAGGGCGAGCGCCGTCGGGGCGATGTCCGCCAGGCGACCGCCGCCGCGCAGCCGCACCTCGTGGTCGGTCACGATCAGCGGCACCGGGTTCGTGGTATGCGCCGTGTGCGGGGTGCCGTCGGCGTTCAGCATCGTCTCGGCGTTCCCGTGGTCGGCGGTGATGAGGCAGACGCCGGCGCGCTTCTCGACCGCCTCCACGACCCGCGCCAGGCAGCGGTCCGCCGTCTCGACCGCCTCGACTGCCGCCGGGATCGAGCCGGTGTGCCCCACCATGTCGGGGTTGGCGAAGTTGACGAGGCAGAAGCCGTAGCGGCCGCTGCCGAGCCCGTCGACGACGTGGTCGGCGACCCCGTCGGCGCTCATGCTCGGCTTCTGGTCGTAGGTGGCCACATCGCGCGGGGAGTCCACGAGCTCCCAGTCCTCCCCCCGGCAGCGCGTCTCGGAGCCGCCGTCGAAGAAGTAGGTCACGTGGGCGTACTTCTCGGTCTCGGCCACGTGGAGCTGGTCGACGCCGTGGCCGGCGAGCACCTGCGCGATCACGTCGGCCAGATCCTCGCCGGGGAACGCGACCGGCGCGGGGATGTCGCCGGCGTACTCGGTCATCTGCACGTAGGCCGGAAGCGGCGGGTCGGCGCCGCGGTCGAAGCCCTCGAACTCGACCTGCGTGAGCGCCCACGAGAGCTCGCGGGCCCGGTCGGGCCGGAAGTTGAAGAAGATCGCCGCGTCGCCCGCGCGGATCCGGCCCGCGGCCGGGTCGCCGATGACCACCGGCTCGACGAACTCGTCGGTGACGTCCCGCGCGTAGCTCGCCCTGACCGCCTCGACGGCGTCGTCCGCCCGCGCGCCCTCGCCGTGCACGATCGCGTCGTAGGCCCGCTTCACCCGGTCCCAGCGGCGGTCGCGGTCCATCGCGTAGTAGCGGCCCGACACGGTGGCGACGCCGGGGATACCGTCCAGGTACCGCTCGGCGCCGTGCGGCGAGGTGTCACGCCCGTCCGTGAAGGCGTGCACGTGGACGTGCTCGACGCCCTCGCGGCGGCCCAGCTCGATCAGCGCCTCGAGGTGGCGCAGGTGGCTGTGGACGCCGCCGTCGGACACGAGCCCCAGCAGGTGCAGCGCCGACGCGCGGCCGGCCCGGGCGGCCGCCACCAGCACCTCGTTCTCGAAGAACGCCCCCGACTCGATGTTGTCGTCGATCCGCACCAGGTCCTGGCGCACGACCCGGCCCGCGCCCAGGTTGGCGTGACCGACCTCGGAGTTCCCCATCTGCCCGTCGGGCAGGCCGACCGCCCGGCCCGATGCCTCGAGCGTCGTGTGCGGATAGGACGCCCACAGGCGGTCGAACGCGGGCGTCGCGGCCATCTCGACAGCGTTCCCCGGCCCGGGCGGGGCGAGCCCCCAGCCGTCGAGCACGACCAGGCAGACGAGCGGCGCGCTCACGGGGCGGCCGCGGCGAGGATCGCGGAGAAATCGTCCACCGTCAGGCTCGCGCCGCCGATGAGGCCGCCGTCGATGTCCTGCTCCGCGAACAGGTCGGCGGCGTTGTCGGGCTTGACCGAGCCGCCGTACTGGATCCGTACGGCCTCGGCCACGTCCTCGCCGTGGAGCCCGGCCACGATCGCGCGGATCTCGGCGTGCGCCGCCTGCGCCATCGCCGGCGTCGCGGTGCGGCCGGTGCCGATCGCCCAGACCGGCTCGTAGGCGATGGTCGTGTCGGCGACGCGGTCGGGGCCGATGCCGCGCAGGGCGCCCTCCACCTGGCGGCGCAGCACACGCTCGGTCTCCCCCGCCTCCCGCTCGGCCTCCGTCTCGCCCACCGCCACAATCGCCCACAGGCCGGCATCGTGCGCGACGGCCAGCTTGGCGTTCACGCCCTCGTCCGTCTCGCCGAAGAGCTGGCGGCGCTCCGAGTGCCCGAGCAGGACGCCGTTGGCGCCCGTGTCGAGGATCATCTCGGCCGAGATCTCGCCCGTGTACGCGCCGCCGGGCGCCTGGTGCATGTTCTGGGCGTAGATCGCGATGCGAAGCCCGGCTGCGGCGGCCGCCGCCTCGGCGAGGGCGGTGTACGGCGGGCACAGGGCGACGTCGACCTCGGCCGGCACGTGGGCGGCCAGCCGCCCCACGAACTCCGCCGCCTCGGCCGCGGTCTTGTGCATCTTCCAGTTGCCGGCGACGAACGGCCGCCTCATGCCGCCCGCTCCTCGAGCGCCGCGACGCCCGGCAGCGTCCGGCCCTCGACCAGCTCGAGCGCGGCGCCGCCGCCGGTCGAGACGTGGGTGATGAGGTCGGCGACGCCGGCGCGGTTCACCGCCGCCACCGAGTCCCCGCCGCCGACGACCGAGACCGCGCCCGACGTCGCGACGGCGTGCGCGACGGCGAGCGTGCCCGCCGCGAACGGCTCGAGCTCGAAGACGCCCATGGGGCCGTTCCAGAAGATCGTGCGCGCCTCCGCCAGCCGGCGCGCGTAGCCGGCGGCGGTCTCGGGGCCGATGTCGAGCCCCATCCAGCCGTCGGGGATCGCATCGGCGGCGACCACCTGCGTCGCGGCGTCAGCCTCGACCCGCTCGGCGACCACGACGTCCGTGGGAAGCACGAGCTCGCAGCCCCGTTCGCGGGCCTCGGCCGCCGCGCGCCGGGCGACCTCCTGGCCGTCGGCGTCCTCGTGCTTGGACGCGCCGACGCCGACGCCGACGGCCGCCAGGAACGTGAACGCCATCGCCCCGCCGATCAGGATCGCGTCGGCAAGCCCCGTGAACCGCTGGATGACGCCGATCTTGTCGGCCACCTTGGCCCCGCCGAGGACGACCAGGAACGGCCGCTCGGGATGCTCCAGGATCCGCCCGAACGCCTCGAGCTCGGCCGCCAGGAGCAGTCCCACCGCGCTGGGCAGGAGCCGGGCGACGCCGACGGTCGAGGCGTGCGCCCGGTGCACGGTGCCGAACGCGTCGCTCACGAAGACGTCGGCGAGCGCCGCCAGCTCGGCCGCGAGCTCGGGGTCGTTCCTCTCCTCGCGCGGGTCGAAGCGCAGGTTCTCGAGCAGCCGCAGCGGGCCCTCCTCGTCGGCGAAGGCGACCGGCTCGCCGAGGAGCTCCGAGAGCCGCGCCGCGACGGGGCGAAGCGACAGCTCCGGGCGCACCTCGCCCTTGGGGCGGCCCAGGTGCGAGCAGACGATGACGTCGGCCCCGTGCTCGCGCAGGTACCGGATCGTCGGCAGCGACGCCCTGATGCGCGTGTCGTCGGTGATCCGGCCGCCGTCGAGCGGCACGTTCAGGTCCGCGCGAACGAGCACCCGCCTGCCCTCGACGGGCAGGTCGCGAACGGTCTTCACAGCACCTTCTGCACGAGGTCGACCAGACGGCACGAGTAGCCCCACTCGTTGTCATACCAGGAGACGACCTTGACCAGGTTCCCGTTCACCATCGTGAGCTTGGAGTCGAAGATCGAGCTCCAGTGCTGGCCGACGATGTCGCCCGAGACCAGCGGCTCCTCGCTGTAGTCGAATACCGACGCGAGCGGACCCGAGGCCGCGGCCGCCTTGAACGCCTCGTTCACCTCGTCGCGGGTGGTCTCACGCCCGACCTGGGCGATGAGGTCGACGACGGAGCCGTCGGGGACGGGGACGCGCATCGAGATGCCGTCGAGCCGGCCCAGCATCTCCGGCATCACGAGGCCGATCGCCTTGGCGGCGCCGGTCGAGGTCGGGATGACGTTGACCGCCGCCGCGCGCGCCCGGCGCAGGTCCCTGTGCGGCAGGTCGAGGATCTTCTGGTCGTTCGTGTACGCGTGCGTCGTCGTCATGAAGCCGCGCTCGAGCCCGAAGGTCGCGTGCAGCACCGCGACGAGCGGCGCCAGGCAGTTCGTCGTGCACGACGCGTTCGAGATCACGTTGTGCTTCGAGGCGTCGTAGTCGCCGTCGTTCACGCCGATGCAGAGCGTGATGTCGGGCTCGGTGGCCGGAGCGCTGATGATCACCTTCTTGGCGCCGGCCCCCAGATGCTTCCCGGCCTTCTCGCCGGAGTTGAAGAGCCCGGTCGACTCGATCACGACCTCGACCCCGAGGTCCGACCACGGCAGCGCAGCCGGGTCACGCTCGGCCAGCACCTTGACCGCCGTGCCGTCGACGACGAGCCCGTTGTCGTCGTGGGCGACGTCGCCGCGGAAGCGGCCGTGCACCGAGTCGTACTTCAGGAGATGGGCCAGCGTGGCCGCGTCGGTGATGTCGTTCACCGCCACGATCTCGATGCCCTCGCCGCGATCGTGCGCGGCACGAAAGACGTTCCGGCCGATCCGGCCGAACCCGTTGATTCCAACCCGTACGCTCATGAATCGCCCCCAGGCGGTCGCCGACGGGGGGCAAGTCTAGATGCTCAATTGGGGAATCCCCAACCGCCTAGTGAGGAGAGCGGTTTTCGCGGGTGGCCGGCAGATTCGGGCAGCGATAGATGGGGTCTGGATCCGTCGCGCAGGGGATGCTCGGCCACCCACGAGAACACGCTCACATTCTCGCTTGAGGCCGGAATTCCAGCCACCCCCAAAAGGGGTAAATAGTTAGCGATGTGTTAGCGGATTCGGCCCAGATGTTAAGGCGGCCAGCGTGCGCATCCGCCCCGCGACGGTCGACTTCGGAAGCGGCGGGCGGGCCCGGCGGCCCAGCTCGGCCAGCGAGAGGTGCGGGTGGCGCAGCCGCAGCTCGGCCACCTGGCGCAGGCGGGCGTCGAGCCGGTCGATGTCGAGCGCGGCGATCGCCTCGCGCTGGGCCCGGGCGGCGCCGCCGAGCCGGGCCAGGTTGGCGCGATCGAAGTTCGTGACGCGGTTGGCGCGCTCCCGCGTGGCGGCGATGACGGCCGCCTCCTCGTATGCCAGCACCGCGTCGTGGGCGCCCATGAGCGCCAGGAGGTCGCGGATCGCCGGCTTCGACTTCGCATAGGCCGCCGCGTGCGACGCCCGCCGGGCGACGGCCATCGGGGCGCCCTCCGACCCGGCGAGCTGGACGACGACGCCCGCGGCGTCGGAGTCTGCCGCGCGGATCTCGAGGTGCCCCGCCGCCCGCGGCCCCGACACGGAGCCGGCGGCGACGAACGCCCCGCGCAGGTAGCTCGCCCGGCAGCACGGCCGGGAGACAACCCGGCGAGGCGGGCCGGGGAGCGGCTCGAGCGCCGCGGACAGGACGCCGATCTCGTGCATGAGCTGGAGCCCGTGGCCGCCCGCGACGCGGACGACCACCCGGTTTCGGCGCTGGAAGCGCGGCTCCCGAAACGACGCGATCTGGGCATCAGCGCCGAGCGATCGGACGAGCCCGAACGCCAGCCGGGCCGCGGCGGCGTCGGCCGTCTCGGCACGCACCGCCAGGCCTCCCGAGCTCACCTCGAGGGTGCCCGCGTGGCGCACGAACCCGGACAGGAACGAGCGCCGGCAGCAGATCCGCCGCGGCGGCCGCTCGACCAGCTCGCGGCGGACGCGCTCTGCGAACCGCGTCGTCATGCCGCCGCCCGCGGGCGGCGTGCGAGCCGCACGAGCACCCGGGCGAGCCGGTCGGGATCGTGCTGCCACTCTGCGGCCAGACGCGCGCCGACGACCTCGACCCCGAGCCGGCGCAGGCCGCCGCGGTCGACGACGACGGGCGTCCCGAACTCGGCGCGGTTCCGGCTCACGACGACGACGTCGACGAGCCCCTCGCCCACGTGGTCGTAGAGCCGGGCGACGTGGTGGGATGCCATGTAGCCCTCGGTCTCGCCCGGCTGCTGGAGCAGATTGCAGACGTAGACCCGCGGCACGGTCGCGGCGCGCACCGCCTCCGCGATGCCGGGGATGAGGAGCGGCGGGATGGTGCTCGTGTAGAGGCTGCCGGGGCCCATGACGATCAGCTCGGCGCGCTCGAGCGCCTGGAGCGCGCGCGGATGCGCGGCCGGCGCCGGCGGGTCGAGCCGTACCCGCTCGCACTGCGCGCCGTCGGCGGCGAGCGCCGTCTCGCCGCGCACCTCGTGGCCGTCGGGGAACTGCGCGACGAGCTCGACCATCTCGACCGTGCTCGGGACGACCCGCCCCCTGACCGCGAGCACGCGGGCCGACTCCGACACGGCCCGGTCGAAGCTCCCGAGCAGGTCGGTCATGCCGGCCAGGAACAGGTTGCCAAAGCTGTGGCCGGCGAGCTCGCCCGTGGTGAAGCGGTGCTGGAAGAGCTGGCCGACGAGCGACTCGTCCTCGGCCAGCGCCGCGAGGCAGCTGCGCAGGTCGCCGGGCGCCGGCATGTCGAAGTCGCGCCGCAGCCGCCCGGAGCTGCCGCCGTCGTCGGTCGTCGTCACGACCGCGGTGACGCTGGCGACGTGCTTCAGGCCGCGCAGGATGGTCGAGAGGCCGGTTCCGCCACCCAGGCACACGACCCGCACCGCGCGGCGCGGGCGGGGCGCGAGCATGGCCGCCTCGCCGGCCGGCGGCTCCGGGATCAGGGGCACCGTCTGAGGTTAGCCGGTGCCCGGCCCGGGCGAGCGGCGGCGCGCGATGAGGAGCGCCGCGACCGCGGCGAGGAGGGCGAGGGCGGCGTATGCAGCCCAGCTGTGGCCGCCGATGGCGCGCGACAGGATGCCGGGCCCGCCGCGCCAGTCCGGGCCCAGGACGTCGTCGGCCGTCGGCGGCGCGACGATCGGGCCGGCCGCGACGATGCGGCGGCCGGCGATCTTCGTCCCGATCGAGCCCGGCACCTTGCAGAACCGGGCGTCCACGCGGACGAGCTGGCCCTCGCCGATGTACGGCAGCCCGTTCCGCGCCAGGCCCTCTATCCGGGTGTGGCCGTCCACGAAGACCTGAGCCGACCCTCGCAGCAGGTGGTGGAGGTGCACGGTGGAGGAGTCGACGGTATCGCGGGCGAGCAGCGCGACGCCGGCCGGGACGCCGGCGATCCGGCGCGCGGCGATCGGGGTCGGTGGCCGGGCAGGGCCGCCGGTGTCGGCGCAGTCCGGCTCCACCGCGCCGCGCACCGGCGCCCCGGGGTGCGGCAGCGTCTCCGGCGTGCCAGCCGCGAAGTACGCGCGGTCGTGCCACACGATGACGAAGATGCATGCCGCGTGCGCGGGCGGCGCGGCCACACCACCGCCCGCCAGCCCGGCGAGCACGGCAACGACAAGCGCGATTCTCCGCATACCCCTCTTGACGCCGCCGGGAGGCCCGAAGTTCAGTCGGTGCGGTGGAGCGCCGCGTGGATCTCGCGCCCCACCTTCGCCGGCAGGCCGGGGATCGACTCGAGGTCGTCGCGGCTCGCGCCGACCAGCGCGTCGGCCGTCCCGAAGCGCTCCATCAGCATGCGCCGCCGGGCCGGCCCGACGCCGGGCAGACTGTCGAAGATCGAGTCGACCGCCGCCTTGCCGCGCCGGCTGCGGTGGAAGCCGAGCGCGAAGCGGTGGGCCTCGTCGCGGGCCCGCTGGAGGAGCTGGAGCCCGGCCGAGCGGCGGTCGAGCACGATCGGGTCGGAGCGGCCCGGCACGAACACCTCCTCCTCGCGCTTGGCGAGCGAGATGACCGCCACCCGCGGCAGGTCGAATGCCGCCATCGCCTCCATCGCCGCGCCGAGCTGGCCCTTGCCGCCGTCGATCACAACCAGGTTCGGGCAGGTGGCGAAGCTCTTGTCGTAACGATCGCCGTCCATGTCGGTCATGCGCGCGAACCGGCGGCTCACGGCCTCGGCGATCATCGCGAAGTCGTCCGGGCCCGGCCCGCGGATCCCGAACTTGCGGTAGTCCGACTTCTTGGCGACCGCATCCTCGAACACCGCCATCGACGCCACCGGGTTGGTCTCGCCGAGGTTCGAGACGTCGAAGCACTCGATCCGCATCGGCAGCGACTCGAGGTTCAGCTGCTCGCGCAGCTCCTCCATCGCCTCGATGCGGCGGGCGCGCGTGCGCTCGCGCAGGATCGTGTCGTGCTCGAGCGCGAGCCGGGCGTTGCGGGCCGCCATGTCGGCCAGCCGCCGCTTCTCGCCCCGCTGGGCCGAGCGCACCTCGACGCTCGAGCCGCGCCGGTCTGACAGGAACAGCTCGAGCAGATCGGGATCGTCGAGGCCGCGTGGCACGACGACCTGGTTGGGGATCGCCACCTGGCCGCCGTAGTACTCGAGCGCGAAGCCCCACAGGACGTCGGACTCGCTGCGGCCGGCCGCGTTCTCGAGGTAGAAGCCGTGCCGGTCGGAGAGCCGCCCGTCGCGAAGGTGGAAGAGCTGGACGTTCGCGGTGTCCTCGCCGCAGGCCACGCCCAGGATGTCGGCCGACCCCAGGCTGCGGCGGTCGGCCACCTGGCGCTCGGACAGGTGGCGGACGGCCATGAGCCGGTTGCGGTACCGGGCCGCCTCCTCGAACTCGTGCGCCGCGGACGCCGCCTTCATCGCGCCCTCCAGCTTGCGCTCCAGCGGTCGCACGCGACCCGACAGGAACTCGATCACCGAGTCGATCACCGCCCCGTAGTCCTCGGCCGAGATGTAGCCCACGCAGGGCGCCGCGCACCGGCCGATGTGGTAGTCGAGGCACGGCACGCCCGATCGGCGGCCCGGCGTCGGCCCCTCGCACGGCCGGTACGGGAACACCCGGTTCAGGACGTCGAGCGTCTCGCGCACCTTCTTCGCGCTCGAGTACGGGCCGAAGTACTGCACGTTCTTGCGGTGCCGCTCGCGCGTGAACATGACCCGCGGGTACTCGTCGGCGACGGTCACCGCGATGTAGGGATAGGACTTGTCGTCGCGCAGGCGGATGTTGAACGTCGGCCGGTGGCGCTTGATCAGGTTCTGCTCGAGGAAGAGCGCCTCGGTCTCGGACTCGGCCGACACGAACTCGATGTCGTCGATCCGCTCGACCAGCTCGGCCGTCTTGGCGGTGGCGTACGCCTCGCGCCGGAAGTACGAGCGCACGCGGGAGCGAAGCGACTTGGCCTTCCCGACGTAGAGGACGTCGCCGGCGGCGCCGCGGAAGAGGTAGACGCCGGGGCTCTGCGGCAGCGCCGAGAGCCGCGCCTCAAGGCGCTCGGCGCGGTCTGATGCGGGCTCGACGGCCATTTCGATGCAAGAGTAGCTAGCGGAGAATGGATCCAAGCGTGCTAATCTCGCATCCACCCCCCGACGAAGGAGAGGGCATGTCCGAGATCAAGAAGATGCTCGCGGCAAACCAGGAGTTCGCAGGCTCGTTCACCCAGGGGGACCTGCCCATGCCGCCCGCGCGGCACGTGGCGATCCTGACCTGCATGGACGCCCGCATCCACCCCGCCAAGGCGCTCGGCCTCGAGCTCGGCGACGCGCACGTGATCCGAAACGCCGGCGGCCGCGCCTCCGACGACGCGATCCGCTCGCTCATCATCTCGTCGCGCCTGCTCGGGACGACCGAGTTCGCGGTCATCCACCACACCGACTGCGGGATGCTGACGTTCACGAACGACCATCTCCAGGCGAAGCTGCAGCAGGAGACCGGCGAGGACGCATCCGGCATCGACTTCCTCCCGTTCCCGGACGTCGAGCAGAGCGTCCGCGACGACGTCGACAGCATCCTGTCCACGCCGTTCATCGATCCGTCGATCCAGGTGTCGGGCTACATCTACGACGTCCACTCCGGCACGGTGGAGCAGGTCGTCGCGCCCGTCGCGGCCGGCGCCACGGCCTAGAACGGGTTGACCGCGTCGAACGCGGCGTGCAGGCCGCTGCGCGCCGCGTTCCGCACGCGATCGACGGCCCGCCCGATCGCCGAGCGGTAGCGGTAGGCGTACGACAGAGCGAGGATGGTGGAGCCGACCGCGCAGAGTGCGAGACCGACCGGCGGGACCTCGGCCGTCGCCGCGCCCAGCGACAGGAGCCCGGTCCCGGTGGTCGCAAGCCCGGCCGCGGTGAGCCCGTAACCGGCGCCCTGGGCCATGGCGAACACAAACTCGTCGCGGGTGCGCGCGCGGCGGGCCGCCAGGAAGCTGGACCCGGCGAAGATCAGCGTCCCCGCCAGCGTGAAGCGCGCGGCCCAGAGTCCGAAGAGGCCGAGCGGCATCCCGCCCTCCGCCACGCCGGCCACCGCCTCGGCCGCGTCCCACGTGCTGCCCGCGGCCGCCGTGAGGTCACGCTCCCACTCCCGCGGGAGCACGTTCGCGAGGACGAGAACGCCCGCCCGGAACCCCGTCTTGAGCCCGGCGGCACCCTGAAACGCGACCCTGCCGCCCGTCTCCTCGAGGTGCTCGCCGACGTGCTGTGCGCCGGTCATGAGCTCGGTGACCCGCCGTGCGATCCAGAGCCGGCCGCCGCCCCCGTCCGCGGCCGGCAGACGCACGAGCGGCTCGGCGTGAAGCGGCGAGATCCACGCGGGGGGCGACGCCTCGGGAACGGGCAGGAGACGCACCGCCCCGCCGGAATCGAGGCCGGGGCCCGAGCCGCGCCGCAGGACGGCCGCCGCCAGCGACCCGTTGCCGAGCGCGTCTGCCAGCGCCGCTGCGAGATCGCCGGGATGACGCCGCTGGGCGGCGTCCAGCCGCGCCGCGGCCGCCTCGGGATCCGTCGCGACGCCGAGGGCGAGCTCGGCCGCGATGACGTGCGCCGGCACCTGGTGGCGGCGGGCCGCGGCGTCGACCGCGGGATCGGGCGGCACGCCGCGCGGCGGAGGTCCGGCGAGCCGACCGAAGCCGTCCCATCCGCCCGCCGCGAGCGACTCGTAGCGCACCTCGGCGCCGCTGTGCGGCGCGGCCACGACCGTCTCGCCGCCGACGTACATCCCCACGTGGTGGGGCGCGCCGGATGCCGCGCCGACGAAGACGAGGTCGCCGGGAGCGAGCGCGTCGGGCACAAGCGGCGACGACAGCCGCCACAGCTCGGCTGCCGTCGGCCGGCCCGGCAGGCTGACCCCCGCGGCGGCGTACGCGTAGTCGATCAGGCCCGAGCAGTCGAAGCCGCCCTCCGCGCGGCTCTCGCCGCCCCACACGTACGGCCACCCGACCTGGGCCTCGGCGGCGGCGACGGCGGCCAGCGGGCCGCGGGCGCCGTGCAGATCGACCGGCCGGAAGTCGCGGTCGGGCAGCGTCGCGGTGTAGGCGATCCCGGCCCGGGCCGCCTCGACGGCTGCCCGTCGCTCCTCCCCCACCACCGGCAGCGTGCCCTCCACGCCGACCGCGACGGTGACGTCGACGGCCGTGGCGACCGCTCCGGTGCGCTCGATCTCGAGCCCCGTCAGGCGCGCCCCGTTGGCGCGGGCCGCCGCCGACGCCGCCGTCCGCACGGCCGTCGAGTCAGCCGCCGGGTCGGCGACCAGCGTGCGAGCCGCGGCGAGCGCCGCGATGTCGGCCGCCGTCTGGGCCTCCGCCCCGCCCGCCCCGATCCGGGCCACGTAGAGCAGGACGACGGCCGCGAGGAGGACGGCCGTGAGCCCGCCGATCGCGCCGATCGCGATCTGACCGCGCTCCCTCACGAGATGCGGGCGGTCGCGGCCACCTCGAACTCGTGCCCGAGCACGCCGACCGGCACCGCGACGTGGACGGTGCCGCCCGAGACCCGCACCCGGGCGCCGTGCGTCACGTCCCGCGGAAGCGGCCGCCCCTCGGCCACGAGCACCGCCGCCTGGTCGGCGATCCGCTCGGCCCGCGTCCGCGCCTGCCACACCTGGAAGAGCGGGAGCAGGCCCACGGCGAGGACGGCCGCCAGCGCGGCGGCGAACACGAGCTCGATCGAGGCCTGCCCGCGGGCATTCACTGGTGGACGACCGGCGCCGACGACGACACCTCGGGCGCGAAGCCCGGCACGACGCTCGGGACGTGGACGGTCACGACCAGCCGGCCGCCGCGCTCCGTCGCCGTGGCATCCGCCCGCAGCGGGGACGGGAGCGCCGCCAGGGCGGCCGACCGCGCCGGACGGCCCACGAGCGCCGCCCGCGCGCCGCGCCGCGACGCCGACTCGGCGGCGGTGAGCGCGAGCCCGGTCAGCGCGGCCTGCCAGACGCTGACGATGACGAGCATCAGCACGGGCACGAGTGCGACCACCTCGACACTCGCCTGCGCTCGCTCACGGGACATGCGCCCACCGTACGAGCGGCCTCCGTCACACGACCATGTCCAGACGGTTGCGGGAGCGTCACAATCCGGCTGCTACGATCGACGCAGGATGAGCGACGTCGACACGCCGCCCAACAACAGCTCGGGCGAAGATCGCCAGTTCGTGCACTTCTCGTTCTACTCGCTCGACCCGGCGTTCCGGCGGCTGCCGGCGATCGAGCAGGAGGCGGCCCGCGCCGAGCTCCAGGCGGCGATCGAGGACGCTGGCGAGCGCTTCCCGGTGCGGCCCTACACGATGCACGGCATCCGCCCCGACGCCGACTTCATGCTCTGGAAGGTCTCCGAGCGGCTCGAGGACTTCAGCGAGCTGGCCACGGCGATCATGTCGACCTCGCTCGGCGGCTACCTCCGGACGCCGTACGCGTACCTGTCGATGACGAAGCGCTCCCAGTACGTGAAGGGCGAGGGCCGCTCGATGCACAAGCGCGGCCAGATCGTCTGGAACCCCGAGTCGCGCTACCTCCTCATCTACCCGATGGTGAAGACGCGCGCCTGGTACCAACTCTCCAAGCCGGCTCGGCAGGGGATCATGAACGAGCACATCGCCACCGGGCACCAGTTCCCGACGGTGAAGATCAACACGACGTACTCGTTCGGGATCGACGACCAGGAGTTCGTCGTCGCCTTCGAGACCGACCACGTCGGCGACTTCCTCGACCTCATGATGGCGCTGCGCGAGACGGAGGCCAGCCGCTACACCGAGCGGGACACGCCCATCTTCACCTGCATCTCGTGCTCGGTCGAGGAGGCGCTGCGCTCCATGGGCGGCGCCGCGATCGGTACCATGGAGCCGGCGTGAGCAAGACGCCCGTCCGCACCGACGGCGCCCCGGCACCCGTCTCGGGCGCGCCCTACTCCCAGGCGATCGTCGCGAACGGCCTCGTCTTCGTGTCCGGGCAGGTGCCGATCGACCCGTCGACGGGGAAGCTGGTCGAGGGCGGGATCGCCGAGCACACCCACCGCTGCTTCGACAACCTCGCGGCCATCCTGGCCGAGGCTGGAAGCGGGCTCGACAAGCTCGTGAAGACGACCGTCTTCCTCGACGACATCGGCGACTTCGCCGCGATGAACGCCGTCTACGGGGAGCGCGTGCCCGAGCCGTTCCCGGCCCGGTCGGCCATCGAGATCTCGCAGATCCCCCTCCCCGGGGCGCTGGTCGAGATCGAGGTCGTCGCGCTGGTCTAGCGGCGCGCCGGCGCAGCCGGCGTGATGCCCACGTGGACGCGCTCGGCCGGCGACGCGACCGCGAGCGCGGGCTCGACGTCCCGCAGGCAGACGCCCGCCATGAAGAGCGCGTCGTGCTCGGCGGCGTCGAGGCGGGCAGCGGCCGGGACGATCGCGCGGGAGAGCGCCGCGCCCCGGCCGAGGAACCTGCGGCCGAATGCGAGGCCGCCCGGCGACTGAAGGTGCAGCGGATCGCCGGTCTCCACCGCTTTCGTGGCGACCTCGGCCACCAGCGTCGTCGAGCAGTCCTCGGGGCGCTCCTGCCGCAGCTCGTGGAACCGCACGACGGCGGGCGCCTCGGCGAATTCGTCGGTCGCGTGGCCCGCCCGCCTGCGCACGAGCTCGGGGTCGAGCTCGCACATGCGCCAGATGTAGCCGGCGATCACGACCTCGCGCGCAGCCCGGAAATGGTCGTCGCCGGACGGTGCGTTGACCGCCTCGGCGGCGACGACGCCGACGGCGTGCGCGACCTCGAGCCGCATCGTGACGCCCGGGACGAGCGCCGCGGCGAAGCGGTCGGCGGCCTCGTCGAACAGGCGGTCGTTGGTCTCGAGCGCGATCTCGCGGATCTCGGGATGCGCGACCAGCGCGGCCTGGATCCGCTCTGCCCTGGTGCGCTCTCCTGCCAATCTCTGGAAGGCCATCTGCTCCGACCGTACGCGGCCCGGCGGACGGAAGCAAGGTCTGCCGTCACGAAAATCACTCTTTTGGGGCGGTTTCGCAAGCCCAGCCCGGATACTTCGTGCGTGAGCCGCGACATCACACTCGCTGTCGCCGTCGTCGTCCGTGACATGAACGGCCACGTGCTGCTGGTGAAGGAGAACTACGGCCGCCGGAGATGGGGCCTTCCCGGCGGAGAGGTGGAGCCTGCCGAGAGTCCCGCCGCCACGGCCATCCGCGAGGCCGCGGAGGAAACCGGCGTGCGGGTGGAGCTCCTCCACCTGGTCGCGGTCTACTTCCTCCGGACGAACCGGCGGGGTCTCCGATTCATGTTCGCGGCGCGGATCGTTGACGGCGAGCCGGCGGTGCAGCCGGGCGACGAGATCGCCGAGCTGGGCTGGTTCGCACCAGACGCTGCCCGGTCCGATGACGCACACCGCCCCCCACGGGATTCGCGACGCGATCGCGGGGGTCCGGGGGGCGTTCCGCGAGATCGACGCGTAGAGTCATGCCGTGGCGTCCGATCCCCACGAGCCGCCGCCCGGGTACGTCCGCGCACGGCTGCGGATGGTCGCCGTCGAGGCAGGCGGGCCGCCGGCCGGCGTCGCCGACGGCGCCCGCCCGAACTGGGGGATCGGCCAGCGCCTTTCCGGCGACGGGTTGCTGGGGCGGGCACTGGTGACGGTCGAGGGCGCTGGCACGATCGGGCCCGGCGAGACCGGCCTGGTGCGCATCCACCCGACCGACTGGGATGCGTGGGGTGACGTCCGTCCCGGCGAGACGATCCCGATACTCGAAGGGCCGCGGATCGTCGGCGTGGCGGAGATCGTGGAGGTCGTGCGGTCGGCGTGAGCATTTCTCGGGTTTACACGACCGCGTGCGAGCACGGTCATGACGGTGTTCGAGGCGGGGTTCCCGAAAGTTCAATAAAATGCATCTAAAGGGCCTAAAACGCAGTATAATGCGTGATATGGCTCGACGGACACACCCGTACTCCCGGACGACTCGCGAGGCCTTGAGGCTGCTTGGCGGGCGCGTCGCCGTGGCTCGCCGCGAGCGGCGCATGACGATCAATGAGCTCGCAGAGCGGGCAAGCGTCGCCCCCAACACCATCAGGAAGGTCGAGCACGGCGACCCGACGGTGTCCCTCGGGATCGCGTTCGAGATCGCCTCGTTGGTCGGTGTACCCCTGTTCGACGAATCACCGGCTCGTCGGCGAC
Organism: uncultured Actinomycetes bacterium; assembly: GCA_963757605.1. GTDB lineage: Bacteria > Actinomycetota > Thermoleophilia > Gaiellales > JAICJC01 > JAICJC01. The sequence goes on from CAVWSF010000005.1 coordinate 404,534, forward strand.
TGGAGCGACGCCTCGTTGACGAACGGCTCGCCGTGCTGCCAGAGCGGGTGCGACCGCTCGAGATCGACGATGACTTCTAACCCGGCCGCTCCTGTCTTCGTGTGGGTGTGGTTGCCCGGATCGGTCGAGCCGGTTGTCGCCGGCCGCCTCGACCGTGCCGGCGATGTCAGCACCTTCACATATGGGCGAAGCTATCTCTCACGGCCGAACGCCATCCCTCTCTATCTGCCGGAACTGCCTCTACGGCAAGGACCGACTCGGCCGCTCGTCGGTCGGGTGGCCGGCTGCATCGAGGACGCAGCACCGGACAGCTGGGGCATGCGGGTCATCCTTCACGGCCGTTCGGGTGGGCGTACCGATGACGCGGACGTCGACGATCTCGATCTTTTCACCTACCTGCTCGAATCCGGATCGGATCGGATCGGCGCCCTGGACTTCCAGGTGTCGTCGACGCTGTACGCCCCGCGCGAGACCGAGGGGACACTCGACGATCTCATTCCGGCAGCCGAGATGGTTGAGGCGGGTGAACCGCTTCCCGAGGATCTCGATCAAGCGCTCGTTCACGGGAGCTCCGTAGGCGGGGCCAGGCCAAAGGCGCTTCTGAGAGACGGCGGCCGCACGCTGATCGCGAAGTTCAGCTCGACTACCGACACCTACCCCATCGTCAGAGGCGAGTTCCTCGCGATGCACCTCGCGGAACTTGCCGGGCTTTCGGTGGCCAAGGTTGAGCTCGTCGAGGCACTGTCCAGGGATGTCCTCCTTATCGAGCGCTTCGATCGCCCGCCGTCCGGGGGACGGCGGTCGATGGTGTCCGGCCTGACGATTCTGGGCCTGGATGAGTGGGGCGGCCTCCACGCGAGCTACGCCGATCTTGCCGAGGTGATCCGGACGCGCTTCACACACCCCGACGCAACCAGGCGCGAGTTGTTCGCTCGGATCACGTTCAACATTCTGGTGGGGAACAATGACGACCACGCTCGCAACCACGCCGCGTTTTGGGACGGCAGCCGCCTGACGCTGACACCCGCATACGACATCACGCCCATGCTCCGTGCCGGCCGCACGGCCGAGCAGGTGATGGCGATTGGCGAAGACGGCTGGAAGAGGAGCCAGCTCGGCGGCTGCGTCGAACGCGCATCCGCGTACCATCTGAGCGCGGCGGAGGCACACGAGATCATCGATCACCAGATCGAGACCATCTCTCGTCACTGGACCGATGCCTGCGATCTGGCACGCCTAACTCGGGCCGAGCGCGAGGCTTTCTGGCGACGGCAGTTCCTGAACTCGTTTGCCTTCGACGACTACGGGTCGCCGGCAGCGCTCCCATTCGAGTACGGCGCCGACTAGTTCCTACAGGTAGTACCGCTTCGACTCCTGCACGGCCCAGAACATCGCGAACGCGCCCGCGAGGCCGCCGACCACGAGAAGCGGGAAGAAGCTCCCGAGGTCGACCAGGCCGAACGCGTCGATCGAGTAGCACCCGAACGCGACGGTCAGGGCGCCCATCCCCGCGTAGAGCACGTTCCGCTGGCGGTCGGGCATGAGCGAGATCGCCATCCGGTTCGACCGGTACCAGCTGTAGCCGAAGTACCACAGGATGATGATGAAGAGCAGCGAGAGCGTCCCCAGCACGATGTTGAAGATCTGCTGGGAGACGTTGAAGAACACGGTCGCGACGATCGCCACGCCGATGATGATCAGAAACCCGCGAATCGTGTCCCGGGTCATCAGGAGGGCCCCGTCATGAAGGCGCGCACGCCCAGCGCCGCGACGAGCGCCGAGCCGATCGTGAACAAGAGCAGGTTCCGTCGTCCATCGTCACCCCGCAAAGCATAGGGGTATGCCACGGCGAGAAGGGGGAGCAGGCCGTAGACGAAGTGCAGCGAGTCGCCCGGCTCGTCGCCCTGCGAGAGCAGGATCAGCCCGAGCGTGGCCTGGGCGAGCACCAGCGTCTGGGCGGCGGCGAGGAGGTGCCGGTAGGCCGTCCCCGGCGGGCGGTTGCGGCGGTACGCGACGTAGCCCCAGAGCGCCGCGGCCGCGTTCGCCGCGATCAGCAGGGAGCCCACCACCGCGTGCACGAGCGGCATGCCGCGGCACGCTATCAGGCGGTCTCGGCGGCACACGGTGGCACGCGCCGAAGCGCAGCCGACACGGCCGCCAGGAGCCCCAGCCCCGCCGCCACGATCGCCGCCAGCAACACGAACCCGCCGCCCGCGCTGGTCGCGTTCACGAGCGGCCCGACCGACAGCGTGACGACGACCTGGAGCGCCATCGAGACGAGCAGGAACGACGAGGACGTGCGCCCCATCACCTCGTTCGGCACAACCTGGAACAGATACGCCGTCGTCACCACCCGGAAGCCCGAGGAGCAGAAGCCGGCGAAGAAGAGCATCGCGTAGAAGATCGGGACGGCGGCCGGCGTGACCGCGAGCACGGTGTAGCAGCCGATCAGGGCGACCATCACGCCGGTCATTGTCCGCCACTCCCCCACGCGCGCAACAAGCAGGGCGGCGAACACCCCCGAGGCCATCGCGCCGAGGCCGTAGGTCATGTCGGCGAGGCCGTAGGCCGTGGCGCTCAGGTGCAGGACGTCGAGCACGTAGGCGACGATCACGACGTTCAGGCTGATGGTCGCCACCCACGGTATGACGCTCGCGATGCCGAACCCCGCGATCGCCGGATGCCGGCGCAGGTAGGCGAGCCCGTCCCGCGCCATCGCAAGCCCCGACGGGTGCGGCCCCTCCACGGGCGCCGGCCGGTGGTGGAGCGCGAGCAGTGCCGCCGCCGACACGGCGTAGGTGGCCGCATCGATGGCGAAGGCCGTGCCGAGCCCGAACGCGATCAGGATCGGCCCGCCGAGGGCCGCGCCGGTCAGGTTCCCCACCTGCCAGGTGATCTCCGAGAGGCCGGACGCCTCGGTGAGCTGGTCGGGCCGGATCACCTCCTGCAGCAGCGCGGTGATGGACGGCCAGAAGACGCTGTGGCCGAGCCCGACGAGGAACGTCAGAACGTAGAGCGCCGCGAGCGACGGCGAGCCGGCGTACGCGAGCGCGGCCATGCCGGCGACGAGCGCAAGCCGGTAGACGTCCGCCGCGACGGCCAGCGTGCGCCGCGGGTAGCGGTCGGCGAGCGGCCCGGCGAACGGCAGCATGACGATGCCGGAGCCGAGGCCGACCGCCCACACGATCCCGACCGACGTCGCCGAGCCGGTGCGCTCGAGCAGGTACCACCCGAGCGCGACGGTCTGGAGCCCCGTCCCCGCCATCGAGAGCACCTCGCCGACGAAGTAGAACCGGAAGTCCCTGTCACCCAGCGGGGCGAACGTGTCCACGTGGCTAGGGTAGACGCCGCCGCGCCGGTCTGAGAGGATGGCCGTGGAGGCTCACAGGGGAAGGGCAATGCGCACGATGGTGAGGGCAGTTGCGGTGGTGTTGGCGATCGCAGCCGCAACCGGCGTCGCCCAAGCGGCGGTTATCTCGAGCTGGCCGCTGGCGACGACGGCCGACGACACGACCGGCGGCAACGACGGCACCACGCAGAACGTGACGTTCTCGGGGCACGCCGCCCACTTCAACGGCAGGCGCTCGAAGATCACGGTGCCCTACAACGCGAACCTTTCGCCAGGCTCGGCCGACGTCACGGCCACGGTTCAGATCGCGACGACGGCGAAGCCGGGCACGGGCGACTTCGACTTCGACCTGCTGCGGTCGGCGCCGACGGGGCCGATCTACAAGATCGAGTTGTTCCCACGGTCCGGCAAGGCGGAGGCTCGGTGCATCTTCGTGGGGTCCACCAACCGCACCACGCTGCCGGGCGGGCCGAACCTGAGCGACGGCGCATGGCACACGATCACATGCCGGAAGACGTCCTCCAGGGTGACCCTCACCGTCGACGGCTCTCAGGTCGCCGCGCGCTCGATCACGATCGGGTCGATCCGCCACCGCTCCGGGTCGGTGTTTGCGTTGGGCTACAAGCCGGCGACCGGCGGCGGCGCCGACTTCTACCACGGTGCCATGAAGGGCGTGTCAGTCGCCATCGGCTGAGCAGGCTCGCCGCCGCGCCGGGCCGGATACGCTGCAACCGCCAGATGTACGGAGAGACGCGGTCGCAGACGGCCGCCGGCGAATGGGGGGTTGAGATGGTACGTATCGGTGATCCTGCGCCGGACTTCTCGCTCGAGTCCGACACCGGCCAGACCCTCCGCCTGAGCGACCTGCGCGGAGGCCCGGTCGTCGTCTACTTCTACCCCAAGGACGAGACCTCGGGCTGCACGAAGCAGGCCTGCGACATCCGCGACAATTGGGGCGAGTTCGAAGAGCTGGGCGCGACCGTGCTGGGCATCAGCCCGGACTCCGCCGAGTCACATGCCGGCTTCCGCTCGAACCACAAGCTGCCGTTCCCGCTGCTCGTCGACTCCGACCACGCGGTTGCCGAGACCTACGGCGCGTGGGGCGAGAAGAAGAACTACGGGCGCACGTACATGGGCATCATCCGCTCGGGCTTCGTGATCGACGCCGACGGCAACCTGGCGGCCGTGAAGCATAACGTGAAGGCCGAGAAGCACTGCGCGTGGGCGCTCGCCGAGCTCGCCAAGCTGGGTGACCGCTCGCCTTCCCGGTAGCGCGCCAGCCCCTATCATCGGCCGCGTGCCGCAGCCCGACCTGCCCCTCGCAGGAATCCGCGTCCTCGACCTGACCCAGATCCTGGCCGGGCCGTTCTGCACGATGGTGCTCGGCGACCTCGGCGCCGACGTCGTGAAGGTGGAGCGGCCGGACGGCGACGGCACCCGCCACTGGGGGCCGCCGTTCGCCGGAGGCGAGTCGGCCTACTTCCTCCAGGTGAACCGCAACAAGCGGTCGATCGCGATCGACCTGAAGGATCCGGCCGGTGCTGCCGTGGCGCAACGGCTGGCGGCGCGCGCGGACGTCGTCATCGAGAACTTCCTGCCCGGCGCGATGGAGCGGTTCGGGCTCGACCACGCGACGGTGAAGGCCCAGAACCCGGGCGTCGTCCACTGCGCGATCCGGGGCTTTCCGGCAGGCCACCCGGATGCCGCCCGCCCGGGCTACGACTTCGTCATGCAGGGCATTGGCGGGATCATGTCGATGCAGGGCGAGCCCGGCGGCGAGCCGATGAAGGTCGCGGTCGCCATCTCCGACATCGTCGCCGGCCAGTTCGCGGCGTCGGGGATCCTGGCGGCGCTGGTTCGCCGCGGCCGTACCGGCGAGGGCGGCACGGTCGACGTGTCGCTCCTCGACGCGCAGGTCGCCTGGCTCGCCAACCGGGCCGGCGACTGGCTGATCGGCGGCGTCGAGCCGGTGCGGCTCGGAAACGCCCACCCCTCGATCGTCCCGTACGAGACGTTCCACGCCTCCGACGGCCACATCAATCTGGCGGTCGGAAACGACGCCCAGTTCGTCCGCTTCTGCCGGGAGGCGGGGCGCGACGACCTGGCCGACGACCCGGACTTCGCCACCAATCCGCTGCGGGTTCTGAACCGCCAGCGACTGGTGGCAGCGCTCGGCGAGACGATCGCGCGGCAGCCGGTCGCCCACTGGGTCGACGTGCTGGAGCGAGCCGCCGTCCCGGGCGGGCCGGTACTGGCGCTGCCAGAGGTGTTCTCGGGCCCTGCGGCGCACGCGGTCGAGGAGATCGACCACCCGACGGCCGGGCGGCTCCGATTGGTCGCGACGCCCGTGCGAATCGACGGCGAGCGGCCCGACGCCCGCATGCCGCCGCCGCGGCTCGGCGAGCACGCTGCCGAGATCCTCGCAGAGGCCGGCTACGGCGACGAGGAGGCCGCCGCGCTGCTCGCCGGCCCCTGCGCCCCGGAGTAAACTGCTCGTCCGCGCGGATGTGGCGGAATTGGTAGACGCGCACGGTTCAGGTCCGTGTGACCGCAAGGTCGTGGAGGTTCAAGTCCTCTCATCCGCATAGAGATCCGCGAGGGGCGCGCGGTCGAACCACCGGGGCCAGGCCCCATGGGGTTTGCCACGCCGCCAGAGCGTCGCGGGCTAGACGTACGCGCGCGTCGAGCTGGCGGCGAAGATCAGGATCACGAACGCCAGGATTGCCGCGCCGATCACGACCGGCACGAGGACGTCCAGGACGATGCCGGCCTTCCAGCCCGGTGGCGCGCAGTTCGGTCGTGCCTCACAGACAACGTGTACGACGATGGAACCGTCCGGCCACCAGCACCGTCGAACCTCGTATGCGACTCGTGCTCGTGGCGCTTGTGACCGCCGTCGTCCTCGCGGGTTGCACGATCGGATCCGGCGGCGCCACGACGGGCGAGACGACGACCACCCAGCTCGCCCACTACGCCGGCCACGGCGTGGCGTTCGACTACCCAGCGACGTGGGGTCGGTATCGGCGGGGTGGCGTCTACAGCACGATGACCAGCCCGGTCGTCGACCTGAGCACGCAGCCGATGGCCGATCCGTGTACGCACGTCGGAAACCGGACGACGTGCGGGATCCCCGTCCACCACATGCGGGCCGGCGGCGTGGTCGTGATGTGGCAAGCGTGGGGAGGCTTCGGGGTGTTGATGCACCGCCCGCGCGGATCCGTCCAGGTGAGGGTCATTCGCGGGGGCTGCCGCGACATCGGCGGCGACGAGATCATCACCGCCCAGGTTCCCGGCCGCCATCATCAGGTGTTCCTGGCGAGCGCGTGCCTGCGCGGTCCCGGGATCGCCGCCAACGAGCGCGCGTTCAGGGCGATGGCCCGCTCGGCGGTCGCCACGACCTGAAGCGGCAGCTACGCTCGCCGACGTGACTTCGGCGGCGGATGACGTGACGAGCGGCTCGGAGCCGCGCCGCGCCTCGCGCATGGCTGCGGTCATGCGCGAGGACGAGCGCGTGACGGCGCTCGAGCTGTTCTTCGATCTCGTCTTCGTGCTCGCGCTCACGCAGTGCACGACGCTCATGTCCCACGATCCCACGTGGGCGGGAATGGCCAAGGGCCTGGCCGTGCTGGGCGTCCTCTGGTGGTCGTGGGGCGGCTACGCCTGGTTGACCAGCGTCGTCGACCCCGAGGAGGGGGCGGTCCGCATCGTGATGTTCGGCGCGATGGCCGCGATGCTCGTGGCCGCGCTGGCAGTGCCGGGTGCGTTCGGCGGCACCGCCCTGCTCTTCGCGTGCGCCTACGGCGTGGTGCGCGCGGCCCACATCATGCTGTTCGTGCTCGCGAGCCGCGGCGACCCGGACCTGCGCCGATCCGTGACCAGCCTTGCCGTCAGCACCGCTATCGGCGTCGGGCTGCTCGTCGCCGCGGCGCTCGCCGATGGAACGCTTCGAGGGACGTTGTGGGGCGTCGCCCTGCTCCTCGACGTGGGCGGCCCCTTCTTGTTCGGCGCCGAGGGGTGGAAGCTCGTGCCGGGTCACTTCGCCGAGCGCCACGGCTTGATCATCATCATCGCCCTGGGCGAGTCGATCGTCGCCATCGGTGTCGGCGCGAGCCAGGACGTCGACGCGGGCGTCGTCATGGCGGCCGTGCTCGGGACCATCGTTGCCGCCGCCCTCTGGTGGACGTACTTCGACGTCGTCGCGCTCGTCGCAGCGCGCCGGCTCGGGCGGGCCGCCGAGGGCCGCGAGCGCAACGAGATTGCGCGCGACTCGTACTCCTACATCCACTACCTGATGGTCGCCGGCATCGTGCTGATCGCGCTCGGGCTCAAGAAGACGCTGGCGCACGTCGGCGATCCGCTGACCGCCGAGACCGCGGCGGCGATGCTCGGCGGCTCCGCGCTCTACCTGCTGGCTCACATCGCTTTCCGCCTTCGGAACGTCGGCACGTTGAACCGGCAGCGCCTTGTCTGTGCGGCCATCCTCATCGCGCTCGTGCCACTCGCCGTCCAACTGGCGTCCCTCGCGACGCTCGCGATCCTCGCGGCCGTGCTCGCGGCGCTCATCGCGTACGAGGCCATCCGCTTCGCCGACTCCCGCGAGCGGATCCGGCGCGAATTGGCCGGCGGGACGCGCCCTGCATAGCGGGGCGGCTTCGTCCGGAATAGGTGAGACACTGGTCGCCCGGCTAACGGAGGATCTCGCGCAGTGCGCCCGTTCATTCGTCGGTGCGTCGAAGAGGCAAGTCGAATCGGGCGGGTGCTCGCGCAGTCGGCCGAGCGCTACTTCGCGGATAGCTGCCCCCAGCACGCCGCGGGGATCGCCTATCGGGTCCTGTTCTCGATCGTGCCGCTGGCCATCGTGCTCGTCTCGATCTTCGGGGTCATCCTCGGGAACCAGGCCGTCCACGACACCGTGGTCGACACGATCGTCCGCGCGCTGCCGTCGAGCGCGACAAGCCGGGCGGACGTCGCCGATGCGATCACCGGGATCGCCACCCCCTCGGGCGCGGTCGGGCTGGTCACGCTCGTGGTGTTCGCATGGGCGGCGACCGGGATGATGGCCTCGATCCGGGCGGGTCTCGAGATCGCGATCCATGCGAAGCGGACCCGCCCGATGGCGCGCGGCAAGCTGGTCGACCTCGTACTCGTGGTCGGCGCGGCCCTCCTCGTGCTCGCGACCGTAGCGGCGACGCTGCTCGACCGCATGGCGCAGCATCTGCTTCGGCGGGCGGACTCGGCCACGGGCCTGGCCGGCACGTTCGTCGGTGACTGGCTGCCCCGCGTCGTTGCGGTCGCGGTGTCGGTCGGGGTCGTCATGCTGCTCTACCGGTTCGTCCCCAGCCGCCGCCTGGGCCGGACCGACGCGCTCGCCGGCGCCGTCACGACGTCGGTGCTCCTGCTCGCCATCTCGGTCGCCTCGAGCCGGCTCTACGACGGCGTGACGCGCCTGAGCGTCGTCTACGGGTCGCTGACCGCTGCCCTCGTCTTTCTGTACTCGGTGTACCTGTACGCGTCTGCGCTGCTCTTCGGCGGCGAGGTCGCGGCCGCGTGGTCGGCGCCCGCCGACCCCGACGGCCCCCCGATACGCGTCCAGATTCGCTCGGCCGTGCGTGGACTGTTCAAGACCAACGAGGATGCCCGCACATGATGGCACGGGTCGCCGGGACGCTGGTCGCGGGGGTCGTGGTCCTCCTGCTGCTCGCCCCTGGGACGGCGTCCGCCGACCAGGCGGACGACGTCGCGCTCGCCGCTCGCTTTGCTCCGGTTGTCCGGCTCGCGGATCAGCCAGAGCGGTGCGGCCCGGGTACGCCGTACGTGCCGACGAACGTGAACCTGCTCCTCGGAAACCCCACGGTGGCACTCCGCGGGCCGTGGAGCGGCGACGATCTGATCAAGGTCGCTCCGGTTGCGACCGACCTGACCGCCCGGCGTGTCGACTACCACCTCGACTTCCCGGGGGACGCGCTCAACCCGGGCTGTGACTACCTGAAGTGGTCGCGCCGCGTGAACGCCGGCCACAGGCCGGCTGTCTACGCCCACGTCGTGGGCGACCCGGCGTATCCCGGCCGGCTGGCGCTCCAGTACTGGATGTTCTACGTCTACAACGACTGGAACAACCTCCACGAGGGCGACTGGGAGATGATCCAGCTCAACTTCGACGCGGCGAGCGCGGCGCAGGCGCTGCACGAGACGCCGGTCCAGGTCGGCTACAGCCAGCACACGGGCGGGGAGCGCGCGGACTGGGGCGACGACAAGCTCGAGATCGTCGGCGGGACGCATCCTGTCGTGTACCCGGCCTCGGGCTCGCATGCCGGGTTCTTCGACCAGGCGCTGTATCTGGGGGCGTCCGGGTCGCAGGGGGTCGGGTGCGACGACACCCGCGACGCGGGTCACGTCGTCCATCCGGCGGTGGTGACGATCCCCGGCGACCGCGCCGCCGCCGTCGGCGCGTTTCCCTGGATCGCGTTCAAAGGCAGGTGGGGCGAGCTCCAGCCGGCCTTCTTCAACGGTCCCCAGGGCCCGAACCTGAAGACGCAGTGGACGAAGCCGATCCAGTGGTCGCAGGAGTGGCGGGACCGGAGCTACGCGGTGCCGACCGCGGGTGCCCTGGGAACCCGTGCGACCGACTTCTTCTGCGGCACCGTCGAGCGCGGATCGGTCCTTCTGTGGCACCTGGTGGACGACCCCTTCCCCACCGTGGCCGCGTTCCTGGCCGCGCTCGCGGTCGCGGCCATCCTGCTCTCGCGCGCGACTTGGCGCCCGGTGGAGCCGCTGCGCCTGGCACGCCGGCGGACATGGGGTCAGGTGATCACGAGTGCGGGCCGGATGTACATGAGCCGCTGGCGGCTGTTCCTCGGCATCGGCGTGCTGTTCCTGCCGATCTCCCTGCTCATCACCGTTCTCCAGGCGGGCGTCCTCGGCGCGTCGAGCATCGCCGGCATCGAGGACGAGGGCCGGGCCGCGGGGGCGTTCGCGCTGGTCGTCGTCGCGATCGGCACCGCCCTCACCGTGCTCGGACTCACGCTGGTGCAGGCGGCGACCGCCCATGCCTTGCTCGAGATCGACGAGGGCCGCGAGGTGGGCCCGCTCCGGGCCTACCGGATGGCCGCCGTCCACACGGCGGGGCTGCTCGGCGCGATCGTGATCGCCGTCGCCGCCGTCACGCTGCTCACGACCTTCATCCTCCTGCTGCCCGTCGCGATCTGGCTGGCGGTGCGCTGGGCGCTGATCGCGCCGACGGTGGCGATCGAGGGGCGTGGGACGGTCTCGGCGCTCGCGCGCAGCTACCGGCTCGTGCGGGGCAAGTGGCTGAAGGTGGCGTCGCTCACGATCGCGAGCGGCGCGTTGGTCGTGGTCGCCGGCCCGCTCATCGGGACCGGGCTGATACTCGCGACGGACCTGCCGTTGTCGCTGCTGAACGTGGTCGCCGGGGTCGTCTACATGGTGACGATGCCGTTCGTCGCGCTGACGACCGCCTATGCGTACCTCGACGCCCGGGTCGCCGACGAGCTGCGGCCGGCCGCGGCGCCCGGCCACCCGCCCGCCGAGATCGAGCTCATCGTTCCGCCGTGATCCGGCCCGAGTCGACCGCGGCAGCCAGCGTCCGGTAGTCGCGATCGTTCTGCTCCGCATACGCGCTGCTGAACTCGAGAACCGCCCGGTCGAACACGTCCCCGCGACCCAGGTACGCCGAGATGGCGATGCTGTCGCCCGTGCGCGCGTGCGCCCGCGCCAGCGTCGCAGCGCACAGCCCGCCGTAGACGCAGAGCGCCCGGGCGTCCATCGCCTCGACCTCGATCGAGCCCTTCCAGTCGCGCAGCTGGCGGACGTAGTAGTCGTGCGGCGCCCCGTCCACGCCCTCGTCGACATGCAGCCAGCCGAGGAAGATGTCGCTCACCGCCTGCATCGTCCGCTGGCCGGCGACGACGCGCTCACCGGCGTTCGAATACGGGCTGCGGCCGACGTACTCCTCGAACACGGATGCCTGCGCCTCCTTGACCTGCATGACCACCGGGTCGTGGCCGTCGCGACCGAGCAGGAGCGCGACCCACGCATGCGTGCCGACGCTCCCGACTCCGACCACCTTGCGGGCGAGGTCGACGAGCGTGTACCGCTCGAGGAGGGCGCGTCGCTCGTGGTGCAGCGACTGGGCGTATGCGATGAGGAACCGCCCCAGCCGCTGCTCGAGCTGCCCGAACTCGGCGAGGGAGAGGAACTCCCTGGCCGGCACGATCAGCGGCGGGTCGGAGACGATCCGGGTGTCTCCGTCGACCTCGTACGTGAACTTGGCGAAGGCCTGCGCATTGTCTCGTGCACGCGCCTTCGCGACGCGCTTTCTGAGCCGCTTTCGCATCCGCGAGCCGACCTGCCGCGAGAGCTCCTCCACCAGCGGCTCCATCTCGAAGCGCGTGTACCAGAGGTCGAGGGTCTTCATGCCCGAGAACGTCCTCATGCGATCCCGGTAGTCCGCCATCGCGGCGAGCACGACCCGCTCCTGCTCCTTGACCGTGAGACCGTCGTTGCGCGCGGCGATCAGCAGGCTGCACGCCAGCCGCTTGACGTCCCACTCCCACGGGCCGGGGAGCGTCTCGTCGAAGTCGTTGATATCGAACAACAGCCGCCGCTCCGGTGACGCGAACAGCCCGAAGTTCGACAGGTGCGCGTCGCCACAGCACTGCGCCTGGAAGCCCGATCGGGGCGTCCCGGCGAGATCGGCGGCCATGATCAGGGCGGCGCCGCGATAGAACGTGAACGGCGAGGCCAGCATCCGGCCGTAGCGGATCGGCACCAGCTCCGGCACGCGCTCGCGCGCCTGCAGCTCCAGGAGGTCAACCGGATCCGCGCGCCCGGCGGCGGCCGTGAAGGCCGCGTGGCTCGACCGCGGAGCGTGCGCACGCGCCGCCTTGCCCCGCGCCGCCCGCTCACGGGGGGTGCCGAGCCGTGCCCCCTCGGGCGTCAGCGAGATGTCGAAGGGCCCTGTCGCCGCTCGTTCGTCCATCCCGGAGCGCCAGGATACTGCCCTAGCGGTCGCGCTGCGCTCCTGCCGCAGCTGAGCAGAGCGCGTCGATGAGCGGATGCACCCGCCCGCTCGCGGAGCTCCCGACCTGAGGCTGGAAGAGCGTCGCGACGTAGAAGGGGTGGCCGGGCAGCTCGACCGCCTCGACGCCGGCGTCGGGCGCGCGGGCCGCGACGACCAGGCCGGCGGCGGTCAGCGCCGCCTCGTGCGCCGGCGAGAGGCCGTAGTTGCACCAGTGAAAGCCGGTGAAGAGCTGGGTGCCGCACAGCTCCGCGACCCGCGTGCCCGGCACGGCGGTGACCTGGCGCTCCTCCCCCACCAGGCTGCACGAGAGCCGCGCGACGACCGGGTCGGGCGCGTCGGGGTCGGTCTCGGCATGAGCGGCATCGCCGAGACCGGCCACGTCCCGGGCGAACTCCACCAGCATGTACTGGAAGCCGCCGCACGTGCCCAGCATCGGCATGCCGGCGGTGCGGGCCCGGCGGATGGCCTCGAGCACGGCGGCGTCGTCGCGATAGGGCGTCCCCGGGACGACCCACAGCGCGTCGGCAGCGGCCGCGGAGGCCGCATCGGGGCTCGGCAGCCAGCGGGCGTCGACATCCGCAGGCAGGAGCTCGAGCGTCGCATCGATCTCGCGGTGGGTCAGGTGCTCGAGGTTGCGGTCGCCCAGGACGGCGATCGAGACTGCCATCCCGCCACGTTAGCCGCAGTCCCAGATGAGTGATTCCACGCCCCCGCGCGCCTGGATGTCCGGCCGTGGACTGAGGGCGGATGCGGTGGGGCTGCGGCTGCGAACCGTCGCATCGCGGCGTCCTCGGTCGGGTCAATATCTCGTGCCGATATTGACCCTCCCTGCGTCCTTGCGCTGCTCGGTTCTCGCCGCCCAGGACATCACGCGGGCGTGGAATCAATCATCTACCGATGCATGCGGTTCCAGTACGACCCCCGGCCCCAGCGGCGGAACGCCTTGAGCGACGAGCCCGAGGTCTGGACGCGGAAGTCGTAGCCCTTCGGCGAGATCGAGTCGAAGTAGACCACCGCCTTGATGTGGCCGTGGGCGTGCACCCACTTGCGGGCCCGCTTCAGCCAGTGCGCCTTGCGGCCGGCCGCGTGCGGGTCCTCCATGCTGCCCGTCTCCGCGATCATGAGCGGCTTCCCGTGCCGCTCCGCCCAGTGGTAGAAGGACGAGAAGATCGAGCGGTAGCCGGCCCACTTGGGCTTCGCCGGATACCAGTTGTACCCGTCGGCCGCGATCCAGTTCACGAACCTGTCGCCCGGGTAGTAGGCCTGGGCGTGGCCGGTCTTGAAGTTGGCCGCGATCGCGCACCACACGAACCGGGCGTTCTTGGCCCCGACGCGGTGGAAGATGCGCACCACGTGCCGCCAGGCGGGCACGAACTCGCTCGGCGTCCCGATGTAGCGGGGATGCCCGCGCGGCTGGTCCATCTCGTACGCCAGCCGCACGAAGATCTTCTTGTGCAGCGCCTTGATATCGCGGGCGGTGCGCGTGATCAGGGCGTCCTGGCTCCCGCTCGTGATCTCGGCGGCGGTCGTCGTGCCGCCCGGCGACCACGAGATCATCGGGATCTGGCGGTGCGCCAGCGCGCTCTTGTCGATCTTGTACGACGAGATCGACCACGGCCGGTAGTGGTGCACGATGGTCAGCCGGTAGCCCAGCGTGCGCTGGAACCCGACCACGTTCGCCCACGCGTCACCCGAGCTGTTCACGAAGGCGCCGAACAGGGCTCCGTGCCGCGGGACGAGGTTTCTGCCGGTGCGCACGTGGCCCGACGCCGGCGACGCGGCGGCGAGCACGACGGCTGCGAGCAGTGGAAGGACGAGCCAGCGCCTCATGCTGGGAGATATCGCCAATTTGTGTAAGGACTGGACCTGCCGAACGGTGAAGGTTCGGTAAGCCTTTCACAGGGCCTGACGTCTTCCCGCCGATATCCTGCAACGAGCGAAGATGAAGACACTCACCGCCTGGGTCCGGCGGGCGTCCGCCACAACGCTGACCGCCGTGGGGCTCACCGCGGCGGTCGTGTTCGTGGGCGCAAACTGGCTCTGGAGCGTCGATCGCTCGCCGCCCAAGCCGCCGCCGCCGACCACGCTCGAGGAGCTCACGCTGCGCGAGCTCTCGGGGCCCGGCCCGGCGGGCGTCACGGCGCATTTCCGCTACGTCGACTCGCTCGTCCCCACCACGAACCTCGTCCCCGACGCGACGTCGGGCGGCAGCCCGCTCCCGCTCGTGAGCGGCGCCGACGGCCGGCTCTGGTACGCGAACGGCCGCCTGCGGATGGAGTTCCAGACCGACCAGGGCGACACGCAGCTCCTGCTGACCGGGAACCGGGCGCTCGTCTACGACGCGGCCGACGGCACGGCCTACAGCGCGATCCTGCCGACCGTGGGCGTGCCGCAGCTCGCCCGGTCGGGGCTCGAAGGGGCCTCGACGCTCCTCGACTCGTTCTCGGGCGACGCCGCGATCTCGAAGCCGCGGCCGATCGTGACCGGCGGCCGCCCGGCCTACACCGTCCGCATCGCCCCGACCCACGACGGCGGCCTGGTGCGGTCGGCCAGCGTGGCCGTCGACGCCGAGACGGGGACGCCGCTTCGGCTCGACCTCTTCGGAGTCGGGAGTGAGGCACCGCTGCTCGAGTTCGCGCTGAGCGACGTCTCCTACGGCGAGATCGAGCCGTCGGTCTTCCGGCTCAGGCTGCCGTTCGGGATGCGGCCTCTGGCGGTGCGGTTCGCGGCCCCGCCGTCGGTCGGCGGCGCCGTCCCCTGCACCGCGCCCGAGTCGCTCGCCGGCCTCGAGCTGCGCACCTGCCGGGAGGCGTCGCGCTCCACGGACGTCCCCGGCCGGGTGCTCGTCTACGGCACCAATCTGAGCTCGGTCGTCGTGCTCGAACAGCCCGGCGGCGGCGATCCCGGCGGCGGCCTGTGGAGCCTCCTGCCGTCGGTCTCCGTCTCGGGCGCGTCCGGCCGCGAGCTGGTCACGAGCCTCGGCACCGTCATCCGGTTCGTGCGCGGCGGCGTTACCTACACCGTGCTGGGGAGCATGCCGAAGCCCGTCGTCGAGGCCGTGGCGCGAGGCCTGTGAGCGTCGCTCCCGTCGAGCTGCGTGGGTTGCGCAAGACGTACGGCGAGCTTGTCGCGGTCGACGACGTGACGCTCACGGTGCGGCCGGGCGACGTCTTCGGCTACCTGGGGCCGAACGGCGCCGGCAAGACGACGTCGCTGCGGATGATGCTCGGACTGATCGCGCCCACGGCAGGCGACGTGCGCCTCTTCGGCGAGGACCCGATCGCCGATCCGGTCGCCGCGCTCGCGGACGTGGCCGGCTTCGTGGAGGAGCCGGCCTTCTACCCGTACCTGACCGGGCGCCGGAACCTCGAGATGCTGGCAGCGCTCGACGGCGGCGACGGCGAGCGCATCGACGAGGTGCTGCGTCTGGTCGAGCTCGACGGCCGGGCGGGCGACCGCGTGCGCGGGTACTCGCACGGCATGCGCCAGCGGCTCGGCCTGGCCGCAGCGCTCATGCGCAGCCCCAAGCTGCTGCTCCTCGACGAGCCGACCACCGGGCTCGATCCGGCCGGCATGCGCGACATGCGCGACATGGTCCGCCGGCTCGCCGGGGAGGGCATCACGATCCTGCTCTCGACCCACCTCATGAGCGAGGTCGAGCAGCTCTGCAACCGGCTCGCGATCATCCAGCTCGGTCGGATCCGCTACGAGGGGGAGCTCGCCGACCTCGTCGCCCGAATCGACGGCCGCTACCGGCTCGACGCCACCGACCCCGCCCGGGCCGCCGAGATCTGCCGGGCGATCCCGGGCATCCGCGACGTCGCGGCCGAGGACGGCTCGGTCTGGTTCGCGGCCGACGCCGACGCAGCCGCGTCAGTGTCGGTGCGGCTGGCACAGGACGGGATCGGCGTGCGTGCGCTCGTGCCGGGCGGCCGCAGCCTGGAGGAGCGGTTCTTCGAGATCACGGAGGGCGGCGGGTGACCGGGCGCGCCTACGCCTGGGAGGTGCGCAAGCTCGCCGCCCAGCGGCGGACCTACCTGGGGCTCGCGGCCGCCGCCGCCGCGCCGGTCGTCCTGGTCGTGGCGATCCGCGTGCGGCCGCCGCAGCCGACCGACCCCGGCTCGCCGTTCTTCCTGCGCTACGCCGTCGACTCCGGCCTGGCGGTGCCGCTCCTCATGCTGCTCTTCGCCTCGGTCTGGCTCTTCCCGCTCGTCGCGGCGCTCGTGGCCGGCGACATCGTGGCCGCCGAGGACGGCAACCGCACGCTGAAGACGATCCTGACCCGGTCGGCGAGCCGGGGCGCGATCTTCGCCGCCAAGGTGGGCGCGGCGTTCACCTACGTGCTCGCAGCGCTCCTCACGATGGTCGTCGCGAGCATCGTGGCGGGTGCCCTCGCGAGCGGCATCCACCCGCTGCCGACGTTCTCGACCGTCGTCTCGCCGTCGCGCGCGCTGCTCTTGATCGCCGGCAGCTTCGCCGTCTACGCGCTCCCGGCGCTCGGCCTTGCGACGATCGCGATCCTCTTCTCGACGATCAGCCGGAACAGCGCGGCGGCGGTCGTCGGGACGCTGCTCGCGGCGCTCCTCATGCAGCTCACGCAGATCCTGCCGGTGCTCGACTCCGACGCCGCCCAGCGCTGGATGCTGACCGCGCAGCTCCAGGCCTGGCAGGCGCTCTTCCGCACGCCGCTCGACTGGGGCCCGGTTCTCCACGCCGCCTACATCTCGATCACCTACGCCGTCCCGGCGCTGGCCGTCGCCTGGGTGCACTTCGTCCGCCGCGATGTGTCCGGGTGATCCGGGTTTGGATCCGAGACCCAGGATCTGGCTTTACCATGCGGGGAGGGCGAATACCACATTCCGGGGAGGCAACCGCGGACGGGGGTTGTGACAATCCCACATGGTGGCAACGCAGCATCCTGACCTCCGTGGCTCCGATCGGTTCACCGTCGTGAACGGAAGATCCCCCTCCCTCTCCTCACATGACGTGCCGGCGGGGCTACGGATGGTCAGGGCGCTTGACCGCGCCGTCCTCGAGGTCGCCCGCGGGCTCGACCTGCGGCCGATGGAGCTCTACGCACTGCTTCTCCTTCACGGCACCGAGCCGATCGAGACGACCCGGCTGGCCGACCAGCTCTCCGCCAGCCCGAGCCAGGCCAAGCAGCTCGCCCTGCGGCTGTGCGCGCGCGGCATCGCCGTGCGCCGCGGCGCGTTCGGGCGCACCGAGCTGACCGCCGCCGGCCGCGAGCTCGCGATCGAGGCCGAGGCCAGGCTCGAGGATGTCGTCGCAGGCCGGATGGCCGGGATGGACCCGACCCTCCGCGTGCTCGGCGGGGCGACGCTCGCCGACATGACGCTGCCCACGCTCGCCTGATGGGTGACTCCACATCCCCGCGCGCCTGGACGTCCGCGCGGTTGTGTCCCAGCATCTTGTCCGGGGCTGCGGCTGCGAACCGTCGCCTCGCGGTGTCCTCGGTTGGCCCGATAGGCGCACTATCGGGCCTCCCTGCGTCCTAGCGAAGCTCGGTTCTCGCCGCCCAGGCCATCACGGGGATGTGGAATCACCCATCCGCCCGCAGTAGCCTTGCCCGGATGCCACGGCTGGCCGGGAAGGCCGCCCTCGTCACGGGCGGGACGTCGGGGCTCGGCGCCGCCACCGTCCGCCGGTTCGCCGCCGAGGGCGCGGCCGTCGCGTTCACGGGCCGCGACCCCGACCGCGGAGCCGCCGTCGAGCGGGAGACTGGCGCGCTCTTCCTCGCCGCCGACGTGCGCTCCGACGCCGACACGGCCCGGGCCGTCGCGACGGCGATCGAGCGGCTGGGCGGCCTCGACGTGCTGGTCTGCAACGCGGGCACGGGGCTCGTCCTGCCGCTCGCCGAGACAACGCCCGACGACCTGAACCGGATCCTCGACGTCAACGTCACAGGCTGCCTGCGCTACGCCCGCGCCTGCCTCCGCCACCTGGAAGAGCGCCGCGGCTCGATGATCCACATCGCCTCCGACGCGGGCGTGATCGGCGAGGACCCGATCGGCGCCTACTCCGTCTCGAAGGCGGCCGTCATCATGCTCGGCAAGATGTTGGCCGTGGACTGCGGTCGAAGGGGCGTGCGATCGAACGTGCTCTGCCCGGGCGACATCGCGCCCGGCATGCGCGAGATGCGGGCGCCCGGCGAGGCGGAGCGGTCCGACGAGCCGTCCTCCTGGCCGGTGCCGCCGATAGGGCGAATCGGCGAAGCCGCGGACGTTGCGGCCGCCGCGGTCTTCCTCGCCTCCGGCGACGCGGCGTTCGTGAACGGCGCGGTGATCCTCGTCGACGGCGGGATGCGGGCGGCGATGCGCGCATGGTGGGAGATGACGCCCTAGCTTTTGTGGGTGTTTTCCGCCAAACTCCGGGAGTCATCTCGCGCCCCGGCGGTCCGGCCGGGGCGGGCATTCTCATTGGGAGGGACGGATGTCTTCATCGGAACCCTTGGAGGTCGAGCACACGACCGCCATGGCAGTCGACGAGAAGGCCAAGCTCCATAAGAGCCTGCGCCGCTTCGACATGCTCTTCTTCACCGTGTGCGCCCTCGTCGGGCTCGACACCCTTGGCCAGGTGTCCGGGTACGGCGCGCAGACGTTCACCTGGCTCCTCGTGCTGGCAGTCTTCTTTCTCCTGCCGTACGCGCTCACGATGTCCGAGCTCGGGACGTCGTTCACCCAGGAGGGTGGCCCCTACGAGTGGATGAAGATGTCCTGGGGCCGCCTCACCGCCGGGATCGGCGCGGTGCTCTACTGGGTCACGAACCCGTTCTGGGTCGGCGGGTCCCTGGCGTTCATCGCCACCGAGGCATGGAGCGACAACATCTCCAAGATCGGGACCGGGACGATCGGCGACTATGCGTTCAAGCTCATCTTCATCTGGTTCTCCATCACCGTCGCGATCGTGTCGCTCAGGCGCGGCAAGTGGATCCCGAACGTCGGCGCGATCCTGCGCATCGGCGTGCTCGCGTTCTTCTCCATCACCGTGCTGATCTACGCCATCGAGCACGGCGTGCATGGCTACGCGGCGGGCGACTTCAGGCCGTCGACCGCGATCTTCCTTGGCCTCGTGCCGCTCCTGCTCTTCAACTACGTCGGCTTCGAGCTTCAGAACGGCGCCGCCGAGGAGATGGAGAATCCGCAGCGAGACGTGTCGATCACCGTTATCCAGAGCGGCATCATCACCGTGCTCGCGTACGGCATCCCGATCTTCGGCATACTCGCGGTGCTGCCGTCGAACCAGATCTCCGGCATCGGCGGATTCCTGGATGCTGTGCAGACAACATTCAGCGTGTACGGCGGGGCCCAGAACTTCCTCTCCGACCTGATGGCGCTCGGATTCATCTTCGCGCTCCTGACGTCGGGTGCGGTTTGGATGATCGGCTCCGACCGCATCCAGGCGGTGGCGGCGTACGACGGCGCGTTCGCAGGCTGGTTCGGCGTCTTCAACGCCAAGCTCGGGACTCCCGTGCGGGTGAACGTGATGTCGGGCGTCGTCTCGACGATCTTCATGATCGCGGCCGAGCAGTTCTCGACCGGCTCGAACGCGGCGACGTTCACGGTCGTGCTCTATCTGGCGACGTCGACGACGTTGCTCTCGTACCTCCTGATCTTCCCGGCCGTGATCAAGCTCCGCTACAGCCATCCACACGTGCACCGGCCATACCGCGTGCCGGGCGGGTCGGTCGGCCTGTGGGTCTGCGGGATCCTCGTGTTCCTCTGGATGCTGCTCGGATCGTGGGTGGCGATTTTCCCGAGCACGATCGAGAGCGCGCTCACGAAGCTCCACAACAACGTCTGGAGCGCAATCCCGGCGGTCGACTACGGGAACTTCCACGAGGTCTGGGGACTGAGCCAGGCTCGGTTCGAAGCGTTCACGTTGGGAACGCTGGGCCTCGTGATCGCGTTCGCGATCGGTGGATATCTCGTCGGCGCGCCGGTGCGCCGGCGTCAGGTCGACATCCCGCTCGCGGTAGGGCTGGAGCCCGCCTCCGGCGACTGACAGGCCACCGTCACGGGGCGGCCGCGTGGCGCTCGAAGCACCGCTTCAGCTCCGCGGCCGCCCCGGCGGCCTCTGACGGGCGCAGCACCGGCACGTCGTAGCCCAGCACGGCCCGCAGCGTCTCGGCGGTCTCGGCGGTCAGCGTCACCGTCCCGTCCGGGTCGATCCGCTCGACCCCGTCGAAGCGACCGCCGGCCTCGTTCACGGCGACGGCCTCCTCGACCGGCCAGCGCAGGTCGAGCTCGACCCGCATGCCGCCGGCGAGCACCGGGTAGCCGCCGGGCAGGCCCGCCGGGGTCGGCACGTGGTCGGGCGTCATGCCGTCGCCGAGGAGCGCCGCGAAGAGCCGGGCCGCGGCGGCGGCCGTCACGCGGTTCATGTCACGGTCGGTGAGGAGCGGCCAGGGCGTGCGGATGATCGCGTCGGCCTCGTCCTTGGCCATGTCCACCAGGTACGGCGGCAGCTCGCCGCCGAAGCTGCCGTAGGTCCCGAACGCGTGCGGGCCGAGCGCGTGGTGGGCGACCAGGCGCACCGGTCGCGGGAACTTGGCCGCCACCTCCGAGACGTTGCCGAGTCCGCATCCGATGTCGTGGCCCATGCCCTTCAGCACCGGCCCGGTCAGATCCGGGAACGAGACGATGACCGAGAACGGGTCGGGGCCGAGCTGCTCCATCACCTCGATCAGCGGCGCCAGCGGGAACGGCAGCCACGCCGCCAGGCCCAGCACGCGAAGCGGGGCGCGCGCCGGCTCGGGCAGCTCGTTCAGCACCCACCACGATTGGAGTGTCGGCGCCAGCACGGCCAGGTCGACGCCGTCGCCGCTCCAGTCCGGAGCTGCCGCCACGACCTCGGGGCGGCGCCCGTGGATCGCCGCGACGAGCCGGGCCTGGCCCGCCACCGCCTCGCAGCGCTCGCGGCGGCGGCCGGCGACGACGAGCCGCCCGACCGCCGGCTCGAGCGCCAGCGCCTCGGCCAGCATCGCCCCCAGGTTGCCCGGGCCCACCACCATCGCCGTCACCCCGTCCATGCCGCTACTGTAATCAGTGGGTCGTCCGGTAACGGTGCTGGTGTCAATGGCGAGCGAAAAGCAAGCGATGCAAGGACGCCGGGAGCGCCGATAGTGAACCTATCGGCGCGACCGAGGACACAGCAGCGCGCGGCTTTGCAGCCGCCAGCCTGTCAGGGCGAACGCCCTGACAGGTTCCGCGAGTGGCCTGCTATCCAAGCAGGCCACGAGAGCGGCGAACGTTCCCGGGCGATCCACTAGCCGTGCCATTTTCGCTCGACTGCTCCCGCGCCCTCTTCGATCGCGCCCGGGAGACGCTCGTCGAGGGGGTGTCGTCGCCGTCGCGCGGGAACGTCAACTACGACGTCCCGATCTTCATGACGTCCGGTGCCGGCGCCCGCATCACGGACGCCGACGGCAACGAGTACGTCGACGTGATGATGGCCTACGGCGCGCTTCTGCACGGGCACGCCCATCCCCGGCTCGTGGCCGCGGGCGAGCGGGCCCTCCGCCAGGGCGCGCTGTTTGCGACCGCGTCGGAGATCGAGGCTGCCGTGGCCGAGCGGATCGCCCGGCTCGTGCCCGGCGCCGAGCGGGTGCGGTTCGCGAACACCGGCACCGAGGCGACGATGGCGGCGATCCGGATCGCGCGCGCCGTCACCGGCCGTCCGCTCATCGTCAAGTTCGAGGGCCACTACAACGGCTGGCACGACGCCTTCCTCGTGAGCTCGCACCCGCGCGACCCGGCGACGCTCGGCGACCCGGCCGATCCGCCACGCGTGCTCGACTCGCAGGGCCTGCCGGAGGGCGCCGTGGCCGACACCGTCCTGTGTGCGTGGAACGACCGCGAGCTCCTGGCCGAGTGCCTCGACCGCCATCGCGGCCGGGTGGCGGCGGTCATCACCGAGCCCGTCATGGCGAACATGGGCGTCATCCCGCCCCGGCCCGGCTACCTGGAGGAGATGCGGCGTCTGTGCGACGAGCACGGCGCGCTCCTGATCGTGGACGAGACCGTGACCGGGTTTCGCCTGCATCCCGGCGGCTGCCAGGCGCTCTACGGCGTCACCGGCGACCTGGCGACGTTCGGGAAGGCGCTCGGCGCCGGCCTGCCGCTCGCCGCGATCACCGGCCGGGCCGAGGTCATGGACGCGCTGGCGGGCGGCCGTGTCCTTCACTACGGCACCCAGAACGCGCCCAACCTCGCGCTCTCGGTCGCAGCCGAGAGCCTCGACATGCTGATCGAGGACGGCGCCGCCGCCGCGGCCGAGATGACCCGCCTGGGCGAGCGGCTGGCGACCGGCCTGGCCGGCGCCTTCGAGGCGGCCGGGATCCCGGTCATCGTCCAGGGCGTGGGGCCGATGCTCCAGGTGCTGCCACTTCGGCCCGGCCACGAGGACGCGGGCGCGATCCACGACATGCGCGACTTCTGCACCCACGCCGACCCGGCGATCTACCGTCGGCTCGTCCACGAGCTCTTCGGCCTCGGCGTCTACGCGAGCCCCGCGCTCCTCCTGCACATGATCGTCTCGACCGCCCACGCCGACGCGGACGTCGACCTGGCAGTCGAGGCGGCCCGGACGGCGGCGGAGCGGCTGTGAGCAGGCCGACGGTCGGCATCACGAGCTACTGGACAGAGGCGGCGATGTCGCACTGGTCGTGCGACGCCGTGCTCGTCTCGCAGGGCTACGTGGAGGGCATCCGCCTGGCCGGCGGCCGGCCGGTCGTGCTGCCGGCCGACACCACCTGGATCGACGAGCCCGACGATGTGCTCGACATCGTCGACGCCCTGCTCGTCGTCGGCGGCAACGACATCGACCCGACCCACTACGGCCAGGAGCCGCACGCCTCCATCGGCGCGATCAGCGCGCGCCGCGACGCCGTGGAGCTGGCGCTCGTGCGCCGGGCGGTCGCACGCGACGTCCCGCTGCTCGGGATCTGCCGGGGCGTCCAGGTCCTGAACGTGGCCCTGGGAGGCACGCTCGACCAGCACCTGGCCGACACGATCGACGTCAGCCCGCACCGGCTCTCGGACTCGGAGTTCGGCATGCACGAGGTGGCGACGGTTCCCGGCACGCTGGCCCACCGCCTGGTCGGCGACCGGCTGCGGGTGCACTCCCATCACCATCAGGGAATCGACCGAGTCGGCGAGGGGCTGGTCGTCTCGGCCCGGGCCGACGACGGCGTGATCGAGGCGATCGAGCATCCGGACAGGCGGTTCTGCGTCGGCGTCCTGTGGCATCCCGACGCCGAGCACGACGGGCATGGGGCGCCCGTGTTCGAGGGGCTGGTATCGTCGGCCGCGTGAGCACGCGCCTCTGGCACCCGTTCGCCGACATGGCGGCCGTGAAGGACGAGGAGGTCGTGATCGTCCGCGGCCGCGGCGCGCGCGTGTGGGACGCCGACGGCAAGGAGTACGTCGACGCCCGGGCCGGCCTGTGGTACGCGGCGGTCGGCCACGGGCGGGCCGAGATCGCCGACGCCGTCGCG
Organism: uncultured Actinomycetes bacterium; assembly: GCA_963757605.1. Classification (GTDB taxonomy): domain Bacteria; phylum Actinomycetota; class Thermoleophilia; order Gaiellales; family JAICJC01; genus JAICJC01. The sequence continues at coordinate 428,438 of CAVWSF010000005.1, forward strand.
GCGCAGATGCGCGAGCTGGCGGCGTTCGACACGTTCGAGCGGCTGGCCAACCGGCCCGCGCTCGAGCTGGCCGAGCGGGTGTCCTCGCTGGCGCCGTTCCCGGACGCGGCGGTCTTCTTCGGCTCGGGCGGCTCCGACGCCGTCGACACGGCCGCCAAGCTCGCGCGCCGCTACTGGCACGCGCTCGGGCAGCCGGACAAGCGCCTGATCGTCCACCGCCAGCACAGCTACCACGGCATGAACGCCTACGGGACGAGCCTGGCGGGGATCGCCACCAACCGCGAGGGCTTCGGCACGCTGATCGCCGATGTCGCCAGCGTGCCCCACGACGACCCGGCGGCGCTCGAGGCGCTGTTCGAGGAGCAGGCGGGCGAGATCGCGGCCTTCATCGGCGAGCCGGTGATCGGAGCCGGCGGGATCCTGCATCCCCCGGAGGGCTACTGGGCCGCGGTGCAAGAGCTGTGCCGCAAGCACGACGTGCTCCTGATCGCCGACGAGGTCGTGACCGGATTCGGGCGGCTGGGCCGGTGGTTCGGCTGCCAGCGGCTCGGGATCGAGCCCGACATGATCACCTGCGCCAAGGCGATCACCTCCGGCTACCTGCCGCTCGGCGCCGTCATCATCTCCGCCCGGGTGCAAGAGCCGTTCTGGACCGAGCCGGGCCGCGCGATCTTCCGGCACGGCTTCACGTACTCGGGCCACCCGGCCGCCTGCGCCGCCGGCCTCGCGAACCTCGACCTGATGGAGCGCGAGGAGCTCGTCGACCGCGTCGTCGAGATGGAGCCGGTGCTGGCCCAGGCGGTCGCGCCGCTCACGGGCCTGACGCTCGTGAGCGAGGTGCGCGCGGGGCTCGGCCTCCTGGCGGCCGTCGAGATCGACCCGGAGGCGCGCGCCGCGGATCCGGGGCTCGTCGAGCGGATCGTGGCCGGCTGCCGCCGAAACGGCGTCCTGACGCGCGGCCTGGCCGGGCGTGCGCTCCAGCTCTCGCCGCCCTACGTCATCTCCGAGGAGGAGATCGCGACGGTGGCCGAGACGATCGCCGCGGCCGTCACCCAGGCCACGCCCGCGCACGCCTGACGGAGGCTAGATGATTGATTCCACGCCCCCGTGATGTTCAAGCAGCAAGCCGTAGGCTTGCTGCGGTCATGAGCGAGAGCCAAGCGTCGCCAGGACGCAGGGAGCGTCAATATCGGGTGATATTGACCCGACCGAGGACGCCGCGAGGCGCCGGTTCGCAGCCGCAGCCCACCACGGGCCGGCAACCCCCACGGTCGGACGTCCAGACGCGCGGGGGCGTGGAATCACTCATCTAGGCGGCGAGGAGGCGCTCGACGCGCCGAAGCCGGTCTTCGGAGGGACGCGGGTCGGAGAGCAGCCACTCCAGCTCGACGACGGCGCGCACGTCGGCCGACCGTCGCTCGAGGGCAGCGGCGATCCGGTCGGCGACCTCCGCGTGACAGGACAGCAGCCGGGCCGCCGGGGCCTGCGGGACGAGGAGGTGCGGGCCGCCGTGGGCGTGAGCCCGGACGGACGCCGCCAGGGCGCGCTGATGCTTGGGCGCGGTCAGCGCCGCCGCGCGCTTGGCGAGGACGGCGGAGGTCTCGGGATCGCCCGACTGCGCGGTGAACGGAGCCGCGTGGAGCATGACGTCGGCGTCGCGCCGGGCGCGAAGCTCGAGCACGGTCGCCCCGAGGGCCAGCGCCAGCGTCCCGATGGCGGCGGGCACCGCGAGCCACGCGAAGCCGGTGACGGTCGCGAGGGCGGCCAGCGCGGCCATCGCGAGCGCCTGGCGCACGAGAACGCGCCGGGCGGCGCGGGCGCGGGGCAGGTCGTCTGCTGCTACTGCGGGTGCGGGGAGGCCGTTCATCATCGTGGTTACCTGCGTCAACACTACAGTGGTTACAGTTACCTGTCAAGCCGTTTTGATGGTATCATGGGCCCAGGTTGACCTCCGTCGCCATCAACCCCGCCCCCGGAGCGCTCCTGGTCGTGCAGGAGCTCGTGAACACGCTCGACGTCGAGGCGGGCACCGACTCGATCGAGACGCCGGCCGGGCTGCGCGACTGGCTCCTTGAGCGATCGCTGGCGCCGGCCGACATGCGCCCCACGGGCGACGACATCGCCCGCATGACGGAGTTCCGGGAGGCCGTCCGGGCGCTGCTTCACGCCAACAACGGCAGCGCCGTCGATCCGGACGGCCTGCGCGGCCTGAACCGGGCCGGCCGCGGCGGCCTGCGGGTGCGCTTCGACGAGGACGGCGGGGCCGCGCTCGAGCCGCAGCCCGAGGAGCCGATCGCCGCCGCCATCGGCCGGATCGTCGCGATCGTGTTCACCGCCATCGCCGACGGCACCTTCGCCCGGCTCAAGGCCTGCCCCGGCCGAGACTGCGGCTGGGCGTTCTACGACCTTTCGAAGAACCGCTCGGCACGCTGGTGCAGCATGGCGATCTGCGGCAGCCGCGAGAAGGTGCGAGCGCACCGCGCGCGCCGCGCGACGCCGTCGCCAGCCCCAGGGGTCTGATCCCAATGTTGCAGCAGGCGCGTCAGCGCCGCGGCTGAAACATCGGGGTCTGACCCCGTTGTTGCGTCGCGCGGTGACGCAACCCGGCCCGCAGGGCCGGCACCGCCGCCCAGTCGCTACGGAGCCCGCGCTGCGAGCGCGAGTCGTACCTCCCCTACGCGTGCCGGTGGAGGTGGTGGTCGATGAAGCTGTCGATGTGGAGGCGGTGCTCCAGCCTGACCAGGCCGCGGTGGAAGTGGCCGCCCGCGTGGAAGGCGAAGGCCGGCACCATCAGCGTGAGGGCAAGCGGGACGAGCGCCGAGAGCCCGACGGCCGTCGTGAACTCATGCTGGCCCGCCACGATGGCGAGCCACACGGGCCAGGACATGAATGCGACCACCGCCAAGAGCCCTATCCGGATTGCGAACGCGTCGTCTCGTTCCTGCATTGCCCCACTCCTTTCGTCTGTCAGCGGCTCGCCGCCGCGAGCACGCCGCGTGCTGTCTCCGCGCCGCGCGGGTCGAGCCGCAGCACGGCCTCCGCGGCCGCGTAGAGGTCGCGGATCGAGATGATCCCGACCGGCTGCCCGCCCTCGCCGACCGGCAGGTGGCGGACGCCCAGCCGGCGCATCGTCTCGGCCGCCCACAGGAGGTCGGCATCCGGCGGCGCGAACGTCACATCGGTCGACATCGCCTCGCGCACCGGGCGGTGGCGCACGTCGCTCCCCGTCGCGACGAGGCGCAGGAGGTCGCGCTCCGTGAAGATGCCGGCCAGCTCGCCGTTCTCGAGGACGAGGCATGCCCCGACCCGCCGCTCCGTGAGGAGCCGGGCGACGTCCACCACGGCCGCGTCCGGCGCGGTCGTGACCAGGTCCGTCTGCATGATCGCGCTGACGCGCATCGTGCCTCCTGTCACGAGCCTCTCCGGGGCGTATGTTAGCGCAGGCCGCGAGCGGCGAGGTAATGGAGGACGCCGCCCTCCAACCCGCGGGCAATCCGCCGGACGGTGTGGCGCGTCGCGAGCGCCCGGTCCTCGCCCGGGTTCGTGAGGAACCCCACCTCCGTCAGGATCGCGGGCACATTCGCCCAGTTGAACCCTGTGAGGTCGCTCCGGGGGACGAGGCCGCGGTCGGGCCACCCCAGCCAGCGCAGCAGCCGGGACTGGACGATCCGGGCCGCCTGGCGGCTGCGCCCGAAGATGTCGTCCGTCCACCCCGCGTGCAGCGCGGGGTAGAGCATCGACGTCCCCCGCACCGCGTGGTCGGTCGACCCGTCGGCGTGGATGCGCAGGAACAGGGCGGCGTGCGCGTGGTTGGCGATCTCGGCGCGGGCGATGTTGCCCTTGCTCCGGCAGCACGTCCGCTGCCGGGTCATGACGACGTGCAGGCCGTCGGCCCGAAGCAGCGTCCGCAGCCGCCGCGCGATGCGCAGGACGACCGTGGCCTCCGATTGCCCGGTGACGACCCCGTGCGTCCCGCCGCCGTCCTTGATCTTGAGCGTCGAGGAGCCCGGCCCGATCGGCTCGTAGCCCAGGTTCGGGTAGCGGTTGTGCCCCGGGTCGAGCACGATCGTCACCTGCGCCTGGGCCGCAGGCGCGGCCGCCGCGAGGACGGCGGCCGCTGCGACGGCGGCCAGGAACGCGCGAGGCGTCCGGGCACCCATCCGGCTACGCGGCCTTGAACTCGTTCCAGATCTTCGTGCGGGTGTTCTGGCGCTCCGGCGTCGTCTCGAGGATCTCGTAGTCGTTCAGGATCCGGTCGGGGAAGACGACGAGCGGGTTCTGCGCCAGCTCCCCGACGATCGGGTAGGAGGCCGGCGTCCCCACCTCGTAGGCGACGTACTCCATCTCCTTCGCGTTCACCTCGGGCTGGAGGATGAAGTCGATCCAGGCATGCGCGGCCACCGGATCGGGAGCGAAGGCCGAGATCGCCCAGTTGTCGGTCCAGATCTCCGACTTGCCCTCCGGCGCGATGACCTCGATGTCGCCCTCCTTCTTGCGGGCCGCCTGGATGCGCAGCCCGTCGCCGGAGTACGTGATGCCGAGGTCGATCTTGCCGCCCTGGAAGTCGTTCACGTACACCTCGTTCACCGTGTCGACGTACGGCTTCACGCTGAGCAGGAGGTCGCGCACCTGCGAGAGCTGGCTCTCGTCGTCGGTGTTCATCGAGTAGCCGAGGCTGTTCAGCGCGACGCCGATCACCTCGGACGGGCTCTCGATGAAGTTCACCGTCAGGCCGCCCGAGTGCGGCAGGAAGTCGAAGAAGTCCTTCCAGGTATGGAGCTCCGTCTTCACGTTGTCGGAGCGCAGCGTGAAGCAGGTGATGCCGGTGTCCTTCACGACCGAGTAGACGTTGCCGGGGTCGTAGGAGACCTGCGTCCAGTGCGGTGCCAGGTTCTTCAAGTTGGGGATGAGGCTGTGGTCGAGCTTCATCAGAAGCCCGAGGTCCTTCTCGATCCGGACGTGATCGGCGTCCGGGACGATGATGTCGTAGGTCTTCTGGCCCTGGGTCGTCTGAAGCTTCGTCAGGAGCTGCTCGTTCGAGGTGAAGTTCGACTCCTCGAAGTTGACGCCGGTCTTGGCCTCGTACGCCTTCGGGTTCTCCGGGTTCACGTACTGGGCCCAGTTGTAGAACTTGAGCGTGCTCTCGAGCTTTTTGCCCGACAGCGACTGCGAGGACGCCGAGGCGCCGCCCCCTCCGCCCGTCGAGCCGCCGCACGCCGCCGCGCCAAGCGCCAGCGCTCCCAACCCGAGCAGCTCGCGGCGGTTCATGCGCGCGCTGGTTCGATGCATCGGTGCTCCCTCCTTGGATTGACCGCCGCCAGGCTGCGCGAGTCTACACCGGCGCGGTCCAGCGGTCGAAGGCGTTCGTGAAGGCCGAGAGCAGCGCCGCCCGCAGGTCGTCCGGGCCGGCCCGGCGCAGGCTCCGAGCCCACCGCCGGCGCGCCTCGGCCCGCTGCTCGAGCCGCTGGTCGCGCAGTGCGCGAGCCTCGGCGAGCCCCGCCTCCGCGCGCGCCTCGATCGCGCTTCGCACCCGCAGCGTCTCCGTTGGCCGCCGCTCCAGCGCACGCAGGTCGGCCAGGCAGTCCGGGCACGGCCGAAGCAGCGGGTGCTCCACCGCCGGGCCTGCACAGCGGCCGCAAGCCGGGCACTGGTAGGCGGCCAGCATCACCCGGTCGGAGCGGACGGCGCCGCGGTCCTGCAGGAACACCCAGGTGCGGTCGCCGTCGGGCTCGGTGCCCGCCACCACCTCGACGTCGCCGTCGTACGGCCACACGCGCACGAGGTCGCCGGCGCGCAGGCCCGTGCGGCGGCAGACGGGCGCGGGCACCGGCTCGGACGGCGGCGTCGTCGCCGGGGCCGGGGCCGACTGCGCCCGTCCGCCCAGCGCCGGCCAGTCGCGCTCGGACGCGATCCAGTCGCCGACCAGGTCGCGAGCCGTGTTCAGCGCGCGGCTCAGCACGTTCGCGGCCTCGGTGCGGGCCTCAGAGTCGAGGTGCAGGTCGGGGTGAGCCTGTGCGATCCGGCTCCGGTAAGCGGCCTGGAGCTGGCCCGCGGTCACCGGCGGCTCGATCCCGAGCAGCCACAAGGCGCGGGCGCAGTCGCGTTCGGACGGGCGCCGCGCCATGGTTAGCGAGTCTCGCGGCGGCGCGGCAGGTCGAGGAACGGCAGCTCGACCACCGTCGCCGCAACGCGGCCGCGCTCGCCCTCCACCGACCACTCGATCTCGAGCTGTGTCCCCACCGCCGAGTGGCGCGGCCCCACCGACGCCAGCGCCACCATCTTCTTGAGCAGCGGCGACCAGCACGTGCTGGTGGCCCGGCCGACCTGGCCGCGGCGGCCGTACACCGGGACCTGCTCGCGCGAGACGGTGGCCGCCACGGCCGGCGGCAGGTCGTGGCGGGCGAACGCGCGCTCGATCCCGGGCCAGTCGATCTCGAGGCCGACGAGCCGGCGGCGGGGGCCGCCGCGGCTTCGCTCCCGCAGGAGCGCCCGCCGCCCGACGAAGCTCGGCTTCTCGAAGTTCACAAGGCGGCCCAGGCCGATCTCGAACGGGGAGTACTCGTGGTCGGCCGTGGTCGCCCGGAAGGCGCTCGTGTAGTCGACCTCGATCAGGATGAGCCCCGCCTCCACGCGGACGACGTCGAGCGCGCGCAGGCCCGCCGGGCGGATGCCGTGCCCCTCGCCTGCGGCGAAGAGCGCGTCCCACACGTCGAGGGCGGCGGCGGAGGGGATCCAGAGCTCGTAGCCCAGATCGCCGGTGTAGCCCGTTCGGCTCACGTCCACCTCGGCGCCCGCGATCGTGCACGACCGGCGGCGGAAGTACCGCAGGCTCCCCCACTCCTCGCCCGTCACCGCCTCGAGCACGCCCCGCGAGCGCGGGCCCTGGAGGGCGAGCGCGGCGACGGCGTCGGTCACGTCCTCAACCTCGATGTCGAGGCCGGCCGCGTTCATCGCGAGCCAGCGGTACTGGGGGTCGGCCGCCGTCCACCGGAAACGGGACTCGTCGAGGCGCGCGACGGTGCCGTCGTCGATCACCTTGCCGGCCTCGTCACACCACGGCGTGTAGGCCACCTGACCGACGTCGATGCGAGTGGCGTCGCGGGTGATCACGCGGTCGACGAGCCGCACCGAGTCCGGCCCGGAGACGACGTACTTGTAGAGGGGCGAGACGTCGAACACCGCCGCCGCCTCGCGCACCGCCGTGTACTCGATGTCGTGCATGTCGGCGTACCCGGCCGGGGACAGATACGTCGCCCACTCCGACCAGGCGTGCTTCGCGTTCAGGCCGGACGTGCGTGGATGGAAAGGCGAGAGGGCGGTCATCGCGGCGGCAGGTTATCCCGAGACGGACCTGGAGAGCCACGCGTCGGCGATCGCCGTCACGTGCCGGACGTCGGTGCCGCAGCAGCCGCCGACGACCTCGAGGCCCGGGAGCAGGTCGCGCAGGCCCAGGTAGCGGGCGGCCAGGTCGGCCGGGTCGCCGTCGTCGAGCTCCGCGGCGGCGTCGAGCTCGGCGTGGCTCAGCATCGACGCGTTGGCGCGGACGGCGCCGATCCGGTCGCGCCAGCCGCTGCCGGCGGCCAGGACGCCGGCGAAGTGGGCCGGGTGCGCGCAGTTCAGCATGAAGCCCGCCGCGGCGCCGTCGGTCTCGCGATCGATCTGCTCGACGGCCTCGCCGAGCGGCTGGCCGCTGGGCAGCCGGCCGTCGGTCTCGAGCGTCAGCCCGACCGTGATCGGGAGGCCGACCGCTCCGGCCGCGCGCACGATGCCGACGGCCTCGTCTGCATCGGCGATCGTCATCGCCGCCACTCGGTCGGCTGCCGTATCCGCAAGCGCCTCGAGCTGCACCGCGTGGTAGGCCTCGGCCTCCTGCGCCGACATCATGCTGTCGGGTGCGTACCCATCGCCGCGCGGCCCGACCAGCGCCTCGACGAGGATCGCCGGGCCTCCGGCCGCGAGCGTCTCGTGCCGCAGATCGTCCACGAACGCCACCGCGCGCCGGTTCACGGCGGCGATGCCCTCGACGTCGTAGCCGAGCTCCCTGCCCCAGTCCGGGTTCGCGCGCCAGGTGGGTGCGTCGAGCAGGAACGGCAGCCCGCGGTCCCGGGCCAGGTCGAGGAACGGCCGGAAGTAGCTGCGGAGCGCCCGGCGGCCGTCCTCCGTCTCGACCAGCGGGAAGGCGGCGAAGCACGGCAGGTCGACGCCCTGGTGGAAGATCAGCGTCGTCTCCATCCCGGCGTCGGTGAGGGTGAGCGGCCTCGTCATCCCGCCGGAGGATACGCGGGGGCCGCCGCGCTCCGGCTAGCATCGCGCCCCGATGCCTGAGCGGTACGACGCGATCGTGATCGGCGGCGGCCACAACGGCCTCGTCTGCGCCGCCTACCTGGCGCGGGGCGGGCTGCGGACGGTCGTGGTGGAGCGGCGGGACGTCCTCGGCGGTGCGGCCGTCACGGAGGAGATCGTGCCGGGGTTCCGGTTCAGCGTCGCCTCCTACGTCGTCTCGCTCCTGCGGCCGGAGATCGTCCGCGAGCTCGAGCTGCCCCGCCACGGCCTCGCGATCCTGCCGCTCGACGGCACGCTGACGCCGCTCGACGACGACTACCTGTGGCGGGTGAACGACCACAGCCGCACGGTGCGCGAGCTTCGCCGCTGGTCGCTGACCGACGCCGAGGCCTACGAGGAGTACGGGATCCTGATGGCCCAGATGGCGCGGTTCATCAAGCCGATCCTCTCGGCGGTGCCGGCCGACCAGGGCCGGATCCGGCCGGCCGAGTGGATGTCGCTCGCGCCGCTCGCCCGCCGGTTCGCCGCGCTCCCGCGCCGCCAGCGGGACACCTTCATTCAGCTCATGACGATGAGCGCAGCCGACTTCCTCGACCAGTGGTTCGAGACCGACCCGCTCAAGGCCACGATGGCGGCGTCGGGCATCATCGGCACGTTCCAGGGCATCCGCTCGCCCGGCACGGCCTACGTGCTCCTGCATCACTACATGGGCGAGATCGACGGCGCCTTCCGGGCCTGGGGGATTCCCCGCGGCGGCACCGGCGGCGTCAGCCTCGCGATCGCCTCGGCGGCCCGGGCCCAGGGCGCCGAGATCCGCACCGAGGCGCCCGTCGCGGCGATCGACGTGCGCGGCGGACGGGCCGTCGGCGTGACGCTCGAGTCGGGCGAGGACGATCGAGGCGGACGCCGTGCTCTCCAGCGCCGACCCGCGGGTCACGTTCCTCGACCTCCTGGAGCCCGAGGTGCTCGACGGTCAGTTCGCCGAGGATGTGCGCCGCTACCGGTTCCGCGGCTCGTCGGGAAAGGTGAACCTGGCGCTCGACGGGCTGCCGGACCTGACCTGCCTCCCCGGCCGCGGCGAGCATCTGCGCGGCGCCATCAGCTTCTCGCCGTCGGTGGACTACATGGAACGCGCGTACGACGACGCCAAGTACGGGCGCTTCTCCCGCCGGCCCTACATCGACGCGATCATCCCGACGCTGGTCGACCCGGCGATGGCGCCGCCCGGCAAGCACGTGATGAGCTGCTTCGTCCAGTACGCCCCGTATCACCTCGCCGACGGCCAGGTCTGGGACGACGCGCACCGGCAGGCGTTCCGCGACACCGTCGTGGACACGCTGGCCGAGCGGGCCCCCAACATCCGCGATCTGATCGTGGGCGAGCAGGTGCTCACGCCGCTCGACATCGAGCAGCGGATCGGGCTCTCCGAGGGCAACATCTTCCAGGGCGAGCTGTCGCTCGAGCAGCTCTTCTTCAACCGGCCGGTGCCCGGCTGGGCGCGGTACCGCACGCCCGTGCACGGCCTGTGGATGTGCGGGTCGGCGGCCCACCCCGGCGGCGGGCTCATGGGCGCCCCGGGCCGGATCGCCGCCCTCGAGCACCTGAGATCGCGGAGCAGCCGGTGAGATACGACGTGATCGTCGCCGGCGGCGGGCACAACGGGCTCGTCTGCGCCGCCGTCCTGGCCCGCGCCGGCCGCCGGGTGCTGGTGGTCGAGCGACGCGAGCGCACCGGCGGCATTCTCGACGGCGTCGTCTCGACCGTCGGCCGGCTGCGTCCGGCACTCGTCGCCGAGCTCGAGCTGGAACGGCACGGGCTCGAGCTCGTGCGGCCGCCGATCCGCATGCTGGCGCTGCGAGAGGGCGGCGCGCCGATCGCGTTCTGGTCGGATCCGGCCCGCACCGCCGAGAGCCTGGCGACCGTCTCGAGCGCCGACTCCGCGGCCTTCCCCAAGTTCGACGCGCACGTCCGCGTGCTCGCCCGCTTCCTCGGCGAACTGGCCGAGGTGACGCCGCCGCGGATCGACTCCGGCGCCCTCGGGGACTGGCAGGCGGGGCTGCGGCTGGCGCGCGCCTACCGGCGCCTGAGCGCGCGCTCGGCCCGGGAGCTCACGCGTGCGATCCCGATGGCGGCGGCGGACTTCGTCGGCGAGTGGTTCGACTCGGACGGGGTGCGCGGCGCGCTCGCCGCCCGCGGGTCGCTGTTCACCGCGATGGGGCCGTGGTCGGCCGGCACGGCCGCGGTGCTCCTGGCCGACTCGGCCGGAAACGACGGCGGCGCGGCCGGGCAGACCGCGTTCGCGAAGGGCGGGCCCGTCGCGCTGGCCGCAGCGCTCGAGGCCGCGGCCACGACGGCCGGGGCGACCGTCCGCACCGGAGCCGAGGTGGAGCGCCTGCTCGTCCGCGGCGGCCGCGTCCACGGCGTCGTGCTCACCTCAGGCGAGGAGCTCGAGGCCTCCGTCGTGGCGAGCGGCGCCGACCCGAAGACCGTCCTCACCCGCTGGCTCGACCCGGAGGAGGCCGGCCCACGGCTGCGCTGGAGGGCCGGGAACATCCGAACGCCGGGCGCGATCGCCGTCGTCGAGCTCGAGCTCTCGGCCGCCCCGGCCTTCGCCGGCATCGACGATCAGGAGCTCCTGAGCGGCCGGATCGTCGTCGCGCCCGGCGTCGACCATGTCGAGCGCGCGTACGACTGCTGGAAGTACGGCACGTCGAGCGAGCGCCCCTACCTCGAGGCCACCCTCGCCGACGGCACGCTGCACGTCCTCGCCCAGTGGATCCCCCACGACGCCGACCCCGACGCCGTCGGCGACCTGGTCGTCGCCGAGCTCGAGCGACACGCGCCCGGGATCGCGAGCGTCGTCGCCGATCGACGGGTGCTCACGCCGGCGCTCCTCGAGCGCGACTACGGCCTCGCGGGCGGCCACGTCTACCACGGCGAGCCCGGGCTCGACCAGTTCTTCGCCTGGCGGCCCGTGCTCGGGCTCGCGCGCTACCGGCTGGCGGTGCCGGGTCTCTATCTGTGCGGGTCGGGGGCGCACCCCGGCGGCGGAGTCACGGGCGGGCCCGGCCGGAACGCCGCGCGCGAGATCCTGGCCGATCTCGCGGGGTAGTCAGGCGGCCGCCTCCGCGTGGGCGGAGATGCCGAGCGCGCCGACGAGGCCCGGGGCGTCGAGCAGCACGATCAGGCGCTCGCCGACCTTGGCGATCCCGTTCAGGTAGCCCTCGCGCGACCCGGCCTCGGCCTCGATCTGCTCCTCGGTCACGGTCATGACCTCGCTCACACCGTCGACGATCAGCCCGGCGGAGCCGCCCTCGGACTCGACGATCACGATCTCGCATGCGGAGTCGGGCCGCTCGGCGGCATGCACGTCCAGCTGGAGCTTCAGGTCGCAGACGGGGATGATCCGCCCGCGCAGGTTGATCACGCCGCGGATCGAGGCGTGGGGGTTGGGGATGCTGCGCGGCTCCGAGAAGCGGATGATCTCCTGGACCTGCGTGATGGGCAGGCCGTACTCCTCGTCGCCGAGCGCAAAGACGACAAGCTGCATTTCGGCACCTCCCTGTGCTCGATTGCGGCGCGACGTCGCGCACTCCTGGTAATCGCTGCCAGGCGGGTGGAGTTGAGCCTCAGTGCGGCCGGCGCCGCCAGCACGGCCCCGATCGCCGTCGCCAGCTCCGCCTGGTCGTACGGCTTCGGGAGGAACGCGTCGCCGTCGCCGAGCTCGTGGCCCTCCACCATGCCCTGCGCGTAGCCAGATGTGAAGAGCGCGCGGATGCCGGGCCGCAGGTCGCGCATGCGCTCGACGAGCTCCTTGCCGTCCATCCCCGGCATGACGAGATCCGTCAGAATCATGTCGATGGGGCCCTCGTGGGCCGCTGCAGCCGCCAGCGCCTCGCCGCCGCTCGCCGCGGCGACGACGGCGTAGCCCAGCTTCTCGAGCACCATGTGGACGAGCGTGCGCACCTGCTCGTGATCCTCGACCAGAAGCACCGTCGCCGTCGCCGCGGCGACCTCGGTGCCGGCCCGCTCCTGCGGGACCGCGGCGACGGATGACCCGTGCCGGGGCAGGTACACCTTGAAGGTCGTGCCGCGACCCGGCTCCGAGTAGACCCAGATCGACCCGCCGGTCTGCTTCACGATCCCGTAGACCGTCGAGAGCCCGAGGCCCGTCCCCTTCCCGGGATCCTTCGTCGTGAAGAAGGGCTCGAAGATGCGCTCGCGGGTGGCCTCGTCCATGCCCTGCCCGGTGTCCGACACGGCCAGCACGACGTAGCTGCCCGGCGCAAGCTCGAGCCGGGCCTCGGTGAGCCGCGCGTCGAGCTCGCGTGCGGAGACCTCGATCGAGAGCCGCCCGCCGCGCGGCATGGCGTCGCGGGCGTTCAGCACGAGGTTCATCACGACCTGGCGCAGCTGGGCGGGATCGGCCTGCACGGTGCCCGCGCCGGTCGCAAGCCGGGTCGAGAGCTCGACGTCGTCGCCGATCAGGCGGCCCAGCATCGGCACCAGATCGGCGACCACCTCGCTCACGTCCAGCTCGATCGGGTGCAGCACCTGGCGCCGGCTGAAGGCGAGCAGCTGACGGGTCAGCTCGCTCGCCTGGTCTGCCGCCCGCCGGATCTCGCGTGCGTTCTCGCGCGCGCCGGGGTCGTCGAGGCGCTCCAGGAGGAGGTCGGCGTGGCCCGAGATGACGAGGGCGAGGTTGTTGAAGTCGTGGGCGACACCGCCGGCGAGCTGACCCACGGCCTCCATCTTCTGGGCCTGCAGGAGCTGGTGCTCGAGCGTCCGCCGGTCCGAGATGTCGACGGCCATGACCACCTCGGCCCGCCGGCCGCCGAACACCATCGTGTGCGAGCTGATCTCGACCTCGAAGACGGTGCCGTCGCGCTTGCAGTGATGCCACGGGCCTGAGCGCGTAAGCCCCTCGCGGACGCTCTTGACCGCCGCCAGCATCCCCGGGACCTCCTCCGCCGGGCGGATGTCGGCGATCGTCATCGCCGCCAGCTCCTGGCGGGAGTACCCATACTGGCGCTCGGTGGCGGCGTTCGCCGCCAGGAACCGCAGCGACTCGAGGTCGTACACCCAGATCGGGTTCGGGTGCAGGTCGAACAGGGTGCGGTAGTCCTCCTCGGAGCGGCTGAGCTGCTCGAGCAGCGCGCCCTCGGCCTCTTTGCGCCGGGTGATGTCGACGATCACGCCGTGCAGCTCCCGGCGCCCGTCCGGCCCGGTGAGGGCGTGGACGGTGTTCACGACCCAGACGAGCGCCGCCGTCCGCCGTCTCCAGCCGGTACTCGAGCTCCTCCCGGTCGTCGCCCGCCGCCAGCCGGTCGAACACGGCCGCCACCCGATCCCGGTCGGCGAGCGTCCACGAGGCCGACGGCGTAGTGGGGCGCCGAGAGCCACACCTCCGGCGCGTGCCCCGAGAGCGCGCGACACCCGTCGCTCACGTACGCCAGGCGGCGCTCCTCGGCATCGGCCATCCAGACGATCGCCTCGAGGCCCGCCAAGAGGTCCGCCGGATGCGAGTCCGGCTCACCTGTGCGCACGGTACGCCATCTCATCGCGACTCACTGCCCCGGCGCGGGTTGCCGACCTGCAACGCGGGCACCGTTGCCACGCCTGGACACATGCTAGCAGCGGACGGCGCCGCCTCTGGGTGCTCACATGAGCGCGTACTCGGTGTCCATCCCCGCCGTGCGCCAGGCGCTCCACGTCATCTTGCCGCCGAGGTGGAACCACCTGGCGGCGGTGTCCGGCAGCACGTAGTGGTTGGCGTGGTAGCGGTTGTCGGCGGCGTTGGAGTACGCATAGCCCGTGCCCGTCGAGTCGAAGATGCCCACTGCCTGGCCGCCGCCGGTCAGCACAATCGTGTTGTTGTGGATGTCCGTGTCTTTGGTGGCGTAGGAGCCGTGCGTCGTGGCCGGCTTCGTCCGCCCGCTCCAGTTCAGGACGATCGCGCCGTTCTCGTTGTTCGTCACGGTGTTCCCGGACACGTCCGCGTCGGGGGCGTTCGAGAGGTAGATGCCCCAGCCGCCGTTGTCGGCGACGGTGTTCCCCGAGATCGCCATCACGTGGCTGACCTCGACCCGGATGCCGTCCTTCTCGTTTCGCACCGAGGTGTTGCCCTGGATCGTCGAGTCGTAGGTGTCGACGTCGAGCCAGATGCCGTTGCACAGGTTGTCGTGGAAGACGCTGTCGCGCAGCACCAGCCCGACCGTCCGCACGAACTTCGACCCGCCCGCGGCGACGCAGCCGCCGGTCGTGCTGTCGCGGTAGCGGGCAGCGTCGGAGTGCGACACGTCCACGCCGTCGACCGTGACTCCCGCTCCATGCGCGCTCAGGCCGTACCGGCCGCTCCAGGCGATCGCGCCGCCGTCGAGGCTGCTCCCGTCAAGGAGCTTGACGCCCGTGTCGTGGGCCGCCGTCACGCTCACGTCGGCCACCGTCCAGCCATGCGCGGAGCCGCGCATCGCGATGCCGCCCGACGTGAAGAGCTCGAGGTCGACGTCGCGGATCTCGACCCCCGTCGCCTGCGAGCCGAACCCGTTCTTGGCCGTGCCCACCTCGATGTCGTGGCCGGACGGATCCGACCCGAGCTCGACGAGCCCGGCGTCATAGTCGACGAAGTACGAGCCGGGGCCGACCGCCGACGGCGGGTCGCCGTAGACCTTGCCGCCGATGCGCACTCCGACCTTGTCGAGGAGCACGCCGTCGACCGTGACGTCGTTTGCATACGGCGACTGCGGGTGCAGATACCCGCTGAAGCCGTCGCTCTCGGCGTAGGCCGCGCTGGTCGGGCCGGCGGCGAGCCAGAGGCCGTTCGACTGGACGAAGCCGGTCAGCTGGACGCCGCCCGTGATGACGACGCCCGGGCCGGTGCCGACGAAGTGCTGCCCGTCGCGCGGCGCGATCTCGGAGCGGACGCGATACGTGCCCGGCGCGATGCAGAACGTCGTCCCCGTCGGCTTGGCGGCTGCCAGCGCCTCGAGGTCGGAGCCCGGCGCCACGGCCACCCCGGCGCAAGGCGCAGGAGCCGGGCAGGCGGCCGTGCTCGCGCTGATGGAGGCCGGGCCCGAGACGTTCGCGGCCGCGTCGTAGGCCACGACGGTGAAGGTGTAGGTCGTCCCGCAGGCAAGGCCGCCGACCGAGAGGCTCGTCTCGGCGGTCCGCGCGATCGACGCGCCGTTCTGTGACACGCGGTAACCGGCGACGCGGACGTTGTCGGTCGACGGCATCCAGGTGAGGTCGAGGCCGGTCTCGGCCGGCTCGGACTGCGCGAGGCCGGTCGGCGCTGCCGGCGGCTCGGTGTCCCGCGCCGTGCAGGCGGCGGTGCTCAGCGTGCGCCGCGCCGGGAGGGAGGCGCCGCCGGCGGCGTTCACCGCACGCACCGTGTAGGCCGCGGCCGTCCCGCAGCGCAGGCCGGAGACCGCGAACCGGGCGTTGCTCGTGTGGCCGATCTTGCGGCCGTTTCGGTAGACGCGGTAGTTGACGATCCGCCCAGGCCCGGTCGAGCGCTTCCACGAGAGGACGATCGCCGACCGCGTCACTCCGGTCGCCGTGAGATGCGTCGGGGCTGCGGGCCGGTGGGCCGCGGCAAGCGCCCGCGAGAACGTCGCGGGGCACAGCGCAGCCGCCGCTACGACGAGCAGCAGGATTCCCCGGACCGGGGTGGCCCGGCGAGCCGATCTGAACTTGCGGGACACTCAGATCACCTATCCGAAACCGTCGGAATACCTCGATGACATACCGGCGTTGCCGGCGCCCGAGATGACCCCCATCTCGGTATTCCCGTTATCGACATGCCCAGCCCGGTCTTGCCTCACCCATCCGGAGCGTTACGCTTACCACGATGTGGCGACTGGGGCCGGTCTGTCCACTCTTGTGCGCGGCGCTCGCAGCCTGCGGCGGCGGGTCGCCGGCGGCGGCCACGACGCCCCCGCCGAGCACCCAGGCCGTGCCCGACTCGAAGGCCCGCGCCCTGCTCCTGCGCGCATTCCACGCCGCCCGCGCGATCGGCCGCGAGGACGGCGTCTGTCGCGGCTGCTACCCCGCCGACGCGAGCGAGATCACCGAGGACATGAACGCGCGCACCGGCGACGAGTACGCCGCCGCCCCGACCCCGTTCGGCGCCCGCCTGCCGGGGGTCGTCTACGTCGACACGACCGGCGCCGGGCGGCTGGCCCTGACGCGGATCACCCTGTACGCCCGCACGTCGAACGGGACGATCTGGGAGCTCTCGGCGGCCCGCGGGGCGCCGCGGCTGAGGCGGGCGGAGTGACGGGCCGAGGGCCGGACGGTCTACTGTGACCCGGTGGCCGCGGACGTCGATCGGGAGGCACTGCTGTCGCAGTTTGCATGGGTCGGAGGTCACGCCGACATCTGGCGCTGGTTCGACGATCCGACGACCCTGCGCGCCATCGCGGCGGCGCTCGTCGAGCCCTTCCGGGGGAGGGCGACGAAGGTGGCCGGTATCGAGTCGCGAGGGTTCATCCTCGGCACCGCGTGCGCGCTCCAGCTCGAGGCCGGCTTCGTTCCGATCCGCAAGGGCACGGGTGTCTTTCCGGGCCCGAAGGCGATCGTTGAGACCTCCGCGGACTACCGGGGAGACCGGCAGACGCTTCGGCTCCAGCGGGCGGCATTGACCGCCGGCGACCGGGTGCTCCTCGTCGATGACTGGCTCGAGACCGGCAGCCAGGCGACCGGAGCCCGGACGCTCATCGAGGCGTGTGGAGCCACATTCCTTGGCGTCGCTGCAATCGTCGACCAGCTACCGCCCGATCGGCGCCGGCAGCTCCTGCACGTGCACACGCTCCTGCCCAAAGCGCTCCTCGGCGACGACGCTGATGAGCCCGCTCCCGGATAGGAGATGGGCGTCGCGAATTCGACAAGGGGCTTGGAGGAGCGTCACATGGCGGTCGACTGAAACGACAATCGGTGTACCCCGACACCGTCTCGCAACACCCCGTCACACCCCCGACACCCACGAACCACCGTCACATGGCGGTCAACTGAAACGACAATCGGCGTACTCCCGACACCGTCTCGCAACACCCCGCCGCGGAAGCGCTACAGGTTGAACGCGGCGGTCATGCTGGGCGCCGTGGCGGCGCCGCCGAGATGGCCGGGGAGCCCCAGCACGTCCTCGATCGTGCGCAGCATCGAGTAGTGGTTGAAGGCGCCCGCGGCGACCTTCCCGGGCTTGACGGACGGGGCGATCACGGTCGTGGCGATGTGGTTCTTGGCGCTCGCGTTGTCGGAGTCGTAGGTGACGAAGATCGCGGTCGAGCCGTCCTGGTAGGCCGGCGACGCGACGATCCGCGGGATCCAGCGCGCGAGCCATGCGTCGGCGCACGAGAGGCAGCCGCCGTGGGCGTCGTTCGTGGTGTTCGGGGCGACGAGCGTGAACTTCGGCAGCGTGCCGGCCTTCAGATCGCCGGCGAACGGCCCCGCCGTCGTCGTGCCGAGCGGGAGCTGGCGCGTCAGGCACGCGGCGGCGAGGCCCGTGAAGTACGGGGCGGCGGTGTGGCGCGGCACGTAGAGGCCGTCGGGCGTGTTCTTGCGGGCGCAGTTCGAGGGCATCGACTCGGCGTAGACCCGCCACGAGCCGCCCGTCTGGTCGAAGATCGTGGGCGACTTGGCGAGGCAGGTGCCGGAGGGCTGGCAGTCGCGGCCCGCGACGGCGCCCGGGACCGCTCCCGACGTCATCGCCAGGTAGTTCGGGAGGCTGGGATACGTCTCGGCGTGCATGTTGGCGGCGTAGCCGCAGGCCTTCGAGATGGCCGTCTGGTACGGCGCATGGCCCATCACCTGGTCGTAGGCCTTGTTCTCCTCGACGATCACGATCACGTGGGCGTAGTGGGCGGGCGCGCTCGAGCCGATGCACGGCGCCGAGGCCGTCGGAGCAGCGGCGCTCGCGTCCGAGGGGCCGCCGAGCAGCGCGACCCCGAGCCCGCCGAGGGCGAGCGCGGCGACGAGAGCGGCGGAGCGGAGGGAGACCCACATGACGCCGAGGTGATCGGCCCGCGCGACGCCGCGAGCGCTCCCCGCGATGCGTGAACACCGCCCCCAGCTTGCGGTATGTGTTCGGTGCTACGCCTACGCGTGCAGGAC
Organism: uncultured Actinomycetes bacterium; assembly: GCA_963757605.1. Classification (GTDB taxonomy): domain Bacteria; phylum Actinomycetota; class Thermoleophilia; order Gaiellales; family JAICJC01; genus JAICJC01. Next base: position 446,831 of record CAVWSF010000005.1, read on the forward strand.
GACGCTGTAGTTCACGCCGCCGCCCACGCCGAAGGCGCCCGAGATCCCGGCGATCTTCACCGGCACGCGCCGGTTGGTCGTCGTCCCGTCACCGAGCTGACCGGTCGAGTTCAAGCCCCACGTCCACAGGGAGCCGTCGCTCTCGATCGCCAGGCTGTGCAGCCGGCCGTTTCCGATGTCGACGACGTTCGAGATGCCGGAGACGCGCACAGGGCGCGTCCGGGTCGTCACGGTGTTGTCGCCGAGCTGGCCGTCGTTGTTGTGACCCCACGTCCACACCACGCCCGCGGAGGTGAGCGCCATGCTGTGCTCGGCCCCGGCGCTGACCCGGATGACGCCGCTCAGGCCGATCACCTGGACGGGCGTGAGCCGGTTCGTCTTCGTGCCGTCGCCGACCTGGCCGTACTTGTTCCAGCCCCAGGCCCAGACGGTGCCGTCGGAGCGCACGGCGAGGCTGTGGTCACGGCCGCCGGCGATCGCGACGACGCTCGCGAGGCCCGACACCTGCACCGGCGTCAGGTGGTTGGTCGTGTTCCCGGTCCCGAGGTTCCCGAACTCGTTGTCGCCCCAGGCCCACACGGTGCCGTCGCCGCGCAGCGCCAGGGCGTGGTCACGCGCGCCCGCGATCGCGACGACGTTCGCGAGGCCCGACACCTTGACCGGCACCGACCGGTTGGTCGTCGTGCCATCGCCGAGCGTCCCGAACTTGTTCCAGCCCCAGGCCCAGACCGTCCCGTCGCTCCTCAGGGCCATGCTGGAGTAATGGCCGGTCTCGACGGCGACCACGCCGGTCAGCCCGGACACCTGCACCGGCGACTGGCGGTTGGTCTTCGTGCCGTCGCCGATCTGGCCGTAGATGTTGTGGCCCCACGCCCATACGCTGCCGTCGCTCTTGAGCGCCAGGGCGTGCTCGCGCCCACCGTCGATCTGCGTGACGCCGGTGAGCCCGACGACCGCGACCGGCGTCCTGCTGCTCCCGCGGGCGCCGTTTCCGAGCTGGCCGAACTCGTCGGAGCCTGACGACGACACGGTGCCGGTAGCCGCCCAGGCGGCGCCCGCAGTCGCAAGCGCGACGAGCGTCGCGGCAAGCATGCACATCCCCCAAACGACGCGTTGCCTCACCGGATCAAGGATAGGGCCGCCCCCACGGCCTGTCCAGCGGGCCTAACGGTCGCGCAGCCAGCGCAGCCGGACGGAGCCCCTCCCGTACTCGCGGCATTCGGCGAGCGCGAAGCGCCTCGCCTCGAGGGCGGGATGGTCGAAGACCGCGGGGCCGGCGCCGAGCACGGTCGGCGCGATCGTGAGGATCACCTCGTCGACGCGGTCGGCCGCGAGCGCCTGGCCGGCGACCGTCCCGCCGCCCGCGATCCAGACCCGCTCGTGGCCGGCCGCTGCGATGCCGTCGAGCACGGCGGCGACATCGCCCTCGACCCGGGTCACCGGCGTCCCGTCCGGGTCGGCGGCGGCCGCTCGCGCCGCCAGCGCCTCGTCGTGGGAGAGGAGCCAGATCGGCAGGCCGCGATGAGGCAGGTCGTGGCCCTGCCCGTGCAGCCAGCGCAGCGTCCCGCTCCCGAGGACGAGCGCGTCGATGCCCGCGATGAAGTCCTCGTAGTCGCGCTCCTCGCCGCTTCCGTCCACCATCTCGAGGAACGCCATGTCGTCGCCCCGGCCCGCGATGCGCCCGTCGATCGAGAGGGCGGTGTACCAGACGACGTGCACCTAGATGGGCGATTCCGAGTTCACGCGCGCCTGCGCGATGGCCTCGCGGAGCGTCTCGGCCGGGTGGGCGCCGGCCAGGCCGTAGCGGCGGTCGATCACGAAGAAGGGCACGGCGGTGATGCCGAGCGCCGCGGCCTCGCGTTCCTCGGCGCGGACGTCGGCCGCGTGTGCGTCGCTCTCCAGCATTGCCGAGACGGCATCGGGGTCGAGCCCCGCGCTCCCGGCGATGCGGGCGAGGGCGGCGCGGTCGCCGATCGGCTCGCCCTCGGCGAAGTACGCCGCCAGCAACCGGTCGAGCACCGGGGTCTGGCGGCCCTCCGCGCGGGCCATGTGGAGCACGCGGTGGGCGTCGAACGTGTTGCCGCGGCGGGCGCGGGCGAAGTCGAACCGGATGCCGATCTCGGCGCCCATGCGCTCGGTCTCCTCGTGCATCGCGCGCGCCTCGGCGAGCGTCAGCCCGCGGCGGCGGGCCAGCTCCTCGTCGGCCGATCCGGCGTCGGCGGGCAGGGTCGGGTCGAGCTCGAAGCTGCGCCACACGATCTCGACCTCGTCCTCGCCGAAGCTCTCGAGCGCGCCCTCCAGATGGCGCTTCCCGACGTAGCACCACGAGCACACGATGTCGGCCCAGATCTCGAGCGTCGTCGGCAGGGTCTCCGGCACAGAAGGTGAAACGCTCGCGCCGGGCTCCGTGTTCCCGCGGGTCAGGCCGACCTCGCCAGGAGCGCGTCGGCGAGCTCGATCAGGCGGACGGCCCCGACCGACTCCCAGAAGCCGAGCACGCGGCCGAGCTGCGCCTCACCGCCCGCCCGGTCGCCTCCGCCGATCAGCTCGCGGGCCGCCAGGAGCCGCGCCAGCGCCTCCTCGGGGCGCGCACCGATCGCGCCGAGCTCGTCCGCGGCCTCGGCGTACCGGCCGTCGCCGAAGAGTCTCGCCGCCGAGAGCCAGCTCCACGGGCCCTCGATCCGCACGGCTGCGACGTGGTCGGCCTGGCCCGTCAAGGCGAGGGCCAGGGCGAGCTCGGTCAGCCAGTACGCGCCGCTGACATCGGCCTCGAGGGCCGCCACGGCCTCGTCGAACAGCGCCGCGACGCGCTGCGCAGCCTCACGGCCTCCGCTCGTGGCCGCGATCAGCGCGGCGTCGGCGAGCGTCGGCAGGAGCGCCTGCGGCTCGCGCGAGCGGCGCCCGAAGTCGAGCGCGCCCTCGATGTCGGCTGCCGCGCCCTCGAGGTCGCCGCGGGCCGACCGCAGCTTGGCCCGGAAGCTGTGCGCGCCGGCCTCCATGTAGTGCGGGCCAACCGACGCGATCCACGCATCGAGCCGCCCGAACGCGGCGTCGGCGGCATCCCAGTCACCCGCCCAGTACGCGAGGATGCCCAGCTCGGCCTCAAACCACATCAGGTGGAAGTCGGCTCCGAACCGGCGCGCGGCGTCGACGCCGCGCTGCTCGAGCTCGGCCCCCCGGCTCAGGTTGCCCAGCTCCATCTGCGTGCTGCCGTAGTTTTTGTAGCCCCGGATCATCGCCTCGGCGGAGTTCAGGCGCTCGGCGATCGCGATGCTCTCCTCCTGGTCGGCGCATCCGTCAACGTCGCCGTGGTTGACCCTGGTCACACCCCGCGTGTTCAGGATGTGCGCTCGGATCTCGTCGAGGCCGAATTGGTCGGCCACCGCCTCGGCGCGGTCGCACAGGGCCAGCGTTTCTGCGAATCGCCCGCGCAGCATCAGGTTGATCGCGATCCGGGTCATCACGTAGGCGACGGTCGGCGAGGGCTCCGCGCGCTCGACGAGCTCCTGCGCGCGCGAGTAGGTGGCGACTGCCTCCTCCGTCCGGGCCTCGTTCCAGTGCCGAAATCCGATCAGCATCTCCGCCTTGGCGGCGGAGGCGTAGTCGCCCGACTCGGCCAGGCGGTGCGACGCGCGCGAGAGGCGATCGGTCATCAGGTCGGCCTGGACGCTGAGGCCGACGTCCGCGACGTCCACGACGAGGAGCGGCCACTCGGGATCCTCCTCGGGCCACAGCTCGAGCGCCCGGTGATAGTGCCGGAGAGCCGACGCGATCGAGTTCAACGCGAAGGCCCGCTCGCCCGCGTCGCGGAGGGCGATCCGGGTGAGGCGCTCCAGGTCGCCGGTGTCACGCCCGGAGTCGCGGGCGTAGTCGAGCGCCTGGGAGTAGTGGTGGGCGACCATGTCGGGCGCGTTCTCGCGGTCGGCTGAGAGCGACTCGATCCACGTGGCCGCCCGCCGATGCTTCTCCGCACGCTGTGCGCGCGGGATCTGGCCGTAGGCCACGTCGCGGACGAGCACGTGCCGAAAGGCGTACTCGAGCTCGCCGCCGACCGACGAGCGGCGCTCGCGCCGCAGCATCTCGCGGCGCTCGAGCGCGTGCAGGCGCTCCTCGACCTCGAACCGGCCCGCGCCGCCCATCGCGACGAGCGCGCCCAGCCAGACGACCTTCCCGAGCACGGCGGCGTCCTGGAGCAGCTGCTTCTGGTCGCTCGGGAGGTCGTCGAGCCGGGCGGCGATCAGGCCCTGGACGGACTCCGGCACCGGCAGGTCGGCGGCCATCAGCCACCAGCGGCCGCCCTCGTGGCGCAGGTGGCCGCGGTCGATCAGCATCCGCACGTACTCCTCGGCATAGAGCGGGTTCCCCTCGGCGGTGGCGAGCAGCGTCGCCTGCGTCTCGGCGGGCAGCACCGCCTGCTCGAGCAGCGTGCCGATCAGGCTGGCGATGTCCGGATCGGCAAGCGGCGAGAGCGCGATCGTGAGCGCGTTTCGCTTGCCGCCGCCCCACTCCCGCCGCCGGTCGAGCAGCTCCGGCCGGGCGGTGCAGACGACGAGCATCGGGACGCCGCTCGCCCAGTCCACGAGGTGGTCGACGAAGTCGAGCAGGGCGTCGTCGGCCCAGTGCATGTCCTCGAAGACGAGCACGAGCGGATGGCGCTCCGCCAGCGCCTCGAGGAACCGGCGCCACGCGGCGGTCGCCTCGCTGCGGCGGTCGTCGCCGCCCCCGCCGCCGGTCTCAAGCCCGGCCAGCGCCCGGACGTGCTCGGTCACCCAGGCCGCCTCGCCCGGATCCTCGATCAGATCGGAGACGGTGGCGGCGAGCTTCGCACCGGCGTCGTCAGCCGAGTCGGAGTCGAGGATGCCGGCCTGGGCGGCGATCATCTCGCCGAGCGCCCAGAACGTCACCCCCTCGCCGTATGGGAGCGAGCGGCCCTGGCGCCACGTGACGAACTCGGGATCGGCCTCGACCGCCTGGAAGAGCTCCCACACCAACCGGCTCTTGCCGATCCCCGGCACGCCCACGAGGGTCACGAGCTGCACGGCGTTCTCGGTCCGCGACCGGCGCAGGGCGTCGAGAAGCAGGTCGATCTCCGCGCGCCGTCCAACGAGCGGCGTGGTCGGGCGCTGGATCACGTCGACGCCGAGGCGGGCGCGGGCCTCCACCGCCACCCACGCCGGCACCGGCCGGGCCTTGCCCTTGGCGAGAACCGCGTCGGCCTCGCGGTAGGCGATGGCGCGGTCGGTCGCGCGGTACGTGGTCTCGCCGACGAGGATGCCGTCCACCGGCGCGGCGGCCTGGAGCCGGGCGGCGGTGTTCACGACGTCGCCGGATGCCATCCCCTCGCCGCGGGCGGCGTCGGCGCCGAGCACGATCAGCGCCTCGCCGGTGTTCACGCCGACCCGGACGTGCAGGTCGAGGTCCGGCTCCTGCTCGTTCAGGCGGTCGATGGCGGCCCGGATCGAGAGCGCCGCCCGCACGGCGCGCTCCGGGTCGTCCTCGTGCGAGACGGGCGCGCCGAAGAGCGCCATGACGGCGTCGCCGATGAACTTCTCCACGGTGCCGCCGTAGTGCTCGAGCTGCTCGCGCAGCAGGGCGTGATAGGGCGCGAGCGTGCCGCGCACGTCCTCGACGTCCATCCGCTCGCTGCGGCCCGTGAACCCGACCAGATCGGCGAAGAGCACGGTGACGACCTTGCGCTCCTCGGTGCGCGGCGCCGCGGCCATCGCCGAGCCGCAGCTCCCGCAGAACCGGAAGCCCTCGGGGTTCTCCTGACCGCAGTGGGGGCAGACGGCCATGGCCGCTCAGTCTACGGAACGCGGCCGGGTCTACCGCCAGGCGGTGAAGCCCGTCATGCCCATCTGCGCCCCGCTCCATCCGGGCCGGTGAGCGCGCCGCTCCGCCGGCGTCGTCGAGAACCGGGGGCCGTTGAGCTCGATCCAGTCGCCGAACGCCCGCATCCGTGCCAGGCCCGGGCCCATGTTCTCGAGGGTGATCCCGCCGCGCCCGGTGGCCTCGGTGGTGGCCTCGAAGTTCGGGTCGAACGTGGCGTCGGGCCCGAACGTGTCGGCGCCGACGCCGAGGATGTGCCGCTCGTCGAAGAGCCAATCGACGGCCGCCCCCGAGAAGCCGGGCACGTCGTCGAAGTAGTCGTTCATCGGCCCCGGCCGGCGCGAGTTCCCGAGGTGGTAGACGCGCGAGAGGCCGGTGTAGAGCACGACGTACGATCCCGGCGGGATGCGGCCATGCGCGTGCTCGAACCGGCGCAGGGCGGAGGTCTCGACGAAGAAGTCGCCGCCGCGGCGGCGGATCTCGGCCCGCACGTCGATCACGACCAGCGGGCGCGGCGTGAAGAACCGCTCGGGGAGCCTGACGAGGCACGGCGCGCCGACGTGGAAGTGGCACGGCGCCGAGATGTGCGTCCCCGTGTGCGTGCCGAGCGAGGTGATCTGCTCGAGCAGGTAGCCGGACTTCGGCACGGTCGTCCAGACCCGCCAATGGAACGGCGGGTCGCCCGGGAAGAGCGGCGCGCGGGTGGTGAGCGGCTGGCCGAGCCGGACCGCGCGCGCCGTCCGCGGGTCGACCTGCCAGTACGGCGCAGGGATGCCGGTGCGCTCGGCGAGCGCTTGGGCGCGCGCCGCATCCGGCGCGGCGAGCCGGGCGGCGGACGGGCTCTCTTGCGAGGAGAGCCGCTCGGCGGCAAGGGCAACCGACGCCGCCGCGACCGCGACCATGACCGCCAGCACCGGAGCCCACCTCCGCATCGGGACGAGTATCCCACGTCTGCGAGATCCGGTGGGGCTCCTCGCGCGTATCTCCAACTGGTATAGACCAGATAGGAGCACCCCCCGCATGACATCGCACACCAACGGATCCACCCGCCGCGGCTTCCTGAACGTCGTCACCGTCGGCGTCGGAGCGGCGATCGGTGGCGCAGTCGCAGTCCCGGCTCTCGGCTACACGCTCTCCTCGGCGGGAACGGAGGCGACGTTCGCGCCCGTCGATCTGGGGCCGGCCGACCGGTTCGCCGCCGAGTCGGGGTTCGACCCGGCCCCCGTGCCGTATGTCGAGGACCCGGCCCAGCCCCTCGTGTCCAGCGGGCTCGCGTACGTCCACCACACCGGCCACCCGAGCCGCGACTGGCTCGCACCCGATGCGATGTTCGTCGTCTTCTCGAACCGCTGCACGCACGTGGGCTGTCCCGCGCAGGCCACCGGCATCGGCTTCGGCTGCCCGTGCCACGGGAGCCAGTTCGACCAGCAGGGCGCGCGGATCGTCGGGCCGGCGGTGCGGCCGCTCGACCGCTTCCAGTGGGAGATCCGCCGCGACGGCCACCTGTGGCTGACCCAGCGATGGAGCGTCCTGATCGAGGACGGGAAGGTGAGCTACTTCCCCGTGAAGTCGCCCGGCCAGCCGCTGGACGGCCAGCTTCCCTGGGCGACGGCCGACATCCTCTACCCGGCCGTGACCTACAAGTGATGCAGGACGGCGTACCTCGCGCAGGCGAAGTCGCCGTTTCGGCCCACCTCGTCGAGGCGCAGCCCAAGCCGCCTGGGCAGGAGTGGCGCTCCGCCTCCGAGCGTGACCGGCGCGATCATCACGAGCACCTCGTCGAGCAGGCCGGCTTCGGCGAACTGACCGACGAGATCGCCACCGCCCACCAGCCAGACGTTGCGCTCGCCGGCTGCGGCGGCCATCTCCGCATGCACGTCCGCGACGACGGCGCTCGTAAAGACGACTGGCGCGCCGGGCACGACCGGCAGCTCACGGTGGGTGAACACCCAGCACGGGACGTCGTAGGGCCAGATCCACTCCTCCATGTCCTTCTCCGCGAGCTCATGGTCGAGGATCCACTCGTAGGTGGTCGACCCCATCGCCATCGAACCGACGCCGGCGATGAAGGCATCCCAGCTCAGCGGCCCGTCATCCTCCCGGCGTTGCGTGAAAAGCCAGCCGAGCGAGTGCTCCGCATCAGCGATGAAGCCGTCGAGGGACGTCGCGGTGTAGTACTGGGTGAGCCCCATGACCGTGGAGGCGCCGGATGACGGCGGCCGGTCGGCGATCCGGGCCAGCTTGAGCGGGTGACTGCTCGACGGGCCGCCGTGGCCCGCAAGACGGTCGCCAGGGTGTTGGTGGGACTCGCCGACCGGCACCGCCACGGTACCACGATCGGGCCGATGCCGAAAGGCGGCGGCTTGAAGGCCGCCCCGCTGTGTGAGAGCGTTCGCTCTCGATCCCCACACGGAGGTGCGCTGTGCCGAAGTTCCTGGTCAAGGCGAGGTACACGCCCGAGGGCGCGAAGGGCGTCCAGAGCGGCGGCGGCACGAGCCGCCGGGAGGTCATCGCAAAGATGGCGGACGGCCTCGGCGGGAGTCTCGAGAGCTTCTACTTCGCCTTCGGCGAGACGGACGCCTACGTCGTGCTCGACCTGCCCGACAACCGTGCCGCGGCCGCCGCGGCGATCGCTGTGGGCGCCTCCGGAGCGGCCGGCTCGGAGGTCGTCGTGCTGCTCACGCCGGAGGACGTGGACGCGGCCGCCGGCCTCTCGGTCGACTACCGCCCACCCGGCTCCTAGACGCTCGTCTGCAGCAACCGAAGTCTGATGAGGAACACGCACCCGATACGGAGGGCAAGCTCATGACTGGACGGGGAGATCGCAAGATCGGCGGGGTCACCGTCGGCGGGATCGTGGTGATCGTCGGGATCCTCATGATGCTCTTCGTGAGCGTCCTGCTGGGCGTGATCGTGACCCTGGTCGGCCTCGTCGCCTTCGGCGGGTTCGCGCGGGGCAAGTGGTACTGAGCGGCTGATCGATCCGCCGTGCTCTACGTGCCGTCCCAATGGGCGGTGACCGTCTTGTAGCGCCACACCTTCTTGGCCGTCAGATGCCTCAGGGTGCAGGTGGCCTTGGTCGAGCGCGTGATGCTCTGGACGAAGAAGTTGACCGGGATGATCACCCGATACGGATTCGCGTTCGGCTTCTCGCCGGCAGCGACGACATGCTCGGACGACGGCACGCCCGTGTCCCACGCATCCGCCGTGATCGAGCAGCCCAGCTTCTTCTCCGCCTTGGGGTTGGTGCTGTGCCAGGACCAACCCTTCGAGTGCTTCATCCAGAAGCTGATCTGCATACCGCCGGACAGGTTGTCGTACACCGTGAGCCGGAGAGGCGGCGGCGATGCCTGCGCTGTCCCAACAGCGCTCATGAGAACGGTGAGCGCCAGTACCGGCACGACGAGCAGCCTCTTCACGATGCCTCCTAGTCCTGCCTCCGGTCTGCGACCATCGGCGGGATCCCGCATCGGGGCCAACGCCTATCCTCGCAACCGCCGCGGCGCCGCGGCCGGAGATCCGAACCAGGTGGTGAGCGCATCGGCGAGCCCTGAGTCGGTCCCGTCTCCCACCCAGGCGACGTGCCCGTCGGGGCGGATCGCCACGGCGGCGGGGGCGGCCACCTCGCCGATGACCGGAAGCTCCCACGTGCCGGCGTACGTGGCGTCGACCAGCCGGACTCGATCCGCCCACGGAGTGATGTCGAGGCCGCCCGGCGCGCCGAGGTTCAAGAGCACCGGCCGCGCATCGTGCAGGAGCTGGTAGACGCGACGCGCACCGCCGGCGATCTCGACGTCGAGATCGGGCATCCGGCGTCCGAGCAGCGGGTGCCCGTCGCCGAGGTCGTAGTGGATGTCCAGGCCGGACATCATCCCGGCGATCCGCTTGCGCGGCTCGTTCATGCCCAGGAGCTCGGACAGGGTCTCGCGCAGGGCGTCGACACGCTCGCCGCCGCCCAAGAGGACGGTCTGCGCCAGCGTGGTCTGCAGGACGCGCGCGCCGACCGGGTGGCGCTCGGCGTGGTAGGTGTCCAGGAGCCCGTCCGGCGATGTCCCGTAGGCCACCTGAGCCAGCTTCCACCCCAGGTTCATCGCGTCCTGCACGCCGGTGTTCAGGCCCTGTCCGCCCACCGGGGAGTGCACGTGTGCGGCGTCGCCGGCCAGGAGCACCCGTCCGCGGCGGTACGCCGCTGCCTGCCGGGCCGCATCGGTGAACCTCGAGATCGAGGTGGGGCTGTGGATCCCGTAGTCGGTCCCGTAGACGGCGATCATCGCCTCGCCGAGGTCTCGCAGGGTGGGCTCGCCGGTGTGCCCGACCTGCCGTTCCTGCACCATGGCTCGCACGGTCCCCGAGTCCTCCATCCGCGACAGGCCGCTGATGCCCCGCTCGTCGCGTTGCAGGCCCCAGTCCGCCTCCCCGTCGATCTCGACCTCGGCGATCAGGCAGCTCGTCGCTGCCTCGACCCCCGGGAACTCGATGCCGGCCTCCTTGCGGACGAGGCTGCGCCCGCCGTCGCACCCGACGAGGTACCCCGCCCGCAGCGACTCGCCGTCGGAGATCTGGACGTCGACGCCGGCCTTGTCCTCGACGAACCCCGTCACCTCACGCCCGCGAAGGACCGGCACCCGCAGCTCCTCGACCCAATCGGCCAGCGTCCGCTCGATGTGGTTCTGGAACAGCCCGAGCGTGTAGTTGTGGCGGGACGGGAAGTCGCCGATGTTCAGGCGCACCCAGCCGTACCCCACGGCCGGGGCCACCTCCCCCTGCGACAGGAACCGGTCGGCGACCCCGCGCTGGTCGAGAACCTCGATCGTGCGCGCATGCAGCCCACCTGCGCGCTGACCGACGAGCTCCTTGCCGGGGCGCCGCTCGACGACGACGACGTCGACGCCGGCCAGGGCCAGCTCCCCCGCCAGCATCAGTCCGGTCGGGCCTCCGCCGGCGATCACCACCGCATGCTGAGTCATGGGTGCATCGTTGCAGGAAGAGCGGTGTCAACCGGTCGTACGTCGAACCAAACGGACGATGTCCGGAAGCTCTTCGCGAGACACGGTGGCGACCGTCATCCCGATGGCGAGGATCGCAACCAGAACAGCAATCTGCGCGGCGGCGGAACCGGCTTGTCCGATCGGGATTGTGGCGTCGCGCACGCGGTGGGAATTCCGTCGAACGGACGGGGGATAGCGCTCTTCAGCCCGGATGCGACGAGGATGATGCTGAGCAGCGATGTCGCCGTCCAGGTATTTTGCAGCCCGGCCTACCTGGCAGAGCAGCGGCCGTACATCCAGCTGCCCAGGGAGCGGTCATCACCGCCTGGGGGCCGCGCTGGACCGGCTTCGAGCCGGAGCTCTCGGGCTACTGCAAGTGCTACTACACCAGCCCGCGCCCGGCGTGAGGCGACAACGTTCTGTGGGAGGATGATCCGATGGCGTCGCGAGAGCGGAACACGCTGCCCGGGCGCGACTATCGCGCCGCGGAGGTCTTCGATCTGGAACGCGAGCGGGTCTTCGCCCGAAGCTGGTTCTACGCCGGCCGCGCCGAGGGCCGACGAGCCAGGCGACTTCCTGACGCTGGACGTCGCGGGCGAGAGCGTGATCGTGCTGCGCGGGAAGGACGGAGGCCTGCGCGGCTTCTACAACGTGTGCCGGCATCGCGGCTCGCGGCTCTGCGACGATGCGCCGGCCGCATGAAGGGCGCGGTCAAGTGCCCGTACCACGCCTGGTCCTACTCCTTCGAGGGCCGGCTGATCGGCACGCCCAACGTCGCCAAGGACGAGGTCGACCGCGACGCTCTCGGCCTCTGGCCGGTGTGCGTCGAGACCTGGCAGGGTTTCCTGTTCGTCCACCTGGATCCCGACCCGGTGCCCCTGGAGGACGCGCTCTCCGGCCAAGACGACTCTCCGCTGTCATTCGCCCGCTTCAACCTCGGCGAGCTCAGGATCGGTCACCGGACGGTGACCGAGGTGCAGGCGAACTGGAAGATCCTGATCGAGAACTACAACGAGTGCCTGCACTGCCCGACGGTGCATCCCGAGCTGGTCGCCGTCGTGCCCGCCTTCCGCAAGGGCGCGGTGTACGACGCCCACCGCCCGGACGGCGGCGTGGCGATCGCCGACGGCGGCAACAGCTTCACCCGCACCGGGCGCTCCGGCCTGCCGCCGCTTCCGGGCATCGACGCCCACGACGAGGCGTCGCTCTACGGGTGCACCGTGTACCCGAACATGTTCATCGACATCACCGGCACGAGCGCCATCTCCACCGTCCTTCTGCCCCGCGAGGCGGGCCACACGACCGTGGTCACCGAGTACCTGTTCCGGCCGGACGTGATCGCCGGCGCCGGGTTCGACCCGTCGGAGATCGTCGAGTTCACCGAGTTGGTGGCACACCAGGACTACGTGGTCTGCGAGCGGGTGCAGCGCGGCGTCCGCTCGCGCGCGTTCACCCACGGCGTGCTGGCCGAGAAGGACGGCCTGCTCGACAGCTTCAACACCCGCTATCTGGCCCAGCGGGGGCCGGTCGAGTGACCCGGAGGCCCGTGGTGATGGAGGCGGCGGGAATCGAACCCGCGTTTCGACTCCGCCTGGAACGACCTTCAGGGTGTCGGGCCTGGCGGTACGACCGCGCACCGCACGGTGGAGTCTGTCCTTGGAGGAGGACGCCACTCTGCTGATGCTCTGGCACTGGCCGTTCCGGTGCCGCTGGACGATTGTACGCTTGTTCAGTACACTGTACGCGTGTTCAGTGCGACCGGCTCATCGCACGATCTCACCGCGAAGGCGCGGATCCGCGACAAGGCGTTACTGCTCTTCGCCGAGAGGGGTCCTGAGCGGGTCACCGTGCGGGACGTGGCAGCCGCGGCAGAGGTCTCACCGGGACTGGTCATGCACCACTTCCGTAACAAGGCCGGCCTGCGGGAGGCGGTCGACGAGCACGTCGCCGACTCGTTTGACGCGATCCTCGACAACCTCACGGATGCGGATCTGCGCGAGGCTTTCGGCGGTGGCGATGCGAGGTCGCTGGCCGAGGCGTTCGTCGCCGGCTTCCCGGCGGGCTCGCCTCTGCCCGACTACCTGCGTCGGCTGTGGCTGATTAACGATCCCACAGCGGACCGCGTGTTCCAGCGTTGGCTGGCCGTGAGCGAGCGGGTGCTGGCGGCGATGGAAGAAGCGGGCATCGCCAGGCCGAGCAAGGACCGTCGGGTGCGCGCCGCCTTCCTGCTGGTCAACGACCTCTCAATGCTCCTGCTCGCACCACAACTCGGGAAAGCCCTTGGGTTCGACCTCCAGACGCCAGCCGGCATGGCTGCCTGGGCCAGCGAGGCGGTCGACGTGTATTCCCACGGCGCTTTCCGCGCCTCAGAACAAGGAGAGCCATGAACGACGACATCGTCCGCATCGAAGGCCTGGTCAAGCAGTTCGGCAGCTTCAGGGCGTTGGACGGCCTCGACCTCGACGTACGCCGTGGCGAGGTGCACGGGTTCCTCGGGCCCAACGGCGCAGGGAAGTCCACGACGATCCGGATCCTTCTCGGCCTCATGCGCCACGACGGCGGAACGATCAAGCTCTACGGCCGCGACCCCTGGAGCGAGGGAACCGAGTTGCGGTCTGACCTGGCCTATGTGCCCGGTGACGTGTCGCTGTGGCCGGGTCTCACCGGGGGTGAGTGCATGGACATCCTGGCAGGGGTGCACGGTGGGATGGACCCCGGGCGGCGGGCCGAGCTGATCGAGCGATTCGACCTCGATCCGACCAAGCGGACGCGTGACTACTCCAAGGGCAACCGGCAGAAGGTCGCGCTCATCGCGGCGCTCGCCAGCGAGGTGGGGCTGATCGTCCTCGATGAGCCGACGTCGGGGCTCGACCCGCTGATGGAGCAGGTGTTCCAAGGGGTTATCCGGGAGCGCCGGCTGCAGGGTGTCACGGTGTTGCTGTCAAGTCACATCCTTTCAGAGGTGGAGGCGCTCGCCGACCGGGTGAGCATCATCCGGCGCGGCAAGACAGTGACCTCCGGAACCCTCGCGGACCTGCGGCGACACGCCCGCACCAGCGTCCACGCGTTGACCGGGTTGAAGGTCGGGTCCCTGGAAACCGTTGCCGGGGTGGAGAGCCTCAGCACCGGTCAGGTTGACGGAAGCGTGGAAACGCGGTTCACCGTCGGTCCCGATCAGCTCGACCAGGCAATCGGACTCGTCCACGCCGCCAGCATTCGGAGCCTCACCGTCGAGCCGCCGAGCCTGGACGACCTGTTCCTGCGCAACTACAGCGACGACGAGACCGCTGCGGTGCGGGCATGACCGGCATCGGAGCCATGCTGGCCATCTTGTGGCGCGCGCAGCGCCGACGTCTCATGGTGTGGGTCCTAGCGACCGTCGGCGCCCTGGCTTTTACCGCGATCTCCGTCGCTCAGATTTACGACACGCCGGAGGAAATCGCGTCTTACGGTAAGGCGGTGGTCAGCGACGCACTGATTGCGATCAACGGCCACGTGGAGGGCATCGACACCCTTGGCGGCATCATCCAGGATGAGTTCGGTTTCATCGCCTCGTTCCTGATGCCGCTGGTCGGGCTGGCCCTGGTCGCGGGGATGACACGGCGCGAGGAGGAGTCGGGGCGTGTCGAGGCGCTGCTGGCCGGGCGGATCGACAGACAGGTTCCGGTTGCCAGTGCGATGGTGCTCGTGGGCGCGGCGGTGATAGTGATGGACGTTGGCTTCGTGCTCGCCCTGACCGCCGCTGGAATCGAGATCGGCCCGGCCGTGCTCTACGCCCTGGCCCTCGGCATGGTGACGGTCGTCTTCGCCGCGCTCGCTGCCGTCTGCGCCCAGGTCGTACTGCACAGCGGAGGCGTCTATGCGCTCGGCTTCGCGGCCGTCGGGCTCTCGTACGTCTTGCGTGGTGTCGGCGACGTCAACGACACCTTCTGGGTGTGGCTCTCCCCGCTCGGCTGGTTGGAGAAGACCGCGCCCTTCGGCAAGGACCAGCGCTGGTGGGTCCTGCTCATTCCGTTGTTCGTTTCGGCCGGACTGTCCATCCTCGCCGTCGCGCTGGCCAGGCGCAGGGACCTCGGTGCGGCGCTGTACCGCCAAGGACCAGGTCAGCCGTCGGCCTCGTCCTGGCTGGTTCGACCCCTCGGCCTGGCGCTGCACGGGCAACGCGGCTCGTTCCTCGGGTGGCTGGTCGGATCGGTCGCGTTGGGCGCGGTGATGGGCGCGCTGGCTCAACAAATCATCAGCGCCATCCTGGGCAGCCCGTCGCTGAGCGAGGCGACAGGGATCACCCCGGAGAACGCCGCCGACGGCTTTCTCGCGTCGACCCAGGTCTATCTCGCAATCATTGCCTGTGGCTATGTGGTCCAGGCGCTCGACTCACTGCGACGCGAAGAGGCGGCTGGGCGCCTTGAACCAATCCTCGCCGGAGCGTTGGGCAGGATGCGATGGCTTGGCGCACAAGTGTTGGTCGTCACCGCCGGCCTTGTTCTGATCGTGGTGGTCTCCGCTGTCGTCTTCGGCGCCACCACAGCGCTCTCGACCGGTACGTCCGGCTACCTCGGCACGCTGCTGGAGTCCGGGCTGGCCTATCTGCCAGCTGAACTGGTCATCGCGGCCGTCGCAGTGCTGCTGTATGGAGTTGTTCCCCGTGCATTCGCGCTGGCCTGGGCGGTGTTCGGCGCAGTCACGTTCATCGGGCTGCTCGGCTCGGGTCTGAAGCTCCCGGACTGGTTGCTGAACCTTTCACCGCTGACCCATGTAGGAAAACCGCCGGTCGATCCCATCGACACCACGGCGCTGGCCTGGTTGGGACTGGTGGCGGCCGCAATGGCGTCGGCGGCATTCATCGGGTTCCGCCGGCGTCGGGTGCCCCAAGGCTGAGCACCTCCCTGGACGGGCCAGATTGCCAACCCGGGACTGACTCAGGTCCGGAGCCAGTTACGTCAACGGATCGCCGAGGGCGTCGCCGGTGACACGGTGGCCTGCTATCGTCGACGCGCCGAACCTGTGGAGACGCCCCGCGAGGCAATCGAACCGGATTCGATTCCTCGTGCGACGTGACATCCGGCACGAACTGTTTTTGGCTTAACCAAGCCGATGGAGGCGGCGGGAATCGAACCCGCGTCCACGATTGCACGAAGAGAGCGTCTACAAGCGTAGTCCGGGTTTGGAATTCGCCCTGCGGCTGCCCCCGGACGGGCCACCGCGCGGACTAGCCCCTCTTTGAGAGTCCCGGTCGGCGGCGAAGGCGCTCCCCCTTCCAGCAAGCCCGCTGATGACGCCGGCGATCCCTCCCGCGGGCTGGAGGGGCCGACGCGCTACCTAGTGACTAGGCAGCGAGTGCGAGATCAGATTCCGCACTTGCGGTTTTCCAGGGATTTTACGAGGCCACCTGGAACCTCGGCTTGCAACTCTCCCCGAAAGCCAACCGTGTCGAAACCAGTTCGCCCCCTGGGGAAACTGCGCCAATTCTAGCGGTTGGACGACCGTTCGCGCTCGCGCAGGGCCCGCTCGATCGTGCGGCGCGCGTCGCGATCGGCGAGGGAACGGCGCTTGTCGACGCCCTCCTTGCCTTTCGCGAGGCCGAGCTCGACCTTCACGCGTCCGTCCGAGAAGTAGAGCGCCAGCGGCACGAGCGTCATCCCCCGCTCGGCCACCTTCTTGCCGAGCTGGCCGATCTCGCGCCGGTGAAGCAGGAGCTTCCGGTCGCGCAGGGGCTCGTGGTTCTGGATGTTGCCCTGCCTGTACGGGGCGATGTTGGCGCCGACGAGGTAGACCTCGCCGTCGCGGAGCTGCGCGAAGGCGTCGCGCAGGTTGCCGCCGCCGTCGCGCAGCGACTTCACCTCGGTGCCCTGCAGGGCGACCCCCGCCTCCACCCGCTCGAGGATGTGGAAGTCGTGGCGGGCCTTGCGGTTCTCGGCGATGAGCTTTCGTCCCTGGGGCATCGGGGGAACTCTAGGTGGTTGCCGGCGCGGGCTCGAGACCCGGCAGTCGCTGGGAGGCGATGAAGAGGGCCGCGCCGGCACACATGATCGCCGCGCAGATGGCGAAGCCCATCCCGTAGCCGGTGTGCTGGACCATGTAGCCGACGAGCGGGAAGAGCCACAGCATCTGGATCGAGAAGCAGGCCTCGGCGATCGACATCGACGTCGCCCGGAACTCCGAGCGGGTGTTGTGCTGGAGGTAGGTCGAGAGGGTGACGTAGACGAGCTCCGGCGCGCCGGCCACCGACACGAGCACGAGCACCGGCAGGAGGAGCCCCGGCAGGAGCGGCCCGACCAGAAGCCCGGCGGCGGCGGCCAGGGTGGCCAGGCCGACCGCCGCCGTGAGCGGCGCGCGCTCGCCGATCCGGCCGCCGACCCAGGAGAACCCGGCCCCGGCCAGCATGGCGGCGCCCAGGACGAGCCCGAGGACGGCGTCCGAGGCGCCCCGGCTGTGGAAGAGCGGCGCGGCGTAGAACCACCAGCTCGTGACCGCGGCCCAGTAGACGCTCCAGGCCAGCGTCAGCGTCGCCAGCCGCGGCGAGTGGACGAGCGCACGCACCCCGCGGGCGGCCACACGCACGCCGTGGCGGGCCTCGCCGCGGGCGTCGTCGGGAAGCCGGGTCGCGATCGCGCTCGCGACCAGGGCGCACCCGGCCGTGAGCCAGAACGCCAGCGGCCGCGAGTACGTCGCGATGAGGCCGCCGGCGAGGAACGAGATCGCGCCCGCGAACTGGAAGACGGCCCACAGCCCGCCGAGCATCCGCGGGAACTGGGCCTGGGCGTCGTCGTGCGCCAGCGAGTCGAAGAGGTACGCCTCGTCGGCGCCGGTGCGAAGTGCGAAGGCGACGCCGTGGATCGCGCCCGCCAGGCAGATCAGCCCGAACCCGGGTGCGTAGACGTATCCCAGCTCGGCGGCCGCGGTGAAGAACCCCGCGCCCACGAGCAGCCGCCGGCGGCCGAGCGCGTCGGCGAGCGCGCCGGTCGGCACCTGCGCGATCAGCATCCCGACGTGCAGCGAGGCCTCGACGAACCCGAACTGGGTCAGCGAGAGGCCGCGCGACAGCAGGAACACCGCCCAGATCGGGCCGGTGAAGATGATGCCGTTGAAGAACTGGTAGAGGCGGAAGACGGTGAGCGTTCGGGCGTTCATGGAACCTCAGAGGACGAGGATCGACGGGACGGCGAGTGGGTCCGAGGGCGCCTGCGGGCGCACTTCTCCCCCGGTCGGGGCCGTCTCAGCCCTGGTCGTGCGCGATGACGTGCCGCAGCAGCCGCAGGACGGCGGTGATTGAATAGTCCTCGTGGCTGCGGGCACGCATGGCGGCGGACATGGTAGCAGGGCGCTCCTCGTGGGCGTGCTCGCCGTCGCGGCGTGGCTCGCGACGGCCGTCGCGCCCGCCTACGCGCTCACGAGCGCCGGCAAGATGGAGCTCCTGAGGACGTACCAGCCGGTGACGTGGTTCTCGGCGGCGGAGCTCTTCACGCCCACCAACGTGGGGGCGTTCGAGGGCAACGTCCGGCTGCGCTGGCAGAGCGCCGCCGGGACGTTCAGCACCGCCTCGCCGGGGTCCGCAAACCCGACTCCTGAGGAGATCGCGAACGCCCGCGACACCCAGTGCCAGGCCGGCCTGCGAAACCCCTGCTGGCTCCTCGACGAGTCGAACTGCAACGCGGCGGGCGGCGTCGCACCGGCGGTCCTGGCGTGCTACCAGAACGCCTGGCAGGCGGCCGGGCCGAAGCGGGTGGTCTACGGCCGCGTCTTCCACAGCCGCAAGGGCTGGGCGCTCCAGTACTGGTACTTCTACTACGACCACGAGTTCGAGCCCCAGCTCGCGACGCCGGGGAGCGCCACCCTGACGATCCAGCACGAGGGCGACTGGCAGTCGATCACCGTCGTCCTCTCCCCGGACATGACGCCGCGCTGGGTCGGACTGGGCGGGCACTGCCTGGGCCTGCGGCGCGACTGGTCGGCGGCTCCCCGCATCGGCCGGCATCCCGTCGCGCACGTCGCCCGCGGGAGCCACGCCGGCTGGTTCGGCCAGGGGTCGAAGCGCGTTCCGCGCCGGGCCGACTGCCTGTCCAAGACCGAGAACGCCGCGCTCGACGCCGGCGGCGTCACCGTCTCCGACACGGTGACCGAGGGATCGGTGTCCGGCCCGCCCAACCTCCCGGGGCTGGGGGCGTACACGCCGACCGGCGTCATCCTGCTCTCCCCCGCCCAGACCTGGACGGCGTACCCGGGCTCGTGGGGCGAGCGCGAGTTCGCCGACATCGTCGTCAACGGGACGACCGTCGCGTCGGGCCAGCACGGGTTCTCGCAGGCCGGGCCGTCGCACCTGGGCCGGATCTGGACGCATCCGATCGGCGCGACGCACCGCTGGCCGCGGGCCTACACGAGGTTCCGCTAGCCGAGCAGGCGGTCGACGGCGCCGGCGAGGTCCGGGACGTCCAGGTCGACGTCGCCCGGCCCGGGCGAGAAGGTCGCGCCCTTGCCGGTCCGCACGAGCACCACGCGCATCCCGAGCGCGCGCGCCGGGCGCAGGTCGGACTCGAGGTCGTCGCCGACCATGACCGCCTCGGTGGGCCGCGCCCCCGCGAGCTCGCAGGCCACCTCGAAGATCCCGGGCGAAGGCTTCCCGACGACCGTGGCCTCGACGCCGGCCGCGTACTCGAGCCCCGCCACGAACCCGCCCGCGTCGAGCGACGGCCCGTCGACGGTCGGCCACCACCGGTTTCGCTGCATCGCGACCAGCGGCACGCCCTCAACGAGCCGGCGGAACACCGCGTTCAGGCGCGGATACGTCCAGCGCTCGTCGGGGCCGCCGAGCAGGAGCACGTCGGCCAGACCCGCATCCGCGACGAGCTCGACACCCTCCAGCTCCACGGCCATCTCCGGCTCGACGAGCGCGTGCACGCGGGCCCCGGCGTGGTGGCGGCGCAGGTGCTCGCCGGCCGCGAAGGCGGCGGTGACGATCCGGGACGCCGGGATCGGTATCCCCATCCCGGCCAGGCGCTCGGCGATCCCGGCGCGCGTGCGGCCGGTCGTGTTCGTGAGGACGGCGACGCCGACCCCCGCGTCGTCGAGCCGCGCGACCGCCCCGGCCGCGCCCTCGATCGGCCGCCAGTCGACGTGCAGGACGCCCTCCATGTCGAGGACGACGCCGCGCGGGGCGCTCATCCCGCGAGCGCCGCCTCGAGCACCTGGCGGGCGATCGGCGCGGCCACGTCGCCACCGACGCCGCCGTTCACGATGAGGACGGCGACCGCCACGCGGGGAGCGTCGGCCGGCGCGAAGGCGATGAACCATGCGTCGGACGGCCGGCTCGGGCCGACCTCGGCGGTGCCGGTCTTGCCGGCCACCGTGACGCCCGAGATGGCCGCGCTCGTCCCCGTCCCGTAGCTCACGACGGCCTCCATCATCTGGGTCACCTCGCCGGCCACCCGCCGGCCGACGGCCTTCACGGGCGGCTGGCGATCCTTGAGTGCGCGCGGGCCGTGGACGATGAACGGGGGCCGGCGGATTCCCTGCGACGCGATCGTCTGGGCGACCGACGCCATCTGCAGCGGGCTCGCGATGACGCCGCCCTGGCCGATGCCGGCCACGCCGAGCGACAGGTCTGAGGGCATCTGGGCGGGCGTGCGGGTGGTGCTCCGCGGGACCGGATAGGCGATCGTCGGGGTCTCGTTGAAGCCGAACGCGTTGGCCATCGCGACGAGGCCCTTCGCCCCCACCTCGTCGGCGACCGGCGCGAAGACCGAGTTGCAGCTGTCGGCGAAGGCCTGCACGAGCGAGCCGCCGCACAGCTCGTGGTGGAAGTTGCGAAGGCGCCAGCCGTTCAGGACGACGAACTTCTCGTACGGGTAGGTGCTCGTGAGCGAGACCTTGCGGGCGGCGAGCGCCGCCGAGGCCGTGACAGTCTTGAACGACGACCCGGGCGGCTGGGTCGCGTCCATCCCGAGCCCGGCGTCGGCGCGCACGGCGCCCGAGCTCGGGTCGAGCACCACGATGCCGCCGTAGCGCGACCCCAGCGCCAGCGCCGCCGCCGACTGCACGTCGGGGTCGATCGTCGTCACGACGTCACGGGGCTTTCGGCCGGGCTTTCGGGCCAGGATCCGGCCCGGGCTCCCCGGTGCCGACGGCGCCGCCACCAGGCGGACGCGCGGCAGGCCGCCAAGGGCGTCGTCGAGCGACTCCTCGAGGCCGCCCTGGCCGTACTTGCGGCCGGCCGGCCACCCAGCCCTGCGGCGGGCGGCGACGGCGCTCGCCTCCGGCGCCTTCGTGAAGCCGGTGAGGAGCGCGAAGTCCGAGCCGGCCGGGTACGTGCGGTTGCCGGGCGGCCCCTCGGCCAGGACGGTCCCGTCGCGGGCCAGGATGCGGCCGCGGCCCTCGGGAGCGTGCACGCGCCGTTCGAGCGTCTCGCCGGCCCGCATGCCGGGGAACGCGAGGGCGGGCGTCCACGCGATCAGGTACCGGCGCCGCACCCGCACGAGCGGCAGCTCGAGCTCCTCGTGGAGCCGCCCGAACACCGTGGTCCCGACCGACACCGGCACCCTGGCCAGCGCCGGCGTCGCCCGGAGGCTCCCCTCCGCCCTGACGCCGGTCATGCTCGCTGTCCGGGCGATCTGCCGGTACTCGCGCGCGAACTTGTGCGAGGAGATGGACGCCTGCACCTGCGGCGCGACGAGCCCGTACATGGCGGCGTAGTCGCCCGCGTGCCACGCGGCCAGGAACGCCTTCGCCGGGACGGCCGGATCAGGGTCCGCCCGCCGGCCCGCGGCGTCGCCGCTCGTCGAGACGACGATGGCCGTCACCGTGCCGATCACCACC
Source organism: uncultured Actinomycetes bacterium (assembly GCA_963757605.1). Classification (GTDB taxonomy): domain Bacteria; phylum Actinomycetota; class Thermoleophilia; order Gaiellales; family JAICJC01; genus JAICJC01. The sequence continues at coordinate 468,457 of CAVWSF010000005.1, forward strand.
ACGAGCCCGATCACGGCAAGCACCCGCACAACCCATCGCCGCTCCCCCGATCCCCGCATGCCCGGATTGTGCACTACGTGCCATCGAAACCGCGAACGGCAATCCGCCCCCGCGGCCGGTCGACCGACTCGACGGTCACCTCGACGCCGTCGCCGAGCCGAAGCCGTCGTCCGCTACGTGCCACCAGGGCCACGCCGAGCGGGTCGAGGGCCGAGCGCTCGCCGCGCCAGAGCCGGGCCGGCATGAACCCTTCGAAGACCTCGCCGAAGCGCACGAACGCGCCGGCCTCGATCAGGCCCACCACCTCGCCCTCGAACCGAGCGTCCCAGCCCTCGTGGAAGAGGCGCCGCTCGAGCAGGAACGCGAGGCAGATCGCCGTGCCCCGGCGCTCGATCCGCTCGGCGTCCCGCTCGGCCTGCGAGCAGTGGGCGGCGAGCTCCCCGAGCCCGGCCTCCGGCGGGCCGTCGCCGCCGGCCCCGAGGGCCGCCAGCAGCGCCCGGTGGCACACGAGATCCGGGTAGCGGCGGATCGGGGAGGTGAAATGGCAGTAGTGCGGGGCGGCGATCCCGGTGTGGCCGAGCGGGGCCGGGTCGTAGCGGGCCTTCATGACCGCCCGCAGCACCATCGCGGGCCAGGCGCCGGCGCCGCGTCGCTCCCGGGCCGCGTACTCGCCGACGGCGCGGCTCAGAACGCCCAGGTACCGGGCGGTCTCGGGGCCGCCGCGGAGCGCGGGAGCGGGCGGGGTCGGCACGCCCAGCGCCTCGAGCCGCTCGAGCAGCACCTCGACGGCGCCCGCCTCCGGCGGCTCGTGGACGCGGTGCAGCGCGGGCCGGTTCCTGGCGACGAGGAGCTCGGCCACCCGGCGGTTGGCGAGGATCATGAGCTCCTCGATCAACCCGTGGGCGGGCAGGTGTGCGCGCGGGGCTGCCTCGATCCCGTCCGCGCCGAAGCGGATCTCGACCTCCCGCGTTTCGATCTCAAGCGCTCCGCGGGCCATTCGCCGCGCCCGCAGGTCGTCCGCGAGCGCGGCCGCACGGCGGAGCGCCGCGGCCAGGCCGTCCGGGGCGGGACCGCCGTCGAGGATCGCCTGGGCCTGGGGGTAGGTGAGCGTGTGGTCGCTTCGGATGAGCGTCCGGTGCGCCTCGACCCTGTCGCCCGGCCCCAGCGCCAGGCTCACCGCGAGCCGGTCATGCCCGGCCCGCAGGCTGCAGCGGTCGGCCGAGAGCACCTCCGGGAGCATCGGGTCGACCCGGCCGGGGAGGTAGACGGAGGTCGCCCGCCGGGTCGCCTCGGCGTCGAGCGTCGAGCCCGCCGGGACGTGGGCGGCGACGTCGGCGATATGCACGTAGACGCGCTCGCCGTCGACCGAGAGCGCGTCGTCGTGATCCTTCGCGCCCTCCGGGTCGATCGTCACGGTCTCGAGACCGCGGAGGTCGAGGCGGTCGCGCCCCGGCTCCGGCGCAGCACCCACCGCCCCGGCGGCCGGCCATGGGACGGCGGCGCCCCCCTCGACGGCGAGCGCGTGCATGACCGCGGCGGGGTCGTCGAGCCGGCCGAGCACCTCGTCCAGCACCGCGTGGCCGCGGCCGTCCGGCTCGACCGCGACGAGCTCGCCGGGATCGGCGTCCACCGCACCGCGGCGGCCCAGCGTCAGCGCGGGGCCGGGCTCGAAGTACGGCTCGGCGACCACCACCCGCCCCCGCGTCGAGACCTCGCCGACGACGCGGTCGGCTGGGCGCTCGCTCAACCGCCCGCCAGCGCCTTCACCGCCTCGCGGAGGAACGCGGACGTCCGCCGGTCCCCGGCGGGGAGGCGCACGTCCGGGGCGATCCCGCGGCCGTCCACGGGCACATGGCCGGCGAGGAGGAACCGGGCGACCGTCAGCTTGAGCGCCCCGCCGCCGGCCAGCGGCTCGATCGCCTGCACGGTGCCCTTGCCGAAGCTGCGCACGCCGACCACGATCGCGCCGTCGCCGATGCGAAGCGCGCCCGCGGTGACCTCGGCAGCGCTCGCGGTCGAGCGGTCGATCAGGACGACCAGCGGCAGCTTGCCCACCGCCGTCCCGTTCGCGTAGAAAGCCTGGGGCGGCTCGTGCAGGCCCTCCGTGCTCACGACGACGCCGTGATCCACGAACACGCGCGAGACGGCGACGGCCTGCGAGAGCAGCCCGCCCGGGTTCCCGCGCAGGTCGAGGATGAGCCCGTCGGCGTGGCGGTTGACCGCCTGCTGGGCCAGCCGGCGGACGCGCGTGGCGGCCGAGGCCGGGAACCCGTAGAGGCGCAGGTACTGGTAGCTTCCGCCGCCGCTTCGGATCATCCGCGATCTGACGACCGGCTCGGCGATCGAGTGGCGGACGAGCGTGACCCGCATGGCGGGGCCGCCGTCGAACGGCTCCACGCCCAGGCGTACCGGGGTGCCCTCGTCGCCGGCGATCAGGTCGAGCGCGCGCCGGTAGGAGAGCGTCGCGAGCGACGTCCCGTCGATCGTGGTGATCAGGTCGCCGCGGTGCAGCTCGCTCCGGCGCGGCGCCGGCCGCGGGATCGAGGACGTGACGAGGAGGCCGCCCGGGGCGTGCAGCACGGTGACGCCGATTCCCGTGTAGGCGCCCGCCTCGGCGTCCGTCAGCAGCCGGTAGTCGCTCGGGCTGAGATAGCGGGTGTAGGGGTCGCCGAGCCGGTGGAGCATCCCACCGAGGCTGGACGCGCCCAGGATGTGCGGCGAGAGCGGCGCGTAGTAGTGCTCCTGGAGGATCGACGCGACCTCGCCGCGCAGCGACCCGTTCCCCACAGGCGGCGGCGACGGCCGCGGCTCGAGCGACCGTGACCGGAGCTCGAAACCTGTGGCAAACGACGCCGCCAGCCCGACGGCAATCGCGACAACGAGATATGCGCGGTGCCCCTTCACCGGTCGGGCGAAAGTGTACTACGACACAACACCGGCAAGGGGTGTTCTCCCCGGCCTACACCCGCAGGAAGCGGCGCAGCGTGAGGCCCGATCCGGCCGCGCCGAGGATCAGACCGAAGGCCGCCAGCATGCCCATGAGCTGTGGGATCCCGACGAGGCGGACTGGATCGGTCAGGCCGTCGTTGTAGCCGTTCAGGGCGAAGTAGACGATCGCGAGCATCAGCACGGCGCCGAGCGCGCCCAGAAGCCCCGTCAGCATGCCCTCGAGCATGAACGGCAGCCGCACGAAGCTGTTGGTCGCGCCGACCAGCTTCATGACCTCGATCTCGCGCCGGCGCGAGAAGATCGAGAGCCGGATCGTGTTCTGGATGAGCACGATGGCCGCGATGCCCAGGAGGAGCGCAAGTCCGCCCACGAAGATCAGGATGTACTTGAGCGTGGTCAGCACCTGGTCGGTGATTCGCTTGCCGTAGCTCACGCAGCGGCCGGGCGTGCCGCAGTTCTTGACCGCGTCGATCTTGAGGGCCGCCTTCGCCATGACCGAGGCCTTCTCCGGATCTGTGAGCTTCACGTAGAACGCGGGCGGGAGCGGGTTGAACCCGAGGGCCTCGATCGCCTGCTGCGCAGACGGCGAGAGCGACTTCTTGGCCTCGTCGGGCGAGACGTACTTGAAGCTCTTCACGTACGGCAGGTTGCGCACCTCGTTTGCGACCTCGCCGCGCTTGTCGACCGAGCTCGCGTAGTCCGGCGGCAGGTAGAGCTTGACCGTGACCTCGTTTCGCTTCTCGACGGCGTAGTGGTAGACCCACCAGCCGGTCGTCACGAAGATGCCCATGAGGAACGTCACGATGAGGACGGTCACGGTGGCCGCGAGCGTCGTCGCCGCGTTTCCGCGGATCGAGTTCAGCGCCTCCGAGACGAAGAACCGCCACCTCATCCCTCGTAGCCTCCGCGGCGGTCGTCGCGGACCACCTTGCCATCCTCGAGCTGGATCACGCGGCGGCGCATCTTGTCGACCATCTCGCGGTCGTGGGTCGCCATGACGACCGTGGTGCCGGCCCGGTTGATGCGGTAGAGGAGCTGCATGATGCCGACCGACGTGTCGGGGTCGAGGTTCCCGGTCGGCTCGTCGGCGATCAGAAGCGGCGGGTGGTTCACGAACGCCCGCGCCACCGAGACCCGCTGCTGCTCGCCGCCCGAGAGCTCGTGCGGGAAGCGGTCGCTCTTGTCGGCCAGCCCGACCAGGCCGATGATGTCGGGCACCTTCTTTCTGATCTCCGTCCGCGACTTGCCCTGCACCTGAAGCGCGTAGGCCACGTTCTGGTAGACGGAGCGGTTCGGGAGCAGCTTGAAGTCCTGGAAGACGCAGCCGATGTTGCGGCGCAGGGTCGGCACCTTCGAGCGCTTCAGCTTCGGGAGCGACTTGCCGCCGACGATGAGGTTGCCCGACGTCGGCTCGATCTCCTTCAGCAGGAGCTTGATGAAGGTCGACTTGCCGGAGCCTGACGGCCCCACCAGGAAGACGAACTCGCCCTTGTCGATCTGCACCGAGATGTCCTCGAGGCCGACGATGGCCGGCTCGTAGGTCTTGGTGATCCCGTCGAAGATGATCATCGCCAGCGCGGGCGACGCGCCGTCGGCATGGCCACGAGGCCGAGCTACCGGCGTGGGCTCGAGCGTTGGCGTGGGCACGGCCACGACGGCCTGCTGGAGGTCAGTCTCTTCGCTCATGGGCGGGTTGGGGGCGCGCAGACGGGCATTCCCCGGATTCAGGGTAACGATCGGGCCGGACAGGCGCAAACTGCATCCGCATCTAATTGGCCGCAGCGCGGCGCAGGAGCTCGGCGTGGACGAGCTCGTCCAGGTCGCCGTCCAGGACGCCCTGGGCGTTTCCGATCTTCAGGTTCGTGCGGTGGTCGTTCACCATCGTGTAGGGGTGGAGCACGTACGAGCGGATTTGCGATCCGAACGAGATGTCCTGCGCCTCGCCGCGCTCGGCCGCCAGCGACCGCTCGCGCTCCTCGCGCTCGCGCTCGATCAGCCGGGAGGTCAGGATGCGCATCGCCTGGGCCTTGTTCTGGAGCTGGGAGCGCTCGTTCTGGCACTGGACGACGATCCCGGTCGGGATGTGCGTGATCCGCACCGCTGAGTCGGTCTTGTTCACGTGCTGCCCGCCGGCGCCCTGCGATCGGTAGGTGTCGATGCGCAGGTCGGACTCGTCGATCTCGACGCCGACGTCCGCGTCGACGAGCGGCGACACCTCGACCTGGGCGAAGGACGTGTGCCGGCGGTGGGCCGAGTCGAAGGGCGAGAGCCGCACCAGCCGGTGCACGCCCTTCTCGGCCTGCATGATCCCGTAGGAGTTCGCGCCGACGAGCGTGAACGTGGCGCTCTTCAGGCCCGCCTCCTCGCCCGGGGTCGCCTCGAGCAGCTGCGCCTTCAGCCCGCGCGCCTCCGCCCAGCGCAGGTACATGCGAAGCAGCATCTCGGCCCAGTCCTGGCTGTCGGTGCCGCCGGCGCCCGCGTGCACGCCGACGACCGCCGGCCCGGAGTCGTACTCGCCGGTGAAGAGCGCCTCCTCCTGGAGCTTTCGCATGTCGCGCTCGAGGCTCGCGAGCGCGCGCTCGAGCTCCGCCCGCCAGTCGGCGTCCTCGGCGGCCATCTCGAGCATGGTGTCGAGCTCGGCCGCCTCGGAGCTCAGGCGCTCGAAGGTGTCGAGCTTGGCCTGCGTGCGGTGCAGCTCCGCCGAGGTGCGCGCCGCCCGGCGCTGGTCGTCCCAGAAGCCCTCTGCGAGGGTCTCGCGCTCGAGCTCCGCCCGGCGCGACTCGAGCTGATCCGGGTCAAAGGTAATCACGGACCCAGTGCAGCTGGGCCCTCAACTCCTCGACCGCCGCGCGCAGGTCGTCGAGCGACCGCGGCTCCGTGCCCTCGACGCTATGAGCCATGGCACCGCTTGAACTTCTTGCCGGAGCCGCACCAGCACGGGTCGTTTCTGCCGACGGCCCGTTCGGGGTCGACGTGGCGCTGCTCGACGACCGGGAAGCCGTTGGGCTCGGGCTCCTCGATGTCGCCAGCGCCCTGGCCGGCCGCGATCGCCTCGAGCGTCTGTGCGTCGGCGTGCAGGTAGTCCAACCGCTCCTGGCGGTGCTCGTGCTCGAGCTGGGCCGTCTCCTCGACCTGCACCTCGGCGTGCATGAGGAACCGCACGACCTCCTGCTTCACGAGCATGTCCATCTCGCCGAACATCGCCTCGGCCTCGAGCTTGTACTCGACGAGCGGGTCCTTCTGGGCGTAGCCGCGAAGCCCGATCCCCTGGCGCAGGTAGTCGACGTTGTCGAGGTGCTCGCGCCAGCGGACGTCGAGGACCTGGAGCGTGATGAAGCGCTCGACGCTCCGGGCCAGCTCCGCCCCCCACTCCTTCTCGCGCGCCTCGTAGAAGCCGGCGGCGTCGTCGAAGATGCGGTCGAGCAGATCCTCGCGGGCGATCTTCGCGTGATCGATCTCGTTCAGGCCGATCCGCATCGGGTAGATCGAGTGGAGCGCGACCCACATGCCGTCCCAGTCCCAGTCCTCGGCGAACTCGGCCCCGGTCGTGTGGGCGTCGACGACCGCCTCGATCACCTGCTCGATCCAGCCGGCCTGGTCCTCGGAGCCCTCCACGATGATGTCGCGCATGTCGCCGCCCTCGAGGATGTCGCGGCGGGTCGCGTAGACCTGCTTTCGCTGCTCGTTCATGACGTCGTCGTACTTGACGACGTTCTTGCGGTTCACGAAGTGGAACTCCTCGACCTTCTTCTGAGCGCCCTCGATCTTGTTCGTGAGCATCTTGGCCTCGATGGGCTCGCCGTCCGGGGGCCCGAAGCGGGAGTCGAGGATCTTGTAGATGCGCTCGCCGGCGAAGAGCCGGATCACCTCGTCCTGGGCCGAGAGGTAGAAGCGCGACTCGCCCGGGTCGCCCTGGCGGCCGGAGCGGCCGCGGAGCTGGTTGTCGATCCGGCGTGACTCGTGCCGCTCGGTACCGAGGACGTAGAGGCCGCCCAGACCGGGGACGCCGTCGGCGAGCTTGATGTCGACGCCGCGGCCGGCCATGTTGGTCGCGATGGTGACGGCCCCGCGCTCGCCGGCGTTCTGGATGATCAGCGCCTCGCGCTCGTGGTTCTTGGCGTTCAGCACCTCGTGCGGGACGCCGCGGCGCTCGAGCAGGTGCGAGAGGTGCTCGGAGACCTCGACCGAGATGGTGCCGACGAGGACGGGCTGCCCGATCGCGTGGCGCTCGACGATGTCCTCGACGACGGCCGCGAACTTCTCATCCTTGGTGCGGTAGATCTGGTCGTTCCTGTCGTCGCGCACCATCGGCCGGTGGGTCGGGATCGGCACGACCTCGAGGCCGTAGATCTCGTGGAACTCGTTGGCCTCGGTGAGCGCCGTGCCCGTCATCCCCGCCAGCTTCTCGTACATGCGGAAGTAGTTCTGGATCGTCACGGTGGCGACGGTGACGTTCTCCTCCTGGATCCGCACGTTCTCCTTGGCCTCGACGGCCTGGTGCAGGCCCTCCGACCAGCGCCGGCCCTCCATGATGCGGCCGGTGAACTCGTCGACGATCTTGACCTCGCCGTCCATGATCACGTACTCGTCGTCGCGCTTGTAGAGCTCCTTGGCCTTGATCGCCTGGATCAGGTGGTTCACGAGCTGGCCGTTCTCGGGCGCGTAGAGGTTCTCGACGCCGATCGCCTTCTCGACCTTGTCGACGCCCTCCTCGGTCGGGGCGGCCGTGTGGAACTTCTCGTCGACCTCGTAGTCCACGCCGGGCTCGAGCCCGGCCACGGCGGTGGCGAAGGCGTAGTAGGTGTCGGCGGCCTGCTCCGGCTGGCCCGAGATGATGAGCGGCGTCCGCGCCTCGTCGATCAGGATCGAGTCGACCTCGTCGACGATCGCGTACCAGTGGCCGCGCTGGACGGTCTGGGTGAGCTCGACCGCCATGTTGTCGCGCAGGTAGTCGAACCCGAACTCGGAGTTCGTGCCGTAGGTGATGTCGCAGGCGTACGCGGCCCGGCGGTTGGTCTGCTCGAAGTCGTCGGCCATCTCGGCCTGGATGATCCCGACGCTCATCCCGAGCGCCTCGTAGACCGGGCCCATCCACTCGGCGTCGCGCTTGGCCAGGTAGTCGTTCACCGTCACGAGCTGGACGTTGACGCCGGCGAGGGCGTTCAGGTAGAGCGGGAGCGTGGCAACGAGCGTCTTCCCCTCGCCCGTCTTCATCTCGGCGATACGGCCCTCGTGGAGCACCATCCCGCCGATCATCTGCACGTCGAAGTGGCGCAAGCCGAGCGTGCGCTTGGACGCCTCGCGGACGCAGGCGAAGGCCTCCGGGAGGAGGTCGTCGAGATCCTCGCCCTGGTCGAAGCGCGCGCGGAACTCCTCGGTCTTGGCGCGCAGGGCCTCGTCGGAGAGGGCGGCGATCTCGTCCTCGAGGGCGTTGATCTCCTCGACGCGCTCGTGCATGCGCTTGAGAGTGCGACCCTCGCCCGCGCGCAGGATCTTCTGGAAGACGCTCATAGCGATTGGATGGTATCGAACACGGCTAGGGCGGCCGGGAGAGCCAGCGCCGCTCGGCGCACCAGCGGCGCATCGTGCGGACGCTCGGGGCGCGGGCGGTGTCGGCGGCGTGGCGGGCGCGGAGGGCTGCGATCACCGTGTGGGGGTGCGCGCCCGCCGCGAACTGGTGCTCGGCCTCGTCGCGCAGCGTGGGCCAGGTGTAGCTGCCGGGCCGGGGGCGCGCGTTCGGGCCCTGGAGGGCGGCGAGGTGGGCCCGAAGCGCCTTGTGCCGGGCTGCGGTCAGGCATCCGTGCGCCCGCCACAGGCGCTGCAGCGTCAGCACCAGGTCGCGGCCGCCGCGCTGCGTCTGGAACTCCTGCGAGACATGAGCCGTGCAGAGCCAGACGACGACGCCGTAGCCGAGGTTCAGCTCCTGCGTCCGCCCCCGCGTCCGCTCGACGCAGATCGCGCACACCACCTGCTTGGTGGGCACGCGGCGCGCCTTGTAGAGGCTCGGGACGTAGGGCTGGGTAGGGGGCACGGAGCGAGTGTGGCAGGCAAGATGTTGTGGGTGGGTCACGGGGTGTTGCGGGTGTGTGGAGGAAATTGAATTGACACTCCCGCACAGGGCCAACCGGCCATACCCCCGAGCCCGACCCACTCGTAACAAATCCCTGCAAGAAGGGACATGACACTCCGCGCCACGGCCAAGTGACCCCCTACCCAGAACCCCGTCACCCTTCCAGGATCATCCAGCATCCGCGCGAAATCCTCACGCCCACCTCACACGCCGCTCACGATCGGTCACCAGACTCGACCGTGATGGCCAAGTGGCTCAGGATTCTCGCCGCCGCGCTTGCCGCGGTGACGGTGTATGCGACGGTCTCGCCGGCGGCGGGGGCGGCGCGGGTGCCGCGGCTGAAGCACGTGTGGGTGTTCGTGCTGGAGAACCACAGCTACAACGAGATCATCGGGAACCCGGACGTGCCGTTCCTGAACCACCTGGCGCGCAGACACGGGGTGGCGACGCGCTACTACGCCGTGACGCACCCGAGCCTGCCGAACTACCTGGCGATGATCTCGGGCTCGACGCACCGGTGTACGAGCAACGGCTGTCCCGGGAACTACCGCGGCCGCACGCTCCCGGGCCAGTTCGCGCTCCACGGCCTGCGCTGGCGGGGGTACATCGAGGGCCTGCCGGAGGCGGGCTACACCGGTCGCGACGTCGGCGACTACCGGCGCCATCACAACCCGTTCGTCTACTTCCGCAGCATCGTCCAGAAGCCGCGCCAGCGCAGCCACATCCTCCCCTTCCGGGCATTCCGCAAGAGCCTGCGGCGGCCGCCGGCGCTGAGCTACATCGTGCCGACCGACGTGCACAACATGCACAGCGGAAGCGAAGGCGTCTCCGACGCCTGGATGCACACCTGGGTGCCGCGCATCATGAGCTCACGCGGGTTCCGCCATCACGGCGCGATCTTCATCACCTGGGACGAGGCGGACAAGGGCGACACCTCGGGCTGCTGCGTCGAAGGCGTCCACGGCGGCCACCAGCCGCTCATCGCGATCGTCCACAACGGTCCGAGGCACGTCCGCCTCTCGAAGCGCCGGTCGGCCTACTCGCTGTTGCGCACCATCGAGGCCGGTTTCCGGTTCTCGCACCTGGGCCACGCCGCCCGGGCGAAGCCGCTCGCGAAGTTCTTCTAGGCCTCCAGGCCCGCTAGCCCTCGCCGTTCTGCGTGGGCTCGATGAGCCCGTAGTTGCCGTCGCGGCGCTTGTAGATCACGTTCACGTCCTCCGACTCCGCGTTCACGAAGACGAAGAAGTCGTGCCCGATCAGCTCCAGCTGGAGCATCGCTTCCTCGGGGGGCATCGGTTTCATGTTGAACTGCTTGGTCTTGACGATCACCGTGGTCTCCTCGTCAGGCAGCGCCGCGGGCTCCGCCGGCGGCGGCGCGTGGTGGACGGCGACGTGCTGGGCGGACTTCCGTGTCCGCCGTTCGCGGTAGCGCTTGACCTGCCGCTCGAGCTTGTCGGCGACCAGGTCGATCGACGCGTACATGTCGGTCGAGCTCTCCCGGGCGCGCAGGATCGGCCCCTTCGTCCAGACCGTCACCTCTGCCACCTGGCGCTCGGTGATCGACGGGTTGTGCTCGACGGCGAGCTCGAGCTCGCACCGGCTCTCGTCCGAAAGGTGCTTCGCCAGCTTGCCCAGCTTCCGCTCGGCATGCGAGAACAGGGAGTCGGTCACGTCCACATTTCGGCCCTTCACCTGAAGCTTCATGGGCGATCCTCCGGGCGGGTGGGGTGCTCCCGAACCATAGTCGGTCACCAGCGGACCGCGCGGGCGAGCGTGAAGCCGTCGACGACCTCCGCCCCGGCGTCGCGCAGCGCCCGGGCGCAGGCGTCGAGCGTGGCGCCCGTCGTGTAGACGTCGTCGACCAGCGCCACGGCCGCGGGGACATCGGCCGCCCGCCGCACCCGGAACGCGCCGCGCACGTTGCGCCGGCGAGCCGCCGGGTCGAGCCCCCGCTGCGGCCGCCGAAGCCGCGCCGGCTCGAGCAGGTCGACCGCCGGGAGCCCCCAGCGGCGGGCCGCCTCGCGGGCGACGAGCTCTGCCGGGTGGCACCCGCGCCGCACCGTCCGCCACCAGTCGCCCGGCACCCAGCAGACCGCCTCGCAGCCGTCCGCGTCCAGAAGCGCCGCGACGACCGCGCCCGCCGGCAGCGCCAGCGACCGCCGGCGGCCGCTCTTCAGGTGCCGCACGAGCTCCCGGCCGCCGCCCTCGTAGGCCACCGCCGCCCCGGCGCGCCGGAACGCGAGCCGGCGTCCGCTGCACTCACGGCAGTACCCGACCGGCATGGCCGTGGGGCGCCCGCAGCGCGCGCACGCCGGGCCGGTCAGGTACGGAAGCCGGGCCAGGCACGGCCCGCACACCGGCTCCTCGCGCGCGGGGCACAGGGCGCACCGCGGCGGCAGCAGGATGTCGAGCAGAAGGCGCACCGGCCCACGCTGACACGCCCGGGGTCACGGATGGGCGGCGAGGATCGCCGGATCCGTCAGGAGAGGAGCACGGGCCCTGACACGTGAAGGGCCGGGTCGACCCGCGCGGCCAGTTCGGCGGCGTCGAGCGCGGCGAGCGGGCTGATCTCGATCGGATGCTGCGGCAACCCGTCCGCGCCGCGCGGGACCGCCACGCCGGCATCCTCGAGCCAGCCGGCGTACACGGCCGAGAGCCGGGCGCGCACCGTCTCGGGCGAGGCCGGCCCGGAGGCGTTCTTCAGCGGCTCGAACTCGGTCGCGCGGTCGGTCTCGACCACAAGCGCCCGCTCCGCCAGCGGGATCGCATCGAAGATGAACTGCTCGAACTTGACCGCGTTGGGCTCCCGCGGCTCGACGACATTGCCGTGCTCGTCGACGAACGGCACGGGCTTCACCGCCCGGTGGAACGGCAGCCGGCCCTCGCCGGCCGCCAGGCGGCGGGCGAAGGCGACGTCGATCAGGTGAAGCGCAATCGACCCGGCCCACAGCTCGAGGCCGCCGTCGGGCGCGCGCCGCTCCGCGAGCTCGACCGGCAGGTCGGAGTACTCGATCATCTCCTGGCACCCGTTGCGCACCACCACGAGGCCCACCTTCTCGGCGGGGTCGGTCTTCCGGACGACCTTCGACGACATCTCGGCGCCCGCCCGGCGGTGCGCGCCGAGAAACCCCGCGTCGCCGATCGCGATCAGCGGGTTGTCGACCTGGAGGTGGAAGATCGTTCGGATCCCGCCGGCGGCCATCTCGGCCAGGGCGCCGCTACGCTCGAGCGCGCGGATGACCCCGCCGTGCCCGTCCGGTGAGAGCGCGACCCGGCCGCGCTCGGAGAGCAGGATCTTGCCGCTCGAGCGGTCGACAGCCGGCATCTCGCCCTGGACGAAGAGCCGCAGCTTCTCGACGCCGAAGCCGTCGTGCTCGGCGAAGAACGCCGTCGTCTCGGCGTGGTTCTGCGGGCTCGTCATCACGTAGAGCGGCACGCTCACGCCGTGGCGGCGGCCGAGCGCGGTCACCTTCTCGGCGTGGATCTGAAAGAGCGAGCGGTCGCTGACCGGCCCGATCGGATAGCAGCCCTTGGGCCCGTCGAATCCCAGCCGCGTCCCCTGCCCTCCGGCGACGATCACGACGGCCACCTCCCCGGCGGCCAGCATCCCGCGGCCGGCGAGCACGTCCTCGGGCCCCGGCCGCACCGCCCCGGGCGGCGCGATCTCGCCCAGGTCCGCCTCCCCCGGCCCCTGCTCGAGCAGGCTCGCGACCAGCTCGGCGACGAGGTCGAGGTCGACCTGCCCCACGTCCGCCGCGAGCTGCTCGCGCTCCGGCTCGCCGAGCTCGTCCCAGAAGCGCAGAAGCTGCTCCTGGCCGTGGCGCCGCAGGAGCGCCGCGAGCGCGTTCACGTCGGGCCCGCTCAGGTGAACTGGTACGGCGGCCGGTGCACGCCGCGCTCGGTGACGATCGCGCTCACGTACTCGGCCGGCGTCACGTCGAAGGCCGGGTTGTACACGCCCACGCCGGCCGCGGCGCCAGCCGCGACCTCCTCGGGGCGGCGGTGCTCGATCGGGATGTCGCGGCCGCGCTCGATCGCGGAGTCGATGGTGGAGGTGGGCGCCGCCACGTAGAACGGCAGGCCGTGCGCGCGGGCCAGGACGGCCAGGCCGTACGTCCCGATCTTGTTGGCGGTGTCGCCGTTTCGGGCGATGCGGTCGGCGCCGGTCACGACCGCGTCGACCTTGCGCTCGGCCATGAGCCAGGCGGCGGTCGAGTCGGTGACGAGCGTCGCCGAGATGTCCTCCTGCTGAAGCTCCCAGGCCGTGAGCCGGGCGCCCTGCATGAGCGGGCGGGTCTCGTCGATCCACACGTGCAGGCCCGGATCGCGCCGGTGGGCGGCCCGGATCACGCCGAGCGCCGTCCCGAACCCGCCGGTCGCGAGCGCGCCCGCGTTGCAGTGCGTCAGCACCTGGGCGCCCGCCCGCAGGAGGCCCGCGCCGTGCTCGCCGATCCGCACGCAGCGGTCGACCTCCTCGGCGTGGATCGCCTCGGCCTTCGCCCGCAGCGCGTCGCGGAGCGCCGCAGCGTCGGCGTGCGCGCCCTCGGCCTCCTCGGTCATGCGGGCCACCGCCCAGGGCAGGTTGACGGCCGTCGGCCGCGCGGCCGCGAGCCCCGCGCCGGCCCGGGCCACGTCCTCGCGCAGCACCTCCACGCTCCCGGCTCCACTGCGCGTAGCCGCGAGCGCCATGCCGTACGCAGCTGCCACGCCGATCGCCGGCGCGCCCCGCACGGCCATCTCGCGGATGGCGTCGGCGACCTCCTGCCAGCTCGTGAGCCGGAGCTCCACCGTCTCCTGCGGCAGGCGGCGCTGGTCGAGGAGGACGACCGCATCGTCCTCCAGGCGCACGATCGCGTGCGGGCTCGGGATGTCGGTGGCAACCGGCACCGGTACGGCTATGTGCCCTCGTCCCAGGTGTCCATGTAGCGGCGCTGCTCCTCGGTCAGCTCGTCGATGGCAAACGCCATGCTCTCGAGCTTGAGCCGCGCGATCTCGTCGTCGATCTCCTTCGGCACGGTGTAGACGCGGGCCTCGAGGCTCGAGTGGTTCTGGGCGACGTACTCGGCCGAGAGGGCCTGGTTGGCGAAGCTCATGTCCATGACCGACGCCGGGTGCCCCTCCGCGGCGGCCAGGTTCACGAGCCGGCCCTCGGCGAGCAGGTAGAGGCCGCGGCCGTCGGGCATGTCGAAGCGCTCGACGTGCCGCCGGGCCCGCATCGACGAGACCGAGAGGTCGCGCAGCGCCGGGATGTCGACTTCCACGTCGAAGTGGCCGGTGTTCGCGAGGACGGCGCCGTCCTTCATCACCTCGAAGTGCTCGCGCCGGAGGACGTGCTTGTTGCCGGTCGCGGTGACGAAGAAGTCGCCAAGCGTCGCCGCCTCCGCGATCGGCGCCACACGGAAGCCGTCCATGACGGCCTGGAGGGCGGCGAGAGGATCGACCTCGACCACGACGACGTGGGCTCCGTGCCCACGGGCCCGGTCGGCCAGGCCGCGGCCGCACCAGCCGTAGCCGCACACCACGAAGGTCTTCCCGGCAAGCAGGATGTTCGTCGCCCGGACGATGCCGTCGATCGTCGACTGGCCGGTGCCGTAGCGGTTGTCGAAGAAGTGCTTCGTGTTGGCCTCGTTCACCGCCACGATCGGGAACCCGAGCGCCCCGGCCCGCTCCATCGCCCGCAGGCGGATGACCCCGGTCGTCGTCTCCTCGGTGCCGGCCAGCACGTCGCCCAGCATGTCCTGGTGCTCCTTGTGGAGCGTCGAGACCACGTCGCAGCCGTCGTCCATCGTGATGTGCGGCCGGTGGTCGACCGCCGCCCCGATGTGGCCGTAGTAGACGTCGTTCGGCTCGCCGTGGATCGCGTAGACCGCAACCCCGTACTCGGTGACGAGCGCGGCCGCCACCTCGTCCTGGGTCGAGAGCGGATTCGAGGCGCAGAGGAGCACGTCGGCGCCGCCGGCCTTGAGCGTGCGGGCCAGGTTGGCGGTCTCGGACGTGACGTGCAGGCAGGCGGAGACGCGCAGGCCCGCGAGCGGCTTCTCGGCTGCGAAGCGCTCGCGGATCGCAGCCAGGACCGGCATCTGCCGGTCGGCCCACTCCACGCGCATGACGCCCTGCGGAGCGAGGCCCAGGTCGTGGATGTCCGACGGGACCGTCGTGCTCACGGGCGCCACTATAGCCGCGAGGCGGCGGCTGGCATCGACGGCCGCAGCCTCGCCACGAGAACCGCAAGACCGACCAGCCCGACGCCGGCGAGCATGACCGCGATGGCCCATCCGGCGCTCTGTCCGGCGGCGGCCGCGACCGCGGAGATCCAGAAGAGCCCGTCGGCAGCGCCGATCCACATGAGGCCCGGCAGGTCGAGCGCCGCGGCGGCGAGCAGCGTCGCGGCGACCACAGCGGTCAGCGCCAGATGCCACACGCCGAAGGATCCGAAGCCGGCGTCCCCGATGCCGAATGCGCACGCCATAGGTGCCAGGAGCGCGGCGGTGCGAAGCGCGTTGGCTGCGACGTCTCGGTTGCGTCGAAGCAGGAGGAGCCCGATGGCGAGCGCGAGCGCGAACTGCCCGGCCACGAGCCACGCGGCGGTGTCCTCGTGCAGGAGCCCGGCGACGTCCGAGGCGAACGCCGTGAAGGCGACGAGCGAGGCCGAGAGCCCCCATGAGGTCAGCCGCACGAGCCGCACGGCCGCGTGCAGCCCGCCGACGACCGCCACGGCGCTCGCGGCGGCGAAGAGGCCGTAGCCCGAGCCGGCGTCGGCGGCGGCTCCGGCCGCCAGGTAGGCGAGGCCGAGCGCCACGTAGCCGACCATCCCGGCGAGCTCGACCTCCCGCCGCTTCGCCCCGCGCCGGTGGATTCCGATCGCGGCGCCGAGTGCGGCGGCCGGGAACAGGAACGGCCCTACCAGCTGGACGGCATAGGGGTAGCCGTCGTAGCCGAGCCCGAAGAGCAGGCCGAGCCCGAGCAGGAAGACGATCGCCCCGGCGGCCCGCAGAACGCCCGCCGGCCCCGGCCGCTGCGCGCGGTCGGCGCGCGCGAGCACCCGGCGGACGTCGGCCTCCTCGACCCGTCCGGCGTCGAGGGCGGAGCGCAGCTCGGCAAGGAGATCGTCGTATTGCATCTACGCTATATATAGCGTGCGTGCGCTACGCCGTCAAGACCTCGCTATTCGTGCAGGGCCTGCTTGAGCGCGGTGATCGCGTCCACCGGCGTGGGGTCGACACCGCGGGCGAGCGCCGCGTGGTAGGTCACCCAGTCGCCGGTGGCGACGAGGCTGAACGCACGCGCGGTCCGCGAGAGGCCGTGGCCCTCGACCGCGGCGACCACAGTGGCGTGGGGGCGGGCCATGTCGAGGGTGACGTCGATCCGGCGCCGGATCTCGACACGCTCGTCCGGGTCGCGCAGCGCGATGATCGCGAACCCGCGGCCGTCGGCGCCCTCCCAGCCCACGATCTCGTTGTGGCCGAGCTCGGGAAAGGCGTGGCTGAAGGCGTGCATCTTGGCGTTCTCGTTGAACTGCGTCTTCCAGCGATAGGCCACTGCACCCAGCGGCCCCGTGCCGTACACGAGCGGGACGCTCCCGGCCAACCGCCTGCCCAGCTCGGCAGCCGCGTCGCGGTCGCAGGCCTCGACGCCCTGAGCGCACTCCTCGGCGATGCCCTCGGCCGAGAGGCCGCAGGCCGCGAACGCGCCCGCCATGGCGCCGAACAGGTAGCCGAGCGCGGCCCGGGGCTGCATGCCTCCGGGGACGATCGCGCACGGAAAGCCGAGCTCGCCGGCGAGCCGCGCCAGCGCGCCTCCCGACGCGACGCCCAGGAGCGCGGCGCCCTGCGCATGCGCCTGGTGGGCGCAGGCCAGCGTCTCGGCGGTGTCGCCGGAGTAGCTCGTGCACACGACCAGCGTGCCGGGGCCCGCCCACGCCGGGACGCCGAATCCGCGCACGCGCGTGATCGGCACCGGGCAGTCGGCGGCGACCAGCGCCCGCAGGAGCTCGCCGCCCATCGCGGAGCCGCCCATGCCCGCCATGACGACGGCGGCCGGGAGCCCGAGCTCGATGCCCGCCTCCGCGCCCGTCCGCTCGCCGGCCCGCAACTGCTCGGCCATCCCGGCGATGGCATCGGACATGCCCGACGGATCGGCCTGGAAGGTCACCACACCGGTTCTCCAGTTCTTCCCACTACCAGATTGTCCATCGTCATGCCCGCCGCCACAAGCGCCCCGGCGAGAACAACCGACCCGTGGACGTGCGCGCCGGCCTCGATCCGGCATCCCGGGCCGATCACGGAGCCCTCCACGACCGCCTGCGGATCGACCACGGCGGTCGGGTCGACGAGCCCGGCGGGCGGCATCCGCTCGAGGTTCGCCGCCAGGAAGCTCGCGGGCGTCCCGATGTCGCGCCAGGCGCCCTCGTCGGAGAGCGCGTACAGCCCCTCCCCCACGAGCCGCGGGAAGACGTCGTACTCCACCGAGACGGCACGGCCCGGCGGGACCAGGTCCAGGACGTCCGGCTCGGCGACGTAGGTCCCGGCGTTGATCGTGCGCACGGGAGTCGAGCCCGGCGGCGGCTTCTCGATGAACGCGGTGACGGCCCCGTCCTCCGCGGTCGCGACGACGCCGTAGCGGCTGGGGTCGTCGACCGGGTGAAGGGCGATCGTCATGCGGGCGCCACGGTCGCGGTGGAAGGCCGCGAGCGCGGTCAGGTCGAGGTCGGTGAGGACGTCGCCGTTGCACGCCACGAACGTCTCGCCGATCCCGGCCTCGCGCGCCGCGTACGCGATCGCGCCGCCGGTGCCGAGCGGCTCGGGCTCGACCACGTACTCGAGCTCGTCGCAGAAGTGCGCCCTGATCGCGTCGGGCTTGTAGCCGCACGCCAGGACGATGCGGTCGACGCCGTGCGCGCGCAGGTGCTCGACCTGGTGCTCCAGGAACGGCCGATTTGCGATCGGCAGCATCGGCTTGGGGGTCGTGTACGTGAGGGGGCGAAGGCGCGTGCCCTCGCCGCCCACGAGGACGACGGCGATCACGAGACGGCGTCCGCCGGATCCGCCGCGATCCGCAGCACGTCGGCCGGATCGGCCGGCCGGCCGACGGACTCGTACGCGAAGCCGGCCGCGCGCACCTGGCGCGGGTCGAGCAGGTTTCGGCCGTCGACGATGAGCGGCGTCGCCATCGCCTCGCGCACCGCGCGCGTGGCGAGATGCCGGAACTCGCCCCACTCGGTGACGATCACGGCGGCGTCGGCACCGGTCACCGCCTCGAGGACGGACCCGGCCAGGTCGACGCCGTCGACGAGGGCGGCGCGGGCCTTCTCCATCGCCACCGGGTCGTACGCGATCACCTCGGCGCCCTCCGACCGCAGGCGGGCGGCGAGGACGAGGCTCGAGGCCTCGCGCATGTCATCGGTATTGGCCTTGAACGCCAGGCCGAGCATCGCGATCCGGCGGCCGCGCAGCGACCCCAGGTGCTTCTCGAGCTTCCCCACGACGCGCCGCTTCTGGAGCTCGTTCACCTCGATGACCGCGGTGAGGAGCTGGAAGTGGTAGCCCGAATTTCCTGCGAGCTGCTTGAGCGCGTTCACATCTTTGGGAAAACACGACCCACCAAATCCAATGCCCGGCCGCAGGAAGTGCGGGCCGATGCGGTCGTCGAGGCCCATGCCGTTTGCCACGACCGAGACGTCCGCGCCGACCTCCTCGCACACGTTGGCGATCTCGTTGATGAACGAGATCTTGGTGGCCAGGAAGGCGTTCGAGCCGTACTTGATCATCTCGGCCGAGGCGACGTCGGTGCGGATGACGGGCGACTCGATGTCGGCGTAGAGGTCGGCGACGGCCTGGCCGTCGGCCTGCTCGAACGCCCCGATCACGATCCGGTCGGGCTCCATGAAGTCGGCCAGCGCGCGCCCCTCGCGCAGGAACTCCGGGTTCGAGACGTAGCCGATCTGGTCGAGCCCCCGGGTCATGAGCTCCAGCCGCACCTTCTCGCCGGTGCCCACCGGCACGGTCGACTTCATCACGAGGACGTGGCGCGTCCCGGTCTGCGGGATGCCGGCCACGACGGCCTCGACCCGCGAGAGGTCCGCGTCGCCCGACGCCGTCGGCGGCGTGTCGACGCACACGAAGACGATCCGGCAGCGCTCGAGCACGTCGGCCAGCTCGCCGGTGAACGAGAGCCGGGCCCGGTTTCGCTGCAGCAGCGGCTCGACGCCCGGCTCGTAGATGGGCACTCGGCCGGCGATGAGGGCCTCGATCCGCTCCGCGTTCACGTCGCAGCAGACGACGTCGTGGCCGAGGTCGGCGAAGCACGCCGCCGTCACCAGACCTACATAGCCGGCGCCGACGACGCCGACGGCGCTCCCGTTCCCCCTGGCCGCGCTCATCCGGTCGGCTTGAGCGAGCGCGCGATCGCGAGCATCTCGGTGTTGGTCAGGTCGTCGAGGAGCGTGTTGATGACCCAGTAGACTCGCTTGCGGTACGTGAAGGCGACCATGTGGAGATGCGGCCCGTTGTAGTAGAAGCGGTAGACGCGCTTGTCCAGCGTCCGGGTGGTGGTCGGGTTGGCCAGGATCGGCGCGTCGGCGAACCCGGTCTCCTGGATGCCCCAGTACGCGCCTGCGATGCCGGGCATCCGGAACATCGCGTAGAGCGAGTTGTACCCGTGCCCGGAATTGCGGATGACGTAGGTGCGGATCGGCATCGTCGTCGTGTACGGCACGAACTCGGACGCGCTCTGCGTCACGGTCGGGTACATGCCGGGGATGTGCGCGCGGTGGGCGGCATCGCGGAAGGCCTGGAGGTAGACCTGGTCGTCGGGGTTGATCGTCTCGGGCAGGGCGGAGCTGGTCGCCTTCTTGGGCGGGGGGATCGCGAGCTTTCCGCCGTAGTCCGTGCCGAGTACGGTCACGACCTCGGCCGATGTCCCGCTGAAGGTCGCCGGGAGCGGGCCCACCTGCCCCACGCCGAGGATCTTCTTCACGTCGCCGGCAGCGGCCTGGGACCCGGAGCGGTAGTAGACCCAGGTCTGGGTGTAGCTCTGCGTGTCGGCGTTGGCCGACGACGTCGGGTAGCCGTAGCCGCCGAGCGCGGTGGCCGTCGAGGCGGCCTCGCCCGCCTTCGTCGTGCCGTTCAGGACGGAGACGGTGACGGACGCTGGAGGCACCGCCGGCTTGAACGTGTGCTTCTTGGGCTTCGTCGGCCTCTTTGCGGTCGGAAGCTGGCCGGTCGGCGAGGCCAGCGCCTGCGGGTGCGTGAACTGGTAGACGGCCCGCTGGATGGCGTCGGGTGTCGCGAGCACCACCGAGGCGTCGCCCTCCATCCCCGTGGTTGCCTCGAGCCGGGCGGTGACGAAATGGCCGGCCAGCGACGGCGCCAGCGTCGCGTACTTCACGAACGTCCGCACGCTGGGCGAGCCGCCCTTGGCGCCGATCTGGACGTTGCTCGAGATGGTGTCGAGCAGGTTCTTGATGTCGGGCAGGTCGGTGAGCGAGATCCCGTGGAACCGGCTCGCGGCGCGCTGCTCGAACGCCCGCAGGAACGTCTGCTGGCGGGCGTTTCGGTAGAAGTCCGAGTCCGTGTGGCGGTAGCGGCTGAACGCGAGGGCGTTGGCGCCGTAGAGGAGCTGGTAGCCGGGCTTGACGTCGATCGCCGAGTAGCGGTCGCCGACCGGCGACGCGTCGTTCGTGGCCTGCGTGTGCAGGTAGTACTCGTCCACAGGGACGTACACGCCGCCCAGGTTGTTCACGAGGTCGCTGAAGCCGCGGAAGTCGACCACGCCGACGTAGTTGATCTTGAGGCCCGTGAGGTTCTTGACCGTCTGGAGGGCGAGCTTCGTCGGGCTCGAGCCCTGGAGCTGGGCGCCGTCGGAGAACGCAGCGTTGATGCGGTCCATCCCGAAGCCGGGGATCTCGACCCACAGGTCGCGCGGGAAGGAGAGCAGCGACACCAGGTGGTGCTTGGGGTCGATCCGCACCAGCATGAACGTGTCGGACCGCGACGGGGAGGAGCCGTCGGTGTAGCGGTGGTCGGAGCCGATGACGAGGGCCGTGACCGGCGAGTCGGCCTGCGGCAGGAGATCCAGCGCCCTTGTGGCCGTCTGGACGTCCTGCGAGTTGCTGGTGATCCGCGAGTAGTCGCCGTAGAGCCAGTAGGCGACGGCCGCCACGAACGCCAGCAGCACGAGGAAGAGGCTGCCGAACGTCCAGAGCGCGACCCGGACCCAGCGCCGCTTGCGCTTCTTCGGCGGCGGGCCGCCGCCGTAAATCGTCATCTTAGGCCGCGCGCGAGAGGACGGCGGCGTTGGCGGGGTCTGCGTTGCCATCGGCTCCTGGGGCGCGCCGGCACGGGCGCGGGGTCGCAAGAGTATAGACACGTCCCCCTTCGACCACCGCGGCCAAACTCATTCCGGAGCGGGCCGCAGCTCCGCCTGGATCCCCCATCCAGCGGGCCCGGAACCGGGCTCCTCCTGGAACCAGGGATACGCGTCCACGAGCAGCCAGACGTACGCCGAGACACGCGCCTGGAACCGGTGGCCGACCTCCATGACCTCGAACATGCCGTGCGGCAGCCGGCCGGTCACGAGGACGGTCCACCACGCCACGAAGGTCGCGACGAGGCCGAAGACCTGGAAGAGGTAGAGCAGCGTGAGCGCGGGCAGCGCGAGCGGCAGGCGAAACAGGGTCGTGAGCCGCGACCGGCGGGCGGGCTCCTCGACCCGCACGTCCACGGTGTCCCCGCTTTGCCGGGAGAGCGCGAACGACGGGAAGGGATCGGTGACGAGGAGCCAGTAGCACCCGACCCGCGTCGTGTACCGGATCGCGCCGGCGACGAAGCCGGCGAGGGGCCTCGGATAGCGGCCGGTGGCGAGGATCGAGACCCAGGCCACGGCGACCGCGACGGCAGCCGCGAGGCCGACGCAGAGCGCGCCCACGAGGTGCGGCAGCGCCAGCAGGAACCGCAGGGCCGTGGTGAGCCGCGAGCGGCGCTCCCGGTACTCGATCCGAACGTGTACCGGGTGGGCCGCCCCGGGCGCGGACGTCAGCGTTGGGCGACCTTGGTCAGCGCCTCGGCGAAGGCCGCCTCGCGGCGGGCCGCATAGACGTCGCCGTCGCCGCCCTCGGCCTGCTCGAGCGCCGAGCGGGCTTCCTCGAGCCGGCGGGAGGCATCCGACGCGTCGATCGCCTCGGCATCCACGGCCTCGCCGACCAGGACGACGGCGCGGTTCTGGCGCACCTGCACGTAGCCATCGTCGGTGGCGTAGCGCTTGACGGCGCCCTGGTCGTCGGTGATGCGCGTCTCGCCGGGCTTCAGGAGCGAGATCAGCGGGGCGTGGTTCGCGAGGATGCCGAGCTCGCCGGCGGCGCCGGGCACGACCAGCATCTCGGCCTCGCCCTGGAAGGCGATTCCCTCAGGCGTGATCAGCTCGACTGGATACGGCGGATGGTCGGGCACGATCTACCCGCTACGCCGTGGTCTTCATCTTCTCTGCGGCCTCGACGACGTCCTCGATCGCGCCGACCAGGTAGAACGCCTGCTCGGGCAGGTCGTCGTGCTTGCCGTCGAGCACCTCCTGGAAGCTGCGGATCGTGTCCTCGAGCTTCACGTACTTGCCGGGGGAGCCCGTGAACGGCTCGGCGACGTGGAACGGCTGGCTCAGGAAGCGCTCGATCTTGCGGGCTCGCTGCACGACCACCTTGTCGTCGTCCGAGAGCTCGTCCATGCCGAGGATGGCGATGATGTCCTGGAGGTCCTTGTAGCGCTGGAGCATCTCCTGCACCCGCGTCGCCGTCTGGTAGTGCTCCTCGCCCACCGAGCCGGGCTGGAGGATCCGCGAGTTGGAGTCGAGCGGGTCGACCGCCGGGTAGATGCCCTTCTCGGAGATCGACCGCGACAGCACGGTCGTCGCGTCGAGGTGGGCGAACGACGCCGCCGGCGCCGGGTCGGTCAGGTCGTCGGCCGGCACGTAGATCGCCTGAACCGAGGTGATCGAGCCCTTCGACGTCGACGTGATCCGCTCCTGGAGCTGGCCCATCTCCGTCGCCAGGGTCGGCTGGTAGCCCACGGCACTCGGCATGCGGCCGAGGAGCGCCGACACCTCGGATCCGGCCTGGACGAACCGGAAGATGTTGTCGATGAAGAGCAGCACGTCCTGGTTTTGCTCGTCGCGGAAGTACTCGGCCATCGTGAGGCCCGACAGGCCGACGCGAAGGCGCGCGCCCGGCGGCTCGTTCATCTGCCCGTAGACGAGCGCGGTCTTGGAGATGACGCCGGACTCGGTCATCTCGAGCCAGAGGTCGTTGCCCTCGCGGCTGCGCTCGCCGACGCCGGCGAACACCGAGAGGCCGCCGTGCACCTGGGCGATGTTGTTGATGAGCTCGAGGATGAGCACCGTCTTGCCGACGCCCGCGCCCCCGAAGAGGCCGACCTTGCCGCCCTTCACGTACGGCGCCAGCAGGTCGACAACCTTGATCCCCGTCTCGAAGATCTCGGTCGTCGGGCTCAGGCTCTCGAACGTCGGCGGCTCGCGGTGGATCGGCCACCGCTCGCCCTCCTCGACCGGGTCGCCCTTGTCGACCGGCTCGCCCAGGACGTTGAAGATCCGCCCCAGCGTCCGCTCGCCCACCGGCACCGTGATCGGGCCGCCGGTGTCGACCACGTCGAGGCCCCGGGCCAGGCCGTCGGTGGCGTCCATCGCGATCGCCCGCACCCGGCCGTCGCCCAGGTGCTGCTGCACCTCCGCCACGAGGCGGCCGCCGTCGGGCAGGCTGATCTCGAGCGCGTGGTAGATCGCGGGCAGGCCGCTTGAGAAGATCGCGTCGATGACGACGCCCTTGATCTCGACGATCCTGCCGACGTTCGAGGACTGGCCGTTCTCGGACAATGTGACTCCTTGTGCGGCGCGCGTGGGGAGAGGAATTCGGCTCCGGGAGCCGGATCGTATCACTCGGCGGCGAGCGCGGTCTCCGACTTCGTTACACGCCTCGCACCCCAGACCCGGCGCCGCCGCGCCCGCGGCTCACCCACCTCGGCGGCCAGCCGGGAACGCTCGACGGCGGCCGCCACACGGGCGGCGTGGTCGAGGTGTCAAACGCGGGAGGAGACAGCTGAGATCAGCGGCATCGCCGTCCTGGAGTGTAGACCTCGTATCCGATCCGATCAGACCGGGAGCCGCGTTTGCGGCCAGCGCACGCTCGGGTCGAACGGCTGCCGCTCGCTCCGCATGATCAGCATGTCCCGGCCGAGCGAGCGCAGCGCGACGAGCTGCGGACGCTGCTCCGGCGCCGAATGCACCGACCGGGTGCCTGCCGCGAAGACGCCGAGCACGAACGCCGCGGCGATCGCGGCACCCGCGCCGGCAACGCGGCGCACGCCGCCCACACGCCGCCGTCGGGAGCGCACCTGCGGCAGCGCCACCGCGACAGCCGGCTCCGCCGCCCGCAGCCTCTCCGCCAGCCAGCCGGCACAGCGCTCGAAGTGGGCGCAGTCCGCGCACCGGCGCAGGTGCGATGCAAGCGCGGCGCGCTCGAGCTCGGAGAGCTCGGCGTCGAGCGCCTGCGACGCCAGGGCCCGCGCACCGTTGCAATCAAGTCGTGAAGGGCTCGTCACGGTCTCCCTATCGACGTACGACCTGCCGAAACGTTAGCGCCAGTTCTTGGGCCGGCGTTAGAGCAGCCCGTCGCGGGGGTCGACGACGATGCCGACCGCGAGGCAGGACAGGCCGAGCGTGACGAAGAGCGCCGACGTCGAGAGGCTGTCTCGGAGGTCGTCCGCGCTCGCCCAGCGCGCGCTGCCGCCGCCCGACGCGAGCGACCCGAGCAACCCTCCCGAGCCGTGATCGCCGGTGGTGCGGACCGGGGGGCGGACGCCGTAGAGGACGCCGACGACGAGCATCACAGACCCGACGAGGTAGAACCCGAGCGCGACCGACCGGCGCAGGTCGGCGCCCAGCACGAGGCCGAGCACGAGCGAGCCGGCCGCCGTGACCGCGTCGACCCCGGCGATGAGGCTGACGAGCCGGCGCAGGCCCGCGGCATATCGCTGCCCCCACGCCCGCACCGGCGGTCAGCCGGGCTGGGACGCCGGAAGGCGCAGGTCGCTCATGGGCCACGTCTCGAGCGGGAAGTGGCACGCCACCTCCGCGCCGCCGTCCTTCTGCTCGAGCGGCGGCTCCTCGACGTCGCAGATGCCCGGCTGGAAGCGCGGGCAGCGGGGATGGAACCGGCAGGCGGAGGGCGGGTTGATCGGGCTCGGCACGTCGCCCTCGAGAACGACGGGCACGCGGGCGCGCGCTTCGCGCGGGTTCGGGATCGGCACCGCCGAGAGCAGCGCGCCCGTGTACGGGTGCCGCGGGCGGCCCTGGAGCTGCACGCCGGATCCCATCTCGACGATCTTGCCGAGGTACATGACGGCGACCCGGTCGGAGATGTGGCGCACCACGTCCAGGTCGTGGGCGATGAAGACGTAGGTGAGGCCGAACTCGCGCTGGAGGCGCTTCAGCAGGTTCAGGATCTGGGCCTGGACCGACACGTCGAGCGCCGAGACCGGCTCGTCGCACACGATCATCTTCGGCCGGATCGCCAGGGCGCGGGCGACGCCGATCCGCTGACGCTGGCCGCCGGAGAAC
Source organism: uncultured Actinomycetes bacterium (assembly GCA_963757605.1). Taxonomy (GTDB): domain Bacteria; phylum Actinomycetota; class Thermoleophilia; order Gaiellales; family JAICJC01; genus JAICJC01. Next base: position 494,093 of record CAVWSF010000005.1, read on the forward strand.
TCATGCGGGTAGCGGTTGTAGTGCTCCGGGTTGAGGCCCACCACCTCGAGCAGCTCCTGGACGCGCGTCTTCACCTCCTTCGCCGTGCCCTCCTTGTGCACGTGGAGCGCCTCGCCGACGATGTAGCCCACGCGCTTTCGCGGGTTGAGCGACGCGTACGGATCCTGGAAGACCATCATGAGCTCGCGCCGGACCCGGAGCAGGTCGTGGCCCTTGATCGTGGTGATGTCCTGGCCGTCGAACACGACGCGGCCGCCGGTCGGATCGAGCAGGCGCATGATGCAGCGGGCCATGGTGGACTTGCCGCACCCCGACTCGCCCACGATGCCGAGCGTCTCGCCCTGCTTCACCGTGAAGGAGACGCCGTCCACCGCCCGCACCGTGGCGATCTCCTTCTGGAAGACGATCCCGCGGGTGATCGGGAAGTGCTTCTCGAGCGAGTCGACGACGAGCAGCTCGTCGCCGGTCGGCTCCGGGGCGAGTGCCTCCTGCTCCGCCAGGGTGACCACTACGCCGAGTCCGCCATCATCTCGGTGACGATCAGCTCCGCCTCCCGCTGCTTCACGTGCTCCTCGAGGTGACAGGCAGCGAGGTGACGGTGGTCGCCGGAAGCCGGCTCGAGCGTCGGCTCGACCGTCCTGCAGACGTCCATCGCGTACGGACAGCGGACGTGGAACCGGCAGCCGGACGGCGGATTCAGAAGGGACGGCGGCGTGCCGGGAATCGGCTTCAGCTCGGCGCCGATGGCGGTGAGATGGGGCAGCGACCGCATGAGGCCCCACGTGTAGGGGTGGTGGGGCCGGTAGAAGACGTCCTCGCACGCGCCCTGCTCGGCCGGCTTGGCCGCGTACATCACGAGCACGTCGTCGGCGGTCTCGGCCACGACGCCGAGGTCGTGCGTGATCAGGATGATCGCGCTTCCGAAGTCGCGCTGGAGCTCGGTCATGAGCCGCAGGATCTGCGCCTGAGTCGTGACGTCGAGCGCGGTCGTCGGCTCGTCGGCGATCAGGAGGTCGGGGTTGTTGATGAGCGCCATCGCGATCATCACCCGCTGGCGCATTCCGCCCGAGAACTGGTGCGGGAAGTCGTCGAGCCGGGCGTCGGGCCGCGGGATCCGCACCGCGCGGAGCATCTCGAGGGCGCGAGAGTTCGCCTGGGCCTTGGTGGCGCCCTCGTGCAGCATGACCGCCTCGCGGAGCTGGCGGCCGATCGTGTGCACGGGGTTCAGGGACGTCATCGGGTCCTGGAAGATCATCGAGATCCGCTTGCCCCGGTATTCCCGCAGCTCCCGCTTCGGCAACGTGATCAGGTCCGTCCCGTCGAACATCGCCTCGCCGGTGGTCTGCACCCTGCCCGTGTTCAGCCCCATGATGGTGAGGCACGTGACGCTCTTGCCCGAGCCGGACTCGCCGACGATCGCGAGCGTCTTTCCCTTCTCGACCGAGAACGACACGCCGTCCACGGCGCGCACGACTCCGTCGTCCGTCGTGAAGTGCGTCGTCAGGTCGCGGACGTCGAGAAGCGCCAACTCAGGCCAGCCGGATCCGGGGGTCGATCCAGGCGTAGAGGATGTCGACGATCAGGTTGAAGACGATCACCATGATCGATGCGAACACGACCGTCCCCATGATGACTGGGAGATCGAACGTGCGGATCCCGCGGATCGCGAGCGCGCCCAGCCCGGGAAGGCCGAACACCGATCTCGATCAGCACCGCGCCGCCGAGGGCGATGGCGATGTCCATCCCCAGCATCGTCACCACCGGCAGCATCGCGTTTCGCATGACGTGCTGCACCATCACGCGGTGCTCGGGCGCCCCCTTGGCGCGCGCCGTGCGCACGTAGTCCTCGTTCAGCGTGTCCATGACGTTGGCGCGGATCATCCGCACGTAGAACGCGGCGTAGAGGATCGGCGAAGGCGATCCAGGGCAGGATCATGTGGTAGAACCAGTCGACCGGCCCGCCGCAGTCTTGCCCTCGAGCGACCCCTTCAGGTTGCAGTAGCCCTGGATCGGGAAGAGCGAGAGGCGGAAGCCGAAGATGTAGGAGAGCATGAGCCCGATCCACACCGGGTGGGCCGAGATCCCCACGAGGACGCTCGCCATCGCGAAGCGGTCGAGTCCGCGAGCGCGGGTGGAGCGCCGAGTAGACGCCGACGGGGAGCGCGATCGTCATCCACAGGATCGCGCCGCCGAGGACGAGCGAGATCGTCACTGGGGCCGCCGCCAGGATCGTCGAGTTCACGCTCTGCCGGTTGGCGAACGAATAGCCCAGGCTGTGGTCGATGACGAGCCGCTTCAGGAAGAGGCCGTACTGGTACCAGACCGGCTTGTCCGTCCCCAGGTAGTGGGCGACGTTCTTGACCTCCTGCGGCGTCGGGTTGCGGCCGGCCGCGAGCCGGGCCGGGTCGACCGGGATCAGATAGAAGATCACGTAGGTGACGATCGTGACTGCGAGGAACAGCACGATCGCCCACAGGAGTCGGCGGATGATGTAGCGGATCACCTGGTCACCGAGTTTAGAGGATCGGCCCGGGTGCCGGGGGTTCCGGCACCCGAGCCGATCGGAGTTCTACTGGTCTACGACTTGATGCACATGGTGCTGAGGTCCATCCCGTAGACCGCGTTGTACACCGTGCATCCGATGCGCGGGCTGAAGAAGTCGATGTTGTTGTCGACGTCCCACGCTGCCCACGGCGCCTGCTCCTGCATGATCGCAGTCGCGAGGTTGCCGTAGGTGGTGAAGCGCTCCTGACCGCTCAACTTGGCAGCGTCGTCCATCTGCTTGTTGAAGTCAGGGTTGTTGAAGTAGGCGTAGTTCGAGCCGTTCGTCGCCGGGATGTGCTCGCCGTTCAGGAGCACGTTCACCCAGTCGAACGGGTCGGGGTAGTCGGCGATCCAGCCCTCGTCAGCGATGTCGAACGGCTCGGTCTTCGTCGACTCCTTGGTGAACTGAGTCGCCCGCTCGAACTGCTTGATCTGGACGTTGATCCCGATCGCCTTCAGGTTCGCCTGCATCACCGACGTCCGGTCCGGACACGGCTGCTGGTTGCAGGTGTAGAGCACCGCGGTGATCGGCGTCGTGACCCCCGACTGCTGGATCAGCGACTTGGCCTTCGCGATGTCGTCCGAGGTCGGGGAGTCGAGCGGGTAGATGTTCTTCTCGACGTCCGCCCCGGGGACGCCCGGCGGCATGATCTTGTCGTTCGGCACGCCGGCCTTGAACCCCATCGTCTGGAGGATCCCCGGCCGGTCGATGGCCCAGTTCACCGCCTGGCGCACCATCGGGTTCGAGAACGCGTCGCGACTCGTGTTCAGGCCCATGTAGCGGACGCAGAGACACGGGTCGAAGTAGATCCGCTGTGGACCGTTCGTCCCGTTCGGGCCGTACTTCTGGTAGAGCGTGCGGGTCTGGGCCGGAGCGACGCCGTCAGGCGCGTAGTCCAGCGACCCGTTGTCCACCGAGAGCGTGGCCTGGTTCGGATCGATCGAGAGCTGCGTGTAGTCGAACTCGTCCGGGATCGCGGGGCGATCGCCGGTGTAGTTCGGGTTCTTCTTCACGACGATCGACCGGCTCGGCGTGTACGAGGACACGTAGTACGGCCCCGCAGACGGGATCGCGTTCACGCCGTGCGAGTCGATCTTGGTGTCGGTCGGGATGGCACAGAAGAACGGCATCGCGATCTTCGAGAGGAACCCCGGATCCGGCTGGGTCAGGGTGAACGCGATCTGATCGCCCGTAACCTTGATGCCGGACACCGACTTCGCCTTGCCGGCGTTGTAGTCGGTCGCGCCCTGCACGTCGCCCAGGAACGGCACCGCGAACGAGCTCTGCTTGGGATTCAGGTCACGCTCGACCGCGAACTGGAAGGTCTTCGGGGTGACCTCCTCGGTGGACGGCGGCGAGAACTTGTACCCCGGCTTCACGGTGAACGTGTACGTGAGCCCGTCCGAGCTGACGCTCGGCATGGCGGACGCCGCATCGGGCACGAGCTCCGAGCCTGCCGCACCCGTCTTGTCCGGGTAGTTCAGCAGCTTGAGGCACGTGGAGTACTGGATCTGCCAGCTGATCTGGTAGTAGGCGAGGGCCGGGTCGAGATAGTCGATCCCGCCTGCCAGCGCCATCTTGATGGTGCCGCCGTTCTGGTGCGGCGTGGATGCGGGAGTCGACCCACCGCTTGCTCCACCGCTCGAACCGCCTCCGCCGCACCCGGCGGCGCCGAGCAGCACAACGCCGCTCAGGAGCGCCGCGGCACTCAACAGGAGACCAGGTCTCTTCATCTCCTCACCCTCTCCGATCAGGTCGTGGGTTGACATGCGGCCGCACGAGGGCCGTTCCATACGACGCCGGCCGGAGCGGGAAGTTAGCGGGCGGTGAACGCCGCGATCAGAGCGTTCCGCCGCGCGGGTCGAGCGCGTCGCGGAGGCCGTCGCCCAGCAGGTTGAACGCCAGCGTCGTGAAGAGGATCGCAAGGCCCGGGAAGAGCATCACCCAGGGCTGGAGCGTGTAGAACTGCACCGCCTCCGAGAGCAGGTTCCCCCAGCTCGCGTCCGGCAGCGGCAGGCCCACGCCCAGGTAGGAGAGCGCCGCCTCGAACAGGATGTTCACGGCGACGGTCAGCGTCGAGTAGACGATGATCGTGCCGACCAGGTGCGGGAGCAGGTGCGAGCGCATGATCCGCAGGTTGGAGTTCCCGACCATCCGGGCGGCCTCGACGAACTCCTTCTCACGTAAGGAGAGCACCTGGGCCCGCACGATGCGGGCCGGGTAGAACCACGAGAAGAAGCCGATGACGAGCGTCAGCGAGACGATCCCGTGCTGGAAGATCCCGAACATCGTGTACGAGTTCAGGCGGTCGCCGATGGTCGCCGAGAGCGCGATCGCGAACAGGAGCAGCGGGAACGCCATGACGATCTCGGTCAGGCGTGACACGATCGTGTCCACGAAGCCGCCGTAGTACCCCGCGATCGTTCCGAGCGCGACGCCCATCGACACTCCGAGGATGGTGGCGAGGATCGCGACTTCGAGCGAGATGCGCGCTCCGTAGAGCAGGCGCAGGAACTCGTCGCGGCCCAGGAGGTCGGAGGCGCCGAGCACCAGGAGCGTCTCGTGCCCCGGCGTGGACGTGACCACGTGCGACCACGGCCCGACCGGCACGAAGTTCTCGACACCGCCCTTGATGAGATCGTTCGGGCCGTGGCCCAGCCAATGCTGCGCGAGCGGCGCTCCCACGAAGGCGGCGAACGTCAGGAGAACGATGAACACGCCGCTCGCGATCGCAAGGCGGTCGCGCCGGAACCGGCGCCAGGCCTGCTCCCAGTAGCCACGGGCGACGACACCGCCGCCTCCGCTGTCCGCGAAGTCTGCTGCACCCGCTGCGGCGCCCGGGACCAGCGGCGTGGAACGCTGCTGCGTGGCCATTCAGGCGAGGATACTCGCACGGCATGCGCCGTGCAAGGACGCCGCCGGAAGCATCACGAGGGCCCGGACGGCACGGGGCCGGTGTGCCCCTTGGTCTGGAAGTAGCTCACGACCCAGCGGCCGTTCTGGGGCACCAGCTTGGCGTAGTAGTCCCATCCCGGCACGTTCGAGCCCTTCGCGGGGAAGATGAAGATCAGGAGCATGACCTGCTTCTGCCGGGAGCTCACGACCTTGTACGAGGCCTTGGCGAAGGCACTCGCCGGGAACTGGGCGACGGGGATCGTCCCGGTCATCCACTGGGCGCGGGTGAGCCCTCCGCGGAGCGCCGGCGCCGACTCGTCCCACGCCGCCGCCAGGTCCTTGCGCAGCACGGCGTCGTCGATGAACGACTTCACCGTGCGCAGGGCGGCGGGCGGCACCGGGATCTTGGCCCCGAGGTTCGCGTCGCCGGTCTTCACGACCACGGCCGGCCCGCCGCCCGAGGCGTGCGAGCTGGAATCGCCGCGAACGCTCAGGTAGACGACCACGCCGGCGATCAGCGTCAGCCAGGACACGGCGACGAACAGCCGTCGGAGGCCGTGCGAATGGTCTCGGGCGATGGCGACGGGCTTCACCGCAGAGGAGTGTAGCCCGTCACTCGAGCGCGTCGGCACCGGCGACGACCTCGAGGATCTGCTGGGTGATCTCGGACTGGCGGGCGCGGTTCATCTGGAGCGTGTAGGAGTCGATCAGCTCGCCGGCGTTCTCGGACGCGTTCCGCATGGCCGTCATGCGCGCGCCGTGCTCGGACGCCGTCGACTCGAGCAGGGCCCGGTAGACGGTCACCTCGAGGTAGGTCGGAAGGAGATGCGACAGGATCGTGCTGGCGTCGGGCTCCTCGAGGTAGGAGCCCTCGATCGTCTGAGGCTCCTCGCCGCTCAGAAGGCTCTCCGGGACGGGCAGGAGCTCGACCTCCTCGAGCTTCTGGGCGAGCGCCGAGACGAACGCGTTGTAGACCATGACGACCCGGTCGATCCGGCCCTCGGTGTAGAGGTCGGCGACGCGCTGGGCGATGGCCCGGGCATCCGCGAACCCGGGTCGGTCAGTCATCCCGCGTGTAGTCGGCCTCGATCTCCTGGCCGCGGAAGCGCAGGGTCGAGGTGCCCCGCCGGCCGACTGTGAGCCAGATCACGTCGTGGCCCTCCGCCCGCTCCCGCGCGGCCGCCTCGAGGCTGCGGCGCACGACGTTGGCGTTGAAGCCGCCGGCCAGGCCGCGGTCCGCCGAGAGCGCGACGACGGCGACGGTCGAGACGTCGCGGCGGGCGAGCAGCGGCTGGTCATGGGCGCGCGAAGACGCTGCGGCGACCTCGACGGTCAGCGCCTGCATGCGATCGGCGTATGGGCGCAGAGCCTCGATCCGGGCCTGGGCGCGGCGCAGCCGCGAGGCGGCCACGAGCTCCATCGCCTTGGTGATCTTCTCGACGTTCTGCGCGAAGCGGATCCGCCGTCGGATGTCCTGCTGGCTGGCCACCTGCGCTCGTTAGGAGGCCGCCGCCGCCAGGCCGTGCTGCTCCTCGACGAAGAAGCTCTCCTTGAAGCCGTCGACGGCCTTCTTCAGCGCCTCGACGGTCTCGTCCGAGAGGTCGCGGGTCTCGACGATCGCCTTGAGGACGGTGCCCTCCGCCCGCAGCGACTCGCGCAGCTCCGCGTGGAAGCGCGGCACCTCGGTGACGGGGATGTCGTCGAGATAGCCGTTGACCGCCGCCCAGATCGCCGTCACCTGCTCCTCGACCGGCCACGGCGCGTACTGCGGCTGGTTGAGCGTGGCAACGAGGCGCTGGCCGCGCGCGAGCTGGCGCTGCGTCGCGGCGTCGAGCTCTGACGCGAACTGGGAGAACGCCTCGAGCTCACGGAACGCCGCCAGGTCGAGGCGCAGGCGCCCGGCGACCTTGTTCATCGCTCGGATGCGGGCGTTGCCGCCGACGCGCGAGACCGAGATACCGGTGTCGATGGCGGGCCGGACGCCCGAGTAGAACAGGTCGGACTTCAGGAAGATCTGCCCGTCCGTGATGGAGATGACGTTCGTCGGGATGTACGCCGACACGTCGTCGGCCTGGGTCTCGATGACCGGTAGCGCGGTCAGCGAGCCGCCTCCGAGCTCGTCGGACAGCTTGACCGAGCGCTCGAGCAGCCGCGAGTGCAGGTAGAAGACGTCGCCCGGATAGGCCTCGCGGCCCGGCGGGCGGCGCACGAGCAGCGACATCTGGCGGTAGGCGTCGGCGTGCTTGGAGAGGTCGTCGTACATGACGAGCGCGTGCCGGCCGTTGTAGAGGAAGTGCTCGCCCATGGCGCAGCCGGCGTACGGCGCCATGTACTTGATCGGCGCCGCCTCGGTCGCGGAGGCCGCGACGATGATCGTGTAGTCCATCGCCCCGTGCTGGCGCAGGATCGCCTCGACGGCGCGGACGTTCGACGCCTTCTGGCCGATCGCCACGTAGATGCAGATGACGTCCTGGCCCTTCTGGTTCAAGATCGTGTCGATGCAGAGGGCGGTCTTGCCGGTGGTGCGGTCGCCGATGATGAGCTCCCGCTGGCCGCGGCCGATCGGGATCATCGAGTCGATCGCCTTGATGCCGGTCTGGAGCGGCTCCTTCACGGGCTGGCGGTCGACGACACCGGGCGCCTTGAACTCCATCGGCCGCCTCTCCGCGCCCTCGATCGCCGGGCCGCCGTCGAGCACGTTGCCCAGCGGGTCGACCACGCGGCCGATCATGTCGTCCCCCACGGGGATCGACATGACCTCGCCGGTGCGGCGGACGGTGTCGCCCTCCTTGATCTTGTCCCACTCGCCGAAGAGCACGGCGGCGACGTTGTCCTCCTCGAGGTTCAGCGCGAGGCCGGTGACGCCGTGGTCGAGCTCGAGCTTCTCGAGGGCGACGCAGCGGTCGAGCCCGTAGATGCGGGCGATGCCGTCGCCGATCTGGATGATCGTGCCGACCTCCTCGACGTCGGTCTGCACCTCGTACCGCTCGATCTCGGCCTTGAGGATGTTCGCGATCTCGTCTGGTCGCAGCTTCACGCTTCACTCCCAATGGGCAATGGTGTACGGATGAGCGCCTGGCGGATGTCCTCCAGCCGGCGCCGGATCGATGCGTCCAGGAGGACGCCGCGGGCCTTCAGCACGAGGCCGCCGATGATCTCGGGGTCGACGGTCGCGACCACGTTCGCCTCGTGGCCGACCGCCGCTGAGACGCGCTCGCGCAGGTCGTCGACCTGGGCGTCGTCGAGCGCGACGGCGGTGGTCACCTCGACCGTCAGGATGCGATCCTCGGCGGCGACGAGCTCGGCGTAGGCGGTGGCCAGGTCGGCGAGCAGGTTGACGCGGCCGTGGTTCGTCAGGACGAGCGCGCCGTTTCGCAGCAGCGGCTCCGATTCCTCGAGGAGCTGGGTCACGACCCGCTTCTTGGCTTCGCGCGGGATGGCCGGGTTGGCGAGCGCCTGGAGCAGCAGGCGGTTGCCGGAGAGCTCCTCGAGGAGGCTCCGGAAGTCGCGGTCGACCTCGCGCGTGCGCCCCGCGTCGCGGGCGGCGCCGTAGAGCGCCTCGGCGTAGACGCGCGCGGCGGGCTCGATCCGCTGGGCCACTACTCGTCGCCCTCCGGGACGAGCGACGCGAAGTCGACGTCGGCGAGCGCATCTTCGATCAGGCGCTTCTGCTCGCCGGCGTCGAGCCGGGCGCGCACGACCTTCTCGGTCGCGGCCATCGTCAGCTCGGCCACATGCTGCTTCAGGTCGGCCAGCGCCTGGCGGGTCTCCGCCGCGATCTCGGCCTTGGCCTGCTCCTTCAAGCGGACGGTCTCGGCCTCGAGCGCCGCGACGTCTGCCACGCGCCGCTCCTCGCCGACGCGGCGTGCGTCCTCGACGATCCGCGCCGCCTCCTTGCGGGCCTCCGCGAGCTGCTCGCGGTACTCGGCGAGCGCGGCCTGCGCCTCGCCGCGCGCCTTCTCGGCCGCGTCCAGGTCGGCCGTGATCGCGACCCTGCGCTGGTCGATCATCTGCTGGATCGGGGTGAACGCGTACTTCTTGAGCACGATCAAGACGACGACGAACGTCACCAGCGTCCAGATCATGAGCCCTGTCGTGGGCGTGATCAGCGTCGAGTCAAGGACGACCATGGCCTACCTCCGTCGTCACGCGATGGCGTAGGCCACGAAGGCCATGCCCAGGGCATAGAAGATGATCGCCTCGGTGAGAGCGAACCCGAGCCACATCAGGCCCTGGAGCTGGCCGCGCAGCTCGGGCTGGCGCCCGACCGCCTCGATCGTCTTGCCGAAGATGAAGCCGACCCCGATGCCGGGGCCGATCGCACCGAGGCCGGTGGCGAGCCCCAGCTCCAGTGCGCGGGAAGCATCATGAACGTTGCCTTCGAGGGCCATTCGTGCTCCTAGTGGTCGGGGTGGATCGCTCCACCGATGTAGATGGCGGACAGGGTGGCGAAGATGAACGCCTGCAGGCCGGCGATCAGCGTGCATTCCAGCAGGTAGAGGGCAACCCCCATCGGGATGCCCACGGGCAGGATGAAGTACGTGCCCAAGAGCGAGGCGAGGCCGAGGAAGACCGCGATCACGAGGTGGCCCGCCAGCATGTTGAAGAAGAGACGGAAGCTGAGCGAGACGATGCGGACGAACTGGGAGAGCACCTCGATCACCGCGATCAGCCCAAGCAGGATCAGGACCGCCGGAGTCTTCGCACCGAAGGGCCTGGGTGAGGGCAGGCCGGACGGCATCCAGCTCTTGAAGTACTTGACCGGGCCGTTGTAGCGAATGCCCTCGATGTGGGTGGCGAAGAACGTGACCAGGGTGAGCGCGAGCGTCACGGACAGGTTGGCGCTCGCGGCGTAGATCTGGAACTCCGGGACGCTCAGGCCGAACACGTCGACGTGCCGCTCGCCGAACGGCAGCGGGATGAAGCCGATCAGGTTCATCGACCAGATGAAGACGAAGAGCGTCGCCACGTACGGGAACCAGATCCGCATTCCCTCTCTCGGGCAGGCCGGCCTCGCGCGATCTGGTTCTGGCACATGTCGTACACGACCTCGACGGCGGTCTGGCTGCCGTCGGGCCGGAGCTTCAGACCGCGACGGACGATCAGGAGCGTGACGCCCATCGCCACCGCGGCCGTGAGCCACAGGTAGATGACGGCCTTGTTGATGTCGAGGCCGAGCGGCAGGTTCACGTACGGGTTGTGGACGAAGTCCGTGAACTCCGCCACCGGGTTGAAGTCGACCTTGAGCAGGATCATCTAGGCCGCCCCGCCGAGGGTTCCGCGGATGTTCCTGTGGGTGAAGACGCGTGTGGCGATGTCGATCGTGACGAGCAGGAGGAAGAGCAGGACGGACGAGACGACCAGGGCGCGGTCGCCCCTCGTGATCAGAAAGAGCACGAGCATCCCGATCCATGGGCGAAGCAGCATGCTCGCTCCCAATGATGCCGACGCCGCGAAGCGGGCTCGTCCGCGCGGCTCGCCGCTCGACCACCGCCTGGGCGTAGCGGTTCACTGCCCACAGCGCCGTCGCCCAGAACCAGCCCTCGAGCGGCCAGCCGGCGAGCAGGAAGACCGGCACCGCCACGATCGCCACGATGGCGTCGAGGTTGTGGGCTGCGAGCGTCTGTGGCGAGGTCATATGTCGCGGAACCGCCGGTACACCAGGTAGAAGCTGGACGGGACACCGAGCGCCGCGCCGATCGCGGCGCCGACGGCCGGGGCCCCCGCCAGCCAGCCGACTCCGAGGCCGATCCCCACGAACAGCGCAAGCGCGGCCAGCAGATAGATCCCGGCCGTTGCTCCCGATGCTGCCGGTTTCCCTGCCGTCGTGGGTCGTGTCCTCGTCGAGGGTTGGCGGGCGCGCGCAGTATAGCCAACCTCGGCGAGTATGTGACAACTTTGTGACGTTCCGGGAACTAGGCCGCGGGGCGGTCGGCGGAAGCGTGGGCGGGGTCCGCGCGGCCGCCGCGCAGGGCCCGCAGGCGCCGGAGCTTCAGGATCTCGAGGGTGTAGATCACGTAGACCGAGGACAGCACGGCGACCAGGCCGAGCACGCCGAGGATGGTCACGGAGGTGATCGTCCACCCGTGCCGGTGCGGCGGAACGAAGCGGATGGCGAGCGCAAAGCCCGAGAGCACGATGCACCAGGCGTAGAGCGTGAGCGCAGTGCGCCGCTGCGAGAAGCCGATATTCGCGAAGCGGTGGTGGAAGTGCCAGCGGTCGGCCTGGTAGATCGGCTGGCGGTACTTCAGCCGCTTCAGGATGACGAACGAGGTGTCGAGGATCGGCAGCGCCAGGATCACGAGCGGGAAGACGAGGGAGACGGCCGCGGCGGTCTTCAGCACGCCTTCGATCGCGAGCGTGGCGAGCAGGTAGCCGAGCATGAGCGAGCCCGAGTCGCCCATGATGATCGTGGCCGGGTGGAAGTTGTACCGGAGAAAGCCGATGGCCGCGCCCGCGACGACGGCGGCGACGGCAGCGGTGTCGGCGTGGCCGAGCGAGGCCGAGAGGATCGCGAATGTCATCGCGGCGATCGCGCAGAAGCCGGCGGCGAGCCCGTCCATCCCGTCGATGAAGTTCACGATGTTCGCGATGGCGACGATCCACAGGATCGTCACCGGGTAGGCGACGACGCCGAGGTCGAAGACGCCGATCAGCGGGATCGTCACGTGGTCGATGGAGATGTTGCCGCTCGAGAGCGCCACCGGCACGGCGGCGATCGCGATCTGGCCGGTGAACTTCGCCCCGGGCGGGAGCGAGATCACGTCGTCGATCGCGCCGAGCGCGCACATGAGCGCCGCGCCGAGCATGACGCCCCAGAAGCCGTGCTGGGAGCCGAAGGCGGCGCAGGGGATGGCGATCCCCGCGAAGATGGCGACGCCGCCGAGCCGCGGCAATGGGCGCACGGTGCATGCGCCGGTCCCCGTCTGTCCGGTCGAGCACGCCGGCCCGCGACGCGGCGAGCGACACGACGGGCGTGAGCAGCACCACCAGCAGGAATGCGACGGCAAACCCGACAGCGGCTGCCTGATAGTCGAGCAGTGAGTTCATCGCATCGTCGACGTCGAGGCGAACAGGGTACCGGTTCGACGTGCGCGACTCGTCTCATGCAAGCGCCAAACCGCCGTATCAGGTTTGGCACCCGCCGCCGTTGCGAACTTGTGCGCAAACCGGTTCGGCGCCGGCGGGCCGTTCCCTGGCCGTTACCAGGTAACGCACCTGACGGCGTTGCACATCGGTGACGAAGTCGGCGCTGTTGCTCCAACCGCGTCGGGGTGGGTGCGGCCTACCTTTGGGGTATGGCCCCTCGACGCCGACTCCGCCCTCAAGAAGCCGGGCTGTGGTACCACGTCGGCACGCGCGGCGTCCGCAAGCTCCCGATCGTCCGGGACGAGGACGACCGAGCCACGTTCCTGTCCCAACTCGGTGACGTCGTGGAGCTGTTCGGCTGGGAGCTCGCCGCGTTCTGCCTCATGACGAACCACTACCACCTCGTCCTCCGCACGCCGGAGCCGAACATCGCAGCCGGGATGCACCGTCTCAATTGGGTGCACGCACGCGGGTTCAACCGCAAGTACGGGCTCGCAGGCCACCTCTTCGACGCGCGCTACTGGTCGGGGGTGCTCGGGACAGACGACTATCTCCTCGAGGCGTCCCGATACGTCGTCTTGAATCCCGTCCGAGCAGGGCTCTGCCGGAGTCCGCACGAATGGGAGTGGTCCAGCTATCGCCAGATGGTGGGGTTGTCGCCGCCAGCCGACTTCCTCAGCCTCGACTGGCTCAAGATGCTCGACCCAGATCGCGCCAAGGCGCAGGCCCTCTTCCGCAGCTTCGTTATCGAAGGAATCGAGCGTTCGTCTGAAACGGCGGCGTAACGCCGGCGTCACACCGTTTGGTGCGTTACCTGGTAACCCCTACCGCGTGCCGAACAGCCGGTCGCCGGCGTCGCCGAGGCCGGGGAGGATGAAGCCGTCCTCGTTCAGGCCGCGGTCGACTGCGGCCGTGTAGACGGTGACGTCCGGGTGGTCGGCTGCGATGCGCTCGAGGCCGACCGGGGCGGCCACAACCGAGAGCAGGCGGATGCTGCGCGAGCCGCGCTCCTTGATCAGCCGGAGCGCCGCGGAGGCCGAGCCGCCGGTCGCGAGCATCGGATCGAGCACAAGGACGTCCCGCTCGTCGAGGTCGCCGGGCAGCTTGCAGTAGTACTCGACGGGCTCGAGCGTCGCCTCGTCGCGGTAGAGCCCGACGAACCCGACCCGGGCGACCGGCACGAGATCCAGGACCGCGTCGAGCATCCCGAGCCCCGCGCGCAGCACGGCCACCACGCCCAGCTTTTTGCCCGAGATCTGCGCCCCGCGCGCCGTCTCGAGCGGCGTCGCGACGTCGATCTGCTGGAGCTCGAGATCCCGGGTCGCCTCGTAGCAGAGGAACGCCGCCAGCTCGCCCATGAGCCAACGGAAGTCGCGCGTGGTCGTCGTGCGGTCGCGGATCAGCGCAAGCTTGTGCTGCGCCAGCGGATGGTCGACGAGAACGAGCTGCTCAGACGACCGGATGGCCATGAGGGAACGCCGAGTAGAGCGGCCGGGCCGCCAGAAGCTCGCGGGTGCGCCCGCGCAGCGCCGGCAGGTCGGCCGCCGGGTCGAGCGTCTCGAGGATGATCGCGCCGACCTCGCGCATGTCCTCCTCGACGAACCCGCGCATCGTCGCCGCCGGCGTGCCGATCCGCACGCCCGAGGCGATCGTCGGCGGCCGCTCGTCGAACGGGACGGTGTTGCGGTTGACGGTGATCGCCACCTCGTGCAGCCGCTCCTCCGCATCCTTCCCCGACCACTGCGTCCGGCGCAGGTCGAGCTGGACCAGATGGATGTCGGTGCCCCCCGTGAGCAGGTCGAGGCCGCCGTCGATGAGCGTCTCGGCGAGCGCCTTGGCGTTCGCCACGATCTGGCGCTGATAGGCGCGGAACCCCTCCGTGGCCGCGAACTTGAAGCACACGGCCTTCGCCGCCACCACGTGACACAGCGGCCCGCCCTGAAGCCCCGGGAAGACGGCCTTGTCGACCGCCGCCGCATGCTCCTCGCGGCACAGCACGAGCCCCGACCGCGGCCCCGCCAGCGTCTTGTGCGTCGTCGACGTGACGATGTCGGCGTGGTCGACCGGATTGGGGTGGATGCCGGCCGCGACGAGGCCGGCGAAGTGGGCCATGTCGACCATCAGCATGGCGCCGACCTCGTCGGCGATGGCCCGGAACCGGTCGGCCTCGATGACGCGCGGATACGCCGACGCGCCGGCGACGATCAGCCGCGGCCGGTACTCCTTCGCCAGCCGCTCGACCTCGTCGAAGTCGATCCGCGAGTCCTCGCGCCGCACCCCGTAGGCGTGGACGTCGTAGAGCCGGCCGGAGAAGTTCACCTTGAGGCCGTGCGTCAGGTGGCCGCCGTGGTCGAGCCTGAGGCCCAGGATGGGATCGCCGGGCTCCAGGAGCGCGTAGTACGCCGCCTGGTTCGCCGGCCCGCCGGCGTGCGGCTGCACGTTCGCGTGGTCGGCCCCGAAGAGCGCCTTCGCCCGGTCGATCGCGAGCTGCTCGACCTCGTCGACCCACTCGCACCCGCCGTAGTAGCGCCGCCCGGGGTAGCCCTCGGCGTACTTGTTGGTGAGGACCGAGCCGACCGCCTCGAGCACGGCCGGCCAGGTGAAGTTCTCGGACGCGATCAGCTCGAGCTGCTCGCGCTGGCGCTGAAGCTCACGGTCGACCAGGCCCGCGATGTCGGCGTCTGCCTCGGCCAGGCCGATCGCCCGGAGCTGCTCGAACGTCTGCTCGGCGGTCGCCACACCCCGATGCTAAACGATGCGCGCCCGCCCCGGCCGAAGCACCACGGGCTCGGCCCCGGTGATGTCGATGATCGTCGACGCGATACCGGGGAGCGGACCGCCGTCCACGACGACCGCTGCGGCCGCCCGAAGCTCCTCGGGGACGTCCGACAGCCTGCCCGGCGCCGCCTCCCCGCGGCGGTTGGCACTCGTCAGCGCAAGCCCGCCGACCGCATCGGCGAGCTCTGCGACGGCGGGCGCCAGCTCGGGGACGCGGACGCCGATCCGCGTGGGATCTCGACCGCACAGGTGGGCGAACCTGCGGCCGGGGTTGAGCACGATCAGCGTGACCGGCCCCGGCAGCAGATGCGACCGCACGGCGTCTCCCAGCGCATCCACCGCGCGCTCGACGGAGCCGAAGACCACCGCCGTCGGCTGCTCGGGGGGCCGCTCCTTCACGGCGTAGAGGCGCGCGCAGGCCTCCTCCACCCCGGCCGCGCACCCGATCCCGTAGACGGTGTCGGTCGGGAGGATCGCGAGCGCCCCCTCGCGGAGCAGCCGCTCGTGCTCGCTCACGCCCTCCCCCACACGATCCGCTCGATCCCGGCGTGGTCCGGGTCGCGGCCGACACCGGCGAGCCGGGCGCCCTCGAGCAGCGCAGCCACGGCGTCGGCCTGGCCGGCCCCGACCTCGAGCACGAGCGCCCCGCCCGGCTCGAGCGCCGCCGGCACTTGCGCGACGAGCCGCTCGATCGCCTCGAGGCCGGTCTCGCCGGCAACGGTCGCGCCGCGCGGCTCCCAGTCGCGCACCTCCGGCTCCAGCGCGTCGATCTCGCCCGCCGCCACGTAGGGCGGGTTCGAGACGACGAGGTGAAACCGGCGGCCCCCGACGCCGGAGAGCATGTCCGACGCGACCCACTCGACCTCGACCCCGAGCCGCTCCCCGTTCGCCCGCGCCACCTCGAGCGCGTCGCCCGAGACGTCGCACCCGACCACCCGCGCCTTCGGCAGCTCCGACGCGAGCGCCAGAGCGATCGCCCCCGACCCCGTGCCGACGTCGAGCACCTCCGGCCCGGCGGCGCCGTCGACGAGCGCCAGGCAGCGGTCGACGAGCAGCTCGGTCTCGGGCCGCGGCACGAGCACGCGCCGGTCGACGTCGAGGTCGAGGCCGCGGAACCCCCACCGGCCGAGGATGTACGCCACCGGCTCGCGCTTCGCCCGCCGGGCGATGAGCTCGCGGCACGCCGCCAGCTCCGTCCTCCGCCAGCGGCCGCTCGAAGCCCGTGTAGAGCTCGACCCGCCCCAGTCCGAGCGCGTGGCCGAGCAGGAGCTCCGCGTCAAGCCGTGCGGTTGGGCTGCCGTGGCGCTCGAGGTGCGCGGTCGAGAGCCGCAGGACCTCGCCGAGCGTCCTCACCCGCCGGCGGCGGCCGCGAGCTTCTGCCGCTTCTCCTCGGCCGCGAGTGCCTCCGAGAACTGGTCGAGGCCGCCCGCCAGCACCGCCTCGAGGTTGTGGACGGTGAGGCCGACCCGGTGGTCGGTGACCCGGTTCTGGGGGAAGTTGTAGGTGCGGATCTTCTCCGACCGCTCGCCGGCGCCGATCTGCGACGAGCGTTGCTTCGCGGCCTCCGCGGCGGCCCGCTCCCGCTCGGCCTCGTAGATCCGAGCCCGCAGGATCTTCATGGCGCGCTCCTTGTTCTGCAGCTGCGAGCGCTCGTCCTGGCAGGTGACGACGGTGCCGCTGGGGACGTGCGTGATCCGCACGGCCGAGTCGGTCGTGTTGACCGACTGGCCGCCGTGACCGCCGGCGCGGTAGACGTCGATCCGCAGGTCGTTCTGGTCGATCTCGACGTCGACGTCCTCGGCCTCGGGCAGCACCGCCACCGTCGCCGTGGACGTGTGGATGCGGCCCTGGGACTCGGTCGCCGGCACCCGCTGCACGCGGTGGACGCCGCTCTCGTGCTTGAAGAGCGAGTAGGCGCCGTCGCCGCGGATCTCGAACACGAGCTCCTTGAACCCGCCGGCGTCGCCGCCCGAGGACGTGAGCGTCTCGGTCTTGAAGCCGTGCTGCTCGGCGAAGCGGCTGAGCATCTGGAAGAGGTCGCCCGCGAAGAGGGCCGCCTCGTCGCCGCCCGTCCCGGCTCGCAGCTCGACGATGACGTCCTTCTCGTCGGCCGGGTCGCGCTCGACCATCGCCAGCCGCAGCTCCTCCTCGAGCCCCGGGAGCGCCGCTCGGGCCTCGGAGATCTGCTCCTGGGCGAACGCGCGCATCTCCGCGTCGCCGTCGGCCGAGAGCTCGGCCGCCTCCGCCTCCTGCGCGGTCAGCTCGCGCCAGCGGCGGGCCAGGTCGGCGGCGCCCGAGAGGCGCTTGTGCTCGCGCGCCACGTCGGCGTAGCGGCGCTGATCCGCGAGCACGGCCGGGTCGCCCAGCTCGGCCTCGAGCTCGGCATGGCGGCGCTCGATCTCCTGCACCAGCGGCTCCATCCCGTGAATGCTAGATCGTTGATTCCCAATTGGCGGGATGGCCGAGCCGCAAGCCGAAGGCTTGCTGCGGTCATGAGTGACCTGCTACCCAGCAGGTCACTCATGGGCGAGAACCGAGCAGCACAAGGACACAGGAAAGCCCAATATCAGGCGATAGTGGGCTGACCGAGGACACAGCGATGCGACGGTTCGCAGCCACAGCCCCGCCACAATCGCCACCAGTCCCCAGCCGGACGTCCAGGCGCGCGGCAATTGGGAATCACCGAGCTAGAGGCGCCCGAGCTGGCGCATGACGCTCACGGAGTCGGAGTAGACGTCCTTGCGCGCGAACTTGCCGTCGCGCGTCGGCAGGATGTCCATCCCGTCCCACGTGGCCGACCTGCCCGATTCGGCGTGCGTCCCGGTCGCGGTCCACTCCTGCACGACGAGCCCGTCGCGGACGTAGAGCGTGCGGCCCGAGAACGTCATCCCCGGCCAGTTCGCGAAGATGCCCGCGATGTGATCGCGGACGGCGTCGCCCTCGATGCACTCGCCGGCCGTGTGGTTGTGGAACACCATGTCCGGGGTGTGCATCGACATGATGGCGTCGACGTCCTGGCGGTTCCAGGCGTCGTTGTAGCGATCGATCAGCTCGCGCAGCGCGTCGGCGGAGTCGGCTCCCGGCACAGCCGGAGAGCTTACGCCATGACTTCGACGGGCGAGGGGGCGGAGGCCGCCTCGGCGTCGAGGACGTCGCGCAGCGCCTGGATCGACACCTCGACCTGGTCGAGCGTCGGCTCGCGCGTCGTGAGCGACTGAAGCCAGAGGCCCGGTGCCAGGAGCGTCCGCACCACGGGGTTCCGCGGGTGCTTGCCGCCGAACCGGATCACCTCGTAGGCGAGCCCCGCGATGACCGGCAGGAGCACGATCCGCGACGCGATCAGGATCGGCCAGTCCGGGCGCCCCACCAGGGCGAAGACGAAGATCGCGATGACCATCACCCAGAGCAGGAACGCCGTCCCGCAGCGGAGGTGGATCTTGGAGTACGACTGGACGCGCTCGGGGGTGAGCTCGGCGCCGTCCTCGTAGGCGTTGATCGCCTTGTGCTCGGCGGCGTGGTACTGGAAGACGCGGCGCAGGTCGGGCACGAGCGAGATCAGCGCCAGGTAGGCGACCAGGAAGCTCACCCGGATCGCGCCCTCGACGACGACGAAGAGGGCCGTGTTGTGGATCGGCAGGAGCTCGGTGATGATCGCCGGCGAGACCTTGAAGATGACAAGCGCAAAGCCGATCGCGATCACGAACGCGAACGCGATCTGGCCGCGAGTGAGCTCGGCGGCCTCCTCCGGGTCTGCCTCCTCGCCCGGCTGGATCGAGGCGTATGTCGCCGAGACGGAGAGCGCCCGGAAGCCGATGACGAGCGACTCGCCCAGGGCGACAACGCCGCGGATGATCGGAAGCCGCATCCAGCGGTGGCGGGAGGCGGCGCTCGAGATCGGCCGGCAGACGCGCGCCAGCTCGCCGTCGGCGCGGCGCACGGTCACAGCCCAGGTGCCCGGGCTGCGCATCATCACGCCCTCGAGCACGGCCTGGCCGCCGACGTTGGCGCTCACGGGACCTCCCTCATACCGGAGTAGTTCGGCACGCAGAGGTCCCGACCTGAGCGTCTACGACGTGGAGGAGGACTTCGCCTGGCGGCGACGGAACCGCTCCACGCGGCCACCGGTGTCGACCAGCTTCTGCTTGCCGGTGTAGAACGGATGGCACTCCGAGCAGATCTCGACGTGGAGCTCGGGCTTCGTCGCCCGCGTGAGGAATTCGTTCCCGCACGAGCAGCGGACGTGTGCGACCACGTACTCGGGATGGATGTCGGCTTTCATACGCTCATCGTAGCATCGGGGTCATGGCCTCCAGGGCCGCGTCGACGGCCGCCTCCTGGACGTCCAGATGCGTGACGAACCGCACCGTGTGCGCGTCCAGCCACCCGGCCAGGACGCCGGCGTCGGCCAGCTCGCCGACCAGCGCCTCGGCCGAGCCGTCGGGCACGTGGACGAGCACGATGTTGGTCTCGACGGCCGCCGGGTCGACCTCGATCCGGCCGGCGCCGGCCAGGCCCTCGGCCAGGCGGCGGGCGTTTCGGTGGTCGTCGGCCAGCCGCTCGACGTGGTGGCGCAGGGCGTGCAGGGCGCCGGCGGCGATGATGCCCGCCTGGCGCATGCCGCCGCCGAAGAGCTTTCTGTTGCGACGCACCTCGGCGATCACCTCGGCGCTTCCCGCGACGGCCGAGCCGACCGGCGCCCCGAGCCCCTTCGAGAAGCAGACCGAGACCGAGTCGACTTGAGCCACGAGATCGGCCGGCGGGACGCCGAGCGCGACGGCCGCGTTCCAGAGCCGGGCGCCGTCCATGTGCAGGCGCATGTCGCGCCCGCGCGCGAACGCGGCGATGGCCCGGATCCGCTCGGGCGGCACGACCAGGCCGCCCGCCTCGCCGACCGTGTTCTCGACGCAGATGAGCGACTGGCGGGCGTAGTGCAGGTCGCTGGCGTCGTGCCAGGCCGCCTCGAGCGTCTCGGCGTCGAGCATGCCCCGGTCGCCGTCGAGCAGCTTGGGCTGAACGCCCGAGAGCGCCGACACGCCGCCCTGCTCGTGGACGACGACGTGCGCCAGCCGGTGCACCAGGATCTCGTCGCCGCGGCGGGTGTGCGCCCGCACGGACGCCTGGTTTCCCATCGTCCCCGACGGCACGTACACGGCCGCCTCCTTGCCGAGCACGCGGGCGGTCTCGGCCTCCAGCTCGATCACCGTCGGGTCGTCGCCCCAGACGTCGTCGCCGACCTCCGCCTCGGCCATGGCGCGGCGCATCTCCGGCGTGGGCCGGGTGACGGTGTCGGAGCGCAGATCGACGGATCGCATTCGCGCGGCAGAGTATCCTCACCGCCGTGCCTCGCCGCGCCGCCGACTATCCACCCCCGGTCAGGGTGCGCGAATTCGTGACGACGCCGGAGGCGGGCGAGGACGAGCGGATCGACGTCGGCGTGCTCTTCGTCGGCGCCGGGCCGGCCGGGATCGCGGGGGCGATCCGGCTCGGCCAGCTGCTCGCCGACGACCCCGCCACGGCCGAGGCGCTGGGCGAGACGCCGATCGCCGTGATCGACAAGGGCCGCGTGGCGGGCGCGCACCTCCTCTCCGGCGCCGTCGTGAACCCCTCGGCGCTGCGCGACCTCCTGCCCGGCACGCCGATCGAGGAGCTGCCGGGCTTCGGCCCGGTGCGGAAGGAAGCGGTCTACCTGATGCGGCCGGGCTACTCGGTGCGCCTGCCGACGCCCCCGCCCTTCCACAACAAGGGCAACTGGATCTTCTCCCTCTCCCAGCTGGGCCGCCACCTGGCCGAGCAGGCCGAGGAGCTGGGCGCGATGGTGCTCCCGGAGACGGCCGGGCAGACGCTCCTCGTCGAGGGCGGCGCCGTCCGCGGCGTCGCGACCGGCGACAAGGGTCTCGACCGCGACGGCCAGCCGACGGCGGCGTACGAGCCGGGCGTCGAGATCCGGGCCCGGGCCACCGTCCTCTGCGAGGGCACGCAGGGCCACCTGGCCGGCGCGCTCGCCGAGGAGTTCAGCCTGCGCACCGTGAACCCGCAGGTGTGGAGCCTGGGCGTGAAGGAGGTGTGGAAGCTCGCGCGCCCGCTCGACCGGGTGATCCACACGCTGGGCTGGCCGCTGCGCTGGGCCGGGAAGCACGGCGAGACCGGCGGGAGCTTCATCTACCCGATGGGCGACGACCGGCTGACGATCGGGCTCGTCGTCGGGCTCGAGCACCACGACGCCTCGCTCTCGGTGCACGACCTGCTCCAGCAGTTCAAGACCCACCCGATGATCCGCGACCTCCTTTCGGGCGGCGAACGCGAGGCCTGGGGCGCGAAGACGATCCCCGAGGGCGGGCTCTACGCCGTCCCGGACCGCATCTCGGTGCCCGGCGCGATGCTGACCGGCGACTCGGCCGGCTTCGTGAACGTCCCCAAGCTGAAGGGCATCCACTACGCGATGCGGTCCGGGATGCTCGCGGCCGAGACGCTGCACGAGGTGCTGAAGGCCGGCGGCGACCCGGCCGCGCCCGGCGCCCTCGACGGCTACGACCGGCGGGTGAAGGCGAGCCACATCTGGACCGACCTGCACCGGGTGCGCAACATGCGCCAGGCGCTCACGAAGGGCCTTATGGTGGGCGGCGGCCTGGCGAGCGCGATGGACTTGACCCGCGGCGCCTTCCCCGGCGGGACGTTCCGCACCCGCCGCGACGCCGACGCGGAGCTCCGCGTCGAGCAGCGCGATTACCCGGAGCCGGACGGCGCGCTCACGTTCGACAAGCTCTCGAGCGTCTTCCTGTCAGGCAACCGAAGCCGCGACGACCAGCCCAACCACATCCGCGTCCGCCACCGCGTCCCGGCCGAGGTGGCCCAGGCCTGGGTCGCCATGTGCCCGGCGGCGGTCTACGAGCTGGGCGAGCGCTCGGGCGACGGCATGGTCGAGGTCGTGCTCACGCCGTCGAACTGCGTGCAGTGCGGCGCGATCACCGCCAAGGGCGGCCGCCTGACGCCGCCCGAGGGCGGCAGCGGGCCCGAGTACTCGATCCTCTAGATCGTTGATTCCTAATTGGCGGGATGGCCTGGGCGGCGAGAGCCGAGCAGCGCAAGGACGCAGGGAAGCCCAATATCAGGCGATATTGGGCTGACCGAGGACGCCGCGATGCGACGGTTCGCACCGGTGAACGGCGAGTCTTCGCCGGCGCGACGCCGTTGGCGCTCCACAAGGTGATCGTCCGGGCCTGTGAGCGGGCCGGCATCCCACGGTTCCACCCGCACGATCTCCGACACCGCTACGCCAGCGTCCAGATCGCGCGCGGTGTCCCGGTGACGAACCTGGCGGCGCAGCTGGGCCACGCGCGGAGCAGCATCACGCTTGACACGTACAGCCACGTCCTGCTGAACGAGGCATAGCGGACTCTCTCTGGCTGGCCTGCCCCCGAAAGCGAACGCTTGTAACACGAGTCACATCGTGGTAGCGTCGGCGATTGGTTCAGGTCCTCCTCGCTTGGGCGGCGATGGAAAAACTGAAAGACCATTGGATGTTTTCGCTCGTGGGGCTGGTCAGCGCGGTGATCGGCATGTACCCCGTGATCCAGAGCCTGGCCCCGGACGAGGTAGATCGGCCCACCGCTGGCGCGTACCTCCGCACGTGGTTCCACATCGCCGCGGGAGATGACCCGTCGAAGGCCTACGACCAGCTCGACCACCCGAGCGGAACGCGCTCGCAGTTCATCGCGACCTTCAGCAATATCTCCGCGGTCAGACTTACCCGCGTCCGACCCGACACGAATGGCGGTTACAACGCACTCGTCACGTACTGCTGGAAGAACGGCGAGATCTGGATTCGAAATCAAACGTTTACGCTGGTTTGCTCTAAGTGGTCCGAGTTGCCGTTGATCGGTTGCGGAGACATCAGAATCCACGACATGACCACCAACGACCGGTATCCGGGCGACCACTGCTGAGTCCCGCTGTCGTGCCGGTGTGGTCCCGGTGTGGTCCCGAAGCGACAGACATACTTGAAGCGCCTGCAAAACAGCACGTCGGCAGTTCGCCGTCGCAGCCCCGCCACAGTCGCCACCAGTCCCCAGCTGGACGTCCAGGCGCGCGGCAATTGGGAATCACCGATCTAGGTGACGAGGCTGGGGGTCAGCCGGCTGACCTCGACGATCGCGTCGGCCGGGATGTTGTTGCGCTTCGCGGCGGCCACGATCTCGTCGGGCGAGGGGGCCTCGTACAGGCAGTACGACCGCTTGCGGTCGGCGCTCAGGAACGAGAAGAGCCAGGTGGTGCCCTCCTCGGCGTTGACCTCCTCGATGAGGCGTACGTCGGCGCCCGTCAGGTCGAGCTGGTCTGCGAAGCCGCGTTCGACGATGTAGAGGGGCACGCCCCAGATGTTAGCCCGCGCCGAGCAGGCCGTTGGCATGCGCGTAGGCCGCCGCCTCGGTGCGGTTGGCCGCGCCGGTCTTGCGCAGGATGCTGCGAATGTGATTCGCGGCGGTGTGCTCGCTGATCGAGAGGGCGCGGCCGACGTCGCGGTTGGAGAGCCCGCGGGCGACAAGCCGCAGGATCTCGACCTCCCGCGGCGAGAGCCCCGCGGGCGTCTCGACGGGGCCGCCCGGCGGGTGGATCCGCTCGAGCAGCGACTGCATCCCGATCCGGCGGGCCAGCTCGGCCGCCTCGGCCAGGAGCTCGCCGGCCCGCGCGACGTCGTCCGGCCGGCCGCCCTCGCGCAGGAGGCGTCCGTACTCGCAGGCCGTGTGGGCCAGCCACGTCGAGGCACCGGCCGCCCGGTCGCGGGCCAGCGCCGCCTCGAAGTGGAGCGCCGCCCGGTCGCGGTCGCCCGCGACGGCCGCGAGCATGCCGAGGTAGCGGTCGGCCGCCCCGTAGCAGGCCACCGCGTGCCCGATCATCACGCTCGATCCCGCGTGCGGGAGGAGCTCCGCATAGACGAGCTTCGCCATCTCGACGTCGCCGGCGATCGCACACACGTCGGCCAGGTAGGTCAGCGAGGCGAGCCAGAGCGACGGGCGCAGCGTGTCGAGCCCCGCGGCCCGGATCCGGTCGAGCTCGGCGCGGGCCTCGCGCACCATCCCCAGCTCCGCCATGAGCGCCGCCAGGCCGGGCCGCCACGCCGCCGCCCTGTCGGACACGGCCAGCGAGCGAACCGCCGGCGCGAGCTCGGCCAGCCGGCCCTGCTCGCGCCGGATCCCGAACATCTGGATGCCGTAGACGCCTGAGGGGTCGCGCCCGGCGAGGAGGCGGCTCCACTCCCGCGACCGCTCCGCGGCCGCCTCGGCCTCGCGCAGGCGCCCGTCGCAGAGCGCGATCGCCGCCGCGTACTGCTCGGCCACGTGGAGGGCGAAGGGTTGGCGCATGCGGCCGGCGGTCTCGAACAGCGCCGCCAGCTCGACGCGGGCCGCGCCGAGGTCGCCGATGGCGATGAGCGCAGCGATCCGCCACTGGAAGGCTTCGGCAACGATCTCGATGTCGCCGAGCTTGCGGGCGAGATCGCGCCCCTCGGCCAGCATGTCCAGGATCTCGGTCAGAGGCGTCGGGCCGCGCAGCCAGTACGAGCGGCTGAGCACGAGCGCCAGGCCCTGGCGGTCGCCGACCCGGGCGGCCATCGCGATCGCCTCGTCACGTACGGCTGCGCTCTCCGCCGGCCGCCCCGCGAACGAGAGCGCCCGGCCGAGCGCGGCCAGGACGCGCACGCGGAGCTCCGAGTCGCCCGCCTCGAGCGCGCCGCCGGCCTCCTCGAGCAGCTCGAGCGCACCGCCGTAGTCGATGCCCATCCGCCAGCAGGCGTCCTCGTAGCCGACCGCCGCTCGGCACAGGCGGCGGCCGTCGCCCAGACCGCGGGCGATGTCCGCCGCGGCCAGGAACGCCTCCTGCGACTCGACCGAGCGGCCGGCCCGGTAGGTCACCGCGCCGAGGTCGAGGAGCGCATCGGCCCGGTCGGTCCCGCCCGGGATCCCGAGCTCGAGCGCCGTCTGAAGGGCGACCGCGGCCTCGTCGAACGCGAGCGCCGTCCTCGCGGCCGCGGCGGCAAGGAGGCTGTACTCGACCGCCCGGTCGGTGCCGCCGATGGGAGCGGCGGCCGCGAAGTGGTGGGCGATATCGCCGAGCGCCCGCGCCGAGCGCTCCCCCGGCCGCTCGTCGAGCGCCCAGCCGATCTGCAGGTGAAGCTCGGCCCGGCGGCCGGCCGCGAGCCGGTCGTACAGAGCACGGCGGACCAGCTCGTGCGTGAACCGGTGCGCGAGCGTTCGCCCGGGCACCTCCTCGATCATGCCGCTTCGAACGCCGTCGGCCAGCGCCGCCGCCAGCGCCGAGCGCTCGAGCGCACCCGCCCGCCGCACCACCTCGGTCTCGAACTCGGGCCCGGCCACGGCAGCCAGCTCGAGGACGGCCTGGGTGCCGGGATCGAGCCGCGCCAGCCGCTGGCTCACCACGTCGCGCACGCCCTCCGGCGTGTCGAGCGCTGCCAGCGACCCGGCCAGGTCGGCGCCGGGCTCGGCGGCTCCGGTCTCGAGGAGCGCCCGCCACACCTCGGTGAGCAGAAACGCGTTCCCGCCGGTCAGCTCGAAGAGCGCCTCTGCGAGGTGCGGCCGCCCGTCGAGGGCGGCGCCGCCGGCCCGGCGCAGGAACTCCTCGACGTCGTCGACCGCAAGCCCGCCCAGCCGCAGGCGCTCGACCTGCTCTGAGCGGCGCAGGTCGACCAGCGCGTCGCCGAGCTCCTGGGGCACGTCGGCCTCGGTGTCGCGGAACGTCGCCACGATCAGGAGCCGGGCGTCGGCAGCCGCCCGGCCGAGATGGCGCAGGAGAAGCAGCGTCGGGTGGTCTGCCCAGTGGCCGTCCTCCAGCACGAGCAGCACGGGCGCCCGCCGGCCGGTCGCGATCAGGAGCTCCACCACGGCCATGTGCAGCCGGTGGCGCTCGGTGTCCTGGTCGGCCTGAACGGGCTCCGGGAGCTCGCCTGCCCGGGCCGGCAGGTCGGGCAGGAGCCGGCGCAGCTCGCCGCCGCCCGCGCCGAGGTCGGCGCGCAGGTGGTCGGGGTCGGCCGCCCGCACGAGCAGCTCGAGCGCCTCGGCGAACGGGCCGTACGGCGTGCGCACGACCGCATCGCAGGCGCCGTAGAGGACGAGCGCGCCGCCGGCGGCCGCCTCGCCTGCGAACTCCCGCACGAGCCGGCTCTTCCCCGACCCGGCCTCACCTCCCACGAGCGCGATCCGGCGCCCCTCGCTGGGCGCCCACGGCAGGAGCGCGCGCAGCGTCGCCAGCTCTCGCGGGCGGCCCACGAACGGGAACGAGGGCGCCAGCCGAAGCGGTCCCGGGAGGGTCGATTGAGCGGTCGAGTCGGCCACTAGTCAGATCTGATCATCGCATGCGACCGGTGGGGGCGCGCAAAGTGGGTCAGTTCGGGTCATGCGCCACGCGCCGCCCATGCGTAGCGTGGCGCGGGGATCAACCCCAGAACCGACACACAGGAGACTGCATGGCAACCACCGAGACACTGTCCAGCGCCGCGAGGTCCGAGCTTCGCGGCATCACCGGCGAGATCATCGGCCCGGAGGACTCCGGCTACGACGAGGCCCGCAAGGTCCACAACGGCATGATCGACCGCTCGCCCGGCGTCGTCATCCGCGCGGCGAGCGCCGACGACGTCGCGGCCGGAGTCGGCTTCGCCCGCTCGCACGACGTCCCGCTCGCGATCCGCGGCGGCGGCCACAGCGCCCCCGGCCTCGGCACGATCGACGACGGCGTGGTGATCGACCTCGCGCCGCTGTCGGCCGTCAAGGTCGACGCGGCCGGGCGCACGGTCGCCGTCGGAGGAGGCGCAACACTCACCCAGGTCGACGCCGCCACGGCCGAGGTCGGCATGGCCACGCCGCTCGGCATCCTGGGCACCACCGGCGTCGGCGGGCTGACGCTCGGCGGCGGGATCGGCCACCTGGCCCGGAAGCACGGGCTCACAATCGACAACCTGCTCGGCGCGGACGTCGTCCTCGCGGACGGCTCGAAGGTCACGGCCAGCCCCGACGAGAACGCCGACCTGTTCTGGGCGCTCCGCGGCGGCGGCGGCAACTTCGGCGTCGTCACCGAGTTCCGCTACCGGCTGTATCCCGTGAGCACGGTCATCGCCGGGCCGACGTTCTGGTCGCTCGACGACACGGAGGCGGTCATGAAGCGCTACCGCGAGTTCATCCCGCAGGCGCCGCGCGAGATGAACGGGTTCTTCGCGTTCGCGACCGTCCCGCCCGTCGAGCCGTTCCCGGCGGAGCTGCACGGCCGCAAGGTCAGCGCGGTCGTGTGGTGCTACGCGGGCGACGACAACGACGCCGCCCAGGCCGCGATGGCGCCGATGCTGGAGGCGGCCGAGCCGCTCCTGCACGGAGCCGGGCCGCTGCCGTTCGCCGGCCTGCAGGGGTTCTTCGATCAGTTCTACCCGAAGGGCATGCAGGGCTACTGGCGCTCGGACTTCGTGAACGAGTTGTCCGACGCGGCGATCGCGGCGCACCGCGAGCACGCCGAGCGGATGACGCCGGGCGCCTCCACGATGCACATGTACCCGATCGACGGCGCCGTCCACGACGTCGCCGAGTCCGACACGGCGTGGGCCAACCGCGACGTCCAGTGGGCCGAGGTCATCTACGGGACCGACCCCGACCCGGCGAGCGGCGACGCCATGCGGCAGTGGACGCTCGACTACTTCGACGCGACCCACCCGTACTCGGCGACCGGCGGGGCGTACGTGAACTTCATGATGGACGAGGGTCAGGAGCGGGTGAAGGCGACGTACCGCTCGAACTACGGCCGGCTCTCGCGGATCAAGGCCCAGTACGACCCCGGCAACACGTTCCGGATGAACCAGAACATCCAGCCCACGATGTGATCGTACAATCGAGGGGTGTCCGACCCCGAGACGCTGGCAGAGGCGCTCCTCGCCGACCTTGACAGGTTCCTGGAGGCCGCCGATCGCCGCCACTCGCCCATCCCGATTCAGGTGGGCGAGGACAGGCGGTGGTCGGCGGCCGACACGGAGCGGCTGTTCAAGCGCCTCGGCCGCACCGTTCCGGTCACACCGCCCGAGCAGCGTCTGACCGACGTGCTCGCCGAGGCGGTGCGCCTGCAGAACGCGCTTCGGGCATGGCTCGAAGACCCGGCGGCGCGACCACCGGCCTAGATGAGTGATCCGGCCGACCGCGACGTCGTCAAGCTCGGCGACCGCGATGAGGATCGCACCGCCCGCCTGCCGGTCGAGCCAGTCGCCCGCTCGGGCCTGGAGGATCGGCTCGAACACGACCGGGATCTCGCTCCGCCCGCAGTGGGCGCAACCGGAGTTCGGCTACCGGCTGCGCAGGGCGTCCGTCAGCTTCGGGATGATCGTCAGCGCGTCGCCGATCACGCTGACGTCGGCGAACTCGTGGATCGGCGCGTTCGGGTCCTTGTTGATCGCGACGATCGTGCCGGCGTTCGCCATCCCCACCTTGTGCTGGATCGCGCCCGAGACGCCGCAGGCGATGTAGAGCTTGGGCGAGACGGTCTTGCCGGTCTGGCCGACCTGCATCGAGTAGGGCACCCAACCGGCGTCGACAACCGCCCGCGTAGCCGCGACCTCACCGCCGATCGCCTTCGCCAGCTCCTCGACCAAGGGGACGTTCTCAGGGCCGCCCATCCCGCGCCCAACGGCGACCAGGATGTCGGCCTCGGTGATGTCGACCCCCGCCGCCTCGGCCTCCTCGCGGCCGGCCGGCTTCGCGGCCTGGGACCACGGCTTCACCTCGACTGCGACGTGCTCGACGGGCGCCGTGCCCGACGGCGACTCGTTCACCGGGAACGCGTTGGCCCGCGCCAGGACGATGCCGGTGCCGCGGAAGCCCGACTCCACCATCACCGTGTCGCCGAGTGCCGGGCGGGTCGCGACCACGCCGCCGTCTGCGAGGGCGATCTCGGTCGTCTCGCAGGCGATCCCCGAGCCGATCCGCGCCGCCAGGCCGGCGGCCACGTCGGCCGAGACGACGCCGGCGCCGAAGAGGACGGCGTCCGCCTCCCGAGCCGCCGACTCGATTGCATCCACGATCGGCTGCGACAGCCCACCCGCGAGCGCGCCGTCGTCGGCCACGAGCACCCGCGTGGCGCCGTGCCCTCCCAGCGACCCGGCCCAGGAGTCGTCGACGCCGGAGCCGGCCACGAACGCGGTCACGTCACCGCCGAGCGACGCGGCCTTCGCCAGGACGCCCAGGCTCTGCGGCGAGAGCTCGCCGTCGTCGTGGTGGATGTACACGAGGAGGCCGGCCATCAGATCAGGCCTTTCCCGGCCAGCAGCTCCACGACCTGCGAGGCGGAGTCGCCGCCCGAATCCTCGATGGTGACACCGGCCGACTTCGGCGCGGGCGGCGCGACGGAGCGAACGACGCTGTGCGCGCCGCTCTCGCCGACCTGGCCGGCGTCGACGCCGGCGTCGGCCGCCGAGAGCGTCTCGAGCGGCTTCTTCTTGGCGCCCATGATCGCCTTGATGGACGGGAGCCGGGGCGTGTTGATGGCGTCCGAGACCGAGACCACGGCCGGGAGCGGCGCCGCGATCACGTCGTAGCCATGCTCGGTCTGGCGCTTGGCGCGGATGCCGGAGCCGTCCACGGTGAGGTCCGCCACCTGGGTCACGACGGGGCGCTCGAGGTGGTCGGCCACGGCCGCGGCCATGACGTAGCAGTCGGCGTCGGCCGCCTGCTGGCCGAGGATGACCAGGTCGGCGTCCTGCTTGGCGACCACCGCCGCGAGCACGTGCGCCGTACCGGCGATGTCGGACCCGGCGAGCGAGTCGTCGCTCACCAGCACCGCCCGGTCGGCGCCGAGCGCGAGCGCCTTCTGGAGCGCGCGCTGGGCGGAGGCGGGGCCCATGCAGACGGCCACGATCTCGCCGACGTCGGCGCCGCCCTCGCGGATCCGCACGGCCTCCTCAAGGGCGTGCAGGTCGAAGGGGTTGAGCTCGGAGTCGCCCGATCGGTCGAGCCGGTTCGTCGCCGGGTCGAGCCGCTTGTGCGACGTCCCGCTCGGCACCTCTTTCACGCACACTGCGATGTTCACCGCGCCTCTACCTCCATCCCGTGACCGCCGAGCAGCCTAACCAACCGGCGCCGGTCTCGATGCAGCGGCCTACTTGCCGACGAAGCCCGGGTCGCGCTTCTCGACGAACGCGTTCAGGCCCTCGCGGGCGTCGTCGGTGGAGAACATGATCGAGTAGAGGTCGGCCTCGTGGACGAGGTTGCCGGCGATGTCGCCCTGGAGCGATCGGTTCGAGGCCTCCTTGGCGTAGTAGAGCGCCACCGGGCTCTTCGACGCCATGAGGTGGGCCATCTCCAGGGTGCGCGGCATGAGCTCCGCCGCCGGGTAGACGTGCTGGACGAGGCCGCGGTCGAGCGCCTCGGCGGCGTCGATCATCCGCCCGGTCAGGATCAGCTCCTTGGCGTAGCCGATGTTCGTCGCCCGGGCGAGCCGCTGGGTCGCGCCCCAGCCGGGGATGATGCCGAGGTTGATCTCGGGCTGGCCGAAGTGCGCGTTCTCGGACGCGAGCCGCACGTCGCAGGCGAGCGCCATCTCGCAGCCGCCGCCGAGCGCGTAGCCGTTGATCGCCGCGATCGTGGGCTTCCGCATCGTCTCGAGCGTGTGGGCGATCTCCTGCCCGAGCTCAGAGTAGGCGCGCGCCTCGAGCGGCGTCTTCCCCGCCATCTCCTTGATGTCGGCGCCCGCGATGAACGAGCGGTCGCCCTCGCCGGTCAGGATGATCACGGCGATCCCGCCGTCGCCGCCGAGATCGGTGAGCGTCGCGAGGAGCTCCTCGAGGAGGCCGGTGTTCAGGGCGTTCAGGACGTCGGGCCGGTCGATGGTCACGACCGCGACGCGGTCGTCGACTGAGATCCGAAGGCCGGCGCCGGCCACTAGTGCCCACTCCCGGGACGATGGTCTGGAGCTGGCGAGCGAAAACCAAGCGATGCTAGGACGCAGGGAGCGTCAATACTGAGGAAGTATTGACGCGACCGAGGACAACGCAGCAGTCGCAAGGCTGCGCCTTGCGACGTTCGGGAGCGATCTGCTACCCAGCAGATCGCGGACGCGGTTTGCAGCCGCCAGAACGGGTCAAGCGTTCCGGGAGGGGGCACTAGGCGGCGCCCAGCTCGGACTGCAGGAACTCGACGATCTCGGCGGTCGGCGCCCCGGGCGTGTAGACCTGCGCGACGCCGAGCTTCTTCAGCTCGGCGATGTCCTCGGCGGGGATCGTGCCGCCGACGACCACCAGTACGTCCTCGGCATCGTTCTGCTTCAGGAGGTCGAGGATGCGCGGTACGAGCGTCATGTGCGCGCCGGACAGGATCGAGATGCCGACGGCGTCGGCGTCCTCCTGGAGGGCGGTCTCGACGATCTGCTCCGGGGTCTGGTGAAGGCCGGTGTAGATGACCTCCATCCCGGCGTCGCGGAGCGTCCGGGCGATGATCTTGGCGCCGCGATCGTGGCCGTCGAGGCCCGGCTTGGCGACGACGACGCGGATGGGCCCACTCATACGAGCGCGAGTCTACTCCGCGGGAGCGAACACGACGAGCAGGCTGAGCCGTTCCTCGATCGAGTGGAAGCGGTGCTCCTCCTGCGCGGGGACGAAGAGGACGTCGCCGGCCTCGACCGCCCGCTCGTCGCCGCCCGACGTGAACCGGGCCCGGCCCGAGACGACGTAGTAGACCTCGTCCTGGGCGTGCGGCGACTGCGGGTCGGCCGCGCCCGCCTCGAGCACGTAGAGCCCGGCGCTCATGCTCTCGACGCGCAGGAACTCGCGATAGAGCTCACCCGCCCCCGCTCGCTCGCCCTCGACGTCGTCCAGGCTCCAGGCGTCCATGGCGGCAGATCCTAGATGGTGGTGCGCTGCGGGCGTAGGCTTGGTGCATGGACGACCTGCGGACCGCGTTCATCGCCGAGGAAGTCGAGTTCGACGATCGGGGGCCCGTCGCCATCGGCGTCTTCTGGGGCAGCGTGCAGACGGAGGATGGCGGCATCCTTGACGCCATCGACCGCGATTTCTCTCTCGGGGAGGCGGTTCGCTGGGGCCGCGAGCGAGCCGACCGGGTCGTCGTGCGCGTCGCGGGTGAGGAGCCGTGCATCGATGCAGGGCACGGTGAGCGCCGGGAGCTCAACCGGCGCCGGCCGGCCGGATGGGAGTTCCTCGATCGCACCTCCGTCGACCCGCCGGTCCTGTGGGATGTGATCGTCGAGAAGGCTGCGGCCGTCCCCACCGGCCCCGTCCGCCCCGACGGGACGTGGAAACCGGGTTCGCGACGGTGCCCCATGCGATCGTCCAGGTCGAGGCGGCCGGGTACGAGGATGCCCTCGCCGCCGCTGTCGCCGGGGCCCCGCCGGACCTCACCGCAACGCGCGCCTTCCCGACCGGCTCGCGGGCGGCGCAGGCGAATGCCCGCCTCGACGCCAACGGCATCCTGGTCTAGCTGGCGCCTGTTCTAGCTGACGCCTCCGGGCCCGCGACCCCGCGGTGTCGGCATGCGTCAATCCTGCGACCCCGGTCACAGGACGGCAACGATTTGCGCTTCGAAGTGATACGGGGTCTGACCCCGGGATACCCTGGCGTGCCAAACGCCTCGGCGAGCCCGACGGCGACAGGCCACGATTTCTATTCGCCAACCCTCAGCCGGGAGTGCCGCGAGGGCCGGCTTCGCCGGCCCGACCTCGCGCCTACCCGGGAGGGGCCCGCGGGGAGGGCCTGCCCTCCCCGCGTCAAAAGACGGGCGTCTCGCGGTACACGCCCCACACCTCGCGCAGGGCGTCGCAGATCTCGCCCTCCGAGGCGTAGGCGCGGGCGCAGTCGACGAGGTGCGGCATCACGTTCTGGTCGGCCGCCGCCGCCGCCCGCAGGCCGGCCAGCGCCGACTCGACCGCGGCCCCCTCGCGGCGGCCGCGCACGCCCTCCAGCCGGTCGCGCTGGCGCCGCTCCACCTCGGGGGAGATGCGCAGGATCTCGACCTGGTCGTCGTCCTCGTTCAGGAAGGAGTTGACGCCGACGATGAGCCGCCGGCCGTCCTCGACCTCCTGCTGGAAGCGGTAGGACGCCTCGGCGATCTCGCGCTGGAAGAAGTTCTCGTTGAGCGCCGCGACGACGCCGCCGAGGCGGTCGATCCGCTCGAAGTAGTCGTAGGCCTCGCGCTCCATCCGGTCGGTCAGCGACTCGACGAGCCACGAGCCACCGAGCGGGTCGGCCGAGTGGACAACGCCCGTCTCGTTCGCGATCACCTGCTGCGTGCGCAGCGCCAGCCGGGCCGCGCCCTCCGTCGGCAGGGCCAGCGCCTCGTCGTAGGAGTTCGTGTGCAGCGACTGCGTCCCGCCCAGCACGGCCGCCAGCGCCTCGAGCGCCGTCCGCACGATGTTGACCTCGGGCTGCTGCGCGGTCAGCGACACGCCCGCCGTTTGCGTATGGAACCGCATGAGGAGCGACCGCTCGCGCTTGGCGCCGTACCGGTCGCGCAGCTCGCGCGCCCAGATCCGGCGGGCCGCGCGGTACTTCGCGATCTCCTCGAAGAAGTCGATGTGCGCGTTGAAGAAGAACGAGAGCCGGGGCGCGAAGTCGTCGACGTCCATCCCCCGCTCCCGGCACGCCTCGACGTACGCGAAGCCGTCGGCCAGCGTGAACGCCAGCTCCTGGGCCGCGGTCGACCCCGCCTCGCGGATGTGGTAGCCGGAGATCGAGATCGGGTGCCAGCGCGGCATCGTCTCGGTGCACCACTCGATCATGTCGACCATGAGCCGCATCGACGGCTCCGGCGGGAAGATCCACTCCTTCTGGGCGATGTACTCCTTGAGGATGTCGGCCTGGATCGTGCCGCCCAGCGCCTCGGGCGGGATGCCCTGCTTCTCGGCGACGACCACGTACTGCGCGAGCACGACGGCGGCCGGCGCGTTCACCGTCATCGACGTCGTCACCTGGTCGAGCGGGATCCCGGCGAAGAGATCCTCCATGTCGGCCAGCGTGTCGACCGCGACGCCCTCGCGCCCCACCTCGCCCAGCGAGCGCGGGTGGTCCGAGTCGTAGCCCATGAGGGTGGGCATGTCGAAGGCGGTCGACAGCCCGGTCTGGCCGTGGTCGAGCAGGTAGCGGAAGCGCTTGTTCGTCTCCTCGGCCGTCCCGAACCCGGCGAACTGGCGCATCGTCCACGCCCGGCCGCGGTACATCGTCTCGTACACGCCGCGGGTGAACGGGAACCGGCCCGGGTCGCCGAGGTCAGCCTCGTAGTCGATCCGCGTGTTGGCCGGCGAGTAGAGCGGCTCGTACGGGATGCCCGAGATCGTCGAGCGCTCGGGCTCGGGCCGAGGCTCCGGGGCACGCTCTGGCTGCGCCATCACCCGGAGGATACCGGCGCCGGCGGCGTCCGCACCCGGCCCGAGAGCCAGGTGCGCAGGAACGGGTCGGGCACCGTGTAGCCCGGCCGGGTCGAGCCCTCGACCAGGTCGCGCTCGGCCAGCGCCTCGACCGCCTTCTGCACCCGGGCCGGCGGGCCGAGCCGGTGGCGGTGGCGGTACTCCTGCGAGTAGATCCGGCCCGCCTCGGCCGCGACCGCGAGCAGCACCAGCCGCTGGTAGGGCGAGAGCCCCTCCCAGATCGTGGCGCAGCGGGCCGACTCGGCCATGACGGCATGGGCGAACGCCTCGTCCACCATCTCGGGCGTCGCCGCCCGGTCGGCCGAGATCGCCCACAGGAACCGGGCCAGCTCCTGGGTGTCGTACGGCTGCCCGGCGGTGATCTCGAGCAGGCGGTCGACGGCCGCGGGCGTGATCGTCCGGCCGGTGGCGGCGAAGCGCTCGGCCAGAAACGGGCCGAAGTCCGCCGCCGCGATCGGCCCGAGCTCCATCACCTTGGCGCTTCGGAAGAGCGGCTCGTTGCGCTCGGTGAAGAGCCGCCGCAGCATGTGCCGGTGGCTTCCCAGGTAGACGTGGGCCACCTCGGGCTGCTGCTGGAAGACAGCCCGCATGACCCGCGGCAGGTCGCGGTCGATCCGGGTCACCTCCTGGAACTCGTCCAGGACGAGCGCCACCCGGCGCCCGCGCTCCTCGGCCACCTCGGCGGGCAGGCGCAGGAGCCGCTCGAGCGTCACGTCGACGTCGCCGCGGCGCAGGGTGGTCGGCATCGTGAAGGAGAGGCTGCCGTCGTCGGGATCGACCGTGGCGACGGGCGCGACCGGCATCCGGCGCAGGAAGTCGAGCGAGCGGCGGCCGGCGCGCTCGAACGGCGAGAGCAGGCCGCGGTAGAGCGCGGTCGTGAGCTGCTCCACCAGCCGGCCCTTGTCGGGGGCCGCGAAGAGGTCGCACTCGGCGACGAGCACCCCCGCGCCGCGCAGCTCCTCGACGCAGGCCCGCATCAGCGAGCTCTTGCCGGTGCGCCGGGGCGCGATGACGACGACGTTCTGGCCGCTCTCCACGTCGGCCCGGAGCGCGCCGATCTCGGTCAAGCGGTCGGTGAACTGCGTGCCGGAGACGACGTCGCCGTAGCGGAAGGGGTTCTCGCCCGCCATCGAGCGTGATTATAGCGTCTGGTGTTATGCCAGACGCTCTAACCGGTGCTGTCGGGCGCGATCGTGGCGCCCGGCTGCCACAGGACGTCCGCCCGACCGCCGTCGTTTGCGACCCTCGCGAGGATGAAGAGCAGGTCGGACAGCCGGTTCAGATAGGCCAGCGCGGCCGCGTTCACCTCCTCGTGGTCGGCCAACGCCACGGCACAGCGCTCCGCCCGGCGGCAGGTGGTGCGGGCGACGTGGAGGGAGGCCGCGGCGGACGTTCCGCCCGAGAGCACGAAGCTCGTGAGCGGCTCGAGCGCCTCGGAGTAGCGGTCGCACGCCTCCTCCAGGCCCGCGACGTGGGCCTCGCCGATCCGAAGCCGGCTCTTGCCCTTCCCGCGGGTCGTGCCGACCGGCACCGACAGGTCGGCGCCGACGTCGAAGAGGTCGTTCTGCACCCGCCGCAGCAGGTCGGAGACGTCATCCGACAGGCCGCCCGCGACGGCCGCACCGATTGCCGCTCCCGTCTCGTCGACGGTGCCGTACGCCCAGATGCGGGCGTCGTTCTTGGACACCCGCTCGCCGTCGCCGAGCGACGTCTGGCCGGCGTCCCCGGCGCGGGTGTAGATGCGGTCGAGGCGCACACGGGCAGCGTAGAGCATCGATCCGCCGTGCCCCCCCATCCGGGCGAATGCAATTCCCCCGTTAGGGTTTCATTATGAAAATGTGAAGGGACGACTACTCGGCTACCACGGACGGTGCAGCTCCAACTCCGCTCCACGCTCCAGGAGGAACCCACCCGATGTACGGCCTGACCCACCGAATCGAAAGCGACGCGCCCCAGGGCGACGTCGTCGAGCCGAGCCCCATGGCTCGGATCTCCTCGCTCGGGGCGCCTGCCACCGTCATGGTGATCGATCGCGACCCCCTCACCCTCGCCATGGTTCGGCGTGCGGTCTCCGACCACTACCACGTGGTCGTCGCCCGCGACGCCGAAGAGGCGCTCAGCCTCGTCAAGGACATGAAGCCTGACGTCCTCGTGTTGGACGTCGGCCTCGACGAGGCCGAGGTGGCCATCGTGACCGTCGCTCTCGCCGCCTGCGACGTCCTCGACGCCACCCCCGCCGTCATGGTCGACCCCGATGAACCCATGAACACCATCACGCTCCGGCGCCGCATCGACGACGCCATCCGCGTGAGCCGCCGGGTCTACCTCGGCGGCGGCCTGCGACACCGGCTCGCGGCCTGACCGATTCCCGGCGGGTGGCGCCCCCAGCGTCACCCGCCTATCCGGTCTTCTGCCAATTGGCACTGACGCGGCCAAGTGGCCGTCTCGCGCAAGACGTCGGCTAGCGTGACCCCATGAGCCGGCAGCGCACGATCCTCGTCCTCGCGGTGGCCTCTCAGGCCGCGTTCTCGATGATCACGTTCGGCCTGCCGGCGATCGGCGCCGAGATCCGGGACAAGTTCGACCTCGGGCCGGCGGGGTTCGGCGCGGTCTTCGCCGCGGTCGGGCTGGGGTCGGCGGCGGCCCTGATCCCGGCCGGCGCGCTGGTCGACCGCTTCGGCGGCCGGCGGGTGCTCATCGTCGGCGGCATCGTGAACGGCATCGGGCTCCTGCTCGCCGCCGCCGCCGGGACGGCCGAGACCTTCGCCGCCGCGCTCGTCCTGGCCGGGATCGGCGGCGCCGCCGTGCCCGTCGCAGGCATGACGGCGCTCCTTCGCGTCTTCGAGCCCGCCCAGCGCGGCATGGCGATGGGCTGGCGCCAGCTCGGGGTCCCGCTGGGCGGGACGCTCGGGGCGGCGATCCTGCCCGCGCTCGCCGCGGTCGGCGGCGTGCGGCTGGCGATGGCCGGAGCCGGAGTGGCCGCTGCGGCGACGGCGCTCGCGTTCGCGGTCGTGTCGGACAACCGGCCGGCCTCGGTCTCACGGTCGGGGCAGAGCGTCGCGGCCGTGCTTCGCATCCCCGGGTTCAAGCCGCTCCTCGCGGTCGGCCTGCTCTACGTGCTCGCGCTGGGGGCGATCCTGGCCCACTACGTCGGCGCGCTTCGCGACGCCGGCCTCTCCCACGCCGAGGCGGCCGCCGGGTTCGCGGCCTTGAACGTCACCGCCGCGGTGTCGCGGATCGTGTGGGGACGGGTCGCCGACGGGGGCGGCGGGACGCGCCGCGCCCGCACCCTGACCGAGATCGGCATCCTGACCGTCGCCGCCACGTGCGTCATGCCGCTCGTGCTGGCGGTGATCCCAACGGCTGCGCTCGGGTTCGGCGTCGTCGTCGCGTTCGGCGCCTTCGGCATGAACGGCGTCCTCTACCTGCTCGCCGGCGAGCTGGCCGGCTCGTCGCGGGCCGGGCGCGCGGTCGGCGTGGCGTCGACCGTCGTCTTCGGGATGGGCTCGCTGGCGGCCCCAGTAGCCGGCTTCGCGATCGAGCGTACCGGCTACGACGCCGTCTGGGTGATGTCGGCCGTCGTCGCGGCGGCGGGCGCTGTCACGGCTCGGCGCTGGCTCGAGCCGGCGACGGCGGTCGCCGCCCCGACCGAGGTCGTGCAGGTCGCCGCGCCGGCCCGCTAGATCGTTGATTCCTCATTGGCGGGATGGCCGAGCCGCAAGCCGAAGGCTTGCTGCGGTCATGAGTGACCTGCTACCCAGCAGGTCACTCATGGGCGAGAACCGAGCAGCACAAGGACACAGGAAAGCCCAATATCAGGCGATAGTGGGCTGACCGAGGACACAGCGATGCGACGGTTCGCAGCCGCAGCCCCGCCACAGTCGCCACCAGTCCCCAGCCGGACGTCCAGGCGCGCGGCAATTGGGAATCACCGATCTAGAGCGGGATCGCGCAGTCCGTGCAGGCGGTGAGCTTGACGGGCACGCCGCGCTTCGCCCACCGCCCCGGCGCGTAGCCGCGCGCGTTCATCGCCGAGACGAAGTAGCGAGGATGGGTGTCGGGGAGCTCGACCGCGAACCGGCCGTCGGAGTCGGTCATCACGGTCGCGATCGGCTCGGGCGGATCGATCATCAGCGGGCCGGCGGTCGAGTACGGCCGCGTGAAGACGCCGATCCTGATGCCGCCCTGCGGCGAGCCGGTGCCCGTGTGGTCGGAGGTGGTGGCGACGAGGACGCCCGCGATCTTGACCGTGCCCGGCTGCGACGGCGGCGGCGCCTGCGTGGCCCCGCCGCCGCTCCCGCCACTCGCCGCCTGGCCGCAACCCGCGGCCAGGACGGCGGTGGCGGCAAGAACCGCTGCGAGCGTCCGGACGTGCATGCCTCTTAGTCGGCGCCCGGGCACGAAAGGTTCACCCCGGCTTGCGCGCGAGCATGACGATCCGGCGCGAGCCCATCTCGAGCTCCGACCCGTCCATGCCGCCCCACAGGTGCTCCACGCCGAGCCCGGCCGCGGCCGCCATCGCCGCCAGCTCCGGCGCCGTGTACGCGCGGTGCGAGAAGCGCTGCTCGCGCCGCTGGCCGCCGCGGACGAACGTCCAGCACGTCTCGAACCGGCCCCGGGGCGCGTCGTAGACCCGCTCCTCGAGCATCACGGTGCCGTCCGAGAGCGCGTGCCAGCCGCGGGCCTCGAAGCGGGCGAAGACCGAGACCGGGTTCCCGAACTCCATGAGGAACCCCCCGCCCGGCACGAGCGCCGCCGCGATCCGCTCCAGCACCAGCCGGTTGTCGGCGTCCTCGAAGTAGCCGAACGCCGTGAACATGTTGATGACCGCGTCGAACTCGGTCTCGAAGCCGATGCGGCGCATGTCGGCCCGCTCGAACCGCACCTCCACTCCGGCCTCCGCCGCGCGCGCCGCGGCCAGCTCGAGCGACGCCTCGCTCAGGTCGACGCCGGTGACGGCGCAGCCCCGCCGCGCCAGCTCCACGCTGTGGCGGC
This sequence comes from uncultured Actinomycetes bacterium, assembly GCA_963757605.1. Lineage (GTDB taxonomy): Bacteria > Actinomycetota > Thermoleophilia > Gaiellales > JAICJC01 > JAICJC01. The sequence continues at coordinate 533,802 of CAVWSF010000005.1, forward strand.
CGTGGCCGCACGCCAGGTCGAGGACGCGCGTCCCCTCCCCGAGCCCGAGCGCCTCCACGAGGAAGTCGACCTCGGCGGCGGTCGCCTCGGCCGGGAAGCGGTCGACGGCGAACTGCAGGTAGTCCTCGTCGAAGAAGCCCTCGAACCAGTCCGGGTCAGCCGTACGCATAGAACCCGCGCCCGGACTTCCGGCCGAGCCGGCCCGCCTCGACGTAGGAGCGCAGGAGCGGGCAGGGCCGGTACTTCGAGTCGCCGAGGCCGTCGTGCAGCACCTCCATGATGGCGAGGCACGTGTCGAGCCCGATCAGGTCGGCCAGCTGCAGCGGGCCCAGCGGGTGACTCATTCCCAGCTTCATGACGGTATCGATCGACTCGCGGTCGCCGACCCCCTCCATGAGGCAGTAGACCGCCTCGTTGATCATCGGAAGCAGGAGGCGGTTGGCGATGAACCCGGGGAAGTCGCGCGACTCGGCGACGGTCTTGCCCATCCGCTCGGCCGCCGCGCGAACGGCCGCCGCCGCCTCGTCGGAGGTCTCGAGCCCGCGGATCAGCTCCACCAGCGGCATGAGCGGCACCGGGTTCATGAAGTGCATGCCGACGACCCGGTTCGGGCGCGACGTCGCCGCCGCGAGCCGCGTGATCGGGATCGAGCTCGTGTTCGACGCCAGGACGGCGCCGTCGCCGGCGGCCCGGTCGAGGTCGGCGAAGATGCGGAGCTTCAGGTCGACGTCCTCGGTGGCGGCCTCGATCGCGAGGTCGGCCGGCCCCGGCTCGCTCGCCGTCTGGATCCGGCCCAGGGCAGCCTCGGCGGCATCCGCCTCGACCCGGCCCTTCTCGACCAGCTTGGCCAGCGACGCTTCGATGCCGGCGCGGGCCCGCTCGAGCTGCTTCGGCGCGACGTCGACGAGCGTCACCTCGTAGCCGGCGACCGCCGCCACCTGGGCGATGCCCGACCCCATCTGGCCGGCGCCGACGACGCAGACCGTCTCGCTCACGCCGGGAAGACCTCGAGCACCGTCGCGTCGCCCTGGGCTGCGCCCGAGCAGATCGCCGCCACGCCGATTCCGCCGCCGCGCCGGCGCAGCTCGTGGATCAGGGTGCCCAAGAGGCGCGCCCCCGAGGCCCCGATCGGGTGGCCGAGCGCGACCGCCCCGCCGTTCACGTTGACGCGCTCCTCGTCGATCGCGAGCAGCCGCGCCGTGTGAAGCGCGACCGAGCAGAAGGCCTCGTTCACCTCGAGCAGGTCGATGTCGGAGGCCGCCAGGCCGGCCTTCTCGAGCGCGACCCGCGTCGCCGCCGCCGGCGTCCGCACGAGGTAGGCGAAGTCGTCGGCGACGTAGCCGTGTCCGCGGATCGCGGCGAGCGGCGCCATCCCGCGCTCCTTCGCCCACTCCTCCGAGGCCAGGACGAGCGCCGCGCCGCCGTCGTTCACGCCCGGGGCGTTCCCGGCGGTCGTCGAGCCGTCGGCCACGAAGACGGGCTTCAGAGCGGACAGCTTCTCGAGCGAGGTGTCGCGGCGCGGGCCCTCGTCGGTGTCGACCACCGTCTCGCCCTTGCGCCCCTTCACGGTCACCGGCACGATCTCGTCGGCGAACCGGCCCTCGTCGATGGCGGCAACGGCGCGCTGGTGTGAGCGCAGCGCCCAGGCATCCTGGTCCTCGCGCGAGATCCCGACCTCGGCCGCCACCATCGAGTTCTGCTCGGCCATGATGAGGCCGTCGAACGTGCAGGTCAGCCCGTCGTAGGTCATCGAGTCGAGCACGGCGCCGTCACCCATCCCGTAGCCGAAGCGGCCCTTCGGCAAGAGGTACGGCGCGTTCGACATCGACTCCATGCCCCCGGCCACGATCACGTCGTGCTCGCCGGCCCGGATCATCACGTCGGCCAGCGTTGCGGCCCGCATGCCCGACGCGCACACCTTGTTGATCGTCTCCGAGCCCACCGTCGGGCCGAGGCCGATCCCGACCGAGACCTGCCGCGACGGGATCTGCCCGGCGCCGGCCTGCAGCACCTCGCCCATGACGACGTAGCCGACGTCGCCCGGCGCGACGCCCGAGCGCTCGAGCGCGGCACCCGCGGCGTGCGTCCCGAGCTCGGGCCCGGAGAGGCTCGCGAGGCCTCCGCCGAGCTTCGCAAACGGCGTCCGCGCGGCGCTCAGGATGACGGTTCGTGCTTGACTCATGGCCGGCGATGCAGCATAGTCAAGCCCGTGCAAACGACCTTCGGACAGTGGTGGTGGCGACGCGAGCGAGGTGCGGCCCGCTAGCTCTGCCACGGCATCCGCGCTTCGCTCGAGCCTCTCCGCCCCCAGGGCGAGGGGCTTTTTTCATGGCATGACGACCCACCGACACACCCGCGAGCTCCCGGCCGACCTGATCACTCCGGTCGGCGCCTACCTGCGCCTGCGCGAGGCGCTGGGCGGCCCGGCCTTCCTGCTCGAGTCGGTCGAGCGCGGCGAGCAGGTCGGCCGCTACTCGTTCCTCGCGGCCGGACTTCCGGCGGTGGCGACGCTCGAGGAGGCGGCCGCGTTCGCCGCCTCCCAGCCCGGCCCGGCCTCGGGCGCGCCGCCGTTCGCAGGCGGGGCGGTCGGCTTCCTGAGCTACGACTGGGTCTCGCAGCTCGAGCCAGTGCCGCTCCCGGACGCGAACGGCGCCGATGCCGGCCTCCCGACGATGCGCTTCCTGCTCGCCGAGACCGTCGTGGCCTTCGACCACGTCCGCCGCACGATGACGGTGACGGGCGGGCGGGCCGCAGTCGATCGCGCCATCGACGCGCTCGGCGGGCCGCTGGGGGTCCCGGTCGCCGAGCCGCTGGCCGCGGGGAGCGCCGAGGCCGAGATGACCGAGGCAGGCTTCATCGCCGCGGTCGAGCGGGCCAAGGAGCACATCGCGTCCGGCGACGTCTACCAGATCGTCCCCTCCCAGCGCGTCCGCCGCCAAACCGGCGCCTCGCCCACCGCGATCTACCGGGCGCTCCGGGCCGTCAACCCGTCGCCGTACATGTTCCTGCTCGACCTGGACGGCTACCAGCTCATCGGCTCCTCGCCCGAGACGCACGTCCGGCTCGGGCTCGACGGCACCTGCGAGCTGCGCCCGATCGCCGGCACGCGCCCCCGCGGGGCCACGCCGGAGCAGGACGACGCCCTGGCGGCCGAGCTGCTCGAGAGCGAGAAGGACCGGGCCGAGCACGTGATGCTCGTCGACCTGGCCCGAAACGACCTCGGCCGCGTGTGCGCGCCCGGCTCCGTGCGCGTCGAGCGGTTCATGGACGTCGAGCGCTACTCGCACGTCATGCACCTCGTCTCGCGCGTCTTCGGCCAGATCGCGGAAGGCCACGACGCGCCCGCGCTCCTGCGGGCCACGTTCCCGGCCGGGACGGTCTCGGGCGCCCCGAAGGTGCGCGCGATGCAGATCATCTCCGAGCTCGAGGGCCGCCGCCGGGGCGCCTACGCCGGCGCGGTCGGCTGGCTCGGGTTCGGCGGCGACATGGACACGTGCATCGCCATCCGCACGGTCGTCCTGCGCGACGGGGTCGCCTACATCCAGTCCGGCGGCGGGATCGTGGCCGACTCCGATCCCGACGACGAGTACCGCGAGGCGATGAACAAGGTGGCCGCCCTCGGCGCCGCCATCGACCGGGCCGAGTCGGGGGTGTACGGGCGATGAGCGCGCGCGTGCTCGTGATCGACAACTACGACTCGTTCACCTACAACCTGGTCGACTACATCGCGACCGCGGGAGCGGAGGTGCGGGTGGAGCGAAACGACGCCGTGACCGCCGAGGAGGCCGAGGCCTGGGGGCCGACGCACGTGGTCGTCTCGCCGGGGCCGGGCACGCCGCGCGAGGCGGGCGTCTCCGAGGAGGTCGTGCGCCGCCTGGCCGGGCGGCTGCCGATCCTGGGCGTCTGCCTGGGCCACCAGGTGATCTGCGAGCTCTACGGCGGCCGCGTCGACCGGGCGGGCCGGATCGTCCATGGGAAGCCCGACGACGTGACCCACGACGGCTCCGAGCTCTTCGCCGGCCTGCCGAGCCCGTTCGAGGCCGGCCGCTACCACTCGCTGGCGGCGCTCCAGCCGATCCCCGACGAGCTGGTGGTGACGGCCCACACGCCGGACCGCGAGGTGATGGGCGTCCGCCACCGGACCGACCCCACCCACGGCGTACAGTTTCACCCGGAGTCGGTGCTGACCCCGCACGGGCGGCGCCTGATCGAGAACTTCCTCGCCATGGAGGCCGGCAGGTGATCACGAACGCGATCAAGCAGCTGGTCGAGGGGCGCGACCTCTCGAGCGAGGAGACGCACGTCGCGATGATGCAGGTGATGTCCGGTGACGCCTCGCCGGCCCAGATCTCGGCGTTCCTGGTGGCGCTCAGGATGAAGGGCGAGACGCCGGACGAGATCGCCGGGTGCGCGCGGGCCATGCGGGCCCACGTGACGCCCGCCAGGCCCTCCCACTCCGACCTGGTCGACACGTGCGGCACCGGCGGGGACGGCTCCGACACCTTCAACATCTCGACGTCGGCGGCCCTGGTCGCCGCGGCTGCGGGGGCCGTCATCGCCAAGCACGGGAACCGGGCCGTGTCGTCGCGGTGCGGGTCGGCCGACGTGCTCGAGGCGCTGGGCGTGCGCATCGACCTCTCGCCGGAGGACGTCGCGGCCTGCATCGACGAGGTCGGGTTCGGCTTCCTCTTCGCCCAGGCGCACCACCCCGCCATGCGCCATGCCGGCCCGATCCGGCGCGAGCTCGGCATCCGCAGCGTCTTCAACCTGCTCGGCCCGCTCACGAACCCGGCGGGCGCACGGCGCCAGGTCGTGGGGGTCTACTCCGAGTCGCTGGTCGAGCCGATCGCGCATGTCCTCTTGAAGCTCGGAACGGAGCACTCGATCGTCGTCCACGGCGCCGGCGGGCTGGACGAGCTGACGCCGACGGGCGAGAACCTGTTGGCGGAAGTGCGCGACGGGACGGTGCGCACGACGACGCTCGACCCCGCCCCGCTCTCCACCGGCCCCGTCCCGGGCTCGCCGGACGACCTGCGCTGCGGCGGCGACCCGGCCCAGAACGCGGCGGTCATCCTCACGGTCTTCGACGGCGAGCGCGGGCCGCGCCGCGACGCGGTCATCCTGAACGCGGCGGCGGCGCTCCTGGTCGGCGGCGTGGTCGCCGACTGGGAGGCCGGGATCGACCTGGCCGTCGACACGATCGACTCGGGCGCCGCGCAGGCCAAGCTCGACGAGCTCGTCGCCTTCACCCGGGCCCGGGGGCAGGCGGCGTGAGGGGCTACCTGAGCCAAGTTGTCGGGCGACCTGCGCCGCGACGCGCCCGAGCCGGCGCGCGGGTTCGGGGAGGCGCTCCGGGCCGGGCCGGCCGTGGCGGTCATCGCCGAGATCAAGCGCTCCTCGCCGTCGGAGGGCGGGATCGCGCTCGAGGCTGACGTCGGCTCGACGGCCCGAGGGTACGCCGCCGGCGGCGCGGCGGCGATGTCTGTCCTGGTCGCCGAGCGCGACTTCGGCGGGAGCCTCGCCGACCTGCGGGCGGCCCGGGCGGCCGCCGGCCTGCCGGCGCTGGCGAAGGAGTTCACGGTCTTCCCGGAGCAAGTGGCCGCCCAGCGGGTGGCCGGCGCCGACGCCATCCTCGTCCTGCTCGCGCTCGTCTCCGACGCGGAAGCGGGCCGGCTCCTGCAGATGGCCGACCTGCTGGGGATGGACGCGCTGGTCGAGGCCCACACCGCCGACGAGGTCGGACGGGCGCTGGCTCTCGAGGCGGCGATCGTGGGGGTGAACGCGCGCGACCTGGAGTCGCTCGAGGTCGACCGCGACCGCCAGCTAGAGCTCCTGGCGACGCTGCCGGCGACGGTCACCCGGGTCGCCGAGTCGGGCATCGCCTCGCGCGCGGACGTCGAGGCCGCCCGCGCCGCCGGCGCCGACGCGGTCCTGGTCGGCACGTCGCTCATGCGCCGCCCGGAGCTCCTGGCCGAGCTGGTGGGGGTGGCCCGGTGACGCTCGTCAAGATCTGCGGCCTCATGCGCCCCGACGACGTGGACGCAGCCGTCGACGCGGGCGCCGACCTGGTCGGCTTCATCCTCGTCGAGGGCACGCCCCGCTACCTGGAGCCCGACCGCGCCCGCGCCCTGGCGGCCCGCGTCCCCGACCGCGTGCGCACCGTCGCGGTCGTGGGGGTGTCAGGTAGCGCTCCTGTCGAGGGGTTCGATCTGACACAGACCTATGACACGCCGGCGCAGTTTCGTGACGTGATCGTCGCCAGCCGGGGCGGATTGCCGCAAGATGTGCCCGACGGCGTGCCCGTGCTGCTCGACCTGCCATTTGGCTCTCGCCCGAACGCCGATGAGCTCGACGCGCACTGGGCCCGGGCCGCGGAGGCGCGCCAGCCGGTGATCCTGGCCGGGAGCCTCGACCCCGGGAACGTCGCCGACGCCGTGCGGGCCGCGCGGCCGTGGGCCGTCGACACCGCCCGCGGCGTCGAGACCGCGCCCGGCGTGAAGGACCATGCCCTCATCCGCACGTTCGTCCGCAACGCCACGGGGGCCGCATGAGCTCGATGCCCGACCCCCGTGGGCGGTTCGGCGACTTCGGCGGCCGCTTCGTGCCCGAGACCGTGATGGGCGCGCTCGACGAGCTGGCCGCCGGCTACGAGGCGGCTCGCGCCGACCCCGCCTTCGCCGCCGATCTCGAGCGCCTCGGCCGCGACTACGTCGGCCGCCCGTCCCCCCTCTACCTGGCCGAGCGGCTGGGCGAGGAGTCGGGCGCGCAGATCTGGCTGAAGCGCGAGGACCTGAACCACACAGGCGCGCACAAGATCAACAACGCCGTCGGCCAGGCGCTCCTCGCCGTCCGGCTCGGCAAGCGCCGCATCGTCGCCGAGACCGGCGCGGGCCAGCACGGCGTCGCCACCGCGACCGTCTGCGCGCGCTTCGGCCTCGAGTGCCACGTCTACATGGGCGAGGAGGACATCCGCCGCCAGCACCCCAACGTCGTTCGCATGCGCATGCTCGGCGCCGAGCTGATCCCGGTGACGTCGGGCTCGGCGACGCTGAAGGATGCGATGAACGAGGCCATCCGCGACTGGATCACCAACGTCGAGACCACCCACTACCTGATCGGCTCGGCCGCCGGCCCCCACCCCTACCCCATGCTGGTGCGCGACCTCCAGGCCGTGATCGGGCGCGAGGCCCGCGAGCAGATCCTGGAGCGCGAGGGGCGGCTACCCGACGCCCTGTGCGCCTGCGTCGGCGGCGGCTCGAACGCGATCGGCCTCTTCCACCCCTTCCTCGACGACGCCGGCGTCGCCCTATGGGGCGCCGAGGCCGGCGGCGACGAGCACGGCGACGCGGCGACGCTCTCGCACGGGCGCGTCTCCGTGCTCCACGGCTCGCGCTCGTACGTGCTCGCCGACGCCGACGGCCAGGTGCTCGAGTCGCACTCGATCTCGGCGGGCCTCGACTACCCGGGCGTCGGCCCCGAGCACGCCTACCTGAAGGACGCCGGCCGGGCCCGCTATGAGCCGGTGACCGACGCCGAGGCCCTGGCCGCCTTCCACCTGACCTGCGTCAAGGAGGGGATCATCCCCGCGCTCGAGTCGGCCCACGCCGTCGCCCTGGCCCTCCGGCACGCGCGGGCCGGCGAGGTGTGGCTGGTCGGCCTCTCCGGCCGCGGCGACAAGGACGTCGACACCGTCGAGGCGCTCGAGCGGTGAAGCTCGCGACGCCGGTCGTCTCGATCTACCTGATGGCCGACGCCGACCTGGTCGAGCTGGCCGAGGCGGCCGTGCGCGGCGGGGCCGGCCTGCTCGAGATCGGCATCCCCTTCTCCGACCCGCTCGCCGACGGGCCCACCGTCCAGCGGGCCGGCCAGCGCGCGCTCCGAAACGGGATGACGACCCCGCGGGCGCTCGAGCTCCTGGCGGAGGTGCGGGCGCGCGTCCCCGTTCCGCTCGTGCCGATGACCTACGCCAGCCCCGTCATGGCCTACGGCGAAGAGCGCTTCTGCGCCGACGCCGCGGCCGCGGGCGCCAACGGGCTGATCGTCCCCGACGTCCCCGCCGACGAGGCCGGTGCGCTGGCGGACGCCTGCGGCGAGCACGGGCTCGACCTCGTGCCGCTGCTCGCGCCCACCTCGGCCGACGAGCGGATCGAGATCGCCTGCGCGCGGGCCGGCGGGTTCGTCTATCTCGTCTCCGTCGCCGGGACGACCGGCGCGCGCGAGCAGGCCTCCGACCGCGTCGCCGGCTTGATCGCCCGCGTCCGCCCCCGCACCGCGCTCCCGCTCCTCGTCGGATTCGGCATCTCGACCGCCGCCCACGTGCGAGCCGTGCTCGACGCCGGCGGGGACGGCGTCGTCATCGGCTCACGCGCGCTCGAGGTGGCCGAGAAGGGCGGCGCGCCCGCGCTCGAGGCCTTCGTCGCCGACGTCGCAAGCGCGCTCCCCGTCTCGAACTGACCGCCAATCGGGACTCGCTACGCTCTGCACATGCACATCCTGGTTGTCGAGGACGACGCGCCGCTTGCGAAGATCGTGAAGAAGTCGCTCGAATCGGGCGGCCACACCGTGGACGTCGCGGTCGACGGCCAGGAGGGCCTCGACCTGGGACGGCAGCGGAGCCACGACGCGGTCGTGCTCGACATCCAGCTTCCCAAGGTGAACGGCATGGACGTGTGCCGGAAGCTGCGCGAGGACGGAAACGCCGTCCCGATCATCATGCTCACCGCCCGCGGCGCGGTCGCCGACCGCATCGATGGGCTCGACGCCGGCGCCGACGACTACCTGCCGAAGCCCTTCTCGCTCGCCGAGCTCCAGGCCCGCCTGCGCGCGCTCTCGCGCCGCGGCCGCCCGAACGGCACCGAGGTGCTCGAGGCCGGCCCGCTCACGCTCGACCCGGCCGCCCGCGAGCTGCGCGTGAACGGCGCGGTGGTCGAGATGACCGGCACCGAGCTGGCGCTCCTCGAGCACCTGATGCAGAACGCCGGGGTCGTGCTCTCGCGCGACCAGCTCCGCGAGCACGTGTGGGGCGACGGGCCCGAGCCGACCTCGAACGTCGTCGACATCTACGTGCACTACGTGCGCCGGAAGCTGCGCGCGGCCGGCGTCGCGGACGATCCCATCCGCACCGTCCGCGGCCTCGGTTACGCCTTCCGCCGGCAAGAGTAATCCAGGTGGTCGACCCCTGATCGCCGTGACGTTCTGGGCGCCGAGAACCGAGCAGCGCAAGGACGCAGGGAGGCCCAATAGCCAGCCTATTGGGCCGACCGAGGACGCCGCGATGCGACGGTTCGCAGGCGCAGCCCCGCCGGCGCGGGCTGGCCATACACCGCTGCGCGTCCAGGCGCGCGGGGATCAGGGGTCGACCACCTGATGTTCAGCAAGGCACGGTTCCGCCTGACCGCGTGGTACGCCGGCGTGCTGGCGGCCTTCCTCGTGGTGCTCGGCACCGCGGTCTACCTGGTCGAGAAGCATCAGCTGCTCTCGAACGTGAACCACGGCCTGCACGTGCAGGCCGGCAGGATAGAGGCCAGCTTCCTCGCAGGCGGGCTCGACCGCATCATCGCCGTGTCCGACACCGCGCCGTCGGCCTACACCGTCTCGGTGACCGACGCCACCGGCGAGACCTCGAGCCACGATGCCATCAACCAGGCCTCCGCCCGCGCCGCCCTCATCGAGGGAACTGACATGCGGACGGTGTCGGCGCCCGGCGGCTCGCTGCGCGTGCTCTCCGAGCGGATCAGCCCCACGCTCGTGCTCCAAGTGGCGCGGTCGCTCGAGCCCGAGCAGGAGGCGCTCGACCATCTGCTCTACGTGCTGCTCCTCGGCGGCGGCGCCGCGATCGTCATCGCCGCCATCGGCGGCTGGTTCCTGGCGGGGAAGGCGCTGGCGCCGGTGCAGCAGGCCTTCGAGCGCCAGAACGTCTTCGTCGCCGACGCGAGCCACGAGCTGCGGACGCCGCTCGCCGTGATCCGCGCCAACGCCGAGTTCCTCCAGGACCGAGAGCCGGCGAGCGAGGAGGCGTCCGAGATCGTGTCGGAGACCGACCGGCTGTCGTCGCTCGTCGACTCGCTGCTCGCCGTCGCGCGCGGCGACCAGAACGGCGCAGTCACCTACGACGAGCTCGACCTCGGCGCCGTGGTCGAGGGCTCGGCCGTGTCGATGCGCTCGCTGGCCGCCGAGCGCGGTGTCGCCCTCGACATCTCGGCCACGCCGGAGCTGCGCGTGCGCGGAAGCCGCGAGCAGCTGCGCCAACTGGTCGTCATCCTGGTCGACAACGCGCTTCGCTACACCGGCGAGGGCGGGCGCGTGGAGGTGGACGTCGCGGGCCGCGACGGCTCGGCCGTGATGGCCGTGACCGACACCGGGATCGGAATCCCGGCCGATGCGCTCGGCCACGTGTTCGAGCGCTTCTACCGCGCCGACGAGGCGCGCAACCGCGACTCCGGCGGCGCCGGCCTGGGGCTTGCGATCGCGGAGAAGCTGGTCGCGGAGCACGGCGGCCGGATGGCCGCCGAGAGCACGCCCGGCGAGGGCTCGACCTTCACGGTGACGCTGCCGCTGGTGCGCTGACCGGCGGGCGCCGCACCGACGGCGTGAGCGTGGCGACGACGGCGATCGCGAACATGCCGGCCGCGAGCGCCCACACCGCCTCCTCCGGGCCGAGCCGGTCGAGCAGCAGGCCGCCGACGAGCGACCCGAGCGGGATCGCCCCGTAGGCCGCCGTCATCTGCACGGCCTGCACCCGCCCCAGGAGCGCCGGCGGGGTGAGCCGCATCTCGAGGCTCCCGAGGACGACGTTCCACGCGGGCCCGACGAAGGCCATGCCGGCGCCGGCGGTGGCGAGCGCGACCGGCTTCGGCACCAGGGCGACGACGGGCAGGAGCCCGGCCCACACCCAGTTGGCGCCGATCACGACCGCACCCGCGGGCAGCCGCCGGCCCAGCCAGGCGGCGGCCGCCGCGCCCGCGAGCCCGCCCAGCCCCCACCCGGCCAGGATCAGCCCGACGACGGCCGGGGAGGCGCCGTGCGCCTGGGCGACGACGATGATGGCCAGCGTCGTAGCCTGGAAGAGGCCGTTCGAGCCGGCCACGATCAGCGTGGTCGAGCGCAGGAACGGCTGCCGCCAGAGCCAGCCCAGCCCGTCGACCATCTCGGCCCACGGGTGGCGCCGCTCGCCGGCCGCCTCGGCGACCAGCGGCCGCCGGATGGCGGCGAGCGTGACGAGCGAGCCGCCGTAGGAGGCCGCGTCGGCCGCGAACGGCACCGCCCGACCGAGGCCGAAGAGCGCGCCGCCGAGCGGCTGGCCGAGCAGCCCGGCGCCGCGGACGCGGGCCTCGTTCTGGGCCAGCGCCGGCTCGAGCTGCCGTGACGGGACGAGGAGCTGAATGGCCGAGAGCTCGGCGAGGTTGAAGATGACGGTGAGGCAGCCCTCGGCCGCCGCGGCTGCGATCAGGAAGGCGAGGGGCGGATCGCCGGCCGCGACCGCCACGGCGACGCCGGCCAGTACGACGAGGCGGCCCGCGTCGCAGGCCATCATCGTCCGGCGGCGGTCGACCCGGTCGACGAGGACCCCGGCCGGAAGCTGGAGGACGAGGTACGGGATCGTGGCCGCGAACCCCACGACCCCCGCGGCGGCGGGCGAGCCCGTCAGCGCCAGCACGAGGAGCGGATAGGCGATCGTCGACGCCCGGGAGCCGAGCGCCGAGGCCGCCTGGCCGGTCCACAGGAGCTGGAAGTCGCGGTTTCGCCACAGCGACGCCGGCTCAGGCACCCGCCGCGCTCGCCTCCTCGGCCCGGCGCAGGTCGATGTCGCCGCTCATCGAGCTGGCGCGCAGCTCGATATCGGTGCGCCCGCCGGCCGGCGCGCTGTCGGACACGGGCAGGTCGGACGAGACCTCACCCGACATGGAGCTGGCGTCGATCCAGAGCGTGGCGCCGGTCCGCACGCTGGCGACGATGTCGCCCGACATGGTGCGCAGCTCGACCGTGCCCGCCGCCAGCCGCTCGACCCGCAGGTCGCCCGACATCGTGTGGGCCGACACGGCCCCGGCCGCCTCGTCGAGCACGACGTCGCCGGACATGGTGTTGGCGTTGGCGCGCCCCGTGGCGAGGCCGACCGAGACGTCGCCGGAGGCCGTCTTCACGTCGATGTCGGCGGCCGCTTCGACGACCACGTCGCCCGAGGCGGTCTTGGTCGAGAACGCGCCGGCCCGACCGCGCAGCTCGACGTCGGCGGATGCCGTCTTGGCGTCCACGGCGGCGCCGTGCGGGCAGCGGATCCGCACGAGCATCTCCGGCTCGTTCCAGCCGAAGAGGCGCGGCCGGCGCGGGATCTCGATCACGACGCGGTGGCCGTCGCCCGTCGGGCGCAGCTCCTGGCGGGCGCTCTCGACGGCGGCCCGGGCGGCATCGCCCCCATCGAGCGGCTCGATCTCGACGGTCGTCTCGTCGGTCTCGGCTGTCTCGATCTCGACCCGGCCGGCCTGGACGCGGATGTCGAGGTCGAGCGGCCCGGGGGTGTGGTGGGTGGTGGTCGGCATCGTGAGGCTCCTTAGGTGGTGTCTATGCACGGGCGACGACGGTGCGGACGGCGCGGCGCACGCGGCGCCGGACCGGAGCCGACGGCTCGACGTGCGACGCCACGTGGTGGACGCGCGGCGAACGGGCCGGCTCGAGCTTCGAGAGCTCGGTCGCGGGCAGGCGCAGGTCTGTGCTGGTCATCTCGATCCCCCTTCTCATCCGGAGTAGCCGCGGAGGCGGTTTCCGACCGTGCGCCGGCCGAGGCCGGCCGAGATCGTGCGCACGAGCCAGGTGTTCAGCGAGACGCCCTCGCGCCCCGCAGCGGACTCGGCCTGGCCCTTCAGCCGCTCCGAGAGCCGCAGCGTCACCCGGGCCGACGTGTCGTCGTCGGCGGGCTGCGAGGCCGGGTCGTCGCCGACGTATGCCAGCTGGACGTCGCCGCCGCTCAGACGGACGTCGATCCGGCCGCTGGGCAGCTGCGCGGTGAGCTCCATCGCCGCCTCCTGAAGCGCGTCGAGCAGGTGCACCCGCACCGAGGACTCGACGGCGCGCGCGAGCCGGTCCGCCGCCTCGACGATCGCCTGATCGCCCAGGGCGGCGGCCGCGGCGAGGTCGGCCCGCAGTCCATCGACAAATCGTGAAGTCTCCATGACGTCATTGTGACATCACTACTGCTGTCTGTCAAATGTCATCCGCACATCTGGGTACCCTTGGGCCCGTGCCCCGCATCGCGAGTCATCTCGACCCCGCCTCGGATGACTTCCTCCGAAACCGCGAGCGGATGGCCGAGCTTGTGGCCGACCTCGAGGCCGAGCTGGAGCGGGCCCGGGCCGGCGGCGGCACGACGGCGATCAACCGCCACAAGAAGCGCGGGAAGCTGCTGGCGCGCGAGCGCATCGAGCGGCTGGTCGATCCCGGCGGGGCCTTCCTCGAGCTCTCCCCGCTCGCGGCCCACGGCCTCTACGACGGCGAGGCGCCGGCCGCCGGCATCGTGACCGGCGTCGGCCCGGTGGCGGGCCGGCCGTGCGTCATCGTCGCCAACGACGCGACCGTGAAGGGCGGAAGCTACTTCCCGCTCACGGTGAAGAAGCACCTGCGCGCGCAAGAGGTGGCCGAGCAGAACCGGCTCCCGTGCATCTACCTGGCCGACTCCGGCGGCGCCTACCTCCCGCTCCAGGCCGAGGTCTTCCCCGACCGCGAGCACTTCGGGCGCATCTTCTACAACCAGGCGCGCATGTCGGCGCTCGGGATCCCTCAGATCGCGCTCGTCATGGGCTCGTGCACGGCCGGCGGCGCGTACGTCCCGGCGATGTCCGACGAGGCCGTGATCGTGCGCGGCACCGGCACGATCTTCCTGGGCGGCCCGCCACTCGTGAAGGCGGCGACGGGCGAGGAGGTGACCGCCGAGGAGCTGGGCGGCGCCGACGTCCACAGCCGCCTCTCGGGCGTCACCGACCACCTCGCCGCCGACGACGGGCACGCGATCGCGATCTGCCGCGAGATCGTCCGCCACCTGGGCGACCCGCCGCTCGAGCCGTGGGAGCGGCTCGAACCGGAGGCCCCGGCGCTCGACCCGGCCGAGCTGCACGGCGTCGTCCCCGCCGACATCCGCCACCCGTTCGAGGTGCGCGAGGTGATCGGCCGCATCGTCGACGGGTCGCGCTTCCACGAGTTCAAGGCGACCTACGGCGACACGCTCGTGTGCGGGTTCGCCCACCTGATGGGGTATCCGGTCGCCATCCTCGCGAACAACGGCATCCTCTTCTCGGAGTCGGCGCTCAAGGGCGCGCACTTCGTCGAGCTGGCCTGCCGGCGCGGCGTCCCGCTCGTCTTCCTCCAGAACATCACCGGCTTCATGGTCGGCCGCGAGTACGAGGCGGGCGGGATCGCGAAGGACGGGGCCAAGCTGGTGACGGCGGTGGCGTGCGCCGAGGTGCCGAAGTTCACGGTCGTGATCGGGGGCTCGTTCGGGGCCGGGAATTACGCGATGTGCGGGCGCGCGTACGGGCCGCGCCAGCTCTGGATGTGGCCCAACGCGCGCATCTCGGTGATGGGCGGCGCCCAGGCCGCGCGCGTCCTCTCCACCGTCCGCGGCGAGATGAGCGAGGAGGAGCGCGACGCCTTCGAGCTGCCGATCCTCGAGACCTACGAGCGCGAGGGCAGCCCCTACTTCTCGACCGCGCGCCTGTGGGACGACGGCATCATCGACCCGGCCGACACCCGCCGCGTCCTCGCGCTCGGCCTGGCGGCGGCCGCGTACGCGCCGGTGCCCGAGACGACCTTCGGGGTGTTCCGGATGTGAGCGCGGTCAGCCTGTCACGAAACGGCGTGGTCGCCACCCTGACCCTCGACCGGCCCGAGGCCCGGAACGCGCTCGAGCCGGCGATGATGATCGAGCTGCGCGACCTCGTGACCGCGCTCCCGCAGGACGGGACGCGCGTGCTCGTCCTGACGGGCGCGGGCGACATCTTCTGCGCCGGCGCCGACATCGACTGGATGCGGCGCAGCCGCGCCCTTTCGCCCGAACAGAACGTGGCCGACGCGGCGGTCATGCGCGGCCTGCTCGATGCGCTCGACGCCTGCCCGCTTCCGATCGTCGCGCGAGTGAACGGCCACGCCCTGGGCGGCGGCTCCGGCCTGGTGGCGATCGCCGACACCGCCGTGTGCGTCTCGGGTGCCCGATTCGGCTTCACCGAGGCCCGGCTGGGCCTGATCCCGGCCACGATCTCGCCGTACGTCCTTCGCAAGATCGGGCCCGGCCACGCCCAGGCGCTCTTCACGACCGGGGTCCGCTTCGGAGCCGAGCGGGCGCTTCGGATCGGGCTCGTCCAGGAGGTCGTCGAGCCGGACCGGCTCGAGCACGCGGTCGCCGACGCGATCCTCGCGTACCTCGAGTGCGGCCCGGCGGCGATCGCCGAGACCAAGCGCCTCCTGCGCGACGCGACGGCGCACCTGCGCCTGCCCGACCTACCCGAGCGCCTGGCCGCCGTCCGTGCCGGCCCCGAGGCGCAGGAGGGGCTGGCCGCGTTCCTCGAGAAGCGGAAGCCGCGATGGGCCCCGGACTCAAGCGCGTCCTGATCGCCAACCGCGGCGAGATCGCCGTGCGAATCGCGCGCGCCTGCCGCGAGCTCGGGATCGAGGCGGTCGCCGCCTACGAGCGGGCCGACCGCGCGTCGCTCCACGTCGCGGCGGCGGACGACGCGGTCGAGGTGGCGTCCTACCTCGACGCGGAGGCGCTCGTCGGTGCGGCGGCCGAGGCGGGCGCCGACGCCGTCCATCCCGGCTACGGCTTCCTCGCCGAGAGCCCCGAGTTCGCCGAGGCGGTGGCCGCCGCCAAGCTCGTCTTCGTGGGGCCGCCGCCGAGCGCGCTTCGGGCCGCGGGCGACAAGATCGAGGCCCGCCGCCTGGCCGAGGCGGTCGGCATCCCGGTGACGCCGGGATACGCGGGCGTCGACCTGGAGGACGAGACGCTCGAGACCGAGGCGGTCCGGCTCGGCTTCCCGCTCATGGTGAAGGCGGCCGCGGGGGGCGGCGGGCGCGGCATGCGCACCGTGCTCGCGGCGCCGGCGCTGGCCGACGCAGTCGCCGCCGCCCGGCGCGAGGCCGCCGCGGCGTTCGGCGACGGGCGCGTCTACCTGGAGCGGCTGGTGGACGGCGCCCGCCACGTCGAGGTGCAGGTGCTGGCAGACGCGCACGGGACGGTGCTGCACCTGGGCGAGCGCGACTGCTCGCTCCAGCGCCGCCACCAGAAGATCGTCGAGGAGTCGCCGTCGCCCGCCGTCGATCCCGAGCTGCGGGCCGCGCTCGGCGACGCCGCCGTCTCGTTCGCGCGCGCGGCGGGCTACGTCGGCGCGGGCACCGCCGAGTTCCTGCTCGCCGCGGACGGGGCCTGGTACTTCCTCGAGCTGAACGCGCGCCTGCAGGTGGAGCACCCGGTCACCGAGGCGGTCACCGGCATCGACCTGGTGCGCGCGCAGCTCGAGATCGCCGCCGGGGAGCCGCTCGAGATCGAGCAGGAGGACGTCTCCTTCACCGGCCACGCGCTCGAGTGCCGGCTCTACGCCGAGGATCCCGCGAACGGCTTCCTGCCGGCTGCCGGGCGGATCGCCGAGCTCGACCTGCCGCGCTGGCCGGGCGTCCGCGTCGACACCGGCGTGCGCGCCGGCGACGAGGTCGGCACCCGCTACGACCCGATGCTGGCCAAGCTGATCGCCCACGCCGAGGACCGCGACGCCTGCATCGACCGCATGCGGGCCGTGCTCGCCGAGACGGCGGTGCTGGGGGTGGCGACGAACCTCGGCTTCCTGCGCTGGGCGCTCGACCAGCCCGCGTTCCGGGCGGGCGAGGCCGGCACCGACTTCGTGGAGCGCGAGTGGAGCGCCGCGCTCGTGCCGGAGCTGCCGGAGGAGGTGCGGCGAGCGGCGCTCGCGCACATGCACGCGTCGAGCGACCCCTGGTTCGCGTTCGGCCCGCCGCAGCGGCCGGTGCGGGCGGCGGGCGGGTTCGTGTTGCACGAGGGCTGGCACTTCGCCGTCGGCGCCGCAGACGAGGCGCCGGCAGGCGGCGCGCTCGGGCCGGGCGGCTCGCTGGCGGCGCCGATGCCCGGGACGGTGCTGCGGGTGGACGTCCACGAGGGCGAGCACGTCGACGAGGGCCAGACGCTCGTGCTGCTCGAGGCGATGAAGATGGAGCTCGCCGTGACGGCGCCGGCCGTCGGCGTCGTCACGGCAGTGCTCGTCGAGGCGGGCGAGCTGGTCTCGCGCGGGCAGCGGCTGGTCGAGCTGGACGGGCAGGGGTGAGCGAGCGCGTCACGGTCGTCGAGGTCGGCCCGCGCGACGGCCTCCAGAACGAGGCCTCCGCCGTCCCGGCGGCCGCCAAGGTGCGGTTCGTCGAGGCGCTGGCCGAGGCCGGCCTGCCCGTCGTCGAGGTGACGTCGTTCGTCTCGCCGAGGGCGGTGCCGCAGCTGGCCGACGCCGACGAGGTGCTGCCGGCCGTGCGACGGCGGGAGGGCGTGCGCTACCCGGTGCTCGTCCCGAACCTCCGCGGCCTGGAGCGGGCCGTGGCGGCGGGCGCCGATGCGATCGCCGTCTTCACCGCCGCGTCGGAGGGCTTCGCGCGCGCGAACATCAACATGACGATCGCCGGGTCCTTGGCCGCTTTCGCGCCGGTGCTGGAGCAGGCCCTCATGGCCGGCATGTGGACGCGCGGCTACGTCTCGACCGCCTTTGGCTGCCCCTACGACGGGGCCGTCGAGCCGGCCGCCGTGGCCCGGGTGGCCGGCGAGCTTGCGGCGCTGGGGTGCGACGAGATCTCGGTCGGCGACACGATCGGCGTCGCTCGGCCCCGGCAGGTGCCCGGCGTGGTCGCAGCGGTCGCCGAGCGCGTCCCGCTCGACCGGGTCGCACTGCACCTCCACGACACCGGCGGGCGGGCGCTCGAGAACGTCGCCGCCGGCCTGGAGGCGGGCGTCCGCACGTTCGACTCCTCCGCCGCCGGCCTCGGCGGCTGCCCGTTCGCGCCCGGTGCGCCGGGCAACGTGGCCACCGAGGCGCTGGTGCGGTTCCTGCATCGGGAGGGGCTCGAGACCGGCGTCGACCCCGACGCTGTCGAGCGCGCGGGGCGGGAGGTGCGGGCCCGTCTCGCCGCCTGACGGCAGCGGCTCAAGCTTCGCCGGAGCATGCCGATGTTTCGCATGGGAGCGCCGGGCAGCGGCGCGCCTTCTTTCTCAGCTCATCTGGAGGCATCATGCGGCGAATCGGACTGGCAGTCGGAATCCTCTGCGTCGTGGCGGCGGCCGCGGCGTGCGGCAGCTCGGGGAGCGGCACCGTGCCGACCCAGTCGGCCTCGCCGAGCAGCCCGGCGGCCGACCACATGCGGCTCCAGATGATGCGCCTACGCCTCGACGATCTCGGCCCCAACTGGCAGTACGACAAGTCGTCGAGCACGCATTCCAAGTGTGATCCGCGCCCCGAGAACGTGACGATCACCGCCGGCAGCTGGAAGAGCCACGGCGTCGACTTCGCCAACGGGATCGCCACCGAGATCCACTCGGACGCGATCGTGTTTGCCACGCCCACCGATGCCCAGAGGACTGTTGCCGCCTACACGTCGTCGAGCGTCATGCGCTGCCTGGAGCGGCGGTACCACAAGGCACTCCGCACCGGGGACGTCAAGCTCCGCAGCGTCCACACGTCGGTCCTTCACCGCCGTCAGGTCGCCGACGGGTTCGCAGGCTTCCGAGTCACCCTGAATCTCGCGAAGGCCGGGCGCCGCTACCAGTACTTCCTCGACACGTTCTTCATCCGCCAGGACCGGGCCGTCGCCGAGTTCATGTACGGAAACCCGTACGAGCCCGCGTCGAGCAGCACCGAGTACACGCTGGCGAACGCCGTCGCCCAGCGCGGCGCGCTCGTCCAGTAGCGCGGGGGAACCCAGGGTTCCCCCGCGAGCCCCCTCCTTAAGGGCTGGCGATGGGTTGGGTGCGCGCCGGCGAAGAGCGCGGTCTTCGCCGGCGCCACGACTGTCCGCTGCGTGCAACATCAGGGTCTGGCCCCGATGTTGCACGTGGCTGAGATACGTCCTCAGTCACAGATGGAACGTGCGCTGGAGCTGACGAGCCGGCTGGATCGGTGGGACGCGACACTCAAAGACGGAACGAGCCTAACTATCTGGGCGCACGCCGTGAGCGAGGATGCCGACAACTACGTGTTCAAGGCACTCATGCGTGGCGACCCCCACTTCGAGATCGACGTGGCCCGCATTCCTACAACGGTCGTCGCCGATCTGATCGGCGGCTAGCGCCGTGAAAGATTGGGGTCTGACCCCGTTTTTTCAGTTGGCGATCGTGACGCCGTCCATCGTGACTGCGTCGCGCGGGCGGTCGGAGCCGTCGCGGTCGACCGCGCTGATCGCGTCCACCACGTCCTGGCCGGCCGTGACCTGGCCGAATGCGGTGTGCTTGCCGTCGAGCCACGGCGTCGCGTCGGCGGTGACGATGAAGAACTGGCTGCCGTTCGTGTTCGGGCCGGCGTTCGCCATGGCGAGCGTGCCGCGCACGATCGGGTGGTCGTTGAACTCGTCCTCGAACTTGTAGCCGGCGTCGCCCGTCCCGTCGCCGCGCGGGCAGCCGCCCTGGATCATGAAGTCGGGGATGACGCGGTGGAACACGAGGCCGTCGTAGAACCCGTCCCCCGCGAGCTTCGTGAAGTTCTCGACCGTCTTGGGGGCGTCGTCGGCGAAGAGCTCGAGCTCGATGTCGCCCATGCTGGTGTGGATCGTGGCTGTGGACATGCGCGGCAGCCTAGATGATCGTCACCGGGCGACCCGCTCCATCGCGGGCGCCGCGCCCATCCGCTCGTAGACCGTCCGGGCAGCCTCGCCGTCGCCCGCGATCTCGAGGCAGCGGGCGTGCTCGAACTCGCACCCGAGCCGCGCGAATGCCTCGGTCGCCCGCCGAAGCGCGTCCTCGTCGCCCGCGATCCCGCGCGCGCGTTCGACCTGCGCCGAGACGCGCGGCAGCTCGTCGACGCCGGGCAGCGTCGCCAGCTCGTCCAGCGCCTCGTCGAAGTCGTCCCAGCGACCCAGCATCGCAAGCGACTCGGCCCGGACCGCCCGCGCCCACGGCCGCATGAACGGCAGGCCGGTCGACCGCTCGAGCGCGAGCTCCGGGTCACCCGCCCCCAGCATCGCGTGGGCGTAGACGAGGTCGAAGTGCGGGTTCGATCCGGGCAGGCGCCGCTCCAGCCGATCGGCCTCCTCGGTCTCGCCGCGCAGCATGTGGATCGCAGCGACGACGCCGAGCATCCGCCCCGGTCGAGACTGGCGCGCGCGACGGCCGTCCGCGTCCGACCCGTGCAGCTCGCCGATGAAGGTCTTGTAGGCCGCCATGGCCTCGTCCCACTTGTCCCACCAGAAGAGCGCGTCGACCTTGCTCCGCTCGGGCCACGCCAGCCAGCGATGGTCGCCGCCCGCACCGAGCTCCTGGCCCAGGTTCGCGACGGCCACGGCCCCGGAGTACTCCCCGCGCGCCGTGCGTGTGCGCGCGACAGACGAGCAGATGTCCATCTGCTCCTCACGCGACGGCAGCTCCCGCACGAGCGCCAGCCGGCGCTCGTCCATCTCGAGCGCCTCGGCGTAGCGGCCGACCGACTGGAGCAGCACCGAGCGGGCGTCGATCGCGGCCGACACGATCGCCGGCCGCCCCACTCCCTCGGCCAGCTCGAGCGCGCGGTCGGCGACCGAGAGCGCCGCCTCCTGCGGCGGCACGGTCGTCTCGAGCCGGTAGACGAGGAGCGCCCGCGCGATCAGGAGCCTGGCCTCGGTCAGCGCCGAGCGGGCCGCACGCGCCTCGGCGAGGCCGGTCTCGATCTCGGCCTCGATCCGGTCGCGGTCGGGCGAGGTGATGACCGATCCCTGCCAGCGCGTCGGCAGGTCGACCCACTTCCACCGCAGGCGCGAGGTGTCCTCGGGCCCCAGCTCCGCGGCGATCCCGAGCTCGAGCGCGTCGAGGTACGCCGCGCGTGCGTCGTCCAGGTGCTCGGCCATCCAGTGGGCGTCGCCCGCCGCCTCGGCCGCCAGCGCCCGCTCGCGGTCGGAGTCCGAGAGCTGGCGGGCCAGCACGGCGTTTCGCAGGGCCAGGCCGTGGGCCTCGACGGCCCGGGCCTCGCGCGCCGCCTCGATCAGCACCCGCACGGCCGGCGCCCGCGCCGCCGTCTCGCCCAGCGTGGCCGCGGCGGCGTAGTGGCCCGCGACCGCCTGGCAGCTCGCGTCGGCCGAGGAGTCGAGCACGTCCGCGAGGCGCAGGTGCAGGCGGGCCCGCTCGCCGCGCGGGATCGACTCGTAGGCGACGTCGCGGATCAGGGCGTGCTTGAAGCTGTGCCGGCCGCCGCCGCGGTGGTGGATCAGATCGCGCTCGACGAGGTTTCGCAGCCGTCCGGTGGGGCCGCGGCCGCCGCCGTCGAAGAGCGGCTCGAGCTGCTCGAGCGTGAAGCTGCGACCGACGACCGCCGCCCGCTGGAGGAGCAGCTTGTCCTCGGGGTCGAGCAGGTCGAGGCGGGCGGCGATCACGCCCTGCACCGTCTCGGGCACGCGGTCGCCGCCGCCCTCGCCGCTCATCGCCAGGATCTCCTCGAGGAAGAACGGGTTGCCGCCGGCCAGGTCGACGGCGCTCGGCAGCGGCTCGGCCTGGGCCGAGAGCGCGTTCGCAAGCCGCCGCATCTCGCCGGCATCGAGGGCCTCGAGCACGACTGTCGTCTCGTTTCGCATGCCGGAGCCCCAGCCGGGATGGCTGACGAAGAGCTCGGGCCGGGCCGCGCACACGACCACGAGCGGCACGCGCACGTCGCCGGCCACGACCGAGGCGATCAGCTCGAGCAGCGCCGGCTCCGCCCAGTGGGCGTCCTCGATCACGATCAGCGTGGGCTGCCGCTCGGCCATGCGCAGGAGCAAGTTCCGCCACGCCTCGCGGCCGCGGTCGCCCGGCTCGTCGTCGTCGCCGGAGGGCTCGATCCGCTCGCCGCCGACGAAGCGCAGGAGCTCGGCGATCTGCTCCTCGCTCCCGTCGGGGAGGACGGCCTGGAGGTGCCCGGTCACCCGGGCCCGCGTCTCCTCCCGGCTCGCGTCGGTGCGCACGGCCGCCGAACGTGTGAGCAGGTCGCGCAGCGGCGCGTACGGGCCACCCTCGCCGTAGGGCAGGCAGCGGCCGACCCAGACGGCGGGCGGCTCCTCGGAGCGGCGCAGCTCGACGACGACCTCCTCGACGAGGCGCGACTTGCCGATCCCGGCCTCGCCGATCAGCGTGACGAGGTGGGCACGCGAGTGCTCGACCGCCCGCTCGATCACCGACCGGATGAGCGTGAGCTCCACCTCGCGGCCGACGAACGGCCCGTACGCCCGCCGACGGCGGCGGTAGGCCCCGGCCGGGGCGAACCGCTCGACCGCGTAGGCGGTTACGGGGCCCGTGCGGCCGCGGACGGCGAGCGAGCGCGGGGCGACCATGCGCACGAGCGGCTCGACCGCCCGGAACGTGCGCTCGCCGACCAGCACCTCGCCTGGCTCG
Organism: uncultured Actinomycetes bacterium; assembly: GCA_963757605.1. Taxonomy (GTDB): domain Bacteria; phylum Actinomycetota; class Thermoleophilia; order Gaiellales; family JAICJC01; genus JAICJC01. Next base: position 556,375 of record CAVWSF010000005.1, read on the forward strand.
GCCGCCTGCTGGAGCCGGGCGGCCAGGTTCACAGCCTCGCCGGTCACCAGGAAGTCGCGGCCGGGCGTCGTCCCCGTCACCACGAGGCCGGTGTTGACGCCGATCCGCAGGACGAGCGGCACCGCGCGCCGCTCGGCCACGGCGGCGAGCCGGGAGCGCATGAGGAGCGCCGCCCGCACCGCCCGCTCGGCGTCGTCCTCGTGGGCGATCGGCACCCCGAACACCGCCATGACGGCATCGCCGATGAACTTCTCGACCGTCCCGCCGTACGCCTCGGCGCAGCGGGCCAGCGTGACGTAGACGTCGCCGAGGAGGTCGCGCAGCACCTCGGCGTCCATCTGCGTCGCCAGCTCGGTCGACCCGGCCAGGTCGGCGAAGACGACGGTCGCGAGCTTGCGCTCGGCCGCATCGCCGCCCCCCAGCGGGCGGCCGCAGCTGGGGCAGAAACGGGCGCCCTCAGGTGCGACCGCGCCGCAGGCGGGGCAGCGGGTCGTCAGACGGACACCCCCGCGGGCTTGGGCAGGTCCTCGATCGCCTTCAGCGCGCGCTCGATCTCGGCCTCCGGCAGCTCGAAGTCCTCGAGCCGGCCGTGCAGGTAGGCGTCGTACGCGCCCATGTCGAAGTGGCCGTGGCCGGACAGGTTGAAGAGGATCACCTGCTCGATGCCGGCCTCGTCGGCGCGGCGGGCGGCGTCGATCGCGCCCTTGATCGCGTGGGCGCTCTCAGGCGCCGGGATGATCGCCTCGCTTCGGGCGAACTCGATCGCCGCGGCGAAGACGTCCTTCTGCCCGAACGCCTCGGCCCGGACGAGCCCGTCGACGACGAGCTGGGAGACGATCGGCGCCGCGCCGTGGTAGCGCAGGCCGCCAGCGTGGATGCCCGGCGGGACGAAGTCGTGGCCGAGCGTGTGCATCGGGACGAGCGGGGTCAGCTTGCCGGTGTCGCCGAAGTCGTAGGCGTAGGGGCCGCGGGTAAGCGTCGGGCAGGCTGCCGGCTCGCAGGCCACGATGTCGATCTCGGCGCCCGCGATCTTGTCGCGCACGAACGGCAGCGCCAGGCCGCCGAAGTTCGAGCCGCCGCCGACGCAGCCGACGATCACGTCGACGCCCTTCTCGCCGGCCAGCTCGAGCTGGCGCTGCGCCTCCTGGCCGATCACGGTCTGGTGCAGCAGCACATGGTTCAGGACGGAGCCGAGCGAGTAGCTCGTGTCGTCGCGGCCGGCGGCGTCCTCGACGGCCTCCGAGATCGCGATCCCGAGGCTGCCGGGCGAGTCGGCGTCCTGCTCCAACATGGCCCGGCCCGAGCTCGTGTCGGTCGAGGGGCTGGGGACGACGCTCGCGCCCCAGGTCTCCATCATCACCCGCCGGTAGGGCTTCTGGTCGTAGCTCACGCGCACCATGTAGACCTTGCACTCCAGGCCGAAGACCTGCGACGCCAGGGCGAGCGCGCTCCCCCACTGGCCCGCGCCGGTCTCCGTCGCAAGCCGCTTGCGGCCGGCCTTGGCGGAGTAGTAGGCCTGCGCGACGGCTGTGTTGGGCTTGTGCGAACCGGCCGGCGAGACGCCCTCGTTCTTGTAGTAGATGCGCGAGCGGGTGCCGATCGCCTGCTCGAGCCGGCGGGCGCGGTGAAGCGGCGTCGGCCGCCACAGCCGCAGGACGTCGAGCACCTCCTCGGGGATCGGGATCTCGCGATCGCTCGAGACCTCCTGGAGGATCAGATCCATCGGGAAGAGCGGGGCCAGGTCGTCCGGCCCGACGGGCTGCCCGGTGCCGGGGTGCAACGGCGGCTGCGGCGGCGTGGGCGCATCCGCGAGGATGTTGTACCAGCTGCGGGGAAGGTCGCTCTCGGGGAGCGTGATCTTGGCATCCATGTCGGCTCCTTAGAATGGGGCGTCCGCATTTTCCCCCACCGGAGGCCCGCATGCGAATCACCACCTCGACCACCGCGCCGGAGCGCGCCGCTGCCGACATGCTCGCGGTGGCGGTCGGGAAGCCCGCGAGCCTGACCGGCGCAGCCGCGGCCGTCGACCGAGCCCTCGGGGGCGCGATCGCGCGGCTCGTGCAGGCGGGCGAGATCCGCGGCGGCAAGGGCCAGGTCACCGTGGTGCACGCCGACGGCGGCGTTCGCGCCAAGCGCGTGGCGGTCGTCGGCCTGGGGAAGGCGCCCGGGCCGGCGGAGGTGCGCCTGGCGGCCGCCGCGGCGGTGCGGGCGGCGAGCGCGGCGCGGGCCAGGTCGGTCGCGTTCGCACTCGACGGGGTGCCGCTCGACGCCGCCGAGGCGACCCGCTGCGCGGTCGACGGCGCCGCCCTCGCCGGCTATCGCTTCACCCGCTACCTGACGGCGCCGGCCGACGAGCGGCCGGGCGAGGTGGCGTCGCTCGCAGTGCTGGGCGGCGACCGGGCCCAGGCCCGGCTCTCGGCCGTCCTCACCGAGGCGACCAACCGGGCCCGCGACCTCCAGAACACGCCGTCGCGCGACCTGGGCCCGCAGGAGCTGGCCGACCGGGCCCGCGAGCTGGCCAAGCAGCACCCCACGCTGACCGCGCGCGTGCACGACCGGGCCTGGATGGAGCGGCGCGGGATGGGGCTGTTCGTGGCCGTCGCCCAGGGCTCGTCGAAGCCGCCGCTCACGATCGTCCTTCACCACAAGCCGCGCAGGGCGAAGGCCGGTGTCGTCCTCGGCCTCGTCGGAAAGGGGCTCACGTACGACTCGGGCGGCTACACGCTGAAGCCCGCCCGCGCCTTGATCGGGATGAAGTTCGACATGTCGGGCGCCGCGGCGGTGCTCGAGACGACCGGGGCCATCGCCGAGCTGGGCCTTCCGATCGAGGTGGTCACGGTGATCGGCGCGACCGAGAACATGATCGGGAAGTCGGCCGTCAAGACCGACGACATCGTGCGGGCGGCGAACGGCAAGACGGTCGAGATCAACAACACCGACGCCGAGGGCCGGCTCGTCCTGGCGGACTGCCTGCACCACGCCCGTTCCCTGGGGGCGACCCACGTGGTCGACGTCGCCACGCTGACGGGCGCCATCATCACGGCGCTCGGCGACCTGCACGCGGGCCTCTTCGTGCGCGGAGAGGAGTTCGCGGGGCAGATCGCCGCCGCGTCTGACGTGTCCGGCGACCTGGTGTGGCGGATGCCGCTGCACGACACCTACAAGCGGTTCTACCGCTCGGAGGTGGCCGACATGGTGAACGCGTCGTTCGCCGGGCGCGGCGGCGCCTGCTACGCGGCCCGCTTCCTCCAGGAGTTCGCCGGCGAGGGCGACTGGGCGCACCTCGACATCGCCGGCGTCGACAACCTCGACCGCAGCCGCGGCGACGAGTTCGGAAAGGGCGGCACCGGCTACGGCGTGCGCCTGCTTACCGAGCTCGCGAGGTCGATGGCCTCGTGACCGACTACGACCTCTCCGACGAGCACCGGCTCTTCCGCTCCACCGTCCGCGAGTTCGCGGAGGGCGCCATCGGCCCGGTCGCCGAGGAGCTCGACCGCGAGGGCCGTTTCCCCCTCGACATCGTGGCGCAAGCGGCGGAGCTGGGGCTGCTCGGCATCCCAATCGGGGCCGAGTGGGGCGGCGCCGGCTCCGACACGCTGGCCTACGCGATCGCGATCGAGGAGCTGGCCCGGGTCGACCAGTCGTTCGCCATCACCGTCGCGGCGCACACGTCGCTGGGGACGATGCCCATCGCCCTCTTCGGCACCGACAAGCAGAAGGGGCGCTGGCTCCCGCCGCTGGCGTCGGGCGAGCGGCTGGCGGCGTTCGGGCTGACGGAGCCCGGCGCCGGGTCGGATGCGGGCGCGGCCCGCACGACGGCCCGGCTCGACGACGGCGAGTGGGTCGTCGACGGGTCGAAGATGTTCATCACGAACGCCGGCACCGAGATCTCGGCGATGGTCACCATCACGGCCCGCACCGGCGAGGACGAGATCTCGAACATCGTCGTCCCGAACGGCACGCCCGGCTACGACATCTCGCCGCCGCTGCACAAGATGGGGTGGCGCTCGTCTGACACGCGCGGGCTCACGTTCACGGACTGCCGCGTGCCGGAGGACCACCTGCTCGGCCCGCGCGGGAAGGGCTTCCGCCAGTTCCTCGAGATCCTGGACGGGGGCCGGATCAGCGTGGCGGCGCTCGGCCTGGGGGCCGCCCAGGGGGCGTACGAGATGTCGCTTCGCTACGCGAACGAGCGCGAGCAGTTCGGCCGCCCGATCGGCACGTTCCAGGCGGTCGCGTTCAAGCTGGCCGACATGGCGACCGAGGTCGAGGCCGGCCGCCAGCTCGTCTACCAGGCGGCGTGGCTGAAAGACCAGGGGCGCGACTTCGCCCACATCGCGGCGATGGCCAAGCTCTACACCGGCGAGCTCTCGCGGCGCGTGTGCAACGAGGCGGTGCAGATCCACGGCGGCTACGGCTTCATGGACGAGTACCCGGTCAGCCGCTTCTACCGCGACCAGAAGGTGCTCGAGATCGGCGAGGGAACGAACGAGGTGCAGCGGATGGTCATCGCCCGCGGCCTCGGCCTGTGAGCCGCGCCGAGGGGCTCGAGGCGGCGGCGGCGCTGCTCGTGCTCGCGGGCTTCCTGGGCACGGTCGTGGCGCGGATGCTGCCGCCGGGGGGCATGCGGCGGACGGCCGAGGAGGCGGCGCTCATCCTGGTGTGCGCCACGCCCGCGGTCGCGCTCCTCACGCCGTATCTGCGCCACCACCTGTGGGCGCCGGCGGCGGTCATCGCCTGCGGCTACGGCAGCTTCTACCTGATCCGCTCGGTGCAGCTGCGGCGGGCGAACCGCGACACGGTGCGGCTGCTCATGGGGCTCCATCGCGACGCCACCTTCGGCGAGGTGTGGGCCGAGGCCGAGCGCATCCAGCCGCGGCCGCTGACCAACCGCGGGAGGCTCGTCATCGCAGCGGCGGCCGCGGCGATCCTCGTGATCGGCCAGATGACCGGACGCTACGACACCGCGCTGATCGGCCTGGGCCTGGGCGCCGCCGAGTCGACCCTCCGCCCCGCCTACCACCGCCGCCTGGTCGAGCGGATCCGCCAGATCGGCCACTGAAAAATCGGTGCCAGGCACCGACTTTTCAAGGCTTTTCACTCCCCGAAGCGGTCGATCAGGATGTGGATCCGCGCGATCTCCTCGAAGCCCAGCCGCAGCAGGATCGGCGCCGACATGCGGCCGGCCTGGGTGATGAGGACGGGTGTGCCGCGGGCGACCGCGTCCTCCCAGCGGGCGCAGACGAGCGCCCGGTAGGCGCCGCGGCCACGTGCGTCCGGGGCGACCGACCCGCCGTTCAGCGTGACGGCCCGGTCGAGGTAGGTCGACGTCCCCGCGCCGACGATGCGCCCGTCCATCACCGCCACGAAGGTGCGATGCAGGCCGGCCGAGACCTCCTCCTCGTACCGTGCCCGCTCGCGGGCCTCGTCCGTCGGCGGCAGCGACCCGAACGCCGCGAACGCCACGGCGTTGGCATCCCGGAACTCCTCGTACGACGCGATCGGCCGCGCCTCCACGCCCGCCACCGCAGGCGGCTTCTCGCGCAGCACCATGCCGATGACATGCGGGTCGTCGTCGTCCACCATGCCGCGCCGGCGCAGCTCGTCGACCAGGCCGTCCGGCGTGGCCGAGCTCCCGACCTCCCAGCTGCACTCCGTCCTGCCCCGCGCCGCCAGGATCGCGTGCACCCGCTCGATCGCGGGGTCGATCGTGTCGGCCCGAACGCGCAGCCGCTGGACGACGTTCCAGCCGGGCTCGGAGCGGATGCCCATCCACAGGATGAACCCCTCGGTGATGATCCGCTCGTGACCGGGCGCGAGCGGCTGGTGCGTGTTCGCGTTCTCGGCGATCGAGCGCAGGTGCTCGTCCACGGCCGCGGCCATCACCGCATCCGGGTGACGGGATAGCCGTTGCGGCGCACCAGCTCGACGATCTCGTGCGCGTGCGCCTCGTCGCGCGTCTCGAGGATCAGCTCGATCCCGGTCTCGGCCACGGCGACGTCGACGCTCTCTCGGTGGTGCGAGACGAGCAGGATGTTGACGTGCGCGTCGGAGATCACCTGGAGCAGATGCATGAGCTCGCCGGGCCGGTCGACGAGCCGCGTGCGGATCACGAGGTAGCGGCCGGCGTTCGTGAGGCCGAACCGGATCACCTGCATGAGCAGCGGCGTATCGATGTTGCCCCCCGAGAGCACCGCCACCGCCCGCTTGGCCTGGACACGCCCGGCCAGGAGCGCCGCCAGCCCGACGGCGCCGGCGCCTTCCACCACCGCCTTCGTCCGCTCCAGGAGCTGCACGATCGTCATCCCGATCTCGGCGTCCGTCACGGTGACGACGTCGTCGACGTGCTCGCGGACGAGGCCGAACGTGATCTGGCCCGGGTGCTTCACGGCGATGCCGTCGGCGATCGTCTCGGTCTGGGCGGCCGGGTGGATCTCGCCGTGCTCGAGCGAGGCGACGTACGGCGCGCAGCCGGCCGCCTCGACGCCGATCACCCGCACGTCCGGGCGCTGGCTCTTCACCGCGAGCGCGATCCCGGAGAGGAGCCCGCCGCCCCCGAGCGGGACGACGATCGCGTCGACGTCGGGCACGTCCTCGAGGATCTCGAGCCCGACCGTCCCCTGCCCGGCGATCACGAGCTCGTCGTCGAACGGGTGAATGAGCGTGCGCCCATCGGACTCGGCGTCGGCCACTGCCGCCGCGACCGAGTCCTCGACCGAGGAGCCCACCAAGCGGACGGACGCGCCGTACCCCTCGGTGGCCCCGACCTTGGCGAGCGAGGCCGCCTCGGGCATGTAGACGGTCGCCGGGACTCCCGCCGAGCGGGCCGCGAACGCGACCGCCTGGGCGTGGTTTCCGGCCGACGGGGCGACGACACCGGCCGCCCGCTCCGCATCGCTCAGGCACCGGATCCGGTTGTAGGCGCCGCGGATCTTGAACGAGCCCGTCTTCTGGCGGTTCTCGAACTTCAGGAAGACGTCGCCCGCGCACAGGCGCGAGAACGTCTCCGACCGCTCCGTGGTGGTGCGGTGGGCGACGCCCTCCAGAGCCTGCGCCGCGGCCCGGATGTCGTCGATGGTGGGCACGGGAGGCGGCGAACGGTACCCGGTTTGCATCCGGAGAGCGGCTTAGGCTAGCCTAACCCGCCGTGACGGAGGCCTGGGCATGACCGCGTGGGAGACGACGCTCCTCGGAGCGGTCGCCGGCTGCACCATCTTCCTCGGCCTGCCCCTCGGGCGGGTGGGCGGGCTCTCCCCCCGGATGCGGGCCTTCCTCTCGACGCTCTCGGCCGGCATCCTGCTCTTCATCTTCTGGGACGTGGTCGCCGGCGCCTCCGAGGTGATCGACGAGTCGATGGCCCGCGCCCGCGACGGCGGCTCCTTCGGCCCGCTGCTCCTCGACGTGGCGATGCTCGCGACCGGGCTCGCCGTGGGCGCGCTCGGCCTGGCATGGATCGAGCGCGCGATGCGCCGGCGCCGGCCGCTCGCGCCGATGGCCGGCGGTGCGGTCGCCGAGGCCGCGGCTGCGGGGCTCGACGTCGCCGAGCTGGCCGAGCAGGCCCGCCGGGCGGCGCTCGGCCTGGGCATGCTGATCGCCGTCGCGATCGGCGTCCACAACTTCTCGGAGGGGCTCGCGATCGGCGTGGCCGCCCGGTCGGGCGAGATCGCGCTCGCAGGCACCCTGATCGCCGGCTTCGCCCTCCACAACGCCACCGAGGGCTTCGGCATCGTCGGCCCCCTCGGAGACACGCGCCCGTCCTGGGGCTGGCTCGGACTGGCGGGTCTCGTCGGCGGCGGCCCCACCTTCCTCGGAGCGATGCTCGGCTACCGCATCTCCGACGAGCCGCTCCAGCTGGCCTTCCTGGCCCTGGCCGCCGGCGCGATCCTCTTCGTGGTCGGCGAGCTGTGGAACGGCGGCATGCGCAACGCCTCGCGCAACCTCGTGCTCGCGGGCATCGTGATCGGCTTCCTGGCCGGCTACGGCACCGATCTCGTGATCGCCTACGCCGGCGCCTGATCCGCGGTGAGCGTTCGCGCCGCCGTGATCGAGGCACCCGGGCGGTTTGCGGTCGAGTCAGACCCCGACCCCGACCCCGATCCCGGCCCCGGCGCGGTCGTCCTCTCCATGCACTACTCGGGCATCTGCGGCACCGACAAGCACACGTCCAGCCGGCAACACGGCCGAGGAGGCCGCCCGCGACTCGCGCCTGCTCACCGCGATCGCCTCAAAGGCCATCGCTGAAAAATCGGGGTCAGACCCCAATTTTTCACTACAGCCTGAGCTCCAGCTCGAGTTCGTCGCGGAGCGGGATGCCCTCCATCCCGACCTCGGGGATCGAGGGCTTGAGCTCGCGTGAACGGACGAGCGCGTCGCGGTGCAGCGCCGCGAGCTTGAAGCCGCGCCGCTGGTAGAAGCGAAGCGCGCGCAGGTTGTCGTTGGTCGTGATCAGCCACAGCCGCCGGCAGCCGGCATCACGGGCGGCCGCCGCGGCCGCCTCGAGGAGCGCCGTGCCCGCGCCGCGACCCTCCGGGAAGGCGTCGATCGTAACCACCTCGCACTCATCGCCGTCGACCCGGTAGGTGAGCAGGCCGGCCGGCTCGTCGTCGTCCCCGGCGACGAACCCCGGAAGGACGGTCGCGTCGTGCACGCGCCCGCGGCTCACGACCGTCTCGCCCCACAGCTCGCGGAGCGTCGCGCGGGCCCACTCGCGGTCGCCCTCGCCCAGCGGCCGGACGATCACCCGTCGTCTCGCCCGCGGAAGACGCGGTCGGCGATCTGCCTCGTGGCGCTCAGCGGGTCGAGCCGGCGGGCGTGCACCTCGTCCAGGATCGCGCGCAGGTCGGGATCGTCCGCGAGCGCCTCGTCCAGCCGGCGGCGGGCTTGCGAGACGGCCACGGCGATCACCTCATGCTCGATGTTCTCGCGTCGCTTCGCGTCGAGGCCGCCGTCGCGCTCGAGGAACGCGCGGTGGTCGAGGACGGCCCCCCACAGGGCCTCGACGCCCTTGCCCTGAAGCGCCTCGGTCTCGACGATCGGCACCCGCCACTCCCGGTCGCGGTCGAGCGAGAGCACCGAGCGGATCTCGGTGCGCATCGTGCGCGCGGCCGGGTGATCGGACTTGTTGATGACGATGATGTCCGGGATCTCCATGACGCCCGCCTTGAGCGCCTGGATCGAGTCGCCCGACCCCGGCTGGAGCACGAGCACGATCGTGTCGGCCACCATCGTGACCTCGACCTCGCTCTGCCCCACGCCGACCGTCTCGAGCAGGAGCACGTCCATGCCGGCGGCATCGAGCACGAGCAGGGCCTGGAGTGTCGCCTCGGCGACGCCGCCCAGGTGGCCGCGGGTGCTCATCGAGCGGATGAAGACGCCCTCGTCCAGGAAGTGGTCGGCGAGCCGGATCCGGTCGCCGAGGAGCGCGCCCTTCGAGTACGGGCTGGACGGGTCGACCGAGACGACGCCGACCCGCTTGCCCTCGCCGCGCAGGTGGCCGACGAGCGCTCCGAGCAGGCTCGACTTGCCGACCCCGGGCGGGCCCGTGAACCCGGCGACGGCGGCCGAGCCCGTGCGCGGATAGAGCTCGCGGACGAGGTCGTACGCCAGCGGGTCGCGGTTCTCGACGAGCGTGATGGCGCGGGCGACGGCCCGCTTGCGCCCGTGCTCGACGCCCTCGACGAGAGCCGGGAGGTCGACCGGCCGGCGGCTCACCGCGGCTGGAGCGCCCGGGCCAGAACGTCGGTGAGGACGGCGTTCTCCTCCGGCGTGCCGACGGTCACCCGGATGCACTCCGGCGCTCCGAACGGGTCGAGCGGGCGCACGATCACGCCCTCGCGCATCAGCGAGCCCGCCAGCGCCCGCCCGTCGCCGACGTCGACGGCGAGGAAGTTGGCGCAGGCCGGGAAGGGCTGCATCCCGAGCTCGGCGAACGTCGCCTCGAGGGCGATCCTTCCACGCTCGTTGACGTCGCGGCGGCGCGCCAGCTCCTCGGCGTCGTCGAGGCTCGCGAGCGCGGCGACGTGGGCCAGCTCCGAGACGTCGAACGCGTTTCGGATCTTCATCACGTCGCGGACGACCTCGGGCGGCCCGACCATGTAGCCGACCCTGAGGCCCGCCAGGCCGTAGATCTTCGAGAACGTCCGCAGCACGGCCACGTTGGGCCGGCGGCCGACGTGCTCGGCGGTCGCGTCCGGGTAGTCGGGATCGGTGATGTAGTCGCAGTAGGCCTCGTCGACGACGACCAGCACGTCCTCGGGCACGGCGTCGACGAACCCGGCCAGCGCGTCACGCCCGACCATCGAGCCGGTCGGGTTGTTGGGGTTGCAGACGTAGGCGATCTTCGTGCGCGGGCCGATCCGGCCGGCCATCGCCTCGAGGTCGTAGGCCCCGTCGTGGAGCGGCACCGTCACCGGCGTCGCACCCATCTTGATCGCGTCCAGGTAGTAGGACACGAACGACGGCCAGCCCATGAGCGCCTGGTCGCCGGGATCGAGGTAGGCGGTCGAAAGGCACCCGACGATCCCGTCGGCCCCGTTTCCGATCGCGATCGCGGCGCGGTCGACGCCGTGGCGGGCGGCCAGCCGCTCGGTGAGGTCGTATCCCAGCTCCGGGTAGCGGTTGAGCTCCGGCGCCTGGCGCGCGATCGCCTCGAGCGCCGACGGGAACGGGCCGAACGGGCCCTCGTTCGACGCCAGCTTGACGATCCGCTGGAGGCCCAGCTCGCGGCGCACCGCCGCGGCCGGCTTCCCCGGCTCGTACGGCTTCAGATCGGCGATGGCGGGACGCGCGCGCACGCGTCCCTAGAGTATCCAACCGCGCCGTCACTAGACTCCGAGCGTCATGTCCGCCGCCCGCGAGATCGGCCTGTTCCCGCTCGCCGCCGTGCTCGTGCCGGGCGAGCTCATGCCGCTCCACATCTTCGAGGAGCGCTACAAGAGCCTCGTCTCGGACTGCCGCGAGGACGACGGCGAGTTCGCGCTGCTCTACTCCGACGCCGAGGGCGCGCGCGAGCTGGGGACGACCGCCCGGGTTGTCGAGGTGCTCGAGACCTTCGACGACGGGCGCATGAACATCGTGATCCGCGGCGGCGAGGTGATCCGCGTGGTCGAGCTGACCCGCGGCCGGGCGTACCTGACCGGAACCGTCGAGGCGGTCGAGGACGATCTGCGGGCGGGCGACGAGGCCACCTCGGCGCTCGACCTCTACCGCCGGATCGCCGAGGCGACCGGCCAGGACGCCGACCCGGAGGTCGGCCCGGCGGCAGCCGGCGGGCTGAGCTACGCCATCGCGGCCCGGGTCGACTTCCCGGCGCCGGAGAAGCAGCGGATCCTCGAGGTGCGCTCCGAGCACGGCCGGCTCATGGTGATCGTCGAGCTCCTGGCCCGCGGCCTCGAGAACCTGGCGACGGCAGCCCGGATCGGCGCCCGCGCGCAGACGAACGGCAAGGTGTCGCCGCCTCAGACCGACGCGCCGCCGGAGGCCGACGAGCCGCCGGCCGACGCCTGAACATCGGCATCAGGCACCGGTGTTTCAGTCGAGGACGATGCCGTCGCCGTCCCGGCGCGGGTCGCCTGCCGCCTCGGTGCGGCCTTCGCGGACGGAGACGATGTTCGTGCCGCCGAAGTAGAGGTTGAGCGACTCGAACCGGTTCAGACGCTCGCCCCACCGCTCCAGCACCTCGAGCTCGGCCTCGTCCAGGCCGCCCTCGCAGTCCAGCCTGTCGCCCTCCACGTGGACGCGCGGACGGTCGACCGCCTCGCGCGCGGGCATGCGGTGGTCGAGCACGTTGACCGCGACCTGCATGATCGCCGACCGCAGCCGGTTCGAGCCGCTCGAGCCGATGACGAGCTCGAGCTCGTCGCCGCTCGTCGCCATGGACGGCGCCTGCATGCTGGTGAGCCGCGACCCGGGCGCCATGTGCCGGCCGGCGGCCAGGTCCTCCTCGCCCATCATGTTGTTGAGGTGCAGGCCGGTGCCGGGCACGATCACCCCTGAGTGCGAGCCGTTCGAGGCGGTGAAGGCGCACGCGTTGCCGGCGCGGTCGACGGCCGAGACGTGCGTCGTCCCGGCGTCGGACGGCACCGCGAGCGCCGGCGTCGGCTCGCTCGCCAGCGCCGCGAGGACGGCCGCCCGACTCGCCTCGACGGCCTCGGGCGCCAGCATGTAGCGCCCCAGCCCGCCCCGATGCAGCAATCGCGTGAACGTGCCCGTGCGCATCCGCGCCGCCGCCCGCATCGTCTCGGCGTAGGCCCGCAGCGTGCGCGCCCGTCCGGGCGGCCGCGGCCCCGGCACGCCCTCGAGCGCCGACAGCATGTGCCCGATCAGGACGCCGCCCGACGACGGCGGCGGGTTCGTCGCGATCACGTGGCGGCCGTACGGGACGAGCAGCGGCCGGCGCCACACCGGCCGGTAGGCGGCCAGGTCGGCCATCGTGAGCGGCCCGCCGGACGCGTTTTGGTGGTCGACCATCGCCCGGGCGAGCTCGCCCGTGTAGAGGTCGTCGGGCCGCTCGGCCAGCCGCTCGATCGTCGCGGCCAGGTCGGGCTGCCGGATCGGCACGCCCTCGCCGACCAGCGCCCCGTCAGGCCAGAAGACGCGGCTCACCTCCGGCGTGTGCCGCAGGATGTCGCGGATGGCGACGATGACGGCGTACTGCCCGCCCGAGCTCGCGACGCCGCGGTCGGCGGCCTCGGCGGCCGGCAGCAGGAGGTCGTGCCACGACATCGAGCCGTAGCGGCGGTGCATCGCATGGAGCCCGGCCAGCACCCCCGGCACGGCGCACGCCGCCGCGCCGATGTGGAACTCCTGCGTCGTCTGCTCGTCGAACGGCACCAGGATGGCCTCGACCTGCGCCACGCGGCGGCCGGCGGGCAGGTCTCGGCCCGGGATCGCGGTGAACGCGTCGAGAACGCGGGCGCGGCCGTCGCGCGCCGGGCGCACCATCAGGAAGCCGCCGCCGCACGGGCCCGTGAGGCTGGGCTCGGCCGCCCACGACATCGCCCCCGCTGCGACGATCGCATCGACGGCGTTCCCGCCCTGCTCGAGCACGCGCGCCCCGGCCCTGGCCGTGACTGCGTGGCCGGCTGCGACCGCTGCTCTCATGGAGCAAGTCTAGGGCGCGTCAGGTGAGGAAGCTGGGAGGCTCGAGGCTGATGTCGGCTCCCGGCGACGGTGCGCGCCGCGCCGGTGCGTCGCCGGGCAGCGCGAACCCGGTCGCCACGACCGTCACCCACATCTGCCCCGCCAGCCGCTCGTCGACGCTCGCGCCGAAGATGATCGTCGTCTCGTCGTCGGCCGCGGCCCGCACGACCTCGGCCGCCTCGTTCACCTCGTGCAGCGCCAGGTCGCTCCCGCCGGAGACCGCGAGCAGGATGCCCCGCGCCGAGCGCACCTCGTGGTCGATGAGCGGGCTCTTGATCGCGTGGGTCGCCGCCTCGTGGGCCCGCTGCGAGCCGGTCGCCATGCCGATGCCCATCATGGCCGATCCGGCGTTCTGCATGATCGTGCGGACGTCCGCGAAGTCGAGGTTGATGAGGCCGGGCAGGGTGATCAGATCGCAGATCCCCTGGACGCCCTGGCGGAGCACGTCGTCGGCCACCCGGAACGACTCCACCAGGCTCGTGCCCTTCTCGAGCACGTCGAGCAGGCGGTCGTTGGGGATGACGATCACCGTGTCGGAGGCGTCCCGGAGCGTCTTCACGCCGGTCACGCTCTGCGACCGGCGGCGGTTGCCCTCGAACTTGAACGGCGCCGTCACGATGCCGACGGTGAGCGCGCCCACCTCGCGCGCGATCCGGGCCACGACCGGCGCCGCGCCCGAGCCGGTGCCGCCGCCCTCGCCCGCCGTCACGAACACCATGTCGGAGCCGCGCAGGGCGGTCTTGATGCGGTCGTAGGAGTCCTCCGCGGACATGCGGCCGACCTCCGGGTCGGCGCCCGATCCCAGCCCCTGGGTGCGCTCGCGGCCGATGTTGATCTTGACCGGCGCCTCCGACATCTGCATCTGCTGCTGGTCGGTGTTGACCGCGATGAACTCCACGCCCTCGATGCCGGCCTCGATCATCCGGTTCACGGCGTTGCAGCCGCCGCCGCCGACGCCGACGACGCGGATGACCGCGAGGTACGGCGACCCGGTCTGGCGGGGGACGTGCGTGCCGCCGAACTCCTCGCCGGACGGCAGGTCGACCACCTGCGGCCGCGTGGGCTCGGGTGCGAGCTCCGGTTCCGGCTCCGGCTCGGGTGCCCGGCGGCCGGCGACCTCGCTTCGCTCCGTGGCCTTGAAGAGCTGGGCCAGCGGCCCGTCGCGCATGCTATGGCGCTTTGCCATTGCGAAGCACCTCCTGGGCCAGTTCGCGGTATGCCCGGGCCGCCGTCCCGTTCGAGTCGTACTTCAGCACCGACGTCCCTTTCACCGGGGCCTCGGCGTAGCGGATCGTCTTTCGGATCCTCGTCTCGAACACGAGCGTCCCGAAGTTCTCCTGGAGGATCTCGACCGCCTCGCGCGAGTGCAGCGTGCGCCCGTCGAACATCGTCGGCAGGATGCCGCGGATGCGCACGTCGGGGTTCAGGTTCTCGCGGATCATGCTGAGCGTGTTCTCGAGCTGGATCAGCCCGCGCAGCGACAGGTACTCGCACTGCACCGGGACGATCACGCTGTCGGCCGCGGTCAGCGCGTTGATCGTGAGCAGGCCGAGCGACGGCGGCGTGTCGACGAGGACGTACTCGTACGTCGACCGCAGCGGCAGGAGCGCCTTCTGGAGCGCCCGCTCGCGCCCGATCATCGACGACATCGCCAGCTCCGCGCCCGCCAGATCGATCGACGCGACGGCCAGGTCGACCTCGCGCTGGACGATGATGTCCTCGATCGGCGTCTTGTGCACGAGCACGTCGAACATCGACCGCTCGAGGTCGTCGGGGTCGATCCCCTGGCTCATCGTCAGGTTCGACTGCGGGTCGAGGTCGACCGCGAGCACGCGCTTGCCGCGCTCGGCGAGCGCCACGCCCAGGTTGAGCGTGGTCGTCGTCTTGGCGACTCCGCCCTTCTGGTTCGCAAGCGCGATTACCTGACCCAAGCCTGCCTCTCCTCGTCTGGGTACGAGTCTGAGCCCCTTGGCGGGGCCTTCGATGGTGAACGTGTCAAGCGCAGCACGACGCATCAGGGCGTCTGTTCGCCCTGGAACTAGTGTAGTCCTGCAAGGTGTCCTGAGGCGGACGCCCGCGCCGCGACGATGCGCTCGCGCGGCGTCGGATGCGACGCGGTCAGGACGTGGTGCCAGTGAGGCGGGTCGAGCTCGCCCAGGTTGCGCGCGACCAGCCGCTCCATCGCGCGGGCGAAGGTCTCCCCCTCGCCGGTGAGGGCGATGGCATAGGCGTCGGCGGCCCGCTCGCGGCGGCGGGCATAGGCGGCGACGACCGGCGAGACGAGTGCCGACCCGAGCGAGAACCCGAGCGCGGCGGCAGGGAGCGCCGTCACGTGGCCGGCGCCGTCGGGGGCGAGCCAGGCGACTCCCGCCCACGCCCCCAGGACGCCGAAGGCGCTCGACACGGCCGAAATGCCGAGCAGGCGCCACACGTCCCGGTGGCGGTGATGGCCCAGCTCGTGGGCGAGCACCACCCGCGAGCGGCCGAGCGCCTCGGGCGTTGACTCCCCCTCCTCCGGCTCCGCCAGCGTGTCGGAGACGTAGATCCGCACCGTCGGGCCGAGGCCGGCGACCATCGCGTTGGCGGCCGCCGTCTTCTCGCCCATCTTGAGCAGGCGCAGCTCCCGCACCCGCACGCCGGCCGCCTTCGCGGTGGCCCACATCGCGTCGGCCAGCTCGCCGCCGGCCAGCTGCTCGCTCTTCAGGAAGAGCGGCAGGAGGAGCACCGGGAAGAGCGCCGCGAGCAGGCCGCCGAGCGCCACCACCGCCGCCCAGGCGGGGATCGGCCACAGGTCGCCGGCGGCGCGCTGGATCAGGATGAGGCCGCCGGCGACGGCGACGCCGAGCACGGCGCCCACCGCGAGCCCCTTGGCCCGGTCGGCGAGCCAGCCACCCGGTGTCTGACGCGAGAGCCCGTAGCGGCGCGAGAGCCGGTAGCCCGCCACCGCGAACGGCATGTCCAGCAGCGGCAGGGCGATCCCGAGCGCGACGATGCAGCCGTACGTCCCCAGGGAGTCGGCCGTGGCGACGATGACGACGAGCGCGACGAAGCCGACCAGGGTCGACGCGTACCCGATGCGGCGGCGGGCGCGGTTGTACGGGCGCGCCTCGTCCTGGCGGAGGTTAAGCTCGGGCTGCATGTCGCTCTTCGACCGGGGTCTCCTGATCGTGTCGGGCAAGGGGGGCGTGGGCAAGTCGACCGTCGCGGCCGCCCTCGGGATGGCGTCCGCCGGGCTCGGCCGGCGCACGCTCCTGGTCGAGGTCGCGTCGCAGGAGCGGATGTCCCGCCTCTTCGACCAGCGCGACCCGATCGGCTACCACGTGACGCCCGTCTATCCGGGGCTGGACGCCCTCTCGGTCGACCCCCAGAAGGCGCTCGAAGAGTACCTCCTGGGCCAGGTCAAGGTGCGTGCGGTCTACGAGCGGATGTTCGAGAACCGCGTGTTCGGCTACTTCGCCGCGGCCGCCCCCGGGCTGCGCGAGCTGGTCACGCTGGGGAAGATCCGCCAGCTGCTCCAGACCGGCCGCCACGACGTCGTGGTCGTCGACGCGCCGGCGACCGGCCACGGGCTGGGGTTCTTGAACGTGCCGCGGACCTTCGCGCGGATCGCCCGCACGGGCCCGGTGCACGGCCGCGCCAAGGCGATCGCCGCGCTCCTCGACGACGCCGATCGCACGGCCGTCATCCTCGTGACGACGCCGGAAGAGCTCCCGGTCGGCGAGACGCTCGAGACGACCGAATCCCTCCGGGGCGAGGGGTTCCCGCTCGCCGGCGTGATCGCAAACGCCGTCTACGAGGACATCTTCGACGCGGGCGACGCCGACGCCTTGGCGGCGGTCGAGGCCCGTGGCGCCGCATCTGCGGCCGCGGCGGCGGCCCGGTCGCGCCTGGCCCGCACCGCCGACCAGCGCGAGCAGCTCGAGCGGGTGCGGCCCTGCCTGGCCGAGTTGCCGTTCCTCTTCGAGGCCCGCCTCGACGTCCCGGCGGTGGCGACCCTGGGCGAGCGGCTGGAGGGGCTGTGATCCTCGACCGCGTCCTGGAGGGACGGCAGGTGGTGGTGTGCGCCGGGGCGGGCGGCGTCGGCAAGACCACCGTCGCCGCGGCGCTCGGGTCGCAGCTCGCCTCCCGCGGCGGGCGCGTGCTCGTGCTCACGATCGACCCGGCCCGGCGCCTGGCCGGAGCGCTCGGGCTCCCGGACCACGGCGACGACGCCCACGAGGTCGACCTGCCGCGGGATGGCGGAGCACCCGACGGCAGCCTGCACGCCGCCATGCTCGACGCCCAGCTCACGTTCGACCGGCTGGTGCGCGACGAGGCCCCGTCGGAGACGGCCGCCGAGCGGATTCTCGCCAACCCGATCTACCGGCAGGTCTCCTCCGCGGTGGCGGGCGCGCACGAGTACATGGCGATGGAGCGGCTCTACGAGCTGCACTCGAGCGGGCGCTACGACGTGATCGTGCTCGACACGCCGCCGTCGCGAAACGCGCTCGACTTCCTCGAGGCGCCCGGACGGCTGACGCGCTTCGTCGAGGGCCGGGCGCTGCGGTTCCTGCTCCGGCCCGGCATGCGCGCGGGCCGGCTGGGCTTCTCGATGGTCGAGCGGATCGCCGGCGTCACGTTCCTGCGCGACCTGTCGGAGCTGGCGGCCGGCTTCGAGGGCATGTACGACGGCTTCGCCCGCCGGGCGGCCGACGTGTCGGCGCTCCTGGCCTCCGAGCGGACGACGTTCCTGCTCGTCACGGTGCCGCAGGTCGAGCCGCTGGCCGAGGCCGACTTCTTCTGGCGCGCCCTGCGCGAGCGGGAGCTGCCGTTCGGCGGCATGATCGTGAACAAGGTGCACCCGGGCTACGTGGAAGGCGCGCCGTCCGCCCGCACCCGGCTTCGGGCCAAGGCCAAGCGGGCGCTCCGCGACGCCGGCGTGCCCGACCCGACGGCCGCCCGG
Source organism: uncultured Actinomycetes bacterium (assembly GCA_963757605.1). Classification (GTDB taxonomy): domain Bacteria; phylum Actinomycetota; class Thermoleophilia; order Gaiellales; family JAICJC01; genus JAICJC01. The sequence goes on from CAVWSF010000005.1 coordinate 574,457, forward strand.
GCGGCCGAGAACCTCGTCCACTACCAGGCGCTGGCCGACCGCGACCGCGAGAACATCGTGGCGCTCGAGCGCCGGATCGGCTCCGGGCCGATCGTCGAGGTGCCCCTGCTCGACCACGACGTGCACGACCTGGAGGGCGTCGCGGCCGTGGGGCGGCATCTGTTCGATCAGGCCGGCGGGTAGCGCACGAGGACGGCCGGCCGGCCGTCGAGCGAGCACGAGCTGGTCCGGGTGCCGCCGCCGGCGGCGGGCGAGCCGGGCTCCGCGACGACCCACACGCCGTCAGGGATCGACGAGCGGCCCGCCCGGAGCTCGTCGCGCCCACGGCGGCGTTCGGCCTGGGTGGGCGAGCGGTCCGGGAACGTGCGCGGCCGCACCTTGGCCCGGGCGAGGGTCATGTACGCGGCCGAGGCGCCGGTCTGCGCGAAGACGTCGAGCGAGGCCCGGTCGGCCGCGAACTGCGGCCGCGTGACGACGGCGAAGAGGTCGCCGTAGCCGAGCGAGAGCGAGCCACAGGCAAGCGTGGGCGCGGCGTGTGAGCGGCCGAGCTCGACCGCCGCCAGCGCCGTCGAGGCGAGGGCGGCGGCAGCGCCCGCAGCGAGCGCGAGCGCGGCGGCCGGCCGGCCGATGCGGCCGAGGGCGTGAAGGCCGCGCTCGGCGGCGAGGCCGGCCGGGACGGCCAGCCCGAGCGCGAGGAACGGGACGTAGCGGAGCCAGCGCAGGAGCGCTGCCGTGCCGAGGACCGTCGCGCCCTCCCCCACCGCAACTCCGAGAGCGCACGCCGTCGCCGGCACCGCGACGAGCAGGCCGAGCCGCCACGGGTCGACCTCCGTGGAAAATCGGTGCCTGACACCGTTTTTCCACGCGGCGAGCACGAGGCCGGCAACGCCCAGCGGAAGCGCGATCCCGAGCGCCACCGCAGCCTGGGCGACGGTCGGGTTGGTCGGGGGAAGCGCCGTGACGTCGACGAAGCCGCCGTAGCGGTGGTAGGTGACGGCGAGCGGCGCGAGCCACACCGCCGCGGTGGCCGCGCCGGCCACGCCCGCCCAGACGGTGGCCGGCTCCCGGGCGCGCAGAGCGAGCACGGCCGCCCACGCGGCGAGGAAGAGGCCGGCGAGCGGCGCGCACAGGAACGCCAGCCCGCCGCCGCCGCCGGCGGCGAGGAGGCCGGCCCGCGAGCGCGAGTCGAGCGCGCGCACGAACGCCCACAGAACGAGCGGGGCGAGGCACACGCCCAGGTCGCGGGGCACGAGCGGCGGCAGGTTCCCCATCCCGGGGACGAGCGCGTTCGAGAGCACGAGGTCGCCGTTGTAGCGGCCCAGGTCGCCGCCGCTCATATTGAGGACGGCGGCGGGGCCGTGCTGCCAGATCCACCCGAAGCCGCCGCCGGCGGCCGCCAGCAGGGTCGCCGTCGCAGCGGCAGGCGTGCCGCCGCCGAGCTCGCGCGCGAGGAGCCACATCCCGGTCGCGATCGTGACGAGGCCCAGGACGTCCACCGTCACGAGCGCCTCGTCCACGCCGCCGGGGAGCGCCTGGGCGATCCACGCGCTCAGCGAGTGGTAGAGCCAGGGATAGGAGTTGGGCTCGCCGGCGTAGATGCCACCCGGCGCGTGGGCGCCGCCCAGGAGCTGGCGGATCCAGCCCTCGTGCCACTGCATGTCCTGGTGGGAGACCGCGTGGCTTCCGACCGGCGCCCGCCAGGCCGGGGTCGCGATGAGCGCAACGAGGGCGGCGCCGCCCGCGAGCGGGAGCGCGCGCACGCCGGCGGGGCGAAGCGACGGCCGCCGCCACGCCAGTGCCGCGATAAGGCCGGCGACCGAGGCGGCGCGGACGAGCCAGGTGTGGGCGAGGAACGAGACGTGCAGCGGCGCCTGGAGCATGGCGATGCCCGCGACTGCGTACAGCGCGAGCAGGCCCGCGCCCACCCGCTCGAGCGCCGGCCGGGTTGGCAGCGCGCACGCTCCCAGCACCCAGGCTGCGGCGAGCGCGAGGGCGATGCTGAGCGCGATGGCGGGCGAGCTCACCGGGTCACGTCCGCTCCGTCAAATCCGCGCCAGCGTACCGGTCGCGCCGCCACTAGCATCGCCCCATGCCAACCGCCGAGCGCGACCTCACGACCTGGGGGCTCCTGGTGCTGGTGCTCGCGGGCGCCGCGTTCGGGCTCGTCGTCCTCTACGGCGACTACGCGTCGTGGGACCAGCACCACCGCGACTTCGCCCGGGACAGCGGCGCGTTCGGCCTGTGGGTGGGGCTGATGTGCGCGCAGACCGCGCTCTGGACGCTCGCGCTCGCGTGGCTCCTGCCCGTGGTGCGGCGGCTGCGGCGCGAGTACGGCGGGGAGAACCGCAGCGAGCGGATCGGATCGACGGCGGTCATCCTCGCCCTGATCCTGGTGCTCGCCGTCGGCGGGCCGGTGCGCTCGCACTGGCCCGACTACGTGCAGAACCACACCGCCAAGATCGCGTTCCTGACGCTGGTGGGAGCGCTCGTCGGCCTGGTCGCCGCGCAGGGCGTGTGGCTTGTGCACGGCGGGCTCAAGAAGCTCGCGGCGGGCGACCTGCAGAGCGACGCCGCGGTGCCGACGTTCCTCACGCTTCAAGCAGACCTGAACCGCTTCCTGGCCGTCCTGGGCGCCATCCTCGGGCTGATCGTGCTCTCCGCCAGCGCGCAGCGGCGCACCGTGCTGGAGTTCGCGCCGGCGACGAACTTCCCCTACGAAGGCGTGCTGCTCTACGGGCTCTTCTTCTCGATCCTCGTCGCGGCCGTCTACCTGCCGACATACCTCACGCTCGCGCGTGTGGGGGAGGAGATCCGCGAGGCGGTCTTCCCGGCCGTGCCGCCGACCTCGCCGGGGTGGCCGGAGCGCACGGCCCAGCGCGCGAGCCTGACCGGCGTGCTCGGCCTGGACGTCGACCTCGCGAGCCGGTTTCGCACCAGCGTGACGATCATCTCGCCGCTCATCGGAAGCCTCGTCGGCCTGCTCCTGAAGTAGGCCGGTCAGCCGAGCTCGCGCAAGAGCTCGCGCGCGATCACGACCCGCTGGATCTGGTTCGTGCCCTCGTAGATCTGCGTGATCTTGGCGTCGCGCATCATCCGCTCGACCGGGTACTCCTGGATGTAGCCGTAGCCGCCCAGGATCTGGACGGCGTCGGTCGTCACGTCCATCGCGGCGTCCGAGCAGGCCAGCTTGCACATGGCCGAGAGCTTCGTCAGCTCGGGGCCGTCGACGCCGCCGTCGAGCATGTTCGCGACACGGTAGAGGAGGCCACGGGCGCCCTCGAGCTTCACACCCATGTCGGCGAGCATGAACTGGATCCCCTGCTGCTCGGCGATGGTCTTCCCGAACGCGACCCGCTCGGCCGCGTAGCGGAGGGAGTAGTCGAGCGCGGCCTGGCCGATCCCGAGCGCCTGGGCGGCGATGCCCGGCCGCGAGCGGTCGAGCACGCGCATCGCGATCCGGAAGCCCTCGCCCTCGGCACCGATCAGGCGGTCGCCGGGGATGCGGCAGCCGTCCATCAGGAGCTCGCCGGTCGTCGACCCCTTGATCCCCATCTTGGGCTCGATCCGGCCGACCGAGAAGCCGGGGTCGGTGGCCTCGACCATGAACGCCGTGATGCCGGCCTCGGCCCGCGCGAAGACGACGTACGTGTGCGCGACGCCGGCGTTCGTGATGAACCGCTTGGTCCCGTCGAGCACCCAGTCCGAGCCGTCCCGGCGGGCGCGGGTGCCGAGCGCCTGGGCGTCGGAGCCGGCCGCCGGCTCGGTCAGGGCGTAGGCGGCGATCCACTCCCCGCTCGCCCAGCGCGGCACGTAGGCCGACTTCTGCTCCTCGGTCCCGGCGAGGAGCACGGGCAGCCCGCCGAGCCCCTGCACGGCGAGGACGAGTCCCACGGTCGCGTCGGCCCACGAAAGCTCCTCGACCGCCCGCAGGTGGGTCAGGAAGCCCGTGCCGGTGCCGCCGTGCTCCTCGGGGAAGGCGAGCGCGAAGACGTCGTTCGCGCGCAGGAGCTCGACCGCGTCCCAGGGGAACTCGGCCGTCCGGTCGACCTCGGCCGCCCTGGGGGCGATCCGCTCGCGCGCCAGGGTGCGGACGGCCTCGACGAGCAGCTCACGGTCGTCGGTCACGCTTCGATCAGCTCCTCGGGTGCCGTCGTCATCGTCTCAAACCCGTCGGCGGTGACGGCGTACATGTTCTCGATGCCGACCGCCCCAAGGCCGGGGAACACGAACTTCGGCTCGACGGCGATGACGTTCCCCGTCTCGAGCGGCTCGTCGAAGCCCGGCGCCAGCACGGGCAGTTCGTCGATCTCCATGCCGACGCCGTGGCCGAGGAAGCGCACTCGCTGCGGGCCGGCGCCCATGAAGTGGTCGTCGAGGCCGGCGTCGACCGCTATGCCCTCGGCGAGGTCGTAGAGGGAGCTGGCCGGCGTGCCCGGCCGGATCTCCGCCTCGACGGCGCGCAGGATCGAGGCGGCGCAGTCGTGGGCGGCGCGCAGGTCGGCGTCGACCCGGCCGACGCCGAACGTCCGTGTCTGGTCGGCCAGCCAGCCGTCGTGGCCGCCGACGAGGTCGGCGATCACCGGGTCGCCCGGCGCGAGGACGTGGTCGCCGGGGCCCTTGCCCAGCACGGGGTTCGGGCCGGGGCCGCAGAGCGGCGAGTCGCTGTAGCCGGGCACGGCGCCGCTGGGGCCGGCGAGCACCTGGCCGTAGTGCATCTCCTGGTTGAAGCCCCGGAACCGCAGCTGGCCCTGGTGGCCCGCCATCCGCAGCACTCTCTCAACCTCTAGTTGAACCTGAGACTCGGGGATTCCCGCTCGCAGGAGACCCGGCACGGCCTCCGCCCCCTGGCGCACCTGCTCCGCGGCGGCGCGCATGCGCGCCAGCTCCCAGTCGGACTTGCGGGCGCGAACGCGGCGGACGGCCGGGGAGCAGTCGCCGAGCTGGTGGTCGGAGAGGCGGCGCTGGTAGCCCAGGAAGTGGCGCGCGGGCAGCACGTCGAGCTCGAGGCCGATCGTCGCGCCGTTCTCGATGCCGGCCGATGCGAGGGCGGCAGAGAGGCCTCCCAGCGACCTCAAGGGCTCGATCCGCTCGAGCGGCGACTCCGCCCGGGCCCGCTCGAGCACACGCCGGACGAGCAGGACGGGATCGCCGGCGGCCGGGACGACCAGGTGGGCCTGCTGGTTCGTCCCCGAGAAGTACGCGAGGTCGGTGTGCTGGACGATGAGCGCCGCGTCGAGCCCGTCGCCTGCGAGAGCCGTCCGGAGCGCCTCGAGCCTGCGGTCGATCTCGTCCCTCGGCGTCACGGTCGCGTAGGTTAGTGGAGCCGTGATCCTCCACAACGGGCCTGTCTACACAATGGACCCGCGCCTGCCGCAGGTGCGCGCGCTCTCGATCGCCGGCGACGCGATCGCGGGCGGGGTCGACGTCCGCGAGGGCGGCACCGACACGGTCGGGCACGAGCGGATCGACCTCGAGGGGCGGTGCGTCCTGCCGGGCTTCTGCGACTCCCACGTGCACTTCCTGGACTGGGCGCTCGGGCGGACCGAGCTCGACCTGGGCGAGGCGGGCTCGATGGCGGAGGCGCTGCGGATCGTCGGCGATGCCGTTGCCGGGGTGGGCGACGGGTGGCTGCGCGGGCACGGCTGGCTCGAGCAGGCCTGGCCGGACGGGGCGCCGAACGCCGCGGCGCTCGACGCGGTCACGGGCGAGCGGCCGGTGGCGCTGTGGGCGCACGACCACCACACGCTATGGGTCAACTCGGCGGGGCTCCGGGCGGCCGGCCAGGAGGGGGACGGGATCGTGCGCGAGCGCGACGCCTGGGACTTCCCCCTCCCCGAGCGCACGGCGCTCGAGCAGTCGCAGGCGCTGCGCGCGGCGATGGCGGCGGCGAACGAGCGCGGCGTCGTGGCGGTGCACGACTACCAGCGCGACCGCGGCCGCGGCCTGTGGCAGCGGATGGACGGCGACCGGCGGCTCACGCTGCGCGTCCACATGTCCTACCCCGCCGAGCAGATCGGGGCCGCCCAGGCGACAGAGCTTCGCACCGGGTTCGGCTCCGACCTCCTGCGGGTCGGGCCGGTGAAGGCGTTCATGGACGGGACGCTCGGGTCGTCGACCGCCTGGATGCTCGACGGGTCAGGGATGGTGCTGACGTCGGCCGCGGAGATGGCCGAGATCGCGCTGGCGTCGGCGGCATCGGGGCTCTCGGTCGCCGTCCACGCGATCGGCGACGGCGCGAACCGGGCGGTCCTCGCTGCGCTGGAGGAGACGCGGGCGGCGTGGGAGGAGGTGTCGGTGCCGCCGCGGATCGAGCACGTGCAGTGCATCGACGACGCCGATCTCGGCCGGCTGGCGGCGCTCGGCGTCACCGCGTCGATGCAGCCGGTGCACCAGCGCTCCGACCGCGACCTGGCCGACCGCCTCTGGGGCGAGCGGGCCCGGTGCGGCTACCGCTGGCGCGACCTGCTCGACTCGGGCGCGCACCTCGCGTTCGGATCGGACGCGCCGATCGAGGACCTCGACCCGCTGGCCGGGATCGACGCCGCCGTCAACCGCGACTGGTACCCCGAGCAGCGCCTCGACGTGGCCGACGCCGTCCTGGCGTTCACCGCGGGCGGCGCCGCCGCGGTGGGCGACCACCGCCGCCGCGGCCTCCTCCTCCCCGGCTACACGGCCGACCTGGTGGTGCTCGACACCGACATCATCGCCCACCCCGACGGCATCTCAAACGCCACCGTGGTGGCGACGATGCTGGCCGGCCGCTGGGTCCACGGCCGCCCGCCCTGGTGAAAAAACGGGGTCAGACCCCAAATTTTCCACCCGTTGCGAAGTCGGCGGCAACTTGTTGCACCCGGCGGCTGACACATGCCAGGGCGGCGTCGTACCGTCGGCGGATGCCACGTCCGCTTCGCCCGTTGGCCGCCGGCCTCATCTACCACGCCACCGCCCGCGGGAATGCAAAGGCCCGGATGTTCCTGGACGACGTGGACTACGAGGTGTTCCTCGCGGGCCTCGCCGTTTCTGGGCACCTGGATGGCCTTCTTTGCCATGCGTACTGCCTCATGGAGAACCACTACCACCTCCTTGTCGAGACACCGCGGGCGAACCTCGACGATGCGATGCAGCGACTCAACGGCACGTACGCGATGCGATTCAACCGCCACCACGAGCGCACCGGCCACGTCTTCCAGGGCCGCTACGGGTCGAAACTCATCACCGACGACGACTATGCGCTCACGGTCGTCCGCTACATCGCCGCGAATCCGGTGCAGGCTGGCTTGTGCGCAAGGCCAGAGGATTGGCCGTGGTCGAGCTACGCCGCGACGGCGGGCCTGGCTCCCTCGCAGCCGTTCCTCACGTCGCGGGTCCTGGCCTGGTTCGGTGGCCGCGAGGAATATCGCCGGTTCATTGCGGGAGGACTCGACGTGCAGCTCGAGCGACGACCACCCCTGACCGAGCCGGTGCCCACCAGGGAACCCGCGCGGATCGCCACCGCCCACCGGGTCCACGGGTACACGCTTGCCGAGATCGCCGCCCATCTCGGGATTGGCCTCAGCACGGTCTGGCGCGACGTCCGCCGCGGCGGGTCAGGGTGAAAGATTGGGGTCTGACCCCGTTTTTCCACTCGTGCACGAGTCGGGGGTGTCGATGCAGCGAGTGAACACGCTTGCGACCTGGCCGTAGATGGTCTGCGGGTCGTCGTTCAGCACCTGGCGGAATTGGGCGGCGGCGTCGTCCTTGTCGCGCATCCAGAAGAAGATGAGGCCGACGTGGACGCGCACCTCGGCGTCGTCGGCCGGTGAGGACTGGAGGATGCGCATGAGGCCCGAGAGGGTCGCGCCCGGGTTGTCCTTGTCGAACGGCAGCACGGTGACCGCCACCCGCGCCGAGACGTTGCTCGGGTCGAGCGAGAACGCGCGCTTGGCCGCCGCGAACGCGCCGGCCCGGTCGCGGCTCTCGAGGGCCGCTGCGAGCGCCAGCCAGCCGGCCGCGTCGTCCGGCTTCTGCTTCGTGCGGACGCGCAGGTCGGCGACCGACGCATGCGGACGACGGGCCGTGGAGAGCCACGGCGGGTACCCGGGCGCCTCGTTCAGGTGGAGCAGGTTGTCGGCGTTCGTCCCGTAGTAGCCGTACGGATCGAGCGCCTTCACCCGCTGGAGTGTCGCCGCCGCCGCGCTCGTCTGCCCGGCCCAGAGCTGCGCAAGGCCGAGTCCCATCCGCACCACCGGCTCGTCCTGCGGGAGCGCCCGGAGCGCCGCGATCGACTCCGCCCGACGGCTCGCGTCGTCACGGCGAATGATCGCGGCCACCTGCCGGCGCGGGTCGTCCGCGGGCAGCTTGCGCAGCTCGGCCGGTGTGATGTCCATCACCAGCGGCGGCGTGCCGTTCAGCGGCTTCGGCGGCGCGGCCGTCGCATCGCCGCCTCCTCCCCCGCCGCGCGTGACGAGCACAACCAGGCCTGTTCCGATCCCCGCGAGCGCCGCAACCGCCACCACCAGCGCGATCCGCGCGCTCCTCCCGGGAATACGCGGGCCGGGCGCGACGTTCAGGGACTCACCGGGGGGCGGGTTTGGATCCATTCGATTGGTACGATGCACGTGAGGAAGGGAACCGGGAAAGGGTAGGTCAAGTGGAGCAGTCGTACCGCGATCATCTCGCTGCCGTGAAGCGGCAGATCCGTGAGCAGACGCCGGCCGAGGCGGCCACGCGCCGCGACGCCGACCCCGCTCCCGTGCTCGTCGACGTCCGCGAGCGCGACGAGTACGAGCAGGGCTACATCCCCGGCGCCCTCCACATCCCGCGCGGCAACCTGGAGAGCCGGGTCGAGCGCGCGATCCCCGACCGCTCCACCCCGGTCGTCATCTACTGCGCGTCGGGCAACCGCTCCGTCTACGCCGCGAAGACGCTCGCAGAGCTCGGCTACGAGGACGTCGTCTCGATGTCCGGCGGCTTCCAGGCGTGGAAGCAGAACGGTCACGAGTGGCGCGTCCCGCGCGCGCTCAGCCCCGAGCAGTTCGAGCGCTACTCCCGCCACGTCCTCATCCCCGAGGTCGGCGAGGAGGGCCAGCTCAAGCTGCTCGACTCCAAGGTGCTCCTGATCGGCGCGGGCGGGCTCGGCTCGCCGGCCGCCGTCTACCTGGCCGCCGCGGGCATCGGCACGCTCGGCATCATCGACGCCGACATCGTCGACGTCTCGAACCTCCAGCGCCAGATCGTCCACACCGTCGACCGCGTCGGCCAGCCCAAGGTGGACTCCGCCGAGACCGCGATCAAGGCGATCAACCCCGGCGTCACGGTCAAGAAGTACGCCGAGCGGCTGACGTCCGAGAACGTGCTCGAGATCATCACCGGCTACGACGTGATCGTCGACGGCACCGACAACTTCCCGACGCGGTATCTCCTGAACGACGCCAGCCTCGTGGCCGGCATCCCGGTCGTCCACGGCTCGATCTACCAGTTCGAGGGCTCCGTCACGGTCTACAAGCCGTACGAGGGCCCCTGCTACCGGTGCCAGTACCCCGAGCCGCCGCCGCCGGAGCTCGCGCCGAGCTGCGCCGAGGGCGGCGTCCTGGGCATCCTGCCGGGCGTGATCGGCACGCTCCAGGCGACCGAGGCCGTGAAGCTGGTCCTGGGCATCGGCGAGCCGCTGGTCGGCCGCCAGCTCCGCTACGACGCGCTCGCGATGGAGTTCGTCGAGCTCAAGATGCACCGCGACCCGGAGTGCCCGGTCTGCAGCAAGGATCCCAGCGAGATCGAGTTCATCGACTACGAGGAGTTCTGCGCCATGCCCTCCCGGGCCGTGGCTCGACCCGAGGAGGCCGTCGCCTAAGTGTCAACCGTCCGCATGCCCCCCATCCTCCGCCAGGCGGTCGGCGGAGCACGAGAGGTCGATGCCTCGGGTGCGACCGTCCGCGAGGTGCTGGCCGACCTGGCCGACCGCTTCCCGGGCGTCCGCTCGCACCTGCTCGACGAGTCCGGCGACCTGAACCGGTTCGTGAACGTCTACGTCAACAACGAGGACGTCCGCCTCGGCGAGGGCATGGACACCGCAGTGGCGACCGACTCGACGCTGATCGTCCTCCCCGCCATGGCCGGCGGTGCGCCGTGCCTCCAGATCGCCCGCGGAGCGGCGCTCTCGGCGGTCGGGAACACCCCGCTCGTCGAGCTCCCGCGCATGTCGCCCAACCCGGACGTGCGCATCTTCGCGAAGCTCGAGGAGCAGAACCCGACCGGCTCGATCAAGGACCGCGTCGCGCTCCAGATGATCGAGACCGCGGAGGAGACGGGCGAGCTCGAGCCCGGCCGCCGGGTCCTCGAGCCCACGAGCGGCAACACCGGCATCGCGCTGGCCATGATCGGCAAGGTGAAGGGCTATCCTGTGACCGCCGTCATGCCGGAGTCCGCGACGCCCGAGCGCGTCGAGCTCCTGCGGATGTACGGGGCCGAGATCGTGTTCTCGCCGGGCAACCTGGGCTCGAACGGCGCCGTGGCGATGGCGCGCTCGATGGCCGAGCGCGACCCGTCGGTCTTCATGCCGTTCCAGTACGCCAACCCGGCCAACCCCGCCGCGCACTACTGCGGCACGGCACTCGAGATCCTCGACGAGGTGCCCGACGGCGAGGTCGATGCGTTCGTGGCCGGACTCGGCACGGGCGGCACGCTGATGGGCTGCGCCCAGCGCCTGCGCGAGGCGAACCCGGACGTCGAGATCGTCGCCGCCGAGCCGCTCCAGGGCGACCCGGTGATGGGCCTTCGCAGCCTGGAGGACGGCTACACGCCGCCCATCCTCGACATCAGCCAGCTGGACCGCAAGGTGCTCGTCTCGAACGCCGAGGCCGTGCGCACGCTGCGCGAGCTTCTGAACGAGGAGGGGGTCTTCGCCGGCGTCTCGGCCGGAGCGGCACTCGCCGTGGCGCGCAAGACCGCCGCCAGGATGGACGGCGGGAACGTCGTCGTCGTCTTCGCCGACGGGGGCTCGAAGTACCTCTCGGCCGGCATCTACACGAAGCCCGAGGACCAGCTCGAGCGCGAGATGGAGGAGCGCGTCTGGTGGTGATCCCGGCGGCGGTGGGCGACGAGATCGTCGCGCACGCCCGCGCCGGGCTGCCCAACGAGGCGTGCGGGATCCTCGCCGGGTCGGGCGACCGGGTCGAGCGCTTCTACCCGGCTGAGCCCGACGAGCCGAGCCCGTTCTACTACCGGATCGAGAGCCGCGACCAGATCCGGATCATGAACGCGATCGACGACGAGGGCCTCGACCTGGTCGGGATCTACCACTCGCACGTCGCCTCGCCGGCCTACCCGTCCCGGACCGACGCCGAGCAGGCGTTCTGGCCCGAGGCGGTCTACGTGATCGTCTCGCTCGCGGGCGGCGGCGCCGACGTGCGCGGCTTTCGCATCCGCGAGATGGCCGTCACGGAAGAGCCGATCCAGATCGCGTAGCGCATCCCCCGGCTCAAGCGACGCCAAGCGATCGTCCGCATCTACGACTACGGGACGAACGCCCTCGCGCCCTCAGCGCGCCCCACCACCGTCGTCCGCCCCGGGCGCTTGCGTGCCGCCCGTGACCCGCTCGGTCGCGTCCGAGGCTCCGCCGAGCGACGCACACGGCTCGCCGGGCGCACGTTGCTCGTGAGGGTCAGCTATGGCGCCCCGCTGCCGCCGCCGGCGACCCTCCGGGCGGTGAAACGGCTTCTCGCAGGGGTTCGCACCGAGGGTTAGGCGGCGCCGGACTCGGCGAGCTCCTCCTCGACCGGCACCGGCGTCACCGGCCGGCCCTCGAACTCGGTCGTGAGGGCGACGATCGTCTTCGTGCGCTCCACCGAGTCGAGCGCGCGGATCTCCCACAGGACGTGCTCGAGCGCCCGCGTCGACTCGGCCCGCACCTTGAGGAGCAGGCTCTCCTCGCCGGCGATGTGGTGGCACTCCTCGACCCACGGCCAGCGCTCGAACGCGTCCTCGAGCCCGCCGCGCGGCCGCGCGCTCTGCGTCACGAGCACGAACGCGGTCACGCCGGCGCCCAGCTTCTCGGGGTCGACGACCGCCTTGTAGCCCGTGATGACGCCGCGCGCCTCGAGCTTCTTCACGCGCTCGTGCACCGCCGCCGGGCTGAGGCCGACCTGCTGGGCGATCTGCGCGAACGTGGCCCGCCCCTCGATCTGGAGGAGCGCGATGATGGCGAGATCCGTGTCGTTCAGGCCCTTCACGGGTACCGAGCACCATAGCTAGGCTAGAGGCCGGAACAGGCCAGACGACTGGGAGGTGGACGGATGCCGGTGCTGGAGCAGGAGAAGCTGGAAGCCGAGGTCGCGAGCCTGGCCGGCTGGGAGGTGCGCGACGGGGCGCTCGAGAAGTCGTTCGAGAACGGCGACTTCAACGGCTCGATGGCGTTTCTGAACCGGATTGCGGACGCGGCCAACGAGGCCGACCATCACCCGGACGTCTCGATCTCGTGGGACACGGTGACGCTGCGCTGGGTGACCCACAGCGAGGGCGGCATCACCGACTCCGACGTCAGGATGGCCCGAAAGAGCGACGAGCTAGCCGTCGCCTGAGTCCTGACCCTCGTTCTCGCGGGCCGGCGCCGAGGCCGCCGAGAGCGTGACGTCGACCTCGAGGATGCGCGGGCCGTCGGTGGACACGACCTCGAAGCGGGCACCGTCGAAGCCGACCGTGTCGCCCACCTTGGGCGCCCGATCGAGCTCGCCGAAGACGAAGCCGCCGACCGTGTGGTAGTCGTCGACCGGCAGGTCGGTGCCGAAGCGCTCGTTGAACTCGTCGATCGGGAACGAGCCGCCGATCCGCACGCGTCCCCGCCCGATGCGAAGGACGCCCGCCTCCGGGCGGTCGAACTCGTCGCCGATCTCGCCCACGATCTCCTCGAGCAGGTCCTCGAGCGTGACGAGGCCCTCGACCGACCCGTACTCGTCGACCACGACCGCCATGTGGTTCGAGGTCGTCTGGAACTCCGCCAGGAGCGCGTCCAGGTGCTTCGTCTCGGGGACGACGATGGGCGGGCGCAGGATCGCGCGCAGGTCGACGCGCTCGATCCCGCGGTCGTGGAGCGCCGAGAACAGGTCGCGCACGTGCAGAATCCCGACGATGTCGTCGAGGTCCTCCTCGAACACCGGGTAGCGCGTGTACGGATGGGCGAGGACGACGCGCAGCGCCTCCGCCACGGGCAGCTCGACGGGCACCGCGACGACGTCCGGCCGTGGCACCATCACGTCGGCCGCGTCCTTGTCGGCGAACTCGAAGACGTTGTGGAGCATCTCCTGCTCCTCCGCCTCGATCACGCCCTTCTCGCGGCTCGCCGTCACGAGCATCTTGAGCTCCTCCTCGGAATGGGCGACCGAGAGGCCGCTCGGGGCCGTGACGCCCATCCAGCGCAGCACCGCGCCGCTCGCCTTCACCAGCACCCAGATGAACGGTCGGAAGGCCGCGTAGAACCAGTTGATCGGCCCGCCGACGAAGAGCGCGACGCGCTCGGCGTGCTCGAGCGTGAACGACTTCGGCACGATCTCGCCCATCACCACGTGGAAGAAGCTCAGGATGACGAACGCCATGATCACGGCGATCGTTGTCGCGACGCTCGTGTGCAGGTTGTCCGGCAGGAGATCCAGCGGCTTCTTCAAGAGCTCCGAGACGACCGGCTCGCCGATGGCGCCGAGCGCCAGGCTCGAGAGCGTGACGCCGAGCTGGATCGCCGAGATGAAGCGTGGCGGGTTGTCGACGAGGCGCCGCACGCGCGTCGCGGCACGGCTGCCCTGCGCCTCCAGCTCCTGCAGGCGCGTGCGGCGGACGGTGACAAGGGCGTACTCGGCGGCGACGAAGAAGGCGTTCGCCGCGACGACCAGCGCTACCGCCACGAGCTCGAGGGCGGTTGTCACCAAGTACTCGGTACGTCGTCGCTCAAGCGGGCCTGAGTATAGTCGTCCGGCCCTCAAGCTCTGGGCGCCGGATGCCGAAGACTCCGGCAGGGACGGACCCCCACCGCGACGAATCCCCGACCGGACCCGCACGAACTCGTGCTAACGGCCGGGAACCGATCTGCCGATACCCTTGCCGGAAGCGCGAGCGACCCTGACCAACTGGAGACCTTTGTGGGCGAGCCAATCACGTGTCTGATCGTCGATGACCATGAGGTGGTGCGCGAGGGCCTTCGCCTTGCGCTCTCCCGCACCGAGAACATCCGCGTGGTCGGCGAGGCTGCCGACGGCAGCGCCGCGGTGGCGCTGGCCAAGCGCCGCCGCCCGAACGTCGTCATCATGGACGTTCGAATGCCCGGGACCGACGGTCTGCAGGCCGCCCGCGAGATCACGACGGACGTCCCCGAGGCGGCCGTCCTCATGTTCACCGCCTACGGCGAGCGCAGCCTTCTGACGCGCGGCCTCGAGGCGGGGGCCAAGGGCTACATCCTGAAGGAGGCGCCGCACCAGACGCTGGTGCGCGCGATCCAGAAGGTGGCCGGCGGCGACGGCTACGTCGACCCGGCGCTGATGCCCGCGTTCCTCACCAAGGAACGCGAGCACATGCTCACCGCCCGCGAGCGCGAGATCCTCCAGCTCCTGGCCGACGGCATGTCCAATGCGGACGTCGCCGGCAAGCTCTTCATCAGCCAGGAGACCGTGAAGAGTCACGTGCGGCATATCCTCTCCAAGCTGGAGGCGGACACCCGCACACATGCTGTCGCCATCGCCCTCCGACAGGCAATCATCGACTAGCACCCCCGCGCGGCCGCTTGGGCGCGTCGCTCAGGCGGGCGTCTTGGCCGTGGTCACGATCGCGGTCACCGCGGTCGTGTACGTCGCTGCCGCTCAGGTGCTCGACACCCCGGTCGCAGTCATGGCCGCAGGGACGGTCGTCGTGCTGGCTCTGGGCGGCGCCACGCTCTGGTCCGTGCGCCGCGACGCCGCGCGCCGCCGCTCGGCCGAGGACTGGCACCGGCGCCTGCGCCTGGAGCTGATCGACCAGAGCGCGTTCCTCGACGGCCTCGTCGGCAGCCTGGGAACGATGTCCTCGACCCTCGATCCGGCCCAGGTGCTGGAACGAGCGGCGGATCAGGCCCACCGGCTGCTCGCGCCCGACGCGACCATCCTGCTCGTCCCCGCCGCCGACGGGGACGGCCTGCGGCCGGCCGCGGCGCGCGGGATCGCGCTCGGGCCGATCGCCGACATCGTGGTCGAGACCAACTCCTCGGCGCGGTTCGCACCCGTCGCCGACCGCGGCGGCGACGACGCGCTGAGCGCGCGGCTGCGGCCGAACGCGCGGCTGACCGTGCCGATCGTGGCCTCTGACGAGCTGCGCGGCCTGCTCGTGCTGCTGCGCTTGCGGGCCGGCGAGCCGTTCGGCCCGGCCCAGCTGACACAGGCGTCGGTCCTGGCGGACTTCGCCGGCACCGCGTCGACCAACGCGCATCTGTTCGCGCGGGTCGAGTCGCTGCTCGCGCAGGCCCGCATGCGCGAGACCGAGCGGGCGGAGCTCTCGCGCCGGGTCGTCTCGGCCGAGCAGGACGAGCGCCGCAAGCTCTCGCTCTTCCTCCACGACGGCCCGCTCCAGACCATGTCGGGCATCGCGATGATGCTGGACGCCGTCGCCGAGGACACCGCCTCCGGCGAGCTCGAGAGTGCGCTCTCGGTGCTCGAGACGGCCCGCGAGCGGCAGCGGTCGGTGGTGCGCTCGATGCGCGAGCTGTCGTTCGCGCTCGAGCCGTGGGTGCTGCGCGACCGCGGGTTCGTGGCGGCGGTGAACGCGCTCGCCGACGAGCTCCAGCGCAGCCATCATGTGGCGATCGAGCTCGACGTCGAGCCGGCGGCCGCGCTCCCGCCTGACGACCAGGTCTTCCTCTACCAGATCGTCCGCGAGGCGGTCCAGAACGCGGTCAAGCACGCCTCGCCGGCCACCGTCACCGTCTCGGTGACGGGCGGCCCCGAGGCCGGCTACGACGTGTGCGTGCGTGACGACGGCACCGGGTTCACGGGCGGGCCGGAGGACGGCCTGCCCCACCACGGGCTGGCGTCGATGCGCGAGCGGGCCCAGATCCTTGGGACGAAGCTCAAGGTCGAGTCGATCCCGGGCGCGGGGACGACGGTCGAGCTGCACGTGACGGGCGGCGAGCCGGATGCGGCGTAGGCGGCCCGACCCGTTCGAGCCGGGCCTGGCCGACCTGGTCGCGGCCTGCGAGTCGGGCGTCGACCTGGCGGGCGTCCTCGAGGCCGCCCGCCGGGCCGCGTCGGCCGCCGCCGGCGGCGTCGAGGTCTCGGCCTATGCCATCGCAGACGACGGAACGAATCTGCGCCTGGCCGGCGGGCCCGGCACCGAGGAGCTGCCCATCCCCGCCGAGCCCGAGCCCCGGCATGCCGGCGATGCCTGGGTCGTGCCGCTCATCAGCGCTCGGCGCACGGTCGGCTGCCTGGTCGTGCGAGCGCCGGCGGGCGCGGACATGGGCCGGGTGCGGCTCGTTGGCGGGATCGCGGCCCAGGCCGTGGAGGCAGCCCGGCTGTGGGAGGCAGTCGCGGGCGGCGCGAGCCACGACCCGCTGACCGGGCTTCCCGGGCACCGCTCGTTCGACCGCGTCCTGGCCCGCGAGCTCTCGCGGGCGATGCGTACCGGCGACTCGGTCGCCGTGGGCGTCGTCGCGGTCGACGGGTTGGCCCAGCGGGCGGAGGCCGACGGTCTGTCCGCCGGCGACGCGCTGCTGCGCACCGCGGCGGAGTGCTTCGGCACCGGCGTGCGCCCCTACGACACCGTGTGCCGGCTCGGGGCCGACGACTTCGGGCTCGTCCTGCCGGCGATGGAGGCCGAGCCGGCGCGGGCGTTGATCGAGCGGCTCGCTGCGGCGTTCGCAGCCTCGGCGGGCGGGGCGACGGTCTCGGCCGGCGTCGCCGCGTTCCCGGCCAACGGCGACACCCAGGCCGAGCTGATGCGGCTCGCCACCGGCGCCCTCTACTGGGCCCGGCGCGGCGGCGGCGGGCGGGTGGTGGCCTACGACGCCGACGTCGTCGAGGCCCTCTCGGGCGAGGAGCACGCCCGCCGACTCGAGCGCGACACGTACGAGCGCACGCTGCGGGCGCTGGACGCCGCCCGCGGCCACTCGGCGAGCGCACGCGCCGTCAGCGACTACGCGGGCCACCTGGCCGCGGAGCTGGGGTTCCCGCCGGAGCGGGCCGACCGGCTGCGGATGGTGGCGTTCCTCTACGACGCGACTGCGCCCGGCGCCGAGCCGCGCGAGCGGGCCCGGGTCGCGGCCCGGGTGGCGTCGAGCGCGCTCGACGCCGAGGCGGCCGGCTGGCTCGAGGCGCCGGCGGACGGCGGGGCCGACGGCCCGCTCGAGTCGCGGGTGATCGCGCTGGCCGCGGCGTTCGTCGAGGCCGGCGGCCACACCGGAAGCGCCGGCGCGGGCCGCGCGCTGGCCGAGCTGTGGCAGCGGCGCGAGGAGTTCGACCCCGCGTGCATGCGTGCGCTCGAGTCGCTGCTGGCGGCCCGCGAGGCCGGCTAACCGGCCGGGGTCAGACCCGGCATCGGCGGCTGTGGCGCCTGTGTGACGGTTTCGAGGCGGGGTGCGGCCCCGCCGGTCGTCGCCACTCCTTCCGGATACGGCCGGTCGTCCCCGCGCGTGATCGAGACGACGGTCTCGCCGTGAAGGGCAGCGGCCCTCGCCGCCTTCGCGGCCTTCGCGTTCCAGGCCGCGAGATGCCTGGCCGTGACTCGGATGTAGTGGGGCGGAACCGAGTGGCCGTCAGCCGCGGAGTAGGTGATCTTGCACATCGCCGTCATGGTGCTCCGCTTCCAGGCTACCCGCCCGGAGACGAACCGGAATCGGGGAATTCGCGTAGTCAAACGTGCTGCAAAATCGGCACATCCGCGTCACAGCCGCCGATGCGGGGTCTGACCCCCAGGAGCTCGACACGTCGCGCTCCGCCGGCAACGTCCGGACCTAGTGCCGGCGGCGCCGCTTGGTCCTGAGCCGGGCCGCGATGGCTGTCTCGGGACGAGCGGTGGGCGTGTGGACCGGGCCGGCCGGCACGGCGGCCGCCATCGC
Source organism: uncultured Actinomycetes bacterium (assembly GCA_963757605.1). Taxonomy (GTDB): domain Bacteria; phylum Actinomycetota; class Thermoleophilia; order Gaiellales; family JAICJC01; genus JAICJC01. The sequence continues at coordinate 592,497 of CAVWSF010000005.1, forward strand.
CGGAGTTGCCGCGGACGGGCTCCGGCGCCGGAAGAGCAGGACGAAGATGATGCCGGCGACGATCGTCACCGCCGAGGCGACCCACACGTTCAGGCGCTGGCCGCGGTAGTGGTGGGCCGGATCGATCCGCAGCGTCTCGACCCAGATCCGCTCGAAGGAGTAGAGGGTCGCGTAGAGCGCGAACACCGTCCCCGCGGGGACCTCGGGCCAGTAGCGGCGGGTGAACCAGATCAGGGTCCCGAAGATGAGGATGCTCCCGAGCGACTCGTAGAGGAACGTCGGGTGGAAGGTCTGGCCCTCGTGGTAGGGCAGCTGGGGATGGTCGATCTTGACCGCCCACGGCAGGTCTGACGGGCGCCCGTAGAGCTCCTGGTTGAAGTAGTTGCCCCAGCGGCCGAGCGCCTGCGCCAGGATCAGGCCGGGCGCGATGCAGTCGGCCACCGACCAGAAGCGGAGGTTGACCCGGCGGCAGCCGATCCACGTCCCCAGCATGCCGGCGAGGACGGCGCCGTAGATCCCGAGCCCGCCCTTCCAGATCTTGAACATGTCGATCAGGTGGTGCTGGAACGCGCCCCAGTCGGTGACGACGTGGTAGAGGCGGGCGCCGACCAGGCCGAACGGGACCGTCCAGACGGCGATCGAGTAGGCCAGCTCCGGGTCGTACCCGCGCCGGCGGAACTCGCGCCGCGCGATCCAGCCCGCGATCAGGACGCCGGCCGCGAGCAGGATGCCGTACCAGCGCACCTGGAGGCCGCCCGCCTTGAACAGGAACGGGTCGCCCGGGCTCGGGATCGAGAGCACCGTCACGCGCGAGAGGTTAGCGCCTCAGTCCGCGGATCAACGTGGCTTCCAGAAACTGGACGCGGAGCCATTTCTGCGCTACCACGAGAGTAGGCCGCCGTTCGCGGCGGACGGGCTTCCCGGACCCCTGCGGGAGGCCTCGGCTCCGGCTTAAAGAATTCCCGGGTCGGCGCCGATGAGTCCCATGCACGACCTCCCCAATTCCGGTGATGCCGGCCTCCCCAGGCTGCGTCATCGCCCCCCTCACCGCCCGCACGGAAAGGAGCAGCCGAGGTGACAACGCCGACGTTGAGCCGAAACATCGTCATCTCGGTCGTCCTCGCCCTGGCGGCGGCGGTCGCGCTCATCCTCTACACGAACCATGTGCAGGACTCCGCCCGCTCGTCCGGCGACGCGGTCCGGGTCGTGGTCGTCACGCGCGACATCCGCGCCGGGACGTCGGTCGACACCGCGGCGGCTGACGGCGATCTCGCCTATCGAACCGTGCGGCGCTCCGATCTCGTGCCCGGCGCCTACACCGACCTGAACGCCGCCCGCGGCCTCATCCTGCTCCAGCCGGTCTTCCACGGCGACCAGCTCACGGCGAGCCGCACCGGCGTCCGCCACGACCAGAGCGTGGCCGAGCGGCTGACCGGGAACCAGCGCGCGTTCCGCCTGCCGGTCGACCCCAACTCCGGCATGACCGGCGACGTTCGCGCCGGCGACCACGTCGACGTCATGGCGAGCTACGTCCTCCAGTCGAACCAGACCGAGACGTACGTCCTCGCCGCCGGCGCGCTCGTCATGGACGTGACGCCGCCGGCCGACGCCCAGCCCGGCGACGCCAACGCCCAGGGCTCGATCCTGCTGCGCCTGACCGAGCGCCAGGTCTCGTACCTCGCGAACGCTCTCGCGAACTCCGACGGCGCCCCGGCCAGTGGCTCGAAGACGATCTGGGTCGCGCTCGCCGGCGCCCACGGCGCCACCTGGGAGAAGCACAAGCCCGTCGTGCTGCCCGGCGCGTTCCCCGAAAACGGCGTCCCCTCGAAGTGACAGGAGCCCGACCGATGCAGCCCGATCTCATCCGCGTCGCCTTGCAGGCTGACGAGCCCTCGATCCGCGAGCTCTTCGAGCGGTCGGGGATGGTCGAGATCGTCGAGTCGGCCCCCGAGGTGCTGGTCTGGCACCTCCCGCCCGACAGCGACGGCCTGCCCGCCGAGCTCCGCGCCGCGCTCGCCGACCCGCACGGCCCCGGCATCGTCGCCCTGACCGACGACCATCCCAGCCGCTGGTTCGAGGAGGCCATGCACCTGGGCGTCGACGACGTCCTGTGCCTGCCCCAGTCGCCCCAGTCCCTCGGCATGGCCGCCGCCAAGGCCCGCGCGTCGCGCACCCGCCGCGCCGTCGCGCTCTCGTCCCAGGTGGTGCAGAGCTCGTCGCGCGCCGGCCGCGAGGCGCACGCCTTCACCGTGTTCTCGACGAAGGGCGGCTCCGGCAAGACGGTGATCGCCACCAACCTGGCCGTCTGCTTCGCCCGCCAGGGCCTGCGGACGCTGCTCGTCGACCTCGACCTGCACTCGGGCGACGACGCGCTCGTGCTCGGTCTCTCGCCACGCTGGACGGTGCTCGACCTCGTCCAGTCGCCCGGCGACCTCGACGCCGAGAAGCTGGCCGGGTTCGTGACCCGGCACTCGAGCGGCGTCGACCTCCTGCCCGCGCCGACCCGGCCGGACGAGGAGGAGCTCGTCGCGATCGACCGGCTCGAGCCGCTGCTCGAGGTGGCCCGCCGGAGCTACGACGCGGTCGTCATCGACACCTCGTCGAGCTTCGCGCCCGCGACGCTGCTCGCGATCGACCACACCGACACGCTCATCCTGGTCGGGGCGTCGGACGTGCCGACCATCAAGAGCCTGAAGATCGCGCTGGAGACGCTGGACATGCTCGAGATGACGCTGCGCGACACGCGCATCCTCATGAACCGCTCGGGCGCCAAGGTCGGGCTCGAGGATCGCGATGTCGAGCGCACGCTGCGGCGCGAGATCACCTACACCCTGCCGTCCGACAAGGCCGTCCCGATCTCCGTCAACCGCGGCCAGCCGGTCGTCGTCGACAACCCCAAGTCGCGCGTCGCCCGGTCGCTCCTGGAGATCGCTCAGTCGCTCCACGGCGCGGTCGGGAGCCGTCAGTGACGCCCGATCGGCGCAGGCGCACGCTCGCCGGCCGGATGCGGCGGGCAGAGCCGGCGGTCGCCGCGGCCGACGCGAGCCCGCAGCAGGAGGACCCGTTCGCCGAGATCCGGCAAGCCGCGCAGGCCGTGGCCGTGCACGAGCTGGGCCAGGAGCTCTCCGAGGGCGACGTCCCCGAGGAGGAGCTGCACGAGCAGGTCACCAAGGCGGTCGACCAGGCGCTGGCCGAGGCCGGAACGCCGCTCAGCACCACCGACCGCGCGCGGCTCGTCCGCGAGATCACGCACAACATCCTCGGCTACGGGCCGATCGAGCCGTTCCTGGCCGACCCCGAGGTGACCGAGGTGATGGTCAACAACCACCACACCATCTACGTCGAGCGGCGCGGGCTGATCGAGGAGACCGACGTGCGCTTCGGCTCTGAGCGCCACCTGCTCCAGGTGATCGACCGGATCGTCGCCCAGACCGGGCGCCGCATCGACGAGTCGAGCCCGATGGTCGACGCGCGCCTGCCCGACGGCTCGCGCGTGAACGCGATCATCCCGCCGCTTGCCATCACCGGCCCGTCGCTCACCATCCGCAAGTTCTCGCGCGAGCCGCTCTCGATGGACGACCTCGTCTCGTTCGGGAGCCTCTCGCATCAGGCCGCGGCGTTCCTGGAGGCCTGCGTCGAGGGCAAGCTGAACGTCCTCATCTCGGGCGGCACCGGCACCGGCAAGACGACGCTCCTGAACGTGCTCTCGTCGTTCATCCCCGAGCGCGAGCGCATCATCACGATCGAGGACGCGGCCGAGCTGAAGCTGGCCCAGCGCCACGTCATCAGCCTCGAGGCCCGCCCCTCGAACATCGAGGGCAAGGGCGCGATCACGATCCGCGACCTCGTCCGGAACGCGCTTCGCATGCGCCCCGACCGCATCGTGGTCGGCGAGTGCCGCGGCGGCGAGGCCGTCGACATGCTGCAGGCGATGAACACGGGCCACGACGGCTCGCTGACGACGATCCACGCCAACAGCCCGCGCGACGCTCTGGCCCGCACCGAGACGCTCGTCCTCACCGCCGGCTTCGACCTGCCGCTCAAGGCGATCCGCGACCAGATCGCGAGCGCGTTCGACCTCATCATCCAGGTGAACCGGCTGGTCGACGGCCGCCGCCGCATCACCCACATCACCGAGGTCGGCCGGATGGAGGGCGACGTCATCACCCTCCAGGACATCTTCGTCGCCTCGTTCGTCGACGAGGCGGGCGGCGACCACGTGACGTCCAAGATGGTCCACACCGGCATCCGGCCCGGCTTCGGCGAGAAGCTCGAGCAGCACGGCGTGACGCTCCCCAAGGGGCTGTTCGGCGAGACCGCCGGCAAGGTCGACGTGCTGCGCCGCGGCAAGGAGCGGAGGAGCGCGTGAACGCCGGCCGCGCAGGCCGCGCGGCGGCCGTCGCGCTGATCGCCACCGCGCTCGCCGCCCCGGCCGCCTGGGGCACCGCCCCGCCGACCGACGTGACGGGCGTCTCGCCCGCCGGTCCGCACACGGTGCGCGTGCTCGTGAAGACCGCCGGCGACCTGGCGACGTCCGACGTCGAGGCCGACCTGGGTGGCCGCTTCGCGTTCGTCGAGGGCATCCACCGGTCCGGGCCCGTGCGCCGCACCGATCTCGTCTTCGCCGTCGACACGTCTGGCTCGATGGCCGGCGCACCGATCGCGGCGGCAACCGCCGCCGGGCGGCGGCTGCTCGACGCCGTCGGCAGCTCCGGCCGGGTGGGCCTCGTCACGTTCTCCGACACCGCCACCGTCGTGCGCCCGCTGACGGCCGACGCCGGCTCGGTGCGGGCCGCGCTCGGAGCGCTCGACACGCACTCGGGGACGGCCCTCTACGACGGCATCGGGCTCGCCGTCGACACCGTCCTCGCGGCACCCGATTCCGACGCGCGCCGCATCGTGGTCGTCCTCTCCGACGGCGCTGACACGGCCTCGTCGGCCACGCTTGCCGGCCTCACCCAGCGGCTGCGCGCCGCCGGGGTGGAGGTCGACGCGGTGGGCCTCGAGTCCTCGCCGTCGTTTCGGGCCGGGCCGCTTCGGCAGCTCACGGCGGCCACCGGAGGGGAGCTCGCGCCGACCCGCACGCTGGCCGGACTCGAGCCGATCGCGCTCCAGCTCTCGCAGGCCCGGCTGGCGACGACCTACGCGGTCGACGTCGACCTTCCTCAGTCCGGCGCCCGGTCGCTCCACGTCCGTGTGCGCGGCGGCCGCGCGGCTGCCGTGCGGCTGCCCAAGGGCGTATCGGGCTCCTCGCCGAGCTTCTGGTCGGCGTACGGCGGTCCTGTCGTCGTCCTCCTGGGCGTCGCCGCCGTCGGCATGCTGGCGTACGTGATCGCCGCCGCGGCCGGCTCACGCCGGCCCCCGCTCTCGGCCCGGCTCGCCGACTACACGGCGCAGGGCGCCGCCGGCGAGGTGCCGGCGCGATCGCTCTTCATGCTCGAGCTCTCCGAGATGCTCGAGGCCCGCCTTGGCGAGAAGTGGGTCTGGAAGCGGCTCGACCGCCTGTGCGGCCAGGCGGGGATCCAGCGGCCGACCGGGCACGTCGCCCTGGCCGCGGCCGGGAGCGGCCTCGCCGGAGCCGTGACGGCGACCGCCGTCCTCGGCTTACTGGCCGGCGTCCCCGGGCTGATCGCCGGGCTCGCCGCCCCGGTCGCCGCGCTGCGGTTCCGGGCCGGCCGCCGCCAGCGCCAGTTCGAGGCCGAGCTGCCCGAGCTCCTGTCGGTCTGGGCGAGCGCCCTTCGCGCCGGACGCTCGTTCGCGCAGGCGCTCGACTCGATCGTCGACGAGGCCGGCGAGCCTGCGCACACCGAGTTCCGCCGTGCCCAGCAGCAGGTCCGGCTCGGCGTCCCGGTCGAGCAGGCGCTCGACGAGATGTCCCAGCGGCTCCGCTCGGAGAGCTTCGAGCTCGTCGTCCTCACGACCGACGTGCAGCGGCGCGTCGGCGGAAACGTCGCCGAGATCTTCGACCAGGTGGCCGAGACGGTGCGCCGCCGCCATCAGTTCTCGGCCCGCGTGAAGGCGCTGACCTCGATGGGCCGGCTCTCGGCGCAGGTGCTGATCGGCCTGCCGTTCGCGATGGCCGCCCTCCTCACCCTGATCAACCACGACTACATGCGGCCGCTCTACTCCACCCGCACGGGCCACATCCTGATCGCGGTCGGGCTCGCGATGATGACCGTCGGCGCGCTCATCCTGCGTCGCATGGTGAAGCCGAGGACGATCGCATGATGTGGCTTCTCGTGAGCGTCATCCTGATCGGCGGCGCCGTCTTCTTCGCCCTGCGGGCGGCGACCCAGGGCCGGCTCCAGGTCGAGGCGGTGCTCGGCCGCATGTCGGGCTACGGCTACGCCAGCGCGCCGAGGGGCTCCGACCCGCGGGCCTGGCTCCGCCGGGTCGGCCGTATCGCGCCCGGCGGGCGCGGCGAGGCCGCGGAGGTCCTACGCCGCAAGCTCGCCGCCGCCGGCTGGTCGAAGCGGCTCGCCCCGGAGGATGTCGCCGGCCTCAAGGTCGTCCTGCCGCTCTCGGCCTACGCGACGATGTTCGCGGCGGCCGCGCTCGGCCTGATCCCGTTCCTGCTGGCGGCCGTCGCCGGCCTCGCGCTCTCGGCGCTGGCCTACATGGGCCTGCCGGTCGTCATCGACGTGCGCATGCACGGCCGCCGGGACAAGATCGTCTCGGGGCTTCCGACCGTGCTCGACCTGCTGACGCTCTCGATCGAGGCCGGGATGAGCTTCGACGCCGCCCTCAGCCGGCTGGTGCGCCGCCTGGACGGCCCGCTCATCGACGAGCTGGCGCTGATGCAGCGCGAGATGCAGCTCGGCACCCCTCGCTCGGAGGCGCTCACGGCGCTCGCCCACCGCGTGGACGCAGCCGAGATGACGAGCTTCGCGCGCGCCCTGGCCCAGGCCGAGAAGCTGGGCGTGCCGCTCGCGCAGATGCTGCGCACCCAGGCTGACGAGCTTCGCATCCGCCTTCGCAACAACGCCGAGGAGCACGCGATGCGGGCGCCGGTCAAGATGCTCTTCCCCACGGTGGCGCTGATCTTCCCGGCCATGTTCGTGGTCGTCCTCGGCCCGGCGGTCATCTCGATCCTCGACAACCTCGCGCGCACCCACTAGATGATTGATCGATAACTCCCGTGATGCTTGGGCGGCGAGAACCGAGCAGCACAAGGACGCAGGGAAGCCCAATATCAGGCGATAGTGGGTTGACCGAGGACACAGCGATGCGACGGTTCGCAGCCGCAGCCCCGCCACAGTCGCCACCAGTCCCCAGCTGGACGTCCAGGCGCGCGGCAATTGGGAATCACCGATCTAGGCGGCGGTCTCGCCGTCAGTACGGAGGCTGGAGGCCCGAGAGCATCGGGAAGTGGCGCACGTTCGTGGTCAGCAAATCGGCCTCCAGAAGGAGGGCCGTCGCAGCGGTCAGGTAGTCGGCGTCGTCGATTCCGCTGTGAGCGCGGCGATGCCTGCGCGCCAGATCGCCCGCCGTGCGAGCAACGTCTTCACCGACGGCGACCCACGACACGGCCGAGAAGAACTGCTCCAACGCGGGGAGCTCGTCGTCGCGGACTCCCGCGAGGAGCTCGAACCGAACCACGTCGCTGGCGGCGACGGTCTCGTCGTTCTCGATGAGCTCTCTCAGGAGGTCGACGGCGGATCGGTCGCCTCGCAGATGGTCGATGGCGACGGTCGTGTCGAGGAGCTTCACTCGAGCCCGAGGCGGCCAAGCCGCTCGGTGAGGTCGCCGCGAACTGAGTCCACGTACGTGCTACCCGTGAAGCTGCGCCCGCGCCAGGTGCCGGCGCTCGCCGCGAGCGCCTGGAGCTTGTCCGCCTTCGTGGGCTGCCCGAAGGCGCTCCGTACCGCGCGTCGCACAAGCTCAGAACGCGACGCGCCCGTTGCGCGTGCGACGCGGTCGAGAAGCTCGAGCTCGTCGCTTCCAAGGTAGATCTGCGTCCGGCCCATGGTGTCAGTATACACCACTGTGTGGCGCGTTCCCAGTCCCAGTGGGCTCTGCAGGTGGGTTCAGAAGGCGAGCGGCAGCCAGGGCACGGCGACCCACGCAGCGAACACGCCGAGCCACGTGAGGGTCCACACGTCTGCCACCGCCTGCCCTCTCCCGGCCGCGAGCTGCACTGCCTTCCACCCTCCGGCTACTCCGCCGGCTGTCAGCACTGCCAGCGACAGCACGGCGGCAGCGCTTGGGCTGAGCGGGTCGGGGCTGCGAACGACATCGAACATCCCGACGGCGCCCGCCGAGACGACCGCCGCCGCGACCAGCGCCGCCGCGGAGCGCCGAAGCCGAAGTCCCTGTGCGGGCGGGTTGCGGACGGTGTCGTGCATCGGGATGAGCGTACATGCCCATGCACCAGTATCTGGCAGACCGCGCCGGCAGGGATAACCCGTCCGGTATCGAACACCGGCCCGATGCCCGCCGCCCGACGCCGCGTCGCGCCGATTCCTGCCCTGCCTCCGCACCTCGAGGCCGCGCTGGGCGTGATCGAGGCGGTGCAGTCGCTCGGCGAGCTGGTCGACGTGGCCGAGATCCTCGCCACCCTGGCCCGCCGCCTGACCGAGCTCGTCGACGCAAGCGCCTGCCTCGTGTCGCTCGTCGACGTCCATGCGGGGACCGTCCGCGACCGGGCCGGGCACGCCCGGCCGCCGCACGAGTGGCCGCGGGCGGCCGAGGAGTACGAGCTGGAGGACTATCCGCGGACGGCCGCCGTGATCGAGACCGGCGTGCCGTACGGCTGCTCGCTCGGGATCGGGCGCCCGGACTCGTCCGAGAGCGCGCGGCTGCGCGAGCTCGGCTACCGCTCGCTCCTCATGCTGCGGCTGCGCGTCGACGGCGAGCCGTACGGGCTGATCGAGATCTACGACGAGCACCGGCGCACGTTCGCGCAGGCCGAGATCCGGCTCTGCCAGGCGCTCGCGACCGAGGCCGGCAAGGCCGTGTCGCGGGCCCGTATGGCCGAGCGGCTCGAGGAGGCGTACTTCTCGACCCTCGGCGCCCTGGCGGCGGCGCTCGAGGCCAAGGACGCCTACACGTCCGACCACGCAACCCATATCGCCGAGCTCGCGGGCGCCGTCTGCGAGCGGCTCGACATCGCGCCCGGCGAGTCGCGCCTCGTCCGGCTGGCCGCGCTCCTGCACGACATCGGCAAGATCGGCGTCCCCGAGGTGATCCTGCGGAAGCCCGGCCCGCTGACCGCGCGGGAGACGGCCAAGATGCGCCAGCACGCCGAGATCGGCGCGCGGATCCTGAAGCCGGTGCCCCACTTCGCCGAGCTCGTCCCGCTGGTGCGGGCAAGCCACGAGCGCTGGGACGGCACCGGGTATCCGGAAGGGCTCGCGGCCGAGCGCATCCCGCTCGGGGCGCGCGTGATCTGCGTGTGCGACGCCTTCCACGCGATGACCGAGGATCGCGTCTACCGGCGCGCGCTCCCGGTCGCCGACGCCATGGCCGAGATCGAGCGCTGCTCCGGCTCGCAGTTCGACCCCGAGTGCGCCGAGGCCCTCCTCGAGGTCGTCCGCGCCCAGGGGTGGCCACGCATCGCGCGCGACCGTGTTGTCAGGCTGGCCCACGACCCGGTCTAGATCCGGGGTCTAGACCGCGCTCATACCCGGCGCCGCCGGCATGCCACGACACGGCATGCGGGCGGCCCTGTCACCCCTGATCCGGTCGTAGGATGGAGGTGAGGACTAGTTCCTCGCTCAACCTCCGCCCCACCAGTCGGACGATGCGACGCCTACGCACGCTGGACGACGGTCAACCCGCAAGCTGCCTCCAAGCAAAGGAGTGTCACCATGCGGGCTACCCCCTTCGTCCTGGTCGTCGCGGCGGTCGCGGCGACCGGGGTCGCGCCGGCCGCCGGAGCGCACACGGTGCGCGGGCCTGCCGCGCGCCACTGCGTCGTCTGGATCGCCCCGACCAGCGGCCGCGCGCCGTCCAAGATGTCGAAGCTGCGCTGCTACGCGCGGTTCTCGCACGCGCTTCGAGTCGCACGTGGACCGGCCCCACGTGGCTTCCCCGACCCCAGGACGGGCGTCGTCCCCCACGCCAGCACGCTGATCTCGACCGACTACAACCTTGCCAACATGACCGGGGCGTCCCTGACCTGGACCGTCTCGAACACCGCCGGCTGCAACGGCGGCTTCCAGTACTCGGCAGCCAGCATGCCGGCCGGCTGGAACGACCACGCCTCGTCGGCGAAGTCCGCCCACGGCTGTGCGCACAACCGCCACTTCCACGACACGAACTTCGGCGGGGCGGTCGTCAACTGCACCTGCGACACGATGGGCGCCATGAACAACCAGACGTCGAGCGAGACCTGGAGCGAGTGACGACGGCCGCCGGGGGGCCGCCCACCGGCCCCCCGCCGACGCCGGCACGTCCGCCCTGTCACACCCGCGGGTGGAGCGGCACCTCATAGATATGGGGCGCGACCGCGATTCGAGGCGCCTCGAGGAGCTGTTCTCGCAACACGAACGGGAGTTGGGGCGTTTCATTGCGCAACTCGTCCACAGTCGCCAGCTCGCAGACGATCTGGTACAGGAGACGTTCCTCGCGGCCTGGCGCTCTCGCGCAGACCTCGAGGAGGTGCGCGACCCGCGGGCGTGGCTCTACGGGATCGCCCGCAACCGCGTGCTCATGTACCTCCGCGGGTGGCGGCGCGCCATCGCCGCCTACGAGCGGTTCGTGGAGCGCAGCGTCCCGATTCCGCAGGACGAGGCCGACGCCTACGCGGTGCGCGACCTCATGGCCCGGACCCTCTCACCGGACGAGCGCGCGGTGATCGTGCTCTTCCACCTGCACGGGTTCCGGGCCGACGAGATCGCCGACATCTCCGGCAAGTCGCACGACGCCGTCCGCAAGCAGCTCGAGCGGGCACGCGCCAAGCTCGCCCGCGCCCATGCCGGGCCGGGCGACATCGGAGCCGGGGTGGGTGGATGAGCGATCTCGAGCACCAGGTCGACAGGATCGTCGCCCCTCTGGGCGGGATCGCACCGGCGACGCGCGGCTCGGGCCGCCCCGTGGCGCGCCGGCATGCGATCCTGGGCGTCGCCGTCGCGGTGCTCATGGCGGCGGTCGCGTTGGGCACCACATGGGCGGTGCTCGACGCGACCGCAACGCCAGACGAGGGGCCGGCGTCGCCGGGCCAGCCGCTGGCGTGCCTCGGCGTCGTCGGCGGCACGGCCGCGCACGCCGAGCAGGTCGTCAAGGCCGCCGGGTACACGTTGGAGTGGCGGCTGCTCGTCTACGCCGAAGACGGGAACCCCCAGTCGGACAGGGTCGCGAGCCCGCCCCCCGACGCCGTCGTCGAGCAGGTGGCCGTGGGGACGGAGGGTCAGCTCATCATCCTGACCCACGCGGCCACTGACCCGAACGCCCCGCCGCCCGTCGCGCCGCCGCCGTGTCCGTGATCACCACGGTCGCCATCTTCACGCGCCTTCGCCTCTTCCAGGAGCTCCTGTCCTCGTTCGTCGGCGCCCGCCCGGAGTTCGCGGTCATCGCCGTCGCGGCGAGCGAGATGGAGGCGACGCGGGTGGTCGTGGCGCAGCGGCCGGACGTGATCCTGATCGATGCCGGCCTGCCCGGGGTCTGGAACGTGGCCGACGCCGCCGTCCAGGCGGGCGTTCGCACGATCGTGTTCGGCCTGGCCGACAACCCGCACCCGATCGAGAGCGCGAGCCGCCACGGCTGCCGCGACGTGCTGCTCACCTCGGCCACCGCGCACGACGTCGTGGACGCGCTCGAGCACGCCCGCCGGCCGGCGCCGCAGCCGGCGGAGCGCCCCGTGGCGGCGGGGATCGCGGCGCTCACGTACCGCGAGCTCGACGTGCTGAAGCTGGTCGCGCTCGGGCTCAGCAACAAGGAGATCGCCGCCGAGCTCACCGTCTCGGTGCCGACGGTGAAGACGCACATCCACAACCTGCTCCACAAGCTGGGCGCACGCCGCCGCGGAGACGCCGCCTGCCTCCTGCACGTCGCCGCGAGCGCGGCGGTCGTGGAGGCACGCACCGTGCGCCACCTCGGCGTCGTCGGCCGCGAGCCGCGCGACGAGCGCGCGCGGCTTCCGGCGGGATGAGAGGATGAGGGCCCGCCTCCATCGAATCTCCACCCAATCTCCATCCTCGGAGGCCGAGAACGCCGCCTGGCCCGTGCGAGAGTACGGCGGGGGTGCGCGCCACGCGGTCCCGGGCTGAAGACGGGCCGCGAAGCGAGCTGGCGCCGGGTGGGCGTATGACCGGCGCCAGCTCGGTTCACCTGCTCGCCGCGCCGGCTGGGGTCAGACCCCGCCTTCGAAGCGTGTCGCCGGTGTCACGGGCGCCGATGCGGGGTCTGACCCCAGACGCTGCCGGGCGAGGATGGCGGCCGCCAGCCCCGCGGCGATCGGCTGGGCGAGCCCGGCGCCGTAGAGCAGCCGGTGCACGCCGACCGGCCCCACGATCAGGCCGGCCAGGAAGGCGCCCGCGGGCACGCCGGCGGCGTTGATCGAGACCGTGATCGCGAAGACCCGTCCGTGCAGGTGCGGCTCGACGGCGCGCTGACGGATCCCGAACATCGCGATGATGAACGGCGCCGAGAAGAGGCCGGCCGCGAACATCGCCGCCATGAGCGTCGGGACCGAGCCGGCCAGCGGGACGATCATGAGCGGGATGCCGTAGAGCGCCGTGAAGAGGACGACGTGGCGAGCGTCGCTCCCCGGCGGCCGCCGCCAGCCGTATGCCAGCCCGCCGAGGATCGACCCGACCGAGAGCGCCGCCCACATCCACCCCGCCGTCCCCGGCGAGGCGTGCAGGCCCTCGCGGGCCCACAGCGGCAGGCCGATGGTGAGGCACCCGAGCCCCGCGCCCGAGACGACCATGAGGACGACCGTCGAGCGCAGCTCGGGATGGCCCGCGACGGTGCGAACGCCGGTCAGGATCGCGGCGAACGGCGCCTCGTCGGTGCGCGGCCGCGACTGCGGCTCGGGGACGCGAGCCGCGGCGATGCCGGCGACCAGCGTCGCGACGGCCTGGAGCGCGATCGCGAACGTCGCGCCCACCAGCGTCACGGCCACCCCCGCCAGAGCCGGGCCGGCGACGAAGGCCGCGTCGAACGTGATGCTGTCGGCGGCGTTCGCCTGGTCCCAGAGCCGGCGCGGGACGAGCACCGGGACGAGCGAGCGGAAGCCGACCGTCGGCACCGGGAAGGTGACGCCGAGGCCGGCGAGCAGGATCAGCTCGGCGATCACCGGCGTCCCGGCCAGCTCACCGAGGGCGATCACGCCTGCCAGGATCGCGGCCCGGGCCATCACCGTCACGACGATCACGCGCCGGCGGCTCGCGGCCCGGTCGAGCCAGGCACCGACGAACGGGCCCGACGCGATGCCCGGCAGGAGCTGGGCGGCCGCCCCCGCGCCGGCCACCGCCGGGCTGCCGGTGCGCTCGAGCAGGTAGATCACGACCCCGACCTGGCTCATGGAGTTGGCCATCCGGCTCAGGAAAACGGCCGTGATCAGGGACGGGTAGCCGGGCACGCGCAGCAACGCCCTGTACCCGCCGGGTTCCACCACCGCATCGTGCCAGGTCAGGCGCGCCGAACGAGCCGGTCGGCCACGAGCTCGAGCGCCCGCGCCAGCCGGGGCGCGTTCCCCGGCAGGTGCGGCCACGGGTTGGCGCCGGACGGGTGCGGGAGACAGACGAGCGGGCGGCCGTCGGCGACCCGGAGCTCGACCCCGACCGCGTCCTCGAGCGCCACGCCCGGAGCCACCTCGGCGAGGGCCAGCGTCCCGACGGCGATCACGAGCGGCGCGTCGACGAGCTTCAGCTCGCGCAGGAGCCACGGCCGGCACGTCCGCACCATCGCAGCCGAGGGGCGGACGTCGCTGCCCCCCGGCCGCTTGCCGGGGAAGCACTTCGCGACCGCGGCGATGTACAGACGGCCGTAGAACTCCTCCTCGGTCCCGAGGCCGGCGGGCTCGAGCCACTCCCGCAGGCGCCGCCCGGCCGGGCCGATGAACGGCCGCCGGTCGACGGCCTCGCGGACGCCGGGCGCCTGGCCGACGAGCATGGCGTCGGCCCGGTGAAGGTGGCTGAAGACCGGCATCGACTCGACCCGGATCCCGGCCTCCACGCACAGCCGGCACGGCTCGAGCCGGCGGTGCAGCTCCTCGATCGATGCGATCGCGTCCCGGTCCGCCATGTCGGTAGTATCCGCGCGTCCCGTGAACCGCGCCGGCCGAAACCCGTTCCCGTTCGCCGCCGAGTACGAGTACTCCCAATCGGTCGTCACCGCGGGCGAGCTGGTCTTCGCGGCCGGCCAGGGCGGGTTCGGCCAGGACGGCGCCGTCGTCGACCCCGACGACGCCGAGGCTCAGATCCGGAAGGCGTTCGCGAACCTCGACGCGGTGCTCCGCGAGGAGGGCGCGTCGCTCGCGACCGTGGTGAAGATGACCGTCTACCTCGCCAGCGCGTCCGACTACGACGCCTTCAAGCGCGCCCGCCACAACGCGTTCTCGCCGCCCTACCCGGCTTCGACCGCGATCGTCGCAGGCGGGTTCCTGTTCGACGGGATGCTGGTCGAGATCGACGCCGTCGCCCGGGTCGGCGAGGAGCGAAGCTAGCCCCCGTGCGCATCTTCGTCTCGACCGACATCGAGGGGACGGCGGGCATCGTCGACTGGGGCCAGGTGCTCGGCCCGAGCGGCGAGTACGAGATGGGCCGGCGGCTGCTGCTCGACGAGGTGAACGCCGCCATCGACGGCGCGGCCGACGGCGGCGCGACGGAGTTCCTCGTGAACGACTCGCACTGGACGATGCAGAACATGCATCCGGCCGAGCTCCACGGCGGCGCGTCCTACCTGTCGGGGAAGCACAAGCCGCTCTACATGATGGAGGGCCTCGACGGCGGGTTCGCCGCCGTCTTCATGGTGAGCTACCACGGCTCGATCGGCCACGAGCGCGCGATCCTCTCGCACACCTACAACCCGAGTGCGATCTGGGAGGTCAAGATCAACGGGATCGTGACCGGCGAGGCCGGCCTGAACGCGCTCGTGGCGCTGCACCACGGCGTCCCGGTCGCGCTCATCACGGGCGACCAGGCGACGGCCGACGAGGCCGAGGCGTTCATGCCGGGGATCGAGGCGGTCGTCGTCAAGCGGTCGGTGTCGCGGTTCGCCGCCGAGAGCCTGCATCCGCAGAAGGCATGCGAGCTGATCCGGGCCGGGGCGCGGACGGCGGTCGAGCGGCTGGGCGAGCTGAAGCCGCCCGCGATCGACGTGCCGCCTGCGATCGAGATCACGTTCCTGACGGCCGACATGGCCGAGGCGGCGACGGCGCTCCGCGGCGTCGAGCGCACCGATACGCGCACAGTCACCTTCATCTCGGGCGACCCGCTCCAGGCCTACCGCACGTTCACCACCATCGTGACTCTGACCCGGGGCCTGGGCGAGTGAGCGGGCGCGTCGCGCTCGTCACCGGCGCGGCGGGCGCGATCGGCGGGGCCATCGTCCGCCGCCTCGCCGACGACGGCTTCATGACCGCCGGCGCCGACGTCGCGGTGGGCGCCGACTACCGCTGCGACGTCCGCTCCGAGGAGGAGGTGCAGCGGCTGCGCTCCGAGGTCGAGGGCCGCCACGGCACCCCGTCGCTCCTCGTGAACGTGGCGGGCGCGTTCTTCGAGCACCGCATCACCGAGCTCTCCGTCGAGGACTGGGATCTCCTCCTCGACACGAACCTGAAAGGCACGTTCCTCACCTGCAAGACGTTCCTGCCGGCGATGATCGCCGCCGGATCCGGCTGCGTGGTGAACGTCGCCTCGACGGCCGGGATCAGGGGCGGCCACACCCGCGCGGCCTACTGCGCTGCCAAGGCCGGCGTCGTCAACCTCACCCGCAGCCTGGCGCTCGACCACGGCGGCGACGGGGTGCGCGTGTGCTGCGTCTGCCCCGGCCTGATCGACACACCGATGGCCGACTGGATCACCTCGCGGCCCGACGCCCTGGCCGAGTTCGAGGAGTCGATCCCCGCCCGCCGCATCGGCACGATCGACGACGTCGCCGGCGCGGTCTCGTTCCTGGCGTCAGACGCTGCCGACTACATGCACGGCGCCCTCATGGTCGTCGACGGCGGCGTCTCGGCCTAGCTCAGACCGTAGATCCGCTCGGAGTTCTCGTGCAGGATCAGGTGCGCGAGCTGTCGGGCCTCGGCGGCCGACATGTCGCCCAGGATGACCATGTCGCCGAGCGCCGCGCCCAGCGCGCGGCGGCCACGCATCGCCCCCAGCCAGTGCTGCTCCGGGAGACCCACCGCGTCTGAGCTGTAGAGGATCCGCGAGCCGGGCGCGCAGCCCAGCGCCTCGTGCGTGACCGCGTGCAGCTCGCGCGCGGTCAGGAACGGGATGGCGTAGGAGACGTCGACGTAGGCGTTCGGGTAGGTCGCTGCCAGCACCGCCAGCTTGCGCGTATACGGGTAGGCGGCGTGGAGCATCACGACCGGCACCTCGGGGAAGAGGCGCATGAGCGGCGCGAGCAGGAGCGGATCGGCCAGGACGAGGTTCGCGTCGGAGTCGCCGTAGCCCGTGTGGAACTGAACCGGCATCTCCTGGGCGTGAGCGGCCTCCATGATCAGCATCACGACATGGTCGACGAGCGCCTTCTCCTGCACCCGGTGGCCGGGCACGAGCCGCGTGCGCTTGAACGCCGCCTTGGCCTCGTGCCGCTTGGGCTCGGCGATCGCGAGGCCGCTGCGGTAGGCGGCGACGCTCTTCAGGCCGACCACGCCGCGCTCGCGCGCCGACGCCAGGTGCGCGCGCAGCGCCTCGTCGAAGTCGGAGAACCGCGGGTGCTCGCCGATGAGCCGCGCTGCAACCGTCTCGATCCGCTCGACCCAGCCCACCTCGGCGGCCAGCCGCTTGGCCGTCTCCTCCCGCGACGACACGGTCTCCGGATCGGGATAGCCGTCGTCGATCAGAAGCCAGGCGATCCCGGCCGAGCGCAGGAAGAGCGCGTCGAGCTCGTCGCGCGAGCGCTCGGCCCGGGCGGCGAGCACGGCCTCCTCGCCGGGCTCGCACTCCAGCACCTCGGCCACCTGGCGCAGCATCCACAGGTAGTGGGCCGTCGTCGCCGTGTGGTCGGGCGGGAACGGCTCGCCGGCGCACTCCGAGAAGCGGTGGCGCAGCTCGGCGAGCCGCAGCGGCTCCGAGGTGGCGAGCACGCCGTGGCAGTGGTTGTCGACGACGGGGATGTCACGGAGGTCAAGCAGCATCAGAACTTGTAGCGGTACTCGGCCGCGATCGCGTCAGCGTCCATCCCGGCGTAGGCCGCCGCCTCGGATCGCTTGAGCCGAAGATACGTGTCGAGCATGTCCTCGCCCATCGCCCCGGCGAGCACGTCGTCGGCGGCGAGCGCGTCCAGCACCTCCTCCAGGCTGAGCGGCAGCCGCTCGGGCGGATCGTCGAGCCGGGCCGGGTTCACGTCCACCGGCTCGCCCGGGTCGGCGCCGGCCCGAAGGCCGGCCAGGGTCGCCGCGATGACGCCGCCCAGCGCCAGGTAGGGGTTGGCGCTCGAGTCGACCGCCTTCAGCTCGATGTTCAGGCTCTGCTCCTCGCGGCCCCAGAACGGCGAGGCCACCCGCACCGGCGCCTCGCGGTTGTCGAACCCCCACGCGCGAAAGACGCCGGCCCACGTGTCGGGCACGAGCCGCTGATAGGAGTTGACGGTCGGCGAGACGAGGCCGAGGAGGCCCGACATGTGGCCGAGCAGGCCGGCGACGACGTGCCGGCCCTCCGTGCTGAGCGCGCCCTCGGCGGACGGGTCGTGGAGCAGGTTTCGGCCGTCCTTCCAGACCGAGACGTGCAGGTGGGCACCCGACCCGATCTGGTCGAGGAACGGCTTCGGAGCGAAGCTGGCGCGCATGCCGTGGGCGACGGCGACGCCGCGGATGGCGTCGCGCACCTTCACCTGCCGGTCGGCCGCCTCGAGCGCAGGGGCGCGCGGCACCGAGATCTCGAACTGGCCCGCGCCGTACTCGTTCAGGATCCCCTCGGCGGCGATGCCGAGCTCGGCCAGCGCGTCGACGATGGCGAGGACGACGGCGTGCTGCTCGTCGAGGCCGATCGTGCTGTAGACGGGATGGCGCGGCATCGGCTCGACGCCGCCGTCCGGCGCGCGGCCGCCCAGGTAGAACTCGAGCTCGAACGAGGCCTCGATCGCGAGCCCTTCCGCCTCGGCGGCGGCCGCCTGGCGCTTCAGGAACGAGCGCGGGCACGCGAACCAGGGCTCGCGGTCGGCCGTGATCAGGTCGCACATGACCGACGCCGAGCCCGGCGCCCAGGGGAGCTCCGCGTAGGTCTTCGGGTCGGGGACGAGCCGCACCTCGCCGACGGGCGGCATCTGCGGGATGTCGATCAGCTCGTCCCGGACGTTCAGCGCCATCTGGGCCCGGGTCGAGCCGACTCCCTCCGTCAGCTTG
This sequence comes from uncultured Actinomycetes bacterium, assembly GCA_963757605.1. Taxonomy (GTDB): domain Bacteria; phylum Actinomycetota; class Thermoleophilia; order Gaiellales; family JAICJC01; genus JAICJC01. The sequence continues at coordinate 610,954 of CAVWSF010000005.1, forward strand.
CGCCTGAGGCTGCCGCTGCCGACGGCCTTGGCGTGCACGATCGACGAGTAGTCGCAGAAGAGAAAACGGACGATCCGGGTGCCCTGAAGGCGCGCACGTTCGACCAGATCCCCCTCCATCCTCGGAGAATCGTGTCACACTCCCCGCGTGTTGTCACGAAGGACGCTCACGTTCGACTCGCCCGCGCTGGCCGGCGAGGAGTGGCCCTGCTACGAGGCGACGGGCTCGGCGGACGGGCCGCGGCTGTGCGTCCTGGGCGGCGTGCACGGCTGCGAGTACTCCGGCATCGCGGCGGTCTGCCGCTTCATGCGCGGCCTCGACACGTCGGTGCTGAGCGGCACGATCGTGGCGGTGCCGATCGTGAGCCCCGCGATGTTCGCCGGCCGGGCGGCGTTCGTCTCCCCGGCCGACGGCAAGAACCCCAACCGCTGCTTCCCCGGCGACCCGGACGGGACGTACTCCGACCAGCTCGCCCACCACATCTTCACCGAGCTGATCGCGCCGTCCGACGCGCTGATCGACGTGCACGGCGGCGACCTGGTCGAGGCGCTCGAGCCGTTCACCCTGTACGACGAGTCGCCCGTCGCCGACCGGGCCCGGGTCATGGCCGTCGCCTACGGCCTGCAGTACGTGGTGAACCCCGAGCCGGCGGGCACCGCCATCGGCGGCACGACGAGCGCGGCGGCGGCCGCGGCCGGGATCCCCGGCATCACGCCCGAGGCGGGCGGGTGCGGTCTGCTCGAGGAGGAGGCCATCGAGGCGCACGCCCGCGGGCTCGGGAACGTGGCGCGGGCGCTCGGCATGCTGCCCGGCGAGCCGGAGCCACCGGAGCGGCCGCAGCGGCTGGTTCGGCGCTTCATCTGGCTGCGGGCGAAGCAGGCCGGCTGGTGGCAGCCTGACGTCGGCCCCGGCGAGTCGGTCGCCGCCGGCGCGCGCCTGGGGGTCGTCTGCGACCCGTTCGGCGACGAGCTCGAGGCGGTGACAACCCCAGAGGCCGGCGTGCCGCTCTTCGTCACGTCGAGCCCGGCGGTCGCCGACGACGGCATCCTGCTCGGGCTGGGCGCCGGCATCTCCGAGATGTGAGGAGCCGCCGCTCTCAGTCCAGCTCGCCCTCGCCGCTTCGCTCGTGGTGGGGCAATCCGTCTGCCGGAAGCGCGTAGTAGTCGCCGGCCTGGGACACGTACCAGTGGCTCGTGACGCGAAGCCCCGTGGGGTTGTCGAGCGTCCCAGCGGCGATGCTGATCGTCACGTGGTCCGGCAAGTCCCAGAACAGGCTCGATCCGCATTCGCCGCAGAACCCGCGCCGGGCATGCGCATCGGAGCGAGGGCTCTGAACCCAGCGCAGACCGCGAGCCTCGATGAGGACGAGATCTGAAGGCTGGCAGGCCGCCGTCGCGGAAACGTGGCCGTGCCAGCGACGACACTCCACGCAGTGGCAGAGCAACACGTCTTCGACTGGGCCACGCACCTCGTATCGGACGGCTCCGCAGAGGCACTGGCCCTTGGCGTGGGGCGGCACGGTGTCGATGCCGCGAGCCTAACCGAGCCGCGCCATGCCGGCGCGGGCCTCGCGGGCGAGCACGGCCGTTAGCATGGCGGCGTGGACATCCGACCGGTGCCGCCCCAGTCAGCCGATGCCCGGCGCCTCCTGGCCGACTACCTCGACGACCTGGAGCGCCGCCTCGACGGCTGGACGAAGGCCGGGTACGTCGACGCACCCCCCGAGGAGCTCGTGCCGCCGGCCGGTGCGCTCCTGGTGGGGTACGAGGACGGCGAGCCGGTGGCCTGCGGCGCCGTGCACGTGATCGCTCCGGGGATCGCCGAGGTGAAGCGGATGTTCGTGGCGCCGCGTGTCCGCGGCCGTGGGCTGGGCCGGGTTCTCCTCGACGCGCTCGAGCGGGCAGCGGTCGAGCTCGGCTGCGACGTCGCCCGGCTCGACTCGATCGAGCCGCTAAGGGAGGCGATGGCGCTCTACAGCAGCTCCGGGTATGCGGAGATCGGGGACTACAACGGCAACCCGAACGCGACCGCCTGGCTGGAGCGGCGGCTCACGGCAGTCCCAGAGCCAGGCTCCTAGCGGGCGACTGATCCGAGCCCGACGGTTCAGGCGTCGAGCGGCTGCGCGAAGTACCACGAGTGACCCTCGGGATCGCGAGCGTGGTACCGCCGTTCTCCATAGGCCTGATCGGCCGGCTCGTCGACGATCTCCGCTCCGGCGGCGCGCGCTCGATCGCAATGGGCATCGACGTTCGCCACGTAGACGTAGAGGAGCACCGCGGTGCCGCCAAGCCGTCTCGGGCTGGTCGGCTCCGCGGGCTGGCCGAGAGACACCTCGCCGTCTCCGAGCCTCATCTCGGCATGGTCGACACGGCCACCCTCCGACGTCATGCGCGACGTCTCCTCGAACCCGAACGCGCGTGACAGGAAGCCGAGCGCCGCCGCCGCGTCCTCATAGAGCAGATATGGGGTCACGGTCTGCACAGGACTGCCGTTAGCCGACGAGCTCGCGAAACGCCGGCTCGTCCCGGAGCGAGTCGAGGTCGGTGTCCTCCTTCGCGAGGTCGCGGAGGCTCGGCCGCCGCTCGAACGCGACCCGGAGGTGGCCGATCGCATCCTCGGTGCGGCCGCCTGCCAGCGCCTCGCAGCAGGCGAGGTTGTAGAGCGGCGTCGCGTACTCAGTCGCCTCGAGCGGCTCGCGGGCGCGGTCGATCACCGCGTCGTACTCGCCGGCCTCGTATGCGGGATGGAACTCCGCCCAGACCTCCCAGCCGCCGGCCTCGTACGGCTGTCCGACGGTGCTGCCGACGGCCAGCACCGTCGTCCCCGCCTCCTCGGCGAATGCGGTCCGGTTGACCTCCGGCCCGACGAACACGAGCGTGCCAACGGGCGCATCCACGGTGTCGCCGTCGATCTCGAACCGCGCGCGGCCGCGCAGGACGGCGTACAGCTCCTCGATGCCCGGGTCCTCCCGGTGCTCGGGCATCAGCCGGTCGCCGACGTTCGCGGCCGTCCACGCGTTCGTCCCGAACGCGCTGATCCCCATGTGGTGGCGGACGGGCCGCATATGCGTGTCCTGGCGATATGCGATGTCCTGCAGCTCGTCGACGGTGGCAACCCGATAGCCCATGGCCGAGTCAGAGTATCGCGGTTAGGCCTGGGCGATGCACGCCGTCGAATCGTTTGTCATTCGAGCTACGAAGGATGGCCGCGGGCACGGTGTCCAGGTGGGTCACTGCGGCATGAACGCGCGCGCGGAGCGTTGCGAGCGACGGGTCGATGCCGCGCCACACGACGTGCCCGGTCGGACCGATCACGAAGACCGTCCCGGGGGTCGAAACCCGGTAGGCACGCCACACGGCCCCGGTACGGTCGGACGTGAGATATGGGCCAACGCGGACACCCACGGACCTGGCGAACTCCACGATCGAGCCGGGCGGCCTTCCTCGATCGACGACGACGTACGACGTTCCCAACCCCGCCGGCCCGATCAGCTTTGGCGCGATCGCGCCGACCCGCCGGAGGTCGGCGGCACACGGGCGGCAGGTTGGAGTGATGAACGCCAACACGACGCTGTGACCGCTGAATGTCGTCGCCGTCACGACTTCCCGCTGCCCCGCAAGCGTGAACGGCGGGGCGACCGCGCCGATGGGAATGCCCGGCGATCGTGGCTGGTGACCGCTCCCGCCATCACGACCCACCACGGAAAACGCCACACCGATGACGCCGCCCACGGCGACCAACGCGGCCAGCGTTGCGAACACGGGTCTCACGACTCGTTACGGATGATACTACGTTGGCGTGTGCGAGAATCGAACGATGAGGCTTGCCGATGTGAGCCTTCTCGCGGGCCGGCTTCGAGGAGTCACCGAGACCACCCGCGGCGGCATGCTGAACTGGAGGTATCGCGGCCGCCTGGTGGCTCGACAGCTCGACGAGCGTCACGTCGTCATCCGCGCGGCGTTCGACTCCAGAGACTTCATGCACCGGTCGTTCCCCGACACGTTCTCGATCCCGACACGCTACGCCAAGCACATGATGATCGTCGCCGACATCGAGCACGGCAACGCCCATGCCATCGAAGACGCGATCATCGGCGCCTGGGAGCTCCAGTCGGGAAGGCGGCCCGGGTGAGTCACGTGATCTCGAGCCGCAGCAAGATCTCGTTGTCGAACACGCGGTCGCCCGTCTGCGTGAACCCATACCGCTCGTAGAACCCGAGCGGGCTGCCGTCGCCCTCGCCGCAGCTCGTCCACATCACCTCCACCCCGGGTCGGGCGCGGAAGTACTCCACGATGAGATCGAGCGCCGCGGCGCCGTATCCCTGTCCCTGGTAGCGCTGGTCGATCAAGAGCCTCCAGAGATACTGCGAGATGTAGCCGGGCCGATCGACCTCGTCGCTGATCATCACGAAGCCGACCGGGATGTCCTCGGCGTAGATCGCCCAGTAGATGGCGCGACCGCCCGGGTCCTCGACCGCCTCCACCAGCGACTCGGCCACACCGGCGACGAACCGCTCCTGGATCGGCGAGACGCTGAGAGCCTCGATCAGGCCGCGGTTCGAGTCGTCGATCGGACGGAGGGAGACCACAGCCGCGACGCTACCTGACCACCCACCGATGAGTTCCGGGCGGAAGCGGCGTCTAGAGCACAGGACCCGAGACCAAGGAGCTCTGACCATGCGAAAGCTGATCGCGTTGGTGTTCCACTACTCGCTGAACGGCCTTCTCGCCGACGAGGGCACCGAGTACTACCGGTTCTGCTTCGAGCTGCTCGACGAGGCCGGCGGCGCGAGCGACGATGACGAGTCGCTCGACTTCCTCCAGGGGGCGCACGCGCACGTCATGGGCCGCACCGCCTACGAGGGCATGTCCACGAGCCTCCCGGCGCACCCCGATCATCCGTGGGCCGGCATCCTCAATACCGGGCGCAAGGTCGTCTTCTCCCGGACGCTCCAGACCGCCGACTGGGCCAACACCACGATCGCCGCCGGTGACACGACGGAGGAGATCGACAAGCTCCGGCATGGCGGCGACGGCCACATCATCGTCTGGGGCGGCGTCACCCTCTGGCGGTCGCTCATCCAGCTCGACCTGATGGACGAGTTCCACCTCGGCTTGCACCCGTACATCGCCGACGAGGGCACCCGGCTCTTCGACGACGTCCCCAAGGGCTACCGGCTCGACTTGATCTCAAGCACCGCCTTGGGGTCGACCGGGATCCTCGAGCTGCAGTACCGGCGGCACCGCTGACCAGCCGATCGTGGTGTTTCGGGCTACTGTGGTAGGGAGGTGATCGGATGAACGACAAGCCGAACTGGCACGTCGCGCACCTCGACGACATCGAGCGGCGCGGCAGAGACATCCCGGTGCGCGAGCACCTCGGGATTCACGCGTTCGGAATCAACGCCTTCACGCCCAGGGAGGACGGCACGCTCGTCAATGAGCACGACGAGGCCGGGACGGGCCAGGAGGAGCTGTACATCGTGCTCGACGGGAAGGTGACCTTCGAGGTCGACGGCGAGGTGGTCGACACCCAGCCGGGGTCACTCGTCTACGTCGGGCCGGAGTCGCGGCGGAAGGCGACCGGCGACGGAACCGTCCTCGTCGTCGGCGCCACACCCGGCGAGGCGTACCAGGGCATCGACTGGGGAGAGGCATGGCCGTTCCACAGCGAGTCCATGACGGCCTACGGCGAGGAGCGGTACGCCGACGCGCTCGAAGCGGTCCGCAGTGCCCTCGAGCACATGCCGGACCACGCGGGCCTGAATTACAACTACGCGTGCTTCGCAACGCTCGCGGGCGACACGAGCGACGAGACGTTCGCCCACCTCCGGCGGGCCGTCGAGCTGCACCCGCGATTCCGCGAGGACGCACGCAGAGACGACGACTTCGCCGCAGTACGCGACGACCCACGGTTCGAGCAGGCTCTTCGCTGAGCGCTACAGCTTGTCCGCCAGCAGATCGAGCAGCCGCGCCCACGCGTCCGTCCCCTCCCGCAGCCGGCTGAGCCGGAAGAACTCGTTGGGGCCATGGAAGCCCTCGTCGGAGCTCGAGAAGGAGAAGAGCAGCGTGTCGAGGCCGAGCGCCCGGCGCAGCAGGACCGCCGCCGGGAGCGTGCCGCCCGCCCGCGCCCGCAGCACCCGGCGCCCCGGGTAGACCGCCCGCAACGCCTCCTCGGCCGCGGCAAGAGCGGGATGGTCGCGCCGCATCGCGTAGGCGGCGATGCCGCCCGGCACCTCCTCGACCGACGCCGTGACGCCGTCCGGGCAGCGGCCGAGGACATGGCGGGCGATGGCCGCGGCGATCCTCTGGGGGTCCTGGTCGGGGACGAGCCGGCAGGTGAGGTACGCACGCGCCACGGCGGGGATGACCGTGTAGCGGCCGCCGCCTTCGATCTGGCTGATCTCGAGCGTCGGGCGCGCCGTCAGCCGCTCGAGCGGCGTGTAGCCGTTCTGGCCGTGCAGCCGGGGCGAACCCACCTCGGCGCGGTAGGCGCGCTCGTCGAATGGCATCTCCGCGATCTCGAACCGGTCGTCGCCGGTGAGGTCGACGACATCGTCCATGAACCCGTCGACCGTGACCGCGCCGTCGGGCCGGTGCAGCGTCGCCAGGATCTCGGCCAGCGCCTGAAGCGGGTTCAGCACCGCGCCGCCGTGCCGTCCCGAATGGAGGTCGGCGGACGGTCCCCTCACCGACACCTCGACGGCGAGCATGCCGCGCGCGGCGACGTTGAGCGACGGCTGCTCGGCCGACCACATCGCCCCGTCGGCCGAGATCGCGACGTCGGCCTGGAGCGCGTCGCGGTGCGCGAGCAGGGCCGGCTCGAGGCTCGGACTCCCGATCTCCTCCTCGCCCTCCAGCAGGATGCGCACGTTCACGGGCAGGCGGCCCCGCTCCTCCAGCAGCCGCTCGACCGCCCCGAGCGCCGCCAGCATCGGGCCCTTGTCGTCGCTCGTCCCGCGGCCGTACATGCGCTCGTCGCGGATGACGGGCTCGAAGGGCAGCGTACGCCAGGCGGCCGCCTCGCCGACCGGCTGGACGTCGTAGTGCGCGTAGACGAGGACGGTCGGCGCCCCCTCCGCGCCCGTCCACTCGCCCAGGACGAGCGGGTGGCCTGCGGTCGGGACGACCCGGCCGTTCAGCCCCTCGAGCCGCTTCGCCAGCCAGGCCGCCGCCCGCCCGACGTCGTCGCGCCGGGCCGGATCGCCGCTCACGCTCGGGATCGCCACGAGCTCCTCGAGCGCGGCGACGGTCACCGCCACGCGCTCACCAGAAGTTCCCGTACCTCCTCGACCCCGGCTTGCCAGACCGCCTGCCAGTCCTCCTTCGGTCGTTCGTACGGGCCGCCGTAGGAGCCGTCACCGAGCAGCTCGCGCACGCCCGCGGGAGAGGCCGCCCGCAGCGCTTCCATCGACGCCATCGGCTTTCGCTCCGACGGCGAGGCGGCGCCCTCGAGCCGCGTCCACGGGAAGTTCTCGAGCCACGAGGCGTGGCTGGCGTCGGGGTCGATCGACTGCACGACCGCCCACGTCCGCGGCCCGTTCCACCAGTTGTGGAAGATCACCTGCGCGTCGGGCCGGTCGGCGATGAACTCCGGCGCCAGGCCCGCGGCAGGCGAGTTGCCGCCGTGGCCGTTCACGATCAGGATGCGGCGGAAGCCCTGGCCGTAAAGCGAGTCGAGCAGGTCGCGGACGACGGCGACGTACGTCCCGACCCGCAGGCTCGGGCTGCCCGGGTAGGCGGCGAAGTACGGCGTGAGCCCGTACGGGAGCGACGGCAGCACCGGGACGCCCAGCGGCTCGGCCGCCTCGGCCGACACGCGCTCGGACAGGATCACGTCGACGCCGAGCGACAGATAGCCGTGCTGCTCGATCGACCCGAGCGGCAGGACGACCCGGTCGTCGCTTCGCAGGTACTCCTCGACCTGCATCCAGCTCATGTCATGCACCCGCATGGAACGCCTCCTCGTGTGCCGCGGCGACGGACAGGAGAAACGCGTCCCGCCCGCGCGCGGCGGCGAGCTGGAGCCCGGCCGGAAGGCCGTCCTCGGCGGGGCCGCACGGCACCGAGACCGCCGGCATGCCAGCCAGGTTGTAGGGGCCGGTGAAGCGGGCCTCGACGTCGCCGTCGGGCGTGCCGAACGGCGGGTCCTCCGGCGGCGCGACGTACGCGACGGTCGGCCCGGCGAGCACGTCGACCTCGGCGAGGACGCGCGCGAAGCCGGCGGCGATGCGCTCGCCGTCGGTAAGGGCCGCCGCGTAGTCGTCGGAGGACATCTCGCGCCCCAGCTCGAGCAGATGCCGCGTCCCGGGCCCGTACAGCCCGGCCTCCGCTCATAGCGGGAGCGGTGCGCCTGCCAGGCCTCGTAGAGCACGATGGTGCCGAGCGCCTCGTCCGCAGAGTCGAGCTCCGAGACGTCGACCTCGACGCACGTCGAAGCCGAGGCCGGCGAGCAGCTCCACCGCCTCGCGCACCCGGTCGCGCACGCCCGGGCGAAGCTGCGGCTCGGCGAGATGGCGCGCAGCACGCCGACGCGCACGCCGCTCACCGGGTCCACCGGGCACGGTTCTCCGCGAGAGGACCGCCAGGAGCTCGGCGGCGCCGCGCACCGTGCGGGCCAGCGGGCCGACGTTGTCGAGGGTCGGCGAGAGCTCGAAGACGCCGGTGACCGGCACGAGCCCGTAGGTGGGCTTCAGGCCGACGATGCCGCAGTACGCGGCCGGGATCCGGATCGAGCCGCCGGTGTCGGTCCCGAGTCGCGTGGTGGCACACGCCCGCGCGCGACCAGCGCCGCAGAGCCGGATGACGACCCCCCGGAGGTCCGTCCCCGGTGGAGCGGGTTCACGGTCATCCCGTAGGTCGGGTTGACGCTCCCCGCCGCGTACTCGAGCAGGTTCGTCTTGCAGAAGAGGTCGGCGCCGGCGGCGCGCAGCCGGGCCACGACCTCGGCGTCCGCCGCGGCGGGCGACGGCACGCCCACCGTGGAAGCGTTCGTCGTCACGAGCCCGCGCACGTCCATGTTGTCCTTGACGGCCACGGCGACGCCAAGGAGCGGGCCGGACGCCGCGCGGTCGGGCGCGTCGACGACGTCGATCACCGCGTTCAGGGGCCGGCCGAGCCGCTCCAGCCGCTCGTAGGCGGCGAGCAGGTCGAGGTTGGCCCGCTCGCACACCCGGCGGCCCTCCTCGATGGCATGGATCAGCTCGCCGGTGCGGCGCACCAGCGGGCCCTCGAGCGAGCCCAGCATCGCGTCGACCTCGGTCTTGCGGTGGCGGACTGCGAGGTCGCGGTAGATGCCCGAGTGGGTCTTGGCCGAGCCGCGGTTGAACTCGACGAGCCGGTCGATCGAGCCGTCCAGGTCGGCGGGGTCGAACCCGTCGAACGGCTCGGGCGTCGCCGTCGCCTGCGCCAGCACCTCGCGCGCGAGCGCCAGGAAGAGCGGCCGGTAGGCGGCGGTCGGCCAGCGCGTCGGCGATCGAGAGGTCGGAGACCGCGGTCGCGAAGAGCATCGCCCCGTAGGCCTCCTTCGCCCACAGGTAACCGACGACGTTGCTCGTGGCCTTGGCGTCGGCGATGTCGGCGGCCAGGCGGCGCACGCGCTCGGAGTCGGAGCCGTCGAGCTCGCCGATCCGGAACGTGGCCCGGCTCCCGCGCAGGATCCGGCCCGGGCGCGAGGAGTCGGCGCCGAAGTTCACGAACGCGCCGACGACCCGCTCCGCCCCGACCGCCGCCTCGATCTCGCGGCTCGTTCATCCCGTTCTGGAGCGAGACGACGTAGCCGTTCGGGGCCAGCCGCGGCGCGATCGTCCGCAAGGCCTGGCCGGTGTGGTGCGACTTCACCGCGAGCAGCACGTGGTCGATGCCGTCGGGGAGGTCGGCCGGCGCCACCGCCGGCACCCGCACTGTGTACTCCTCGACCGGGCCCTCGATGACGAGCCCGTCGCGGTTGATCGCCGCCACGTGCTCCGGGTCGGCGTCGCAGAAGAGCACGTCGTGGCCGTCGCGGGCGAGCCCCGCCGCCGACGGTTCCTCCGATGGCTCCGGCTCCGACGACGACGTAGGTCACGTGGCCCTCCGCGCCGCATCGGGCGTCTGCCCGTTGCCGGCCGTGCGGTCGAGGATCACGTCGATCAGGCGGCCCGTCGCCAGGATGTGGTCGGTCATGAGCTCGCGGGCCGCGCGCGCGTTCCCGGCCCGCAGCGCCTCGAGCAGCGCGCGGTGCTGGCGCAGGTTCTCGCCGTGGAGGCGCTGGACGTCCTGGGAGAGCAGGAGCGGCGGCGTGCGTAGGGCCCGGCGCACGCTGCGCGCCATCGTGCGAAGGAGCGGCATGCCGGCCGCCTCGAGCACGACGTCGTGGAACGTGTCGTTCACCCGCAGCCACTCGAACGTGACGTCGAGACGGGTGGCGTCGTCGAGGTCCGGCGCCTGGAGGCGGCGGGTCAGGCCGACGTAGCGCTCGTCGGCCCGCTCCAGCTGTTCGAGCTGCTCGGCGCTGATCCGGGTCGCGGCCAGCTCGGCCGCCGCGCCCTCGAGCGCAGCCCGCGCGACGATCGACTGGCGCAGCTCGTCGCGGGAGGGCGACCGCACGAGCACGCCCCGGTTCGGGCGGAAGACCACGAGGCCGAGGGCGTCGAGCCGCCGCAGGGCTTCGCGGATGGGGGTGCGGCTGACGCCGTACTGCTCGGCGAGCTGCTCCTGGCGGAGCATCGTCCCCGGCGGCAGCTCGCCGAACAGGATGGCCCGCTCGAGCGCCGCGCCGATCTCGTCGGCCTTCGTCGTCTCGGCGTCCGCAATCGACCGGATCTCCGCCATTTCGGATCCAGGTTATCCAAATCCCCCCTTCCTGTGGGCGACCTTGGTATGGTTGGGATCCGAAAGTCGCCCGTGGCACCGTGGAGGGAGCATCATGAGGGTTCGCACGACCGGGATCGGAGCCGTCCTTGCGGCCGTGACCGCGCTCGCCATCGCGGCCGCGGGCTGCGGCGGCTCCAGCAGTGGAGGCAACAGCGGAGGCGGGACCGGAGACGAGGGCAAGCCGCAGCACGGCGGCAGCGTCGTCATCGATCGCGTGGCCGACTCGCAGTCGATGGACAAGACCACCGTGTTCGACAACGAGTCGATCTGGGTCTTCGAGCAGATCATGGAGCCGCTCTACACCGTCACCACGGACGGCAAGGACGTCGAAGCCGTGGCTCGCGACCAGCTACACGCTCTCCGAACGACAAGCAAGACCTACACCTTCAAGCTCCGCCAGGGCGTCAAGTTCTCGAACGGCCAGCCCATGACCTCGGCCGACGTCAAGTTCTCGATCGACGCCGCCCGGGTCGCAGGATCAGGGCTGGGGCTACCTCGACGTCGCGATCAAGGACATCGAGACGCCGATCCCGGACACGGTCGTCATCAACACCAAGTACCCGTGGGCGCCGTTCCTCGCCGACATCGCCCTCTTCGCCAACGGGATCATCCCCAAGGACTTCGGCGGCGAGACGCAAGAAGGACGTTCTACCAGCACCCGATCGGCACCGGCCCGTTCATGTGGGACCACTGGGACAAGGGCAACGAGCTCGTCCTCAAGAAGAACCCCAACTACTGGCAGAAGGGCAAGCCGTACCTCGACAGCGTCACGTGGCGGACGGTCGGCGACGACAACACGCGCGAGCTGCAGCTGCGAGGGCGGCCAGGCCCAGGTCGACGAGTTCCCGCCGTTCCAGACCGTCGACAAGCTCAAGAGCACGCCGGGCGTCACGATGACGCTGTTCACGTCGACGCGCACGGACTACATGATGATGAACGAGCACTACGCGCCGCTGGCCGACGTCCACGTCCGCCGCGCGATCTCGCTACGCGATCGACCGCCAGGCGATCATCAAGTCGGTGCTGTTCGGGCACGGCGAGCCGGCCAACTCGTTCATGCCGCCGCAGGTGCCGTACTACGACGCGAGCACGCCGCGGCCTGCAGTACAACATCGCCCAGGCCAAGGCGGAGATGGCCAAGTCGAAGTACCCGAACGGCTTCAACGTCGAGATGCTGCTGGGCAAGGGCTCGGCCGACGAGCACTCCGATCGGCCAGATCATCCAGCAGGCGCTCAAGCCGCTCGGCATCAAGGTCAACTTCAAGCAGGTCGACCCGTCGACGGAGTTCGCCGACGATCCAGAAGCTCAAGTACCAGCTCGGCTTCAGCTACTGGACGATGGACATCGCCGACCCGGACGAGCTCGTCACCTTCGCGGTCGACCCGAACTCGGCGGCGCGCACTCGTTCTACACCGACTACATCAACCCCGACGTCATCAAGTGGACGCACGAGGCGGAGCACGAGTTCGACAAGACGAAGCGCCAGGAGCTCTACACGAAGATCCAGAAGCAGGCCGCCGACGACGCGTTCATGGCGTTCCTCTTCTACTCGCCGTTCCGGTACGCGTACATCAACAAGCTCCACGGGTTCTTCGTGTACCCGACCGGTAACTACCACATGGAGGACGCCTGGCTCTCGAAGTAGCCAGCTGACGCCGGGAAGCACCCATGGACCTGCCCGCATACGTCGCGCGCCGGCTGCTGCACCTGGTGCCCGTCGCGCTGGGCGTCACCATCCTCGTGTTCTTCATGATCCACCTCGTGCCGGGCGATCCGGCCCGCACGATGCTGGGCACGCACGCCACGCCCGAGCGGATCGCGCTCCTGCACCAGGAGTGGGGCCTCGACGAGTCGCTGCCGAAGCAGTACGTCAAGTTCATGCAGCGGCTCGTCCACGGCGACCTCGGCAATTCGCTCTTCTACCGCGTCCCGGCCCGTGAGCTCATCGTCGACCGCCTGCCGGTCACGCTCTGGCTCATCGGGTACGGGACCGGGCTCTCGATCCTGATCGCGCTGCCGCTGGCCGCAATCGCGGCCAGCCGTCGCGACGCGGTGCGCGACCAGGTGGTGCGCGTCGTCCCGCTGGTCGGGCTCGGCTTCCCGTCGTTCTGGGTCGGCATCATGCTGCTCCTGGCCTTCGGCCTCAACATCGGGCCGCATCTTCCCGGTCGGCGGCTACGGCGACGGGCTTCGCCGGCCACCTCAGAGCGATGTTCCTGCCGGCGCTCACCGTTGCGATCGCGATCTCGCCGATCCTGATCCGCAGCCTGCGCGCCAGCCTGCTCAGCGTGCTCGAGTCCGACTACATCACCACGGCCCGCGCGAAGGGCCTGTCCTGAGCGGCGCGTGCTCGTCCGCCACGCCATGCGGAACGCCGTGATCTCGACCGTCGCCGTGCTCGGCGTCAACATCGGCTACCTCGTGGGCGGCACCCTGGTCATCGAGCAGGTGTTCGCGCTGCCCGGCGTCGGCCAGCTCATGATCAACTCGATCTTCCAGCGCGACTTCCCGGTCGTGCAGGGCGTGACGCTGGTGTTCGCGATCCTCGTCGTGCTCGTCTACCTGATCACCGACGTCGTCCACTCGCTCCTCGACCCGCGGGTGCGTTTCGAATGAGCGTCGCCGCCGCAGACGCCTTCGTCGAAGCCGAGATCGCCGAGCGGCGGCACGGCTTCCGCACGCGCTGGTACCGCACGCCGCCGTTCGTCGCCGGCGTCCTCATCGTCGGCATGATCCTCGCGCTCGCGCTCCTGGCGCCCCTGATCGCGCCCTACGACCCGAACGAGCAGGACCTGCTGCACATCCTCCAGCATCCGTCGAGCAAGCACTGGCTCGGCACCGACCAGCTCGGCCGCGACGTCTGGTCGCGCATGCTCTACGCCGCCCGGACCGACCTGCGCGTCGCGTTCCTGGCGGTGCTCTTGCCGTTCATGATCGGGACGACGCTCGGCGCCTCGCCGGGTACTACGGCCGGTTCGGCGACACCGTGATCTCGCGGCTCGTCGACATCGTGGTGGCGTTCCCGTTCTACGTGCTCGTGATCGCGCTGGTGTTCGTGCTCGGCCCCGGGACGCGCAACATCTACATCGCGATCACCATCGTGGGCTGGGTGTCGTACATGCGGATCATCCGCGGCGAGGTGCTGGTCCAGAAGCGCCAGGAGTACGTGCTCGCCGCGCAGGCGGCGGGCCTTTCGAACGCGCGCATCATCGTGCGCCACCTGCTGCCGAACGTCATCACCCAGGCGATCGTCTTCGCCATGTCCGACATCGTGCTCGATATCCTGCTCATCGTCACGCTCGGGTATCTCGGGCTCGGCGTTCCGCCGCCGACGCCCGACTGGGGCACCATGATCGCCGACGGCCAGACGTTCCTCACGACGCAGTGGCAGCTGGGTACCTTCCCCGGCGTCGCGGTCGTCATCACCGGGCTCGGCCTCTCGCTGCTCGGCGACGGCCTGGCCGACCTGCTGCGGCCCGAATGAGCGGGGCCGCCATCCTCGAGGTGCGCGACCTGCGGGTCGAGCTCCCGCTCGCGCGCGGCGCGGTGCACGCCGTCGACGGCGCCTCGTTCTCGGTGGCGGACCGGGCGAGGCGCTCGGGCTCGTCGGCGAGTCGGGGTGCGGCAAGAGCATGACGCTGCGCGCCATCCTCGGCCTGCTCCCCCGCCCTGGGCACATCGTCGGCGGCGAGGTGCTGTTCGAGGGCGAGGATCTCGTCACCGCGCCCGGCCGGGCGCGCTGCGCCAGGTCCGGGGCGGCACGATCGCGATGGTCTTCCAGGAGCCGATGACGGCGCTGAACCCTGTCATGCGCGTGGGCGACCAGATCGCCGAGGCGCCGCAGGTGCACCTCGGCCTCTCGCGCACCGCGTCTCGGCAGCGCGCGCTCGAGCTGATGCGCCGGGTCGGCATCCCCGACCCCGAGCGGCGCGACCGCGCCTACCCGCACGAGCTCTCCGGCGGCCTGCGCCAGCGCATCATGATCGCGATCGCGCTCTCGTGCGACCCGAAGCTGATCCTCTGCGACGAGCCGACGACGGCGCTCGACGTCACGATCCAGGATCAGATCCTGAAGCTGCTCTTGAACCTGCGGCGCGAGCTCGGGGTGAGCGTCGTGTTCGTCACCCACGACCTGGCGGTCGTCGCCCAGACGTGCGAGCGGGTCGCGGTCATGTACGCCGGCCAGATCGTCGAGACGGGGTCGGTCGACGAGGTCTTCCGCGCGCCGCGGCACCCCTACACGCTCGGCCTGCTGCGCTCGGTGCCCCACTTCGACAGCGTGCAGGACTCGCTGTCGTCGATCCCGGGCGCGCCGCCCGACCTGGTCATGCCGCCGCCCGGATGCCGCTTCCACCCGCGCTGCTCGTTCGCGCAGGAGGACTGCCTCTCCGGCGACTTCCCGCTCCGGCCGCTCTCCGCCGGCCGGGCGACCGCGTGCATCCACCCCGACGCCCCCGCCGCGGACGTCGACCGCAGCCCGGTGATGGCCGATGCCTGAGCCGCTGCTCGAGGTGCGTGGCGTCCACATGGACTTCCCGCTCGCCGACTCCGCCGTGCGCCGGGCGCGTCGCATCCCGGCCGAGGTGCTGCGCGCGGTCGACGGCGTCGACCTCGAGATCATGCGCGGCGAGGCGCTCGGCCTCGTCGGCGAGTCGGGCTGCGGCAAGTCGACGCTGGGGCGCTGCATCGTCGGCCTCTACGCGCCGACCGGAGGCGAGATCCGCTACGACGGCGAGCCGCTCCACGCCAAGCGGGCCCGCTCGGAGCGACGGCGCGTGCAGATGGTCTTCCAGGACCCCTACTCG
This sequence comes from uncultured Actinomycetes bacterium, assembly GCA_963757605.1. GTDB lineage: Bacteria > Actinomycetota > Thermoleophilia > Gaiellales > JAICJC01 > JAICJC01. The sequence goes on from CAVWSF010000005.1 coordinate 626,613, forward strand.
TCGCTGAACCCGCGCATGACGGTCCGCCAGACGCTCGCCGAGCTTCTGCGCGTGCACGAGATGGTGCCGCGAGGCGGGATCGACGCCCGCTGCCGTGAGCTGCTCGACCTGGTCGGCCTTCCGCCGCGGGCGCTCGACGCCTACCCGCGCAAGTTCTCGGGCGGCCAGCGCCAGCGCGTCTCGATCGCCCGCGCGCTCGCCCTCGAGCCGGAGATGCTGATCGCCGACGAGCCGGTCTCGGCGCTCGACGTCTCGGTGCAGGCGACCGTCCTCAACTTGCTCGACGACCTGCGCAAGGAGCTCGGGCTGACGATGCTGTTCATCGCGCACAACATGGCGGTCGTCCGGCACGTCTGCGACCGCGTCGCGGTGATGTACCTCGGGCGGATCGTCGAGACGGCCGAGACCGAGGAGCTCTTCTCGAACCCGCGCCATCCGTACACGAAGGGGCTGCTGCGCGCCGTTCCGCGGCTCGTGCCGGGCCGGGAGTCGGAGTCGGCCGCCGTCGCCGGCGACCCGCCGAGCCCGATCGACCTGCCGCCCGGCTGCCGCTTCCATCCGCGCTGCCCGCTGGCGCAGGGCGTGTGCTCGGAGCAGGATCCCATGCTCGCAGCCGGGAACGAGGAGGCGCACCTGGCCGCCTGCCACTTCGCCTGGACGGCGCCGCCGCCGGCCCATACGCCCGAGGTGGCCGCGGACGCCTAGTCCCGTGGGGGAACCCATGGTTTCCCCCACGAGCCCCCTCCTTGGGGCTCGCGATGTGTTCGGTGCACGACGGCGAAGAGCGCGGTCTTCGCCGTCGCCACGACCGCCAGAGTTGTGACAGAGCACTCGGGCGTCGCAGCGCGCCGGCACACAGCTACATTCCGCCCAAGTTGATCAGAAAGAGGAACGCCAGGATGAGCAGAGTGATCAGGAATCCGATCGCGATCTTGGCCGAGAGAGACCAACGGGGCGGTCGATCCGAGTTCACACTCCAAACCATACGCCCCCCGAATCCGAGACCGAAGTGGCCCCACCCCGGACGGCTATAGGGCCTGGCCCCGGTCGTTCGCAAGGTACGCCGCCAGCCGCTCGCCGCCGATCTCCTGCACGGTGTAGCCGTCGCGACCGGTCATCGTCCGGCCGCCGACGAGCGCGTTCACGATGGCCTCCTCGGTGGCCTCGATCACCGCGTAGAACAGGTTGTCGATGCGGTCGGCCGCGACGGCCCGCATCGCGACCGGGCCCGCCCCCTCGATGCCGTGATCGGCGAGCGGCCTGAGCCCCCGGTTCCCGGTGGAGAACGCGAGTATGAGGTCGCCCGAGGAGTGCTCGCCCGCGCCGCCGACACGGCCGACGCCGAGCGCCGCGCGCTGCGCGAGCCGGTCGCACTGGCCGGGCAGGAGAGGAGCGTCGGTTGCGACGATGACGATGATCGAGCCGCCCGGGCCAGCGCCGTTCCCGGTGGCCGGTTCCTCGCCGGGAAGCGGGCCGACCGCCACGCCGTTCACCCGCAGCCGGTCGCGGCGGCCGTGGTTGGCCTGCACGAGCACCCCGACGGTCGAGCCGTCGACGACACGCGAGGCCGTGCCGATCCCGCCCTTGAAGCCGTGGCACTGCATGCCGGTGCCGCTGCCGACGCCGCCCTCGGCGACGGGGCCGACGGCGGCTGAGTCCAGCGCGGCGTGGACGTGCTCGGGGCGCACGTGCATCCCGTTGATGTCGTTGAGATCGCCGTCGTAGGTCTCGCCCACGACCGGCAGGTACCAGCGCTGCTCGTCCGGCGACACCGTCTGCGCCGCAGCAGAGATCAGCGCGTCGCGGACGACGCCGACGGAGTGGGTGTTCGTGAGCCCGATGACGGTCGTGAGCAGGCCCGCCTCGCGGATCCACTCGAGGCCGGTCAGCTCCCCGTTCCCGTTCAGGCGATGGCAGCCGGCGAAGGCGGGCTCCGCCCAGGGGTCGTCGGCGCCGGGAACGATGACCGTGACGCCGGTGCGCACCGGCCCGCGCCCCACCTCCAGCGGCCCGTCGCCGTCGATCAGCGTCGTGTGGCCCACACGCACCCCGGCGACGTCGGTGATGGCGTTCTCGGGGCCGGGCGGGAGCGTGCCGACGACGATCCCGAAGTCGCGCGCCCGGGCGGTCAGGTGCGGCCGCCCTCGTGGCGGGGCAGGCCGTCGTCGGGGATCGGCTCCCAGGCGGCGGCCGTGGCGACGTGGTAGCGCACCTGCGGGCGGATCCCCGGGTCGGAGTCGAACGCGCTCATGCGAACCGTCATCTGCGCCGGGTCGGCCTGGCTCTGGCTGAAGAGCGCCGAGCCGCACTCCGGGCAGAAGAGCTTCGCCCATCCGTCCGGCGGCCGGAACGCGCGCACGACCTGCTCGCCCTGCACGATGCGGAGGCTGCCGGGCTCGATCAGCGCCTGCGCCGAAGCCGCCGTCCCTGTCCGCCGCTGGCAGCGGGTGCAGTGGCAGTAGCTCGCCGACACAGGCGGGCGATCCACGTCGAACCGCACCGCGCCGCACAGGCAGCCGCCGGTCAGCGGGAACGTCGGCTCGGGCACGGACATGTCGCCAACTCTAGTGCTGTTGGACGCAGGAACTCCCGAACATCGTATGCAAGGACGAGAGCATGTGGCGCCTCCTCAACCCGACAGCCGTCGCACTGGCACTCGTCGCTGCTGCCTGCAGCGCGGCGCCGGCGGAGTCGAACCCGCCGGCCCAGGCGCACCTCACATACCTCGGCTTCTCCCTCGCGATCCCTGCGGACTGGCACAGCGGAACCAGCAGGAACGACGACGGCGCTGCGTACCTGACGGCCGCGAGCAGCGCCGTCGATCGCCATGAGGCCGGCCTTGGGGTCGGCTCCCAGCGGTACATGCAGCCTGGCGACGTGCTCGTCAGCGTGACGGAGGTCAAGGACCCGCCGGATCCATCGGGGTTCCAGCAGCTCGACGGTGCGCCGCGGGTCAGCCGAGACCAGCTTGGTGACTACGCCGTGCCGGCGCCCGCGATGTCGATCGAGGACTACACCGAAAGCGGTCGCTACTTCCAGATCGGCGTTGCGTTCGGACGCTTACATCCGACCGACGCGCAACTCCAAGCGGCGAACGACGTGCTCTCCTCGCTGACCGTTCGGTCGATATGAAGGAACCACGCCGGTGACCCGGAACCCGTACAGTTTCGGACGGCGATGCCGTTCCAGCTCGTGTACGACAACGACTTCAGCGCGCCGCTCGGCCCGGAGTGGCTGCGGTACAAGGGCGTCCCCGCCTGCTGCCCCACCAGCAAGTGGGACGCGGAGAACGCGGTGGTGCAGGGCGGCCGGCTCGTCCTGCGAGGACTGCGCCAGCCGGACGGCAGCTACCACACGGCCGGCGTCTCGCTGCCGCACCTGAACGTGACCTACGGCCGCGTCCGCTTCCGAGCCAGGTTCGACAAGGGCCTGGGCCTCAAGATGTGCGCTCTCCTCTGGCCCCAGGCGGGGTTCCAGCCTCCCGAGATCGACTTCGCAGAATCGAGGACGGAGGACGCCGAGCGCACGACCATGTGCATGACGCTGCACTACCCGCCGACGGCGGGGGATGCGATCCGTCACGAGATCAAGAAGGACTTCTCGCACTGGCACCTGTGGGGGGTCACGTGGATGCCCGGCCACCTGAGCTGCACCGTGGACGGCGAGACATGGGCCGTCATCGAGGAGGCCGCGTTGGGCAAGGTCGTGGTGCCGAAGACGCCGATGCACTTCGGAGTTCAGACGACGATGGGGTCGCCCGGCAAGGCGAAGCCGAACCAGACGACGCCGCCCGAGGTCAGCCTGCACATCGACAGCCTGACGATCTGGAGCTACGCCCCCTGACCTGAACCGTTGGAATCAGGCACGGGTGTTTCAGGCCGTGTCGCGGAGCTCGGGCACGAACCCCTCGGGCTCGACCCGCGTGAGCGCGGCCGGGGCCTCGGAGCGCAGGAAGCCGACCACCGCGTCCTGCGTGCGCGCGCAGGGGAGGAGCGTCTTCCAGGTGTCGACGTGCTCGGGCACGTGGAAGTCGCCGTTCGCGACCGCCGGCAGGCCCGACGAGGCGACCCAGGCGAAGACCCGGTGCCGGTTGATCAGCTCGAACCGGTGGGCGAGTGAGCGCAGCTCCGCGTCGCGCCAGAACCGGCGGGTGGTGCGGCCGGGGATCGTGTCGGGGACGGCGCCGTGCGGGTGGGCGGCGATGAGAGCGGCGCCTGCCCCGCGCGCCTCCTCCATCGCCGCCCCGATGCCGCGGTCGAGCGAGACGAACCGCTCGAGCCCGACCGCGACGGCGTGCGCGCTTCTGGTGCTGTCGGCCGGGTCGTCGTAGGTCAGCTCCAGGCCCGGGATCACGAGCATCCCGTAGAGCGCCTCCGCCCGGCGGGCGTCCTCGCGAATCGCCGCCAGGTAGGCGGGATGCCGCGCGGCGGTCAGCATGTCGTCCCCGCGGACAGAGTGGTCCATGATGCAGAGCACGTCGAATCCCCGCCGCCCGTACAGGTCGACGACCTGATCCAGATCGAGGCTCCCGTCGCTCCAGGTCGTGTGGGCATGGAGCTCGCAGAGAAGCGACGCCTCCATTCCCGGAGATCGCGAGCGTGTCATGCCCTCATGGTGACGCCGCGCCGTGCTGACCGGGGTGTCCAGCCGGTGCACGTTTCGAGAAGGAGTGGAGAGCGTCCACGCCCGGCCGAATTCGAACGACGGGTTTCCGCTAGCCTCCGGGCCGGGCAATGGCTCCTCCGACGTCGGCAACGAAGCACGAACGCGCGCTCAGCCCCGAGGCCGTCGCGCAGATCGACGGGTGGTTCCGGGCCGCGAACTACCTCTCGGTCGGGCAGATCTACCTGCTCTCGAACCCGCTCCTGCGCGAGCCGCTCACCCGCGACCACGTGAAGCCGCGCCTGCTCGGCCATTTCGGGACGGTGCCCGGCCTGAACCTCGTCTACGCGCACATGAACCGCGCGATCCGCGAGCGCGACCTCGAGGCGCTCTACGTCACCGGCCCGGGCCACGGCGGCCCGTCGCTCGTCGCAAACGCGTATCTCGAGGGTCGCTACACCGAGGTGTACCCCGACATCACGACCGACGAGGAGGGGATGCGGCGGCTGTTCCGGCAGTTCTCGTTCCCGGGCGGGATCCCGAGCCACGTCGCGCCCGAGACTCCGGGGTCGATCCACGAGGGCGGCGAGCTCGGCTACTCGCTCGCGCACGCCTTCGGCGCCGCGTTCGACAACCCCGACCTGCTCGTCGTGTGTGTCGTGGGCGACGGCGAGGCCGAGACCGGCGCGCTCGCGACGAGCTGGCACTCGAACAAGTTCCTGAGCCCGCACTCCGACGGTGCCGTCCTCCCCATCCTGCACCTGAACGGGTACAAGATCGCCAACCCGACGGTGCTCGCCCGCATCCCCGAGCGAGAGCTCGACGCTATGCTCGAGGGCTGCGGCTGGCGGCCGATCACGGTCACGGCGGGGTTCGACGGCGAGCCCGCCGAGGCCGTGCACACCCGGTTCGCCGCTGCCCTCGACGCGGCGCTGGACGACATCGCCGCCATCCAGGAGACCGCCCGCGGACGCGCCAACGGCCGCGGCCGGCCCGCCTGGCCGATGCTCGTGCTCCGCAGCCCCAAGGGCTGGACGGGCCCTCGGGAGCTCGACGGCCTCCCGGTCGAGAACTCGTGGCGCTCGCACCAGGTGCCGATCGCCAACCCGCGCGGCAAGAAGGAGCACCTCCAGGCGCTCGAGGACTGGATGCGCAGCTACCGGCCCGAGGAGCTCTTCGACGAGGACGGCACGCTGCGCCCCGACCTGGCTGCGCTCGCCCCGAGCGGGACGAGGCGTATGAGCGCGATCCCGCAGGCGAACGGCGGCGAGCTGCTCCGTGACCTCACGATCCCGGACTTCCGCGGCTACGCGGTCGACGTGCCCACGCCCGGCACGAAGCGGAGCGAGGCGATGCGCGTCCTGGGCGAGCTGATCCGCGACGTCACGTCCCGCAACACCGACCGGTTCAGGGTGTTCGGCCCCGACGAGACCGCCTCGAACCGGCTCGGAGCGGTGTTCGAGGTGTCAGACCGGGTCTGGGAGGCCGAGATCCTCGCCACCGACGACCATCTGGCGGCCGAGGGACGCGTCATGGAAGTGCTGTCCGAGCACCTCTGCCAGGGCTGGCTCGAGGGCTATCTGCTCACCGGGCGGCACGGCGTCTTCAACTGCTACGAGGCGTTCATCCACATCATCGACTCGATGATGAACCAGCACGCCAAATGGCTCAAGGTGACGCGCGACATCCCGTGGCGGCGCCCGGTCGCCTCGCTCAACTACCTGCTCTCGTCGCATGTGTGGCGCCAGGATCACAACGGCTTCTCGCACCAGGACCCGGGGTTCATCGACCACGTCGTCAACAAGAAGGCCGAGATCGTGCGGGTCTACCTGCCGCCCGACTCCAACTGTCTCCTCTCGGTCGCGGACCACTGCCTGCGCAGCCGCGACTACGTGAACGTCATCGTCGCGGGCAAGCAGCCCAGCCTGGACTACCTCTCGATCGAGGACGCCGTGGCCCATTGCACGCGCGGCCTCGGATCTGGGAGTGGGCGTCGAACGACGAGGGCGGCGAGCCCGACGTCGTTCTGGCGTGCTGTGGCGACGTCCCGACCCTCGAGACGCTGGCCGCGGCGGCGATCCTGCGCGAGCACCAGCCCGATCTACGCGTACGCGTCGTGAACGTCGTCGACCTGATGCGGCTCCAGCCCGAAAGCGAGCACCCGCACGGCCTGTCGGACGGTGAGTTCGACTCGCTCTTCACGACCCGCCGGCCGGTGGTGTTCGCCTACCACGGCTACCCGTGGCTGATCCACCGGCTCACGTACCGGCGCCGGAACCACGCGAACATCCACGTCCGCGGGTACAAGGAAGAGGGGACCACGACGACGCCGTTCGACATGGTGATGCTGAACGACCTCGATCGCTACCACCTGGTGATGGACGTCATCGACCGCGTGCCGGGCCTCACCGACAGCGCGGGGAGCCTGCGGCAGGCGATGACCACGGCCCGCCTCCACGCCCGCGCGTGGACACGCGATCACGGCGAGGACGACCCCGCCATCGCCGGCTGGACCTGGCCGTACTAGATGGTTGATCCCGAAATTCCCGTGCGCCTGGACGTCCAACGGTTCGCTCCAGATCTGCGGTTGATGGGCTGCGGCTGCGAACTGTCGCCTCGCTGCGTCCTCGGTCGCGCCGATATTTCGGCCAATATCGGCGCTCCCTGCGTCCTTGCGATGCTCGGTTCTCGCCGCCCAGGACATCACGCCAATTCGGGATCAACCATCTAACGCGTGACCGATGTCCTGGTCGTCAACGCCGGCTCGACGAGCCTGAAGCTCCACCTGGTCGGCTCCGGAGAGACCTCGACGCGGCTCAAGGCCCTGGACGCCGTCGACCCGGCCGGCCTCGACGCGGTCGCCCACCGCGTCGTCCACGGCGGCGAGGCGTTTCTCGAGCCGGCGGTCATCGACGACGCGGTGCTCGCGGCGATCGCCGGGCTCGAGCCGCTGGCGCCGCTCCACAACACGCCCGCGCTCAGGGCGATCGACGACGCGATGGGACGGCTCCCGGACGTCCCGCACGTCGCCGTGTTCGACACGCTCTTTCACGCGTCGATGCCGGCCGAAGCCCGCGAGTACGCCGTCCCCCGCCAATGGCGGGAGGAGTGGGGCGTGCGCCGGTACGGGTTCCACGGCCTCTCGGTGGCCTGGGCGGCGGAGCGGGCGGCGGCGCTTCTGGGGCGGCCGGCGGCCGGCCTGCGCCTGGTCGTCTGTCACCTCGGCGGCGGGTGCTCGGTGACCGCGGTGGCGGGCGGGCGCTCGTGCGACACCACGATGGGCTTCTCGCCGCTCGAGGGCGTGCCGATGGCGACCCGGTCGGGATCGATCGACCCGGCGATCCCGGCCTATCTGGTGCGCGAGCACGGGATGGACGCGGCCGGGGTCGAGCGGGCGCTCACCTCCGAGTCGGGCCTGCTCGGCCTGGGCGGCTCCACCGACATGCGCGACCTGGCTGCCGCCGCCGAGGGCGGGAGCGAGGGCGCCCGGCTCGCGATCGACGTCTTCTGCCACCGCGTGGCGGGCGCGGTCGGGTCGATGGCGGTGTCCGCCGGCGGGCTCGAGGCCGTGGTCTTCACGGGCGGGATCGGCGAGGGCTCGGCGAGGGTCCGGCGCCGGGTCTCGGAGCGGCTCGGTGTGCTCGGGGTGGAGCTCGACGACGGGCTGAACGACGCCGCCGTCGAGGACGGGAACGTGGCGACCGCTGCGTCGCGGGCCGGCGTTCTCGTGGTCGCAAGCCGCGAGGAGCTGATCGCAGCCCGCGCAGCCCGCGCAGCCATCGGCCGGTAGGCGTGCGGGATTCCCGCGCGGCCGGTTCCGGGCCGGCACCGATGGAATTCGGGCTGCGCGGGGTAAGGATGTCCATATGGACTGGTCGCACACGACGGACTGGGGCTGGACGATGATGGCGGTCTGGACGAGCCTGTGGGTCGTCCTGGTCGCCGCGATCGTCGTCGTCGGCCTGCGCTGGGCCGACACGCACCAGCACTAGCCTGCGCCCCATGCCCAGTGCCGAGCCGCCGGTGGTGTCGTTCCCGTCGCGCGAGGCGTGGTGGGCCTGGCTCTCCGAGCACCATGCCGACCCCGCGGGCGTGTGGCTGCGCCTGGAGCGCAAGAGCGCCGGTTCCGCGCCGCTCACCCACCCGGAGGCGCTCGAGGCCGCCATCGCGCACGGCTGGATCGACGGCACGCGAAGGCGGCTGGACGAGCGCCACTACGTCCAGCGGTTCACGCCCCGGCGGGCGCGCAGCAAGTGGTCGCGAATCAACCGCGAGAAGGCGATGGAGCTGATCGAGCGCGGCGAGATGACCCCCGCGGGGCTGGCCGAGGTGGAGCGGGCCAGGGCCGACGGGCGCTGGGACGCCGCCTACGCGGGCCAGCGGACGATGGAGGTGCCTGACGACCTGCGCACCGAGCTGGAGCGAAACCCGGCCGCCGCCGAGCTCTTCGCCGGCCTGGACAGCCGCAACCGCTACTCGATCCTCTACCGCATCGACGACGCGAAGCGGCCCGAGACCCGCGCCCGCCGGATCGAGAAGTTCGTGGCGATGCTGGCGGCCGGCGAGACGCTCTACCCCGCTACACCCGGCCGGGCAGGCCGAAGCGGCCAAACGCCTCGGGCGTGAGGAACGCCGTGATCTCGCCGATCTGCGCGCCGCGCAGGGCGAGCACGTTGATGCCGTGCGGCAGGAAGCGGCCGCTCGCCTCGTCCTGGAGGTAGTGGCCGAACGCGACCTGCCCGTTCGCGCCCACCGGGAGGAGGCGCCAGCGCGTGCCGGCTGCGAGCGGCCAGCCGCCGAGGAACCAGGCGACCGCCTCCCGGCCGCGATACCACGTCGCCATCGGCGGCATCGCGATCAGCGCGTCCTCGGTGAGCATCGAGACGACCGCGTCCACGTCCCCGCGCTCCCAGGCGTCGACGTACGCGCTCACCACGTCCCGGAGCGCGGCGTCGCCGAGCAGCCGCAGCGTCGCCTGCTGGGTCTGCTCGGGAAGCCGCTCGTCCACGGCTCGGTGCGCGCGCTGAAGCGCGCTGTACACCGATGCCGTGGTCGTCTCGAGCGCATCGGCGACCTCGGCCCCCGAGAACCCGAGCACGTCGCACAGGATCAGCGCGGCCCGCTGGCGAGCCGGGAGCTGCTGAAGCGCCGCGATGAACGCCAGCTCGACACCCTCGCGCTGCTCATAGCGCGCGTCAGGAGCGGCGGCGCCGGGCCCGCCGCCCAGCCGCTCGTCGGGGTAGGGCTCGACCCAGACCGATTCGACAAGCGGCGCGCCGGGCCGCTCGTGGCGGCCGGCGGCCGGGCCGAAGTCGATCGGCAGCACGCGTGTCGGGCGCCGCTCGATCGCCCTCAGGCAGGTGTTGGTGGCAATCCGGTAGAGCCATGAACGGAGCGAGCTACGGCCCTCGAACCCCGGCAGCCCGCGCCAGGCGCGAAGGAGCGCCTCCTGGAGCGCGTCCTCGGCGTCGGAGACCGAGCCGAGCATCCGGTAGCAGTGGGCATGGAGCTCCGCGCGATGGGGCTCGACGAGCGTGTCGTAGGCGCCTTCGTCGCCTCGCCGTGCGGCCTCGAGGACGCTCATTCGCCCCCGAAGAACCGGTAGGAGCCGACCTCGCTCATCTCGGTCGCGACGGGCGGCGCGTCGCACCGGTCTGCGATGCCCTGCTGGAACCGCGCGAACGCCTCGACCTCGCCGAGCGGGTTTCGCCCGTCCGCGGTGTCGACCGACGCGACGTGGACGAAGCTCACGCCGTCCTCCAGCTTGAACGTCGCATACCGGAGCCCTGCGGGCGCCGTGCGGCCGAGCTCCTCGTAGACCGCCCGGACGAGCTCCTCGTTCGCGTTCACCTGGTCGGGCTTCACCGTGTAGCGCACGATCACACGCCTCATCTCATGTCCTCTCTTCGGGGTGTTTCGAAGAGAGATCCGCCGGAGCGCCGGAATCCATCGCACGGCGGGCGATCGGCTCAGGCCGGCGGGCTGGGCGCGGCGCCGGTGTCCACCCGCTGATCGTCGATGACCTCGACCTCGGTGATGTGCGCCGGGTTCGCGAAGAACACTCCACCCAGCGCGGGATTCCGGTTGGTCGCGAGCTTGAGCAGGCCGTCGGAGCGGTGCTCGAGGATGATCCCGTCCCGGTGCTTCCCGTTCGAGTACGTGATCTGCACCTTCGTGCCGACCGGCAGATCGGACTCCCAGATGCTCTGCGCGTCGCTCATCCGGACACTGTACTGCCGTGGCTAGGATGCGCGGCGATGGATCCACGCCCGCCAATGCCGCCGTTCACCGAGGAGACGGCCCGCCAGAAGGTGCAGGCCGCCGAGGACGCCTGGAACACCTGCGACCCCGAGCGCGTCGCGGGCGCCTACACGCCGGACTCGGCGTGGCGAAACCGGGACGAGCTCTTCCAGGGGCGCGAGGCGATCGTCGACTTCCTGCGCCGGAAGTGGTCGAAGGAGCTCGAGTACCGGCTCGAGAAGGAGCTGTGGTGCTTCCACGAGAACCGCATCTCGGTGCGGTTCGAGTACGAGTGCCACGACCCGTCAGGGCAGTGGTGGCGAAGCCACGGAAACGAGCACTGGGAGTTCGACGAGCTCGGCTACATGCGCCGCCGCGACGCGAGCATCAACGACTACCGGATCGACTACGCCGACCGGCGCATCCACGTCGACCGCGACTAGATGACTGATTCCACGCCCCCGGGCGCCTGAACGTCCATTCGTGGTGGATTGGCGCTTTGTGGCGGGGCTGCGGCTGCGAACCGTCGCATCGCTGCGTCCTCGGTCGGGCCAATATCTCGTCGATATTGACCCTCCCTGCGTCCTTGCGCTACTCGGTTCTCGCCGCCCAGGACATCACGGGGGCGTGGAACCAATCAGCTACCGGTAACGGTAGGTGATGCGGCCGCGCTTCAAGTCATACGGCGAGAGCTCGACCTTGACCCGGTCGCCGAGCAGGATGCGGATGCGGTAGCGGCGCATCTTGCCCGCGATGTAGCCGGTCGTCTCGTGGCCGTTGTCGAGCTCGATCCGGAACATCCCGTTGCGAAGCGACTCCGTCACCTCGCCGTCGAGCTCGATCTTCTCCTCTTTGGCGCTCATACCTACGGTCCAGGGTACCAGGGACGGCGTACCCCGGGGGCAGCCGGCCTCACGCCGAGACGTGCACGAACGCGGCGATGTCGCTCGCCGCGCGGTCGGTGCGGCGCATCACCTGGCCGCCGTTCGAGTTGTCCGTCGGCGACGTGTTGCCCTCGATCGTGACGAGCGGCGAGGGCTTCTCGACGATCCCGATATGGTCGCAGACGCCGTCGGAATCCCAGTCGTAGAGCACGAGGTCGCCCGCCTCCGGCGTCTTCGCAACGGTGAGCCCGTTACGAGCGGCGTGCGCGTCGTTCAGGACGTAGGGCACGTAGGCCCAGCGCGAGCGGCGGGCGAAGCTCTTCGACCCGCCGTTTGCGAAGCACCAGGTGACGAAGATCGCACACCAGGGGACGCCGTTCATGCCGTACCACTGCCCGAACTCCTGGATGTTGACCGGCGTCTCCGCGGTGCCGATCTTGCCCTTCGCCAGCTTCAGCGCCTGCTTTCGGAACGTGTTCTCCTTCGCGGCCTTCTTGCGCTGGCTCACGAGCTTGCGCATGTCGGCGTCCGGCTTCACCCCGCCGCTCAGGTACTCGTTCAGGTTCCCTCCGGCGAGCTGGCTGGGCCGCGGGAACCCGAGCCAGAACTTGGCCCGGTAGACGGCCTGCGCGGTCATCGGCCCGTACTCGCCGTCCTCGTCGATGCCCTTGCCGTAGCCCGTGGCGTTCAGGAGCTTCTGCAGCGCCTTCACGTCCGGCCCCGTCATGAGCGGGGATGCCAGGTGAAGGAGCCGCAGCGGCTCCACGTCTCGTGTAGGCGCCTTGCCCATAAGGCTAGGCGCGACTGTACCAGTCGGGCGCGTATCTGGCCAGCGCCGGAACTCGGGAGGTGAACGGGCGCGCCAGCGCGGCCGCCCGCTCGCGCATCGCGCGCAGGCGCGGCGCGCCGACGTCGGCCAGCCACCGGCGCCGCTCGCCGGCGTCGGCCGTGACGGCGCCGTCCCAGGCCGTGCGGCCGACGATGTAGCCCGACGCCCCCGCCCGGCACGCGACCTCGACCTGCTCGGCGAAGGTGTCGTAGGCGGCGCCGCCGCCGAGGAGCACCCACGGCGTCGCGCCGCAGGCGGCGTCGAGCTGTCGGCACCACTCCTCCTCGGCGCCCGCCGCGCCGGCGCGCGGGAAGTGCACCTTCATCACGTCGACGCCGAGCGCGATGAGCCGCTCCACTCCGGCGACGACAAGGCCGGGGAACGCATCGGCATGAGCCGCCTCGTCCTCGTCCGGCAGCCGGTAGACGATCGGCTCGACCGCCAGCGGGAGGCCGGCGGCGTGGCAGCCCTCCACGGCGGCCGTGACCACCTCGAGCTGCGCCTCGGCGGAGGCGGCGTGCTCGGCGTCGATCAGGACGCCCGTCGCCGCCGGTGCCAGCGCCGCGACGATCTCGGCCTTGAGCGCGCCGATCGCCTGGCCCTCGAGCGCGGCCACGCCGCGCGCCTCAAAGGCGACCTTGAGCGAGTCGCGGTGGTCGACCGCCACGAGGGCGAAGACCCCGTCGGCGCTGATGCGGTGCAGGCGGCGGCGCCGACCGCGGTCGGCAGCCCGGCTCACAGCCCGCGCTCCGCCACGTAGGCGCGGTTCTGGCGGCCGTCGGCGACCGCGCTCGAGAACGGCTCGTCCGGGCCCAGGACGCGATCCTGCTCGACCACGATCCAGCCGTCGTAGCCGCGCCGCAGCAGCTCGTCGAGGCACTCCCCCACGTGGGCGTCGCCCTCGCCGAGCGGGCAGAAGACGCCCCGCTCCCAGGCGGCGACCAGATCGCCGCCCTCGGCGCGCACCTCGGCCATCCGGTCCATGTCGACGTCCTTCATGTGGACGTGGTTCAGGAGCCCGCCGTACTCGCGGAGGAACGCGAGCGGGTCGCCGCCGCCGAAGGCGCTGTGGCCGGTGTCGAAGCACAGGCCGATCAGGTCGGTGTCGATCGCCGACACGACCTGTGCGATCTCGCGCGGCGTCTCGACGTACGTACCCGCGTGGTAGTGCGGCGACATCGGGAAGCCGCGCTCGCGGCAGCGCGCCGCTGTGCGCTCCAGGTTCTTTCACGAGCAGCTCGGCCCGGTCGGGCGGAAGCCATGTCTCGGGGTGGTTCTCGATGTCGCCGGCGTGCTGGAGCCGGTCGGGCTCGAGGAACGCGTCGGCGAGGAGCACGAACGGCTTCGTGCCGTCGGCGGACGCGGCATCGAGCGTGTCGAGCGCCGACTCCATCGCCGCCAGGTCCTCTTCGAAGCCGCCCGGCCGGGAGAAGCGCAGCGGCAGGGACGAGCCCATGAGCTCGAGCCCGTGCGCGGCGAGCATCCGCCCACCTCCGGACCCTGGCCGAAGTAGCCCGGCGGGCCCAGCTCGGTGCCCTCGAACCCGGCCTCCGCCATCACCCGCGCCAGCTCCTCGCCGGCGGGCAGCCCGGGCCGGTCGACGGGCGTATGCTACCCGTTTGGATCGTTCCAACCCGATCCGCCTGGCCGTGCTCGGTTGACCTCCGCGTCCCACTCGGCGTTCAGCCGGGCCGCCGCCTCCCGCACGCCGGCGGGCGCCTCCCAGCCGGCGAGCAGCTCCGCAAGCCGCTCGATCGTGGCACGCGCGTCGCCGACCAAGGCCAAGCCAGCGTGCTTCTGGGCGTCCATGGCCGCCACGTTCACGTTCACGAAGGTCACGCCGGGATCGCGTGCACGATCAGGACCGGGACGCGGCCGTGATGCAAGACGTGATGGCTCACGCTCCCCAGAAGCGCCGACGCCGCCGGCCCGCGACCGCGCGACCCCATCACGATCAGATCGTGGGTCCCCTCCTTCGCACGGGCGAGGATGGCCTCGGCCGGCGATCCGCGGCCGACGACCGTCGTCACCGGGATCTCGTCGCCCACCCGGGCGCGGGCCGCGGCGACCGTGCGCTCCGCCACGTCGTCGGCGTCCTCCTGCGTCGGCATCATCCCCACGTACGGGCCGGCGAGGTATCTCCACGATCCGCGCGACGCGACGCAGATGATCGTGAGCCGGGAGCGCTGGGCGCGGGCCAGGTCGAGCGCCTCGTCCAGCGCCCGAGCGGCGTGGGCCGAGTCGTCGATCGCCACCAGGATGTTCAGGAACACCGGGCGCTCGGGATCATCGCCGCCGCGGCGCGGGCGCCCACCGGCGCCGGTACAGGATGTACGGGCGGCCGATGTACTGGAGCGGGATGCTCCAGGCGTGGACGAGCCGCGAGAAGGGCCACACCGCCAGGATCAGCCACGCGGAGACGGCGTGCAGCTGATAGAGGATCGGCGCGCCGACCATCGCGTCGGGCTCGGGGTGGAAGAAGACGATGCTGCGGAACCACACCGCCACCGTGGCCCGGTAGTCGTAGCCGCCGCCGAGCGTGTTCTTGCCGATCGTCTCGGCCAAGCCGAGACCGATCACGAGCGCCAGGAGCGCGTACACCAGCACGTCCGTGCGGGTCGTCGTCACCCGCACCCGTGGCGAGGCCACCCGGCGCCAGATCAGGATGGCGAGCCCGGCGGCGCAGGCGATGCCCGCGAGCGTCCCCGCGGTCGCCGAGATCAGATGGTACGAGTGCTCGCTCACGCCGACGGCGCTCGTCCAGCTCGTCGGGATGACGATCCCGAGCACGTGTCCGCCGATGGCCGCCAGCGCGCCGAGGTGGAAGAGCGGGTTCCCCCACTTGAGCCAGCGGCTCTCGAGGATCTGCGTGGAGCGCGTCGTCCAGCCGTACTGGTCGGTGCGGTAGCGCCAGACGTGACCGGCCAGGAAGATCGCGATCGTCGCGTACGGCAGCGCCACCCACAGGAGGAGGTGGACGGCCCTCACTGGCGCACCTCCAGCGGCATGACCTCGGGCGGCGCGAACGGCTCGAGGCCGACCTGCTCGTCGGGCGGCCCCTCGGCCGCCAGCCTGCGGACGGCGCGGGTCTGCGAGAGGCCGAGCCGCGGCAGCGCCGCCGAGACGGCCTCGAGGACGTCGGCATGCGGCCGGCCCGTGTCGCGCAACGCGAGCAGCAGGAGCTCGACGCCCACCCGGTGCTCCTGGAGCACGTGCTCGCCGTAGCCGTCCGGCGCGAGCGCGGCGAACTCGAGCATGACCGGCAGGTGGTCGGGGAGCTCGTCGGAGTCGAGCACCAGGCCGGCGGCGGCGTACATCCGCTTCAGGCGAAGCAGCGCGACGCCGCGGCGGCGGGTGTCGCCGTAGAGGTAGTAGCTCACGTTCAGGGTGCACCGCCGGCGGGTGTCGAACGTCTCCACATACTCCCGTTCCAGGTCGATGCTCGGCGTGCGGCGGCGGTGGAGGAGGACCCGTTCGAGCGGCGGACGCAGGCGCCGCGGGAGCCCGGCCACGGCGCCGTCCACCTCGGGATCGCGGTCGAGCGCGGCCTGCGACGGGTAGCGCAGGAGGAGCGAGGCGATCTCGTAGAGCTCCGGCGGTGCGCCGCGGCGGCTCATCCCGACGCCTCCGGGTCGGTCTCCCCCCGCCGGCGCAGCATGCCGATCAGGTCGATCGTCGACGACGACCCGCGCCCGCCGTCCTCCTCGGTGAGCATGAAGCTCTCGTTGCTCGCCGGCACTGCGCCGCAGTTTCCGGGGCCGCCCTCGAAGTCGAGGCTGCACCCGGCGCCCGCCCCTTGCTCGGCCAACCGCCCCGCCAGCTCCGTGTGGGCCTGCGGGATCACGTAGCGGTCGTTGTAGTCGGCGATCGCGAGCAGCCGGAACATGTCTTCGAGCCCGGTGCCGTCCATGCCGACCGCCTCCGGCAGCCGCTCGTCGCGCTCGCCGAGCACCTGCTGCTTTCGCATGTACCCGCGCATCGCCGCCAGCCGGCGCAGCACGCCGCGGATGACCTCGGTGTCGCCGGCCGAGAGCAGGTTGGCGAGGTACTCGAGCGGGATCCGCAGGTGCTCGACCGCCGGGAAGAGCGCGTCCGGGTCGGCCTCGTAGCCGTCGTCCTCGAGCGCGTTCACGATGGGCGAGAGCGGCGGCACGTACCAGACCATCGGCATCGTGCGGTACTCCGGGTGCAGCGGCAGCGCCACCTTGTATCGCGCGATCAGCGCGTGCACGGGCGAGCGCTGGGCGTGCTCGACCCAGTCCGCGGGGATGCCGTCGGCCAGGGCGCGCTTTCGCACCGACGGGTCGGCCGGGTCGAGGAAGAGGTCGAGCTGCGAGGCGAGCAGATCGGTCTCGTCGGGGGCCGACGCCGCGGCCCGCACACGGTCGGCGTCGTAGAGCAGGAGGCCGAGGTAGCGGATCCGCCCGACGCACGTCTCCGAGCAGATGGTCGGCTGGCCGGCCTCGATCCGCGGGTAGCAGAGCGTGCACTTCTCGGCCTTGCCGGTGCGGTGGTTGAAGTAGACCTTCTTGTACGGGCACCCGCTCACGCAGAAGCGCCAGCCGCGGCACTTGTCCTGGTCGACGAGGACGATGCCGTCCTCCTCGCGCTTGTACATCGCACCGGACGGGCACGACGCCACGCACGAGGGGTTCAGGCAGTGCTCGCAGATCCGCGGCAGGTAGAACATGAACGCCTGCTCGTACTCCATGCGAACGCGCTCGGCGAGCCCGTCGCGGATGAGCGGGTCGGCCATCGCGGTCGCCGGGCCGCCGGCCAGGTTGTCGTCCCAGTTGGGCCCCCAGTCGACGCTCATCCCGGCGCCGGTCAGCTGGGAGTGCGACGTCGCGACCGGGTCGTGCTCCTGGAGCGGGGCGTCGATCAGCGTGTGGTAGTCGTACGTCCACGGCTCGTAGTAGTCGTCGATCTCGGGCAGGTCCGGGTTCCAGAAGATCGAGGCCAGCTTCGCGAGCGGCCCACCCGAGCGCAGGCGCAGCCGGCCGCGCCGGTCGAGCTCCCAGCCGCCGCGCCACTTGGCCTGGTCCGACCAGCGCTTGGGATAGCCCAGGCCCGGGCGGGTCTCGACGTTGTTGAACCAGGCGTACTCCGCGCCCGGCCGGTTCGTCCACACCTGCTTGCAGGTGACGCTGCAGGTGTGGCAGCCGATGCACTTGTCGAGGTTCATCACCATCGCGACCTGGGCCTTGATCGTCACGAGAACACCACCTCCGCCTCGCGCCGCCGAACGATCACGACCTCGTCGCGCTGCGAGCCGGTCGGCCCGTAGTAGTTGAACCCGGCCGCGAGCTGGGCGTAGCCGCCGATCAGGTGCGACGGCTTCATGATGATCCGGGTGACCGAGTTGTCGGTGCCGCCGCGGTTTCCGAGCAGTTCCGTCCGCGGCGTCTGGAGGTGCCGGTCCTTGGCGTGGTACATGAGGCAGACGCCCTGGGGGATGCGGTGAGAGACCGTCGCCCGGCAGGCCATGACGCCGTTTCGGTTGTAGGCCTCGACCCAGTCGTTGTCGGCCACGCCGAGCGTCTCGGCGTCCTCGCGGGCCAGCCACAGGACGGCGCCGCCGCGGAAGAGGGTCAGCATGTGGAGGTTGTCCTGGTACTCGGAGTGGATCGACCACTTGGAGTGCGGGGTCAGGTAGCGCAGCGCGAGCTCTGGCCGATCGCCGCCGCTCGTGTCGTCCGCGGTCGGCGCGCCGCGCACGAGCGGCGGGCGGTAGTTGGGCAGACCCTCCCCCAGCTCCAGCATCCACTCGTGGTCGAGGTAGAAGTGCTGGCGGCCCGAGAGCGTGTGCCACGGCTTCTCGCGCTCGACGTTGATCGTGAACGGGCTGTACCGGCGGCCGTGCTCGTCGATCCCCGACCACTCGGGCGAGGTCATGACCGTGCGCGGCTGCACCTGGGCGTCCGAGAACGTGATGCGCTCGCCGCCGCGAGCCTCGGCCAGCGACGCGAGCGGCACGCCGGCGCGCTTCTCGAGCGCGCGGAAGCCCTCGAGCGCGATCCGGCCGTTCGTGGTGCCGGAGAGCGCCAGGATCGCCTCGCACGCGTGCTCGACCCGGTCGAGCCGGGGCCGGCCGTCCGCAGGCCCGCCGCGCACGAGCCCGTTCTGACGGCCCAGCCACTCGACCTCCTCGAGCGGTTTCCATGTGATCCCCTTGGTCGTCGACCCGAGCGTCTCGAGCAGCGGCCCGATCGCCGCGTGGCGGGCGGCGACGTTGGGGTAGTCGCGCTCAACGACGATCAGCTTCGGCATCGTCTTGCCGGGCACCGGCTCGCACTCCCCGGCCCGCCAGTCGCGCACGCGCCCGTGCGGCTGGGCCAGCTCGTCGGGCGAGTCGTGCGCGAGCGGGGCGGCGACGATGTCGCGGCGGACACCCAGGTGCGTCTCGGCCAGCTCGGAGAAGCGCTCGGCGATGGCACGGAAGGCGTCCCAGTCGGTGCGCGCCTCCCACGGCGGCGGGATCGCCGGGTTGAAGGTGTGCACGAACGGATGCAGGTCGGTCGAGGAGAGGTCGTGCTTCTCGTACCAGGTCGCCGCCGGCAGGACGACGTCCGAGAAGAGCGCGTTCGACGTCATGCGGAAGTCGATGGTCGTGAAGAGGTCCAGCTTGGCCTCCGGCGCGTCGCGCCACGTCACCTCGCGCGGGCGGTGCTCCGGCGCGGCCTCCTGGGCGCGGACGCCCGGCTCGGCCGTCCCCAGCATGTGCTTCAGGAAGTACTCGTGGCCCTTGCCCGAGGAGCCGAGCAGGTTGGCCCGCCAGACGGTGAGGATGCGGGGGTGGTTCTCCGGCGCGTCCGGGTCCTCGCACGCGAAGCGGAGCGCTCCCTCGCGGAGCTGCGAGACGACGTGGGCGGCCGGATCGACCCCGGCCTTCTCAGCCTCGTCGACGAGGTCGAGGCTGGAGCGGTCGAAGCTCGGGAACGACGGCATCCAGCCGAGCCGGGCGGAGAGCGCGACCATGTCGGCAACGTGGCGGTCGCCGAACGCGCCCCTCCCCAGCGGCGAGGCGAGCTGCGACGGCGGCACGTCGGAGTAGCGCCACTGGCCGGAGAGGTGCGAGAAGAACGGTGTCGAGACCATGTGCCGCGGCGGCCGCACCCAGTCGAGCGCGAACGCCACCGTCTGAAAGCCGGTCAGCGGCCGCACCTTCTCCTGGCCGACGTAGTGGGCCCAGCCGCCGCCGTTCTTGCCCTGGCAGCCGCACATGAGCACGAGCGCCAGGAACGTCCGGTAGATCTGGTCGGAGTGGTACCAGTGGTTCGTCCCGGCGCCCATGGCGATCATCGACCGGCCCTCGGTCTGCTCGGCGTTCCGGGCGAACTCACGTGCCGTCCGGATGCAGTCGGCGACCGACACCGACGTGAGCAGCTCCTGCCAGGCCGGCGTGCCCGGCGCCTGCGCGTCGTCGTAGCCGGACGGCCAGTCGCCGGGGATGCCGTCGCGGCCGACGCCGTACTGCGCCAGCATGAGGTCGAGCACCGTGGTGACGACGTGGCCGCCGACCCGCATCGCCGGGACGCCGCGGCGCACCGCCGAGCCACCGTCGGTCTCGCCGACGTCGAACCGGGGCATGTCGATCGCGACAGCCTCGACGCCGGGGCGGCCGAGCAGCGTGAGCGCCGGCTCGATCTCCTCGAGCTTGAGGTTCCAGCGGCCCTGCTCCTCGGCCCAGCGGAACCCGGCGGAGCCGTTCGGGACCGCCGGCACGCCCGTCGCCTCGTCGAGCACGACGGTCTTCCAGTCGGCGTTCTCGCCGCCGTCCCCGAGGTCGGAGGCGGTAAGGAAGCGGTCGGCCACGTACGCGCCGTCGCGCTCCCGCAGCGTCACCAGGAGCGGCATGTCGGTGAACCGGCGGCCGTAGTCGCGGAAGTACGGCACCTCGCGGTCGGCCCAGAACTCGCGCAGGATGACGTGTCCCATCGCCATCGCGAGCGCGCCGTCGGTGCCCGGATGGGCGGCCAGCCAGCGGTCGGCGAACTTGGTGTGCTCGGCGTAGTCGGGGCTCACGACGACCACCTTCTGGCCGCGGTAGCGGGCCTCGGTCATGAAGTGCGCGTCGGGCGTCCGGGTCGTGGGCAGGTTCGTGCCCCACACGAGCAGGTAGCCGGCGTTCCACCAGTCGCCCGACTCGGGCACGTCGGTCTGGTCGCCGAACGTCTGCGGCGAGGCGGGCGGCAGGTCGCAGTACCAGTCGTAGAAGGAGAGGACGACGCCGCCGATCAGCGACAGGAACCGCGTGCCCGACGCGTAGCTCGCCATCGACATCGCCGGGATCGGGGTGAACCCGGCGACGCGGTCGGGGCCGTAGCGCCTGATCGTGTGAATGTGCGCGGCGGCGATCAGCTCGACGGTCTCGTCCCAGCCGGCGCGCACGAAGCCGCCGCGGCCGCGCTGGCTCGTGTACGTCCGCCGCCGCTCGGGGTCGTCGACGATCGCGGCCCAGGCCTCGACCGGATCGCCGGTGCGCTCGCGCTCGGCCCGGTACATCTCGATCAGGCTGCCGCGGACGTACGGGTAGCGCAGGCGGATCGGCGAGTAGACGTACCACGAGAACGATGCGCCCCGCGGGCAGCCGCGCGGCTCGTACTCCGGCATCCCGGGGCCGGTCGACGGGTAGTCGACCGCCTGCGTCTCCCACGTGACGAGACCGTCCTTCACGTAGACGTTCCACGAGCACGAGCCCGTGCAGTTCACGCCGTGGGTCGAGCGCACCACCTTGTCGTGCTGCCAGCGCTCGCGGTAGAACGTCTCCCAGTCGCGGTTCTTCGCCGTGAGCTGGCTCCAGCCCTCGGGGCTGGCAGGCCCGCGGCGGAAGAACTCGTGCGCACGAAGGAGGCTTCTCCGGGACCGCCCGGCGGTCGTCTGGCGCGCCACGCGCGGGATGCTACTCCGCGCTTGCGACGGGCGAAAGTTCGACGACATCGTCACGAGCCGGCCCGGGAACCATCGCGCAGCCGCGGCCCGGATTCGCGTCCAGCCGCAAGAGCGTTCATCGCCGAACTCGGCGCGGACACGGGGGATGGTCCACGACGGTTGTCGGTCGAGTGAAACGACATTCGGCGTCTTCTGCGACCGTCCTGTGACGGGTCGCCCGTTCAACGCAACCCGTGGTCATCGATCGGCGACAGGCCTCATCCCCACGGCCAGGCCAAGGTCAGCACGTCATCACCGCTCGCCCACCGAGCCGCCCGGTCGTCGATCGCCGCCGACGGTTGGCGGTCGAGTGAAACGACATTCGGTGTGTTCTGTGGCCCTCGTGTGACGTGCGATCACCGCGCCGGCGCGCCGTCGCCCTCCGGTCACGGCCAGACTCTCTTCCGGCATTGCGGCGGTGGGAATCGGGACTGGTTAGGCGCTGCGAAGGCTGCCGGTCGCTGCGGGCGCCCCGCCGCCGCCCTCGGCCACGAGCAGCTTCAGGACGACCGCGAAGCACACGACGCAGAAGATGAGCAGGCCGACGAAGCCGAGCGCGAAGCTGCCCGTCCAGCCCTTGACGAGCCCCATCACGACCGGCGGGAAGAAGCCGCCGAAGCCGCCCACGGCGCCCACGATGCCGGTCGCGGCGCCCGGGTTCTCCGGGAACTCGTGCGGGACGAGCTTGAAGACGGCGCCGTTTCCAAGGCCGAGGAAGACGGCCATCGAGAGGCAGGCGACCGAGACGGTGAGCATGGTCGGGTGCGCGGCGACCGCGGCGAGCGCCGCGCCGTCGACGGCGATGCCGGCGAACGCCGCCGTCAGGACGGCCGGGCCGCCGTAGCGGTCGGCCAGCCAGCCGCCCACGGGCCGGGCGGCGACGGCCAGGGCGGCGAAGCCCGCTGCGCGCGCGCCCGCGTCGACGTTCGAGAGGTCGAACCACTTCGTGAGCAGCTTCTGCAGGAACGTGAACATCGCGACGAAGCCGCCGAAGGTGACGAAGTAGAGCAGCGACAACCGGTGCAGCCGCCAGCCGGCGCCCAGGATCTCGCGGTACCGGGTGGGCTTGGGCGGGTTCGGGGCGTCCGCGCCGAGGAACCACATGAGGGCGGCGCCGGCGACGAGCGCCGCGGCCATGCCCCAGCCCAGGTACGCCTGGCCGTAGTTCTCGAGCGTGCGCGGCACGACGAGAAGCGCGATCGCCGGCCCGATCGTGCCGATCGCGTAGACGCCCACCGCGAAGCCGTGCCGGGAGCGGTCATACCAGCCGACGACGAACGGGACGCCGACCGCGAAGGCCGACCCCGCGGCGCCCATGAAGAACCCGACGACCAGGAGCGGGCCGTAACCGGTCGTGTAGCCCAGGAGGACGGCCGGCACGATCGACGCCAGCATGATCAGCGTGAAGATCATGCGGCCGCCGAAGCGGTCGGCCAGCCAGCCGGCCGGGACGCGCAGGATCGACCCACACAGCACGGGGACGGCGGCAAGCAGCAGCACCTGCGTGTCGGACCAGCCATTGGACTCCTGGAGGTGCTTGGCAAGCGGCGCCACGAGCCCCCAGCTCGTGAAGCAGATCGTGAACGCGACGGTCGCAAGCGCGAGGTTGCGGGTCGGTTCAGATGTACGCGCGGCCATGACGGTCCTCCAGATCGACTCCAGACATGATCGTCGCCGCGGCGCCCGCGGCCATCGGGGTCGGTTCGGAACCTATGGTCGGCCTAGCCGCCGAGCGGCGTACGTAGTTTCTACGTATCCGGGCTCGCGTCGCACGGGATCGCGGCCCGGATCCGCGTGCCGGCGCCGGGCGGGCTCACGATCTCGAGCCGCCCGCCGATCGCCTCGACCCGGTCGGCCAGCCCGCGCAGGCCCGACCCCGCGGACGGGTCGGCGCCCCCGGCACCGTCGTCGGCCACCTCCACCGACGCGATCCCGCCCGCCAGCGCGACCGCGACCGTCGCCCGGGTCGCGCCCGCATATCGGGTGACGTTGGCGACCGCCTCCGAGACGACGTAGTAGGCGGCGGCCTCGACCTCCGGCGGCAGCCGCTGGTCGGGCATGTCCACCACGTCGACCGGCACCTGCGCGCGCAGGACGAGGCTGTCGACGGCGGCGGTCAGGCCGCGCTCGGTGAGGATCGCCGGGTGGATGCCGCGCGCCAGCTCGCGCAGCTCCTCGAGCCCCTGGGTCAGCTCGCGCTGGGCCCCGCGCAGGTGCTCGGCCGCCTTGTCCGGCTCGGAGTCGAGCAGCGACTGGGTCAGCCGCAGCGCGAGCGAGAGCGACACGAACCGCTGCTGGGCGCCGTCGTGGAGGTTTCGCTCGAGCCGGCGGCGGGCCTGGTCGCCGGCGGTCACGATGCGCTTGCGCGAGGCGGCAAGCGCCGTCCGGGCGTCGGCGTTCGCGATCGCCGTGCCGGCGAGCGAGGCGAACGCGCCGAGGCGGCGCTCGGTGTCGGCCGACAGCGGCTCCTCGATCACGCCCCATGCGACGAGCGCGCCCCACATCTCGCCGCTCACCGTGATGGGGGCCGCCACCGCCGAGCGGATCGGGTCGTCGTCGCCGATCGGGTTGGGGCGCCCGGGCTCGCCGGGGGCCTGGTCCGAGCGTGCCGGCCGGCCCGTCCGGAACGTCGCCGCCATCGCCTGACCGGCGTTGATCGGCACGACCATGCCCTCGGCCGCCACCTGGTCGGCGGCGATTTCGCTCCAGTTCGCCAGGATGCGAACCTGCTCGCCGGGCACGAGCCGGACGAGCGTGCACCCGTCGGCACCCACGAGCCTCCCGGCCTGCTCGGCGACGAGGCGGAACACGGTGTCCTCGTCGAGCCCGCGGGCCACCTCCGTCGCGACCCGCTCCAGCGCGCCGTGCTCGGCGGCGAGGTCGCGCAGCTCGTGCTCGATCCGCAGGTGGTCGGTCATGTCGCGGCCGATGCCGACGAGCCCGACCACCTGCCCGTGGTCGTCGTAGAGCCCGACGTTCGCCCACTCGACGTCGCGCCGCTCTCCGGAGCGAAGCCGGATGCTGCTCGTGTCGTGCGCCGGGAAGTCGCCGCGCCGCACAAGGTCCATGAAGTCGCGGTCGTCCGTCTGGAAGACGTCCAGCCACCGGCGCCCGATCAGCTCGTCGCGCGTCCATCCGCTCAGCCGGACGAGATACTCGTTCACGTACGTGACCCGGCCGTCGAGGTCGAGCTGGGCGGCCACGAGCTCGACGGTCTCGAGGACGTCGTGCATGCGCCGGTGTGCCGCTTCGAGCGAGCGCTGCGTACGCAGCTCCTTGGTCATGTCGCGGCCGATGCCCAGGACGCCCTCGAGCCGGCCGCGCTCGTCGCGCAGCGCCACGTTGTACCAGTCGATCTGGCGACGCTCGTCGTTCTTCACGATGATGACGCTCTCGTCGCGCGGCGGGAACTCGCCGTCCCGGACGCGGTCGAGGAACGACTCGCGGCCGCTCCTGAACATCTCGAACCAGTTGCCGCCGATCAGCTCGTCGCGCGTCCAGCCGGAGAGCCGCTCGGTGTACGGGTTCACGTAGGTCATCGTGGCGTCGAGGTCCATGGCGATCACCATCAGCTCGACGGCCTCGAACACGTCGCGCAGGCGCTGCTCCGTGCGCTCGATGAGGCGCACCTGCGCGCACAGGCCGGCCACGCGGTGCTCGCGGTCGAGGTCGCCCGCCAGCGCGGCGCAGGCCGACTCGATCGCCTCGGGCGCCGTGGCGGAGTCATGCTCGACGAGCGCGAGCTCCTCGCCGTCCAGCTCGATGCCGGTCGCCGCGCGCGCCTCCGACGGCTCCTCCGGCTCGCTCCGGGCGCCGGCCGCGTCGACCCAGATGGGCGCCTCGTCGCCGGCTCGGTAGAGCACCCGGATCGAGCCGTCACCCGTGGCGGCGGCCAGCGCTTCCTCGACCGCTCCGCCCAGCTGCGGCCGCCGCAGCCGCACGACGTTCCCCGAGATCCGGGCCCGCGCCATAGTCGGATGGTGTCACACGCGCCGGGCCCGGAGCCACGCCGCAAGGCCGTCGAGGGCCTCGTCGAGCCGGGACGTGTCGCCCCAGGCGCCGAGCAGCTCGAGCGTCCCGGCGGCGCGGTCGAGGCGCGGCTCGGCCCGCCCGGCCATCCGATCTCCCACGAGGAGCGGCAGCACGTAGTAGCCGTACTGGCGCTTCGCCGGCGGGACGTACATCTCCAGGCGGTAGCGAAAGCCGAAGAGCGCCTCGGCCCGATCGCGGTCGGCAATGAGCCGGTCGAACGGCGAGAGCAGCACCGCCCCGTCGGGCACCGGGCCGTCCTCGGCGTCGGGATGGGCATGCCAGCCGTCGCGCTCCCGCCGCACTCCGGCGGCCCGGAAGCGGATCTCGGCCAGGCGCCGGTCGGCTTCGCGGAGCGGCACGTGCTCGGTCTCGGGATACCAGCGCTTGGCGAGATCCCACAGCCGCTGGCCGCCGCGACGGCCGACGATGGCGATCTCGCCCCGGTCGTGGAGCGCGTGCAGGAGCTGCCCCACCGCGCGGCTCCCGTACCAGCGGTGGTCGCGCGACGGCGAACGCGAGCGGTCCTCGAGCTCGCGCCCAGAAGCGGCCCGCCAGCCTCCAGCTCGCGCAGCACGTAGCGGCGAAAGCCGCGGTTCGAGGCGAGGAGCTCCGCGTACCACCGCTCGCGGGCCGAGTCCTCCCGCCGGCGCCGCATCCGCGCCTGGAGCAGGGGCAGCGTCTCGATCGGCCAGATGAACGCGTTCCACTCGACCAGCTTGCGCTCCTCCCAGAGCAGCCGGTCGAGCTCGGCCGTGTCGTATGTGCCCAGGCGGCTCCACAGCACCAGGTGCTGCGGCACGGCGACCGTGGCGATCGGGTCGAGCTGGAGGAACCCGAGCTTGTGCACGGTGTCGAGGACGTCGCTCGCCGACCCGTCGAGGAGCTGCGCGCGGACGGCGATCCTGCGGGCCTCCTCGATTCCGACAATCCGCGTCGGGCGGGCCTTCGGCACGGCGGCTCCTCGGGCGAACAGACGTTCGTCCGAGAGGATACCGTGAGCGCCCGGCTCTCGTCTTCGGTCACCGCCAGGAACCCGTCCACGTCGACCCGGCTGTGCCCGGATGTCCCGGCGTTCACGATCCGGATGGTGTGGACCGGGTCGTTCGGGCCGCCCCACCATGCCCGGGCGAACTTGACGCGGCGAAATCCGACCGTCGCGGCATGCGTCGAGACGGTCGCGACCTGGTGGCCATCCACGAAGATCTACGCCGAGCCGTGCGTCGGTCCGACCGTGGTGATCCAGGCCAGCGTCCGGACGTTGGCGGCGAAGGTCGCCGAGGCGCCCTTCTTAGTGGAGAAGTGCAGCGAGCCGCCGAGTGCCGAGGCCGTCGTCTGGGTGCTCCAGGCGCCCGCATAGGTTGCGTCGGCGTCGGGCGGAGCGCCGAAGTTCGAGACGAACGTGGGCGCGTTCGTGAACGCGCTGCCGACGTAGTTCCCACTGGCATCGAACGAATCCACCCGGAGCCGCTCCGAGTCGTCGCTCGCCCACGGGAACGGGAAGCGGCTCTGCGGGGTGGCCTCGACGAGCGTCGTCTCCGTGATGGCGTCGACGACCCACGCCGGCGCTGCGAGCGCTCCCGTGCAGACGGCCGCGCCGACGACGGCGATGACCGATCGAAGACCCCTCACGGCTGCCCCGTTGTCCGATCGCGTGCCGCGAATTGCACGTGCGTCACCGACGGTACTCCCGCTTGCGAATCTGTGCAAATCCAGGGATTCCTCCGCCGTCCCGACTATGATCAACCATCTAGTGGGCTCCTGGACGAACAGGGTCGTTCACGGCATTGCGATCCTCGGCCTGGCGGCGGCGCCGGCCGTGGCGCTCCTCGCCCCCGTCCCGCAGGAGCTGCTCGACTCTGCGTTCGGCTCGGAGTGGATGGCGCGCACCGTGCTCGGGCTGGCAACGCTGGCGGTCGCGTCGCTCGTCAACTTCTACGTCGGCTACCTGGTGCTCGAGGGCGCGCTGCCGGCCAAGATCCAGGCGCTCGGACAGGCCGTCGACCTCGCCTCGAGCGCGGCGGGCGACCTGCGGCAGGCATCCGAGGCGGTGGCCCGGACGGAGCAGGGCATGACCGAGACGGCCGACCAGATGCGCTCCCAGGTCAGCGACGCGTCCGAGAAGATCCATGCCCTCGAGACGCGGATCGCCGAGCTCCAGCACACCCGGGTCCAGCGCAGGAGGTGGCGATGGGGCCTGTGATCGCCCAGGCGGAGCGCTCGCTCGAGACGCTTGCGACCATGCTCGACTGGCTGGACGAGGCCTACGAGGACGCCCGCCAGACGCTGATCGACGGCGCAGTCGCGAGCGCGGTCGTGTTGACCAGCCTGGCGCTCCTCCCCTACGTCGACGGCGGCGGGCTGATCACGGCGCTCGCGTTCATCGGCCTCGTGCAGGGGCTCGACCTGGTCGCGCGCACAGGGCGCGGCCTGGCGGGGATGGTGCGGCGCACCGCGACGCGGCCGGTCCGCGAGTGAGTGCGAATGCGCTGCCGACGGGCGACGACGCTCGACGGCTGGAGCTGGCGCATCTCTACGTGACCGCCCCGGTGCGGATGAACGCCGGCCGCCGCGGCCCTCCCGGGCAACCCTCGGCGCACGCGGCGATCGGCGGCGTGTCGTGCACCAGCAAGGGGTGGCTGTTCGCCTGGGTCGCGTACGTCGCGACGACCACCGACGCGCCGACGCTGAGCGTCTGGCCGACCGTCCAGCGGGGCGTTCCCTTCGACGCCGTGCTGCCCGCCACGGCCGAGGTCGAGGTCCTGGCCCGCGTCGACACGCCCGAGCGCGCGGTCGGCCGCCTCTCGCACCACCTGCACGACATCTCGATGGTCCGGATCGAGCCCGACATGGACTACCTGCGCCGCGCGGTCGCCGCCTACCGGGCCGAGCTCCGCCGTGAGCGCGACCGGGCTGCCGCTGAGCGCACGGCTGTGGACGAGACGTAGACCGCGATCACAGCCCGCAGAGCGCGGCGAGCTGCGGCTGGGCGGGCGTCGCATTTGTGTCGCCCGCGATCCAGCCGGTCCCGTCGGGCCGGAGCGCGATCGCGCCGACGTCCGCGATCACGGAGTGTCCGGGGCCAACCCGCGTCCACGCCGTCCGCGCGGCGTTCAGGTGGACGAGACGCAGCGGCCCGGCGAACCGCACGTCCGCCGCGGTGGCCCAGATGTCGTGGGCCGAGACGGCGCCGACGACGCCCAGGAAGAGCCCTCGGGTGAAGAACTTCGACCAGCGGGTCCCGTCGAAGTGCTCGGTGATCCCGCCGCCGGCCGACGAGCCCACGGCCCACACGTCGCGCTGCACAGGGATCGCGACCGAGTCGACAGCGGCGAAGCCGGGCATCTGCGAGAACGTCCACGTCCCGTGCGCGAACTGGAACGCGACGCCCTCGCCGACCGCCCACAGGCGGCCGGTGCCCGGGACCCGTTCGACGTCGACGACGGGCGCCTCGACCGCGGGGAAGGGGTTCGGCACGGGGAAGACGCGCCACGTCGCGCCGTTCCAGTGCTCGAAGAGCGGGCCTCCGGTGGTGAAGTCCTCACCGACCGCCCAGACGTCGCCGCTCGAGAGCGCCGCGACGGCGACGAGGCTGCCGAGCTGAGCCGGCGTCGGGACGGTGTGCCATGCCGACCCGTCCCAGTGCTCGACGAAGGGGCCGTTCGTGTCCAGGTCGTCGCCCACCGCCCATGCGTCCCACGGCGAGACCGCGGCGACGCCGAAGAGGCGCTGGCTCGATCCCGACCGAGGGACCGCGACGACGTGCCACGCGCCGTTCACGAACCGTTCGGCGAACGGCACCGACAGGTTGTTGCGGTTCTCCGTGCCGCGGGCGCCGCGCCGCAGACGCACAGCAGAAGGCAAGCCCGGTGTGCCCGACGTCCCATCGCCCTGGACGCAGTCTATACCCGGTCCCGGGCCGTTCCCGGGGTGGTGCGGCGCACAGCATCGCGTCCACCCCGCTGCGAGCATCCGACCCATGGGAATCGAAGTCCAGGGCCTCGACGTCGATCTCCTGCGCGCGGAGATCCAGCGCACCTACGCAGCCGTCTCGAACGACCCGAGCAGCGAGTTCATGTTCCCGACCGGCCGGGCCTGGGCCGAGGATCTGGACTACCCGGCGGAGCTCCTGGCGCGCGTGCCCGAGACGTCGTGCGAGTCGTTCGCCGGCGTCGCGAACCCGTTCTCGCTCGGCGCTCTCGACCCCGGCGAGGACGTGCTCGACGTCGGCTGCGGCGCCGGGATGGACACGCTGGTCGCGGCCCAGATGGTGGGCGCGGACGGCTACGTCACCGGGATCGACATGACCGCCGACATGGCCGCGAAGGCCCGTCGCTCGGCGGCCGAGATGGGGCTCGCGAACGTGACGATCGTGGACGGGAGCGCCGAGGAGCTGCCGTTCGCCGACGCCGGCTTCGACGTCGTCATCTCGAACGGCGTGATCGACCTCATCCCCGACAAGGAAGCGGTGTTCTCGGAGATCGCCCGCGTCCTGCGGCCCGGCGGGAGGATTCAGCTCGCCGACGTGACGATCCAGCGGCCGGTGTCCGAGGAGGGGCGGCGCAACATCGACCTCTGGACGGGGTGAATCGCCGGGGCTCTGCTGGAGGCAGAGTACGAGAGCCGGCTCATCCGGCACGGCTTCACCGAGATCACGACCGGCGACCTGGTCGACGTCTACTCCCGGTCGGCCTTCGAGGACACGCGCCGGAAGGCGGAGAAGTTCGGCGCGCGGGGAACGGTCGTGCGGGCGCGAAAGCCGGCCGGCGCGAGCGCCTGACGGTTCAGCCGCCGGCCACGAATTTCCGGACGGTGTCGTCCAGGGACACCGCGAGGAGCTCGCCGCTCGCGTCCACGCCGAACGACGACAGCTGCTGCACGGCCGGCACGCCGAGCGGGGAGGCGCGGCCGCCGGAGGCGGGCAGCGACCAGATGGTGCCGCTGCAGAAGTCGCTGAACACGTAGCGGCCGCGGAGCTGCGGCAGGTCGTGGCCGCGGTAGACGACTCCGCCGGTGATCGAGCAGCCCTCGTCGTGGCTGTACACCGCCACCGGGCCGATCAGCCCGGCGGGAGGCTGCCCTCCTTGTCGTACCGGACGTTCCCCTCCACCAGGTTCCAGCCCAGGTTCGCGCCCGGCGGCGCGCCCGCCGCCAGCCGGTCGACCTCCTCGAAGGAGTTCTGGCCGACGTCGCCGATCCAGAGGTCGCCCGTCGCCTCGTCGAACGTGAACCTTCTCGCGGTAGCCGGGCGAGAACGCGATCGACAGCAGGCCCTGCTCGCTCGACTGGGCGAGCTGACCGGTGAGGTCGAGCAGCGGCCGCGGCTGCACGGCGCCGGCGTGCCAGATCCGCACCAGGCCCGTCTTCTCCACGATGGCGAGGTCGCTCGTCCCGGGCACGGCGGCCACGCACGACCGGCTGGTCGAGGCCGGTCACGAGCCGGCGAAGGGCGATGCCGCCCGGGGCCGCCCGCGGTGGCTCCGTGCCGGAGGCGCCGCCTCCGCCGCACGCGGCGGCGAACAGGACCGGCACCAGGAGCCAGGCGCGGGGCATGCCCTTGAGCTTAGGCGGCGGGCCGCCGCCACCGATGTTCGTGAGCGGCTGCGCTCTCCATCGCCGGAGGATCCGCTCGCGCGGCGTACCACCGCCCGTACGCCTCTGTGAGAGGGAGGGCCGTCAGGCCGTGCGCATACACCGAGACCGCCACCGTGACCACGATCGTGGCGATCACGACGTCGACGTGCGCGAGCGCGGAGCCTTCCACCACGATCACCGCGAAGACGATCGACGCGAGCCCGCGCGGGCCGAACCAGCCGACGAACCCCAGGGTCTGGGGCTGCGCATCCAGGCCGATGAGCGCGACCGCGACCGGGAGCATGCGTGCGACCGTCAGGCTGATCGCTGCGTAGAGCGCGATCCGCCAGTCGACCACGTGGAGCACAGGGCCGAGCACGACCGCGCCGAAGACGATGAAGGTCACCGCGTTCAGCACCTGCCCGGTGGCGTCGACGAGGTAGGTCACCTCACCGCGGTACTGCCGTCGAAGCACGCCGAACGTCAGGCCGGCGACGAACGCGGCGATGAACCCGCTGCCGCCGAGCGGTGCCGCGATCCCGTACGACAGCGCGGCCGTGGCCATCGGGATCACCTGCAACCACTCGTCGGCGACGAGCTCTCGCCGCTCGGCGTAGCCCAGGATCAGGGCGCCGACGACGCCGGCGGCGACCCCGCCCGCCACCCCCCACCCGATCTCCTCGAGCACCAGGGCGACGGCATGATGGGCGGTGATCGCGTTCTCGTTCGCCTCGGCCAGCGCGAGGGCGATGAAGAGCAGCGGCACACAGAGGCCGTCGTTCAGGCCGCTCTCGACGTTCAGTCCCTGGCGGACGCGCATCGGGAGGCGCGGATCGGTCACCACGGCCTGCCCGAGCGCCGCGTCGGTGGGCGCGAGCGCGACGGCGAGCACCAGCGCCTCGGGCCAGGTGAGCCGGTCGAAGAGCCCGACCGCGGCCAGGGTGCCCGCGACGATCGTGAGCGGCAGCCCGATCCCGAGCAGGCGCGCGGGCAGCGCGACCTCGCGCCGCAGGGCGACGACGTTGATCCGCGACGCATCGGCGAACAGCACGAGCGTCAGCGTCGCCTCGGCGAGTACGCGCACGGCCGCGCTGCCGACCGCAACGTCGAACCACCCCAGCCCCTCGTTGCCGAGGAGCAGCCCGGCCCCGACGAACAGGATCGGGGCCGTGAGCACCGTCTGCTCGAGCCGGCGGGAAAGCGCCGCGTAGCCGAGGACGAGGCCCGCGACGATCATGAGGCTCCAGCTGTCCACGGTGACTCGCGACGATCCGCCAGCAGGCGTGGTTTCGCGTTGTCCCGATGGGATGAGGGGGTCATCAAGACCCCGCTCCGACCGTACACTTGAAGTGGCTGGGAAGGACACCCCGCCGGCCGCTCCGCCGAGATCACCTCCCGCGCGGGATCAACGGCCTCACGGAGGCGCGACGCGAAGCTCGCCGCGCCCTGTACCAGGGAGGTTGTGATGAGGCACAAAGCTCTCATCCTCACCATCGCCGCCGTGGCCACGGCGGCGGTCACGCTGGCCGCGGCGACGGCGTTCGCCTGTCAGCCCGTGCGGGTCGTCCCCGCGCAACCGGCCGTCACCCCCGCCACCTGCGAGAGCGGCGAAATGCTCGTGATTCCGGCCGACTCGACCAGCATCACCTACACCGAGACCGGCGCGCTCACCGGCCCCGGCAGCGTGGTCATCACGGCGACCGCAGGCGGCGGGTTCGTGCTCGGGCCGGCGGACGGCTGGCAGGTGGCCGAGAACGCCCTCTCGGCGACGTTCACGGTCCGCCTGGCCGGGCCGCTCACCGGATGCACCGAGGACGCGGGCGCGCCCGTCACGCCGGCGATCGCGCAGGCCACCTGCACGAGCGGCGAGGTGCTGGCGATGCCCGAGGGCACGGATGACATCGTCTACACCGAAACCGGAGCGCTCGTCGGGCCGAGCAGCGTCGTCATCACGGCGACCGCCCAGCCCGGATACGTGCTCGAGGCGGCGGACGGCTGGCAGATGGCCGCAGGATCGCACCACGCGACCTTCACCGTCAGCCTGGCCGGTCATCTGACCGCCACGTGCGGCAAGACGACCCACCACCCCCACCACTCCCCGCCGCCGGTGACGGGCTCGCCGCTTCCGGCGACGGCATTCACCCTCTAGCGATCAGAAGGGGCGCCCGCGCCTGCGGGCGCCCCGCCCCACGACATGAGCATCCTTCCCCGCCTCATCCTCATGCTCCTCACCGCCCTGGGTCTGCATCCGACCCCTGCCGAACGGGCTCACGACCACGCGCTCGCGTACGTCCACGCCGTCCAGCCCCACCACGTGTTCGGGCGCATCACCAGCGCCCGGCTCGGGATCTACGGCTGGAAGGTGTACGAGGGGATCGACAACCCGCGCGACCTCGACCGCGGGCCGGGCCACTACCCGTCCACCACCGTCCCCGGGCTGGGCGGGACGGTCGCGATCGCCGGCCACCGCGTCACCCCGGTCGGCGGCAGGCCGTACGGGCCGTTCTTCTTCATCGACCGCCTCCGCCGCGGCGATCCGATCGTCCTCCGCATGCCGTATGCGACCTTCGTCTACCGGGTCGCCCGGCACGTGATCGTCCCCGCCCATGCGACGTGGTTCGAGCGCTACTCCGGGCGGGAGCGGCTCGTCCTGACGAGCTGTACTCCCAAGTTCACCGCGCTGCGGCGGTGGGTCGTGCTCGCCCGGCTCGTCAAGACGACCCCGCGGTAGGTGTCATGCCTAGGGACGGGTTACGCCCTCGCGCTCACCGCACGATCGTGCCCTTGAGCACGAACCTTGCCGGCGTCTCTGCGAACCTGTCGACGACTGCCGGCCGTTCCCCTGCACGCCCTCATAGGCGCCCGTGCCCGAGGTGATCTTCCACGGCGCCGGGCTTGGATCGCCGAGGTGAATGGTGATCAGGAAGGTGATCGTGCCGCGTGCGACGACGCGGCCCTCATTCGCGAGGGGGTCGCCCGCCTGCTGACGGAGAACGGCATCGAGGTCGTCGCTCTCGTCGGCGACGCGGATGCCCTGCGAAGGAGCGTGCGCGACCTCCAGCCCGACGTCGCGCTCGTCGACATCCGGATGCCTCCCACGCATACCGACGAAGGGCTTCGCGCCGCCCGCGAGATCCGTTCGTGCCACCCCGGCACCGCCGTTCTCGTGCTCTCGCAGCACCTCGAGCCGGACTACGCGCTCCAGCTCGTCGAAGCCAAGCCCGAGCGGGTCGGCTATCTGATGAAGGAGCGCGTCGGTCGCATCGACCAGCTGCTCGACGCCATGCAACGCGTCGCGGCGGGCGAGTGCGTCATCGACAGGAGCGTCGTCGACGACCTCCTCACACGACGCCGCCGTGTCGATCCGATCGAGACGCTCACGCCGCGCGAGCTGTGAGATCCTCGCCCTGATGGCCGAGCGCCGCTCGAACCAGGGCATCTGTCATGCGCTCTGGCTCAGCCCGAAGACGGTCGAGACGCACATCAGAGGCGCCTTCGCCAAGCTGGGGATCACGGCGGCGCCCGAGGACAATCGCCGCGTGCTCGCCGTCCTCGCCTACCTGCAGCGATGACGCCTAGGATTGCGCCGTGCCGTTCACGCGCAGGAACCTGAAGAAGGACCTCGAGGACGTCGGGTCCAATTTCGACGGCGCGCCCGACCTGGAGTTCCGCCTGGCGACGGACGCGCTCGAGCTCGAGAGCTCGGGCCTGAGCTACCAGCGCATCCCGCCCGGCTATCGCTTTCCGTACGGCCACACGCACAAGACGCAGGAGGAGGTGTACGTGGTCGTGCGCGGGAGCGGGAGGATGAAGGTCGACGACGAGATCGTCGAGCTCGAGGAGTGGGACGCCGTGCGGGTCCCGCCCGGCGCGTGGCGAGGCTACGAGGCCGGGCCGCGGGGGCTCGAGATCCTCGTCATCGGCGCGCCGAGTCTCGGCGAGGGCCGGCGCGAAGACGTCGAAGGCCGGCGCGACTGGTGGGCCGACTAGCGCGGTGAGGGCTCCGTGCCGGAGTCCATCCCTCGGGCCCAGGCAGCGTCGAAGGCTTCCTCGGCCAGCGCCGGCCGGAGCGGCTCGAGGAACTCGCGCTCGAGCTGGCGGTCGAGCCGCCACGACTCCGGTTTGGGTGAGACCCCGAGGGCGCGCGCCCGGCCCCACAGCTCCACGGCGACTTCGGGCTGGCCCCACCGTGCCTCCGCCGCGGCCAGGCCCAGCACGGCGGCACCCACGACGTTCGGGGTTCCGGACTCCTCGCCGATCGTCCGCGACGTCTCGAGCGCGGCCACGGCCTCGTCCCGGCTGCCGGACAGGACCTGGAGGTACCCGCGGAGCCGCATCGCGTAGGCGAGCTCGCGCCGGAAGCCGCCCTGCTCACAGAGCGCGACTGCCTCGTCGACGAGCGACTCCGCCTTGCTGAGTTCGCCATCTCCTGCGACGATCTCCGCCATGGTCACCCACTGGTCGGCTCGATGTGCCGGATTCGGCATCTCACCCTGCTCCTCGAGCAGCGCCCGCGCGCGAACCCGGTCGCCGCGGTCTGCGTAGAGGTCGGCGAGGCCGTCTCGTATCGAGTAGACGAGCGTCGGATCTGCGAGTGCAAGCGCCTCGCGCTCGGCGCGACCGAGGACATCCTCGGCGTCGTCGAGTCGACCCAGCTCGACCAGCTGCCCGCCGAGGTAATAGAGGGCGAACGTGTGCTGATGGTGAAGAGCTCCCGCTTCGAGAAGCGGGAGCGACTGTTCCAGCGGCTCCACCGCGCGGTCGGGCTCGCCGAGCTCGGACCACCCTACCCCGAGGACGAACCGCGCATAGCCGTCGACCCCCGGCTCGAGGTTCGAAGCGACCGCCAGGCCGTCTTCGATCCAGCTCATCCCTTCGCGCATGAACCCGCGCATCTGCCAGACCCAGCCGAGGTTGGCGGCGATCGAGAGCGCGCGCTCGGCGTCGCCGCGCTCGAGGGCGGCCCGCATCGCGCGCCGAAGGTTGTCGAGCTCGAGATCGAAGCGGCTCAGCCACGCTTGCTCGCCGCCCACCCTCCACGCGGGCTCGGCGGCACGCGCGAACTCACGGGCATGGTCGATCAGACGGTCCTCGAGGAGCGACTGCTCGGCCGCCTCGTCGAGCCGCTCGGTCGCGTACTCGCGAATCGTCTCCAGCATCCAGAACCAGGGGCCAAGGGCCGTCCCGCGCCGGCGAAGCAGGCTCTTGTCGAGCAGCGACTGGAGCGTGTCCGGATCGGCTCCGGCGACGGTCTCGGCATCCTCGAACGCGCACCCCGCAACGAAGACGGAGAGCCGGCGGAAGAGCCGGCGCTCGTCGTCCGTGAGCAGCTCGTAGCTCCAGTCGATCGTCGCCCGCAGGGTCTGCTGGCGTGGGTCCGCGTCCCGGCCGCCCTTGAGGAGATCGAGCCGGCCCCCGAGTCGCTCGAGCAGCTGGTCCGGCGAGAAGAGCGGCGTACGCGCCGCAGCGAGCTCCAGCGCCAGCGGGAGGTCGTCCAGCCGGCGGCAGAGCTCGACGACGGTGGGCGACCGCTCGACGTCGCTCCCCAGCGCGGCCGCGCGCTCGACGAAGAGCTGGACGCCGTCCTGCTCCCCGAGGGGCGGCACCCGATAGACATGCTCGCCCTGCAGCTGCAGCCGCTCGCGGCTCGTGACGAGGATGGAAGGGCCGTCGATCCCCTGGACATCCGCGAGCTCCTCGACGAACCCGGGCAGCAGGTGCTCCGCGTTGTCGAACAGCACGAGCGTCCGCCGGCCGCCCAGTGCGCGCCCGAGCGCGTCGGGCAGGGTGTCGCGGCGCTCCTCCTTGAGGCCGAGCGCGCCCGCCAGCGTGGGCAGGAGCAGCGTGACCTCCCGAAGCGGCGCAAGCGGGACCCAGGTGATTCCGTCGGGGAAGTGCTCCGCGGCCTCGGCCGCCGCCTGGAGCGCGAGCCGCGTCTTGCCCGTTCCACCCGGCCCCGTCAGGGTCAGCAGACGAGCGCTCCCCGTCAGCAGGTCGCCCACCTCCGCGAGCTCCTGCTCGCGTCCCAGGAACGCCGTCATCGGAACGGGCAGGTTCGTGCGGTAGAGGCTGCGCAGGGGCGGGAACTCGGCGTCGCCCAGCTGATAGATGCGTTCCGGCGCAGCGAGGTCCTTGAGCCGGTGGTCGCCGAGATCCCGCAGATGGGTCGTGTCGACAAGCCCTGCCGACGCCGCCGAGATGAGGACCTGCCCGCCGTGTCCGGCAGCGGCGAGGCGGGCCGCACGGTGGACGTCCATGCCGACGTATCCCTCGTCGGTGAGGAGCGGAGTGCCAGTGTGCACGCCCATCCGCACCATCACCCGCTCCGCAGCCAGGGCCGCCTGGGCCTCGCCCGCAGAGGCGATTGCGCCTTCAGCGGTCGCAAACGCCGTGAAGAGCGCGTCCCCCTGCGTGTCCACCTCGACACCTCCATGCCGGGCGAACGCATCTCGGAGGAGTCGCCGATGAGTGTGAAGCACCTCCGAGTACCGCTCCTCCCCGAGCTTCTCGAGCAGCCGGGTCGACCCCTCCATGTCGGTGAAGAGGAAGGTGACGGTTCCCGCCGGGAGGTCGTTCATCGACCTGGAAGCATCCCGCCTCAGAGGTGGCGTGTAAAGCAGGGTGAAGGCCTAGAACGAGAACGACCGCCCGGAGGCGGTCGCACTGTTCGAGCCATAGCGGGGGCAGGATTCGAACCTGCGACCTTCGGGTTATGAGCCCGACGAGCTACCGGACTGCTCCACCCCGCGTCGGAACGCCGGATTCTACCATAGACTGGCCGTCGTGCTGCTCGTCGTGATCATCGCCTGGCTCGTGGTGGTGGGCGCCACGTCGACCGTCGTCGGCGTCCGGGGATTCCGCACGTTCACGCGCGCTCGCACAACCCAGCGGGAGGTGGACACCCGCGTGCGAGCCCTGGAGGAAGGCGGCATCGCGACGCTCCTGCGCAAGACCGAGGAGCTCAACGGCAAGACGGCCGAGATGCAGGCGGCGCTCGATCGGCTGAACCGCTCGCTCGAGCGCCTGCGCCGCCTGCTCGACGCGTTCGCACGCGGCCGGTCATGGGTGCGCGCGCTCGTACGTGTGGTGCGGGGATGACCCGAGCCACTCGTGCGCCCAGTGCTCGACCCCGTCGATGATCTGCTCCAGGTCGCGCCCCTTCGCCGAGAGCTCGTAGGCCACCTCGACCGGCGGCCCCGTGCTCACCCGCCGGATCACGACGCCCTCGGCCTCCAGCTCGCGCAGGCGCTGGGAGAGCGCCCGGTCTGAGATCTGGGGGATCGCGCGGCGAAGCTCGGTGAACCGGCGCGGGCCGGGCAGGAGGGCACGCGCGATCGTGCCGCACCAGCGCCGGCCGATCAGCTCGACCGCCTGCTGGAACTGGAGGCAGAAGTCCTCGCCGCTCACTGCGCCTCCCCGACGGCGGCGCGGTCGACCGCGTCTCGTACCCAGCCCTCGAGCTCCGTGAGGTAGCGCGGGTCGATCGTGTGGGGGATGGGCGACTCGCGGTAGAGCACGTCCGCGCCGGCCTCCTCGAGGATCGCGCGCGCCCGGCGCCCGAACTCGACCGAGATGACCGGGTCGAGCGTGCCATGGCCGATCGCGACGGGCGGGAGCGGCGGGCCCAGGTCGGGCTCGAACCCGTCCACGACGGGGATGAACCCGGACAGCGCGAGGATCCCAGCCGGCCGCGGCCGCCGCGGCCCCAAGCCGAGCGAGTGCGCCATCACGGCTCCCTGCGAGAAGCCGCCGAGCACCGTCCGCTCGGGGCCCACCCCGGTCTCCTCGGCCAGCTCCTCGAGCCAGCGCGATGCTCGCGCATACGTCGGGCCGAACGTGGCGGGGTCCGGGAAGCCAACCTGATGGACGACGTACCAGTGCGCCCCGCCCGGCGGGAGCGAGAGCGGCCCCCGCGGCGTGACGCCGACCAGCCGCCGCTCGGGGTCGAGCATGTCGAGCAGCGGGAAGAGGTCGTGCTCGTCGGCCCCGCGCCCGTGGAAGAGCACGAGCGCCCCCTCCGCCCGGCCGGCAGCCGGGCGGACGAGGTGCTCGAGGCCTGAGGTGCCGCTCACCTGACGGCCCAGTCGGCGCGCGGGTTGGGAAGCGGCGTCACGACCTTCTCGACCTGCTCGCGCAGGTGCTCGTAGTTCGGCGGGAGCGCCAGCCGCTCGCCGAGGTGCTCGATGTCCTCGTCGGTCGCGAAGCCCGGGCCGATGGTCGCGATCTCGAAGAGCACGCCGCTCGGCTCGCGGAAGTAGATCGACTTGAAGTAGTAGCGGTCGATGACGTCGGTCGGCCTTCCGCCGCCCTCGGCCACCCGATCCCGCCACGCCACGTGCTCCTCGGAGAGCGACGACCAGGCGACGTGATGGACGGTGCCGGCGCCCGGCCAGCCCGTGCCGGCGATCTCGTCGTAGGCGTAGAACGCTCCGCGCCGGTCGCCGCGCACCTCGAACTCCGACTCGCCGTCGGGCGCGAACCCGAGCGTGTCGGCGAGGAACGCGCGGCTCGCATCGGCGTCCCCCGTGTAGGCGCGAACCCCGTCGAAGCCCTGGATCGCGACCTCGGCCGGGATCTCCGGATGCACGGCGACGAGCGGCTCGTCCCCGGTCTCGACGAGCCGGATCTCGAGGCCGAGCCCCTCGGGGTCGGCGAACGTGAGCCGGTCGCCGTCGCGGGTCGCCTCGACGCCCGCGCCGGAGAGGCGCGCCTGCCAGAAGTCGACGGCCTCGGCCGACCCGACGCGCCAGACGACGGTGTGCACCATCCCTCTCCCCGCGCGGCCGCGGCGGGCGCCCGGGTACTCGAAGAAGGTGATGTCCGACCCGGCGCTTCCGGCCTCGTCGGCGTAGAACAGGTGATAGACGGTGGGGTCGTCCTGGTTCACGGACTTCTTCACCAGGCGCAGCCCCAGGACGCGCGTGTAGAAGTCGACGTTCCCGGGCGCGTCGCCGGTGATCGCCGTGATGTGATGGATGCCCTCCAGCTTCATGGTGCAGGTTCCTCCGCTTCGCGTAGCTACTTCGCTTTTGTTAGTGGACGGCCGGAATCCTAGACTGCCTTCGTGATTCGCGTCGGCGCGGTCGACATGGGGACGAACTCGACCCGCCTCCTGGTGGCGGACGTCGACGGCGCCGACCTCGCGGAGGTGGAGCGCCGGCTTCGGATCACGCGCCTCGGCGACCGGGTGGACGCCGACGGCCGCCTCTCCGATGCCGGGATGGAGCGCGTCCACGCCGTGCTCGAGGGCTACGCGGTGCGGGCCCGCGGGCTCGGCACCGAGCGCGTGCTGGCGACGGCTACGAGCGCCGTCCGCGACGCGGCCAACGGCGGCGAGTTCCTGGCCGACGTCCGCCGCCGGCACGGCTTCGAGACGCGCCTGCTCTCGGGGCGCGAGGAGGCCGAGCTGACCTACCGCGGCGTCACATCACGGCTTGCGGCCGGCCCGGGGACGCTCGTGTGCGACATCGGCGGCGGCTCGACGGAGCTCGTGCTCGGCGGGCCGGACGGCGTGGTCGACGCGACCAGCCTCGACGTCGGCTGCGTGCGGATGTCGGAGCGCTGCCTTCGCTCGGACCCGCCGACCGCGGCGGAGCTCGCTCAGCTGCGCGAGGCGGTGGCCGCGCTCGTGCCCAAGGAGATCACGAGCCGCACCTCCACGCTGGTCGGCGTCGCCGGCACCGTGACGACGCTCGCCACCATCGACCTCGGCCTCGACCGGGAGATCCCCGAGGAGATCGACGGCCATCGGCTGACGGCGGCCACTGTCGAAGCGCTGCTTGGCCAGTTGGCGGCGGTCTCGCTCGCCGAGCGCCGCGAGGTGCGCGGCCTCATGCCAGAGCGTGCGCCGACGATCGTCGCCGGCGCGGCCATCGCCGTCGAGGTGCTGAGGGCGACCGGCGCGGGCCGGATGCTCGTGTCGGAGCGCGACATCCTGCACGGGGCGGCCCTGGCGGCCGCCGACGCCGCCTAGCGGATAATGCCTCCGGCCCGGGTGGTGGAGCTGGTAGACACGGGGGACTTAAAATCCCCTTCCCCTCGGGGAGCGCGAGTTCGAGTCTCGCCCCGGGCATCCCGTTTCCCGCGGATCACGACCACGGGTACTCGTCGTGCTGGGGAAGGTCGTCGAGGATCTGGTGCCACGGAGCCTTCGAGCCGACGAACATGTGCGCCGTCGGCTTGAGCGCCGGTTCGTCGACGAGCGATCCATACGGAACCCGGACGTATTCGCCGTTGCGCGCGGTCCAGTAGACCAGCGAGAGGCACGCTCCGCAGCGCACCTCGTGCAGCGCGTCGGGATCGCCGATCACCACCAGCGAGCCCGCGCCCTTCGTCACCCGAAGCTTCTCGCGCTCGATCTCGCCCCAGGGCAGGAACGCCGAGCCTGTCGTCGCACGGCAGTTCGAGCAGTGGCAGTTGAACGCGGCGAGGAACTCGTCCGAGACCTCGTACGCGACGGCGTTGCACCCGCAGCGACCCCTCAGCACGGCACCACAGCACCACTCTCGAACGTGCCGGCCACGCTGGTTTCGACTCACGCCCGCGCGGGTAGCTGTCGTCTGCCGTTGTCGGTACGGGCAGCGCAGCGGTTCCGTGTCATCGGATGAGGCGTGTGGGGTCGCCGACGCCTCGCGGGGGAGGTGCACGATGGATCGAGGGAAGCTTGATCGGCTTGTGACGGCCACCGAGGTCGGGCGCGTGATCGGTGTGAGCCCGGATCGCGTGCGTCAGCTCTCGCTGGGCGACGCCCGGTTTCCGGATCCCGTCGGGTTGATGGGCCAGGCGATGGTCTGGCGGTGGGACGACGTGGAAACGTGGGCGGCGGGTGCGGGCCGGACGCTCGCTCCGCCCAACCAGCGCATCTGGACGACGCCACGCACGAGCTACTCCCGCCACGGACAGCAGCGGGCCGCTCGGCGGCGGGCGAATACGCGGTAGCGGGCGCTACGCCGAATCGGGGGTTCTCGGCTGCGGAAACGCCGCAGATCGAATACGTAGAAGGGGCGGTGGGCGCGGGCTTCGGCGAGGTCGAGCCAAGAAGGCATGACCAACACCTCGCGCCTCCTCATCGCCCTTGCCATCCTGATCTCCGCCGGCCTCCTCGCCAGCCCGGCGTCCGCCGCGAAGGCCCCGCCGCGTAAGCAGCTCCTTCAGGCCGTGAACCATGCCCGTGCCGCCCATGGCGTCGGCGCCGTGCGCGGCTCGACGAGCCTGCGCGTGGTCGCGCTCGGCCACTCATCGGACATGCTCCACCGCGACTACTTCGCGCATACCAGCCCCACCGGCTCGACGATGAGCTACCGCATCCAGCGCTCCGGTTTCATCAGCGGCTACTCGTGGACGGCCGGCGAGACGCTGGCCTGGGGCTGGGGTACGCGGTCCGGCGCGAAGGCGACCGTGAAGGCCTGGCTGAACAGTCCCGAGCACCGCGCGATCCTGCTCTCGCCCACCTATCGCTGGGTCGGCATCGGCCGCAACTGCGGCCGCTACCTCGGCCACCCGGACGCCTGCGTCTGGACCGCCGACTTCGTCACCCGCTGGTAGCGGCTACTCGCAGCCCAGCCCGTTGCCGTTGCCGTCCAGCCGGTACGAATCCGAGCCGGTCACGTGGACAGGCTTCTCGGAGGCCGGGATGTCGGCGCAGTCCAGATCGCCGGTGACGGGAAGGCACGGCGAGTACCCGGGCTCGCAGCTCCCGGCCGCGGCTCCGCCGCCGGATGCTCCTGCGGCCCCCGACGACACCGCGTCGTCGGGCTGAAGCCGGGTGCCCGGGCACGCCCCCCACAGCCCCCTGTGCGCCCGGCGAGCGGCAACCCCGAGCGTGAGAAGCCGGCCCGAGAACCGGCCCCGGTCGCCGCGGTAGAAGTACGGCGCGGCGGCGCCGCGGCGCACCATCTCGAGGTTCACGTTCAGCCGCCCGCGGTAGACGTAGCGCAGCAGGCGACCGTACCGGTCGACCTTGTCGAGCCCCGGGTCGCGCACCAGCCGCAGGCGCGACCCGACCGGTAGCAGGCGCTCGAGCGCGGCGCGCGCGTCTGTCGCATAGCACTCGTTCGACGAGAGCTCCGGGGTGTCGATCTGCAGGAAGCGGACGTATGCGCCCGTGCTGACGACGATCGTGTCGCCGTCGACGACCCGCCGAAGTGCCACGCTCGCCCCGCGCGGACGGCGGTGATGGCGGAGCTTCGCAGCCCGCGTCGTCGCCACCGTCGCGTGCGTGACGGCG
Source organism: uncultured Actinomycetes bacterium (assembly GCA_963757605.1). Taxonomy (GTDB): domain Bacteria; phylum Actinomycetota; class Thermoleophilia; order Gaiellales; family JAICJC01; genus JAICJC01. Next base: position 669,928 of record CAVWSF010000005.1, read on the forward strand.
CTAGGCGTGCTCGGGCTGGTCGCGTGCGTCGTGGTCGCACCGCAGCCGGCGGCGAGGACCGCGACCGGCAGCAGGCGGAAGCGTGGATCGAGCGTTACGTCGAGCCCCGAGCCTGCACCCGCTCACCCCGCCGGTGATTCCGGGCCGTCCGCGGCGCTCTCGGCGTCGTCCGGCGGTTCGGCAGCGGGCGTGTCGGCCCCGTAGTCCGCCTCGAGCTCCTCGGACAGCTCGGGGGAGCCGGTGGTCGGCTGGAAATCGTCCGGCCCGTGGCCGGCACCCGCGATCTTCGACCGGCGGGCCATCAGGCGATCCATCACTTTGTCGATCCATGCCATGCCGGAGGCAGTCTACGCGAGCCGGTCCTCTCCCCCGGCCCCGGGCCCGCCCTCAGCTCACCGCGGGTCGTCGCGGTCGATGTTCCAGTGACGCGCCGCCGCCAGGAGCCAGCCGCCGTCCCCCGTCGTCGTCATCGAGAGGCGGCTGACCGCGCGCTGGCCGCCCTCGTGGTCGCCGTAGAGCACGTCGATCACCAGCCGCTCGCCGGCCGCGATCGCCGCCGCCGCCCGCGTGAACTCCTCAGCCTGAGAGTCGCGGAAGACGCCTTGCCAGAAGCCCATGTCGCCCGACGGCACGTAGATGTCGCGTGTCAGGCGGTGGAACTCCTCGAGCGGCGGTGGCGGGCCGCCGCCCGGCTCCGGGTTGAGCGAGAAGCGCCAGCCGTGAAGGACGGCGATGCCCGAGCCCATGTTGCGCACCGACATCGCCAGATACACGGCGTCCGGCGTGGCCTCGGCCGCGCCCCGGCCGCCGTCGACGCGCAGGAGCTGCCCGTCGACGAACCCGACCTTCTGCGGCGGGTCGTCGAGCCGCGACGGCATGATCACGGGGCGCAATCCCGCCATGAGCGCGCGCTCCGCGACCCGGGCGGAGCGGTTGGACGACCTCACGGCCGAGAACGTCGCCACGGCCAGGACGAGCGTGCCGCCCGCCGTCGCAATCGACGAGATGGTGACCCAGTCCGCCAGGCGGTTGAGTCTACCGCCGTGTGTGGCCCCCGGCGGCGCGGGGAATGGTGCGACCTATGCCCCGGGTCAAACTGACAGCCGCAGGACGCGGAGTCGGGGCCTCCGACGAGGCCGATGCGTTCTCCCAGATGGTGTTCACCGAGATCACCCACGTCGCCCCCGCGGCGCGTCCCGAGACCCGCGTCGGCGCCGACGACGCCGTCACCGTCAGCGTCGATCTCGACCGAAGCGACCAATCGGCGGTCGGCGAGGTCCTCGAGCGCCTCCTCCAGGGGATCCGCATCGGGAGCTCGCTCCTGGACGACGAGCCGGTTTCGGACGGGCCCTAACCCCTGGCGCAGAGCGGCGCGAATCACCGCTTTGCTGTATGGATCGCTCCCCGTTCCGGGCGAATCTCCGGGGCATGTCGGGCATCCCGAGATTTGCTGCTGCGTGGCGTCACCGACACGGCAGCGACGGCGGAGTGGGCTTCGCGCTCCGCCTGCTTCTTGGCTTCATCGTGACGCTCGCCGTGATCGAGTTCGTGGGCTTCGCAGTCATCGACCGCAACGCGCGCTCGAGCCAGATCGAGCAGTACGCGAAGGGCCAGGCGAGCGACGTGCGGATCTTCGAGTCGATCGGGCGCCGCAGCCTGACCGCGGACGACGCGCTTGCGCGGATCAGCGAGGTGCTGAAGGTCCTCGGGCAGCGACCCGGCACCAAGGAGGCGCTGGTCTTCAACGGGCGCGGAGTGATCGTCGCCTCGGGGGATCCCGCGGACGTGGGCACCCACGACACCGACCCGCGGATCCTGAGGGAGATCGACACCGGGCGTCCCTACGCGGGCCATGAGGGCGACCCCAGGCTCGACCGGCGCGACTTCGAGTTCATCGCCCCGGTGGGGATCCACTCCGGCCGCTACGCCTACGAGCTCACCTATGACCACGCGACGCTCGACGCCGCGCTGGCGGAGATCCGGCGCGCGCTGCTCCTCGTCTCCGGCGGCGGCGTCGTGGTCGGGGCGGTGCTGTTCTACCTCCTCGGCGGCCGTACGATCATCCGCAGCCACCGCAAGGCGCTGGCACGGGCGACCCGCGACGGGATGACCGATCTACCGAACCAGCGCGCGTTCTATGACGAGCTCCCCGACGCGATCACCTCGGCGCTGCGCTATGACGAGCCGCTCGCGCTCGCCGTGCTCGACATCGACGACTTCAAGTACCTGAACGACCGCTACGGGCATCCGCACGGCGACGCGGTGATCGCCCGCGTCGCAGCGGTGCTGCGCGACCGCCGGCCGAGCGACCGCGCTTACCGCGTCGGCGGCGACGAGTTCGCGGCCATCCTGCCCCACACCGACCGCGACGGCGTCCAGGCGCTCACCCGCCGGCTGGTGCGCCGGTTCGATGACGCCGGCGTCAAGGTGAGCGTCGGTCTCGCCTCGCTGCGGCGGGGGCACTCCACCGCCGACACGATGCGCGCCGAGGCCGATGCCGCGCTCTACGAGGCGAAGCGCCGGGGCGGCGACCAGGTCGTCCACTACGACGAGATCCGCGAGACCATCGCCGTGACGACTGCGGACACGAAGGCGGCCGTGCGCAGCCTCCTGGTCGAGCACGGGATCGACGTGCATTTCCAGCCGATCTGGAACCTCACGACCTGCGACCTCCTCGGCGTCGAGGCGCTCGCCCGGCCGCACGCGAAGTACGGCCTGGCGGGACCTCACGAGGCGTTCGACGTCGCCGAGCAGCTCGGCCGCACGCACGACCTCGACGAGCTGTGCGCCACGGCCGCGCTCGGGCAGTCCGACCGGCTTCCGCACGGGGCGGCGCTCTTCGTGAACGTCTGCCCGCAGACGCTCGACCTGGATGCCGAGGAGAACGACTGGTTCCTGGCCGCGGTCGAGAGCGCGGGACTGACTCCGGATCAGGTCGTGGTCGAGGTGACGGAGCGGTTCGGCGGGCGGGCCGCGTCGGTCGTCAAGTGCCTGCGGACGATGAAAGCGCAGGGGTTCCGGATCGCGCTCGACGACGTCGGCACCGGGAACTCCGGCCTCGCCATGTTGCGAGACGTCGGCGCCGACTTCCTGAAGATCGACCGCGCCATCGTCGCCGCCTCGGCGACCGAGCCGGCCGCCCGCGCCGTCCTCCTGGCGATGGCGACGTTCGCCAACCGCACCGGCGCCGTCGTGATCGCCGAGGGCATCGAGGATGTCGAGACGCTCGAGTACCTGCGGAACCTCGATCGCAACGAGCTCTCCGAGACCCTGATCCAGGCAGGCCAGGGCTACCAGCTCGGGCGGCCGTCGCCGCTCATGCCACCGGGCAAGCTCGGCGACGTCCCCCGCGCGGCGTAGCCGGACCTTCGAACCCGGGCTGGCCGGTATGCTCGTGCCGTCGTGGATCGTGAGGGCCTTCGGCGCGAGCGGCTGGTGAAGAACGAGCAGGCCGCGCGCGCCTACAACAACCGCAGGCTCAGCTTCGAGCTGGGCGACGACGCCCGTGAGGAGGAGGACGTCCCCTTCCTCTGCGAGTGCGGTGACGAGAGCTGCGTCGAGGCGATGGAGATGACACCGGAGGAGTTCATCTCGGTGCACTCCGCGCCGAACCGTTTCGCCGTGATCCCGAGCCACGTCCTCGGCGACGTCGAGTGGGTGGTCGAGACCGGCGAGAAGTTCTGGGTCGTCGAGAAGCGCCCGTCCGCGATGGCGTCGGCGGAGTAGGTCCTTCGTTTCCCGGTGTGCCGCCGGGGGAACGACCATGGTCGTGGGTACGAGGGCCTGCAATCTTGCCGTGCGGCTGCCGGGGGAACCGGCGAGCGTCCCCCGCGCCCGGCACCTGGTGCGAGATTTCCTCGCCCGCAAGCACCATGACCCCGCCAACCACCCGGGGGTGCTGCTCTCCGTGTCGGAGGCCTGCACCAACGCGGTCGTCCACGCGTACCGCGACGCGCCCGGGGAGGTCGACATGGAGGCCTGGATCGAGGGCTCCCGGCTCCATGTGGTCGTGCGCGACGCCGGGGTCGGGCCGGAGGCCCCAACCGCCGGCCGGGGACAGGGCTACGGCATGCTCCTCATCAAGGCGCACGTGGTCGACCTCCAGGTCAGCGACCGCCATCCCGGCACGGAGGTGGCGATGACGTTCGACCTGTCGCAGCGGTAGCGGCGGCTACGGCGTGGCGTCGATCACGCTGAGCGGGAGCGGCGTTGCGGCGGTGCAGTTCTGGCGCGCGGTCGTCGTCTGGCCGCGGTAGATCGACGCGCTGTCGAACACCGCGCACGAGCCGCCGACGGCCTCGATCAGCGACCGCGCCGTCGAGGAGTGGTCGTACAGGTGGTTGCGATCCGTGCACCCCGAGGCCGGCATCGGGTCGCAGCCGGGGGCCGCGAGCACCCCTGCCTCGCCCCCGGCGCCGAGCCCGGGGACGATGGCGGTGAACATGGGCGCGACGACGCCGTCGCCGTCGGAGCTGTGGCCCTCGTCGAACGTCACGATGACGACGCCGTTTCGGCCGACGTCACGCCGCAGGCCGTCGAGGTTCAGCTGGAGCCAGCGGTCGATGCCCTCGGTGCCGCCGCGTGCGTCGGTGTCGGTGCCCAGGCAGTTCTTGTTGGAGTCGTGGCCGGTGTGGCACATCCCGGGCACGACGAGCGAGATCCGCCCGAAGCTCTCGTTCCCGGAGAAGTTGCGCACGATCTCGGTCGTCGCGTTCGGGACGTTCCCGGGGAAGTTGCGCACGTGCGCCCGGCACGCGGCGTCGGTCGGCTGGTTCGGCGGGCTGAAGTCGTCGGCGCCTCCCGGCCCGTCGTTCACGACGAGCGCGTCGGGCGACTGGCTCCAGGTGAGAAGCAGCGGGCTGTGCTTGCGCGCGTAGAACTTCGACTGGTCCTGCGACCCGGTCGGAAGGTCGGAGAACTGGCGGGTCGCGCAGTGAGTCGAGTCGCCCGGGTAGTCCTCCTGGAAGACGTCGAAGTTGACCGAGTTCGCCTCCATGTAGCCGAACACGTCGTACGCCGGACCGGACGTGTCGTTGTGGCCCGGCGCGTACCCCACGATGCCGCCCTCCGGATTGCCGACGTTCAGGCCGTTGGGGAAGGTGTGGTCGCGGACGTTGGCGTCGGTCGCCTGGACGATCCACGCGTACTCGGGGGCCGACGCGCCGGTGCGGAAGCCGCGGCCGTTGCGGTAGGCCTGGAACATCCCCGACGCGCACGGGCGGGTCGCGGTGCCGGGAGCATCGCCGGCGGGGTGATCGCAGCCCCCGGGCGTGGGCACGAGCGAAAGCGACTCCGGGATGAGGACGCGGTTCATGTACGGCGCCGCGTCGTCGCCGACGATGTACCCCTTGCCCGACGGGTCGATGCTGCCGTCGTAGTCCTTGTTCTCGAAGATGACAATCGCGATCTTCTGCGGCGCGATCTCCGGTCCGGCCGCGGGGGGAGCCGCACCAGCCGCGCCCGGGAGCGCGGCGCATGCGACGACGGCGAAGGCCGCCGCGCACACGGATCTCCACGACGCTCGTCCACCGGCATGCCGCTTCACCATAGCGAGGTACACGATACACAAGAAGACGGCGGGTCGCGACCGGCGCCCCCGCCGCTATCATCGCGCCGTTCCGATGCCGCTGTTCAAGCGCCCCGACCGGCCGACGCTGAAGCCCCGCCGCCACCGGCCCGAGGTGGGGCCCGGCGACCGCGTGCGGATCGTCGCCGGCTACAGCCCTCAATACGGGAAGTCGGGGACCGTCGTGCGCGTGGCGGGCAAGAGCGTCGTGGTGGAGCTCGACGCGCCGTTCGAGGTGGCCGGCAAGAGCCAGCGGCTCTTCTACAGCTACGCGGGCGAGCTCGAGCCGTACGCCCGGGTGGGCCGCATGGGCGCGCAGGACCTCTTCGCCGAGGACGAGTAGGCGGCTACTCGCCGGCCGGGAAGGGGTACGACTTGGCCGGCTTGAAGTTCTTCGGCGGCGTGCCCTCGAGGAGCGTGATCGCCATGTGCGCCTGGAGCACGAGCCGGCCGAACGCCGTCGACGGCTTGCCGTTCACCCACATCTTCACGCCGCCGCAGTAGCCGCCGATGCACTTGGGGCTGAGGTAGACGCCCCACATGGCGAAGACGTCGGCAAGGTCCGCGCGGAACGAGGTGTCGCCGGACTCGATGTGGATGACGCCGGTGTCGTCGTGGGTGTGCACCTCTGAGAAGGTGCCGGTCCCACTGTCGAGCCCGATCTGGGCTGGCACGGGCACCTCGTGGCCGTCGACGTCGAGCTGGATGTGCACGTGGTAGTGGTTGACCGACGCCGCCTCCTGGGTCGGCGTGAGGCTGAGCGCCGACATCGCGCCGGCGAGGTTCGTGTAGTTCACCGGCCACGTGCCCGCCGAGACGAAGTCGATCGGATCGTGGCTGAGCCGCGACGTGACCACCTCGGCGTTGGGGTTCCCGCCGCTCGAGGAGCTTCCGCCCCCGCGGGCCACGAGGGCGACGCCGATGATGACCGCGGCCGCCACGACGGAGGCGGCGACGAGCCAGGCCCAGGCCGGGATGCCGGCCCCGCCGCCCTTCGGCTGGGACGCCGCGATGCCCTCGCCGGTGCCGAGCCGGCGCGCGCGGCGCTCGTTCGTGAGCTGCTTCTTCGCCTTCCCCATCGGCGGCGCATGATACCGGCGACCGGCTCGGCGACCGCCCGCGTATATTGGCGGTCGATGGGCACCTGGGCGATCGTCCGCTTCCTGCACGTCGCGGCCGCGGCCATCTGGCTCGGCATGCAGGTGGCGCTCTTCGTGCTCGTGCCGGTGCTGCGGCGGATGCTGCCGCCGGAGCGGGTGCGCGAGGTCGTCCGGGCGGCCGGCATGCGGCTCGCCGTCGTCGCCGCCGTGGCCCTGCCCACGATCGCGGTCACGGGCGTGGCGCTCGGGCGGCACGAGGAGGCGGCGGCCGAGCACCCGGGCGTCGTCCACCTGAAGCAGGCGCTGCTCGTCGCGGTGGTGGCCATCCTGGTCGGGCACGGGCTCGTCCCCGGCCGGCGCGCGCGGATCGCCGCGTCGGTGCTCATGCTCGTGCTCACCCTGTCGGCGGTCTACGCCGGAACATGGCTGGCGGCGGCCGGATGAGCGAGCCCGAGCCCCTCGAGCCGGTCGTCCGGTTCTGCCCCTATTGTGGGAACGCGCTCGGCTCGTTCTTCGGCCACCGGATGGCCGACGGCGCCTGCTGGTGCGAGCGGTGCCAGGAATCTTTCCGGGTATCAAGCGTTAAAGAAGATGAAGGAACCGAAGAGTGAGGAGCACATGTCAGACGTCCGAGAGCTGATCGTGATCGGTGGCGGTCCCGCGGGCTACACCGCCGCGCTGTACGCCGCCCGTGGCAACCTGAACCCGCTCGTGATCGAGGGGTTCGCGTTCGGCGGCCAGCTCATGATCACGTCCGATGTCGAGAACTACCCCGGATTCCGCGACGGGATCATGGGGCCCGAGCTGATGGCGACCATGCGCGCCCAGGCGGAGCGGTTCGGCGCCGAGATGCTGTCCGACGATGTCACCCGCGTCGACTTCTCAGAGCGGCCGTTCCGGGTGTACGTCGGCGACGACGAGTACCGCGCGAAGGCCGTCATCGTCGCGACCGGGGCCACCGCCCGCAAGCTCGGCCTCGAGAGCGAGGTCGCGCTCCAGGGCCGCGGCGTGAGCTACTGCGCCGTCTGCGACGCCGCCTTCTTCAAGGGCCAGGACGTGGTCGTGGTCGGCGGCGGCGACTCGGCGATGGAGGAAGCGACCTTCCTCGCCAAGTTCGCAACCCATGTCACGCTTGTTCACCGCCGCGAGGAGTTCCGGGCGTCGGCGATCATGATCGACTACGCGAAGTCCAAGGACAACCTCGACTTCGTGACGAACGCGGTCGTGACCGAGGTGCTGGGCGAGGACGGCAAGATGACGGGCGTGCGGCTGCGCGACACCGTCACCGGCGAGGAGCGCGAGCACGCGGCCGGCGGCCTCTTCGTCGCGATCGGCCACGACCCGACGACGGGCCTCTTCCAGGACGTGCTCGAGATGGACTCCGAGGGCTACCTGCTGACGCGGGGCGGCTCGACCGAGACGAACATCGAGGGCGTTTTCGCTGCCGGCGACGTCGTCGACCACGTCTACCGCCAGGCCGTGACGGCCGCCGGGATGGGCTGCATGGCGGCGCTCGACGCCGAGCGGTGGCTGTCGCACTCCCACGGGGCGGCGACGGCCGAAGCGGCCGCCTAAGCCTCGAGCGTGAACCAGGCCACCCGGCGATGGCCGCCGCGGCGGCGCAGGAGCGCTTGCCCGAGGTAGACGCCGGGCTCGACCTCGACCAGCTCGTCCAGGATGCGCCGGAACGGCGGCGCATTCCCGGGCAGGTCGTAGTCGATCCGCAGCACTTCGACGCCCGGGTCGAGCGCGCCCGGCCAGACCGAGGTCTCGAAGGCGAGCGCGCGGTACGAGCGGGAGTCCTCGGGCCACGACGCCTGGTAGGCGGCCGGCGTCAGCATCTGCCCGACCCGGTGGACGCGACTCGAGAAGACGTTGGCGCCGGTCGCATGCTCGGCGTCGAACCGCTTCCCGAGCCAGATCGCTGCCGCCGGGGCGATGACCGCGCCGGCCGGCCCGACCGTCATGTGCAGCAACGAGCCGCGCAGCCGTCCCGCGGGCGGCGGATCGGGTACCCGCCCGCGCGCGAAGAGGCCCTCGAGCTCGCCGGGCGAGCGGCAGGCGAGCGTTCGCGGTCGGTCGGCGATACGAGCCATACCCACATGTTCGCATCGATGCCACAGCTACGCTGAGCACGTGCGCTATTTCATCTGCCCGAACTGCACGACCCGCGCCCTCGACGACGACGGCAAGGCGGGGCTCACGCACCAGCCGGTCGGGTGCTCGAAGTGCGGGTTCGGCTATCTCTTCGAGCTCCTGGAGGACTTCTTCCCACCCGCCGGCGCGGGCATGGTGACGTGCGACAAGGATGGCCGCGTGCTGTCGTGCGGCAAGGGCGTCTTCGAGGTCTCCGGCTACGGCGAGGGCGACGTGATGGGAAAGCCGCTCGTCGAGGCGTTCGGCCTCAGCGGGTTTGCCGGCGACGCCGACCCGGTGCCGATCGTCCTGGAATGGGGCGTCCGCAAGCTCGACCAGCACGTGACGATGCGCCATCGCTCCGGGCGGCCCAAGCCGGTCCGGCTCGACCTCTTCCCGGCCTACGACGAGGACGGCGGCATGCTCGCCTCGCTCGCGCCGGAGATGAACGGCCACCCGCCGGGGGGCTAGAGCTACCCCTTCTCCGCCTCGAGCTGCTGCTCGACGACGGCCTGCAGCCGCTCGACACACTCGAGCTGGCGGATGCGGCGCTCGAGCAGGCGCCGCTCGGCGGCAGCGTCGGGCTGGACGAGGGCGCCGAGCGCCTCGAGCACGGCGACGTCGCGGGCTCCGAGCTCTGCCCGCGCGACCGCCTCGATGCCGCTCCATGCGATGCGAAGCCGCGCGCCGTCGATGTCGTCGCGCAGCCGCTCGGCGTGTCGGGCCAGGCGGTCGGCGTAGAGCTCGAGCTCGAGTCGTGCCATGCCGCCCAGCATGCCGCCGCGACCGCAACGCGACCAGCGCCGACGTGCGTCGACTCCGTCACGGCATTGCAACGGCCGGAGGTGCCAAACCTGGTACCGATCTCAAACCTGGTACCGATCTCACAGCCGCCGCGACGGGCACAGGTCGAAGACGGCGCACTCGGCGCACCTCGGCCGCTGCGAGTGGCAGACGCGGCGGCCGTGGAAGATGAGGACGTCGGTGACCTCGAGCCAGCGCTCGCGGGGATAGAGCGACATGAGGACGCGCTCGACCCGGACCGGATCGGTGTGGCGGGTCAGGCGAAGGCGGCGAGAGACCCGGCCCACGTGGGTGTCGACCGCGATCCCCTCGCGCGCCCCGAAGGCGTTCGACGCGACGACCGCGGCCGTCTTCCGCCCCACGCCCGGGAGCGTCACCAGTTCCGCCGTCGTCCGCGGCACCTCGCCGCCGAAGCGCTCGAGGATCGCGAGGCAGCAACCCTGGATCGCGGCGGTCTTCTGCCGGAAGAAGCCGGTCGGCATGATCGCCAGTTCCAGCTCCTCCGCGGGCACCGCCAGGTAGTCCTCCGGCCGCCGGAAGCGCTGGAACAGGTTGGCCGTCACGATGTTCACCCGCACGTCCGTGCACTGCGCCGACAGTATGGTCGCCACAAGGAGCTCCAGCGGCGTCGACCAGTCGAGCTCGATGGACGCGTCGGGGTGCTGGGCGTGCAGCCGGTCGAGGATGACGACTGCGCGGGCGCGCCGCTCGCTCAGCCCTGCCACTCGAGCCCCGGCCCCGCACACAGCAGGTCGAGCGCCGGGCACTCGCGGCAGTGCGGCCCGGGCCGGGCCGGGAACCGCCCCGCGCGGATCGCCTCGATGGCCTCGACGAGCTCGGCCTCGAGCGCCTCGGCGTCGCCGGCCTCGAACCGGCGCGTCGCGACCGCGTCAGGCCGCTCGAGGAACGCGTAGGCCACCTCGACCGCCGGCGCCCCGGTCCGCAGCGCCGCCAGAGCGTAGGTCGTGACCTGCACCGCGTACGAGCGCTCCATCACGTCCTGGGCCACGCGCTCGTTCAGCCGGTTGGTCTTGAAGTCGACGACGAGCGCCGAGCCGTCGGCCTCCCGCCCGAACACGTCGAACCGGCCGCGGAAGAGGACGCCGCCGGCCTCGAACGCGAACGGCACCTCCGGCCGGGCCTGGGCCAGCCCCTCGACCCGCTCGCGCACCGGGCACTCCGACCACGCCGCGACGAACGCCGCGATCCGCTCGGCGTCGGCGTCGGTCGCCGTCGGATACAGGTCGCGCCAGCGGCCGTCGGGGCGCTCGAGCTCCAGGTGAACGGCGTCGCCCACCTCGAGTGGCCCCAGCCCCTGCTCGGGCGCGGCCGGGATCACCGGCTCGGGCAGCCCCAGCACGCGCTGGGCGAAGTACCGGTAGCCGCAGCGGCCGTAGAGCGCGAGCGCGCTGTAGGAGAGCCGCCGCACCGGCACGGGCGCCGCGGGCGGGATCTCGGCCAGCGGCGGGAGCGCCGCCGCCACCCGGCCGCCATCGGTGAAGAGCGCGAGCTGCGTCCCCACCTCGGCGCCCGGCTCGGCGGCGACCGCGGCCGCCACCTTCGGGGCGCCGTTCCCTGCCGCCACGTGGGCGGTGGGCCGCGTCACCCGCACCGCCAGCCGGGCGTCGCCGCGGTCGATCTCGCCCTCGTCGTCGAGGCCGATCTCGAGCAGCCGGGAGAGCTCGGAGATCGACGTCTGCTCGTCGGGGAGCAGCGCGCCGCTCACGATCAGGTGCTGGCGGGCCCGCGTCATCGCCACGTACTGGAGCCGCCGGCCCTCCTCGCGCTCGGCCTCGCGCTCCGCCTTCGCCGCGGCGGCGTAGCCCAGTGCGGGCCGCAGGACGCCGTTCACGTCGGGCGCCCGCAGCGCCACCCGGCCGTCCGACGACACCAGGACGTCCGGCAGCCCGCGGGCCGCCCGCTCGCGCCCCTGGTCGGCCAGGACGACGACGTCGAACTCCAGGCCCTTGGCCGCGTGCACCGTCATGAGGACGATCGCGTCGCGGCCCTCCTCGGCGATCGCGGCCTCGCCCTCGCGGGCCGCCAGCGTGGCCTGCTCGTCGCAGAAGCGGATGAAGCCCTCCAGGTCGGGCCCGCGCACCGCCTCGAACTCGGCCGCCAGCCGGGCCAGCTTCCGCAGGTTGGCGTAGCGCCGGTCGCCGTCGGCCATCGCCAGGCAGGCGAGGTCGTAGTCGTGCTCGGCGACGATCAGCTCGCACAGGCGCTCGAGCGACACCTCGCCGGAGCGCTTGACCAGGCGCGCGAACCGCTGCGAGAACGCGAGCGACAGCCGGTGGTCGGTCGGCGAGAGCCCGGGCGCGGGCTCGTCGCGCTCGAACGCGGTGAAGATCGGCCGCTTGACCGCCGCCCGGCGCACGCGCAGAAGGCCGTCGTTCGACATCCCGACGAGCGGCGACGCGAGCACGGTCAGGAGCGCGACGTCGTCGTAGCGGTTCCGCAGCAGACGCAGGTAGGCGAGCAGGTCGGACACCTGCTGGGTCGCGTAGTAGCCGCGGCCGGTGGTCCGCACCGTGCGCAGATGGCGGTCGCGAAGCGCCGCCTCGTAGACCGCCGCGTCCGTCCCGGCCTCGAAGAGCAGGACGACCTGGCCGGGCGTCGCCTCGCCGTCGTCGACCAGCTCCGCGACCCGGGCCGCCAGCGCCTCGGCCTCGGCGACCCGCCAGCTCTCCCCCGCCTCGCGGAACCCCGCCTTGTCGGTCAGGAGCAGCTCGACCCGCCCGCCGGCCGGCGGCTCGCCCGGGTGGCCCGCCTCGGCCAGAAGCGGCGTGTAGCGGTCGCCGAAGTCGCGGGCGAACGCCTCGTTCACGGCCGCGATGACATGGGGGCGCGAGCGGTGGTTTCGGCGCAGCGCGATCAGGCCGTCGCCGGCGGCGGTGCGCTGCTCGCGGTAGACCGAGACGTCGGCGTGGCGGAAGCGGTAGATGCTCTGGAACTCGTCGCCGACGAAGAAGAGCTCGCCGCCTGAGACCAGGTCGATCAGCTCGCACTGGAGCCGGTTCGTGTCCTGGAACTCGTCCACGAGCACGTCGGCGAACCGCTCGCGGTAGGACTCGGCCAGGTCGGGGCGGTCGCGCAGGAGGTCGCGGGCGCGCAGCTCGAGATCGGCGAAGTCGACCAGGCTGCGGGCGTCCTTCAGGTCGCCGTACGCCACGTCCAGGAGCATGAGCAGCCGCCCCAGCTCGGCGAGGTCGGCGGCCGCCAGCTCGTCGCGGGCGGCCTGCTCGAGCTCGCCGAGCCGGTCGGTGTAGTCGGCGTTCCCGGGCGCTTTGCGCAGCCGATAGGCGGAGAGGTCGGTGAGGATCGCGGCGTCCTCGTCGGAGTCGAGAAGCGCGACGAGGCCGTCCGCCTTGCCGGAGCCGGCCAGCTCCTCGGCGGCCGCCCGGGCCGCGACCCTTGCCGGCCTGAGCTCGCAGCGGTCGGCCGGGCGCAGGTCGAGCGGCCGGCCGGCGCTTCGCAGGCGGGCGTGCGCGTCGAGCATCATCGGCCGCAGCCGCCGGCGGCCGTAGGTCGCGAGCAGATCGACCCGCCGGTCGGGGCCCTCCGCCAGGAAGCGCTCCAGCGCCAGGTCGAATGCCTCGTGCAGGAGCATCCCCGCCCGCACGTCGTCGGCGATCGCAAACCGGGGGTCGAGCCCGGCCTCGAACGCGTGGGCGCGCAGGATGCGAAGGCAGAACCGGTGGATGGTCGAGATCCAGGCCGTGTCGACGGCCCGGGCCTGCTCCATCTCACCCGCCAACTCGAGGCCCTCGCGGACGCGGCGGCGAAGCTCGGCGGCGGCCCGGTCGGTGAACGTGATCGCAAGCAGCCGGTCGATCGGGGTGCCGTCGCGGAAGCGGCGCAGCACCCGCTCGACCAGGACCGCCGTCTTCCCCGTGCCGGCGCCGGCCGAGACGAAGACGCGCCCGCGCCGCTCGACGGCCTCGCGCTGCTCCTGGTTGAACCGGTCGGTCACGGGCGCGCCACCCGGCAGATCGCATGCTGCGTACACCACGCCGGGCAGTCGCCCCAGCGCGGGTCGTGGCGGACGCGGCCGGCCCGCATCCCGGCGACGGCCGCCTCGGCCCGCTCCCGGGCCCGGTCGATCTGGGCCCAGAAGGCGTCGGCGTCGACGACGTCAGCCGGGGCGATCCCCGCAGCGTCAACCTCGCCCGCCAGCACCAGGCCGCGGGCGGCGCGCTTGCCCGCCAGCGCCCGGTACATCCCGCCGACCGGCTCGATGCCCAGGAGATCGCGCAACGCCAGGATGTAGAGCGGGATCTGGAGGCGGCCCTCGCGCTCCATCTCGACGGCGGAGTGCGCCGAGGCGCCCGACTTGTAGTCCCAGACGAGACCGCGCGGCGACATGGCCGGGTCGACGTCGATCCGGTCGATCTGGCCCGACACGTGGAAGTCGCCGATCGCGAGGCCCTCCTTCAGGCCCGGTGCGGCCATCGGGCTGCCGAACCGCACCTCGTAGCGGCGCGGGACGAGCGGCAGGGCGAGGTCGGTCTCACCGCGCAGGAACGCGTCGAGGTCGCGCTCGAGGGCCCGGGCGAGCTCCTTGCCCGCCACCGAGTCGGGCACCTTCTGGCCGGCCAGCGCGTCGCCCAGACAGCGGCGCATGAGCGCGTAGGCGGCCGGCAGGTCGTCCCGGGTCAGGCGCTCGACGCCGACCTCGGCCGGGAGCTGGGCGTAGAAGCGGGCCAGCGTGGCGTGTGCGATCGAGCCGCGCGTGCGGGCGTCGAGCTCGAAGTCGATCTGGCGCGGGTCGAGCACCCGCTCGACGAACCACATGGACGAGCAGTCGACGTACTTCTCGAGCTCGGTGACCGAGAAGCGCTCGGCCCCGGCGAGCTCGGCGCAGAGCTCCGCGTCGCGGACGTCCGGGTCGCGCCGGGTGGCCGACGCGGCCCGCACCAGCTTGCGCTCCCAGCCGGTGGCGGCGGCGACGGCGGTCGCCCAGTCGGCGTCGTCGCGCAGGCTGCGGGCGAGCGCGCGCAGCCGCTCGCGATCGGACGGCGCCTCGGCGAGCGGGTAGGAGACGTCGGCCAGCCCGCGGCGGCGCACGAGCCCGGCGGCGTGCTCGCCGAGGACGCGTACGACCTCCGCCCAGAACGGCGAGGGCTCGAGCGGCTTTCCCTCCTCGGTCGCCGCCTGGCGGGCGAGCGCGAGCCGGGCCCACGGGCGCGTACAGGCGACGGTGAAGAGGTGGCGCTCGATCTCGACGGCGTCGGGGCGGTCGATGCCGAGGGCCTCGGCGGCGTCGGCGTCGAGCCCCTGCCGCTCGGCCGCGGCGCCCGGCAGGCTCCCCTCCTCGAGCCCCAGGACGAACGCCGCCTGGAATCGGCGTGTGCGCGCCCGGCGCAGGTCGAGCACCGCGACCCGCGCCGGCTCCGAGGCCGCACCCGCGCGCACCGAGAGCCGGGCGACGGCCTCCATGACGGCATCGCGGTCGACGGGCCCGAGCACCCGCAGGTCCTCAACCGCCTCGAGCACGGCCCGCGCGGCCGACACGTCGATGCGTGCGGAGGCCGGCACGAAGCGGGCGTCGAGCGACCGCGAGGCGCGCGTCATGGCACGGGCGATCCCGGCCAGTCCGTCGAGGGCGTCCTCGCTCTCGGCCAGCCGGTCGAGCGCCGGGTAGCCCTCGTTCCCGGCGAACTCCACGACCGCGGCCCGGGTCTCCTCGTGGCCGGCCACACCACGGCCGCGCATGCGGCCCTCGGCGTAGTCGACCCGGCGCCGGGCGATGCCCGAGAACGGGCTTCGCAGGTAGGCGAAGAGATCCTGGCGCTCGCCGCCCGCCCAGGCGTAGCGGAGCGCGCCGAGCAGGGCCACACCGAACGCCGTCTGCGGCAGCGAGACGCGGGCGTCGATCGAGATCGGGACGCCGACCGCCGCGAAGGCCGCCTCGAGCGCCGCCCGGTGGGCGGACGTCGACGGCACGATGACGCCGATCTCCTCGGCCGGGATGCCGCCGCGGATGAGCTCGGCCGCCTCGGCCGCGACCATGTCGGCGACGCCGCGCCGGCCGCACGCCTCGAGCAGCACCACGGCCCCGGCCGGGTCGGGGGCGGGCGGAGCGGGGGCATCGGCGAAGAGCGTGCGCTCGAGGTGCGAGAGGGCCGGATGGTCGAAGTGCGCGGCCGGCGGAAGCTCGGTGATGGTGGCGTCGCGCGAGAGCTCCTCCTGGAGCGGGCGCACCGCGGCGTATGCCGGCCGGCCCGGCTCGTACGGCAGCGACACGGTGACCGCGGCGCGCGCCGAGAGGGCGCGGAGGGCGCGGATCTGGGCGACCGTCATGTCCTCGAACCCGTGTGCGAGGACCGGCCGCTCGCCCCAGGCCTCGAGCCGCGACTCGAGGAGCTCTGCCGCCCGCGCGCGCATCCCCGGGCGGTCGATCAGGCCGAGCGCGTCGAGGGCCGCGCGGTGGCGGGTGACGAGGTCGAGGATCTCGGCGAGGCGCGCGTCGGCCGCTGGCTGCGTCGGCCGCCTGGCCGCTGCCAGGTCGCCCGCCAGCCCGAGCAGCGCGTCGACGAAGCCCGGAAACCGCGCCGACGGGGCGAGCACCGAGAGCGGCGCCTCGCGCACGACCCGCGCCATGAGCAGCCGCCGTTGCACCTCGCTCGCCACCGGCCGCGCCTCACGGCAGCGTCCGAGCACCTCCTCGAACAGGTCGTCGAAGGTGACGACGGCCCCGCCCAAGAGGACACCGCGGCTGCGCAGCAGCTCCCGTTCGACGGCCTCGACGTCGGTGCGGTTGGGCACCACAAGCAGCGGGTCGGCCCCGGCGTCCACCTGCTCGAGGAAGCGCGCGCAAAGATGGGCGATCTTGCCGCAGTTGGCGGGTCCACAGACGAGCTCGAGCGGCATCCGAAGGATTCTACGTGCGGGCCGGGAACGGGCTGGAAGCGGTCGGTGGGCGGTGGTGGGTCGGCAGTTGTCGGTCGGATGAAACGACATTCGACGTCTTCCGTGACCGTCGTGTGACCGGTGGCGACTTCCCGGGTTCGGGGTGGGCGCTGCCGGTTGTCGGTCGGGTGAAACGACAATCGGGGTCTTTCGGCACACACACGCAACACCCCGTGACCCACACGCGACACTCCGCCCGCCACACTGGCCGCATGCCCCCTACCCCGCCCCTCCCGACGCTCTACAAGGCGCGTGGTCTCTCGACGAAGCAGCCGGTGTGCGCGATCTGCGTGGAGCGAACGAGAGGCAGGACGGAGCAGGTGCGGCTGGGCTACGGGGTGGGCGTATGGCTGTGCGCCGGCCACGCCAGCCGCGAGTTCCAGACACGTCGCAGCGGACGGGACTTCGTGCGGACGCTCTCGGGTGTCTGGAAGGCGAACGGGTGTCTGACCGCGGCGCGCAGCCGCGCGTTGCACGCACACCTCGCGAGCCTCGCCGGCCCCGAGACCCGGTCCCGGCCCGGGAGCTACACGTGGCCCGCCCTCCGTCGCCAGCTCGAGGCCGCCTACGCGAGCGGCACGCGGCCGGCGGACGTCGCCGACTCAGTGCACGCCCACTATGCAGCCTGGCCCGCCCGTCCTCCGAGCCGCCGGACGCTCGAGCGCTGGGCGGCTCAGCGCCGCTGGCTCACCCGCCCGCCTCCTGTCTGAGCTCCATGTCGACGAACTCCCAGTCGTCGCCGGAGGTGTGGCGCACGTGCCGACCCGTCTCGACGAAGCCGCAGCGCTCGTAGACGGTGATCGCCCGGGCGTTGAACGCGGCCACCGCGATCGTGATCCGCACAGCTCCATGCAACTCCCGAACCAGGTCGATACCGAGCCGCGTGAACCCCTCGCCGAGCCCGTGACCGCACAGGTCGGGGCGCAACCCGAGGCCGAGCTCGACGCCCTCCGCGCCAGGCTCGACCTGGAAGAACCCCGCCATCCGCCCGTCCTCCCCGTCTGCGGCGTGGAACATGTCGCCGCGCCTGGCAGGGTCGAGCAGGAGCGCGAGGTCGTCCGGATCGGCGGTGAAGTCGTAGAACGCGTACTCGCCGGGATACCGCCAGGCGGCGACCGCCTCGGCGTCGGCCTGCGTCAGCGGACGAACGGCGAACCGCACCTACCGAAGCACGCGGCCGTCGAGGCGGGAGGCGTCCAGCCCGAGCGCGGCCACGGCCGTCGCGGCGACGTCCTGGACGTCGGCCTCGCCCTCCGGCCGGGCGCCGCGGACGAGGACGAACGCGTCGTCCTGGGTGTGCATCCCGGTCAGCTTGCCGACCCCTTCGAGCTCGGCCGACCGCACCGCGCCCTTCAGATCCCACCCGTTCTTGGAGACCAGGACGAGGTCGGGGCCGAGCTCCGCCTTCGGCCCCGAGAACGCCTCCTCGCGGGTCGCGACGCGCGTCACGAACGGCAGCTCGGCGGCCCACGCGGCCAGCTCGGCGCGCACCGCCTCGTAGTCGGCCGCCGGCACCGTCCCGCCCGGCTCGCGCCCCTCGAGGTTGAGGTAGAGCCGCCCCGGGTCCATGCAGTAGGCGCGCGTGCGCTCCGGGATCAGCGACGCGATCGACTTTGCCGGCTCCTCGAGCGCCAGCCAGCCGTCGCGCTCCAGCCAGCGGTTGACGTAGACCTCGCGGTCGAGCCGGCAGAAGCCGTGGTCGGAGAGCAGGATGAGCGCGCAGTCGGCGGGCAGCCGCCGCACCAGCTCGCCGACCGACGCGTCGACCCGGTCGTAGTACTCGTGGAAGCGACTCGCCCACGGCTCCTCCCCGCGCTCCATCTGCGCCCACATGAAGTGGTGCAGCCGGTCGGTGCCCGTGAATGCGCAGAAGAGCAGGTCGGGCGCGTCGCGGTCGAGGAGGTCGGCGAAGACGCGCGTGCGGGCGTCGTGGTGGGCGACGAGCTGGCTCCAGAACGCGTCGAGGTCGGTGTGGCCCAGGCCGAGGTCGACGTCGATCAGGTACTCGCGCTCCTGGAGGAAGCCGACCAGCTCGGGCGGCTGCACCGAGCGCTCGAGGGTCGGCGACACGAACCCCGAGACGAGGACGCCGCCGTTCGGCTGCGGCTGCGCCGGGTAGGTCCCCGGGATGTTCAGGACGACCGAGCGCATCCCGGCCTCGGCGGCGATGGCCCACACGGGCGGCTCGGCGATCGTGTGGACGTTCGTGAACGTCATGTCCCAGGAGCCCGGCTTGCGCTCGACGAAGCCGAAGACGCCGTGACGGCCCGGGTTCGTGCCGGTCGAGGCGCTCGCCCACGACACCGACGAGATCGGCGGCAGCGGCGCCCGGGCCGACATGAGCGTCCCCTCCCGCGCGAGCGCCGAGAGCGCCGGCAGCCCGCCGGACTCGATCCTCCGCCGCAGGTAGCTGGCCGGCGTGCCGTCCAGGCCGATGACGCAGACGCGCGGCTGGCTCATGGGCCGGGAAGGTAGCAGTCGACAAGGGCGGGCCCGGCGCGTACGTTGAGTACGCCGTGCCCTGGGGTCGCGCGGCGGGTGCCTGGGTCGACTCGGGCGACACCGCGATCCTGCACCGCGCGGGAGGGCTCATCCAGGGCTCGTGCACCTACCCGAAGTCGACCGGGAGTGTCCCGGCGCCGCCCATGCCCGGGAAGGTCTACGGCTGCTGAGCCGCTACGCCGCCGGTTCGGGCGGCTTCACCTGGTCGACGAGCCGATCGATCGTGGCCCCGTCGGGGTAGGCGTAGTTGATCTCCACGAACGCGTTCCACTTGTCGGGAAGCGCGTCCTCGGGGTAGATCGCCTCGACGGGGCACTCCGGCTCGCAGGCGCCGCAGTCGATGCACTCCTCCGGATCGATGACGAGCATCCGCCCGAATTCGTGGATGCAGTCGACCGGGCAGACGTCGATGCACGACTTGTCCTTCAGGTCGATGCACGGCTCGGCGATGATGTACGTCACGCGGTCCTCCTACGCACTCCAGGCGAGCCGGGAGTGTATCGAGCCTACCCGCTGATCCTCGCCACCCAGGCGTTCACGACGTACGTCTTGTCGAAGAAGACGAGCAGGCCGGCGGCGACCAGGATCAGGCCCGAGACGATCCGTACCGTCATGTACTGATCGCGCAGGAACCGGGCCGCGCTCATCGCCTGCCCGACGCCCAGCGCGACCGCCAGGAACGGGATCGCGAGCCCGGCGGCATAGGCGGCCAGCAGGCCGGCGCCGCGGGCGGCGGTGGCCTCGGTGGCGGCGAGCGCCAGGATCGATCCCAGGACGGGCCCGACGCACGGCGTCCAGCAGAGCCCGAACGCGCCGCCGAGGAGCAGCGCCGAGCCCGACGCCCGCGCCGGCTCCACGCCCGGCGAGAGCGAGCGCTCGAGCACGGGCACGCGCAGGAGCCCCATCATCACGAAGCCCATCGCGACGATCACGATGCCGCCGAGGTGGATCAGCTCGAGCCGGTGGTCCGTGACGATCGAGCCGGCCAGCCCCACCGCCACCCCGAGCGCGACGAACACCGCCGAGAAGCCGAGGACGAACGGGGCCGCGGCCCGAAGCGCCCGGCCGGGATCGGTCGCATTCGCGCCGATGGCCGACAGATAGGCCGGCACCAGCGGGAGCACGCACGGCGTCGCGAACGACACGATCCCGGCGGCGAAGGCGGCGGCGGCCTGGTTCACTCGAACCTCCCCAGATCGGCGTCGATCCGCGCCGTCATGTCGTCGTCGAGATCGCCCTCCCCGCCGCCGGAGAACGGCCCCGGCGGGCCCCGGCGCGACCGCGACCAGCGCAGGGCGAGCGCGGCGGCCACTCCGATCCCGGCGAGCAGGACCGCTCCCGGAACGAGCCACGCCAGGAGCGTGAACCCGTGCTTGGGCGGCGCCGCCAGGATCTCCTCGCCGAACCGGGCCACGAGGGTGTCCTTGACCTGCGAGCTCGTCCATCCGGCCCGGCACTTCTGGTGCACGAAGTCGCGCACGTGGTTGGCGAACGGCGACTCGGACTGGTCGATCGGCACGCGGCAGGTGATGCACATGAGCTGGGTCTGCATGTCCTGCTCGGTCCAGCCGTTACAGGCCTGGGCGGCGGCCGGCGCGGCCAGGCAGAGCGTGAGCGCCGCGACGAGGGACGCGGCCAGGCGCCTCACTGCGACCCCCCGCCCAGGATCGGGAGGATCGCCTTGTCGAGCTCCTGCGCGGTGATCTCGCGGCCCTGGTACCAGCGCACGGTGCCGTCGCGGCCGATCACGAACGTCGCCGGGAACCCGGAGACACCCCAGCGTGTGGTGATGTCGTTCGAGCCGTCGTGGACGAGCGGGTAGCTCACATGGAACGTGCGGGCGAAGTCGCGCGCGTCGGACGGGAAGTCCTGGGAGTCGACGCCGACGATGCGCAGCCCCTGGGCCGCGTGCCGGTGAAGCTCCTCGGCGAAGATCGGCGCCTCGTCGCGGCACGGCTGGCACCACGACGCCCAGAAGTTCAAGACGACGACGTTCCCGCGCAGGTTGTGGAGGTCGACGGTGCCGCCTCCATTCAGGGTCGGCAGCGTGAACCCGGGCGCCGTGGGCGCCTTGCCGTCGCTCAGCTCGGCAGCCACCGTGGTCGAGTTCGACCGCAGGCCGTGGGCGAAGATGCCCACGAGCGCGGCCAGGACGGCCACGGCGACCGCCTGCAGGGCCAATCTCGCTCCCCTGGGCACGGCTTCGAGTGTAGCCGTGCCCAGGACCGCTCTGCGGTCAGTGCGCCTCGCCCGACACCTGGGCGTACGTCCGGGTGTAGGGGCGCCACGGCGCCCGCTCCCAGTCGACTCCCTGGCACATCGGACACGTCGGCAGCGACCGGTACACGGTCACGCCGTAGCCGCAATCACGGCAGCGGAACTCACCCTTTGCCCTGGCGCCAGCCGTCCAGCCCTGATCGGCGTCAGGGTCGCGGCGCTCCACGATCGACCCCATGTGTTGCTCCTCGCTCGGGACCCGAACTCTAGCCGCTCCCGGGCACCTGCTCAACATGAGATCAACGTGATATCCATCTTTGCTCAACACACCGTTCGGGGCGTGGGACGGCGGGGCCGCCGGTAGACTGCGCGGCGCATGACGCAGAAGGCGACGCTCAAGCCGTACCTCGAGGAGATCCGCCAGTGGGTCGAGCAGGGGCGCACCGACGTGTGGATCGCCCACACCCTGAACTCGACGCCGGCGTCCATCTCGGCATTTCGCTCCTCGCACGGCATCCTGCGCCGCGACATCGCGTCCGAGGCCCGCTCCGCCCCGCCGGTCATCCCGCCCGACGCGCCGCCCGAGGAGTCGCCCACCAAGCGGCGCCGGCGCGCGAAGAAGCCGGTCGGCGCGCCGCCGCTGTCGGCACCCGCCGCCGATCAGGCGCCCGCGATCGTCGCCGCGGCGACGGGCGACGACGAGGGCCCGACCCGCAAGCGCCGCCGCCGCGGCGGGCGCGGCCGCAAGCGCCCGGCCGGCTACGAGGCCGTCCTCGACCACGGCGACGAGGGCTACGGCTTCTGGTTCGACGGCGCCGTGCGCGACGACCCCGTCTTCGCCGAGCACTGGGCGGGCGTCCGCGCGCTCAGCGTGAGGATCGAGGCCGACCAGATCGTCATCCGCGCCGACGACCGCAGCTGATCAGGCCCTGACGGCCTTCTTGACCAGCGAGCGGATCTTCTTCTCCTCGGAAGCGGTCAGCTCCTTGATCGCGAAGTCGGTAGCCCACATGGCGCCGTCGTCGAGGTTCGCCTTGTCGCTGAAGCCGAGCGTGGCGTACCTCGACTTGAACTTGTGCGCGCTTCGGAAGAAGCAGACGACCTTGTCGTCCTTGGTGTAGGCGGGCATCCCGTACCAGGTTCGCGGGGCAAGGCCGGGCGCCACGTCCTTGACGATGGCGTGGACCTTCTTGGCCTTGTCGCGATCCGCCTTCGGCATCTCGGCGATCTTGGCGAGGATGTCGGCCTCGCCGTCCTTGCTCGGGCGCTTCCGCTCACGGGCCGTCTCCCGCATCGCAGCCCGTTCCTCGGCCGTGAACGTCTCGGATGCCTTGGGCTTCGTCGTCTTGGCGGCCTTCCTCTCAGCCATTCCAGGTACCTCCGTGTCGATGGGAGTTTCGGCCGCTCACTCGGCCGTGGGTCGAAAGTCGAGAGCGTCGCGTGCGATCCGCGCGAAGGCGGCGTCCTGCACGAGCGACAGGTCGTGCGCCCACGGGTGCTCGGTCGTCCGCTGGGCGATGTCCAGGCACCATGCGGCCGCGCCGCCGTACTCGTCGCTCAGGGCCGCCAGGTCGAACGCGTGGCCCATCCGGCGGCGGAGCTCCGCGGCGATCTCGTTCACGACGCCGTGCAGGACGGCCCTGCGGGCGGCGGTGGTCTCGAGCTCGGCGAGCCGCCGCTCACCGGCGGTCCACTCCTGCATGGCGACCTCGACCGCGGCGTTCACGGGCAGCAGCACCCGCCCTCCGGGAAGAGCGGCTCGGCCTCTGCCACGATGCGCATCCCGACCGCGTACCCGGGCTCGGCCAGGGCGAACGCCGCGTGGGCGTGGAGGCACTTGACCGCGCCGGCGCGGGCCACGCCCGCGATCCCGAGCGCCAGGCTCGCGCCTCCGTCGGCCATCTGGGCGGACGGGCGGCGAAGCGCACGCTGCCGCAGCGACGCCGCGTCGTAGGACGCGCGCAGGCCGGCGTCCTCGGCCAGGAGCCGCTCGTAGCGGTCGACTCCGCCGGCGGCCTCCAGGCGGTCGATGCGGGCGACGGCGTGCGGGCAGGTCAGGTAGTACGTCGTCGGGAACGGCTCGCCGCCGGCCAGGTACGCATCCTGCTCGACGACCGCCGGCCGCCCGTGCGGGCAGCGCACAACCACGCGAGCGGTGCCGCGGGGCGCCCGGCCGAGCTGGGCCTCGATCACGGCCGCGTCGTTCATGCGGTCAGGTTACTCGCAGTGGCTGTCGCCGATGCCCTGCACGACGATCGGCGTCTCGCCGGGGAACACCCAGCCGCACCGGCGGGCGTACCAGACGATGGTGGCGCGGGTGTGGAGCGAGCGCTCCAGCCGAACCAGGCGCCCGTGCTCGCGCTCGAGCCGGCCGACCTCGGTCGTCTGGGCGCTCAGGTCGCGCCGCACCTGGAGGTACTTCTGGACGGGGCCCACGTAGAGGGCGGCGATGACGACGAAGACGGCGACGGCCACCAGCCGGCCGACCGACATGCCGCGCCTCGTCTTTCGCGTCCGGGCCGACCCCACGCCGCCCCTTTTCGACGCCGCTCCGCGGATCCCTACTAGATGATTGATCGACAACTCCCGTGCGCCTGGACGCACGGATGTCGCGGTCGGCGACGGTAATGGGGCTGCTGCTGCGAACCGTCGCATCGCGGCGTCCTCGGTCGGCCCAATATCACCCGATATTGGGCCTCCCTGCGTCCTTGCGCTACTCGGTTCCCGCCGCCCAGACCATCACGGGAGTTGTCGATCAATCATCTACTCGACCACGCGCACGAGCACGTGGTCGGACGTGCCGGGCTGGTTGAGGAGCGTCCCGCCCGTCAGCACCACGTGCTCGCCGGGCGCGGCCAGGCCGCTGCGGCGGATGACGTCGATCGTGCGCGCCCACAGCTCCTCGATCGTGCCGGCCGCCCCCTCGATCGCGACGGGCACGACGGCCCAGTCGAGCGCGAGCTGCTGGAGCACCGCCTGGTCGGGGCTGGCGGCCACGATCGGCCGCGGCGGCCGGAACTTCGAGACCTGCCGGGGCGTCGAGCCCGACTGCGTCGGGCAGCCGATCACGGTCGCACCCAGCTCCTCGGCGATGTCGCAGGCCGCGTGGGCGAGGGTCGCGCTGGCCTCCCCTTCGCCTCGCCTGCGCCGGTCCACGTAGGCGAGCGACGGCTCGACCGCCCGGACGATCCGGTTCATCGTCGTCACCGCCTCGAGCGGATAGGCGCCCGCGGCGGTCTCGCCCGAGAGCATCACCGCAGACGTCCCGTCGAGCACCGCGTTTGCGACGTCCGACGCCTCGGCGCTCGTCGGCTCCGGCTGGTGGATCATCGACTCGAGCATCTGCGTGGCGGTGATGACGGTGCGGCCCGCCTCCCGGGCCGTGCGGATGATGAGCTTCTGGACGAGCGGCACCTCGGCGGCGCCGATCTCGACGCCCAGGTCGCCGCGCGCCACCATCACGCCGTCGGCGGCATCGACGATGTCCTCGAGGCGCTCGATCGCCTCGGCCTTCTCGATCTTGGCGATCACGCGGGCCCGGGCGCCGGCCGCATCGATGCGCCCGCGCAGCCCGGCCACGTCCTCGGCCGTACGCACGAACGAGAGCGCGACGTAGTCGGCGCCGTGCTCCAGCGCGAACTCCAGGTCGGCCTCATCCTTGTCGGTCATCGAGGGGATCGGGAGCTGGATGCCCGGCAGGTTCATGCCCTTCCCGGCCGAGACGAGCCCACCCACCTCGACGCGCGTCTCGACCCGGCCGCCGCGGACGTCCGTGACGCGCACGCGCACGGCGCCGTCGGCGATCAGGAGCTCCTGCCCCGGGAAGGCCACCTCCGCCAGCCGGTCGAACGTGACGCCCACCTCGCCGGGCTTGGTGCCGTCTCCGGCGAAGACCAGCGTGTCGCCCGGCATGACGCTGCGCGGCTCGGCGTCCGCCGCGATCCTGAGCTTCGGCCCCTGGAGATCGGCGATGATCGCGAGCGGTCGCCCGATCAGCTCCTGCGCGCGGCGCACGGCCTGGATCGCCGCGAGGTGCGTCTCGTGGTCGCCGTGGGAGAAGTTGAGCCTGGCAGCGTCCATGCCCGACCACGCCAGCTGCTCGACCATCTCGGAGCCCGCGGTCGCCGGGCCGATCGTGCAGACGATCTTGGTGCGGCGCGGTGCGGGCTCGCTCACCGCGGGCCCCGGGCGGGGCTCGCGAATGCGTCCCGGCCCGGGTAGCGGGCTGCGTCTCCCAGCTCCTCCTCGATGCGCAGGAGCTGGTTGTACTTCGCAACTCGATCGGTGCGCGACGGCGCGCCCGTCTTGATCTGCCCGCAGTTGGTGGCGACCGCGAGGTCGGCGATGGTGGTGTCCTCCGTCTCGCCCGAGCGGTGCGACATGACCGCCGCGTAGCCGCTCTCGTGGGCGAGCCGCATGGTGTCGAGCGTCTCCGACAGGCTGCCGATCTGGTTCACCTTGATCAGGATCGCGTTGGCCACGCGCAGATCGATGCCGCGCCGCAGCCGAGCCGGATTCGTCACGAAGATGTCGTCGCCCACGAGCTGGGTGCTGTCGCCGAGCCGCTCGGTGACGAGCTGCCATCCATCCCAGTCGTCCTCGGCGAGACCATCCTCGATCGAGACGATCGGGTAGCGCCCGGCCAGGTCGGCCAGGTAGTCGACCATCTCGGCCGGCGGCAGGACCCGCCCCTCCCCCTCGAGGTGGTAGGCGCCGTCGCGGTAGAGCTCGGTCGAGGCGGGGTCGAGCGCGATCGCGACCGCGTCGCGGTGGCCGGCGCTCTCGGCGGAATCGAGGATCGCCTCGATCGCCTCGTCGGCGGTGGCGAGGTCGGGCGCGAAGCCGCCCTCGTCGCCGACGGCCGTCGCCAGGCCGCGGCCGTGCAGAAGCGCCTTCAGGGCATGGAACGTCTCGGCCCCCATGCGCAGCGCCTCGGCGAACGTGCCGGCCCCGACGGGCACGACCATGAACTCCTGCAGATCGATCGAGTTCTGGGCGTGGACACCGCCGTTGATGACGTTCATCATCGGGACCGGCAGCACGTGCGCGTCGGCGCCGCCCACGTAGCGGTAGAGCGGCAGGCCGGCCTCGGCCGCAGCCGCCCTCGCCACCGCGAGCGAGGCACCGAGAATGGCGTTCGCGCCCAGGTTGCCCTTGTTCTCGGAGCCGTCGAGCTCGACGAGCGTCGCGTCGACGCCGCGCTGGTCGGCGGCGTCCATGCCCGCGAGCGCCGCG
The DNA here is from genome assembly GCA_963757605.1 of uncultured Actinomycetes bacterium. Classification (GTDB taxonomy): domain Bacteria; phylum Actinomycetota; class Thermoleophilia; order Gaiellales; family JAICJC01; genus JAICJC01. Next base: position 696,400 of record CAVWSF010000005.1, read on the forward strand.
GCGATCGTGGTGTTCACGTGGCCGACCGCGCCCATGACGCCCTTGCCGCCGAAGCGGCCCTTGTCGCCGTCTCGCAGCTCGACGGCCTCGTGCGCCCCGGTCGACGCGCCCGACGGCACGGCCGCCCGGCCGCGCGCCCCGGAGGCGAGGACGGCGTCGACCTCGACGGTCGGGTTGCCGCGGGAGTCGAGGATCTCGCGGCCGCGAACCGAGTCGATCGCGCTCACGGGGCCGGATGATATCGGCGGATTCGCGCCGTCCACGACCGCACGCCGATTACGCTACTCGGGCGTGCACGCCTCGCCGTCGGGCTCGCTGCCGTCGAGGCGGCTCAGGAGCTCGGCGAGCGTCGCCATCTCGTCGTCGCTGTAGCGCTCCGCGAACATGGCGTGGATGCCGGCCACGTGCACCTCGGCCGCCGAGCGCAGCTTCTCGTGGCCGAACCCGGTGAGGACGGCGTAAGTGACGCGCGCGTCGCTCGAGCAGGCGGCCTTGTCGACGTAGCCGGAGGCCTGGAGCCCGTCGAGCAGCCGGGTGATGCCCGACGCGGTGAGGAGCACCTGCTCGGCCAGGTCGACCCGGCGCATCTTGCGCTCGGGCGCCCGTGAGAGCCGCAGCAGCACCTCGTAGTCGTTCAGCGTCAGCCCGTGGTCGGCGACGAGATCCGCGTTCAGCGCGCGGGTCAGCGCGGCGTGGCCACGCAGGAGGCCGACCCACGCCGACAATGCTTGATCACTCAATACTTGACTACTCAATGGTTCCCTGCTAGATTGTTGATAGCTCAAGTATATCGCATCGGGAGGAGACGGACAATGAGCGCAACCGAAACACGCGAGATCGCAATCCCCGCCGGCACTTGGAAGGTCGACCCCAGCCACTCGCGGGTCGAGTTCTCCATCCGGCACATGGGCATCGCGACCATCCGCGGGAGCTTCGCAGACTTCGACGCCGTCATCGCCGGCGGCGAGGAGCCCCACGTCTCCGGCGCGATCCGCGTCGGAAGCGTCGACACTCGCGACGAGGCCCGCGACGGGCACCTCCAGTCGCCGGACTTCTTCGACGCCGAGCGGTACCCCGAGATCGCCTTCACCTCGACCCGCTTCGAGGACGGCAAGGTCGTCGGAGACCTGACGATCCACGGCGTCACGCGCGAGGTCGAGCTCGACGCCCGCGTGACCGGCGCCGGCACCGATCCGTGGGGGAACGAGCGCCTCGGCCTCGAGCTCGAGGGCGAGATCGACCGCCACGACTTCGGCGTCAGCTGGAACACCCCCATCCCGACCGGTGGGCTCCTGCTCGGAGACACCGTGACCCTCTCGGCCGGCTTCTCGGCCGTGAAGGAGGCCTGAGATGCGGATCCTCGCGCTGTCGGGCAGCCTGCGGCGCGACTCGCTCAACACCCGGCTCCTGCGTGCGGCGCAGGAGCTGGGCGGGCCAGGCGTCGAGTTCCTCTCGTACGAGAGCCTCGCGGCCATCCCGCCGTTCACGCAGGACCTGGAGCATCGCCAGCCGGCCGAGGTGCACGAGCTGCGCCAGCGGATCGAGTCCGCCGACGCCGTCCTCATCGCGACGCCGGAGTACAACGGCTCGATCCCGGGCCAGCTGAAGAACGCCCTCGACTGGGTCTCGCGGCCGCTGGCCGACAGCCCCTTCCGGGGCAAGCCGACCGCCGTGATCGGCGCGAGCACCTCGACGTACGGCGCGATGTGGGCCCAGGCCGAGCTGCGCAAGGTGCTCGGGCTCATGGGCGCGCGCGTCCTCGAGTCGGGGCTCGCGGTTCCGCACGCGGAGGAGCACGTTGACGAGGAGGGACACCTGGTCGACCCCGATATGCGGGACCGCCTGTCCGGAGTCGTCGCCGAGCTCGTGGCGGCGACCGCCGCGACACCGCTAGCCGCCTGATGCGACGGGGCGCACACTTGTCGTATGCGCCCCGTCATCGCGGTCGTGGTGGCCATGCTCGCAGCGGCGTGCTCGAGCGGTCACGCCACGCCCACGACGTCACGGGCCGCGCCGAGGCCACACGGCGTCTACTTCGCGTGGGTCACGATCCACGGCCAGCAGTCGACCGTCTGGCTCGATGCGGCGACCGGTCGGTATCTGGCCCGGTCGGCGACGCCGGCCGGGTACGGCGCCCCACCCACGCGGACGCTTTGGGTCTATGACGGGCGATCTGCCGAGATCGTCGCCGGGAAGTCCGCCACGACGTACGAGGGATCGGTCCGGTTCGTCGCCGAGGGCGGCGCTCCGCCGGCCGTCAAGGCGCTCCGCCGCCACATCCTGGGAGCCGTCGCGATGCAGGACACCTCGGTGGCGATCACCCGCCGCCTCCGGCGCGCCCCGGCCGGCCTCTTCGCGCTTCCGAACGCGGCGGTCACGCGACGGGTAAGCGAGATCCGGCCCGGCGTGCGGCCCCGGACCGGGCCGGCGGCGTACTGGCTCGGCCCGCGCTGGCGGCACCGCCGACCCGAGTGGGCGACCGAGACGGTGTTTCGCCACGGACGCGCGTACGGCGTGACCTATGCCGGCCTCGACGTCGACTCGCTGCCGCGGTACGACCTCGGGTGCGACGCCACGCCGACCGCCCTGGTGGACGGGACGCTCGCGCGCGTGGTCATCCTCGCCGCCGGCCACGACGGGACGTTCGAGTGCGAGGTCTCCGATCCGCCCGCGGGCGCCGCATCCGGCCAGGTGCTCCTCGTTCCGGGAAGCGTGCTCGGCTCAACGCTCGTCGTCGTGACCACGCCCCACGAGACCATCGAGCTCTCCGGCCCGGCGCTCACGCCCCAGAACGCCTTCCCGCTCGCCCGCGCCCTGCGCCCCGTGTAGTGCTGCTTTCGGGTATGCGCCTCAGCGGGCTGCTCGTGGCTCCCCTCCTCCTGGCCGGGTGCGCCCGCGGCGGGCAGGCGGCTCCGAAGCCCACGGGGTCTACCGCGCCACGGTGCGTGACCCGGCACAGCATGCGATTCGCACCGTCTGGCTCGATGCTGCAACGGGCCGGTTTCGCGTCCGGACGGTCTTCCGGGGGATCCCAGCCGCCGGTCGCGCTGTAACGGTGGTCGTCTTCGACGGCCGCACGGAGTCTCGATCGTCGGCTTCCGCCGTCTGAGCCACGTCGGCGCGGCACTCTTCCGCACGAGCACATCCGCCGTCACCGGGACCATCCGCCAGGTGGCGGCCGGCCGGCCGACGCACGCCGGGGCCGCCCACTGGCGAGGATCGGCCTGGCGGGGTACGACTCCTGGCAGCGCGTCGGAGCCGACCGGCGACGCCGGAACGACCTACGAGACGGCCTACCCGGGGCTGGACGTCAACCGTCGAGTAAAGCGGCGGGGCCACGCTCGGATGCGACGGGACGCCGGTGCACCTCGCGGACGGCTCGCCCGCTATGGTCGTGGTGGTGCCGATCAGCGCAGGGGGCAGCGGCGAGTGCTCGAGCTCGAGCGACGGCTCGACCACGGGCGATCACGGTCGTGTCGGAGAACGCCGAGGCCGGAACGCTCGTTTACGTCACCGCCGGGGACGCGGTCATCAGTCTGTCGGGCCGGGCGGTGACGCCGGGCTCCGCTGCAGCGATCGCCCGCGCCCTACGCCCGGTGTAGCGCCTCCTTCGCGCGCCGGTACCAGGCGTCCTGCGCCTCGAGGTCGAGGTCGGCCCACGTCTCCCCCGCCTCCGCGGCCAGCCGCTCGGCCTCCTCGACCCGCGAGCGGAACCGCGCCGCAGCGGCCCGGAGCGCCAGCTCCGGGTCGACGTTCGCCAGCCGCGCCACGTTGACGGCCGCGAACAGCAGGTCGCCGGACTCGGCCACCACCTCCGCGTCGGGCTCGTGCTCGGCGCGCGGCGCCGGCGCCGCGTCGAGCGCCGCGCGCAGCTCCGCGAGCTCCGACTCCAGCTGGGGCCAGGCGCCGTCCCAGGCCTCCCAGTCGAAGCCGACCGCCGCCGCCCGCCGCTGCACTTTGCGGGCGTGCAGGAGCGCCGGCAGGACGCCGGGGACGTCGTGGAAGATCCCCGCCCGGCCCTCGTCCTCACGCTTGATCTGCTCCCAGTTCCGACGAACGGCGCCGGCCGTCTCGGCCTCGCGCTCGCCGAAGACGTGCGGGTGGCGGCGCACGAGCTTCTCGGTGATGCCGGCCGCGACGTCGGCCAGGTCGCCCGTCCCGTCCTCGGCGCAGAGGAGAGCCAGGAAGAACGCCTGGAAGAGCAGGTCGCCGAGCTCGTCGAGGAGCTTCGCGGCATCGGCGTGCCCGACGGCCTCGGCGACCTCGTAGGCCTCTTCGATCGTGTGCGGCACGATGGTCGCCGCCGTCTGCTCACGATCCCACGGGCAGTCGACGCGCAGCCGCGCGGTCAAACGCTGGAGCCCCACCATCGCGTCGGCCAGGAGCAGGTCGCGGAGCGCATCTCCGGTCGGAACGACCTGGTCCCAGTCACGCTCGGCCAGAAGGCGCCGGAACCGCTCGCCGGAGGCGGCCGCGACCGGCGCGTCGGCGTCGATCGCGATCCCGTGCCCGCCGAGCCAGGCGGCCAGCGGTTCGTCGTCGGGCACCGCCACGGGCCCGGCGGCCTCGATCGCCCGCCACGACGCCAGCGGCACGAGGTCGGGATCGCCGGGGCCGAGGGCGACCAGGGTGGCCATTCCAGGAAGCCTAGGTGGTAGGCGGGGCGGCGGTGCTGGTCGGCGGCGGAGCGTAGCCCGTCGCATACTTCGTGACCTTCTTCTGCGCCGCCTCGAGCTTCTTGAGCACGCCCGTGATGTGCGACTGCTTCTGGGTCGAGAGGAGCTGCGTGCGGATCTGGGCCTTCACCTGGTCGAGCGTCTGCTGGGTGCCAGCCTTCACGAGGTCAGCCGTCGGCCGGATGAGGAAGTAGCAGTCGGGCTGGCACTTGCCGCCGAGGTTGGACGTCGCGTACGCCTTGTCGACCTTGACGAGCGGCGAGAGCTGGTCCGTCGGCAGCGTGAAGGCCGACTGCTCGAACGCCTTGTCGAGCTGACCCTTCTGGGCGGTGAACGGCTCGTGGTTCGCGCTCGTGTCGATCGTGCCCGCGGCGACGTCCTTGAACGTCCCGCCGTCGGCGAGCTTCGTGAGCGCCGCCTGGGCCGACGCCTTGTCGGGGAAGAGGGCGTAGTCGACGACGCGCGTATCTGACGTGCTCTTGTAGGCCGCCTTGTTCTTGTCGTAGTAGTCCTGGACGTCCTGGTCGGTGACCTTGACCTCGTTCGTCAGCTTGGCGGTGATCTTGTTCTCGAAGAGCGTCGTCTCGAACTCGAAGTGCAGGTCGTCGGTCGAGAGGCCGAACTTCTTCAGGTCGGCCTGGAGCTTCGACTCGTCGCCGCCGTAGTTCTGCTGGACAGCGTCGTCGAGCGCCTTCTGGTATTCGGCGTCCGTGACCGTCACGTGCAGCGCGTTTGCGATGTTGCGCACCTGCATCTCCTGGACGAGGTGCTGGAGCGTCGGCTGGACGATGGTGGTCGTGTAGTCGGTCGTCCCGGGCTTGGGCGGCGTCTGGTTCTGCGCCTGGATGCCCTTCACCCGCAGCGTGATCCAGTGGTCGAGCTGGGACTTGGTGATGTGGGTGTTGCCGACCACGGCGACGTCGCCGTTCTCGAGCGAGCCGGATGAGCTCGCAGAGTCGCTCCCGCCGCCCCCGCAGGCGGCGGACACAGCGGCCGTCAGAGCGACCAGGAGGAGTATGCGGAGGGCACGGCCCATCAACGAATTACGCCGCGACTTCGCGGCGGATTTCGAGTATAGCATCGAGCGTTTCCAGCATCTGTGACGCCCCCGGCACGGGTCGCGAGACCTCCCGCCGGGCCACCGTGTAGAGGGCGTTCGGAGCGGCCCGCTTGAGCCCCGCGACCTGCGCCGACGTGAGCGCGAGCGGCGCGACCGTCATCCGCCCGCCGCGCAGCGTCACGGCCTCGGCGCCCAGCTCGGCGGCGGCGAGCCGGGCCTCCTGGAGCAGGAGCAGGTTGGCGACCGGGTCGGGCACCGCACCGAACCGGTCGGCCAGCTCGGCATCGAGCTCGCGCAGGTCGGAGCGCTCGACGGCCAGGGCGATCCGCCGGTGCAGGTCGATCTTCACGGCCTCGAGCGGCATGTAGTCGGCCGGCACGTAGGCGTCGACGGCCGCGTCGAGCCGCACCGGCCGGGCCGTCTCGGGCGGCCGCCCCTGAAGCTCCGCGACCGCCTCGGCGAGGAGCTCGCAGTAGAGCTCGAACCCGACAGCGGCGACGTGCCCGGACTGCTCGTCGCCGAGCAGGTTGCCCGGCTCCGCGCAGCTCCAGGTCGCGCATGGCGATGCGGTAGCCCGACCCCAGCTCCGTGTAGTCCGCGAGGGTCGAGAGCCGGTGGCGGGCCTCCTCGGAGAGCTCGCGCCGGTCCGGGTAGAAGAGGTAGGCGTGGGCGTGCGCATCGGACCTCCCGACCCGACCCCTGATCTGGTAGAGCTGGGCCAGCCCGAGGGCGTCGGCCCGCTCGACGACGAGCGTGTTGGCCTGGGGGATGTCGAGGCCCGACTCGATGATGGTCGTCGAGACGAGCACGTCGAAGTCGCCGTGCAGGAACTTCATCATGACGTCCTCGAGCCGGCGCTCGGGCATCTGGCCGTGGGCGACGCCGATGCGCAGCTCTGGCACCCACATCCGCAGCCGCTCGGCGGCCTCGTCGATCGTCTCGACCCGGTTGTGGAGGTAGAACGACTGGCCCTCGCGGGCGGCCTCGCGCCGGAGCGCCGTGGCGATCAGCTCCTCGTCGAACTCGCCGACGTGCGTCTTGATCGGGTGACGGCCGCGCGGCGGCGTCGTGATGACGGTGATGTCGCGCAGGCCCGACAGCGACATGTGCAGCGTGCGCGGGATCGGCGTCGCCGACATCGCAAGCACGTCCACCTCCAGCCGGAGCTGGCGCAGGAGCTCCTTCTGGGCCACGCCGAAGCGCTGCTCCTCGTCGACGATCACGAGACCCAGGTTCTGGGGGACGACGTCGCGGGAGAGGACACGATGCGTCCCGATCAGCACCTCGACCTTGCCGTCGCGGTACTCCTGGAGCACGCGCTTCACCTCGGCCGGAGGCCGGAACCGCGAGACCATCTCGACCCGCACCGGGAAGTCGCGGAAGCGGTCCTTGAAGGTGGCGGCGTGCTGCTGGGCGAGGATCGTCGTCGGCACGAGCATCAGCACCTGGCGCCCGGCGGAGGCGGCCTTGAAGGCCGCGCGCACCGCCACCTCGGTCTTGCCGAAGCCGACGTCGCCGCACACGAGCCGGTCCATCGGCCGGTCCGACTCCATGTCCTCCTTCACCACGTCGATCGCGGCCTCCTGGTCGTCGGTCTCCTCGAACGGGAAGGAGTCCTCCAGGCGGCCCATCCACTCGTCGTCGGCGCCGTGCGGCGGCTTCGTGGCCGACTGGCGGCGGGCGTAGAGCGCGATCAGCTCGCCCGCCAGCTCGCGCACCGCGATCCGGGCGCGCGACTTCAGCGTCTGCCACGCCTTGCCGCCGAGCTTCGCGAGCGCCGGGGCGCGGCCGTCGGCGCCCACGTACCGGCTCACCTTCGCGAGCTGGTCGTGCGGCACGTACAGCCGGTCGTCGCCGCGGAACTCGAGATAGAGGTAGTCGCGGACGACGCCGCCCACCTCCTTGGTGTCGAAGCGGACGAACCTGCCGACGCCGTGGTCCTCGTGGACGACGTAGTCGCCGGCGCGCAGGTCGGCCACGGTTGCGAGCGCGCGGCCGATCCTGGCCGGCCCGCGTGCCCCGCGGCGGCGGAAGAGCTGGGCCGACGGCAGCACCGCCAGGCGCAGGCCCGGGGCGACGAACCCGCGCCGGACCTGGCCGACGCAGAACGCCACGCCCGCCTCGTCCGGGCCGGCCGCGCCCGGGTCGGGCAGGGCGGCCTCCACGCGGCGCAGCTGCAGGTGCGTGCGGCGGGCCTCGCCGATGTGGGGGAACGACACAAGCACGCGGTAGCCGGCCCGCAGAAGGCTGCGGAGCTCGTTCTCCGCCTCGGCGACGCCGAACGACGCGAGCGCCGGCGGCTGGGCGTCGAACGAGATCGGCTGGCCGAGCGGCATCTCGTCGAGCGCCGTGGCGTCGTCGATCATCTCCCGCGCCTGCTCGGCCGGGACGTACCCTCGCCGCAGCCCCTCCCGGTCTCGCAGGAGCTCGGCCGCCTCGGCGTACGCCTCGTCGACCTCGGCGGCGAGCGCCTCCGGGTTCCACGCGACGAGCGCGGCCGAGGCCGCCAGCTCGGGCAGCGGCGAGACGAGGCCCTCCGGCACCACACCCTCGTCACCCTCGCCCCATGAAAAATCGGTGCCAGGCACCGATTTTCCAACCTCGGAGGCGGGGTGGATGAGGACGTGGTCGAGGTCCCGCAGCGAGCGCTGGGTGAAGGCGGAGAATGCGGACAGGCGCTCGAGGCTGTCGCCGAAGAACTCGGCGCGCACCGGCTCGCGGCCGGTCGAGGGGAAGACGTCGACGAGGCCGCCGCGCACCGAGAACTGGCCCCGCTCCTCGACGGTGTGGGCGCGCTCGTAGCCGGCGTCCGCCAGCTCGCGGGTGAGCGCGTCGAACGGCCGTTCCTCCCCGATGCGCAGCTCGACCGGTGCGGGCCGGGCGGCAGGCGGCGGCAGCCGCTCCACGAGGGCGTCGGCCGAGACGGCGACGAGGCCGCCGACGGCCAGCGTGTGGAGCGCCCGGGCCCGCTCCCCGGCGAGGTGCGGCGCCGGGTCGAGCCCGGAGCCGTGCGCGGCCCCGCGTGACGGCATGAACGCCACCGGCTCGCCGGGCAGGTAGACGGCCGCCGCCTCGGCCAGCGTGCGAGCCGCGTCGTCGTCGCCGACCAGCACCGCCAGGCCGCGCGGCTCCAGGCCGGCGCGCGTCGTCCACAGGGCGGCGACCAGCGCGGCCAGGAGCGGCTCCGAGGTCCGGGCCCGGGTCGCGCCCGAGGCGGCGCGGCGGGCGAACGAGGCGAAGTCGGCGTCCTCGAGGAGATACGGCAGGGCAAGCTCCGCCCCAGCCAGAGGCGCGTCGGGCCGTTGCCTCGTCCCTTCCGTCACCGCCGTCGTGAATGGTACGCTCCGGCCCGCCGTCCCGACGGAGGTCCCGTTCCATGCGCCGTCTGCTCGCCAGCCTCTACGCCGTCGCCCTCACGCTCGTCCTGCCCGTCGCCGCATACGCCGCCGACAGCTCCGAGTCGGGCAAGCCCACCGGGCACGACTGGACGCTCGACTCGATCTTCGTGGTCGCCCTCTCGATCCCCGTGATCCTGGGCCTCCTGACGCTGATCGACATCGCCCGTGGCAAGCACACCCAGCGCCACGACCACTGACGCCGCGCTTGCGGAGCTCTCCGAGCTCCTGCGGATCGAGTCGGTCTCGAGCGACGGCGCCCACCCGGCCGAGCTGCGCGAGGCGGCCGAGTGGATCTCGCGGCTGATCGGCGGTGGCGAGATCACCGCGGCCCACGGGAACCCGATCGTCGACGGGCTGATCGAGGCGTCGGTCCCCGGCGCCCCCACGGTGATCGCCTACGGCCACTACGACGTCCAGGCTCCGGGGCCGCTCGACCTGTGGACGAGCCCGCCGTTCGAGCCGGAGGTGCGCGACGGCCACATCTACGGCCGCGGCACCTGCGACGACAAGGGCAACTTCTACGCGCTCCTGCGGGCGGCGCTCGACCTGGCCGACGCCGGCGAGCTGGGCGTGAACGTGCGCGTCCTGGCCGACGGCGAGGAGGAGGTCGGCGGCCACTCCGTCATCCACCACCTCGCCGGCGTGGAGGGCGACTTCGCCGCCGCGGTCATCTTCGACGGGAGCATGGTGCACGCCGAGCTGCCCGCCGTCACCACCGGCCTGCGCGGGCTGGTGGGCGCGCAGGTGCGGATCCGGACGGGCACGCGCGAGCTGCACTCCGGCCTCTACGGCGGCGTCGCCGCGAACCCGGTCCACGACCTCCACCGCGTGCTGGCGGCGGTGGTCGACCTCCCCGAGGAGCTGTCCGCGGGCATCGCCCCCGTCTCGGAGACCGAGCGCGACGGCTGGTCGACGCTCGCGTCGGGGGCCGAGGAGCTCCAGCGCGGCGGCGTCACCCCGCGCGACGCGGCCGCGGCGGCCGAGTTCTACGAGCGGATCTGGGCGCGCCCGTCGGTCACCGTCCACTCGGTGGCGTCCGGCGACCCGGCGCTGCACAAGACGTCGATCCAGACGGAGGCGCGCGCGTCGCTCTCGGTCCGCCTGGCCCCGGGCCAGGATGCCGCGGCCCTGTCGCCGGTGCTCGAGCGGCTGCTCCGCGACGCGTGCCCGGCGCATGCCGAGCTCGAGGTCGAGATGTGGCCGCCCGGCGAGCCGGCCTGGATGGACCCGTCCGAGCCGGTGCTCCGGGCCGGGTTCGACGCCATCGAGCGCGCCACCTACGTGCGCCCGCTCGCGGTCAGAAGCGGCGGCTCGATCCCGGTGGCGGCCGCCTTCACCGCCCGCGGCATCCCGACCGTCCTTTCCGGCTTCGGGGTGGATGAGGACAACATCCACAGCCCCGACGAGCGCTTCGAGGTGCGGCGCTTCGAGTGGGCGCTCCGCTCTGCGCGCGAGATCTATCTGGGCCTGGCCGCCCTGTGACGAATTTTGGACAGCAGGGGGTTTACTCCGTCCCGCGTTCCCGTTAGGCTAGGCGCCGTGCCAATGCTTCACCGGGGGATGAGCGAGTATCAGGTGCGGGCGCACCTCTACGACCCGCCCGAGGCCGTGCGCCGGCTGGACTCCAAGCTGGCGTGCCTGCGCATGCAGACGGGCGCCCATATGTCCGGCGAGGCGATGCGGCGGGCCTTTGAGGCCCGGCTCGACAAGCGCGTGCCCGACGTCGTCCCTGCGCCGCCGCAGAACGGCAAGGGCCCCCGCATCCGGCTCATCGCCTAGCTGTCGATCGGCCGCGGATGCCGCGGCTCGTAGAGCCCGAGCGATCCACCGTCGGGCAGCGCGATCGCCGTGACGAGCCCCACCCGCTGTCGGCGACCGGGCCGGTCGTCTCGACGCCCTTGGCGTGCAGCTCGGCGACCGTCGCGTGGATGTCGTCGCACATGAGGTAGAGCTCGGCCCGCGCCGGGCCCTCGCCGGGGTGGACGGCGACCTCGGCGGGCGGCAGGGCGAAGATCAGCCAGCCGTTGCCGGCATCGATGTGCGGCAGGCCGATCGCATCGCGCAGGAGCGCGCGCACGCCGTCGGCGTCGCTCGTGTGGACGACCGCGTGGGCGCCGACGATGGCCATCAGGACGTCCGGTCTCCGGCTCTTCGGCGCGACGCCGCCACGCACAGCACCGGCAGGAAGGCGCCCAGGAGCACGACCGGCGTCGTCACCACGCGCCGGGCGGAGTGCTGCAGGTAGTAGTGCAGGCTGGGCCGGCCGACCCAGTAGGCCCACACGACGCTCACGAGCACCAGGCAGGCGACCGCCGCCACGAAGACGGCCGTGCGCCGCTCGCCGCCGCGGGCTGCGATCACCACAGCGACCGCGGCCGCCGGAACGATCACGAGCCAGGCCCCCGGCTGGAGGGCGTGCCAGACGAGCGATCCCGCACCGGTGGGGATGCGGCCGAGCCGGCCCGCCAGATAGCCGGGATCGATGACCTTGGCGTACGGGATCTCGCCGTTCGAGGTGTCGACGCCGTTGGCGTGGAGCCACAGCTGCCACGGGACCGCGGTCGCAAGCGCGGCCACCCCGGCGCCGACCGCTGCCAGCCGCCGGCCGCGGCCCGCCGCCGCCACGAGCACCACGACGAGCGCCACGACGAAGGGCGTCCCCTCGCGCTTCGTGGCGAGCACGGCGGCGGCGAAGAGCGCCGTCAGGACGAGCATCTCGTCCCGTCCGTCCGCCAGCCACCGCCACGCGCACACCGCCGCCATCGCGAAGAACACCGCGAGCGGCGCGTCGGCCAGGCCGGCGCCGGCCTGGTCGACGAGCGACGGCGCGACGGCGATCAGGAGCGCCGACGCCCAGGCCACGACGGGCGGGACCCGCCCTGCCAGGAGCCGCGGCAGCGCCAGGACGAGCGCGGCAGTGAGGAGCGCCGCCTGGAGGTGGATGACCTGGGTGTCGAGCGCCCCCATGAAGCGGAAGCCGACCGCCTCGACGGCGGGCAGGAGCAGCGGGTAGTCGAGGTGCAGGTGACGGTAGGGCACGCCCGCGAACACGCCGGCGTCGAGCCCGCCGAGCAGCGTGATCGCCTTGGCCTTCATCGTCCACATCGCCCACGCGTCCCACTCCGCGAGCGGCCGGTAGACGGCGTCGACGAGGAGCAGCGCGACGATCAGCCCGACGGCCGCCTGGAGCGCCACGACGGCGTGCGGCCTGACCCGGGCCGGGGCCGGGAGCGTCGGGCCTCCGCCCCGCGCGGGCAGAAGGCCGGTGGCGGCCAGCGCCGCGCAGCCGGCGACCACCTGCCAGCGGGACAGGTCGAGCCCGGCCACGAGCGCCCACTCGGCAAGGATGCCGGACACGGCGACGCCGACCAGGTAGACCGGAGCGGCGACCCCTGCCAGCTCGCGCGGCGAATGCCACAGCCCGAGCGCCCGCCCGATCCCAGCGCCTGCCGCGAGGAAGCACAGGTTGGCGGCGGCCAGCCCGAGCAGGTGGGTGATCACGGGGCGCGCACCACCCACACGCCAGGGGCGAGCTCCCTTGCCCCGGCGGGCGTCGCGCCGCCCGGGTGCCGGTGCCACACGATCCGCCAGTCCGCCCCCTCCCCCGGCCCGACCGCGATCCGGGGCAGGAGCGACGTGTAGGCCCAGAACGAGACGCGGCTCGAGTACGCGGAGAGCTGGTAGGTGTCGCCCACCGGGATCGTGGATCGCAGGCGGGCGATGGCGTGGACGAGCCCCTTGGAGTGGATCGCGCCCGCGTTCTCGACGGCGGCCCGGCTCAGCCGCGCGTCATGCCTGGTGCGGGCCGCGAGGTCGATGGCGGCCACCGGGAGCCAGGCCAACGCGACGAACGCGATCGCCGTGCCCAGGACCTGCATCACGCGGCCGGCGCCGTCGCGCCCGAGCAGCCTCCAGACGCCGTAGGCGATCGCAACGCCGATCGGCTGCCAGGCAACCTCGGCGAGCAGGCGGGGCGTCACCCGGCGATGATACTCGACGCTCTCGGCGGCTCAGTGTGTCTTGTTGCAGGAGTCGCCGGGCGGCGCGAGCGCCTTCTCCTGGGTGTTCGCGATCTGGTCGTCGTGCGCGTTGTACGGCCCGGGCTCGGGCACCTTCACCCGAATGAGCGGCGTCACGCCGGGGCCCATGATGGTGGCGCGGTACGCCTTGCCGTTGCCGGGCTGGGAGTGGCCGAACCGATAGGTGCCGACGCAGAAGTTGCCGGCCGGATGATGGGTCAGGAACGCCTGGAGCCGCCACCAGCCCGAGCCCCACTTGGAGTCGAGCACGTCGACGTAGAGGTTGCGGCCGTAGGTGTCGGTCGGGTTTCCGTGGTTCGAGCCGAAGCCGCGCACCGGGACGCCCAGATACGTGAATCGGCCCCACAGGTGGTCGTATGCGAAGCCGGTCTGGCCGTTGTAGTAGATCCAGTCGGTGTGCAGCTCGAGGACAGGCAGCGCCGTGTTCCAGTGCGAGAGGTGAAGCTCGGTGAACGCCTTGGCGTAGTCGCTCTTGTGCAGGCCGCCATGCGGAACGATCCGCTTCCAACCCTGGAGCGCCCAGAACGAGCCGTTGGGAAGCTGGCACCCGGTGACATAGAGCGGCAGCGGCTCTTCGTGCGCGGCTGCGGCGAGCTGGCCGGCCGTCCGGAAGCGGTGGCAGGCGTTCTTCATCGTCTTCCAGTACGCGCGCCCGAACGACCCGTAGCCGCCGGAGTAGTCGAGGTGGAAGTGGCGCTGATGGCGCGCGCGTGTCGGCGCGATCGCGTTCTTGGCGCCCCATGCGAGGATGTGCTTGCGCACGCCGTGCATGTCGGTGTAGTCCACCATCGCGCGGCCGAGACTGTCGACGCGAAGGCGGACGTGGCTCGCGTTGTGGGTGATCGCCTTCGAGGCGAGCGCCGGCGCGGGCACGATCGCGACTGCGGCGGCTCCGACGAGGAGCGCGCAGAGGAGAACGGAAGCCCGGCGACGCATGGTGACCTTATCGGCCGCCGCCCGCCGCGGGTTTACCCCTTCCGCGCCTTCGCCGGCGCGACCCGGATCCGCGACAGCGTCCAGAGCGCCATCACGCCGTCGCGCCAGGTCAGCTTCTTGCCCTCGACCCGGCCGCGAGCGGCGTAGGAGATCGGCACCTCGTAGATCCGGCGCCCCGACCTGAGCAGCTTCGCCGTGATCTCCGGCTCGATGTCGAAGCCGTCCGACCTCAGGTCGAGCGACCGCCACACCGAGAGCGGCATCAGCTTGTAGCACGTCTCCATGTCGGACAGATAGCTGTTGAAGAGGACGTTGGTCCACAGTGTTACCAGCTTGTTCCCGATGACGAACCAGAACGAGTATGCCGAGTGCGCAGCGAAGCTGCGACTGCCGTAGACGACCTCGGCCCTTCCTCGCTCGATCGGTGCCAGAAGGAGCGGGAATTCTGCCGGATCGTACTCCAGATCCGCGTCCTGTACCAGGGCGACGTCCCCGGTGGCGGCCGCGATGGCCGTCCGGAGCGCCGCTCCCTTGCCCCGATTTCGCTCGTGGCGGATGACCTGCACGGGCACCTTGAAGTCGCGCGCGGACAGGATCTCGGGCGTCCGGTCGGTCGATCCGTCGTCCACGATGACGAGCTCGGACACCTCCGACCGCTCCTCCACGGCATCGAGTAGCCGCTCGAGCGTGCGCTCCTCGTTGTAGACCGGGATCAGCACCGAGAGGTCAGCCACGGCGGCGCTCCATGCTGAGCCGGACGGCGAGCGGAACGCCCACCAGGGTCGTCGGGACGAACCACACCGCCTGCAGCACGAGCGAGAACGCGAACGCCTGGCTCGCACCGACGTCGAAGAGCCCCAGGCCGCTGACGCACAGCCACTGGTACGTGCCGACGAAGCCGGGCGAGGACGGCACGGCGGTGCCGAGATTCACCAGGCCGGTCATGAATGCCGCCTGCCACAGGGCGAGGTCGATCCCCAGGGCGTCCGCCACGAACCAGAGGCCGACGGCCCACACGATCCAGGCCGCCGCCGACAGCGCGATCGCCACCGCCAGGTCGGCCCGCCCGACGACCGCCGCCGTTCCCCGGATCAGCGATGAGAGCTGTCTCCCCGGCCACGACAGCCGGACCGACAGCGGGAGCGTGCGCCCGTCGCGAGCCCGGTGGGCGACGTAGAGCTTGGTCGCGACCAGGCCTGCCGCGATGATCACGGTCACGATCACGGAGGCGACGAAGACGCGGTCGATCCACGTGCGGCGGGGCGTGAACGGATAGGTGACGATCAGGAGCGCGAGGAGGACGAAGACGTCGCAGGCCCGGTCGACCACGACCGTCGCGAGCGTGCGCGCCCGCGGCGTCCCGGTCCGCAGGCTGAGCCAGTGGGCCCGAAGCAGATCGCCGACACGGGCGGGCAGCACGTTGTTCGCGCCGACGCCGGCGACGACGAGGCTCACGAACGTCGTCCGCGACGCGCGCGCCTGGCGCCGGGCGATCCACCGCCAGCGCAATCCCTGGATGACATAGACGCTGGACAGGGCAACGACGGCGACGGCGAGCGGCCCGACGCGCGCCTCCCGCAGCGCCTTTCGGACGTCGTCCCAGGCCACGCCGCGGGTGGCGACGTAGAGGAGGACGAGGCTGACGGGGACGCCGACGGCGAGGCCGAGCGCCATGCTCCTCGCGGAGACCCCGGCCCGGTCCTCGGCGCCGATGCCGGGCGCCGTCCCGGGGTCGGTCCGTGTCAGCATCCGGCGGATGTTAACCGGATGATTGATTCCAGGCACCCGCGGCGTCCTGGGCGACGGTTCGCAGCCGCAGTCCCACCACCAAGCGCCAACCCACGGCATACGGACGTCCAGGCGCACGAGGGCCTGGAGTCACTCATCCAAATCCGCGGCGGGCGGCGCGGGGCCCGTGCCGTTGAACGCGCGCATCGCGGCGTCGACGCCCTCGCGGGCCACGAGGAGCGCGCACTCCGCACCCCGCTCGACGAGCGCATCGACGTCGGTGCCCGGGTCGAAGGGCTGAAGCAGCCAGTCGGCGACGGGCCGCCGCTCGCCCCGGGCGGGCCGGCCGACGCCGATCCGCACGCGCGGGAAGTCGGCAGTCCCGAGCGCGCCCCGCACCGAGCGCAGGCCGTTGTGACCCGCCAGGCCGCCGCCGAACTTGGCCCTGACGTCGCCGAGCTCCAGGTCGATCTCGTCGTGGACGACAAGGATGTCGGCAGGCTCGAGCCCGTAGAAGCGCGCGGCGGCCGCAACCGCGGGCCCCGACAGGTTCATGAACGTCTGCGGCTCGAAGAGCGCCAGGCGGACGTCGCCGGTGCGGACGGTCGCGATCCGCCCGGAGAACTTGGAGCGCCACGAGCCGTCGAGCGACCCGGCGAGACGGTCGGCGACCATGAAGCCCAGGTTGTGGCGGGTGCGCGCGTACTCCGGGCCGGGGTTCCCCAGGCCCGCGACCAGGAGATCCATGGGGCGCTACTCGGAGGAGCCTTCGCCCGACGACTCGTCGCCGCCGGCTTCCTCGCCGCGCTCGCCGGGCTCCGCGCCCTCCTCGCCGGCCTCCGCAGCGGCCTCCGCTGCAGCAGCCGCCTCGGCCTCGGCCTCCGCCTCGGCCTCGAGCTCGGCCTCGGTCTTGAGCTCGTCCTCGGACACCGGCGCCGCGATCGTGGCGATGACGGTGCCCTCGAGGTCGTCGGTGAAGGTGACGCCCGGGGGCGCCTCGAGGTCTGAGAGCCTGATCGACTGGCCGATCTCGAGCGCGCTGACATCGACGCTGATGAAGTCGACCAGGTCGGCCGGCAGGGCGTCGACGTGCAGCTCGTGCACGGGCTGGTTGAGCGCGCCGCCCATGTTCACGCCCTCGGCGTGGCCCTCGAGGTGGACCGGGATGACCGTCTGGATCACCTGGTCGAGCCGGATCTCGTGCAGGTCGATGTGGACGACGCGGCCGCGCACCGGGTCGAGCTGCAGGTCCTTGATCAGGACGGGCCGCGTCTGGCCGTCGCCGTCGAGCGTGACGTCCAGGATCGTGTGCAGGCCGCCCGACACCGCCTGGCGCAGTGCGCGCGCGTTCACGACGATCGCCTGCGTATCGGTGGTCGCCGAGTAGATGACGCCGGGGATGTCACCGGCGGCGCGCAGCGCCTTGGCGTCCTTCGACCCGCGGCCCTCCCGGGGCCTGACCTGTAGCTTGACTCGATCCACAAGAACCTTCTTCAAACGGGGTCAGACTTCAGTCTGACCCCTGGTTGGCAGCCCCACGGCTTCGACTCAGAACAACTGGTTTCCGCCGTGGAAGAGGCCCGAGACGGAATCGTCGTTGAAGACGTTCGAGATCGTATCAGCCAGGATCGGGGCCACCGACAGCACCTGGACGTTCTCCGGCCGGGTGGTTGGGTCGATCGGGATGGTGTCTGTGACGACCACCTTCTCGAAGACGCTCGCCGCAAGCCGCTCCAGCGCCTTCCCCGAGAAGACCGGGTGCGTGGCGCAGGCGAAGACCCTGGTGGCACCGTGGTCGAGGAGCGCCTGGCCGCCGGCGCACAGCGTCCCGGCGGTGTCGATCATGTCGTCGAGCAGGATGCAGACCTTGCCGCGCACGCGGCCGATGACGTTGGTCGCCTCGGCCTCCTGGTGCTCGGGCCGCTCCTTGGTGATGAGGGCCAGGTCGGCGCCCAGCATCTCTGCGAACTTCTTGGCCAGCTTCACCCGGCCGGCGTCGGCCGACACGACCACGATCTCGTCGTGGGCGACGTCGAGGAGCATGGTGAAGTGCTCGGCCAGGATCGGCACGGCCGTCATGTGGTCGACCGGCTTGTGGAAGAAACCCTGCACCTGGCCGGCATGGAGGTCCATGGTGAGCACGCGGTCGACCCCGGCCGCCTCGAGGATGTCGGCCACGAGCCGGGCTGTGATCGGCTCCCGCGGCATGCCCTTCTTGTCCTGGCGGCTGTAGGGGTACCACGGCATGACGGCGGTGACGCGCTTGGCCGACGCCAGCGCCGCGGCCTGCACCATGACGAGCAGCTCGACCAGCGAGTCGTTCGTCGGCGACACGCACGACTGGACGATGAAGACGTCGGCGCCGCGGATCGACTCCTCGTACCGGACGTACACCTCGCCGTTGGTGAACGTCTTCAGCGTGACCTCGCCCATGTGGATCCCGAGCCGCTCCGCGATCGCCTCGCCGAGGGCGAGGTTCGAGCGGCCGGCGAACAGCATGAGCCGCTTCTGCGGCGTCCGCTCCATCCACGTCGCGTGGTCGCCCTTGGTCATCGCCGAGGCCGCCATCCCCGCTCCCGTGAAGAGCGGGATCGGGGTGTCGAGGCTAACTGCGGCTTCGCTTTCGTGTTCCATAACCCTCGATGTTCACCTGTCGGGCGCGGGCGACGCCGAGCGCGTCGGGGGGGATGTCGTTGGTGATCACAGAGCCGGCAGCGGTCCACGCCCCATCTCCGATCGTCACGGGGGCGACGAAGACAGTGTCGCTGGACGTGCGGACATCACGCCCGATCGTGGTGCGCTGCTTCCGTTCACCATCGTAGTTGGCGGTGATGTTGCCTGCTCCGATGTTCGTGTCGGCGCCGATCTCTGCGTCGCCGACGTAGGAGAGATGGGAGATCTTGGCTCGCTCGCCGACCGTCGAGTTCTTGACCTCGACGAACGTCCCCGCCTTGGCGTCGGCGCCGATGTCGGCCCCCGGGCGCAGGTAACAGAAGGGCCCCACCTGGGCTCCCGGGCCGATGCGGGCGTCGACGGCGACCACGTGCGGGCCGACCTCCGCGCCCGCCTCGACCCGCGTCTCGCCGCGCAGCACCGTGAACGGCTGGACGATCGCGTCGGCCTCGAGCTCGACGCCGGCGTCGATCCACGTCGTGGCCGGGTCGACGATCGTGACGCCGGCCAGCATGTGGGCCCGGTTCGTGCGGTCGCGCAGGACGGCCGCCGCCGCGGCCATGTCGGCGCGGGTGTTGATGCCAAGGCCGCCGGTGGCGTCGGGGTGGCGGTGCCCGACGACGGGCCGGCCGGCGGCCACGAGCGCGCCGACGGCATCGGTCAGGTAGAGCTCGCCCTGGTCGTTTCGGGTCTCGAGCCCCTCGAGCGCGGGCCACAGGTCCTCGGAGCGGAAGACGTAGATGCCCGAGTTGACCTCGGCGATCGCCCGCTCGTCGGCGCTCGCGTCGCGCACCTCGACGATCCGCTCGATGCCGCCGTCCGCGTCCCGGACGATCCGGCCGAAGTCGCCTCCTATGGCCGCCGTCCGCTCGAAGGTGAGGACCGTCGCCGCCGCACCGGCCTCCGCGTGGGTGGCCCGCAGGTCGCGCAGGCTGGCCGGGTCGGTCAGCGGGTGGTCGCCGTAGAGCACCATGACGTCGCCGGTGAAGGTCTCGAGCGCGAGACGGGCGGCGCGGACGGCGTCGCCGGTGCCGAGCGGCCGCTCCTGGATCGCCGCCTCGACTCCCGCGGGCAGGCGTTCGCGCACGGCGTCTGCAACGGGCGAGACGACCACCAGCATCCGGTCGGGCTGAGACTCCAGGCAGGCGGCCACCGCCCAGTCGAGCAGCGTCCGGCCGAGGATCTCGTGCAGCACCTTCGGCGTGCGGGATCTCATGCGCGTCCCCTGCCCGGCGGCGAGGAGGACACAGGCGAGCGGAGAGCCGTGAGTCATGCGGGGGTGGGCGGTCGGAGTTCGGGAGCTGGGGCGCCTGGATTCGAACCAGGGATCACGGGACCAAAACCCGTTGCCTTACCACTTGGCCACGCCCCATCGAGCGCGGTCGCGGGGGCGGCTTCGAGTATATGTCAGTCGGCGCTCAGGTCGACCTCGAACCGCAGCCGGTAGCGCGTTCCACAGGATGGGCACTCCGCCACGTGGTCGCTCTCGATGCGAAACCCCGTCTTGTCCCCGGAGACGATCGGGAAGACGGCGAGGCTCGCGCCGCAGGCCGTGCAGGGAACGACGATCTCGGCCGACCGCTGCGGCTGCTCGAACACCATGACCGCGAGGAGGTCGTGCACTTCGTCGCGGATGCGGGCCGGGTCGGCGCCGAGCTGGGCCAGAATCTCCGTAGCGACGCCCCCGTGCTTCCCGGCGAGCCCCAGGAGCAGGTGCTCGGTGCCGACCGACCAGTGGTTGAGCGCGGTCGCCTCCTCACGCGCAAGCGTCAGGATCCGGCGCGAATGCGGGGTGAACGGGATCTGGCCGATGACCGGCAGCTCGCCCGCTCCGACGGTGCGGCGCACCTGGTCACGCGCCGCATCGAGGCGGACCCCGATCGCCGCCAGCGCCCGGGCCGCCCCGCCCTGCTCTTCCCGCAAGAGGCCGAGCAGGATGTGCTCGGTCCCGACGTAGTTGTGATTGAGCGACCGCGCCTCGTCCTGCGCGAGCACGATCGCGCCGCGGGCGAACTCCGTCAGGCGCTCGAACCCCATGATGTCGGGCGCGATCTCGACGATCGACCGGCCGGGAAGCGCCCGCTCGGCGCTGGCCACGAGCTGATCCACATCGGCCCCGGCAGCGGCCAGCACCGCCGCGACGCCCGGCTCGGGATTCCGGATGATGCCGAGCAGGATGTGCTCGGTGCCGATGAAGTTGTGGCCGACGTCGAGGGACTCCCGCAGGCCCGCTTCCAGGGACGCCTTGGCACCCGGGGTGAAGGGGAGCTGTCCGGGCGAGGGGTGGTCGCCCTCCCCGATGATCTCGCGCACCCGGCCGCGCACGGCCTCCGCGTCGAGGCCCGCCTCGCCGAGCACGCGCGCCGCCACGCCGGGCTCCTCCCGCATCAGCCCCAGCAACAGGTGCTCGCTGCCGATGTGGTCGTGCCGGAGCGCGCGGGCCTCATCCTGCGCCAGCACGACCGCCTGGCGCGCCCGCTCGGTGAACCGCTCGAACACACCCGGACAGTACTCTCACCCCGTGCGCACGCGGACTCTCGGCAAGAACGGCCCCGAGATCACCGTCGTCGGCTACGGCGCCTGGCAGGCGGGCGGGGCCAATTGGGGCGACCGCGCTCCCGACCGGGACGTGATCGCGGCGATGCGAGCGGCGATCGACTCCGGCCAGACCTGGATCGACACGGCCGAGGTGTACGGCAAGGGCCGCTCCGAGGAGCTGGTGGGGCGCGCGATCGCCGGCCGCCGCGACGACGTGCTGCTCTTCACCAAGGTCGCGCCGGACGACGAGGGCTCGGGGATCCGGCCCGACGAGATCCACGGCGCGATCCGGGCGTCGCTTCGCCGGCTCGGCACCGACCGGGTCGACCTCTACCAGGTGCACTGGCACGACGAGCGGATCCCCGTCGAGGAGACGTGGGCCGCGATGGCCCAGGTCGTCGCCGACGGGCTGGCGGTGCACATCGGCGTCTCGAACTTCGACCGCGCGTTGATCGAGCGCTGCCGCCCGATCCACCCGGTGGCATCGGTGCAGAACGAGCTCTCGCTTCTCTGCCGGGACGACGTGGACGAGCTCCTGCCGTGGCTCGCCGCCGAGGGCATCGGCTACCTGGCGTTCTCGCCGATCGCGTCCGGCCTACTCACCGGCCGGTACGCGGCCGACGCCACGTTCCCCGAGAACGACTGGCGCCACGACGAGCTCACCCCGGAGCGCCTGGCCGACGCCGTGCCGCGGGTGGAGCGGCTGACGGCGATCGCGGAGCGGCTCCGCATCACCACGGCGCAGCTCGCGATCGCCTGGGTGGCCCACCAGCCGGGCGTTACTGGCGCCATCTGCGGCACCCTCTCGGCAGCGAACGCGCGCGCCAACTCGGCGGCGGGGCAGATCGAGCTCGACGCTGAGACGCTGGCGGAGATCGACGCGCTGTTCTAAACCGGTGGTGCATTTCGACCATCGCGTTCGCCCCCCGCCCGCATCGCGATGGACATGGAGCGGTCAAGGTTGTGCCGGTCATCGACGGCACTCCGCTCACCGACCGCGTTCACGAGTTCGAGTGTTCGACCGGCGGGTGTACGAGAGCGCGGTGGGCGAGATCGCTGACGCGTGGCAGGCCGCAAGCGCGCGGTGAGCCCGGTACGCCGTGCGACCTACGATCGGCGCAAGTCGCCCAGCATGACCAGGGCGAGGATGACAAGCATGATCCCCCCGACCACCACGGCGATGCCGATCCCGACGTAGATCGCCGGGAGCAGGATCCCGGCGATGGCCTGGGCCATCACGAACACCCAGATCGGCCGGCGGATCCGGACGGGGATCCGGTGGCGCACGTTCAGGTAGATGAGGGCGGCGAGGACGCCGACCAGCATCATCTCGATGCGGAAGCCGCGCACCCATGCGAACACCGCCTCCACCAGGCCGAGCACGACCGCGATCCGCAGGCTGTTCTGGTGCAGCCACCGCGACGGCGATCGCCGTGGTTCTTGCTCGATGGTCAGTGCGTCGCTGGAGACGTTCCAGGGTGCCATGGAGAAATCATACCGGTGACGCCGTTAGCGCTCCCTTGATGCCGGCGGCCGCCTCGTGCGCCGCGTCGCGATGCTCGAAGAGGCCGAACGCCGTCGGGCCCGAGCCTGACACCTGCGCGGCGAGCGCGCCCACGCCCCGCAGCTGCTCGAGCGCACCTGCGACCTCCGGTCGAAGCCGCAGCGCGGCGGGCTCGAGGTCGTTTGCCATGAGGGCGGCGACGTCGGCTGCCCGGCGGACGGTGTGCATCCGCCGGATCAGCTCGCCCTCAACCGCGCGGAACGCCGGGTTCGGCTCCGACGCGGCGTAGACGTCGGCGGTCGAGAGGCCCTCCGCCGCCGGGACGACGACAAACGCGTGCCCGCGGGGGAAGTCGGGCAGGGCCTGCACGCGGTCGCCGCGGCCGGTGCAGAACCCGGTCTCGGCGCCGGAGAGGAAGAAGGGCACGTCGGTGCCGATCGCCCGCGCCAGCTCGTGGAGCTCGTTGGGCGAGCGCTCGCCCCGCAGCGCCCGCAGGACCGCGGCCGCGTCGGACGAGCCTCCGCCCAGGCCGGCGGCGACCGGGATCCGCTTCTCGAGGTGCACGCGCCGCGTCTCGCCCAGCGCCTGGAGCGCCGCCGTCACCAGCGTGTCCTCGGAGAACCCCTCGACGACCGTCTCGGCGGCCGGCTCGAGCTCCAGCTCGTCGTAGACGTCGATCGCCTGGACGAGCGTCGTCACCCGGTGGTAGCCGTCGGGCCGGAGCGGGCCCAGGCGCAGGCACAGGTTCACCTTGGCCGGGGCGCGCACCCTCATCGCAGGTCGCGGGCCAGGTCGGCCAGCCGCTCCGGCGTGAGCTGCTCGGCGCGCAGGCCGGCCAGGTCGGCGGGCGGCGCCGGGAGCCCCGCCAGCTGGAGCGCGTTGGCGAGCGTCTTCCGGCGGTGGGCGAACCCGGCGTGGACGACCCGCGACGTCCACTCCCACTCGTCACCGAACGCCGCCTCCGGCCGGCGCCGGAACGCGAGCAGGGCCGAGTCGACGTTCGGCTCCGGCGCGAACACCCTGCGCGAGACCGGCCGCCGGCCGAGCCGCTCGCAGGCCAGCTGCACCAGCACCGACACGGCGCCGTAGGCCTTCGTGCCCGGCTGCGCGAAGAAGCGGTCGGCGATCTCGCGCTGCACCATCACGCAGAACCGCTCGATCGCCGGAAGCGCCCGCAGGACGACCGGGGTGGCGATGTTGTAGGGGAGGTTGGCGACGAGCACCCCGGGCGGCGGGTCGAGCTCCGCCGGGTCGAGCCGGACCGCGTCGGCCCAGACGACGCGGACGTTCGCGGCCCCGGCGAGGGTCGCCGTCAGGGCCGGCTCGAGCCGGCGGTCGACCTCGACCGCGTGGACGAGCGCCACCCGGCGCGCGAGCCATGCGGTGAGGACGCCGAGGCCGGGGCCGACCTCGAGCACCACGTCGTCGGGATCGAGCGGCAGGAGCCGCCCGGCCACCTCGAGCACGTTGTCGTCGACCAGGAAGTGCTGGCCCAGGTCGCGGTCGGGACGGATCCCGAACTCGCGCATCCGCGCCAGGGTCACCTGCGACCCGCTCACAACCCGAAGACCCGGCTCGCGTTGGCGTCGATCAGCGCCTCGAGCGCCGCCGGCTCGACGCCGCGTTCCGCCGCCAGCACCGCGAGCGTCTGCATCACGTACGCGGGCTGGTTGGGGCGGCCGCGGTGCGGCGGCGGCGCCAGGTAGGGCGCGTCGGTCTCGGCCAGGATGCGGTCGTCCGGCACCCGCCGCGCCGCCTCGCGCAGATCCTCGGCCTTCGGGTAGCAGACGTTCCCGGCGAACGAGACCATGTAGCCGCGCTCGAGCGCATCGTCGAGCCGGCCCACCGAGCCGAAGCAATGCAGGACGACGGGCACACGGGCCGCCTCCAGCATGGCGAAGGTCGCGTCGTCCGCTGCCCGGGTGTGGATCACGAGCGGCAGGCCGGCCTCGTTCGCGACCTCGATCTGGGCGGCGAACGCCCGCCGCTGGGCGTCGCGCGGCGCGTAGTCGCGGTAGAAGTCGAGCCCGCACTCGCCCACCGCGACCACCCGCGGCCGGTCGAGCAGCCCGCGCACCGCGGCCGCCGGATCGGCGACTTCGGCCGCCTCGTGCGGGTGGACGCCCACGATCGCCCACACGCCGGGGATCCGCTGCGCGAGGTCGACCGCCTGCTCGCGCCCGATCGTCAGCACCCGGTCGACGCCGGCGTCGACCGCCGCGGCGACCACGTCCTCCGGCTCCCCGTCGCACATCTCGAGGTGCGCGTGGGTGTCGATCACGCGCCGGCAGGAGCCAGGCGCGGGAACAGCGGGGGAGGCTGCTCCACCGCGGTGAGCGCAGTCGTCAGCCCGAGCGCGGCCCGGTCCCACCCGGTCGCGCCGGGCTCGCCGACGGCAGCCAGGATCCGCTCCGAGGCCTCCGGGATGTAGCTGTGCAGGAGGACGCCGAGCGCCCGCACCGCGTCGGCCAGGGTGTAGAGCGCCGTGTCGAGCTTCTCGGCGTCGGCCGGGTCGTCGCTTTTCGCCAGCGCCCACGGCGCCGTGTCCTCGACGAAGCGGTTGGCCGCGCGGACGAGCGTCCAGATCTCCTCGAGCGCCCCGGTCAGGTCGAGCGCCTCGAACCGCTCCGCGACACGTTCGTGCACCGACTCGAACGCCGTCTCGCCCGCGGGCACGCGCCCCTCGCGGTAGCGGGCGATCATCGCCGTCGTGCGCGAGACGAGGTTCCCGAGGTCGTTCGCAAGCTCGCCCTCGTAGCGGCGGTCGAGCGCGTCGCGCGTGACGCTCCCGTCCTGCCCCCACTGCACCTCGCGCAGCACGTAGAACCGCAGCGGGTCGGCGCCGAGGTCGGCGATCACCTGGAGCGGGTCGATCACGTTGCCGAGCGACTTCGACATCTTCTGGTCGCCGCTCGTGAGGTAGCCGTGCACGAAGAGCTTCCGCGGCGGCTCGTAGCCGGCGGCGATCAGCAGCGCCGGCCACAGCACGCAGTGCAGGCGCAGGATGTCCTTGCCGAGCAGGTGCGTCGACGGCCAGAACTTCGCCGCGACGTCCTCGCCCGTGCCGTACTCGAGCGCCGTGTGGTAGTTGAGCAGGGCGTCGACCCAGACGTAGATCGTCTGGTCGGGCTTCCACGGCAGCGGCACCCCCCAGCTGACCGACGCCCGGCTCACAGAGAGGTCTTTCAGGCCCGCCTCGATCTGGGAGCGAGCCTCGTTGTAGCGGGTGCGCGGCACCACGTACTCGGGGTCGCGGTCGTAGAGCTCGAGCAGCTTGCCGGTGAAGGCGGAGAGGCGGAAGAAGGTGTTCTCCTCCTCGAGCCACTCGACCGGCGTCTTGTGCAGCGGGCAGATGTTCCCGGGCTGCTCCAGGTCGCTCTCGGCGTAGAACTGCTCGCAGCCGGTGCAGTAGAGGCCGGCGTAGGTGTCCTCGTACAGGTGGCCGGCCTCGCGCAGCCGCACGAGGAACTCCTGCACCCGGGCCTCGTGCTCGGGGTCGGTGGTGCGGATGAAGTAGTCGTTTGTCGCGTTCAGCTTCGCGACCAGATCGCGGAACCGGGCCGACACCTGATCGCAGAACTCCTTCGGCGTGAGCCCGGCCTCCTCGGCCGCCCGCGCGACCTTGGCGCCGTGCTCATCGGTGCCCGTCAGGAAGAAGACCTCCTCGCCCCGCTGGCGGTGGTGGCGAGCCAGGACGTCCGCTGCCACGGTTGTATACGCATGGCCCAGATGCGGGTCCGAAATTGACGTAGTAGATTGGCGTAGTGACAGAGAACGGCATGTTTTTTGTAAGGAGATGTCAGGTCGAGCAATTTCCGCGTTATCCTGGGATCCGGGCTCCATCCTAGAAGATGGCGAGGGTCAGAATGAACGCAGTGAAGCAGCCGACGCGGATTCGCGGCGGGCAAACCGGAGGCGTCGTCCGCCGGGTCGACGACCTCGGCCGGATCGTCATCCCGGTCGAGATCCGGCGCAGGTTCGGAATCGAGATCCGCGACCCGCTGGAGATCAGCGTGCGCGGGGACACGATCGTGCTCTCGAAGCCGCACGATGCGTGCGTGTTCTGCGGCGGCAGGCGCGCGCTCCAGCCGTTCCACGACCGCATGGTGTGCGCGTCGTGCCGGACGGAGATGACCGACGACGTGGTCAGCGCCTCGCGCGCGTGATCGCGGCATAGAGGCGGTTCCGAGGTAGACCGGTGAGCCGCGCCGCCAGGGAGGCGGCGCGGCGACTGCCGAGCGCCTCGGCCAGCTCCCGGAGCGCGTCGTCGGCGGGCCCAGCCCGACCGCCGCCGGCCGCGCCGGGCGCGAGCACCAGCGTCACCTCGCCCTTCGGCGCCGAGTCGTAGTGCGCCGCCAGCTCGGCCACCGTGCCGCGCCGGACCTCCTCGTGGAGCTTCGTGAGCTCGCGGCAGACCGCCGCCCGGCGGTCCGGGTCGCGCTCGGCCAGAAGGCGCAGCGTGGCCGGCAGGCGCCGCGGCGACTCGAACGCCACCACCGCCAGCTCGGCGGCGTCCAGGCGGTCGAGGAGCCAGCCGATGCCCGCCGGCGTCCGCGGCAGGAAGCCGCAGAAGGCGAACCCGTCGCCGGCCAGGCCCGATGCCGTCGCGGCGGTGGTCACGGCCGACGCGCCCGGCAGCACCTCGACGGTCACGCCGGCCTCGACGGCCGCCGCCACCAGCCGGGCGCCCGGATCGGACACCGTCGGCGTGCCGGCGTCGGACACCAGCGCGACCCGCTCACCCGCCCGCATCCGCTCCAGGAGGACGGGGATCCGGGCCGCCTCGTTGTGCTCGGTGAGCGACACCCGCGGGGCGGCGATGCCATGACGGTCGAGCAGCGTGAGCGTCCGCCGGGTGTCCTCGCACGCGATCACGGCCGCCGTGCGCAGCTCGTCGAGCACCCGCAGCGTCACGTCGCCGAGGTTGCCGATGGGGGTCGGGCAGACGACGAGCGCGCCGCTCACAGGACGAGCGCCGCGGCGCCCAGCACGCCCGCGTCGTTCCCGAGCTCGGCGGCCACCACCTCGACCTCGCGCCACGGCGGCCGCAGCGCACGCCGGCCGGCCTCCTCGCGGGCCACGCCGAGCAGGATCTCGCCGGCCGCCATGATCCCGCCGCCGACCACGACCACGTCCGGGTTGAAGATGTTCACGTAGTTCGCGATCCCGACGCCCAGGTGGCGGCCGACGATCGCGAGCGCATCGACGCAGTCGGCGTCGCCTGCGAGTGCGCCATCGATGACGACCCGTACCTCTGCGGCTCCGCCCTGCCCGACCGCCTCGGCGAGCGTGCCGCCCGGCCGCTCGGCCGCGATCTGCTCGGCCGCCAGCCGAACGCCGGCCGCGGACGCCAGGCTCTCGAGGCAGCCGTGGTTGGGGCAGTGGCCCTGGCAGGGAGGCCCGTTCTCGTCGATCACGATGTGCCCGAGCTCGCCGCCGTAGCCTGTGGCGCCGTGGTGAACGCGCCCGTGAAGCACGATCCCGCCGCCGACGCCGGTGCCGAGCGTCAGCATGATCACGTTGGCCCGGCCCCGGCCGGCGCCGATGCGGGCCTCGGCCAGACAGGCCACGTTCGCGTCGTTGTCGACCTTCACCGGGAGAGCGAGCCGTTCCGTCATCCTGACGACGAACGGCACGTTCGTCAGCGGCACGTTGATCGAGTCGGCGACGACGCCGCGGCGCTGGTCGATCTGCGACGGGAGCCCGAAGCCAACGGCCGAGATGGGCTTGTCGCCGGCCACCCGGCGCACGAGCTGCTCGATCTCCTCCAGCAGCCGGTCCTCGTCGGAGACCTCCGTGGGCGCGGAGTCGCGGGCCAGGAGCTCGAGCTCCGGCGAGACCAGCGCCGCCTTCACGGACGTGCCGCCCAGGTCGACGCCCACGACGGGCCCCAAGGAGGGAATTCATCATCGTGGGTACCATAAAACGGCGAGATGGCGCCCGAGTCGAAGCCCCGAAAGCCGTACAGGACGTATCGCGGGGGCCGGGCCGGAGGGATCGACGACGCAGACGCCGCGCGCTTCGACTTCACCGGACGGTCTCGAGCTGCGGCCGCGCCCGCCCGGGCGCCGACGCCCGAGGGCCTGCCCGCGCCCGACATGCGCCCCAGCCGCGAGCCGCTGCCAGGCCGGCGGGTGGCCGAGCCGCCGCCGCCCGGCGGGCCTGCCGGTCCGCGGCGGAGATTCTTCCGGCGCCGCTGGCGGCGGATCCTGGCGATCGGGATCCCCGTCCTCTTCCTGCTCTTCGCCTTCTGGCTCTACCTCGGCTACCGGGCCTTCTCCGACGAGGTGGCGAAGGCCAACAAGCGCGTCGACAAGCGGACGCGGGCGGCGCTCACCCCCACCGGGAACATCCTGCGAAACCCCCAGATCAGCCTCGTCATGGGATCCGACAGCCGCGGGCAGAGCGCCACGGCCGGGGCGCGGGCGGACTCGATCCTGCTCGTCCGCACCGACCCGAGCCACCACCTGGTCTCGATGCTCTCCATCCCGCGCGACCTGTACGTGCCGATCCCCGGCCACGGCACGAACAAGATCAACGCCGCGTTCGCGTTCGGCGGCCCGCCGCTTCTGATCCGCACCGTGAACCGGCTCACCTCGCTCAGGGTGAACCACGTCGTCCTGGTCGACTTCACGGGGTTCAGGGAGTTGATCGACGACCTCGGCGGGATCACCATCGTGAACCCGACCAAGATCGTCTCGTCCGAGGACTTCGACGGCCACGGCTGGCAGTTCGGCAAGGGCCCGATCCACCTGGACGGCCGCCGGGCCCTGGCCTACGCCCGCATCCGCCACACGACCAACGCGGCCGACACCGACATCTCGCGCACCGAGCGCCAGCAGCGGGTGCTGCAGGCGCTCATGCACGAGCTCATCAAGCCGTCGAGCCTCCTGCACCTGCCGTCCGTCGGCCGCTCGGTTGTGAAGCCGCTCGCCACCGACCTCTCGGCGAACGAGCTGCTCGGAATGGGCTGGATCAAGTTCCGCTCCGGGCGCACGCTCGAGTGCCACCTCGGCGGGACCCCCCTCGTGCTCGGCGGCCAGGACGTGCTCCAGTCGAGCGAGCAGAACGCGGCCGTCGTGCAGATGTTCCTGGGCAACTCGGCGCCGCTCCCCTCCCCCAAGGGCCAGATCTACGCACCGGGCTGCACGGTGAAGTAGCGGCCAACCACCGGGCTAGACTTCGACTCGTGATGACCACGAGCGCCAGATCCTTTACCCCGCCCCGGCCGCAGGCTGGGGTGGCTGCGCTCGCACGGCGCTCGTAGCCGGGCGCATCGCGTTCCTCTCAGCCGGACGGCGGCCGGGGTCCCGGGTCCCGTCATCCCACCGTCCCTGGAGGATCTGCGATGCAATCCGTCATCACCAAGGAGCAGCTCGACCGCGCGCTCGCGCTCCGCGACCTGTCCGACCCGGCCGCCGGCGCGCACGCCCTGCAGCTCGTTGCCGACGCGATCCGCGCCGGCCTGGAGCGGGCGTGGGGCTGCCCGGTGCACGTGCACCGCTCGAATGCGATCGTCACGATCAGCGAGAACTACGAGGTGCTCGGGTATCCGGCAGACGCGCCGGCCCGTGAGGCCCGGTACACGCGCTACCTGGACGGCGGCCGCCTGCTGCGCACCCACATGACCGCGGCCGTCCCGGGCGCGCTCCGCAACCACGCACGCAATGGGCGCGCCGATCTGGTCGTCGCGTGCCCGGGCCTGGTCTACCGGCGCGACGTCGTCGACCGCCTGCACGTCGGCGAGCCGCACCAGCTCGACCTGTGGCGGGTGCGACGCGGCGCGCCGCTCGCCGCCGCCGACCTCGACGAGATGGTCGCGGCCGTCGTCTCGGCCGTGCTGCCCGGCGCCCGCCACCGCACGCTCCCGGCGACCCACCCGTACACGACCGAGGGGCGCGAGGTGGAGGTCGAGGTCGACGGGCACTGGGTGGAGCTCCTCGAGTGCGGCCTGGCCGGCCGCGCACGTCCTGCGCGCGGGCGGGCTCGACCCGGCGCCTCTGGTCGGGGCTCGCCCTCGGCGTCGGCCTCGACCGCGCGCTCATGCTCCGCAAGGGAATTGACGACATCCGCCTCCTGCGCTCGGCCGATCCGCGCGTCGCGGGCCAGATGCTCGACCTCGAGCCCTACCGGCCGGTGAGCGCGATGCCGCCGACGCGGCGCGACCTCTCGATCGCGGTGGCCGCCGATCTGACCGCCGAGGAGCTGGGAGACCGGATCCGCGAGCGGGTGGAGCCCGCCGCGCTCGAGGCCGTCGAGGAGGTGGCGGTCGTCGCCGAGACGCCGGCGGCGGAGCTCCCGCCGCAGGCGGTCGAGCGGATCGGCCTTCGGCCCGGACAGAAGAACGTGCTCGTCCGCCTCGTCCTCCGCCATCCCACCCGAACGCTCACGGCCGAGGAGGCCAACCGCACGCGAAACGCCGTCTACGCCGCCATCCACGAGGGCGGCGTCCACCAGTGGGCGTGAGCTACGCCTCCGCGGCCTTCTTGGGCTCGCTGCTTCCGCCCTCGGAGCTCTTCTTCTCGGACTTCTCGGACGACTTCGAGTCGGTCGAGCTCTCGGACTTGCCGTCGGACTTGCCCTCGGACCCCGCCTTCGACTTCCGGCCGTAATCGGTCGAGTAGAACCCCGATCCCTTGAAGTGGATGGCGACCGGGTGCAGCACACGCTGGGCCGATGCGCCGCACACCTCACACTCGGTCAGGGCCTCGTCGGAGAACTTCTGGAGCACCTCGAACCGGTGGTCGTTCTGGCATCGGTACTCGTAGATCGGCATCCAAGTTCAGTATACCGACCGCACCCTGGCGCACTGGGGCCGAGAGTGCCAGCGCGGGGCTGGGTTACGATCACTCGCCGTGCGGATCGCCATCGTCACCGACTTCTACTACCCGTCGCTGGGCGGGATCACCGAGCACGTCGACGGCCAGGCGCGCGGCCTGCAGGCGCTCGGGCACGAGGTCACGGTCGTCACCGGGCGCATCGTGCGCACCCCGCCCGTGCAGGACGACGCGATGCCGGTCCCGGAGCCCGACGTTCGAGATCGCCCGCCTTGGGACCGCGGTCCCGGTCTACGTCCCCAAGTGGGGGAACAACGCCCAGACGACGCACACGCTCGGGCCCTGGCTGGGGCGGCAGCTGCGCGACTTCTTCCGCGACCGCGGCTTCGACGTCATCCACGTCCACGCGCCGTACAACCCGCCGTTCCCCGCCTGGGCGATCGCCAACGCGCCCGACGACGCCGTGGTGGTCGCCACGTTCCACAGCGTCTTCCCGCAGACCCTCGGGATGGACATCCTGGCCGAGTGGACGCGGCCGTGGATCGAGCGGCTCGACGGGCGGATCTGCGTGTCGGAGGCCTGCATCGGCTCGCTCGTGCCCTACTACCCCTACGCCTACGACGTGATCCCGAACGGCATCGACGCCGACCACTTCTCGCCCGACGCCGAGCCGGCGCCGGGCGTCCGCGGCGACGGCCGGACGATCGTCTTCGTCGGCCGGTTCGACCCCCGAAACGGGCTCGGAACGATGATCGAGGCGCACCGCCGGCTCCATGAGGAGGGCCGCGACGTCAAGCTGGTGGTGGTCGGCGACGGCCCGCTGCGGCCCAAGTACGAGCACCAGATCACCGACGGGCAGCGCCCGCACGTCCAGTTCGCCGGACGGCTCAACCGCAGCCGGCCCAACCACCTCGTCGCCGGCGACGTCTTCTGCACGCCCTGCAACCGGGCCTCGTTCGGGATGGTGCTGCTCGAGGCGATGAGCTGCGGCGTACCCGTGGTGGCGAGCCGCATCTCGGGCTTCCAGCTCGTGATGCAGGACGGCGTCCAGGGGCTGCTCGTCCACCCGGCCGACGACGCGGCCCGGTTCGCGTCCGCCCTCGGCCACGTCCTCGACGATCCGGAGGAGCGCCGCCGGATGGGAGAGGCCGGCCGCCGCACCGCGCTCGAGCACTACGCGTGGCCGCGGGTGGCCACGAAGCTCGAGGCCTACTACGACGACCTTCTCGCCGGAGTGCGCCCTGCATGGGCAAGCGCGACGTCATCGTTCGCTTCGTGATCTCGGCCGCCGTCTGGCTGGCGGCGGCGGCGGTCATCGGGAAGGAGGTCGGGGGCCGGCCCGGCGAGGTCGTCGTGGCGATCGCCGTGCTGATCCTGATGGCGGTGGCCTGGGCGACGTTCACCCCGAACGCGCGCCTCTTCGGCAAGGTGGTCGGCATCGGCTCCACGCCCGTCCCGATGGTCGCCATCACGTTCGACGACGGCCCGAGCCCGGAGTGGACGCCCGGCGTGCTCGACGCGCTCCGCGACGGGGGCGCCCGGGCCACGTTCTTCGCGCTCGGCCGCCAGGTGCGCGCGCACCCCGACATCGCGCGCCGGATCGTCGCCGAGGGCCACGAGCTCGCGAGCCACGGCGACGACCACTCGCTGCTCGTCTTCGCAGGGCCGCGGGCGATCGTGCACCAGTTCCGGGCGGCCGAGAGCGCGCTTTCCGAGGCGGTCGACGGCAAGGCGTCGAAGCTCTTCCGCGCACCGCACGGGTTCCGCAACCCGTTCGTCTCGGCCGTCGCGGGCAACCAGGGGTATCGCATGGTGGGCTGGCACGGAGCGGTGTTCGACACCGCCCGGCCGGGCGTCGACGCGATCGTCGCTCGCTGTCGCAACGTCCTTCGGCCCGGGGCGATCCTGCTGCTGCACGACGGCGACGGCTCGGGCCAGGGCGGCGACCGCGGCCAGACGGTCGAGGCCGTTCCGCACATCCTGGCCTCGGCGCGGGAGCGCGGCCTCGAGCCGGTCACCGTGTCGCAGCTCGCGCAGGAGCTGCGGCCGCAGCGGCGCACGGCGCTCAAGGCGGCTGCATTCGCCGTCGTCATCGCCGCTCTCGTGCTGCTCGTCTCGCAGCGCTACTCGCTGCAGGTCATCGCGAACGTCTTCACCGAGGCCGACCCGGTCTTCGTGCTCGCGGCGCTCCTCGCCAACCTCGGCTCGGTCGCGGCCAAGGCGCTCACCTGGAAGGCCGCCATCGACGCGGTCCCGGCCGACGACGACGGCAACAGGCTCGACGTCCCCCTGCGCGACGTCATCCCGCCGATCTTCATCGGCTTCCTTCTGAACACGGTGCTGATCGCGCGGCTCGGCGAGGTGGCCCGGGTGTCGGTGCTGCGGCGCAAGCTCCTGGCCCGCGACCAGGCGGTGCCGGTCTCGACGCTCGTCGGCACGCTCGTCACCGAGCAGATCCTGAGCGGCATCATGCTGATCGGCGTGCTGGTCGGGGTGGTCGCGTTCGCGCCGGTTCCGAAGCAGGCCGTCGACCTGCTCGCGGTGCTCTCGGGCGTCGTCCTCCTCGTCGCGCTCGTCGCCGCCGGGATCGAGGTCGCGACGCGAATCCAGCGCCGCCGGATGGTGCCGGCGGGCGACTACGTCGAGCGCTGGTGGCACCTGCTCGGCATCAGCTTCACCGCGACCATCCGCGCGATGCGCGAGGGCCAGGCGATCTTCCGCCGTCCGCGCCTCTTGGCATGGGGGCTCGTGATGGCGACCGTGAGCTGGGTGATGCAGCTCGCCGGCATCTACTGGGCGCTGCGGGCCTACGGGATCGACGAGGGGCTGGGCGCCGCCGGGGTCGTCTTCCTGGCCTCGAACCTCGTGCAGCTCTTCCCCATCACGCCCGGCAACCTGGGCGTGTTCCAGGGCGCGACGGCGGGTGGTCTGAGCGTGCTCTACCCCGTGTCGAGCGACCTGGCGCTCACGTTCTCGATCGGCCTGCAGCTCATCGAGGCGGCGCTGGGGGTCGGCGTCGGGTTCGTGTTCCTGTCGCTCGAGGGCCTCTCGGTGGCCGAGCTGCGGCGCCAGGTCGAGGACGAGGCCGACGAGGCGTGAGACGCGCCGCGATCCTCCTCGCCGCCGTCCTGGCGGCCAGCGGCTGCTCGGGCGGCGGCTCGGGCGCGTCCGCCGGGTCGAACACGGCCCCGCCGTCCTCGACCCTGCCCCGGTCGGGCACGGTGACCTACACCGACGGGAAGGTCTACACCGTCGCCCCGCTCGGGTCGAAGCTCGTGCTCGACGACATCTCGGTGAAGGTCGCCGGCGTGGCGTGGACGAAGCGCGTCGACGCGCCGCTCCCGCCGGGCACCACGATCTTCGGGGTCGTCAGGGTGACGATCACCAACATGTCGACCGCCACGCAGACCGTCGCCCCAACCCAGATCTGGCTCCTCGACTCCAAGAACCACGCCTTCCTGGCGTCGGCCACCGCAGAGGTCGGGCGCTCCCTGATCGGGATGTCGCTCGGGCCGGGGCAGTCGGCCACCGGGCAGCTCGCCTTCCCTGCACCGGGCCGCGAGACCGGGAACCTGCTCGTCTACCGGTTCGCCGACGCGGCCAAGATCGCGCAGGCCCATCACGTCGGGCTCGTCCGCTACGGCTGAGACCAGCGGTCGACCGGCGGCTTGTACGGGCGCCGGCCGCGCTTGGCGTGCGGCTTCTGCTTGACGGCCGGGGCCGCGCTCGTCGAGCCGCCGTAGACGTGGCTCTGCCAGAGCCAGCTCGGCTGCGGCGCGCGATGCGGGTGGTCGCGGTCCACGATGCGGGCAAGCGACGGCGTGACCACGACGAGCGTTGCCGAGACCACGGCGAGCAGACCGACCACCGCGAGCGAGCGTGAAAGCGCACGGCTCATTCCCTCCAGATATCGGCCCGAGCGGCCCCGAACTTCACACCTGAAGGGTGAGCAGGTCGTCCACCGTCTCGCGGCGCACGATCGTCCGCGCCTCCCCGCCGGCCACGAGCACCGCGGCGGGGCGCGGAAGCGCGTTGTAGGTCGACGCCATGCTGGCCGAGTACGCGCCGGTCGCGGCGACGACGAGCACGTCGCCTGGGCGGGGCGCCGGGAGCGGCGCCCGCTCGATCAGGACGTCGCCCGACTCGCAGTGCTTCCCCGCCACCGCGTAGACGCCGTCGGGCCCGTCGCCGGCGCGGTCGGCGATCCAGGCCTGATAGCGGGCGCCGTAGAGCACCGGGCGCGGGTTGTCGGACATGCCGCCGTCGACGGCGACGTAGGTGACGCCGGCCGCGGTTTCCTTCACCGCCCCGACGGTGTAGAGCGTGACGCCGCACGTGCCGACGACCGAGCGGCCCGGCTCGAGAACGAGCTCCGGCCGAGGGTCGAAGCTCCTCGCCACGGCAGTCGCGGTCGCGGTGACGGCGGCATGCAGGTCGGGGGCGTCGTCCTCGTCCGTGTAGGGGATCGCGAGCCCACCGCCGAGGTCGAGGACGGGAAGCCGGGCGGCGAGCTCGAACCGTGCCAGCCACTCGACCGCCGCCAGGTAGGCGTCGAGGTCGCGGATCTGCGAGCCCAGGTGGACGTGCAGGCCGTCGAGCCGCAGATGCGGGCAGGCGGCGGCGCGCTCGATCGCCGCCTCGATGTCCGCGGGCGCCATCCCGAACTTCGACGCCGCGTGGGCGGTCTGGATCTTGGCGTGCGTGTCGGCCTCGATGCCCGGCGTCACACGGAGCAGGACCGGCTGCTCGCGGTGCTCCGCGGCCGCGATCCGCTCGATCTGGTCGAGCTCCTCGAGGTGGTCGACCACCAGAAGCCCGGCGCCGGCTGCGACGGCGGCGCGGACGTCGGCGTCGGACTTGTTGTTGCCGTGGACGACGAGCCGTTCGGGGGCCGCGCCCGCCGCCAGCGCGTGGGCCAGCTCGCCCTCGGAGGCGACGTCCATCCCCATCCCCTCCTCGACCAGCAGGCGCAGGAGCCCGACCGTGGCGTTGGCCTTGCAGGCGTACACCGACCGCGCGCTCCCCGGATAGCCGGCGAGGGCGTCGCGGTAGGTCCGCGCCCGGACGCGAAGTGTCACCTCGTCGTAGACGTGCAGCGGCGTCCCGTGCTCGCGCGCCAGGTCCGACAACGCAGCGCCCCCGACGCACAGCCGCCCCGCCTCGACGACGGCCGTGTCGGGGAGCACTGGCATCGGCGAAAGGCTAGTCGGGCAAGACCGGGGTCAGACCCCGCATCGGCGGGCGTTACGCCGGCGAGGCGAAGCCGTGACGCCTACGCGGAGGCGTCCGGCGACGCCGCCGCGTCGCGGCGCTGCTCGAGCCGTGAGTACACCGAGCTGCGATAGAGCTGGCGGGCGCGGCTGGCGTCGGCGTCGAACCATCGCAGCACGCCCGGCACGTCGAGAAATCGAGCGGTACCGGTCCTCGAACACGTGGCCGCGGAATCCGTGTCTGCGATTGAAATTCTGTGCGTAGAGCCCGTTCAGCCGCTTCATGCCCGTGCCGATGTTCGGCTCGGGAGTGACGACGACCGCGTGGTAGTGGTTCGTCATCAGGCAGTACGCCGCGCACTGCCACCCGAAGACCCGCACGGTCTCGGACAGCATGCGCAAGAAGGTCAGCCTGTCCTCGTCGTCGGTGAAGATCGGCAGCTTCCGAACGCCCCGGCTCATGAGGGTGGTAGATCGGTCCCGCCGCCTGATGACGCAACGCTCTGGCCATGAGTCGACCGTAGCTCGCCGGCTTCCGGCAGCGGGCGCGCACGAGCAACGATCGCGTCACAAGACCGTGCCAGGGTCCGATGCGGGGTCTGAACCCACCCCTCGCGAGTATCCTCAGCGGCCGTGGCCCACCGGATACTCGTGGTCGGATGGGACGGCGCGGACTGGGACGTGCTGGACCCGCTGCTCGCCGCCGGCGAGCTCCCGCACCTCGCCGCGCTGATCGGGCGCGGCCGGCGCGGGGTCTCGCGATCGTGCACGCCGTCGCACTCCTGGGCGGCCTGGCCGACCTTCCTGACCGGGCGCGATCCGGCCGGGCACGGCGTCTTCGACATCCTCGAGCACCAGCCCGGCGCGAGCCGGCGGATGCCCGTCTCGTCGCGCTCGATCCTCGCCCCGACCTGGCCGGAGAAGCTCTCGGCAGCCGGCAAGCGGGTCGTGATCGCCAACATCCCGCTCACCTACCCGCCGCCCGACGTGAACGGCGTCGCGATCGCGGGCGGCGTCATCCCGGGCGGGGCGACCTTCAGCCATCCCGCCGAGATCGGGCCCAGCCTCGGCTGGCCGATCAACGGCGGCTCGTGGACGACCTTCCGCGGCCGGCCGGTCGAGCTCGTGGAGGACGTCGAGCGAACGAGCGCGGCCCGGGCGGAGGCGATGCGCACGCTCCTCGACTCGGAGGAGTGGGACGCGGCCTGCCTGGTCTTCGTCTCGCCCGACCGCATCCAGCACTGCCTGCTCGAGTACGTCCACCCCGGCCATCCGCGCCACGCGGAGGCGGCCGCGTCGCCGGTGGCCCAGCGCGTGGTCGACGTCTACCGCATGCTCGACCGCGAGCTGGGCACGCTGGTCGAGCGCACCGACGACACGGACACCGTCGTCCTCATGTCCGACCACGGCCACCAGCCGTGCACCCGCGCGCTCAACATGAACCGCGTGCTCGAGCACCTCGGACACCTGCAGCTGGGGCGCGGCTCGGGCCTGGTCGGCCTGCTGGCCTGGGGCCGGCTGCGCTCGATCGCCCGCGTGGCCTACGACAAGCTCGGCCTGCACGGCCGCGTGGCCGTCCCCACGCAGCCCGTCGACTGGTCGGGAACCGTTGCCTACACGAGCGTCGTCTCGACCGGCGAGGGCGTCTCGATCGCCCTGCGCGGCCGCGAGCCCGACGGCCGGGTCGCGCCCGAGGACTACGAGCGCGTCCGCGACGACGTGGCCGCATCGCTGCTCGAGTTCGCCGACCCCGACACGGGCGCCCACCCGATCCGCGCCGTCCGCCGCAAGGAGGAGGTGCTCGACGGGCCCTACCTCGACCGCGCCCCCGACCTCCTGCTCGAAGCGGCGCCGCTCTACTCGCTCACCCACGCCCGCCGGATGGTCGAGGAGGCCGATTGGCTCTCCGGCGACCACAGGCCGGAGGGCGTCTACGTGGCGGCCGGCCCCAGCGCCGCCGCCGCCGACGGCTCGGAGATCTCGCTCGCCGACTTCGCCGGGATGATCGAGGCGGCGGCTGGGCTGGAGGCCGAGGCGGACGAGCAGCCCGCGGAGGCCGCCGCCGGCGTCTTCACCGCTGACGAGGAGCGCGAGGTCGAGGAGCGCCTGCGCGGCCTCGGCTACCTCGAGTGACGCCCGCCGAGGCGCTCGCGACACTATGGCCGTGAGCGACGAGCGCGTCCTCCTGCGCGGCACGGCCGCCAACGTGGTGGGCCTGCTCGCGGGTGTGGCCGCGGCGTTCGGCGTGCAGGTGCTCCTCGGGCGATCGCTGCCGGCGGGCGGCCTGGCGCTCGTCACGATCGCGGTGCAGGTCGCGTTCGTGGCGTCGGCGGGAGCGCGGTTCGGGATGGACGTGGCGGCCGTGCGCCTCGTGGCGATCGCCGAGGGCGCGGGTGACCCGGGGACGCTGCGGAGCCTCGTCGATCGCTGCGCCGGCGTGGCGATCGTCGCGTCGGTCGTCGTCGCCGCCGTCATCGCCGCCGCGTCGCCGCTGACCGGCGACCGCGCGAGCGCCATCGCGATCGGCGCCGCCGGGCTCCCGTTCATCGCCGTCGCCAACGTCTACCTGGGGGCGACCCGCGGCCTGAAGCGCATGGGTCCCACGCTGGCGGTGTTCTGGATCGGCCAGCCCGTGCTGTGGATCGTGCTCGCGGCCGGCGCCATCGCCGCCGGCGGCGAGACCAACGCGGCGGTGGCCGCGTACGGTCTCTCGTGGGTCGTAGGCGCCGTGGCGGCGCGTGCGATGTGGCGCGCGGCCGCGGCGGGGATGGGCGACCGGCCGGCGCCGCGCGACGAGGTGCGGGCCGCCATCGCCTACGGCCTCCCCCGCGCCCCGTCCGCCCTGCTCGCCCAGGCCCTCTTCTGGACGGACCTGTTCGTGCTTGCGCACTACGTTCACGGCACGCCGCTCGACGCATACGCCGCCGCGGGACGGGTCTCGCAGCTCGTGCTGCTCTTCCTCACGTCGGCCAACCTGATCTTCGCGCCGTTCGCGGCTGACCTGCACGCCCGCGGCGAGCGGGAACGCCTCGACGCGCTCTTCAAGCGGGCGACGAGGTGGGCCCTGGCGGGCACGCTGCCGGCGGCGATCGTGCTGGCGGTCGCCGCGCCGGAGGTGTTGCGCGCCTTCGGGCCCGACTACGGGCAGGGCGCGACGCCGCTTCGCATCATGCTCGCCGGCCAGACCGTGAACGTCGCGACGGGCGGCGTCGCGTTCGTCCTCATCATGGTCGGCCTGACCGGCCTCGACCTCGTCGACAACCTGCTGGCCGCGGTCGTCCTGGTGGCGCTCGCCGTGCCGCTGGCGTCGTCGCACGGGCCGACCGGGGCGGCGATCGCCTCGGCTGTGGCACTTGCGGGGGTGAACGCTCTGCGCCTGTCTCAGGTGTGGCGGCGGGTCGGGATCCAGCCGTTTGACCGCGCGTACGCCCGCCTTGCGATCCCGGCCGGCGGGTGCGCAGCCGCCGCGATCGCCGCACGTGCGGCAACGAGCGACCAGCCTTGGTGGCTCACGCTGGCGACGACCGTCGCCGTCGGCATGGTCGCGTACGTGGCACTCCTGCCTGCCGGCCTCACCGCGCTCGAGCGGGTCCAGATCGGGCGCTGGCTTCGGCGCGCGCGTGGCGGCGCGTATGCACCGTAGGTCACTGCCGCTGCGCGGTGTGATCGCGCGGCGCGCCACGGCCATTTGGCCGCGTTCATGATTGCCAATTGGCCTTCGAGGAGGACGCCGCATGTACACGGTGACCGAGCGTGACGCGTTCCGCGCGATGTCCCTGTTTCTCGGGCAGTTCGCCGATCGTGTGGAAGACGACCTGGCGACGCTCCTGTCGGACATCACGGTCGAGCCGGACGCAGGGACATTCGACCCGGCGGCGTGGGAGGACTGGATGACGTGCGTCCGGACGGTCGCGGGCGAGCGGGCAGCGGGCGACGAGCCGGCCTGAGCCGTCCGCGACTGGCCTACTGCCTGACGCGGAGGATGACGAACCGGCCCAGATGGGCCGGGACGCCGGTCGGGTCGCGGTAGACCGGCTCGAGCGCCGGGTCGCGCAGCACGGCCGTCACGACGTCCGGGGGCTGGTCGCGCAGGTCGACGACGACGTACTGGACGCGGAGCGCGCGCAGCACCTGAAGCCGGCGGGCGTCGGTCGACTCGGGCGAGAAGAACGCCTGGCCGAGGTGGTTTCGCCGGGCCTCGTTCAGGTGCGGCAGCGCGCGTGTCCGCGCCTCCGGCAGCGTGGCCGTCCGCACGCCCGCCAGGCCGAAGAGCTCGAAGGCCCGGTCGGGCGCGGCGAGGACGACCGGCGGCGGCCCCGCGAGGTCGCGCAGGTACGCGATCGCCCCGGGGGTCGACTCGACGGTCTGGAAGGCGGGCGGGCCGCGGTAGGGGCCGGCCCGCGCCTCGCGCCAGACGGTCGGCGCCCAGTTCGCGACGAACGCCGCCAGCACGCCCGCGACGAGCACGACCGCGCCGGGAGACGCGCCGCCCGGCAGCCGGTCGCGGATCGGCAGCCGCAGCCGCACCAGGGTGACGAGGAGCGCGAAGACGACGGCCACGCTCACCGGCCAGTGCCAGAACCAGTCCGTGCCCCGCACCTCGTGGAAGCCGATCGCCGCGACGATCGCCGCGGCCCACGACCACCTCCCGAGGGCGATGCCGAGCGCGCACGCCCCAGCCGCGCCCATGACCGGCCACGGCAGCGGCTGCCAGAAGCGGTGGAACTGGCCCATCCCAACGGCCTGGATCACGAGCGTGTTGAGGCCGGGCAGGAGCAGCAGGACGAGCAGGGCGGCCGTGCCGCCGACCGCCGGCAGGAGCGGCCGGTAGCGCACGAGCCACGCCATCGCGATCAGCGCCAGGAGCACGTAGCCGCGCCCGAACACCGGGGCCCACGGGTACATGACGATCGCCTTGCCGGAGCGGATCACGAACTCGTCCGCGTGCGACAGGACCGGGTGGCGCTGGCCTCCCCGGATCGCCTCCCACCAGATCCACCCGGCGATGCCGCCCGTGACCGCCGTCATCCCCGCGAGCGTGCCGAGCGGCGCGCGCAGGTCGGGCAGACCGGCCCGCCACGCCCCGGCCAGGATGCCGGCGGCGATCGCCAGGCACGGGATCGCGTACGTCGGGTGCACGAAGGCGATCACGGCGACCGTCGATACCGTGGCGAGCGCGGCCCGGCGGGCATGGCGGATCTCGAGCCAGAAGAGGAGCAGCGCCGCCGGCGTGAGCACCCACAGCGCGAATGGCGGCGGCTGGTTGATCTGCAGGACGAGCCCGTTGATGAGCGAGCACAGGTCCCAGGCGGTCATCGCCGCGGCGAGGTAGCCGGCGGAGCGCCAGCCGGTGAGCGCCCGCGCGAGCGCGTAGGCGGCCACGATGGCGAGCGCCGCGCACAGCGGCAGGAGGTAGCGAAACGTCACGACCGGGTCGACGCCGGCCAGCCTGGCCACGCCCTCGAAGGCCGCGTGCAGGACCGGCAGGGCGTAGCCTGCGTTGGCGGGCCCGTCGAGGAACGGCGAGACGTTCGCGAACGAGAGCGACGGAGCGTCGCCGAGCCGGCGCATGAGCCCGACGTGGAAGAGCGCGTCGCCGACGACGGGCGTCGAGATCCGCCAGGCCAGGTACGCGAAGGCGGCGACGGGGAACGCCCCGAGCGCGACCTCGGCGGCGCTCGCGCGCGGAAGGGCGAGCGGCGCCCGCACCGCGAGCACCAGGGCCGCGGTCGCCAGAAGGACGGCTGCGATGACGACCGTCAGGCTGAGCCCGATCAGGTACGCGGCCGCGAGCGGCGGCGTCCACACCGCGAGCGAGAGGGCCGCCGCGACCGGCGCCGCCCCTGACCGGCCGAGGGTGCTCTCGAGGCCGACCACGCGCAGGGCGCACCATCCCGGGACGAGCAGCACGAGCCCGGCGGCGCCCCACACGGCGAGGGCGTCCCATGCGAGCGCGCGGCCCGCCCCGAGGCACGCGGCCAGGGCGAGCACGGCAGCAAGCTCCGCGCGGCGGGCGGTCATCGCGGCGGCATGCTACCGACCGTTGTCGCGCCCGGTCGATAGCATTCCAGCTATTCTCAGCCGGTCCACGACGACGACGGAGTGCGCATGCGAGTCTTGATCCTGGGCGGCGACGGCTATCTCGGCTGGCCGACCGCCATGCGGTTCTCGGGCAAAGGCCACGAGGTGGCCGTCGCCGACAATTTCGCCCGCCGGAAGTGGGTCGCGGACGCGGGCGGTGACTCGCTGACGCCGATCGTCTCGCTGGCCGAGCGGATCGAGGCCTGGAAGGAGGCGTCCGGCAAGCACATCGAGAGCTACGCCGGCGATCTCGCCGAGGGCACGTTCGCCGCCGACCTGGTGCGCGACTTCGAGCCGGACGCGATCATCCACTACGGCGAGCAGCCCAGCGCGCCGTGGTCGATGCAGAGCGTCGACAACGCCGTCGAGACCCAGCACAACAACGTCATCGGGTCGCTGAAGCTGCTGTGGGGCATGCGCGACCACGCCCCCGACGCGCACCTCATCAAGCTCGGGACGATGGGCGAGTACGGGACGCCCAACATCGACATCGAAGAGGGCTTCATCGAGATCACCCACAACGGCCGCCGCGACGTGCTGCCGTTCCCGAAGCTGCCCGGCTCGCTCTACCACCTGTCCAAGGTGCACGACAGCCACAACATCCACTTCGCCTGCCGGATCTGGGGCCTTCGCTGCACCGACCTGAACCAGGGCGTGGTGTACGGCATCGAGACGCCCGAGATGCAGATGGACGAGCGCCTGCTCACCCGCTACGACTACGACCAGGCTTTCGGCACCGCGCTCAACCGGTTCTGCGTCCAGGCCGTGATCGGCCAACCGCTCACGGTCTACGGCAAGGGCGGTCAGACCCGCGGCTTCCTGAACATCGTCGACACGCTCCAGTGCGTCGAGCTGACCGCGGCCAACGCGCCCGCGGCGGGCGAGTACCGGGTGTACAACCAGTTCACCGAGATCTTCAACGTCGCGGAGCTGGCCGAAAAGGTGCGCCACGCCGGCGAGCACCACGGCATGAACGTCCGGGTCGACAACGTCACGAACCCGCGCGTCGAGGCCGAGGAGCACTACTACAACCCGGTGCACACCAAGCTGCCGGCGCTCGGGCTCCAGCCCACGCTCCTCTCCGAGAACCTGATCGAGTCGACCCTCGTCGTGATCGAGCGGTACAAGGACCGCGTGATCCCCGACGTGATCGCCCCGTCCACCGCATGGCGACCCGCCGCGACGGTGGGGCAGCCGGCGCGGTAGGCCAATGCCGCTGACGCCCCTTCGCACCGCCGGCCTGGTGGCGGCGGTCGCCTTTGCCGCGCTCACCCTGCGCGCCTACCGCCAGGGCAAGATCGGAAACGGCGACCTGCTCCTGCGGCTCACCGTGTTCGTGCTGCCGCTCGTCATCCTGGGCGCCGATCCGGGCATCCTCCAGTGGGTCTTCGACGAGCTCTCGTTCCGCCAGGGCGGCGGGCGGCGCGTCCTGGGAGCGACGGTGCTCGCGGTGGCCGTCCTCTACCTGTTCGCGTTCACGCTGGCCGGCCGGGCCGAGCGGTCGCGCCGCGACCTCACCCGCCTCATCGAGAACCTGGCGCTCGAGCAGTTCCGCGCCACCGGGCATCCGGAGCAGTTCGCCGGCGGGGTGGCGGTCGTCATCCCCGCCTACAACGAGGGCGAGAACATCGCCCACGTCCTCGGCGCCCTGCCGCCGGCCGTGTGCGGGTATGAGCTGCACGCGATCGTGGTCGACGACGGCTCATCCGACGACACCACCGACCGGGCCCGCGCCGCCGGGGGCGCCGCCGTCCGCCTGCCGCTCAACCGCGGCCAAGGCGCGGCGCTTCGCACCGGCTACCGGCTGGCGCTCGCCACCGGCGCCGAGATGGTCGTCACGATGGACGCCGACGGCCAGCACCAGCCGTCTGAGCTCTCGCGGCTCGTCAGCCCGATCGCCGAGGGCGACGTCGACGTGGTCGGCGGCTCGCGCGTCTTGGGCGACGCCGACCCCTCACACGCGGCCCGCGAGCTCGGGATCAAGCTCTTCGCCCGCCTGCTCTCGCTCCTCACCTGGAGCCGGGTCACCGACCCGGCCTGCGGCTATCGGGCCGTGCGCACGTCGAGCCTGCGCGGGCTCGAGTTCCGCCAGGACCAGTTCCACAACTCGGAGTTCATCGTGGAGGCCTCGAAGAAGCACCTGCGCTCGATCGAGGTGCCGGTCACCGTCACGAACCGCCTCTCAGGCCAGTCGAAGAAGCCGCCGCACTTCCGCTACGGCATGGGCTTCGCCAACGCGCTCATGCGCGCCTGGCTTCGCTAGTAACCGGCGTCTGGCCGGAGGCCGGGCGCCCGGGATCCGTGGGCGCACACCCGGGCGTGGAACATTGGCATCAGGCAGCGATGTTTCAGCCCTGGGCTGTGAACCACTCCCA
This sequence comes from uncultured Actinomycetes bacterium, assembly GCA_963757605.1. GTDB lineage: Bacteria > Actinomycetota > Thermoleophilia > Gaiellales > JAICJC01 > JAICJC01. The sequence goes on from CAVWSF010000005.1 coordinate 741,396, forward strand.
CGTCCGCCGCAGGCCCTGCTCGAGCGTGACCGACGGCGTGTAGCCGAGCCGGTCGCGGGCCTTGTCGACGGCGGAGTAGTTGCGCAGGATCTCGCCCGCGCGGGGCGGCTCGCGGCGGATGCGGGGCTCGGCGCCGGAGACCTCGGCCAGAAGCTCCAGAAGCCGGTTCAGGCTCGTCTCGATGCCGCTTGCGAGCTGGAAGATCTCGCCGCCCGCGCCGTCCGCCTCGGCCGCCCGGACGAGGCCGTCGGCCAGGTCCTCGCAGAAGACGAAGTCGCGCGTCTGCTCGCCGTCGCCGTAGACCACCAGCTCCTCCCCGGCCCGCAGGCGGCGGATGAAGAGCGGGATGACGTTGCCCTTGTGCGCCGAGCGGGGGCCGTAGGCGTTCGAGAACCGGACGGCCACGGCGTGCATCCCGTAGGCGCCGTGGAACGCCGAGCAGTACGCCTCTCCCACCGCCTTGCTCGCCCCGTACGGCGAGAGCGGCGCGATCGGCTTGTCCTCACGGGCCGGGTAGGCGCCCTCGCCGAGCGGCGCGTTCGAGGACGAGAACACGAACCGGCCGACGCCGGCCTGGCGCGCCGCCTCGAGCGCGACCAGCGTGCCGCGCGCGTTCTGGTCGAAGTTCACGAGCGGCTCCTCGATCGACTGGATGACGCCGGCCCCGGCGGCCAGGTGGAAGGCGGCGTCGCAGCCCCGCGCAGCCGCGACCAGCGCGTCGAGGTCGCGCACGTCGCCGCGGACGAGCTCGGCATCCGCGCCGTCCAGGTTGGCCGGGTCGCCGACCGAGAGGTCGTCGTAGACGCGCACGCCGTAGCCGCGCGCCTCCAGGGCGCGCACGAGCGCCGAGCCGATGAAGCCGGCGCCGCCGGTGACGAGCGCCCGGGGCACGGCGGCGGAGTCTAGAGGCTCAGTCCGCCGCGAGCGACTCGAAGTGCGGAGCCACCTCGTCCGGGCCCTCCGGGTTGCGCAGCATGTCGACCAGCTCGTCGGCGTCCGGGAAGCCGCTCGCCCGGATGGCGGCCGCCGCCGCGTCGAGGTCGTAGGCGGTGTCGCGGTGCTCGACATCCGGCCCGAGCATGGCCCAGAACGCGCCGGGGCGCCCCTCGTACGGCATGCCCACGCTGCCGGCGTTCACGATCCTGGTCGCGCCGGACCGCAGCTCGAACTGGTGGTGGGTGTGCCCACACACGACGACCGGCTCGGAGACCCCGGCGAGGATCCGCTCCAGCCGGTCGGGCGGCGTGACGGCGGTGACGATGTCCTCGTCGCCGCGCGGCGATCCGTGGCAGAAGAGCACCGGGCCGAGCCCGTCGATCTCGACCGTCGCGGTCTCGGGAAGGCCCGCCAGGAACTCCAGCCGCTCGGCACCCAGCCGGCCCGCCTCCCATTCGCCCTCGCCTGCCGCGATGCGGTCGGCGTTCCCGCGGATGAACCGGACGCGCTCGCCCAGGCCGCGCAGCCGGTCGACGGTCTCGGCCGGCATCGGCCCGCGCGAGAAGTCGCCGCCCACGAGGAGGATGTCCGCATCTCCGGCCTCGACGAGCGCCGCCTCGAGCGCAGGCAGGTTGGCGTGGATGTCGTAGAGGGCGGCGACGCGCCTCATCGCGTCTCGGCGTCGCGGGGCTGCGCGCGGTCGTAGTGCCAGCAGGGGGCGCCCTCGAACGCCTCCAGGCCGGCGGCCCGCTCGCCGCCGTCCGGCCGCCGCCCGCGCCGCAGCCGCGGGGCCGCGACCACGGCAGCCGCCGCGCCGATGACGCTCCCGACCACGAACGTCCGCATCGCGCCTCCGCGGCGCCTCCGGCGCTCGTCGGTCAAGCCGCCTCCCGGTACGCGAAGAACGCGGCCACGAGGAGGCCCAGCACCTGCACGTAGAGGCGCGGGTCGCCGCCCACCTCGGCGGCGATGACGATCCCGGCGCAGACGTACGCCCAGCCCGCACCGGCCGCGGCGATCCAGGCGGTCGACTCGCCGCGGAAGTACCCGGCGGCGCGAAGGGTGGCCCGGCCGGTCAGGAGCCCCACGAAGTACGCGATGATGAGCGTGAAGAACCCGAGGCCCGCCCCGCCGGCGAACGCGAGCAGCACGCCGAACGCCGAGCCGACCCCGAACGCCGCTCCGATCGCGCGCGCCGCCTTCTGCGGCCGCAGGCTGACGCGCGCCGAGCGCGGCATGCGCGCGCACTCGCGGCACTTGATCCCGACCGGCGCCGGCACCATGCAGTCCGGGCAGATCGGCTTTCCGCACTCCGAGCAGCGAACGCCGGTCTCGACCTTCGGATGGTTGGCGCACGTGACCGGCGCGGACAGTCCGGTATCGGCGCTCGACACGGCCGCGAGTGTACCATCGGCCCCCGGTATGCAGAGATCCGCCCGGCCGGCGCACCCATGACCCGCCACCCCTCCGGCCTCCTGCGCATCTCGCCGGAGGTCGAGGCGGCGCTCGTCCGCTCCCAGCCGGTGGTCGCCCTGGAGTCGTCGCTCATCGCCCACGGGCTCCCGCCCGACGTCGGGCCGGGCGTGGGCCGGGCAGCGGAGGTGCGGGCGCGCGAGTGCGGCGCGGTGCCGGCCACGATCGCGGTCGTCGACGGCACCGTGCGGGTGGGGCTCGACGACGAGATCCTGAACCGGCTGGCTGTCGAGCCGGACGTCCGCAAGGTCGGGCCGCGCGACCTCGCGACCTGCGCCGTCTCGGGCGCCTGGGGCGCGACCACCGTCGCCGGCACCCTGGCGGTGTGCTCGGCTGCCGGCATCCACTTCATGGCGACCGGCGGGATCGGCGGCGTCCACCGCGGCTGGGCCGACACCCGCGACGTGTCGGCCGACCTGGACGAGATCGCGCGGACGCCGGTGTGCGTCGTCTGCTCCGGCGCCAAGTCGCTGCTCGACATCCCGGCCACGCTGGAGGCGCTCGAGACATCGGGCGTGCCACTCGTCGGCTACCGCACCGACGTCTTCCCGCTCTTCTATGTCCGCGAGAGCCGCTTCCCGGTGCCCGACCGGGCCGACGACGCCGACGCGATCGCGGCGGCCGCCGCCGCCCACTGGGGCTTCGCGCGCTCGACCGGCCTGGTCGTCGCCCAGCCGGTCGCCGAGGAGACGGCCCTGGACGCGGTCGACCTCGAGCGGACGATCGACGCGGCGGTCGCCGACGCCGCCGCGGCCGGCGTGCGCGGGCCGGACGTGACCCCGCACGTCCTGGCGGCCGTGCATGCGGCCACGGCCGGGCGCTCGCTTGCGGCCAACGCGCGCCTCGTCGTCGACAACGCCGGCCTCGCGGCCGAGATCGCCGCCGCGTACTACAGCTGACTGATCACTCCAGGACGTCGGTGCCCTTGGCCAGGTGCACGGGCGACGTGTCGGGGCAGACCTTCGGCTTCGCGTACCAGCGCGGCAGCGCCTTCGTGAACTGGAACGCCGACCGCAGCGACGCCAGCTTGTCGACGCGCGCGTTCAGGCGGGGCAGGCCGAAGTTCTCGCCGATGAACCGCAGGACCGAGGTGAAGTCGTAGTTCGTGCCGTCGACGCCCGAGCGCGCCCATGGTGAGATGACCACCATCGGCACCCGCGGGCCGAGCCCCAGGAAGTCGGCCTTCGGCGGCGGCACGTGGTCGTAGAAGCCGCCGAAGTCGTCCCACGTGAGCACGATCGCGGTCGACTTCCAAAGCGGCGAGCGCATGATCGCGTTCACGATCCCGACCGTCCAGTTCTGACCCTGGCACAGCGACGGCCCGCCCGGGTGGTCGGACAGGTTGAACGGCGGCGCGATCCAGGTCACCGGCGCGAGGTACCCCTGCGAGACATCGTGCGTGAACCACTCGATCGGGAAGACGTGCTTGTCCCACGAGTCGGTGTCGCGGATGTACTTGATCTGGTCGACGGCCACCCAGCCGTACCCCAGCTCGCCGCCGCGGGCGCCGTAGTAGGCCCAGTCGAGGCCCTTGTTCTGGAGCAGCCTCGCGGTCGTCGGGATGTTGAAGCAGGGGCGCACGCGTACGAGCTTCCCGTGCCGGATCGCCGGCGCCGTGATGCCGGCGGGATCGTCGCAGCCCCAGCGCGTCGTGCGGAAGTTCGGGCCGTCGATGACGCCGGCCGACGAGCCGGCGATGGAGTAGAGCCGGTTCGGCATGCTCGACGAGGCCGCCGACGAGAACATGTGGTCCATGAGCTCGTAGCGGTGCGCCCAGCCCCAGTAGGCCGGAAGCTGGCCGGGCTGCGCCGTCGTGAACGCGAGGTTGGTGACGTTCCCCGACTTGTCCCGCAGGGTCGAGAACCCGTTCATCTTGCCGCCGTTGATGTCGTGATGGGCGGCGTAGTAGCTGTGCTGGAGGTCGGTCTGCTTGTCGGGGAGCGGCTGCAGGGGCACGGTCGAGCCGTCGGCCAGGACGCCGTAGCGCGTGCCGGCGGCGCCGGGGAAGAGCCCGTAGAGGTTGTCGTAGGTGCGGTTCTCCTTGACCAGGAAGACGATGTGCTTGATCCGCGTATGGCTGGCGGCAACCGGGAGCGGCGCGCGGTCGGGAGCCGGCGTGAGCGCGACGACGACGTGCGGCCCCCACGACGGCTCGCCGTCGTCGTGGATCCCCACGAGGGCCAGCACGATGACCGCGAAGAGGACGCGGGCCGCCGTCACGAGCCGTCCGCCACCGGGCCGCGCAGACACGTGAAGCCGGGATGCTCCGCCGGGTCGGGGAACCCGCGCCCGCGGGCCGAGCCGCGCACGCGATAGACGTCGGCATCCGGGCTCGAGTGCACCTGGCGCAGGAACCCGACGTCCGCGAACGCCGCGGGGTCGACGCCAGTGTCGAGCGTGCCGACCATGCTCCCGATCCGCACGCCCTTCACGACGATGACGTAGTCCACGCCCTGCCGGCGCAGGAACGCGCGGCCCCGGGCGGGATCCTGGAAGAAGCGGTGCGCGGTGAGCACCTGGTCGAGCACCGGGTGGAGCATGTCGGGGCGCAGGTACGGGCCCATGCCCTCGACGACGCTCACCCGGCCCGTCGCGGCGACGAAGGTGCCGAGCGTGACGCGGTCGGGCAGGATGCGGGCGTCACAGGGCGTGTTCGCGGCCACCCAGTCGAGGATCGCGAGCGCCCGCTCGCCGTTCTGGCGGTAGCTCGTACGCGCCGGGCCGACGGTGGCGCCCACCGCGACGGCAGGCAGCCCGATCACGAGCGCCGCGACGGCGACCGGAGCCCGGGCCCGCCGCCGCCCGACCCACGCGGCCGCCGGCTCGAGCGCGAGCAGGACGAGCACGACCACTGCGAGCGGGAGGTAGTCGAACTCGCGGTCGATCCCGAACCGGCCCGGGATCTGGGTGCGATAGCGGTAGGAGAAGAGGAACGCGATCCCGACGAGGCTCACCCCCAGCCCGGCCGCCATGACGGCGGCGGCGCCCAGGTCGGCCGGGAGCCAGCGCAGCATCGCGATCGCCGCGACCAGCACGGCGATCGGGATCAGCCACAGGAGCACGCGCGGCGGGTCGCCGAGGGTCGTCACGGCGCGCAGGAAGTACGTGCCGATCCCGCTCGGGCCGACGTACCAGTGCCCGGCGCCCACCGGCGAGTGCTCGAGCGTCCCCGAGAGGAGCGACGCCGTCGGGTCGACGCCGGCGCCGAACGACCTGTAGCGGTCGGAGCCCGACGCCCCCTGGAACCCGATCGTGCCGCCGGCCGAGAGCAGGAGCGCCACCGTGATCGCCGGCGCCCCCAGGGCGATCGCCGCCATCCGGCCCAGGACGGCCCCCCGGTCCCACTGCTGGAAGAGGCGGGCGACGCCGTACCAGCCGAGCGCGATCATGAGCGCCACGACCGGCACACCGTGGGTGGCGAACCCCGCGCCGAAGAGCAGTGCGGCGACGGCGGGGTCGGCCCAGCCGTCGCGGTCGCGCAGCGCGCGCACGCCGGCGACCAGGCCGCACACCGCCACCATCCGGCCCACGTTCTCGGCCGTGTACACGTCGAGGTTCCGGCGCAGCTCGTCGTTCAGGATCGTCAGCGTGAGGAGCGGCAGGAGCGGCGCCAGGATGCGCAGCCCGAGCTCGCGGCCAAGGGCCCACAGGCCGGCGGCGAGCCCGGTCGACGCCACCCACAGGAGCGCGCCCATCGCCGGTAGCGGCGAGCGCCCGAGAAGGTACGACGACCCGGCGTGGAAGCTGTTCAGGACGAGCTTGGAGATCGCGGGCGTGTACAGCGCGCCCCACTGGAGCGACTGGCCCGGCACCCGGCCGGCGTCGGCCAGCTCGAGGCCGTCGGCCCAGTACCGCCACGGGCCGAACATCTGGAAGTCGAGAAGCGGCGAGCTCCGCAGCCTGACGACGGCGATCGCCAGAAGGACGACGAGCCCGGCGGCCAGGGCCACGCGGTCCTCGGCCAGCTCCTCCCGCACCGCCTTGAGGTGCTCTCCCGGCCGGCCCCGCCGCTGCGCCACCCCCCACAGCGCGAAGGTGACGGCCAGGAGCGCCAGGAGGAACCACGTTCGCGAGAGGACCTGCCCGATCGCGAGCGCCGTTGCGGTCAGCCCCACCGTGGCGTATCCGAGCCCGAACGCGAGCGCGATCCGGGTCGCGAGGCCCGCGCGGGCGGGCGGGTAGAGGGCCAGCATTGCGCCGGTCCCCGGCACCAGCACGAGCCCGAGGGCCGTGCCGAGGGCGGCCGGGCTCACTCGTACACCACGCAGAGCAGCCCGGCGATGAGCCAGACGGTCGGGTCCTCGAAGAACGAGTTGTAGAAGAGGGAGCTCGCGAAGATCGCGACGAGCGCGGCGAGCAGCGTGCGCGAGACGGGCGGTGCGCGCCGCCCGGCGGCGCCGGCCCACGCCAGTGCGGCGAGCAGCCAGCCGTATGCGGCGGCGCCGAGCGGGCCCAGCTCGGCCAGCACCGTGACGGGCGTCGTGTGCGACGCGGCGCCCTTCAGCCGGTAGGGGTGGTCCGTCCCGGCGACCGCGGCCTTGGCGAAGCCGCCCAGGCCGGCCCCGAGGACCGGGTGGTCGCGGATGGCCCGCCAGCCGAGCTCGACGAGGTGCGAGCGGCCGCCCGACGCCCGGTTCGCGCTCGACCCCGACACCTCGTAGGCGAGGAGGCCGGCGAACGCCACGGCCCCGGCGGTGAGGACGGCGGCGGTGACGCGCCACGGCCAGACCCCCGCCCCGATCGCGAAGGCGCCCGCCGCGAGCGCCAGGAAGCTCGACTGCGAGTACGTGAAGTAGAGCCCGGCCGCGAGGGCGGCCATCGCGGCTGCGACGGGCGGCGTCAGGCCGCGGTAGACGGCGACGCCCGCCAAGAGGACGATGGTGACGGCCAGGAACCGGCCGTAGACGCTCGCGTCCCAGAAGAGCGAGTTCACGCGGAAGAACGACCGGTAGGCGTTCGAGGCCTCGACCCCGGGGTTCCAGAACACGCGGTGCACGGCCTCCTGCCACAACCCGACGCCGGCGAAGACGAGCGCCAGCCCCACCTGCGCCAGGAACGCCGCCCGAAGGCCGGACGCGCTCCAGCCAAGCTGCGAGATCCGCACCGTCATGAAGCCGAACGGGAGGTAGAAGAACAGCATGTCGACCGCGCCCTGGTGGCCGTCGACCGCCCACAGGAGCGAGACGGCCGAGAGCGCCAGCATCGCGGCCAGCGCACGCGGCACCGGCCCCACCCGAGGGCCGGTCCCCGCCCCGCGCAGCACGTCGTACATGGTCGCGAGCGCCCCGGCTGCGAGCACGCCGTAGAGCGGCAGGAGCAGGCGGGCGTCGTCGGAGCCGACATGGATCGGGATGCGGACGGGCGCGGCGAGGACGCACGCCACGGCGAAGATCCACGGCATGCGGTGGACGGCCGCCGCGGCCGCGAGCAGCGCCGCCGCGGCCACGACCAGGGCGGCGACGCCGATCGCCGGATGGTCGGCGATGAGCGTACCGACGCGGTGAAGCGACGAGTCGAGCAGGTCGGCGGCGAGCCACAGCGTGCCGCCGGCCCAGGCCAGGACGCCCACCCGGCTCACGTCCGGGCGGCCCGTCACGAAGAGCGCGCACAGACCGGCCGCGGCCACGATGGCCGCGATGTCAGTCACTGGCCTCGGCAGGCACGGCGACGGATATTACGGCGCAGCGCTCTTTGGCCGCAGCGAGTAGAGGTGCGAGTAGCCCGCGACGACCAGGCGGTCGCCCGCGACCACGACCGACGAGTACTTGCCGTCGTCGAACTTCCAGGCGAGGCGGCCGGTGCCGGGGTTGTACGCAAACAGGTGGCCGTGCGCGCCGGGGGACGGGCCGACGTCCGACACGTACACCAGCGGGCCGATGACCGTGGGCGAGGCCAGCGAGCGGTACGGCAGCTTGTGCCGCCACAGGAGGCCCCCGGTCCTCGCGTCCAGCGCCACGAAGGTGCCGTCGTACGACGTGCCGAAGACGCGGCCCTGCGACACCGCGGGCGACCCGTAGGCCCACCACGGCATTGTGTACGTCCAGGCGACCTCTCCGGTGGACTCGACGAAGGAGTAGATCTTCCCGTCGGTGTTCGCGATGTAGACGCGGCCGTAGGCGACCGCCGGCGAGGCGTAGAACGTCCCGGAGCGAAGGCCGCTCGAGAGGCCGGCGGTCTGCTTGCTCCACAGGAGGTGTCCGTCGGAGGCGCGCAGGCAGTACATCTTCCCCGCGTAGTCGCCGAAGAAGACGCGTCCGCTCGCCGGATCGATCGACGGGCTGCCGGGCACCGATCCCGACGCGTGGAACGTCCACAGGATCTTCCCGGTGACGGCATCCAGCGCTCGGACGTCGTTCGAGCCGCCGCCCGTGAACACGCGCCCGCCCGACACGACGGGCGAGGACTCGAGCAGCTGGTGCAGGGGCGTCCGCCAAAGGACGCGGCCGCTGCGCGCCGAGAGCGCGTACATGTGCGTGTCGCGCGAGTCGACGTACACGCGCCCTCGCCACAACGCCGGCTCGTCGCGGGTGGATCCGACCTTGCGGGCCCACAGGATCTCGCCCGATGCCGCGTCGAGGGCGCGAACCCACCCCGCCTCGGTGGCGAGGTAGAGCTTGCCGCCGGAGTAGGAGGGCGGGAACTCGAGCAGGTCGTGAAGAGCCCGTTTCCAGACGAGCGCGTAGGGCGGGTGAATCGCCGTGAACCGGGAGCCGTCGCGGCTTCGCGACACGTCCAGGCCGTAGGTCGGCCATGGCTCGCCGGTGTCGTGGCGATGGGGCTTGGTCGGCTCCGTGGTCGTCGGGCCGGGGTCGCTCGTGAGCGTGAACGGGGCCGACGCGCCGTTGTGGACGTCGCCGACAGGCTGCTTGTAGACCCACGCCGCCGCGCCCGCGGCGATGCCGACCACGGCGAGACCACCCAAGCCCAGGACCACCCAACGACGTCGCCGCCCCATGCGGCCATGATAATCACGGCCCTCTCGGGACCCCGGCACCTCCTTCCAGGATCTGGCGGGACGGCGCAGGCGGCGGGACGGCGAGCGCGGCGCACACGAGCCCCGTGAGCGGATAGGCCAGGTGCGAGACCTGGAACACGCGCGCCAGGTAGAGGATCAGGAACATCGAGAGCGCGAACCCGAGCGCCGCCGTCGCGACGTCGCCGCGCCGGCGGGCGATCACGCACAGCCACGCCGTGACGGGGAGCCAGATCACCACCGCCAGGGCGAGGAACGGGTAGGAGCCCGATCTGTCGTGGATCACGTGGGCCCGCAGCAGCAGGCCGGAAAGGCCGTATCCGACGATCCGGTAGCTCTGCGTGCCGTATGCGACCGTATCGTCCCAGAAGGCGTGCGGCCCCGCGGCGACGAACGGCAGGAGGCCCGCGGCGAGGATCGCCGCGAAGATCACGGCTGCTCGACGCAGCCCGGCCCGGCCGGCGCCGACCACGACGACGATCGCCAGGAACGGCACGGCAACGAGGGCGAACTGCTTGAGCAGCACCGCGCACGCAAGCGCGGCCGCGCAGGATCCGTACCGGCGGCGGGAGGCCAGTCCGAACGCGAGCGTGAGCGCCAGCAGGCACGCGCCGTCCACCGTGCCGAACCAGGCCGCCCGGACGACCACCGGGTTGGCGGAGAGCACCGCGCCGAGCGAGAGCCGCCACCACAGCGGGCCGGGGAAGAGCAGCGCTGCGGGAAGCATGGCGAGCGTCGCGAGCGCCATGAGGACGCGGTAGTCGTCGAGCGGTGCCGGCAGGAGCCGCCAGACGCCGGCGAGCGCGACGGTGCCCGGGAAATACGGGAAATGCCGCAGCGCGACGTGGTCCAGCGATGCGGGGGTCAGGCTGCCGTCGAGGCTGTAGAAGCGCGCGAGCCCGTCCCGGGAGAAGTCGTGGCCATAGGGCAGGTCGCCGTGATCCACGAGATCGCCGGCGATCTCCGTCTGGTAGGTGGCGTCGTTCGTGTAGAACCACGGCGCGGTGGACTGGCGCAGGCCGGCCTGGAGCGCGGCCCCGGGGAGCACGAGCGCCGCGCAGGCCAGCCCGGTGGCAACGGCCGCGACGAGCCGGGCGCGGCGCCGCAGGAGCGGGATGAGCGCGATCGCGAGGACGGCCACGAGGCCGCCGAGGAGCGCGGACGCCCGCGTGATGCCGACGTCCCAGCGGCCGTGCGCAGCCCGGACGAGCGGCGAGAACACCCCGTGGACGCGGGGGGTGCCCGGCCGGAAGTCCCACGGATCGGAGCCCAGCTCGGGGACGTTCACGATCACGAGACCGAGGACGACCGCCAACGGCACGGCGATCCGCGGCCACCCTCCCCGTGAAGCTCCGATCCCACCCGGCCCGGAGGTCGTGGGCATCGGCCCGATCATATACACGGGGTCTGACCGCATCCGTCCGCGATGGATGAACCGACCGGAGGCGGCCGGCGAAGACCGATAGAGTCGTCCACCGGAAGGAGGAGCACATGCCGATCGTCATGAACATGCGCTGGGACGGGGTCACCCCCGAGCAGTACGAGCAGGCCCGCGAGCAGGTGGGCTGGGAGCAGCGTCCCCCGGACGGCGGGATCATCCACATCTCGTCGTTCACGCAGGACGGCCTCCGCGCCACCGACGTGTGGGAGACCGCCGACGACTTCAACCGGTTCGTGGAGGGCCGGCTGATGCCGGTCGTGCAGGAGCTCGGGATCGAGGGCGAGCCCGACGTGACGTTCTCCGACCTTCAGGCCGTCTGGAACCCCGGCGTCGCGCAAGTGGCCACCGCGCGGGCCTGAGCCTCGATCGTTACGCGGTGCGGTCCTGGGGCGCGACCACGTTGCGACCCGTCAGGTCGGCGTAGAGCGCCCGGGTGAAGAGGGCCGAGAACGGCCACACGATCGGGGCGGCCATCGCGAGCCCCACCAGGAAGGCCGTCCCGCCGTCTGTGAACGCGTAGACGATGAGCGCCATCGAGACCACGATCGGCGCCGTGAACAGGATGGTGATCAGCCACACGAGCCATGTGCGGCTGAAGTTGCGGACGGCCAGGGCGGCCGAGCGGGCGATCGTGCCGCCCGGCTGCACGTCCCCGGCGGCGATCGCCGGCACGGCGAAGAGCAGGAGCGGCATCGGCACGACCGCGTACGGGCCGAGGAACGCGACCACGAAGCCCGCGACCGTCCCGATCATCGCCGAGGTGGCGTACGTCCAGACGACCCGCCGCCGCGGAGCCGGCTCGGGCAGGCCGCGCAGCATCACGAAGCCGACGATCGCGAAGTAGGCGATGCCGTAGGCGAACCGTCCGGTCAGGGCCGTCTCGTCGACGCTCCCGCCGCCCTCGTGGACCGCAGCGACCGGGATCGTCGCCAGCACGAGCGCGGCCACCGACGCCACGACGAGGTCGGCCCAGACGGCCCCGAACCGGTGCACGGCCGAGGCGAAGAGATCCTGCATCGGAGGGTGCGGCGGGACGGACCGCGCGGGCGTCGCTTCGGTCGGCGCTTTGGTCGGCGCTTCGGCCTCCTCGCTCACGTGGCCATCGTCGCAGGTGCGCCGGTCGAGAGCACGAGCTCGCCGTCGGCGGCGTCGGCCCGCACGACCGAGCCGTCCGCCAGCTCGCCCGAGAGCACCTTGATCGCAAGCGGGTTCTCGAGCTCGCGCTGGATCGTGCGCTTGAGCGGCCGCGCGCCGTAGGCGGGGTCGTACCCGTGCTCGATCAGGAGCTCGATCGCGGCGTCCGTCAGCTCGAGGCCGATGCCGCGCTCGGCGAGGCGAGCCCGCAGGCCGCCGGCCTGGAGCCGGACGATCTCGGTCAGCTGGTCGCGGTCGAGCCGCTGGAAGTGGACGATCTCGTCGATCCGGTTCAGGAACTCGGGCCGGAACGTCGCCTCGAGGTCGGCCGCGTTCGACGTCATGATCACGATCGTGTTGCGGAAGTCCACGGTGCGGCCCTGGCCGTCCGTGAGGCGGCCGTCGTCGAGCAGCTGGAGGAGCACGTTGAAGACGTCGGAGTGCGCCTTCTCGATCTCGTCCAGGAGCAGCACCGAGTACGGCCGGCGGCGGACGGCCTCCGTGAGCTGGCCGCCCTCGTCGTAGCCGACGTAGCCGGGCGGGGCCCCGATCAGCCGCGAGACCGTGTGCTTCTCCATGTACTCCGACATGTCGATGCGCACCATCGCCTTCTCGGTGTCGAACAGGAACTCGGCGAGCGCCTTCGCCAGCTCGGTCTTCCCCACGCCCGTCGGGCCGAGGAAGATGAACGAGCCGATGGGCTTCTCGGGGTCGGCCAGGCCGGCCCGCGAGCGCCGGATCGCGTTCGCCACGGCGGCGACGGCCTCGTCCTGGCCGACGACGCGCTCGTGCAGGCGCGACTCCATCCGGACGAGCTTCTCCATCTCGCCCTCGAGCAGCCGCGAGACCGGGATGCCGGTCCAGCTGGCCACCACCTCGGCGACGTCCTCGGAGCCGACCTCCTCCTTCAGCATGGGCGAGCCCGCCTGGAGCTCCTCGAGCCGCGCCATCGCGGCCTCGAGCTCTGACCCGAGCTTCGGCAGCTCGCCGTAGGTCAGCTCGGCGGCCCGCTGGAGGTCCTGGTCGCGCTGGGCCCGCTCCGCCTCGGCGCGGGTCTCCTCGATCGACGCCTTGAGCGTCTGGACCCGCTGGATGGCCTCCTTCTCGGCCTCCCACTCGGCCTTCATGCCGTCGAGCTGCTCCTGAAGGTTGGCCAGCTCGCCCGAGATGGCCTCGCGCCGGTCGACAGCCGTCTGGGCGGTCTCCTTCTCGAGCGCCGCCTGCTCGATCTCGAGCTGGATGATCCGGCGCTGCACCTCGTCGATCTCGATCGGCATCGAGTCGATCTCGATCTTGAGCCGTGACGAGGCCTCGTCGATCAGGTCGATCGCCTTGTCGGGGAGGAAGCGGTCGGAGATGTAGCGGTCGGAGAGCATCGCCGCAGCGACGATCGCGTCGTCGGACACGCGCACGCCGTGGTGCACCTCGTAGCGCTCCTTCAGGCCGCGCAGGATCGCGATCGTGTCGGGCACGCTCGGCTCGCCCACGAGCACCGGCTGGAACCGGCGCTCGAGCGCCGCGTCCTTCTCGACGTAGGTGCGGTACTCGTCGAGCGTCGTCGCGCCGACCGCGCGCAGCTCGCCGCGCGCGAGCATCGGCTTCAGGAGGTTGGCGGCGTCGACGGCACCCTCGGCCTTGCCGGCGCCGACGATGGTGTGGAGCTCGTCGATGAAGACGACGATCTGGCCGTCGGAGGCGTGGATCTCGGCCAACACGGCCTTCAGCCGCTCCTCGAACTCGCCCCGGTACTTGGTGCCGGCCACGAGCGACCCGATGTCGAGCGCCCAGACGCGCTTCCCGGTGAGGCCGGCCGGGACGTCGCCGGAGGTGATGCGCTGGGCCAGGCCCTCGACGATCGCCGTCTTGCCGACGCCGGGCTCGCCGATCAGCACCGGGTTGTTCTTCGTCCGCCGCGAGAGCACCTGGATCACCCGGCGCACCTCCTGGTCGCGCCCGATCACGGGGTCGAGCTTCCCCCGCTCGGCGGCGTCGGTCAGGTCGCGGCCGAACTTGGCGAGCGCCTCGTAGGTGCCCTCGGCGTCGGGCGAGGTGACCCGCTGGCCGCCGCGCACCTCGGCGATCGCCTTCAGGATCGCGGCCCGGTCGAGGCCGGCGCCCGCGGCCAGCGCGAGCAGCAGGTGCTCGACGGCGACGTACTCGTCCTTCAGCGCCTCGGCTTCGGAGAAGGCGTCCTCGAGCGCCTGGCGCGCCGCCCGGCTCGCCGCCGGCTGGACGTTCGCGCCGTCCATACGGGGCAGGCCGGCGATGCGCGCCTCGGCGGCGTCGCGGATCGCCGACGGGTGCTCGCCCGCCTTCTCGAGGATGCGGGCGGCCACGCTCGCCTCCTGCGTGAGGAGCGCGAGCAGCAGGTGGTCGGGGGTGAGCTCCGGGTTGCCACGGGTGGTGGCGTCGCCCTGAGCGGAGGCGAAGGCCTCCTGGGCCTTTACGGTGAGTTTCGTGAAGTCCATATCGCTGGGGGGTTCGGGGGTTGATAGGGCACGAGGTCGCGGCGGTAGCTGCGGTGGACGCGCGCCACCTCCGCCCGCAGGTGGCGGGACGCGGCGGCGAGCTGCCTATGGAGGTCAGCGACCTGCGCATCGAGCCGGGCGACCATTTCCTCGAGCTCGAGCACCCGCACGGCGCCGGCCAGGTTCAGGCCCAGCTCGCCGGTGAGGAGGCTGATCTTGCGGAGGCGAGCCAGGTCGGCCTCGGAGTAGCGGCGGGTGCCGCCGGGCGTCCGCCGCGGCCGCACCAGCCCGCGGGCCTCGTAGACGCGCAGCGTCTGCTGGTGCAGGCCGGTGAGCTCGGCGGCGACCGAGATCGAGTAGCGCGGGCGCGAGTCGGGGCCGAGGGTCGTCATCCGGCGCGCTCCTGGAAGAGCTTCTCGCGCGGGTCGCCGTGGTCGGAGCGCTCGATCTCCTGGAGCTTCTCGAGAGCCTCGCGCTCCTGCTTGGAAAGGCTTCCGGGCACGGCGATCCGCACGCGCGCGAGCAGGTCGCCGGTGCCGCCGCCGTTCAGCTTCGCCGCCCCCCGGCCCTTCACACGCAGCGTCTTTCCGTCGGTCGAGCCCGCCGGCACCTTCACGCGGACCGTGCCGCCGTCGGGCGTGGGCAGCTCGACCTGGCCGCCGAGCGCGGCCTCCGAGAACGTCACCGGTACGTCGAGCACGAGGTCGTCGCCGCGGCGCTGGAAGAGCGGGCTGGGCGCAACGCGCGTCACGACGTAGAGGTCACCCGGCTCGCCGCCGCGGGGGCCGGCCTCGCCCTTGCCGCGCACCTTGATGCGGGTGCCGTCGCGGACGCCCGCGGGGATCCGCACCTGGTAGGTCTTCGTCGACCGCAGCCGGCCGGAGCCGTGGCAGGTCGGGCACGGGCTCTCGATGACCGTGCCCGCGCCGCCGCAGCGGGTGCACGGCTGGCTCAGGGCGAAGAAGCCCTGGCTCTCCGACGTGATCCCGCGGCCCTTGCAGACCGGGCAGATCGTCGGCGCCGTACCGGGCGCAGCGCCGGAGCCGCGGCAGGTGGTGCACGGGTTGGCCTTCTCGACGGGCACCTTGACGGTCGCGCCGCGCAGCGAGTCGGGGAACGAGATCCTGACCTGCACCTCGACGTCGGCGCCGCGCTGGGCCTCGCGCCCGGCCGAGCGGCCTCCACCCCGGTTGAAGAGCCCGCCGAAGAGATCGCCCAGGTCGAAGCCGGCGCCCGCACCGGCGCCGGAGAAGTCGAAGCCTTGGAAGCCGCCCGCACCCGGGCCCTGGCCCGGCCGGAACGTCTCGCCGAAGGTGTCGTACTGCTTTCGCTTCTCCGGGTCGGAGAGCACCTCGTAGGCCTGGCCGATCTGCTTGAACCGCTCCTCGGCCGCGTCGTCGCCCGGATTCCGGTCGGGGTGGTACTGCCGCGCCAGCTTGCGGTAGGCCTTCTTGATCTCGTCGGCGCTCGCGCCCTTCGGCACGCCCAGCGTCTCGTAGTGGCTCGGCACTACTCGTCCTCGTCTGCGGGCGGGCCGCTCGACACGACGACGCGCGCGGCGCGCACGACCCGGTCGCCCAGCCGGTAGCCGCGCTGCCAGACCGCTGCGACGGTGCCCTCGGGCTGACCGGACGGCTGGTGTGAGAGCGCCTCGTGCACGTGCGGGTCGAACTCGTCGCCCAGCGCGCACGGGATCTCCTCGAGGCCGCGGCGGGCGAGCAGGCCGGCCAGCTGCTGCTTCACGAGCTGCACGCCCTCTGCGACCTTCGCCTCCTCGTGGTGCTCGGAGGCGTCGAGCGCCCGCTCGAGGTTGTCGAGCACGGGCAGGAGCTCGCCGACGATCGACTCGGTCGCCCGGGACGTCTGGGCCTCGGTCTCGCGCGCCACCCGCTTTCGGTAGTTGTCGAAGTCGGCGGCGACCCGGCGCAGGTCGTTCAGATACTCCTCGGCGCGGCGGCGTGCATCCTCGAGCTCTGCCTCGAGCTCACCGGCCTCGAAGTCGGCCGACTCGTCGGCGCCTTCCGCCGCGCCTGTGGGCGCGGCGGAAGGGTTCGAGCCGATGTCGCGGTGGTGCTCCTCGTGGGTCACGAGCGGTCGCTTGCCTCGTCCACGACCTCGGCGTCGACGATCTCCTCGTCGCCGGACTCGGCCGCGTCCTCCGCGCCGTTCGGGGCGCCGGTGGCGGCCGCCTGCTGAGCCTGCTGGTAGACCAGCTCGCCCAGCTTGAACGAGGCCTCGCGCAGCGCCTCGAGGCGGGTCCGGATCTCGCCGACGTCCTCGCCGTCGATCGCCTGCTTCACCGCGTCGATCTTCGTGCGGATGTCGGTCTTGGTCTCGTCGTCGAGCTTGGAGTCGTGCTCGGCCAGCGACTTCTCGGTCGAGTACGCCACCTGCTCGGCGCTGTTTCGCGCCTCGGCCAGGTCGCGCGCCTTGCGGTCGTCCTCGGCGTGCGACTCGGCGTCGCGCACCATCTGGTCGACCTCGGAGTCCGACAGGCCCGAGCCGCCCTGGATCTGGATCTTCTGCTCGTTGCCGGTGCCCATGTCCTTCGCGGACACGTGCATGATGCCGTTGGCGTCGATGTCGAAGGTGACCTCGATCTGCGGGACGCCGCGCGGCGACGGCGCGATGCCGACGAGCTGGAACTTGCCGAGCGTCTTGTTGTAGGCGGCCATCTCGCGCTCGCCCTGGAGGACGTGGATCTCGACGGACGGCTGGCCGTCCTCCGCGGTGGAGAAGATCTCGGACTTCCGGGTCGGGATCGTCGTGTTGCGCTCGATCAGCTTCGTGAAGACGCCGCCCTTGGTCTCGATGCCCAGCGACAGCGGGGTGACGTCGAGCAGGAGGACGTCCTTCACCTCGCCCTTCAGCACGCCGGCCTGGATGGCGGCGCCGATGGCGACGACCTCGTCGGGGTTGACGCCGCGGTGCGGGTCGCGGCCGATGAGCTCCTTGACCTTCTCCTGCACGGCCGGCATGCGCGTCATGCCGCCGACCAGGATGACCTGGTTGATGTCCCCGGCCTGGAGGCCGGAGTCGGCGAGCGCCTGCTTGGTCGGCGCGACGGTGCGCTCGACCAGGTCGTGCGTGAGCTCGGTGAGCTTGGCCCGCGAGAGCGTCGTGTCGAGGTGCTTGGGGCCCTCGGAGTCGGCCGTGATGAACGGCAGGTTGATGTTGGTCGACTGCGTCGTCGAGAGCTCGATCTTGGCCTTCTCGGCGGCCTCGTACAGCCGCTGGAGCGCCATCGGGTCGTTGCCCAGGTCGATGCCGTGGTCGCGCTTGAACTCCGCGATCAGCCAGTCGACGACGGCCTTGTCGAAGTTGTCGCCGCCGAGGTGGTTGTCACCGGAGGTGGCCTTGACCTCGAAGACGCCTTCGCCCAGCTCGAGCACCGACACGTCGAACGTGCCGCCGCCCAGGTCGAAGACGAGGATGGTCTGGTCGCCCTCCTTGTCGAGCCCGTAGGCGAGCGACGCGGCGGTCGGCTCGTTGATGATCCGCAGCACCTCGAGGCCGGCGATCTTGCCGGCGTCCTTGGTGGCGTTGCGCTGCGCGTCGTTGAAGTACGCCGGGACCGTGATGACGGCCTCGGTCACGGTCTCGCCCAGGTAGGCCTCGGCGTCGGCCTTCAGCTTCTGGAGGATCATCGCCGAGATCTCCGGCGGCGGGAACATCTTCTCCGCGGCCTGGACGCGGGCGTCGCCGTTCGGGCCGCTCACGACCTCGTACGGCACGATCTTCTTCTCCTCGGACACCTCGGCGGCCTTCCGGCCCATGAAGCGCTTGATCGAGAAGACGGTGTTCTTGGGGTTCGTGACGGCCTGGCGCTTGGCGGGGGTGCCCGACCAGCCGCTCGCCGTCCTTCGTGAAGGCGACGACCGAGGGGGTCGTGCGGCCGCCCTCGGCGTTAGGGATGACGGTGGGCTCGCCGCCCTCCATCACGGCCATGCACGAGTTGGTCGTCCCGAGGTCGATGCCGATCACTTTTGCTCATGTGGTGCTCGCTCCTTGCGTGGTTACGACAGAGAAAATCTAAGTCGAGTTATAGCAACTTTTGGCACCCTCGGCAAGGGATGGTGTGGCGTAGATCGTGTATCCGGGCGTCTTCACGAGCGGGCGCAGCCAGGGGACCCGGTTCAGGACCGGGCGGCGGCCGTGGTTCAGGAGCGGCCGTCCCCCGACCTTGGCCTGGGTCACGGCGACGACGACGTCGACCCGCTGGCGGTCGATGTAGGCCCGGTTCGCGAGCGGGTCCTCGAAGAACGCCTTCGCGCCGAGCACGACGGGCAGGACCTGGCGCAGCACCGAGGGGCGCAGATAGGGCGCCATCCCCTCGTCGATGCTCGTGCGCCGGGCGAGCACCTCGAAGCTCCCGGCGGTGCGCACGTTCACGAGCATGCGCGCGTCACAGGGCACCGTGCGCGCGAGCGTCTGCATGAGCTGGAGGCCGCGGTCCTCGAGCGGCGAGGTCGGCCGCGGCGACACCGACGCGGCGACGAGCACCGCCAGGACGGCGGCCGCGACGGAGACGGCCCGCCGGACCGTCCGGCCCCGGTCGCGACCGAGCCGGGCGGCGATGTCGCGGACCGCCGCGCTCGCGACGACGACGGCGGTCAAGACGGCGAGCAGCACGCCGTACTCGAAGAGCCGGCGGGGCCCGAACGTCGCCGGCACGAACGTGCGGTAGCGGTGGCTGAAGTAGAGGCCGAGCGCGACCAGGACGAGGGCGGTCGCCCACGCCGCGACCACGGACGGCCCGAGCGACCTGCGCCGCCGCAGGAGCACCAGAGCCGAGCCGACCAGGAGCAGCACCACGCCGGCGAAGTCGCGCCTCGGCGTGGTGATCTGCACCTCGTTGAAGACGCTCGAGACGGCGACCGTACCGATCTGGCTCGGCCGGATCGCCCACCCGGAGCGGCGCCCACGCGGGTGCGACGGCTTCACCACCTCGAACGTCTTCGTCGGGTCGAGCGTGACCGGGAAGCCCGGGTAGCCGCCCGACCCGCGCGCCCGCTGGAAGCCCAGGTCGCCGCCCGACGCGCCGAGGGCGGCCAGCCACACGACGACCGTGACGACCGCGGCGATGCCCGCCGCCCGGGCCACCCGGCCGGCCCTGCGGCGGCGGTCGCGGCCGAGCGCGACGCTCGCGACCGCGTACCAGACGGCGAAGATGCCGACGACCGCCACCGGGATGAGGTGGGTGCCCGCGCCCGTCCCGAGCAGGAGCCCGGCGACGACGGCCTCGCGGCGGCCGGCGCGGCCGCGCACGATCGCCACGGCGACGACCGCCGCGCACACGGCGAGCGTCCGCCCCAGGGTCTCGACCCGGTAGGTGCCCGCATCCTCGGCGAACTCGGAGTTGAGCGGGAGCGCCGCCGGGGCGACGAGCAGCACGGCCGGCACGCCGACCGAGAGCGGGCCCAGCCCGAGCGCGCGGCCGAGCGCCAGGAGGGCTGCGAAGAGCCCGACCGCCCCCAGCCAGACGAGCGCGGTCATCGTCTGGGTGGCACCGTGCGGGGCGACCGACGCGATCCCGGCCTCGAACGAGTTCAGGACGACCTTGCTGACCGTGGTCGGGAGCACCATGCCCCACTGGAGCGTGGTCGGCGGGACGCGGCCGGCGTGCAGGATCTCCAGGCCATCCCCCCAGTAGCGCCACGCGGCCTCGCTGCTCGAGAGCAGCGTGCCGGGCTCGAGCCGCAGCTTCTGGACGGCGAACGACGCGAGGCCGATCAGGCCGGGCGCGAGCGTCCAGCGGGCGGCGCGGGCGTCGAGGGCCAGCGCACGCAAGTGCGGGCGCAGCGAGCGGCGACGGGCGGCGAGGCCCCAGACGAGGAGGGTGACGAGCGCCCACGCGGCCACGAAGGCCGTGCGGCCGATGGTGTGCGTGACGGCGAGCACCGTGGCCGTGAGCGCGGTCGCGACGTAGCCGAGCCCGAACGTCAGCGCGACCGCGGCCTCGACGCTGAGCCGTCCTGGCCGGAAGGCGGCGAGCGTCGCCCCGGCCCCGGGAACGAGCACGACCACCACGACGACGAGAAGACTCGCGAGGCTCAGCGGACGACCCGGTAGAGGGTGTATCGGTAGTCCGTGAAGCGGCCGTCGCCGAACGCGCGGACGCGGCATGCGGCCGTGCGGTCGAGCCCGCCGCTCACGCGGTCACCCGCCGGCACGAGGACCGCGGTGACGCCCGCCGGCAGCGCGCCGCCGTCGCCGAGCCCGAGCACCACCTGCTTCCGGTCCCTCTGCCGCGGGATGTGCCGGAACATGTCTCGGTAGCGGATCCGTGGCCGGGGGACGTAGTAGAGGTGCGACCCGGTGGCCGCGAAGAACGACAGCGCGACCGCCTCGGCGGCATTGTTGTCCTCGCCGCGGACGGGCACGATCGCGAGCACATCGCCGGCGGCGAGCGGCGGCGCGGGCGCGCACGTGACCGTGGGGTGCCGCTCGCTCCATGCCTCGGCCCGGTTCATCCCCACGGCGGCCGTGACGGCCGAGGCGACGCAGGCCGCGCCCAGGGCCACCGCCGCGTACGGCGCCGCCGTCCTCGCGGCGCGCACGACCGCGACCGCTCCGAGCGCGGCCGGCGGCACCAGCGCCAGAGCCAGGAGCGGCAGGTAGCGCACGCTCCGCGAGAGGGCCGGGAGCGCGCCGCCGCCGCCCAGGCCGGTGAGCGACACGAGGTAGGCGGCCAACGGCACCGCCACGAGCACGGCGATGGCGTAGCGGTCGACCTCGCGGTCGCGCACCGCCTGCGAGAGGCCGCCGACGAGCGCGAGCGCGAGCAGCAGGGCCACGGTGACGAGCGCCTGGGAGGCGTCGAGGTTGAGCGACGGCGCCCGGGTCGTGGGGATGAACCCGCCGAGCCGGTGGTAGTGCCAGGCGAGCGGGGCCAGCCAGACGGCCGCCACCATGGCGGCCGCCGCAGCGGCAGCCGCGAGCACCCGGACCGGCACGCCCAGCGAGAGCACGACGGCGCAGCCGACGGTCACGGCCGCGGCCACCGGCGAGAGCAGGAAGACGAGGCCGATGGCCGCCCCGGCCGCGGCGCCGATCCGCGGCGAGCGCCGGCGGCGGGCGCGCAGGACGAGCCAGAGCGCGAGCGGCACGAGGGCCAGCCCGAGGTCGCGCGGCTCCGCCGGCGGGACGGCCGCGAGCGCGGGCGTCGGCCCCGGCGAGAGCAGGAGGTCGCCGCCGTAGGCGCCGGCCCCGGGCCGAAACTGGGCGAAGCCGGCCGGGACGTTGCGCGGCCCGCCCGCGCCCACCGTCAGCACCGCCGCCGGCCCTCTGGCCCACAGCCACCCCAACCCGCCGCCGCCCACCGCCAGGACGACCGCCCACGACGCCGCCCGTTCGGACAACCGAAGCTCGCGGGCCAGAAGCCACGCCCCCAGGCCCAGGGTGAGGAGGAGCAGCGCCTCGAGCACGAGCAGCGTCGTCGCCATTCCGGCCGCGAAGAGCTGCATCACGGCCGCCGCCAGCGAGTGGTAGAGCCAGGGGTAGGCGTTCGGCACGCCCTGGTAGAGCCCGGTCGGGGTGGTGGCGCCGCCCGCGAGTTGGCGGATCCAGCCCTCGTGCCACTGGATGTCGCTGCCGGCGAGGAGCGGCGTGGGCGTCCTCCACGCCGGGTAGGCGACGGCCACGGCGAGGAGCGCGCCGGCCGCGACCGTCACGGGCCGGAACCGCTCCGGCCGCGCGGGCCGGCGCCGGGCGATCGCCGCGCCGACGATGACGAGCGCGAGCACCCTGAGCGCGACCGGATGCCCAAGGAGCGAGGCGCGGACGAACGGCTGGGACATAAGGAGCCAGCCGCCCCCCATCACCAGGAGCAGGCCGACCGCCAGCCGCTCGGCCGACGGGGAGCGCGGCGCGGCGGCGGTGCCCAGGCCCCACATGGCCGCCACGACCAGGACGACGTCCGCGACGCCGGCCACAACGGGCTCGACCGCATGCGGCATGGGCGCGGAATCTACCGGACGGCGCCGTCACCGGCGGACGCGGATAGACTCGGCTCCGGTGGGGAGGCGGGCACGGGTCCAGAGGGGACGGCGAGCCGTGGCAGCGGCGATCGTCGCGCTGGCTGCCCTGCTGTGCCCGGCCCCGGGCGTCGGCGCAGATGCCCACGCGGCCACGACCCGTCCGAACATCGTCATCATCCTCACCGACGACCAGCCGGCGCAGACGATGTGGGCCATGCCGCGAACGCAGCGGCTGCTCACCGCCCACGGCGTCAAGTTCACGTCGTACTACGACTCCGTCTCGCTGTGCTGCCCGGCGCGGGCGGCGCTCCTCACCGGCCGCTACGCGCACTCGACCCACGTGTACGGCAACGCACCGCCGCTCGGCGGGTCGTACACGTTTCGCCACCGCGGCGACGATGCCCAGACCCTGGCGGTCTGGCTGCACGGGGCCGGCTACCGCACGGGCCTCTTCGGCAAGTACCTGAACGGCTACGCCGGCGGCTTCGTGCCGCCGGGCTGGGATACGTTCACCACCTCGGCCCGGTACTGGGGCGGCCCGGGCTACGAGCAGGGCCGGCTCAAGCACTACCCGCTCACCACCTACATGCCGGACTACATGGGCACCCGGACGGCTCGGTTCATCCGCTCGACGCCGCGCAACCGGCCGGTCTTCGCCTACTACGCCCCGTACGCACCCCACGCCAACCCGAGCCCCGAGCCGGGGTTCGCCAAGCTGCCCGTGTGCTGGCGATGCCACGGCTGGCCGACGCCCGACTTCAACGAGGTGAATGTCTCCGACAAGCCGGCGTTCGCGCGCCGGCCGCTTCTGAGCCGGCCGCAGAGGACGCTCGTACGCCATTTCCGCACGCGCCAGATCCGGACGCTCCAGTCGGTCGACCTGAAGGTGGGCAGGATCGTGGCGGCGCTCAAGGCGACCGGCCGCCTGCACAACTCGATCATCGTCTTCACGTCAGACAACGGCGTGATGTGGGGCTCGCATCGCTTCCCGGCCTCCTCGAAGCGAAACCCCTACCGGAAGGCGAGCCGCATGCCGCTCATCATCCGCGCCGACCTGCTCGGCGACGAGCCGCGCGTGGAGCGGCGGCTGGTCGGGAACGTCGACATCGCCCCCACCCTGGCCGACCTGGCGGGCGCGGCGGTGCCGGCGTCCGTCGAGGGCCACAGCTTCGCGCCGATCCTGCGCGCCCCCTCCCGGCACTGGGCGCGAACGCTGCTCATCGAGAACTTCACCCGCACGCCGATCGTCGGCCGCGCCCCGAGCTACTGCGGCGTTCGCACCGGCGGGTTCCTCTTCGTCCACTACGCCGGCGGGACGGAGGAGCTCTATAACGAGCGGCGCGACCCGTACGAGCTGCACAACATCGCCGGCTCGCCTGACGTCGCGGGCACCCGAGCGCACCTACTGCAGCAGACGCGCCGGCTGTGCACGCCGCCGCCGCGCGGCTTCACGTTCTGAGCGAACGCCCGTAGTCGCACAGGTCGAGCAGCACGCACTCCTCGCAGCGCGGCCGCCGGGCCGTGCAGGTCGTCCGCCCGTGCCGGATCAGGAGCAGGTGCCCCTCGAGCATCCGATCCGCGGGCGTCATCGCGGTCAGAAGGGCGTGGGCGGCGTCGGCGCCGGTGCCGGCGGGGACGAGCCCGACGCGAAGCGCGATCCGGTGGATGTGGGTGTCGACCGGCATGACCGGGACGTCCAGGCTGAAGAGCAGGACGCAGGAGGCCGTCTTGGGGCCGACGCCGGGGAGCGCCACGAGCCACCGCATCGCCTCGTCCGCCGGGAGGCCTCCCAGCCACTCCAGGTCGAGCCGGTCCAGGTCGCGCAGGACGGCCTGGATGCGGGGCGCCTTCTGGACGGCCAGCCCGCCGGGCCGGAGCGCCTCGACGAGCTCGGCCTCCGGAGCGTCCCGGACGTCCTCCCAGGCCGGGAACCGCTCCCGCATGCGGGCGTAGGCGTGCTCGCTGTTTCGGTCGCTCGTGTTCTGGCTCAGGATCGTGAGCACGAGCTCGTCCAGGGCGGGCCGGCGTGTGCGTAGGACGGCCTTCCCGTAGGCCGCCTCGAGCCGGTCCAGGATCTCGGCCATCGGCATGCGGGCGGTTCTACCACTGCTGGGCGGGGGTAGGTACGCTGCAACGGTGGATCCCGTGCTCGACACGCGCTCGCGGCCGCTGCGCGACCTGCGGATCTCGGTCACCGACCGGTGCGACTTCCGCTGCGTCTACTGCATGCCCAAGGAGGTCTTCGGGCGCGACTTCCAGTTCCTGCGCCGCTCGGAGCTCCTCACGTTCGAGGAGATCGCCCGGGTGGTGCGGATCGGGGCCGGGCTGGGCATCCACAAGCTCCGCCTGACCGGCGGGGAGCCGCTTCTTCGCCGCGATCTCGAGCGGCTCGTGGCGATGCTGGCCGAGATCGACGGGATCGCCGATATCGCGATGACCACCAACGGGTCGCTCCTTCCCCGCAAGGCCCGGGCGCTGGCCGACGCCGGACTGCGCCGGGTGACGGTCAGCCTCGACTCCCTGGACGACTCCGTGTTCGGCGCGGTGAACGACGTCGACTTCCCGGTCGAGCGCGTGCTCGAGGGGATCGCCGCCGCGGCGGAGGCTGACATGCCCGTCAAGGTCAACATGGTGGTGAAGCGCGGCCTGAACGACGGGTCCGTGCTCGAGATGGCCGAGCACTTCCGCGGCACGGGGCACATCCTGCGCCTGATCGAGTACATGGACGTCGGGACGACCAACGGCTGGCAGATGGACGACGTCGTGCCGGCCGCCGAGCTGGTCGAGGCGATCGGCGCCGAGTGGCCGCTCGAGCCCGTCGAGCCGGCGTACCCCGGAGAGGTCGCCCGCCGCTACCGCTACGCCGACGGCGCGGGCGAGGTCGGCGTGATCGCGTCGGTGACCCAGCCCTTCTGCCACGACTGCTCGCGCGCCCGGCTCTCGGCCGAGGGTCGCCTCTACACCTGCCTCTTCGCCGCTGCCGGCCACGACCTGCGCCGGCGGCTTCGCGGCGACGGCGGAGACGAGGAGCTGGAGGCGTTCCTGCGCCGGATCTGGGGCAGGCGTGCCGACCGCTACTCCGAGCTGCGGACGGCCGAGACCTCTCGCCGGCCCAAGGTCGAGATGTCGCACATCGGCGGCTGAGCCACCCCTGCCGGGTGGGCCCCGACCGCCGATTTCGCTAAAATGCGAGTGCATGGACGCTGCGCCCACCACCCTGCGTTCCCGCCTACGCGCGCCTCGATGGCTGCCCAAGGGGTGGCCTGACTTCTTCTTGCAGTTGGCGCTCTTCACGGTCGTGGACGTGCTCTACGAGCTGACGCGCGGACTCTCGGAGGGCAACGTGGTGACGGCGATCGGCCACGCGCGCAGCGTCGTCTCGTGGGAGCAGTCGCTCGGGATCTTCAACGAGCTCGACGTGCAGCAGTGGGCGCTCCAGCGCCACTGGGCGCTCGACGTCGCCGACTTCACGTACTTCCACATGCACTTCGTCGTGACGACGGTCTTCATGTTCTGGCTCTACCTGCGCCGGAACCGCCACTACTACTTCATCCGAAACGCCGTCTTCGTCGCCGACGCGATCGCGCTCGTCGGGTTCACGCTCTTCCCGACCGCGCCGCCGCGGATGCTGACCGACCTCGGCTTCACCGACACGCTCGACCGGTACGCCTCGGTCTCGAACTACTCGGGGCCGATCGCCGACCTCGCGAACCCCTTCGCGGCGGTGCCGTCGATCCACACGTGCTACTCGCTCATCATCGGCCTCTCGTGCTTCTTCCTCGTGCGACGCCGACCGCTTCGCGTCACGTGGCTCTTCTACCCATGCCTGATCGTGTTCTCGATCATCGCGACGGCCAACCACTTCTGGCTCGACGCCATCCTCGGCGGCCTGCTCGCCGCCGTCGCGCTCTCGGTCGCGTGGGTCATCGAGCGCTACCGGCCGACGCTGCCGCACTCGGCGCGGACCCGCATGCGGCTCGAGCCGCGCCGCCGGCTGGCCGACGCGAGATAGCGCCCGTGGTATAGTGGGCGGGATGAGCACCCCGCTCGCCCGTCTCAAGACGGGATATACGCAGGGCGGGCGCGACCTCGGCATGGCCTTCATGGGCCGGCTCGGCTCGCTCCCGTTCACGCCCAACCAGATCACCGTCGCCGGCCTCCTGCTGAACGTCGTGGCGGCGGCGCTCGTCGTGGAGCGCCACTTCGTCTGGGCCACGGTGGTCTTCATCGCCGGCTCGATCCTGGACATCCTTGACGGCGCGCTGGCGCGCACCCACGGCCAGCTGACGCCGTTCGGCGGCTTCCTCGACTCGACCACGGACCGGCTGTCGGAGGGGCTGATCCTGGGCGCGATCGCGATCGTCCTCGCCGACCAGGGCCACCTGGTCGCCCTCGGGTGCGTCTTCGTCGCGCTCGTCGGCTCGTTCCTGGTGAGCTACACCCGCGCCAAGGCCGAGTCGCTCGGCGTGCGCGGGGAGGCGGGGCTCATGGCGCGGGCCGAGCGGGTTGTGCTGATCGCGGCGGTGCTGCCGTTCGCGGGCCTCGGCGCGCTCCCCTACGGCATCTACGTGCTGGCCGGCCTCACCGCGATCACCGTCGTCCAGCGCATCGTCTACGTCAGAAAGCAACTCACCTCGGAGGGATAGGCATGGCCGATTCGGCCTCCACCAACGGACACAAGAACCCCAGCGGAAAGGTGCGCGTCGCGATCGTCGGCGCCGGCAACTGCGCCTCCGCGCTCGTCCAGGGCGTCCAGTACTACCGCGACGCCAAGCCCGGCGAGTTCGTCCCCGGTCTCATGCACGTCGATCTGGGTGGCTACCACATCTCGGACATCGAGTTCACCGCCGCCTTCGACGTCGACGCCGACAAAGTCGGCCGCGACCTCGGCGAGGCGATCTTCCGCGGCCAGAACAACACCGTGAAGTTCAGCGACGTGCCGAAGCTGAACGTGCCGGTCCACCGCGGCATGACGCACGACGGCATCGGCAAGTACCTGAGCAAGGTCATCACCAAGGCGCCCGGCGAGACGGCCGACGTCGTGAAGATCCTCCAGGAGACGGGCACCGACGTGGTCGTGAGCTACCTGCCGGTCGGCTCGGAGGAGGCCACGAAGTGGTACGTCGAGCAGGTGCTGTCGGCGGGCTGCGCGTTCGTGAACTGCGTCCCGGTGTTCATCGCCCGCGAGCCGTACTGGCGGCGGCGGTTCGAGGAGAAGGGCCTGCCGATCGTCGGCGACGACATCAAGTCACAGGTCGGCGCGACGATCGTCCACCGCCAGCTCACCCGCCTCTTCCGCGAGCGCGGCGTGCGGCTGGAGCGCACCCACCAGTTGAACGTCGGCGGCAACACCGACTTCATGAACATGCTGGAGCGCGAGCGGCTCGAGTCCAAGAAGATCTCCAAGACGAACGCCGTGACCTCGGTGCTCGACTACGACATCGGCGCGCGCAACGTCCACATCGGCCCGTCCGACTACGTCGAGTGGCTCGACGACCGCAAGTGGGCCTACATCCGCATGGAGGGCCGCTCCTTCGGCGACGTGCCGCTCAACATCGAGATGAAGCTCGAGGTGATCGACTCGCCGAACTCGGCGGGCATCGTGATCGACGCGGTGCGGTGCGCCAAGCTGGGGCTCGACAACGGCCTCGCCGGGGCGCTCGAGTGGCCGTCGGCCTACTTCATGAAGTCGCCGCCGGTGCAGCACCCCGATGACGAGTGCCGTGACGAGGTCGAGCGGTTCATCGCGGCCAACACGCGCACGGCGGCCGCCGCCAAGGAGAAGACCAAGGCGAAGGCGTGAGCCGACTCAGGCTCTGCCTGGTCTCGCCGTTCGCAATCGACGGCGCGCACCCGGTGGCCGAGCACGTGCGCGGGGCCGCAACGGCCCTGGCGCACTCGGGCCACCGGGTGACCGTGCTCGCCCCGAGCACGTCGACACGCGCGCTCAGGAGCGGCCGCCGGCGCCTGCGGGCGCTGGCGGGCGGCGACACCGAGGCGCTGCTCGCGCTCGAGGGCGAGCCGCTCCAGGTGGCGATGACGCCGGCGGTGCCGCTGCGACAGCGCGGCCGCCGCCGCGGCGCGGGCCTCCCCGTCGCGGCGAGCGCCAACGTCGCGCTGGCGGTGACGACCGGCGGCTTCGACGTCGTCCACGTCCACGAGCCGCTCCTGCCGGGGCTCGCGACCGCGGCCGTCCGGCACTCGCCCGGCCTGGTCGTCGCGACCTTCCACTCGGCGGATCCGCGAGCCGTCGCCTACCCGGTCTCGGACCGAGCCCGCGAGCGGTTGCGGGCCCGGATCGACGCGCTCGTGGCCACCTCGCCGCAGGCGGCGGCCGCGGCGGCCCAGATGTATCCCGGTGACTACGCGGTCGTCCCGGCCGGCATCTCCGAGCAGTTCGAGCCGGGCGAGAAGGCGGGCACGCAGATCGCCGCCGAGTGGTCGAGCGAGGGCCGGACGGCGCTGCGCGCGCTCGTGAAGCTCGTCGCGGGCATGCCGGATCTCGAGCTCGTCCTGGTCTGGAGCCGGCACGCCCGGCGGCCGATGCGGCCGTACGTCCCGTCGGCGGCGCGCGGCCGGGTGCACGTGCGAAGCCCGAAGGACACGGCCGAGCGGGCGGCCGCGATCCGCGACGCCGACGTCTTCGTCGCCGCGCCCGGCGGGGACGCAGCCCTGGCCTGGGAGGCACGCGCGTGCGGGTGCGCGGTCGTCTCGGCGCTCCCGCCAGGGACGCTCGAGCCAGCCCACCCCGGGCTCGGCTACGCGGCCGACCAGCCGGCGCTGGCGGCGGCCGCCACGGCGCGCCTGCTCGAGGACGCGGCGCTCCGGGAGGAGCTCGCGACCCGCGGCCGCGCAGCGGCGGACGAGCGCAGCTTCGCCGCGGTGGCCCGCCGGCTCGAGGAGGTCTACGCCGGCCTCGGCAAGCGCCGCCGCGTCCACCAGCGGCCGCCGCTCGAGGGGCGCGAGGCGATCCTGGTCGACCTCCACATGCACACCAACCACTCGCACGACTGCGCCACCGACCCGGCCGCGCTCCTCGACCATTGCATCGCCCAGGGCCTGGGCGCGGTGGCGATCACGGACCACAACGAGATCTCCGGCGCGCTCGAGGCGGCCTCGCTCGGAAAGCCGATCACGGTCATCGTCGGCGAGGAGGTGAAGACCGCCCAGGGCGAGGTGATCGGGCTCTTCCTCCAGGAGCGGATCGAGCGCGGGCTCTCGATGGACGAGACGATCGCGGCGATCCAGGACCAGGGCGGGCTCGTCTACATGCCCCATCCGTTCGACCGCATGCACACGATCCCGGACTCGGCGACGCTCCTTCGCGTCCTCGACCGGATCGACATCTTCGAGGTCTACAACTCGCGGCTCCTCTTCGACGCCTTCAACGACGACGCCCTGCGGTTCGCGGCCAAGTACAACCTGATCCAGGCGGCCGGCTCGGACGCGCACGTCCTCCAGGGCATCGGCACGGCCCTGAACCAGATCCCGGCGTTCGCCGGGCCGGAGGAGCTCCTGCTCGCGATGCGCCAGAACCAGATCGTCCGCCGTCCGAAGAGCCTGCTGTATCTTCAGGGGCTGAAGTGGGTCCAGAGCGTGAGCAGGTAGAGGCATCGGGCGCTCCTCGCCGAATACGGCGATGGGTGAACGTGGCCGAGGACCAGATCTACGAGCGCTACCAGGCGAAGGCGATCGCCGAGATCAACGCCCTCGGGCACGACATCGCCGAGTGGCTGCGCGAGACGCATCCCGGCGCCGCCCCGGTGCTCGGCACCGGCCATCCGCTGGCCGACATCCTGCTCCTCAAGTACTCCCCGCTGCCGGCGGAGACCCAGGAGGGCGTGGCGTTCTTCGGCCGCTCCGGCCAGGCGATTCTCAAGAGCCTCCAGCGCCTGCGGATCGATCCGCTCATGCTGTACGGAACCGACTGCGTCAAGGCCGCGGTCGACCCGGCCGACGCCGACCTGGCGCAATGCCGGCTGTGGCTCACCCGCGAGATCCACATCACCCAGCCGCGCATGATCGTGGCGATGGGCGACGCCGCCCACGCGTTCCTGGACTCGATCGAGTTCCCGCTCTCGGTCGCAGGCGACGGGACGGCCGGCGAGATCCAGCAGTGGACGCCAACGATCGAGCTCCTGCCGACGCCCGACATCGACGAGTGCCTCGACAGCTCGCAGTCGAAGCAGGAGTTCTGGGCCGCGTTCCGGGCGCTCGGCGAGTGGTACGAGAACCTGCCGCCCTACTGAAAAATTGGGGTCAGACCCCAATTTTTCAGTAGCCTTGCAATTGCGTGCCTGACGCCGGAATTGCGCATACTGCGCGGCGATGGCTGAGCGGAACATCGTCGCGCTGGGTGGAGGGGGCTTCGGGGGCGCTCGCGGGGATCGCGCCATCGATGACTTCGTCCTCGGGCTGGCGGGCGGCGTGCGGCCGGCGGTCTGCTTCGTGCCGACCGCGTCGGGCGATGCCGACACCTACGTCGTCCGCTTCCACGCCGCGTTCCCGCCCGACCGGGCGCGCGCGACCCACCTGCCGCTCTTCGCCCGCGACACGCGCAACCTGCGCGACCACCTCCTCGGGCAGGACGTGATCTACGTGGGCGGCGGGAACACCGTGAACATGCTCGCGATCTGGCGCGCCCACGGCGTCGACGCCGCCCTGCGCGATGCGTGGGAGGCGGGCGTCGTCATGGCCGGCATGTCGGCCGGAGCGCTGTGCTGGTTCGAGGGCGGCATCACCGACTCCTACGGCGCGGTCGACGGCCTCCCCGACGGGCTCGGCCTGCTGCCGGGAAGCATGTGCCCGCATTTCGACAGCGAGCCCGGCCGCAGGCCCGTCTACCTGCGCCTGGTGGCCGAGGGCGCGCTCCCGGCAGGGATCGCGGCCGACGACGACTGCGCGCTGCACTTCCTCGGCACGTCCCTCGCCGAGGCGGTCTCGGCGCGCGACGGCGCCGGGGCCTACCGGATCGACGCGTCCGGCGAGTCGCCGCTTCCCGTGCGCCGGCTCGGCGGATGAGACGGGCGGCTGCGCCCGCCGCAGCAGTCGCCTGCCTCGGTGCGTTCAACCTGCTCGCCCCCCACCTCCCCGAGCCGCGGACGTGGGGCCAGATCGCCGGCCTCGCGCTGATCTCGTTCCCGCTCGCCGCGCTCGTGGTCGCCTCCCTCCTGCCCTTCGCCGGCTCGAGGCCCGCGGTGCTGGCCGCGGCCGCCGCCTGCAGCGCGGCCCTCGCCGGGCTCCTGATCGCCGCCGGGCTGGCCGGAACCCCGGCCACGCTCGCCAAGCTGGTGGCCGCGACCTGTGCCGGCTTCGCGCTCGCCGTGCTCCTGCGTACGCCGGTGGAGCTGGCCGGGATCGCCGTCCTGGTCGCGGCGGTCGACGCCGCAAGCGTCGCGGCCGGGCCGACGCACGTCATCGTCGAGCACCATGCCGACGTCCTGGACACGTTCACGCTCGCGTTCCATCCGCTCGGCAGCCCGGGCGCGGCGCAGATCGGCGTGAGCGACTTCGTCTTCTTCGCCCTCTTCGTCGCCGCGGCGGGCCGGATGGGCCTGCGCCGCCGCGCCACCTGGGTGGCGATGACGGCGTCGTTCGGGGCCACCGCGGCGATCTCGTACGCGACCGACGCCACGCTCCCGGCGCTGCCGCTCCTCTCGCTGGGCCTGATCCTCCCGAACGCCGACCTTCTGTGGGCACGCGCACGGGGGACGGGTGGGTCACCCGATCGGGAGAGCGGAACCTCCTCGATTTGACCGATCTCAACGGGGATGAGCCGACGGCTGAGGTCGACGCTGCCCCTGGTTGCGCTGTGCGCGGCGGCCGTCTGCCTGCTTGCGGCGCCCGCCGCCTACGCGGGCAAGGTCGCGGTTGCCGACACCCAGCCCGACTGGGCGAGCACGGCGAACATGACCGGCGCCGACCAGAGCTCCGACAAGGTCGTCTTCTCGGTGTGGCTCGGGTGGAAGCGGGCCGGAGCGCTCGACCGCACGCTGGCCGGCCTCTACGACCCGTCCTCGCCCAGCTACCGCCGCTGGCTCACGCCCGCGCAGTTCCACGCCCGCTTCTCGCCGGGTGCAAGCGAGGTCGCGTCCGTCCGCTCGTGGCTCTCGTCCGAGGGCTTCTCGATCGTGGGCGTCCCGGCGAACCGCCTCTTCGTGACGGCGGAGGGCTCGGTGGGCGAGGTGGAGCAGGCCTTCGGCGTCGACGAGAACATGTACCGCGTCGAAGGCTCCGTCCTGCGCGCGCCCAACCACGATCCGGTCGTGCCGGCCGCCGTCGCCCCGCTCATCAGCGCGATCACCGGCCTCGACGGCGCGATGACGCTCGCGCACCCGAACGTCGACACGCCGCAGCCGCCGCCGGCCGGCACGTCCGTCGGGCCGTGCTCGAGCTACTGGGGCCAGCGCACGTCCTCGTTCTTCACGAACCCGTATGGGCCGGGGCCGCTGCCGTGGATCGTCTGCGGCTACCAGCCGCAGCAGATCGACTCGGCCTACGGCATCGACCGGCTGCACGCCGCCGGGCTCGACGGCCGCGGACAGACGATCGCGATCACCGGCGCGTTCTTCTCGCCCACGATCCGCCAGGACGTGGCCCACTTCTCGCATCGGTACCGCCTCGACCGCGTCCACGGCGGCCACCACCACGGCTCCGCCGGCTTCGACTACCGCGAGATCGCCGCGCCCGGCACCCAGCGGTTCCCGAGGAACCCGGCCGAGACGCAGAGCTGGTACATCGAGCAGGCGCTCGACGTCGAGTGGGCCCACGCCGTGGCCCCGCGGGCGAACATCGTCTACGTCGGCGCCGCCAACGACGCGCGCGGACTCGACCTGGCCCTGAACTACGCGGTCGACCACCACGTGGCCGACGTCATCTCGAACTCCTGGGGCCTGCCGGAGGCGTTCGTCTCGCGCGGCGAGATCATGGCGCTGAACTCGGTCTTCCAGCAGGCGGCGGCCCAGGGCACCGGCGTCTACTTCGCCTCGGGCGACGCCGGCGACAACAAGGCCGTGGTCGGCGCCCGCTCTGCCGGGTTCCCGGACTCGAGCCCGTGGGTCACCTCCGTGGGCGGCACGAGCCTGGGGATCGGCTCGCACGGCCAGTACCTGTGGGAGGCCGGCTGGGGCACGACCTCGACCGACTGGAACCACGACCACTGGCAGCCCGCGGCGCCGGGCCCGTTCCTGTACGGGTCGGGCGGCGGCCCGAGCCACGTCTTCGCGATGCCCGGCTACCAGGCCGCGGAGGTGCCGCCGTCGGCCGCGACCTGGAACGGCAAGCTGCGCCGGGTCGAGCCCGACATCTCCATGGTCGCCGACCCGCAGACCGGCGTCACGTTCTCGCAGACCTACGTGACCGCCTCGGGGCACCGGCGGATCATCGACTCGTGGATCGGCGGCACCAGCCTCTCGGCACCGCTCCTGGCGGGCATCATGGCGCTCGCCGACCAGCACGCCGGGATGCCGCACGGCTTCATCAACCCGAGCCTCTACCTGATGGGCGGGACGGGCGGGCTGCGCGACGTGACCGGCGGCCACCAGTCGCTGGCCGTCCTGCGAAACGCGCTCGTGGGCACCAAGGTCGTGACCCGCCTTCGGTCGATCGAGCGGGACAGCTCGCTCGCGGCGACACTGGGCTGGGACCCGGTCACAGGCCTCGGCTCGCCCTACGCGCCGGCGTTCGTGGCCGCGCTAGATGGTTGATCGATAACTCCCGCGATGTTCTGGGCGGCGAGAACCGAGCAGCGCAAGGACGCAGGAAGGCCCAATATCGGGTGATATTGGGCCGACCGAGGACGTCGCGATGCGACGGTTTCGCAGCCGCAGCGCCGCCACCGTCGCTGACCCGGGCATCTGTGCGCCCAGGCGCGCGTGAGTTATCGATCAATCATCTAGGCTGACCGCCTGGCTCCTCGCATCTGCTCACTGCTCCCCAGCGCCACCGAGATCGTCGGCGCGCTCGGCCGGTCCGGCTGGCTCGTCGGCCGCTCCGCCGAGTGCGACTTCCCGCCGGAGGTGGACGGCCTGCCCGTCGTCACCGCCTCCCGCGTCGACACCTCCGTGCTCTCGAGCCGCGACATCGACGATGCCGTGCGCGAGGCGGTGCTCTCGGGCCAGGCGCTCTACGCGGTCGACGAGGCGCTGATCCGCGACCTCCAGCCCGACCTCGTCATCACCCAGGACCTGTGCCACGTGTGCGCCGTGTCGGGCGACGACGTCGGCAAGATCCGGAGCCTCGACGCCGAGGTGATCTCGCTCGACCCGCGCACGATCGCCGATGTGGAGGCGACGGTCGAGCTGCTGGGCAAGCGCCTGGACGCCGGCGACGCCTCCCGCGTGGTCGTCGACCGCATGCGCCGGACGATCGCCGCCGCCGCTGCGGCGGTCGCGGGCCGCGAGCCGGTGCCGGTGTTCGTCGCGGAGTGGCTCGACCCGCCGTTTGCGGCCGGCCACTGGGTGCCCGAGATGGTGGCGCTCGCCGGCGGCCGCGAGGTGCTGGGCCGCACCGGCGGGCCCTCCTTCCCGGTCACGTGGGACGACGTGGCCCAGGCCGGCCCGGAGGTGGTCGTCGTCGCGCCCTGCGGCTTCGGCGCTGAGCGGGCCGCGGCCGAGGCGGCCCGGATCGCCTTCCCCTGCCCGGCGGTTGCGGTCGAAGCCGATTCCTACTACTCGCGGCCGGCGCCGCGCCTGGCGGAGGGCGTAGCCCAGCTCGCGCACATCCTGCACCCCGGCGCCGCGCCCGACCCCGGCCTGCCCGCGATCGCCCTCGAGGCCGCCGCCGCGTGAGCGAGCCCACCGAGCTTCTGGCGCGGCTGGTCGAGATCGACTCGATCAACCCGGAGCTCGTGCCCGGCGGCGCCGGCGAGGCCGAGATCGCCACGTTCGCGGCCGGCTGGATGGGCGAGCGCGGCCTGGACGCCCGCGTCGAGGAGGTCGCGCCCGGCCGCGCCAACGCGATCGCGACCGCCCGCGGGAGTGGCGGCGGCCGCTCGCTCCTCTTCTGCGCGCACATGGACATCGTCGGCGTCGAGGGGATGGACGCGCCCTTCGAGCCGCGGATCGAGGACGGGCGCATGCACGGGCGCGGGTCGTTCGACATGAAGGGCGGGCTGGCCGCGGTCATGGCCGCAGCCGCGGCGGCCGGCGGCGCCGGCCTGCGCGGCGACGTGATCGTGGCGGCCGTGTGCGACGAGGAGTACGAGTCGATCGGCGCCGAGCGGGTCGCCGCCGAGCTCACGGCCGACGCCGCGATCGTGACCGAGCCGACCGGGCTCGACGTGTGCGTCGCGCACAAGGGGTTCGTCTGGCTCGACGTCGAGACGGCCGGCGTCGCGGCGCACGGCTCGCGCCCCGACCTGGGCGTCGACGCGATCGCGGCGATGGGCGAGGTGCTGGTCGGGCTCACGGGCCTCGCCGCACAGCTCGCCGGCGCGCGCCCGCATCCGCTCCTCGGCACCGGATCCGTCCACGCGTCGCTGATCGAGGGCGGCCAGGAGCTCTCGAGCTATCCGGAGCGGTGCCTGCTTCGGCTCGAGCGGCGCACGGTCCCGGGCGAGACGTTGGCCGACGTCGAGGCTCAGATCGCCGCGATCGCCCCGGGCGCTCAGTCCGCTCGACGTTCGAGCGGTCCGCGTTTGAGGTCGCCGCCGACGCCCCCATCGTCTCGGCGGTGCACCGGCACGCGATCGCCGTCCTGGGACGCGAGCCGGCCACCGTGGGCCACGCGGCCTGGATGGACGCGGCCGTGCTCTCGGCCGCCGGGATCCCGACCGTCGTCTTCGGCCCGGCCGGCGCCGGCGCCCACGCCGTGGAGGAGTGGGTCGACCTCGACTCCGTGGAGCGCTGCGCTCAGGTGCTCGAGGCCGTGGCGCGCGAGTGGTGCGCCTAGATCGTCGATTCGATCTCCCCGAAAATTGGGGTCTGACCCCGTTTTTTCACGGCGGAGGAGGGCGACGCACTCGATGTGGGGGGTGTGCGGGAACATGTCCACGGGGCGGGCTCGCTCAAGCACGTAGCCGCCGTCCACCAGCATGCGGGCGTTCGGCGCCAGCGTCGTCGGGTTGCACGAGACGTAGACGATCCGCTCCGGCGCGAGCTCCAGCAGCCGCTTCACCGCCTTGGGCGCGAGGCCCGCACGAGGCGGGTCGACGAACACGACGTCCGGCCGCGACGCGCGCTCGAGCAGGGGAGCGACGCTCTTTGCGACGTCGCCCACCACGAACTCGATGTTCGCGATGCCGTTTCGCTCGGCGTTCTCGCGCGCCCGGGCGACCGACTCCTCGGCGATCTCGATCCCGTAGACCCGTCCGGCCCGGGCCGCGGCCAGGAGCCCGATGGCGCCCGCGCCGCAGTAGAGATCCCAGGCCACGTCCGCCTCGGTCAGGCCGGAGTACTCGATCGCGAGCTCGTAGAGCCGCTCGCTCATGGCGGTGTTGGTCTGCATGAACGCCCCGGCCGTGACCGAGAGGCGCAGGCCGCCGACGAGCTCCTCGTAGCGGTCGGCGCCGAAGAGCGGCCGCGGCTCGAGCCCGGCGGTCGCGTCGCCCAGGCCCGCGTTCTCGGCGTGGACGGCGCCGACGACTGACTCCGGCACGAGCGCCCGTAGCCGGTCCGGCTCGGGCACCGCGCCCGCTGCGGTCACGAGCATCGCCAGGAGCTGGCGGGTGTGGGCGCCCTCGCGCACGACCAGGTGGCGCAGGTAGCCCTCGCCGGTGCGCCCGTCGTAGACGGGCAGGCCGGCCTCGCGGGCCCAGCGCTCGAACGCGCGCCGCACGTCGTTCCCGGCGGGCGAGGCGATGTGGCAGGTCTCGACCGGCACCAGCTCGTCCCAGCGGCCGGCGCGGTGGAATCCGAGCGACGGGCCCTCCGGCCCGGCCGCCCACGAGTACTCGAGCTTGTTGCGGTAGCCG
This sequence comes from uncultured Actinomycetes bacterium, assembly GCA_963757605.1. Lineage (GTDB taxonomy): Bacteria > Actinomycetota > Thermoleophilia > Gaiellales > JAICJC01 > JAICJC01. The sequence continues at coordinate 778,711 of CAVWSF010000005.1, forward strand.
TACTGCTCGACGGCCGGTACGATCGGCTCGAGCTCGATCTCGAGCCGCCCCAGCCGCCGCAGCGCGTCGTCGACCTGGGCCGCCTTGTGGCGCACCTGCTCGGCGTAGTCGAGGTCCTGCCACGCGCACCCGCCGCACACGCCGAAGTGGGCGCAGCGCGGCGTCACCCGGCCCGGGCCGGCCTCGAGCACCTCGACGGCGAACGCTTCGGCGTGCCGGCGCTTGAGCTTCGTGACGCGGGCCCGCACCCGGTCGCCCGGGAGCGCCCGCGAGACGAAGACGACCAACTCGCCGTGGCGGGCGACGCCGCGGCCGCCGAAGGCCAGGCTGTCGACCTTGAGGTCGACCTCCTGGCCGCGGTGAAGCTTCGTGGGCATGGCTAGAGTCTACGGTCGTGCCGATCGCCGTCCCCGAGTACCGCGAGCGCCTCGAGGAGATGACGGCCGAGGCGCTCGAGGAGTACTACGCCCACAGCGCCGGCCACAAGCGCACATACGAGATCGCCGCGATCTACCAGCGCCACGCGGATCTCTCGACGCTCGACCAGGCCCGCGCGCTGGCCGAGGCGGATGCCCCGGCCGAGCTGCGCCGGTTCGCCGCCGAGGCCTACGTCGGAAACGGCCTGAAGCACCTGAGCGAGGACATCGCCAACACCGAGGCCGAGCTGACGGTGGCCTACGACGGCGAGGACGTGCCCTACCGCGAGGTGCGGCCGCGGATCATGAACGAACCGGACGCCGCCCGTCGCCGCGACCTGCACGCCCGCCGCTGCGCCGCCACCGAGGAGCACCTGAACCCGATGTACGAGGAGGCGACCGAGCTCGAGCGCGAGCTGACGTCCGATCTGGGCGCGGCGACGGTGCTGGAGCTCTACGAGGGCTTCGGCTACGACCCGCGCGGGCTCGACGCCGAGACCTCCCGGTACGTCGCCGAGACCGACGCCCTCTATCGCGAGCAGATCGATGCCGCCCTGCGGCGCCGGGGCGTCGCGCTCGAGGACGCGGCGCTCCCGGACTTCAGCCGCCTCTGGCGCGCGCCCGAGTTCGACGCGGGGTTCACGACCGAGCGGGCCGTCCCCGCCCTGCGGGCGACGCTCGCCGGCCTCGGGATCGACCTCGACAGCCAGCGCAACGTCGAGCTCGACATCGAGGCCCGTCCGGGCAAGCGGCCGCGCGCGTTCTGCGCGCCGATCCGGGTGCCCGACCGGGTCGTGCTCGTCATCCTGCCGCAGGGCGGGCAGGACGACTACCAGGCCCTCTTCCACGAGGCCGGCCACGCCGAGCACTTCGCCAACGCCGACGGCGAGCTCCCGGCGGAGCAGCGGCTCCTGGGCGACAACGCCGTGACGGAGGGCTTCGCCTTCCTCTTCGAGCACCTGCTCTCCGACCCGGCCTGGCTCCACGCACAGCTCGACTTCGGCCCGGTCGACGACTACGTGCGCTTCACCGCGCTCCAGAAGCTCTTCTTCGTGCGCCGCTACTCCGCCAAGCTGGCGTACGAGATCGAGCTCCACTCCGGCCTCGCGCTCGACTCGCTGCCCGACCGCTACGCCGAGCACCTCTCCGCGGCCGTCGGCGTCGCCTACCCCCGCGGCGACTACCTCGAGGACGTCGACGGCGGCTTCTACTGCACCTGCTACTTGCGGGCATGGGCGTTCGAGGCCCAGCTCCGCGATCACCTGCGGACCGAGTTCGGTTCGGACTGGTTCCGGCGGCGAGCGGCCGGCGACCTCCTGCGCGAGCTGTGGAGCCTCGGCCAGTCGCAGCGCGCGGACGACCTCCTGCGCGAGCTCACCGGCGAGCCGATCCGGTTCGACGTGCTGGCCGACGAGGCCCGCGCGGTGCTGCGCCAGATGTCCTAGGTGACGGGTCCCGCCTGCGGGCAGAGCTGCGCCGAGTCGAGGTGGGCCGCGAACCGGTAGAGCCGCGCCATCCGGCGGAAGTCGCGCACGCCCGGGTCCCCGGCCGCAACCAGCCGCCACAGGCGCGTGCCGAGGAAGAGCGCGCTCCGTGTGCGTGTGTAGCGCGGCTCCGCGACCGCCACGACGAAGTCGCCGTAGATCGACGTGGTCGCCCCGGCGCCGTCCAGCGCGGCCGCCACGTCGAGCGGGTGGTGCGTCGCGGCGATGAGCCACACGCGCTGCGGGTAGGGCCGCTGGCCCAGCCGGCGGATGAGGCCGCAGCGGCTGGCCGCGTCGACGGTCTTCCAGTGCGCGAGCGCCGTGTCGTCGGGCGCGTCGAGCACGGCGTAGGCGCCGAACAGGCGCGGGTCCTCGAGCGGGCCGTGGATGCCCCCGGTCGTGAGCAGGATGTCGTCGGGCCCGAAGTCGGCAGCCAGGCCCAGGCTCGCGTCGCGCAGGTTGGCGTTGAAGTTCGAGAGGTCGTTTCGGCCCGAGACCAGAAGCGGCGTCAAGAGGAGCGCCAGCAGGACCCCGCCGGCGATCCGGCGCCTGCCGGGAAGCCGGCCCAGCTCGAGGGCGAAGCCGGCGAGCGCGATCGCGAAGCCGGGAAGCATGAACGAGAGGTGCCGCTCAGGCGCGAAGTCCTCCGACGACGCGGTCAGGATCTGCAGCAGGACGAGCGGGAGGACGAGCCAGACCGTCGCGACGATCGCCGCCCGCCGGTCGCGGAAGGCGAGCGCGACGATCCCCGCAACCACGGCGCCGGCGACCACGAACCAGTACGCCGGCACGGACGAGCCGGTGACGTGCGAGGCCAGGTCGCTCCAGAACGACCGCGATGCCAGGTCGACGACGGCCCCGCCCTCCCCCACCCCGTACTTGGACTGGAGCGGCGCGTACACGTGCCGGAGCCACACGAAGGCGCCCGCCGCCAGCACGAGCCCGGCCGCCATCGCCACGAGTGCACGCCGATCGCCGCGCCGCCTGGTGAAGAGGACGTGGCCGCCGAGCCCGGCGAGCAGGACGAGCTCCGACGCCAGCGCGAAGAGGCCGAACGGATGCGACGCCACGAGCAGGAGCGCCACGAGCGCATACGGCACCGCCCAGCGCAGCCGGCCCGTCCGCACCAGGACGAGCAGCAGCCACAGGCTGCCGTACGCGCAGGCGATCATCGCGGTATACCCGCGCGCGAACTGGGCCAGATGGATCGTGATCGGCGACACCGCCGTCACGATCGCGACGGCCGCGCCGCCCGCCCGGCCCATCAGCTCCCGGCCGCAGCCGAACGCCAGGCCGACGGCGAGGATGCCGAAGAGGGCCGAGGGCAGCCGCAGGCCGAGGATGTCGTGGCGCCAGTCGAGCGAGGCGTGCACGATCAGGTAGTGGAGCGGCGGCCCGTGCCGGTCCCAGACCGCCACGTGGAAGACGTCGCCCACGCTCGGCTGGCCCGCGACGTGCAGCGTCACGACCTCGTCGTGGTGCAGCGGCCGGAAGTCGAGCCCGAACCCGACGACGAGGATCGCGTAGCCGACCACGGCGACGCCCCCCAGGAGCCCGGGCCACCGCTCGGCCGCAAGAGCCCGCACCCGGGCACGAGTGAGCATCGGCGCGGGATTATCGGTCAACGCGGGCGTCCAGGGCCGCCGGTACCCTTGCCCGATGGCCGCCGCCCCGGACGTCAGCGTGGTCGTCCCCGTGCTCGACGAGGAGGCGACCGTCGAGCCGCTCTTCCGGGGAATCGTCGCCTCGCTCGACGAGGCCGGCATCCCCGGCGAGGTCATCTTCGTGGACGACGGCTCGACCGACGCCACGTTCGAGCGGCTGGCGCGCCTGCACGAGGCCGACCCGCGCCTGCGGGTGCTGTCGTTCGACCGCAACTACGGCCAGCACCCGGCCATGCACGCCGGGATCACGCGGGCGCGGGGCCGGATCGTAGTGACGATGGACGGCGACCTCCAGAACTCGCCGTCCGACATCACCCACCTCGTGGCGGCGGTGGAGGCCGGCGCAGACGTCGCCTCGGGGCGGCGCCGCGGCCGGGACGACCCGTTCCTGCGCCGGCTCCCGTCGGTTGTGATCAACCGCATGCTGGGCCGGCTGACCGGGGTCGAGCTCGCCGACTTCGGCTGCGCGTTCAACGCCTACCGGCGCGGGGCGCTCGACCCGGTCATGCACCGCATCGGGCGGCAGAAGTTCACCAAGGCGATCGTGTGCTCGACGGGCGTCCGCGTCGTCGAGGTCGATCTCGAGCACCGGCGCCGCGAGGATCGGAGCCGCTACCGGCCGGTGGCGCTCGTCAAGATGGGCCTCCAGGTGATCACGGGGTTCTGGCCCGGGCTGTCCCAGCGGGTGGGGCTGACCGTGGCGGTTCTCGGTATCCTTCTGGGCTCCGGCGTCGGGGTGTGGGGTCTGGTCGACTGGATCCAGCATGGAAGCCCGCCCGGGCTCGCCCTCCTCGGAGCGGCGGTGCTGTTCCTGCTGGGCCTCCACGGCCTGCTCATGGCGATCGTGGGGGAGCAGCTCGGCCGGATCCAGCGCCTGCTCGAGCGGGGGCCGGGGTACACCATCCAACGAGAGCTCTAGCCACCTTGATCAAACGAATCCTTGTCACCGGCGGCGCCGGGTTCATCTCCTCCAACATGATCCGGTACCTGCTCCAGGAGACGGAGCACGAGGTCGTGACGATGGACGCCCTCACCTACGCCGGCAACCTCGCGAACCTGGCCGACGTGCTCGAACACGAGCGGCTGCGGTTCATTCACGGCGACATCCGCGACCTGGCCGACGTCACCTCGGCGCTCGAGGGCGTCGACGTGATCGTGAACGCGGCCGCCGAGTCGCACGTCTCGAAGTCGATCGAGCAGGGCGGCGGGGAGTTCGTGACCACGAACGTCGTCGGCACGCAGGTGCTGCTCGACGCAATGCGCGAGCGGCCGATCGAGCGGTTCATCCTCATCTCCTCGTCCGAGGTGTACGGCACCGCCGAGTCCGACCCGATGACCGAGGATCACCCGCTGAACCCGCGCTCGCCGTACGCGGGCACCAAGGCCGGCGGCGACCGCCTGGCCTACTCGTACTTCTGCACGTACGGCCTCCCGATCACGATCATCCGTCCGTTCAACAACTACGGGCCCTACCAGCATCCCGAGAAGGTCATCCCGCGCTTCATCATCCAGGCGCTGACCGACCGCCCGCTCACGATCCACGGCAACGGCATCGCCAGCCGCGACTGGCTGCACGTCTTCGACACCGCCGAGGCGATCACCGCCGCCTGCGAGGTGCCCCTCGACGCGATCGTGGGCGAGACCATCAACGTCGCGACGGGTGTCGACGAGTCGGTCGAGGAGATCGCCGACGCGATCCTCTCCATCCTCGGGAAGCCGGCCTCCCTGAAGCACCACATCACCGACCGTCCGGGCCAGGTCGACCGCCACATCGGGTCGACCGACAGGGCGCGCGACCTGTTCGGGTGGCGCTCGAGCATCCCGTTCGCCGACGGCCTCGAGCGCACCGTCCGCTGGTACCGGGACAATCCGGACTGGTGGCAGTCGGTCATGGCCACGGAGGAGACGGCCCAGACCGTCGTGTGACCGAGGCTCCCACGCTCGTCGTGCTCGGTGGCGGGCCGGCGCAGCGGCACGCCATCGACGCCGCGCACGCGCTCGGCCTGCGCACCCTGGTCTGCGACTCCGAGCCCGGCGTCGGCGACGTCCCGGTCTCGAGCGAGGACGCAGACGGCGTGCGGGCCGCGGCCGCCGGCGCCGCCGGCCTGATCGCCCCCGGGACCGACTGGCCGGTCCGCATCGCCGCCGCAGTCGCCTGTGACCTCGGCCTCCCCCACCCGATCGACCCCGACGAGGCGCGGGTCGCCACCGACAAGATCGCCCAGCGGCGGGCGCTCGACGCCGCCGGCGTGCCGCAGCCGGCCTGGTCGACCGAGGCGCCGCCCGCCTACCCGTGCGTCGTCAAGGCGCCCGACCGCCAGGGCCAGCGGGCGATGTCGATCCTCGCGGACGCCTCGGAGCTCGAGGCGGCCTCCGCGCGGGCAACGGCGGGGTCGCGCAGCGGCCGCGCCCTCTTCGAGGCGTTCGTGCCCGGGCCCGAGGTGACCGTGAACGGCTTCACGGCCGAGGGCCGCGGGATCGTCGCGGCGGTCACCGACCGGATCCACTTCGAGGGTGCGCCCGGCGTCGCCCGCCGGCACGTCTACCCGCCCGAGCGCGACCCGGCCGCCGCGGCCGAGACCGCGGCCCGGGCGGTCGAGGCGCTCGGGATCGACGCCGGCCCCTGGTACGTCCAGGTCATCCTGGGACCGGACGGCCCCCGGATCGTCGAGGTCGCAGCGAGGCTCGGCGGCGGCCACGACTCCGAGCTCGTGAAGCTCACAACCGGCGTCGACCTGGCCCGCGCGGCGGTGCTGGCGGCGATCGGCCGGCCGGTGTCCGCAGCCGAGGTGACGCCCGCTCCGGCCGGCGCCGGCGTGATCGAGTTCCTCGAAGCGCCGCCCGGGACGCTCCGGCGGGCGGCGGGCCCGGCGGAGGCGTGCTTCTACGATGCACCGGGACACGTGTACGGCCCGATCCGCATCGCCACCGACAGGGCCGGGTACGTGCTCGCCGGCGGCGCGACGAGAGACGACGCGCTCGCCCGCGCGGCCGCCGCGGCGGCCGCCGTCCGCTTCGAGGTGACATGAGCCGCGCCCGCACATCCCAGCCGCTGGCCATCGACGGGGGCGCCCCCGTGCGCGAGACGCTGCTCGAGTTCTCGCCGCCGATCATCGGCCGGGCCGAGATCGACGCCGTGGTCGCGACGCTCGAGTCGGGCTGGCTCACCTCCGGCCCCAGGGTGGCCGAGCTGGAGGAGCGGTTCGCCGAGTACGCCGGCGCCGCGCACGCCATCGCCACGTCGTCGTGCACCGACGCGCTGCACCTCGCCCTTCGCGTCGCGGGCGTCGGGCAGGGGGACGAGGTGATCACGAGCTCCTTCACCTGGCCGGCCACCGTGAACGCGATCCTGCACGCCGGAGCGACGCCGCGGTTCGCCGACGTCGACCCCGAGACGCTGAACGTCGACCCGGCGTACGTCGAGGCGGCGATCACACCGCGCACCCGGGCGGTCGTCCCGGTGCACTTCGCCGGCGGTCCGTGCGACATGGACGCGATCGAGCTGGCCGTCAAGGGGCGCGAGATCGCGATCGTCGAGGACGCCGCGCACGCCGTCGAGTCGACCGTGCGCGGCCGCAAGGTGGGCGCGATCGGCGATCTCACCTGCTTCTCGCTCTACGCCACGAAGAGCCTGGCCGGAGGCGAGGGCGGCATCGTCACCACCGACTCGGCCGCGATGGCCAAGCGGCTGCGGCTCCTGCGCGCCCACGGGATCACGCGCGACCCGTGGCGGCGGGCCCAGACGCGCACGCTGGGCCACTATGACGTCGTCGAGCCGGGCTGGAAGGCCAACCTGGCCGATCTCCAGGCCGCCGCCGCCCTGCCCAAGATCGGCCGGATCGAGGAGTTCCGCGCCCACCGGGCCGACCTCGTCGAGCGCTACGACGCCGGCCTCGCCCCGCTTCAGGGCATCGAGCCGATCGGGCGGCCCGGCTTCGGCGTCCACGCCCACCATCTCTACGTCGTCCGGATCGACCCGGCGCTGGCCGGCGCCGACCGCGACGCATACGCGGCCGCGCTCATGGCCGAGAACGTCGCCACCGGCCTGCACTTCCTGCCCGTGCACGGGCTCACCTGGTATCGCGAGCATCTCGACCCGGTACCGCTGCCCGAGACCGAGCGCGCCGGCGCCGAGGTGCTGTCGCTCCCGCTCGCGGCGGCCCACTCGGAGGCCGACATCGACGACGCACTCGCCGCCGTGCGCAAGGTGCATGCGGCCTACGCGGACGTGGGGCCGTGAGCAGGCGTACGAGGGTGGTGCTCGAGGCGCTGGTCTCGGCGGTCCTCCTCGCCGCCATCCTGCACTGGGCCGGCATTCACCGGGTGCTGCACGAGCTCAGCCGCACCCAGCTTCGCTGGTTCGTGCCCGCGGTCGCGGTGAGCGTCGCCACCGTGCCGCTGATGGCGTTTCGCTGGCGGCTCCTGCTGTCTGCGAAGGGCATCGACGTGCCGATCGCGTGGCTCACACGCACCTACTTCGTCGCCCTCTTCGCGGGCCAGTTCCTGCCGGCGGCGATCGGGGGCGACGCGGTGCGGGCGGTCGAGCTGGGCCGCCGCACCCACGATGCGCCCGAAGCGGTGGCGTCGGTCCTGATCGACCGGCTGGTCGGGCTCATCTCGCTCGTCGTCCTCGCGCTCGCGGCGGTGATCGCCGGGGGCGGCTCGGCCCGGCGCCCGGGCGTGATCGCCGCCGAGGCGGCCTTCGGCGCCGCCGCCGGGGTCGCGCTGGCGCTCATCTTCTCGAGCCGGCTGCGCGGCGTCGTGGCCCGAGCGCTCGAGCCGCGCTCCGACGGCCACCGACTGGCCGCCGGCGAGCGCTTCTACGACGCCCTGCACACCTACCGCGGGCACTCGCGCACGCTGGCCCTCGTCGGCGCGCTGGCGCTCGTCGTCCAACTCGCCCGGGTGGGCGTCATCTGGCTCCTGACCAAGGCGCTCGGCCTCGACGTGCCGGACTCGGTGATCCTCCTCACCGGCCCGGTCGTGTTCGCGTCGCTGGCGCTGCCCGTCTCGCTGAACGGCATCGGCGTGCGTGAGGGGGTCTTCGTCTACTTCCTGCACGGCTACGCCGCCCGGCCGCAGGCCGTTGCGCTCGGGCTGGCGTTCTACGCGGTCGGCACGATCACCGCGCTCGGCGGCGCGGGCGTGCTGGCCGCCCGGTTCGTCCGGCACGGAATCGGGGCGGTGAGGCCGCGTACGCAGATCGAGGGAGGCGAAGCGGGCCCCAGCCTCCCCGGCGGACCGCCCACGATCCCCCACCCTGGGGATGGACGGGCGGCACCTGCCGAACGATCTACTCGGGCATGACCCTCCCCCGCATCTCCCGCACCCGCGCCGTCGCTCAGGACGAGTCGCTCGCGGTCGTGAACCGGCTCCTCGTGCTCGGCACGCTCCTGTGCCTCGCGGCAGCCCTCACCGGCACGCTCATCCACTAGCCGCGTTGCGCTAGCAGCAGCCGTCGGCGCAGCCCCGGCTGCGCCAGGACTCGAGGCCCTCACGCCCGGCAACAGCGGCGATCACGAGCCCTGTGAGCGGGTCCGCCCACCACCAGCCCATGAGCGCGTTCGCCCCGAGGCCGACGAGCAGGGCGACCGACAGGTGGGCGCACAGCATGTTCTGCGCGCCTTCGGAGACTGTGGCGGCGGAGCCGAGCCGGTGGCCGACCTGACGCTTGGCGCGAGCGAGCAACGGCATCGTCGGCGCTGTGACTGCCGCAAGGCCGATGCCGACCCAGCTGGGATCGGGGTGGCTGGAGCCGGCGAGCGTTCTGAGCGACTCGATGGTGACATAGGCCGCCAGCAGGAAGAACGAGATCGCGATCACCTGCTGGGCACGGCGCTCAGCGGTTTCCGAGTGCAGGCGCCCGCCCGTGAACAGCCACACGACGACCGATCCGGCGAGCACTTCGATCAGGCTATCGATGCCGAATCCGACAAGGGCGATGGACGAGGCGGACACGCCGGCCGCCAGCGCGATCGCCAACTCGGCCACGTGCCACACGTTCCCGCCCCATGCCAGGCGCCGCGCGCGCCGCTGGAGGAGTGCCCGCTCGGTCGGATCGGGCCCCGCCGCACGGATCACGATCGGGAGCGTGCTCACGCCGCCACCTTCCTAGGCCTCCGGCAGCCCCTCCGAATAGGGGGCCTTGGTCGTCTCGGGCACTCCGGCGTAGGCCACCTTGCCGCTCGTCGCCTGCTCCGTAACGCCGGCGCTGTGCTTGAGCGCCACGTCCGAGACGGGGTATCTCAGCCCCTCGCCCGCGTTCCGGGCACCGACGCCGACGATCGCGCACGGGCCGTCCCCGGCGCCGACGAAGACGTGCTCTGTCCAGGGCGGGCAGTGGACGAAGTCCCAGGCCCTGAGTGGCCGCTCCTCGCCCTCCACCAGGAGGATGCACTCGCCGCTCAGGACGAGGAAGTCCTCCTGGCCCTCCTCGGCGTGGTAGTAACAGTTGGGCTGCCCGGGCCACATCACCTGGATGTTGATGCCGTAGTGGTCGAAGCCGGCCGCCTCGCTCTCGAACACGACGCCCGCGCCGAACTTCTCGTTGTGGATCCACTCGGCGTCGCGGGCGTTCACGACGAACCAGCCCGCGCCGGCGGGCTTGCTGCCGCCCGGCCCGTCCTCCATGGGAGCTTCCTGCACCATCTCGTCCCTCCCGGTCGGTCGAATCCCTCGGACCCGGAGGGTATATCTAGGAGTGGCAGGCGGTGTTGGCGGCGCCGGCGGTGGCCGGTGCAAAGGCCGAGGCGTTGCTCACCCTGTCGACGGCCCGGAACTGCACGAGGTACGTGCCCTTGTTGCGGATCGTGATGCTCGAGCCGGTGAAGGTCGCGCTCCAGCTCACGCCGGCGTTCGTGGAGTAGCGGTACTGGTAGGTCGAGAAGCCCGACATCGCATCGGTCGAGCCGGACGCGCGGATCGTGATGCGGCTGCTCGTGCAGGTGAGCGACCCGCCGCTCACGGTCGGCAGGCTCGGCGCCGCGCGGTCGAGCTTCACCGTGTTGCTCGAGCCCGCGGTCGTCGGCAGCCAGGACGAGACGTTGCCGGCGTTGTCGACCGACCGGAACTGGACGATCGTGGTGCCCTCCGCCGTGATGAGAGCCGACGGGCCGGCGACCGTGGCCGACCAGGTCGACCCGTTGTTCGCCGACGTGCGGTGCTCGTAGCGGGCGAGGCCCGAGAGGGCGTCGCTTGCGCCGCTCGCGGAGATCGTGCGCGAGGCGGCCGCCGACCAGCTCGTCGACCCGCCCGAGACGGTCGGGTTGGTCGGGAGGGTGCGGTCGAGCTTCACCGTGCCCTGCACCCACGCGGACCGGTTGCCCGCGGCGTCGATGGAGCGGAACTGCACGACGCTCGTGCCCTGCGCGCTCACGGTCACGGAGCTCCCGGCCGCCGTCGCCGAGAACGCGCCGCCGTTGAACGACGTCTGGTACTCGTAGCCCGAGACGGAGCTGCCGCCGTCGGTCGAGCCCGAGGCCGTGACGATCGCGGACGCGGCGTTCGACCAGACGCCCGTTGCGCCGGACACGGTCGGGTTGGTGGGCGCGCCGCGATCGAGCTTCACGGTGTTCGCAGCTCCGGCAGTCGCCGGGGCCCACGCCGAGGCGTTGCCGGCGCCGTCGACGGCCCGGAGCTGGACGAGCGTCGCGCCCTCGGCCGAGACGGCCGCGGCAGCGCCGGTGGTCGTGCCCGACCACGTCGTCCCGCCGTCGGTCGACGTGTGGTACTCGTAGTGGTTCACGCCGTCGGTCGCGGGCGTGTCGGTCGAGCCGGACCCGCTCACGCTCACCGAGGCGACGCTCTGCCAGCTCAGCGAGCCGCCGGTCACGTTCGGCGCCGACGGCGCGGTGCGGTCGACGCGAGCCGTGCTCTGCACCCAGCCGGACGCGCGGCCGACGCCGTCGAGGGCCCGGAAGCGCAGGAGCGTCTCGCCCTCGGTGCTGACCGAGACAGAGGCGCCGGAAGTCGGGAGCGGCGACCAGGTCGCCCCGCCGTTCGTCGACTGCTCGTACTCGTAGCCGGCCACGCCGCTGGCCGTGTCGGTCGACCCGGAGGCCGTGAGGATCAGCACGGCGACGCTCTGCCAGAGCGCGGAGCCGCCGGCCACCGTGGGGTTGGTCGGGGCAGTGAGGTCGAGCTTGGCGGTGCTGCCGGCCGTCGCCGCGGCCGGCGTCCAGGCCGACGCGTTTCCTGCGCCGTCGACGCTTCGGAACTGCACCTGGGTCGTGCCCTCGGCCAAGATGTTCACCGACGCGCCGCTGGTCGCACCCGACCACGCGCCGCCGTTCAGGTTCGTGCGGTACTCGTAGGCCGCGAGGCCCGAGCCGCCGGAGTCGGTAGACCCGGACGCCGACACCGCGACGGGCGCGGCGCTCTGCCAGGACGACGAGCCGCCAGCTACGTTCGGCGCCGACGGGGCCGAGCGGTCGATGCGGACGGTGGCGGAGATCCACGCCGACGTGTTGCCGGCGCCGTCAACGGCCCGCAGCTCGACCAGCGTCTCGCTCTGCGCCGAGACGGTGACGCCGGCGCCGGCGGTCGCGGCCGACCAGGTCGCGCCGCCGTCGGTGGAGGTGCGATGCTCGTAGGTGGCCGGGCCCGAGCCGCCGGAGTCCGTCGATCCAGACGCGCTGACCGCGACCGATGCGACGCTCTGCCAGGAGAGCGACCCGCCGGCGACGATCGGGTCACTCGGGTCCGTGCGGTCGAGCCGCACGGTGCTCGCGCCGGTCGGCGCGGATGGCGTCCAGGCCGAGGCGTTGCCGGCGATGTCGATCGCCCGGAACTGCACGAGCGTCTCGCCCTCGGCCGAGACGGCGTCCGCCGCGCCGGCCGCCGGGCTGCCCCACGTCGCGCCGCCGTCGGTCGACGCGCGGTGCTCGTATCCGGCCAGGCCCGAGAGCGCGTCGGTCGACCCCGAGGACGTCACGGTCGTCTGCGCCGCCGCCTTCCAGGCGTTCGATCCGCCGGTGACCGACGGGGCGCTCGGCGCCGTCCGGTCGATGCGGGCGGTCGCGGCGGCCGTGCCGGCGGCCGGCGCCCACGCCGACCTGAGGCCGGAGACGTCGACCGCCCGGAACTGGACGAGCGTCTCGCCGTTTGCCGTCACGTCGACCGAGGCGCCCGCCGCGCCGCCCGACCAGGACGCGCCGCCGTCGGTCGACGTGCGGTACTGGTAGCTCGCGATCCCTGACCCGGGCGTGTCGGCCGAGCCGCCGCCGGAGATCGTGAGCTGGGCGACCGACTGCCAGCTCGCCGAGCCGCCCAACGCGGCCGGCGCACTCGGCACGGTGCGGTCGATGCGGACGGTGGCCTGCTTCCAGCCGGACGTGAAGCCGGCGGCGTCGACGGCCCGGAAGCGGACGAGCGTCTCGCCCTCGTCGGTGACCCCGAGCGACGAGCCTGCGGCCGGAAGCGACCAGATGGCGCCGGCGTTCGTCGAGGTCTCGTACTCGTACCTGGCGATCCCCGAGCCGGGCGTATCCGTCGATCCGGAGGCCGAGGCGGTCACCGACGCAACGTTCTTCCACGCGCTCGCGCCGCCGCTCACCGACGGGTCGGTCGGCGGCGTAGTGTCGATGCGCACGGTGTCCTGCACCCACCCGGACGCGTTCCCGGCGCCGTCGACGGCGTCGAAGCGCACCAGCGTCTCACCCTCGATCCCGACGTCGGCCTGGATGCCCGTCGTCGGCGCGCTCCACGTTGCGCCGCCGTTCGCCGACGTCTCGAAGCGATAGCCGCTGAGCCCGGAGCCGCCCGTGTCGATCGAGGCGCCGGCCGTGACGCTGACGAGCGCCAGGTTGAGCCACGACAGCGACCCGCCGGCGACGATCGGGGCGGAAGGCGCCGTGTGGTCGAGCCGGACTGTGGCCTGCGTCCAGGGCGACGCGAGCCCGACCCCGTCCACCGCGGCGTAGCGCACCAGCGTCTCGCCCTCGGCGCCCACGGCCAGCGACGCGGCGGAGGTCGGTGCCGACCAGACGAGCCCGCCGGTCACCGAGGTCTCGTACTCGTAGCCGGCCACGCCCGACCCGCCGGTGTCGGCCGAGCCGGTGGCGGCGGTCAGGACGGCCGCCACGTTCCGCCACGCGGCGGCGCCGCCCGACACGGCCGGAGCGGTCGGGGCGGTCGTGTCGATCCGGACGGTGGCCTGGGCCCAGTCGGAGTGGTTCCCGACGGCATCCAGCGCCCGGAACTCGACCTCGGTGCGGCCCTCGGCCGAGACGGCCAGGAGCGCGCCCGCCTGCGCGGCCGACCAGGTCGCGCCGGCGTCGGTCGAGGTGCGGTACTGGTAGCCGGCGACGCCGGACTGGGCGTCGCTCGAGCCGGCGGCGGTGACGGTCTGCGAGGCGACGTTCTGCCAGCCGGCGAGCGCGCCCGCCAGGGAGGGGGCCGTCGGGTCGGTCGCGTCGATCAGGGCAGTGTTGGCCGCGCCGGTCACGGCGGGCGCCCACACCGAGGCGTTGCCGGCGGTGTCGACGGCGCGCACCTGCACGAAGGTCTGGCCGGGAGTGCTCACCGGCACGGATCCGCCCGCCGCGGCGCCGCTCCAGGTCGAGCCGTCGGCCGAGGTGCGGTGCTCGTAGCGGGCGATCGCGCCGCCCGGGTCGGTGGACCCGCCGCCGGCGATCGTGACCGGGCCCGCACTCCACGAGGCGGAGCCGCCGGAGACGGCAGGCGCGGACGGCGGCGTCGTGTCGATCCTCCAGCGCACCTTCTTCGTCGCCGAGCGCAGGTGGCCGCCGACGCGGCCGCTGACCTTGACCCGGAACATGTGCCGGCCGGGCAGGAGGCTCTTGTAGGTGACCTTGGTCTTGCAGGTCTTCCAGGGCAGCGCGTCGAGGCGGCACGTCGTCTTCGAGACGTGCCCGATCCGCTTCCAGGCGAACTGGGCGATCGTCTGGTTGGACAGGCTCGCCGGCTTCTTGGTGATCAGAGCGCCGATCGTCGAGATCGACGGGCTGCCGATCGGACGCGCCAAAGCGGACCCGGGGAGTGCCAATGCAGCAGCCGTCGCGAGAGCGACCAGCGCAGCGGGCATGCGGGGGTGGAATCCAGGCACTGAGGCAGAGCTCCTACTCGGGGGAAAGCGAGAACTCTGCTTCTCGTATCGGCATACCGAGCAAAATGCTTGATATGCAAGTGGTCTAGCCCGGAAGCGGCGAAACCCAGATCTCGCGCGCGCGCGGACCGTCGAACTCGCAGAAGAAGATCCGCTGCCAGCGCCCGAGCGCGGGCCTGCCGTCCTCCACGGGGACGAGCTGGGAGCTGCCGACGAGGATGGCCTTGATGTGCGAGTCGCTGTTCCCCTCGGCGTGCGCGTAGCCGGCGTCGCGGGGGACGCGGCGGGAGAGATCGGCGACGACGTCGGCGGCCACGTCCGGGTCGTAGCCCTCGTTGATCGTGACGGCGGCGGTGGTGTGCGGGACGTGGACGAGCACCGCCCCGCCGTCCACGCTGAGCGCCGTCACGGCCTCGGCGACCGCGCCCGTGATGTCGACCATCTCCTCGCGCCGCTCGGTGCGAAGCGTGAGCCGGTGCACGACGCCGATCGTATACCGTCGGGCGCCGTGGCCCGCGACCGCTCCTGGTCATCGACGGCGACTCGCTCGCCCATCGCGCCTACCACGGGTCACGTCCGCTGGCCGGGGCGGGTGGCCGGCCGATCAATGCGCTGCACGGGTTCGCGATCATGGCGATGGGGCTGTGGCGGGCCGAGAAGCCGCGCGCCGTGCTGGCCTGCTGGGACACGCTGACCGTTCCCACCTACCGTCACAAGGCGTGGCCCGACTACCAGTCGGGGCGCGAGTTCGACCCCGAGATCCTGGAGCAGCTCGACCGCATGCCCGAGCTGTGCGAGGCGCTCGGGTTCGCGTGGGCCAAGGCGGCGGGGTACGAGGCCGACGATCTGCTGGCGACCGCAGCGCGGCTCGAGACGGAGGCGGGCGGGCGGGCGCTGGTGGTCACGTCCGACCGCGACGCCTACCAGCTCGTGTCGGGCGCGGTCACGGTGCTCGCGCCGCGCACCGGCGGCTACGCGCCCGATCGCATCGACCAGGCGAAGGTGGTCGAGCGCTACGGCGTTGCGCCCGAGCAGGTGCCGGACTTCATCGCCCTGCGCGGAGATCCGTCGGACAAGATCCCCGGCGCGAAGGGGATCGGCGCGAAGGGCGCGGCGGATCTGCTCTCGCGGTACGGCACGCTGGAAGGGATCGCGAAGGCGGCCGACGAGCTCTCGCCGCGGCAGGCCGAGGCGGTGCGCGACGAGCGGCTGGCCCTGTTCCGGCGGGTTGCGACGATGGATCGGAAGGCGCCGGTCAAGCGGCCGCGCGACAACACGCTGGACGTCGAGCGGGGCGTTGCGTTCGCGCGCGAGATCGGAGATGAGCGGCTGGCCGAGCGGATTCCGGGGCGCTAGGTCCGCGTGGCGGCCGACGGCGTGCGGCCCATGTCGGCCAGCACGTGACGGACGTCGTCAAGCACCGCCGCGTCCTCGATCGTGGCGGGGATCCGCCACTCCTGCCGTCCGCCATCTTGTGGATGGTTCCGCGCAGGATCTTGCCGGAACGCGTCTTCGGAAGCGCCCTCACGATGCGCACCTCCTTGAAGGACGCCACCGGCCCGATGTCTCCCGAACCAGGGTGACGAGCTCCGCGGCGATCTCGGACGGCTCACGCTGACGCCAGCTTTGAGGACGGCCAGGCCGATGGGCACCTGCCCTTTCAGATCGTCCGCGATGCCGACGACCGCGCACTCGGCGACATCCGGGATGACCGGCCAGCACCTCCTCGATCGCACCGGTGGAGAGCCGGTGGCCGGCGGTGTTGATGACGTCGTCGGTGCGGCTCATGACGTACACGTAGCCGTCGTCGTCGAAGTAGCCCGCGTCGGCGGTCAGGTAGTAGCCGTCGTACTGCGACAGGTACGCGTCGACCCAGCGGTCATCGCCACCCCAGAGGGTGGGGCGAAGCCCGGCGGCAGCGGCAGCCTCACGCACAGCGAGCCGATCTCCCCTGCAGGCGCCTGGTCGCCATGCTCGTCGAGCACCGGACGTCGTAGCCGGGCACGGCCTTCGTGGGGGAGCCGGGGCGCACGGGAGGTGTTCGAGCCCGATGAAGTTGGCCACGATCGCCCAGCCAGTCTCGGTCTGCCACCAATGGTCGATAGCGGTCTGTCGAGGCTGCGTCGCCCAGGCCAGCGTGTCGGGATCGCATCGCTCGCCGGCCAGGAAGAGCGTCCGCAGCCCCGAGAGGTCGTTGCTGCGCATGTGGTCTGCACCGGGTCATCGCGCTTGATCGCCCTGATCGCGGTCGGAGCGGTGAACAACACGTCGACGCCGTGGTCGGCGCAGACCCGCCAGAAGGCGCCGGCGTCCGGCGTGCCGACCGGCTTGCCCTCGTAGAGCACGGTGGTGCAACCGTGCAGCAGGGGCCCGTAGACGATGTAGGAGTGGCCGACCACCCAGCCGATATCCGACGCGGCCCAGTACGTGTCGCCGGGGTCGGCGCCATAGATCGCGCTGCATCGACCAGTTCAGCGCGACCGCGTAACCGCCGTTGTCCCGCACGATGCCCTTCGGGATTCCCGTCGTCCCCGACGTGTACAGGATGTAGAGCGGGTCGGTCGCCTGACGGGAACGCACCGGCGGGTTCGGCGCCGTCGAGCGCCTGCTCCCAGGCGACATCGCGGTCCACGAGCGGCGTCTCGTGCTCGGGGCGCTGAAGCACGATGACAGCTGAGGAGGGTCGCCCCCGACGATCTCCAGCGCGCGGTTCAAGAGGGGCCCATACTCGACGAGCCGGGTCGGCTCGATCCCACACGACGCCGAGACGATGAGCTTGGGCGGCAATCGTCGATCCGCGATGCGAGCTCGTTGGCCGCAAAGCCGCCGAAGACGACGGAGTGGACCGCGCCAAGCCGGGCGCAGGCGATCATCGCCATGAGCGCCTCCGGCACCATCGGCATATAGATGATCACCCGATCGCCTCGCTCCACCCCAGGCCGGGCAAGGGCCCCGGCACCCTCGCGGTCTCGTCCAAGAGCTCCCGGTAGGTGTACGTGCCGGCTGACCCCGTCACCGGGCTGTCGTAGATCAGCGCCGTCTGGTCGCCGCGTCCGTCGCGGACGTGGCGGTCGAGCAGGTTGAAGCACATGTTCAGCCGGCCGTCGGGGAACCACCGGTAGAGCGGCGCGTCACTCGCCTCCAGCGCCACCCCCGGCTCATGCTCCCACTCCACGCCGGCGGCCAGCCCAAGCCAGAACGCCTCCGGATCCCGCTGCCAGCGCCGGTACGCCTCCTCGTAGCGGCCCATGCCGATCACCTTACACCCGCTGCGGCCCCGCGAACGGGCCACGATGCGGCTCCGGCTATGCCCGCGTCCCCCACGCGTACGTCATCTTGACCATGTCGAGGTACATGAAGGTCTCGGTCGACTTGACGCCGTCGATCTCGCGCATGCGCTGGACGAGGTCGAGCAGGTGGCGGTTGTCCTCGCAGACGACCTCGACGAGCAGGTCGTAGCTCCCCGACGTGAGGACGACGTAGCTCGTCTCGCGCCAGGCCGAGACCTCGCGAGCGACGCGGTCGAGGTCGGCCTGGGCCTGGACGCCGACCAGCGCCATAACGTCGAACCCGAGCTTGAGCGGGTTGGTGACGGCAACCACATCGAGCACCCCGGCGTCCATCAGCCGGTGTACCCTCGTCCGCACCGCCGTCTCGGAGAGGCCGAGCTCGCGGCCGATCGCGCTGAACGCGCGCCGGCCCTCGCGCTGCAGGATCTCGATGATGCGGCGGTTGGCCTCGTCGAGCGGCGGCGGCGAGGTTCGGATTCCTGCGTTTTGGCGACCGTCAGGTGCGAGATCCGAAGTTGACATGCCCGCCGCGAACGATATACGCTGGTTACCGTCTCGTGAAGGCCCTTCCGCCATGAGCTCCGCCACGACGACACCGCAGCCGGGCGCCGCACCGACGGACGCCGGCGAGAGCGATGTCGAGTTCCGCGTGGTCACGAAGCGGTTCGGTTCGCTGGTCGCCGTGAACGCCGTGAACCTGCGCGTCCACAAGGGCGAGTTCCTCTCGCTCCTCGGCCCGAGCGGCTGCGGCAAGACCACGTCGCTCCGCATGATCGCCGGCTTCGAGCAGCCCGACGACGGCGAGATCCTGATCGGCGGCCGCGACGTCGCCGGCACGCCGCCCTACAAGCGCGACGTGAACACGGTCTTCCAGCAGTACGCGCTCTTCCCGCACATGTCGATCCTCGACAACGTGAGCTACGGGCTGAAGCAGCGCAAGGTCGGAAAGCGCGAGCGCCACCAGAAGGCCGGCGAGGCGCTCGAGCTCGTCCAGCTCACCGGGCGCGACAAGCACCGCCCGGCGATGCTCTCCGGCGGCCAGCAGCAGCGCGTCGCCCTGGCGCGCGCGCTGGTTATGAACCCTCGGGTGCTCCTCCTCGACGAGCCACTCGGCGCGCTCGACCTGAAGCTCCGCAAGGAGATGCAGATCGAGCTGAAGCGGATCCAGTCCCAGGTCGGGATCACGTTCATCTACGTGACCCACGACCAGGAGGAGGCGCTCTCGATGTCCGACCGGGTCGCGGTCATGTCGAACGGCGTGATCGAGCAGCTCGACGAGCCGCGCGCGATCTACGACCGGCCGCTGACCCCGTTCGTGGCCGACTTCATCGGCGACATGAACTTCGTCGACGGCGACGTCGTCGAGGCGGGAGACGGCGGCTTCGCGGTCGACGCCGGCTCGGGAGTGGTGATCCGCGGCCGCGGCGACGCCCAGCGCGGCCGGCGCGTGCGCATCGGCATCCGCCCCGAGCGGATGGCCGCCCACCCCGGACAGCCCGACGGCACCGCCAACAAGGCGGCCGGCGAGGTCGTGACGAAGATGTACCTCGGCGACCAGGTGCAGGTCGTCGCCACGCTCGCAAACGGGACGAACGTGGTCGTGCGCGAGCAGCGCGCGAGCGCCGACCCCGCCCTTGACACCATCCATCCAGGAGACCAGATCGCCGTGAGTTGGGACGAGGCAGCCCCGCACATGCTCGGCGACGCAGACACCACGGAGGCAACGGCGTGACCGACGAACCGCGCGACCACCTGAATCTCCTCGCGCCGCGCTCGATGCGGCCCAAGTTCGACTACCTGCACCGGGAGGTGCAGGACCTCGCCGGCATACGCATGAGCCGCCGGGCCGCGCTCGGCCTCGGTGGCCTCGCCATCCTGGCGGCCGCCGGCTGCGGCGGCAGCACGAACGCCGGCGGAGGGAACAACGGCGCCGCCAGCCAGCCCGCCGACGCGCTCAAGGGCAAGCCGCTCGAGGACTCGCTGGTCATCTACAACTGGTCGCAATACGACGACCCCTCGACGTACAAGAAGTTCGAGGCGCTCCCCGACGAGGCCGCAGCCGGGCTCAAGATCCACGAGACGTACTACTCGTCGAATGACGAGCTCCTCGCCAAGCTGCACGCCGGCGGCACCGGCTACGACATCGTCGTCCCGAGCCAGAACGCGGTGGGCGAGCTGATCCAGGAAGGCGGGCTCCTGAAGCTCGACTTCAACCTCATCCCGAACATCAAGAACCTCGACCCGAAGTTCCTGAAGTCGAGCTTCGACCCGACGGGCGAGTTCCACGTGATCAAGGACTTCGGGATCACGATGTTCTTCTACCAGAACACCGTCGTGAAGCCCTCGACCGAGCCGAAGACGATGAAGGACTTCTACGGCCTCCTGAACGCCAACACGTCGAATGGCCGCACCAACGTCCTCGACGGCGCAGAGGAGGTCGTCCCACTTGCGGCGATGGCGCTCGGCTTCGACGCCAACACCGGCGACCCGGGTGAGCTCGACGAGACGAAGAAGTTCCTGCTCTCGATCCGCAAGGGCGTGACGACCATCAGCTCGTTCGGCTACATCAACGACGCGTCCGCCGGCAAGATCATCCTGAGCCAGGGCTGGAACGGCGACGTGCGCCGCATCCTGAAGGCGCGCCAGAAGCAGGGCGACATCACGGCCGTCCTGCCCACCGAGAAGTCCGAGGTGTGGGCCGACAGCTGGTGCATCCCGGCGTCGGCGCCGCACCCAGTGGCCGCCCACGCGTGGATCGACTACCTGCTCGAGCCGGCGACGGCCGTGACGGAGATGAACTACCACAGCTATCCGATCCCGATCCCGGCCGCGCTCGACCAGATGCCCGCCGACTTCAAGAACGACCCGCTCTTCAACGTGCCGGCGAGCTACACGGACGGCTACCAGTACATCCTGAACCCGAGCCCGCAGCTCGTGAACGCGCGGACCAAGATCTACCAGGAGTTCAAGGCGGCATAGCTTGACTGTCAGACCCGACCCGGGCATGGCCGCGGTCGCCGCGGCGGTCAAGCCGAAAAAGCGAGGGCGGTCATTCGCGCCGAAGTACCCGGCGTGGCTGACGCTGCCGTCGCTGCTCTACTACGCCATCTTCTTCCTGGGGCCCATGGCGATCCTGGCCGTCTTCTCGGTCTCGATCCAGAGCGGCTTCGGAAGCGTCACCTACACGTTCAGCTCCAGCCAGTTCTCCCAGGTCAACGACTCGCTCTACATCACGGTCTTCGAGCGCACGCTGCTCATGGCGGCGATGGGGTCGCTGCTCACGATCGCCGTGGGGTATCCCCTGGCGTACTGGATGGCGCGGTACCTCTCGACGTACAAGATGCTCGCGCTGCTCCTGATCATCGTGCCGTTCTGGACATCGTTTCTGATCCGCACGTACGCGCTCAAGATCATCCTCGACCCGCACGGGTACCTGGCGCGGGACCTCGGGGTCGACGTCCTCTACACGAAGTACGCCGTCGGCATCGGCCTCGTCTACAACTACCTACCGCTCTTCATCCTGCCGGTGTTCGCCTCGCTCGAGCGGATGGACTGGACGCTGATCGAGGCGGCCACCGACCTCGGCGCACGGCCGGTCACCGCGTTCAAGGACATCACGCTTCGGCTCACGCTGCCGGGCGTCGTCACCGGCGGCCTTCTGGTGTTCATCCCCATGTGCGGCGAGTACATCATCCCCGACATCCTGGGCGGAGGGAAGTACGAGTTCGTCGGAAACATCATCGGCGACACGTTCAGCAGTGCCCAGAACTGGCCATTCGGATCGGCGCTCTCGATCGCGCTCATGGGCGCGCTCTCGGTCTTCGTCGTGATCTACATCATGTTCGCGACGCGCGAGGAGCAGTTCGGTGCGTAAGCGGCGGGTCCTCACGGCCAAGCGCGGGTTCACGCTGTGGGCGCTCTTGGTCTTCGTCTTCCTCTACCTGCCGATCGTGGTCGTCGTCATCTTCGCCTTCGACGCTCCGTCGCCGACGAGCGTCGCATCGTACAAAGGCTCGAACATCTGCAACATCGACGTCGCCGACATCGGCAACATCGCTGTGTGGAACGGCTTCGAGTCGTGCTGGTTCGCCAAGGGACTCGACACGGAGCTATACGTGACGGCGATCAAGAACAGCTTCTTCATCGCCCTCGAGGCGTCCGTCATCGCGACCGTCCTCGGGCTGGGCGCCGCGCTCGCGCTGGCACGGATGCGAAGGCGCTGGCGGGCGCCGTTCGACGTGCTCGTCTACCTCACGCTGGTCGTGCCCGAGATCGTGATCGCCGTCGCGTCGCTGATCTTCTTCGTGCAGATCAGGAACAACGTCGGCGCGTTCCCGGCCCTGGGCAAGAGCACCATCCTGCTCGGCCAGATCGTCTTCAACGCCTCGCTCGCGATGCTCATCATCCGGGCCCGGTTCGTCGGCATGGGCGACAAGCTCGAGGAGGCGGCCTACGACCTCGGCTCGGGCCCGTTCGGGACGTTCCGGCAGGTGACCCTTCCGCGCCTCATGCCCGCGGTGATCGCCGCGGGGCTGCTCTCGTTCACGTTCTCGTTCGACGACTACATCCTGCCGAGCTTCACGAACGGCACGACGTCGACCTGGCCGATCGTCCTCTACTCGGCGGTGCGCTTCGGCATCACGCCGGCCGTGAACGCGCTCGCGACGATCATGCTGCTCGTGACGCTCGTCCTGATCGTCGTCGTGGCCCTCCTGCTGCGGCGAACGCGCGTGGAAGGGCCCGGCCAGGAGGAGCAGGGCGGGCTCGGCGCGGCGCTCGGGCTCGGCTAGAGCAGCCCGCAGGCCGCCGCGGCGACTGGCCACGGCGTGTAGCCGCGCTCCCGGTAGCCGCGATAGCCGACCATCAACTGATCGTGCCTGGGCCACAGGTTCGCGTGAGCGCCGTCGCGGTATGCGAGCACGTCGGCCCCGTACGCCGCCTCGAACGTGGCATCCATCTGGAGGCCGCCGTAGTACGTGGGAACGGTCTCCGAGACCGCGTCCCAGGTGCCCTCGTAGGTGTGGATGCAGAGCAGGTTGTCGAGCACCGGCCGCCGGCGGGCGTACGCCGCGCGGTAGCGGTCGAGGCGCCTGTCCCACTTGTCCAGGATGTCGACAAGGTCGGCTCGCGTCACCGCGTGCCGCTCAGCGTGGCCGTGGCGCGGGATCGGAAGCGCCGCGCGGCGGGCCTTGCGAACAGCGTGGCTGCGCGTCCAGCGGATCTCATGCCGGATCGCCCCGACCGTGTGCAGCGTGCTTGTCCTGGGCGCCGGCGTGGGCGAGGTGTCGCCCGCACTCGCGACCGGCGAGCCCTGCGGCACGGGGGTCGACGTCTGCGACGATGCAGCGGCCGGATCGGCCGCCGCGGCAGCAAGGACGCATGCGGCGGCTGTGATGAGGGCGGGACGCACGACGGCGGGGTTTGTACCCGAAAATCGAACCGCCAAACCAGTATTTGTCTCTCGACACACGCAAATTGCAACTTAATTCCGGCATTCGGGGCCTGATCGATACGCCATCGTTCAGCCGGCGGCGCCTGCTGGCGGCCGCCGGGCTGGGCCTCCTGGCGCCCGGGTGCCTGGGCGGAGGCGAGGGCTCAACCGCGGCGCCGAGCACCCGGCCGCCGGCGCCGCCGCGCCTGGCCGGCCCGGTCCGGGCGGCCGTGCCCGCCGGCAGCGTCGACGCCGCGGATGCCGCCGACTTCACGAAGGACAGGGGCGCCGAGGTCGACCTGGTGGTGCATCGCGGCGGCCCTGGGCTCTCCCGGCTGGTCGCGGCCGGCGCGATCGACGCCGTCCTGGCGCGCCAGGACGACATCGCCGCCCTCGTCGCGCAGGGGCTCCTCGCTCCGCTCGACCACGCGCTCGTCCCGAACCTCGCCGGCGTCCTCCCCGCGCTCCTCGACCAGCCGTACGACCCGGGGAACCGGCACTCCGCGCCCGCCCGCCACGGCGCCTTCGGGTTCGCCTACCGGGCCGACACCGTCACCGAGGAGCCGGCGTCCTGGGAGGACTTCTTCGCCCTCCTGCCACAGTACTCTCGCAGCGGCGTCGTGCTCCTCTCCGGCCGGGTCGAGCCGATCGCCGCCGCGCTCGCGGCAGCCGGCGCAGACATCAACTCCGACGACCCCGACGACCTCACCGCCGCCCACGACCTGCTCGTGCTGGCGCTCCCGCACGTGAACGGCTTCTCGACCAACCCGGCCGCAGGGTTCGCGCCCGAGGCGCTCGTGCTGGCGATGGGCGCGGCCTCGGCGTTCGCGCGCCAGGCGCCGGCCGCGACGTTCGTCTTCCCCGACGGCGGTGCCGAGTCGTGGATCGACGCGTGGGCGGTCACGGCCTCCTCACCCCGGCCCGAGACGGCGCACGCCTTCGTGAACCACCAGCTCGCCCCCGCGCCGCAGGCCCTTGACTGGGAGGTCTCGCGCACGCCGGCCGCCGTGCCGCGGGCGGGCCGGCTCGTGCCCGCCCGCCTTCGGACCGACCCGCGCACCCGGCTCGGCGCGGGCCTGGGAAGCGGCTTCACGCCGGCGCTGCTCTCGCCTGCGGGGCTCGCCCAGCGCACGCAGATCTGGGCCGAGATCGAGCCCGTGGCGTAGGGGCCGCGTGTCAACGGCTGGCTATACTCGCGGCGCTTTGCGGCTCTTCCACGAGCACGAGCAGGTCGTGATCTGCCACGAGCCGGAGGCGGGGCTGCGCGCCATCATCGCGGTGCACGACACGACGCTCGGCCCGGCGCTCGGCGGCATCCGCATGTGGACGTACGACTCCGACGAGGAGGCGCTGACGGACGTCCTGCGCCTCGCGCGCGGGATGACGTACAAGAACTCGGCGGCCGGGCTGCCGCTGGGCGGCGGGAAGACGGTCGTGATCGGCGACCCGCGGACGCAGAAGAGCGAGCTCCTGTTCCGGGCTCTGGGCCGGTTCATCGAGTCGCTCGGCGGCCGCTACCTCGCCGCCGAGGACGTGGGGACGTCGACCGCCGATGCCGAGATCGTGGCCCGGGAGACGCGCCACATCACCGGCCTGCCCATCGAGAAGGGCGGCTCGGGCGACCCCTCGCCGATGACGGCCTGGGGCGTCGTCTGCGGCATGCGCGCCGCGATCGAGGAGGCCGGGATCGGCGACGGCTTCGACGGCGTCCGGGTCGCGGTGCAGGGTGCAGGCCACGTCGGCGGGGACGTCGTCCGCCATCTGCTCGCGACCGGCGCACGCGTCACGGTGTCCGACATCTACGCCGACCGGGTCGACCCGCTCGTCGCGCTCGGCGCGGAGGCGGCAGATCCGACGGCGATCCACGCCGTCGAGTGCGACGTCTACTCGCCGTGCGCGCTGGGCGCCGTGATCCGGCCCGAGACGGTGGAGGAGCTCCGCTGCCGGGTCGTCGCCGGCGCCGCCAACAACCAGCTCCTGGACGGCTCGATGGGCGATGCCCTCCACGCGCGCGGGATCTTGTACACGCCCGACTTCGTGGTCAACGCGGGCGGCGTCATCAACATCGGCGAGGAGCTCGGCCGGCCGTACGACGCCGACCGGGCCCGGGAGAGCGTCGAGCGGATCGCCGACACGCTGCGGGCCGTGTTCGCCCGCGCGAAGGTCGACGGCGTGCCGACCCACATCGCCGCCGATCGGCTGGCTGAGGAGCGGATCGCGGCGGCCCGCGCCGCCGACCCGGACCCGCTGTCCGGCCTTCGCCCGGCCGGATGATCCCGCTGCACGACAGCGTTCCGACGCGGCGGTGGCCGGTCCTCACCATCGCGCTCATCGTGGCCAACCTGGCCGTCTTCGTCTGGTCGCAGGCGGCCTCGACGCAGCTGCTCTCGTCAAGCCGCGGGCTCGTGCCGGTCGACGGGTTCACGGCCGTGACTGCCGAGTACGGCTTCGTGCCGTGCGAGCTCACGATGCGCTGCCCGCACGGCGACGACACGGTCCAGGTCGGGCGGTTCGCGCGCGACGGGGCGCCCGCCTTCGTGCGCGTGCGCCACGTGCCGGTGGTGCTCACGCTCTTCACGTCGATGTTCATGCACGGCGGCTGGGAGCACGTGCTCGGCAACATGCTCTTCCTGTGGATCTTCGGGAACAACATCGAGGACCGGGTGGGGCGGCGCCGATTCCTCTTCTTCTACCTGCTGGGCGGCCTCGCGGCGTCGGCGCTCCAGCTCGTGGTCGGGCCGGCGTCCGACGTCCCCAACATCGGCGCGTCGGGCGCGATCGCCGCCGTGCTGGGCGGCTACCTGCTCCTCTACCCGACCGCCGCGGTCATCACCTTCATCCCGCCGTTCTTCTTCTTCCCGCTGCCGGCGGTGTTCTTCCTGGTCGGGTGGTTCCTGCTCCAGATCTTCGCGGCGAGCTCCGTCCAGGTCGGGAGCGCGGGCGGCGGCGTCGCCTACTTCGCCCACATCGGCGGCTTCGCGTTCGGCCTGCTCACGATCCGCTGGTGGGTGCGGAAGAACGAGCCGCGGCCGCCGGCCTACGCATAGCGAACAACCGGGGTTCTCGCTACGCCGATCTCGCTGTGCCGACGCCGTAGGCCTGCATCGTGAGCACGATGCGGTCGGCGCGCAGGACGCCGTTCGGCTGGAGGCGCGACGGCGGCAGCTCGTTGGGGTCGTCGCCGCGGTCGGACTCCTCGACGGTGATCGTGCGCTCGAGCAGGTCGAGCCGGACCACGTACTCGTACCAGGAGATGTCCCACGCGATCGTGATCGCCACCGGCCGGGGCAGCTCGAGGCTGTCGAGCCGGACGTTCACGACCGGGTCGCCCAGGCTGCGCGAGATCGCGACTACCCGCTCTATGTGCTCGGAGCGATTGAACGCCTCGAGCGCCAGACGGCGGACGTGGCGGGCGTCGGCCTCCTTGCGGCGGGCCTCGGCCAGCTCCGCATAGCGGCTCCGCTCGGCCTCGAGCTCGGCCTCGAGCTCGGTCATCCGCGAGTTCACCCTCCCCGCCTCCGCCGCGCGCTCGTCGAGCTGCGCGGCGACGGCGTGGTGGCGGGCGATCTCGGCCCTTTGGCCGGCCTCGGCCTGGGCCGCGCGCTCGTCGGCGCGGCGGCGCTCGTCGGTGAGGCCCTTCATCTCACGCTCCCGCCGCTTGATCTCGCCCTGGAGCTCCTTCAGCTCGCGCTTCGTCCCCCGCAGCTCGGCCGCCTGCTGCTCGGCCTTGGCGAGCGCGTTTCTGACCTGGTCGAGGTCGAACTCGACCGACTGGAGCTGCCCGCGCAGGCGGTCGATGAGCGACTCCCGCTCGCGCAGCGCCTGATCGGCCGGCGGGTTGGCGTGGACGGCCACGATCGGCCTGCCGTCGGCCCGCCAGCCGCGCCGCTCGGCGCGCTCGTAGCAGAGCGGGCACACCTTCGCGAACCGTTTCGACGACGGGTCCTGATACAGACGCGCGGGCTCGCCGACCAGCAGGTGCCGCCGGCAGAGCGCGCAGCTCGCGGTGAATTCGGTGGTGCTCGCCATTCCGTCCTCGGAAGCCGGACCGCGGAGTCTATCGCGTTCTGGGGGTCAGCAGCCAGAGCTACCGCCGCCGACCGTCTCGGCGACCTGCTCGATCGCCGGGTCGATCGTGAGCCGAACGTACCCGCCGGTGGGCGTCGTGACAGTCGTCATCCCGTCGCGCGAGGTGCCGACGCAGGTGAGCGACGGCGAGGCGACCCAGTAGGGGCTCGAGCGCACGCGCACCAGGTACTTCCCGGGGCCCGACGTCCACAGGTCGACGCGCCCCTGCGCGAGCGTCACGAGCCGGGCATTTGCTCCCGGCGGCGGCGTGACGAGCGACGTCGGGTGCGGGAGCGCGTACATCGTCCAGTGGGCGGTGTGGGCCACTGCGACGAGGCCCGAGCCGCCGGAGCGAAGCAGCGCGGCCTCATGGATCGCGCTGTAGTCGAGCGAGGCGTCGGAGACGAGGACGTAGTGGACGCCGAGCGAGCGCAGCCAGTGCCGGTACTTCGGCGCCGTGAGGTCGTCCGAGTAGAGCGGCCCGTTCTGGGGGAAGTCGTCCTGGCGGAACCAGCCGCGCGCGAGCGGGATGCCGTGCTTGGCGAGGTAGTAGGCCTCCCAGTGCCCGCGCGTTGCGACCACCTCGACGCGGTGCTCGGCGTCGCCGTGGGTCGCCAGCATCCGCTCGGCCGGCTTCCAGTAGGAGGCCTCGCTGGCCGGGTCGCCCCACGAGGAGTAGGCGTCGCGCACGAACGGGCCCACCTGAAGCGCGAGCGCGGTCGCCAGGAGCGGCAGC
This sequence comes from uncultured Actinomycetes bacterium, assembly GCA_963757605.1. Classification (GTDB taxonomy): domain Bacteria; phylum Actinomycetota; class Thermoleophilia; order Gaiellales; family JAICJC01; genus JAICJC01. The sequence goes on from CAVWSF010000005.1 coordinate 806,865, forward strand.
ACGACGAGCCGAGAGCGCTCGCGGCTGACGTTCGCGGCGAGCCAGAGAAGCGGCGCGCCGGCGATCACGAAGAGCCGGCTGGAGTTCGAGCCGATCGGGCCCTTGAGCAGGAACGCGACCAGGTTGAGCGCCAGGTAGCAGGCGAAGAGCATCCGCAGCGACCGGGCGCGCGGGCTCGATCCGGTGATGTAGAGGCCGACGAGCGAGAACCCGAAGACGATGGCGGCGTCGGTCAGGTCATACGGGTACCAGGCGCCCGACGGGAAGGCCCGCTCCATGAGCACCGCGACGACGAAGACGGCGACGACTGCGGCGAACGCGGCCCGGTGGGAGCGCAGGGCGGCGCCGGGGCGGGGCTGTCCCAGGAGGGCGGCGGCGAGCACGGCCATGAGGAGCGCGAAGGCGAGCGGCGAGAATCCCAGCGTCGCGAGCACGGCGAGGCCGAAGCCGACCCGCCACCGGCGCTGGACGCAGACGAGCGCCGCGCCGCCGGCCGCTGCGCCGGCAAGGAACGGGTAGAGGCCGCCGATCATCAGGATGAACGGGGCCGTGGCGGCGAAGCTGATGCTCGGCCCGGTCGCCGCGCTCCCCCACTCCCGGCGCGAGACGCGCGCGAACGAGCCGGCCAGGACAGCGGCCGCGACGGTCGTCGCCAGCGCCTGGCCGATCACCGACGCGACCGGGTAGTAGAGGACCGAGTACGTGACGAACTCGTACCGGCCGGCGTACCAGTAGTTGTTCCAGAGGTTGAACCCGGCATGCGAGTAGAGCCAGGTCTGGAAGACGTGCGAGGGCAGGTCGACGCCCGGAGGCCCGCCGTAGTAGACGAGGGCGGCCATCGCGCCGGCGATCGCTGCGCAGACTCCCGCGAAGCGGGCACGTGGCAAGCGCTGCCTGACCCTCCCTAGCACGGTGCGGCAGTATAGCGCCGGGGCGATGCGAGCCGGATGGGCGGTAGAATGCGGCCCGCGGGGCGTTAGCTCAGCTGGGAGAGCACCAGCTTTGCAAGCTGGGGGTCACCGGTTCGATCCCGGTACGCTCCATACCGCTTTTCTGGGTCGCCCTTAGCGTTTTTTGCGGTTACTGCCCTTCAAGCATCGCCGCGGCGACCTCGCCGGCGGCCGCATCGGGAATGGCAGTCGCGGCTCGTTCGAGCACAAGCAGCCGCGCACCGCGAATCTCGCGCGCGAGCGCCTCGGCGTTGCCGACCGGGAAGAATGGGTCCCGGCGACCGTGCACCACGAGCGCGGGGATTGCGAGCTCGGACAGACGCTCGCGCCAGCGCGGCTTGCAGTCGAGCTTGGAGAACACCATGCGCAGTTGATTGGCCATCTGGACCGCGGGCTCCGTGCCCGGTGTGCGATCCCAGATGCGCTCGGCAGTCCGGCGTGCTGCGGCGGGGTCATCGCCGAGGATCTCCGCGCCGGCGGCAGCGAACTCCGCCACCGCAGTGCGGTCGGACCAGTCGGGCTTCGGACGCGAGAACAGCCGGTCCATCGTCACCGCGTCATGGCCAGGCAGGTTGTCGTCGACGGGGCCAGGTGCGGCAGGTCGCGTCCCGGCGAGCGTGAGCGCCGAGAACGCGTCCGGGTGGTCGAGCGCGGCAACCTGGGCGACCATCCCGCCGACGCCGATGCCCGCCAGGTGCGCCGGCCGGTCGTCAAGCCGCCGAGCCAGCGCCGCGGCGTCGGCTGCGAGATCACGCAGCGTGTATGCCGGAGCCTCAGGATCAACGGTGGTCGACACGCCGCTGTCGCGCAGGTCGTACCGCACAACGTGACGCCCGCCGGCAGCGAGCGCCTCGCAGAGCGCGTCGGGCCAGGAGAGCATGGTCGTGCCGCCCGCGAGGAGAACGAGCGGCGCCGCTGCCTCGCCGAAGTGCTCGACCCCGAGCGTGACGCCGTTTGCCTTCGTCGTCGTCATGAGAGCTGCTGGGGACAAGGCGCTCCTTTCTGGGCGTTGCTTGTGGTACCCCTGAGACCGGTGCCGGGGGAGAACTCATCGGTCCCCGGCGAGGAGCAACCACGGCGTCGCCGGCGTCGATGGCAGAAATCACGTGGTCTAGAGTGGACCGCATGGCACTCAAACGGATGGACAATGTAGGCATCGTCGTAGAAGACCTACCGACGACGATCGCGTTCTTTCGCGAGCTCGGCCTCGAGCTCGAAGGGCAAGCTACGGTCGAAGGAGAGTGGGCCGGGCGTGTCACCGGGCTGGGCGACCAGCGCGTCGAGATCGCCATGATGCGCACCCCGGACGGTCACGGTCGGCTCGAGCTCTCGCGCTTTCTGGAGCCTCCCGTGGTCGCCGATCACCGGAGAGCCCCGGTGAACGCCCTGGGTTATCTACGCGTCATGTTCGAGGTGGACGAGATCGACGAGATGCTCGCCCGGCTCCGCGAACACGGCGCAGAGCTCGTTAGCAGCGAAGTTGTCCAGTACGAGGACGTCTATCGGCTCTGCTATATCCGGGGGCCAGACGGCCTTCTCATTGGTCTTGCCGAAGCACTCGGGTGAGCGCTAACGGCCACGGGTTCGGAACTCGGACGTCCGGCCCTTCTGCGCGCCAGTCGGCGTACGCCTCCGCCGGGTCATCGGTGTCTTTCGCCACCGACGCGCCATACCTGGCAGCCGTGTCGTTCACGGTGTAGTGGCAAGCGTCCTCGCGCCGTGAGCCGATCATGAGCACGGCGCAGGGCCCGTCCCCGGCTCCCACGAAGATGTGCTCGCTCCCAGCCGGGCAATGGAGGAAGTCCCACTGGCGCAGCGCGCGCTCCTCGTCCTCCACGATCGCGATGCACTCTCCGTAGAGGACGAGGAAGTCCTCCTGCACCGGCTCCGCGTGGTAGCGGCCATTCGGCTCCCCCGGCCGCATCACCTGGACGTTGACGCCTGTGTCAGGCCAGGTCACCCCATCCGGCTCGAGCCGGATGAACGTGGCTCCTCGCGGAGCTCCGATCGCGGGTGCGTCGGCGAGATTGATCACGAACGGCTCGTCGATGGCCGCACCTTACCGGGCCGCTTCGTCGCCGACCCCGGGTCAGCGGACGAGGTAGGAGATCTCGACCTCTTCGTCTCCGGGTGCGATGAAGTGACCGTAGATCTCCCAGCGCGGCCCGACCCGTTCCAGACCGAGGCGGCGGCACTCGTCGACCACCGCGCGATGCGCCGGCCCGATGTCCCAGCCCCCGCGATGCGTCGCCTTGAGGACGCGCCCAGCAGGCAGCTCCGAAGCGATGATCCGCCCGAGCGGCGCGAATGAGCCGGCGACCTCGACGCCAACCTCGACGTTGGGCACATCGTCCTTGTAGACCATCACGTTGCGCCCGGGCGCGACCTCGTCCCGCCTCGGCCTGACCGCAGACCACACCTCGTCGAGCAGGCGCGGCCAGAGCTCGGGGTACGCCTCCCAGCTCGTCGTCTCGGCGATGACGGCCGTCGGCTGGGCCCGAACCTCCAACTGCGAGACGTCTACCACGGTGGGAAATATGCCCGATGTCGGCGGCCGCTGGTTTCGGGGTGAAATGCCGCGGGCATGGGTCGCGCATGGCGGACGAGGTTGCGGCGACGGCATCGAACCAGCGCGAGTACGTCCGCATCGCGTTCAGCGACGGCTACCACTACCGCTGGCCTCTCCGGGACGACCGCTCGTCAGCCGAGACGCTCGAGGAGATCCGTCAGGCGATCGCGAACACGCAGTGGTTCGTGATCCCCGAGGCGGAGAAGTCATACTCGCCGCACGCACTCGTCTCGGTGGAGGTCGTGACGTCGTCAGACGATGACGACCCCTCCGCCGCGGAACGGCTGGGGCAGACGGTCCGCGAGCATGTGATCGACCCGATCACCGAGGCGGGGTAGCGCGCCTGTGGGGCGGCGCCGTCGTGGCGCCGCCCCACAGGCCGAAGCACGTTCAGGCGTCGCAGCGCCCGGCGAACTGGGCGGCCTGCGCGCGCGTCTTGTGCCCGGCCTCCTTCATGATCGGCGGAACGCCGGGGTCGGAGACGAAGCTCTGCCAGCCCTGCTCGTCCCAGTCGAAGACCACCCACACCCGGTCGTCCTCGGCGGGGTCGCGGAAGATGAGCGCGCCCTTCGAGCCGTGCTCCTGGCGCTTCTCGGCGCCCTTGGTGGAGAAGACCTCCAGGAAGTGGTCGAAGTCCTCGACCTGTGTCGTCGCGAGCAGCATTGTGGACTCCTTTCGTCGTGTGTGGTCGTTCGAGGTGGTCGGTGATGGTCAGGCGGTGAGCGCAGGCGTGTCGACCAGACGCTCCTGCGGGTCCATCGCGCCCAGGCTCTCGACGATCTCGAGCCGGCCGGCTCGCGCCTGGGCGATGTACATGTGCATGCGCACGTGGTGCTGGCCGGGCACCATCGCCGCCGGCCCGCCCGGGCCGTCGGCGATCTCGGCCCGATCCAGCGCTGCGATCACGTCGGCCTGCTCGAGGGAGCCGGCCTCGACGACGGCCGTCGCCCAGAGGCGCAGCCCGCGGTAGAGGCCTGACGACCCGCTGCCGCCGGTGAACTTGGAATCGCCGGGATAGAGCGCGTCGTACTGCGCGAGCAGCTTCTGGCTGAACGGATCGGGGACCGTCTGGTAGTAGTCGAGGCAGCTGTACATCCCGTCGACGTGCGCGGCGGGCAGGGCGCCCAGCAGGTTCTCCTCGAAGTACGTGCAGACCAGCTCCCCGGAGAAGCCCGACTCGTGCAGCTGCTCGAGGAACGGGGCGACGCCGGGGGGCACGGTCGTGTTGAACACGACGTCCGCACCCGTCGACGTGATCCGGTCGACCGTCGCCCCGTAGTCGGAGTGATCGAGCGGGAAGTACTCCTCGCCCACGATCGACCCGCCGTTGGCCGTGACGACCTCCCGGACGCGGGCGTTCATCACGCGCGGCCAGATGTAGTCGGCGGAGGGCAGGTAGAAGGTCTTCGCCCCGGTCTCGCGCATGAGCCACGGGATGAACGGGTCGACCTGCTGCGCCGGCACAGGGCCGGTGCAGAAGATCAGCGGATCGGACTCCTGTCCCTCGTACTGCTCCGGGTAGATGTAGAGCGTCTTGCCCTCGACCACGGCCGGGCCCTTGATGGCCTGCCGCGTCGAGCTGTAGATGCCGCCGAAGATGACGTCGACCCCGTCCCGCTGGACGAGCTTGGTCGCGCACTCGGCCGCCGCGGCGTCGTCCGTGGCACTGTCCTCGAGATGCAGCTCGAGCTGGCGCCCCAGGAGGCCGCCCTTCGCGTTGATGTCGCCGACGACCATCCTGGCCACGTTCGCGTTGGCGCGCCCGATGATCGAGAGCGGGCCGGTCTGGTCGGCGATGACCCCCACCTTGATGGGATCGCCGTCGGCCGGTCGTGATGCCGTCATGATCTCCTCCCCTCGTATCGCAGGTCCCCGTTTGCTGGAAGCGACACCCAGCAATCCGGCGTGAGAGGATCCTGCTCGACGATGGCGATCGAAACCTCGGGAGACCTCCCCATTTCCGCCCCGCCGCTTCGCCTCGCCGAGCTGGTGGCCGCTCTGGCGCTCGCGCAGGACAACGCGTTCGGCCAGCCGCTGGAGTCGCAGCTGCGCTCGTGCCTTCTCGCGACCTGGATCTGCGACGCCGCCGGATTCGACGCCGAGCTGCGCGACACCGTCTACTGGGTGGCGCTCCTCCGGTTCGTCGGCTGCACCGGCCACGCCCACGAGGTCTCGACCCTGTTCGGCGACGAGATCGCGATCCGCGGGCAGACGCTCCTCCACGACTCGGGCAATCCCGCGGAGGTCATGCGCGACATCGTCGCATTCGCGACCGCCGGCCACGACGCGGAGGAGCGGGAAGAGATCGTCGGGAAGATCCAGGAGACGATCCGGGAGTGGGCCTTCCTCAACTTCTCGTCGGGCTGCGAGGTGGCCGACGTGCTCGTCGAACGGCTGGAGCTCGGCCGGGATGTCCGCGAGGCGCTCCGGTGCACGTTCGAGTGCTGGAACGGAAAAGGGCACCCCAACCACGTGCAAGGGGAGGCGATCCCGCTCCCTATGCGGATCATCCACGTCAGTCATGACATGGAGGCGATCGCTCGCCACTTCTCGGCCGACCGTGCGCTCGAGGCCGCGCACGAGCGCCGCGGCGAGACGTACGACCCGGCGGTGGCCGATGTCTTCCTCACGCATGGACGCGACTGGTTCGACCGGCTCGCCGGGACCGAGCCGTGGGACGCCGTGCTCGCCCTCGAGCCCGAGCCGCACCGCCTGCTGGCCGGCGAGGAGCTTGACGACGCCCTGAACGTCGTGGCCGACTTCATCGACCTCAAGTCGCCGTACTGGGGCGGCCACAGCCGCCGCTGCGCGAAGCTCGCCGGTGACGCCGCCGGCGTTCTGGGGCTCGCCGACCCGGAGGTGGCGATGCTCCGGCGCGCGGCGCTCGTGCACGACTTCGGCACCACCGTCGTCCCGAACTCGATCTGGGACAAGCCGGGCCCGTTGACGCGCACCGAGTTCGACCGGGTCGAGCTGCATCCGATGCTGACCGAGCAGATGCTGCGCCGCTCGCCCGGCCTGCGCGTCCTCAGCCCGATGGCGGCCGCGCACCACGAGAAGTGCGACAGCTCCGGCTACCACAAGCGCGTGCAGGCCGACACGGACGATCTGGGGGCGTGCGTGCTGGCCGCGACGGAGGTCTACGTCGGTCTGACGAGCGAGCGCGCGGACCGGGCGGCGTTCTCGCCCGGAGATGCGGCCATGGAGCTGCGCCGGCTCGAATCCGAGGGCGCGCTCGAGCCGCGCGCAAGCCGGGCGGTGCTCGTGGCCGCTGGCCACGGCGAGCCGCCGGCGAACGCCGGCAAACGGCCGCAGAACCCGGGCGGGCTGACCCGCCGCGAGGTCGACGTGCTGCGGCTCGCGGCCAGGGGGCACACCACCCGCGAGATCGCCAACCGGCTCTCCATCTCCCCCAAGACCGCCGACCACCACATCCAGCACATCTACGGCAAGATCGGCGTGTCGACGCGGGCGGCCGCGGCCCTGTGGGCCATGCAGCACACCGTCGTCGCCTGACCGCCGCTCACGGAGGGCCAAGCCCCATCCGTTAGGGTCGGCGCGTGTCCCTGCCCGTGATCGTCGCCGTCGACGAGGACCCTGACGTCCTCGATCATGTTCGCGCCCACCTGACCGAGCGCTACTCGCCGAGGTACCGGATCGAGTGCGTGCAGGGCGGCGCCGAGGGAGCCCGCCTGCTCGAGCGGCTGGCGGACGAGAGCGCGGACGTGGCGCTGGTGCTCGCCGGCCGGCCGGCGGCCTGGACGACCGACGAGCCCGTCGTCGACATCGCACGCCGGATCCATCCGCTGGCCAAGCGCGCGCTCCTCGTCTCCCCGAACGCGTGGAGCGACGCGGAGCGGGCCCATGCCATCCGGCGGGCGATGGCGCTCGGGCGCGCCGACCACTTCGTCCCGGAGCCTGGCGCGCCGCCCGACGAGGTCTTCCACGAGGCCATCGCGAGCTTCCTGCTCGAGTGGGCGCGTGAGCGGCGGCTCGTCCCGCACACCGTGCACGTCGTCGGCGCCGAGTGGTCGGGCCGGGCGTCCGAGCTGCGCGACGTGTTCGAGAAGTGCGCCGTTCCGCATGCGTTCTGCCTCGCCAGCTCGGACAAGGGTCGCGAGCTCCTCGCGCAGGCCGGCCCGGACGCACAGCTCCCCCTCATGGTGCTGCCCGACGGCACGGCGCTCAGCGATCCCTCGAACGCCGAGATCGCCGCCGCGGCCGGTGCGCCGCTGGGCGTCGAGGAGGAGGCGTTCGATCTCGTCGTCGTCGGAGCGGGGCCGGCCGGCCTCTCCGCGGCGGTGTACGGCGCGTCCGACGGGCTGCGCGTGCTGGTCGTCGATTCCGGCGGGATCGGCGGGCAGGCGCGGTCGAGCGCCCTGATCCGGAACTACCTCGGGTTCGCAAAGGGCATCAGCGGCGGCAGGCTCGCCGAGCAGGCCTACGAGCAGGCGTCGCTCTTCGGCGCGGGGTTCGTCTTCATGCACCACGTGACCGCCCTCGAGCGCTCGGACGCCGGCTTCTCGGTCGTCCTCGAGGGCGGCCGTTCGATCGGTGCGGAGGTCGTGATCGTCGCCACCGGAGCCAGCTACCGGCGGCTCGATGTCCCCGAGCTGGACGCACTGACCGGCGCCGGCGTCTTCTATGGCGGCCCGGTGTCGGAAGCGCCGACCTTCGCTGGGAAGAACGTCTACATCGTCGGCGGCGGCAACTCGGCGGGCCAGGCCGCGATGCACCTCGCGCGCTACGCCCGCCACGTCACCGTGCTCGTCCGAGCCGGCTCGCTCGCCGCCAGCATGTCGCGCTACCTGATCCGGGCGGTCGAGGCGACCCCGAACGTCGAGGTGCGCACCCGGGTGGCGGTCACGGGCGGCGGCGGGGCTCAGCGGCTCGAGCGGCTCGTGCTCCACGACGCCGCAACAGGAGCCGACGAGACCGTCGCGGCGGAGGGCCTCTTCGTCCTGATCGGCGCGCACCCGCTGACCGACTGGCTGCCCCGGGAGATGGCCCGGGACAGGTACGGCTTCCTCCTCACCGGCGACGACCTGGACGGCGCGTGGCGACTTGAGCGCTCGCCGTACCCCCTCGAGACCAGCATGCCCGGGGTGTTCGCGGCCGGCGACGCGCGGCACGGGTCGGTGAAGCGGGTCGCGGCGGCCGTGGGCGAGGGCGCCACCGCGGTGCAGCTCGTGCACCGGCTGCTCGAGGAGCAGCTGCCGTCGGCGGCTGCCCCTCGAGCCCGGTGATCCGCTAGGTCGAGTACCTGACGCGCAGCTTGTAGATCAGCGCGGCCGGGTTCTCGAAGGGGGCCGCGGGCCCCGCGAAGTTCTTGACCTTCACGACCATCCAGTTCGCGCCCGGATGGAGCGACCCGACCTGGAACGTGCGGATGAACCGCCAGTCGTTCCCGGAGCCGATCGCCGTGCCGTTCACGAACAGCCTGAAGGAGTTGTCGGCGGTGATCCGGATCCGTCCGTGGACGCTCTCGGCTCGCCGTGGAACGTCGATGCGGCGCACGAAGATCACGGGCCCGTAGGGGCTCGTGTTCTGCGCCATCACCGTCCGATGGGTCTTCCAGATCCAGTGTGCGCCCCGCAGCGACGGGTAGATGCCGGCCGTGCAGAAGCCGGCCGGATCAACGGCGTTGCATCCGATGTTGGGAACGCTCAGCACGCTGAGACCCGCCGTGCCCGCTCCGGGATCGACCCAGAGCTGTCTCGGCGCGCTCGCCCTCCAGAACGTGTGTGAGCTGGCCGACGCGACGCTCGGAACCGCAACGAGCACGAGCATCGCCCCCGCCAACGACAGCAGTCTTGCGACTCGCATCGTCGACCTCCTCGCCCGTTCGAGATGTGCCTGTCTCGGCTCGGGGCCCGAGTTCGTACCGCCTGCGATCCTCTCAGACCGGCGTATCTGTGTCAAATGTCACAATCTGGTAGTCCCGCCCCGCCGGGCGTTGTCCGTGGCGTGATCGGGTACACCACGGAGATGACACGCCGCGAATGGACGACCACCGAGCACCTCCACGACTCGGGCGCGTTCGAGTCGGTTCAACGGACTGTCGTCTCCGGGCCGGCGGTGGAGGAGTCGGAGGCCGGTGCCCGCTGGCTCGGCATGGCCTACTGGCGCTCGGTGACCGACGTCACGCGCGGAGCCGTGCGGGCGACGTGGTCGGCGCAGGGCGGACGCCTGCGGCTCCTGGGCGGGCCGACGCTGCTGCGCTTCGGGCTCCCGGTGCTCCGCCACGACGGTGGGCTGGTCTCGTGTGGGTACACCATCGAGGGTGGGCTCCTCGCCCTTCGGGCGGGCGGCACGGTCACGCTCCAGCAGCGCCGCCGCGGAGACGGGCACGAGCTCAGCGTCGACGTCGAGGGCTACCGGCCGCGGCTCGCGCCGCCGGCCGGATGGCCGTCGTGGGCGGGCGTCCTCTATGCACGTGGACAGCAGCCGTTTCACGCCGCCGTGAGCCGCCACTACTTCGACATCGTCGCGCGGGGCTCGGCATGAGGGTTGTCGTCCTCGGTGCGACCGGCGTGATCGGCCGGGCGCTTCTGCCGCGGCTCGCGGAGGAGGACCAGGTGGTCGCGGTCTCGCGCAGCCGGCGCGAGCCCGAGGACGGCGTGGAGTGGGCACAGGCCGACGCGGTGAGCGGGGTCGGCCTCGACGACGCCCTGGAGGGCGCAGACGTCGCCTACCACCTCGTCCACTCGCTCGGGTCGCGCGACTACGAGCGTCAGGACCGGGCCGCCTCGGGGAACGTCTCGCGCGCCGCGGCCGCCGCCGGCGTGAAGCAGATCGTCTATCTCGGCGGCCTGGGAGGCGACGACCGCGACGCGTCGGCGCACCTGCGCAGCCGCCGCGAGACCGGCGAGCGGCTCGCGGCCGACGGCGTGCCGGTGACGACGCTCCGGGCGGCCATCGTGATCGGCAAGGACAGCGCCGCGTTCGAGACGATCCTCGGCCTCGTGAAGCGGCTGCCGGTGATGATCACGCCGAGCTGGGTCTCGACGCCTACCCAGCCGATCGCGCTCGACGACATCGCCGCGTACCTGGCCGGCGTCGCCGGAAAGCCGGAGACGCTCGGCGAGGCGTTCGATGCAGGCGGCCCCGAGGTGATGACCTACCGCCAGATGATCGAGCGGATCGCGGCGCTGCTCGGCCGCCGGCCGCGCATCGTCGAGGTGCCCGTCCTCACCCCAGCCCTCTCGGCGCTGTGGCTCGAGCTCGTGACGCCGGTTCGCTCATCGGTCGCGCGGCCGCTGGTCGAGGGCCTGCGCAACCCGACGATCGCCCGCGAGCAGCGGCTGCGCGAGCTCGTCCCGCTCGAGCTGACGCCGTTCGACGCAGCCGCCCGCAAGGCGCTCGGCCGCTAGACGACGTCGCGAACGGCGTCGCGGACGGCTCCGGGCCGCTCGAGCCAGATGAAGTGGCCGGCGTCCGCGATGATCTCGACGCGGGCGTGTGGGATGAGCGCGGCCGTGTCGGTCGAGGCCCGAAGTGGCATCGGGCTCGCGGCGCCGTGGAGGAAGAGGACGGGGATCTCGGGCGGGACAGCCGGCAGGCCGCGCGCGAGCGTCCCGGCCTCGGCAGTGCTCCCCGATCGATGCCATCGTCGCCGTGAACGGCGCGACGGCCATGTCCATGTCCGGCATCGGCGGCGCCGACGCGGGGTCTGCGAAGTACGACGGCCAGACGAGACGGAAGTCCTCCAACGACTCCTCGGGTGTTGCCGTCCCCGCCTCCTCCTTCGCCTCGATCTCGCGGACGCGAGCCCGGTCCTTCTCGCTCAGCGGTGCCTGCAGCCGCTCGCCGAACTCCGACATCACGTCGAAGTGCGCGCCGAGCGGGTCGACGATGATCGCGCCCGCGATCCGCTCGGGGATCGCCGCCAGCACCTGGAGGGCGAGGTGCCCGCCCCAGGAGTGCCCGACGATCCACGCCCGCCCGCCGGCCGTCTCGTCGATCACCGCCGCCGCGTCGGCCACGTTCGCCTCGACCGTGTACGGCCCGTCGACGGTCGTCGGCGCCAGGCCGCGCTGCTGGTAGAGGCTCTGCCGGAAGACGCCGGCCAGGTGGGGCACGAGCGGCTCCATGTAGCTCGCCGAGATGCACGGCCCGCCGTGGAGCAGGATCGCCTGCGGCCCCTCGCCGTCGTAGCGCCAGCCGTGGATGGCACCCTCGGAGGTCGAGACGACGAACGGCTCCACTTACGCCCTCCCCCGCGCCAGGTCGATCAGCCGGCCCAGGATGCGGTCTCCGGCGACGCGCAGGCCGTCGTGCTCGTACTCGTTCGTGACCCAGGCGCGCAGGCCGCGCACCTGCCGGGCCGTCTCCTCGGAGAAGGAGCGCTCGACGTACATGTCCTGGGCGTACACGGCCGCCGCCGCGGGCACGTCGTTCGCGCGCAGCACGTCGGGGTCGTAGAGCCGCGGCCACTCGTGGCCGGCCAGGATCTCGGCCGCCTCGCGCAGCGGGCGCAGCGCCGAGTAGTCCTCGAACATCCACGGGTAGACGTGCTCTCCGGTGAAGAGCGCGGGATCCTCCGCGTAGGCATCCGGCAGCAGCCGCTCGGCCGACCAGGCCGTCGTGCCGCCGTCCGCGTAGCAGGCCTCGTGGATCGCGGAATAGATCGGGTTTCGCGGGAACTGGCCGGCCGCGTCGACGTCGTGCAGGAAGGCCGGCGAGTCGGGCGGGAGCTCCAGGATGTAGTGCAGGTGCTCGGCGCCCGGGCCCATGCCGAGCATGTGGCCGATCTGGCGGAAGCGGCGGCCGGTGAGGCGATCGCCGCCCGGGCAGCAGCACCTCCTCGGCGTCGAGCCTGCGGCGCAGCTCGAGCACGCGCTCGCGGTCGCCGGGGTAGCGCTCGTAGTAGCGCCGGGTCCGCTCGAGCACCGTCTCGTAGGTGACCCGGTAGACGTCGTCGACGGGGCGGCCGATCGGAGGCAGGCCGCCGGTGAAGAGCGCCTCGCGCAGGCCCTCCGGCGCCATCGAGAGGTACGCGAGGGCGCAGAAGCCGCCGAAGCTCTGCCCGAGGATGCTCCAGCGCTCCACGCCCAGCTCCCGGCGGATCCACTCGGCGTCGCGCACGATCGAGTCGGCGCGGAAGAGCTTCAGATAGTCGGCCTGCTCCTGCGGCGTCCTCCCGGCAAGTGCGCCGACCGGGGTCGAGCGGCCGGTGCCGCGCTGGTCGAGCATGAGGACGCGGAACTCCTCGAGCGCCCGGTCCATCCAGTACGGCGCGGTCGGATGGCGGGTCGGGCGCGGGGCCTCGAAGCCGGGGCCGCCCTGGAGGAAGACCAGGAACGGCCGCTCGCGCCCGTCGGGGTCGGCCACCTCGCGCGCGAACACGGTGATCCGCTCGCCGTCCGGGCTCGCATGGTCGAGCGGGACGGAGAACTCGTGCTCGGTGAGCACGAGGCCGGCGGTGCGGATCGCGCTGGGCACCGGCCGATTATGCCCTGCGGGGCCGCAGTGCGGGGCCGCCCGGTAGCGGCGGCCCCGCACTCCCCCGAGGGTCAGGCGGTCGGGCAGTGCACGCGGGGGTTCCAGTCGTCGAACATCCCGCGCGGGTTGTGCTTCCAGATCCAGGCGTGCAGCTCGTAGAACGGCGGCAGGCCGTAGCGGTTGTCCGCTCCCAGAAGCTCGAACTTGCGCCCGAAGAGCTCGGGCTTGCGGTTCGGGTGGACGGCCTTCCACGCGTCCTGGAAGACGACGTACTCGACCGCCACGAGCCGCAGGCCGCCGTTCACCGGCGCGTACACCAGCGCCTCGGGCTTGCGCGGGTTCTCCGACGGGTCGCCGATGAGGTCGCCGTTCACGTAGTGGACGCCCATCCCGCCGACCGGCGGGTTGTCGATGCAGGCGATGCCGGCGGCGTCCTTCAGCAGGCCGTAGCCGTGGTGCGTGGCGAACGAGAGCTGCCTGAACTTCGCCGTCGAGTTGCGCACGTCCTGGAGGCTGGCACGGGCGCTCGCGCTCGCTGCGGTGGCCAGAAGGACGAGCGCAGCGACGGCCAGGATCGGCGTGATGCGCTTCAGCATTGGGGGGTTCCCTCCTTGTGTGGGTGTCAGACCGCGGCCGCCGCCGGGTCGGGCCGGACGATGACGGTGTCCGCCACGGCGACGATCTCGTCGACGGGCAGGTCGGCGCGGGCGGCGTGCGCCCGGATTGCCTCCGGGCTCGACGCCTGGTAGATGCAGACCGTGCCGAGGCTGCCGTCGCGCTCGTCGAGGACATAGCTTCGGATCCAGCGGATGTCGTCGGGGGTGCGATCGCCCTCGGCGGTCGAGCGAGCAGCGGCCTCCTCGAGATCGCCGGGGGTACGCCAGCCGTTCCGGCGCAGGATCACGTACGTGTTCACGATGCCCTCCTCCGTGGTGGTGTGCGTCGACCCTAGGAGCGCCCATGCGGCCGCACATCGGGAGAACCACCGGGGTTGGGCTGCGGCGCTACGGGGTTTTCAGGACGCCGAGCCGGCGGGCGGTCGCCACCGCCTCGCCGCGCGTGCGGGCGTCGAGCTTCCGAAGCAGCGCCGACACGTGAAAGTCGACCGTGCGCGGCGAGACGAAGAGTCGGTGAGCGACCTCGGCGTTCGAGAGCCCCTCCGCGAGGAGGCCGACCACCGAGAGCTCACGTGCGGTGAGCCCCGCCGGGTTCTCGCGGGTCGCCCGCCGCGGGCCGCGGGCGATGCCGCGCACCCCCCGCTCGCGCAGGCGGCGGGCGGCGATCTTGGCGGCCGCGGTCGCGCCCATCTCGCGCAGGCGCCCGTGGCCCTCGACGACACCCGCATCGTCGTCGGCCAGGGAGAGCGCCACCGCCGCCTCGTACGGGGACCCCAGCCGATCCCAGGCCGCAGCCGCGTCGGCATGGCGGCCGTCGAGCTCCAGGGCGATCGGTTCTGGCAGCGGCCGGTCGGGCGCGACCTCGAGGCCCGCACGGCGGCGCCACAGCAGGAGCTCGGCGTACGCCCACGGCGACTCGCCTGCCGCAGCGAGCTCGAGCGCCTCCGTCGTCAGCGCGTCGATATCCCCGGCGCGACCGTCGAGCCAGGCCACCTCGGCCTGGGCTGTCGCGATCTGCGCCTCCCATGCGGGCTGGCCGGCGTACGTCGCCGCAGCCTCGGCGAGCGCCCCGGGCGGCGCGGGATCGCCGCGGCGGGCGCGCACGGTGGCCAGCACGGCGAGCGCCTCGCTCCGCGGCCCCGGCGAGGCTCGCACATCGGCGAGGATCGATGCGGCGACCTCGAGCGCCTCGGTCCAGCGACCCTGGTCGAGCAGCGAGCGCACGTGCGTGCCGAGGATCGACAGGCGCCACAGGTCGAGGTCGTGGCCATCGGTGTAGTCGAGCCCCTCCCGGATGTGGCGCTCTGCCGCCGCATGCTCACGCCAGGACACGGCGCAGAGGGCGAGGTTGTTGAGCACGTGCGCAAGGTGGTGCTCGAGCTCCGGCGCCCGGACGCGTTCGAGGACGTCCTCCAGGAGCGGCGCGGCGGCCGGCCCGTCCCGCAGGAACGTGGCCGTCCCGACGACGATCTCGGCCTCGATCGCCGCGTCGGCGTTGCCGAGACGTTGGGCGGCGGCCACCGCCTCCCGGCCGCCGTGGGCGGCGGAGGTGAGGTGGTCGAGCACGAGATCGACATGCGCGAGCGCGGCGAACGCCGCGGCCGCCTCGGGGCGGCTCGACGACCCGACGAGCTCGACGGCCCGCTCGGCGGCCGCGCGCGCCTCGTCGAAGAAGCCGCAGCACGTGAGCCGGGGCACCAGGTGGGCGGTGGCGCCGGCCTCCCGGAACGAGTCACCGTGCTCACGGTGGAGGTCGATCGCGGCGTTGAGGTCGGCGATCGACGCCGGCTGGTCATCAGCCGCGTAGAGGGCGTCGGCCCGCCGCTCGAGCAGCTCGGCCCGAGCCTCCGCCGATGCGTCGTCCGAGAACCGAAGCGCGCGGCCGTACTGGGCCGCCGCCTGGCGATGGGCGCCGACCGCCGCAGCCCGCTCGGCCGCGGCGCGGGCGTAGAGGACCGCGGCCGCGGCATCGCCGGCCTGCTCGGCGTGGTGTGCCAGCCGGGCCGGGTCGGCGGCCGCAGGGCCCGCCGCCAGGGACGCGAGCATCAAGCCGTGGAGCTCATCGCGGCGGTCGGCCGGGATCGCCTCGGCGACCGCCTCGCGGGCGATCTCGTGCCGGAATGCGAGCCCGGCGCCGGCTTCGACGAGGATCCCGGCCGCGAGCCCCGCTCCGGCCGCGGCCACATGACCGTCGCCGACGGCGTCGAGCAGCCACCCCTCCGCCGCCTGCGGCGAGCAGGCGATGACGTCGAGGGCGGCGCGGGAGTCGTCGTCGAGCCGGGCGGTGCGGGCGAGCACGGCGTCGCGCACGGTCGCCGGAATGCCGGCGTCGCCGGCCTCGAGCACCTCGGTCACGTAGAAGGGATTGCCTCCCGTGCGGCGCACAAGCTCGTCGGGGTCGACGCCGTGTCCCTCGGCGAGCGCGCGCACCCCCTCGGCGGAGAGCGGCTCGACCGGGATGCGGAAGACGCCGGCTACGTTCGCCACGTCGCCCAGCGCCACCCGCAGCGGGTCGGCCGGCCCCGACGGGTCGTCGCGGTAGGTCACCACCACGAGGAGCCGCGTGCCCGCGACGCGCCGGCCCAGGATCCGCAGCACGTCGAGCGTCGCCTCGTCGGCCCAGTGGGCATCCTCGATCACGACCACCGCCGGCCCGTCGCCCAGCTCGGCGCGCAGGGCCGCGAACACGTCGTATGCGGTGGACGGCCGGCCGAGCACGGCACCCAGGCCCGGGAGCGTCCCGGCCGCCAGGTCGAGGAACGGCGCCAGCGGCACCGGCGTGGACAGCGGGTCGCATGCCCCCCAGTGCACCGGCCGCCGGCGGCCCGGCGCCTCGACGAACGCGCGTACCGCCGCCGTCTTGCCGACGCCGCTCTCCCCGGCGACGAGCGCGAGCCGGCCGCTTCCCGCCACCGCGTCGGCAAGCGCGGCGTCGAGCGCGCCGAGGACCTCCTCGCGCTCCAGCAGCTCGTGCCCGGCCGCAATCGCCATCGCGCAATGATCGCGCCCGGCCGCTCCGGCTGCAAGGGCGGGGGTCAGACCCCGCATCGGTCCCGGTGACGCATTCGCGACTCGCGCGTGACAGGTGGGCGCGCCCGCGGGTCGCGATCGACCTCAGGCTGTGACGGGCCGGTCACGCCGGAGCAACGGCCGCCGATGCGGGGTCTGACCCCGGTGGTGGGCCCAACGCCCGCCGCGGCCGCCCGGGCCCTACTGCTCGTAGTGCTCGACCGTGTCGGCGCTCCGCGGCTGGGCCTCGTCGGGGTCGAGGCCGACCTCACGCCGCGCCCGGCGCTGGCGCAGGAGATCCCAGCAGCGGTCGAGCGCCACGCCGATCTCGTCCAGCCGCACCCGGTCGCTCGGCTCGAAGTCGCCGCCCCCCTCCTTCTCGTACAGTTCGTGCTCCTCGGCGACGAGCTCGTCGATCCGGCCCAGGACGTCGCTGTCCTTCATGATGGTCGCTCCTCCTCCTCGGGATCCTCGGCCGGGATCCTAGGGGCGCTCTGGCCGAGCGGCGCGACCCGACCGGCGAAGCGCGATCCCCGAGAGCGTCTCGAGCACCACCCGCTGCGCTGCGAGCGCGGTGATGCCGGCCGGGTCGTACGGCGGCGAGACCTCGACGACGTCCATCGCGCACAGGTCGAGCTCAGCCGCGACCGTCCGCACCGCCCAGAGGAGCTCGCGCGTCATCAGCCCACCCGGCTCGGCGGTGCCGGTTCCCGGCGCGAAGGCCGGGTCGAGCACGTCGACGTCGACCGTGAGGTACGTGCGCGGCGCCCGCGACCGCGCGTGCTCGATCGCGTCCTTCACGACCGCGCCGAGACCCCGCTCCACGACGTCGCCCATCGTGTGCCACCGGAATCCGGCCTCGCGCATCCACTGGAACTCCTCCGGGAACGGCCACGCCCCGCGCAGCCCGATCTGCACGATGTTCCGGCCGTCGAGGTGCCCGTCGACGACGGCCTTGTGGAACGGCACCCCGTGCGGCGCCTCGCGCTCGTCGGTGCCGGTGTCGGCGTGCGTGTCGAAGTGGACGACCGAGAACCCGTCAGCCCCGAACCGCTCCGCGAGGGCCTCGAGAACCGGCGTGGAGAGCGAGTGGTCGCCTCCCAGCACGACCGGCACCGCGCCGGCGGCGAGGATCTCGGCCACAGCTCTCTGCAGCGCCGCGTGCGACCAGGCCAGGTTCGACGGGCGCACGTCGACATCGCCGTAGTCGACGACGTCGAGCTCCTCGTAGGGGTCGATCCCGAGCTCCATGTGCGGCCGCGAGATCGGAAACGCGACGTCCTCGGCATTCCGGATCGCCCGCGGGCCGAAACGCGTGCCCGGGCGATAGCTCACGCCGTCGTCGAACGGCGCGCCGACGACCGCCACGTCGACCCCCGCGAGGCCGGCCGGCTCCAGCACGAGCGGGACGCGTCCGAACGTCAGCCCCACGCCGGCATACCCCTCCTCGTCGGGCCGGTTGGGCTGCATGCGGCGCGCGTCGCTCATGGCGCGGGCGATCATACGCTGCGAGATGGAATCGGAATACGTCCTCGACACGCCGGCCGTCCGCGACTTCGTCGCCGGCGTTCGCGAAACGATCGCCCGGGCCGGCTCGCCGGAAGAGGCGTGCGAGCTGCTGCGCCCGCGGTTCGCTGAGCTCCTCGCGGATCCCGACTGGCTCCCCGCCGAGTACCAGGCCGACGCCCCCGAGTCGGGCATGGGCGGCGGCATCGGCCAGTGGCTGCTCTACCACGCCGAGGATGGGTCGCTGTCCCTCTTCTCGCTGGTGGTGCCGTCCGGCTCGCAGACGCCGATCCACGACCACCTGGCCTGGGGCCTCGTCGGCCTCTACCGCGGCACCCAGGACGAGGAGGTGTACGCCCGCCGCGACGATGGGCTCGAGCTGGTGGAGCAGCGGGCGCTCGGGCCCGGCGACTTCTACGTCCTGATCCCGCCACGCGACGACATCCACCGGGTGCGCACGACCTCCGCCGAGACGTCGGTGTCGATCCACCTGCTCACGAACGACACCGGCTGCGTCTGGCGGCACGCCTACGACGCCGAGTCGGGCGAAGAGCGGCCGTTCCGGTCCGGCTACGTGAACGCGCCGTGCGACGACGACGAGTGAGGACGGCCCGAAGGCCGCCCTCACCCGCTCGTTGCTAGACGGCCGTGCGTCCGCCCGGTTCCGACGGGCCCATGTCGAGCCGGAACGGCGGATACTCGTCGGTCATGAGGCTCGCGTAGGCGGCGACGCGCAGCGCCCACCGGTTCATGCCCAGGACGAGATCGAAGATCCCGCTCGGGTAGCGGCCGGTGAAGAGCAGCGCGACCACCGCGATCAGGACGAGAACGCCGATCGCGCCTCCGAAGCTGCCGCCGTACCAGAGCCCGCCCGCGAACGCGGCGAGGATCAGGTAGTGCGGGATCGCGAGCAGCCACCACTTCACGAGCACCAGGCCGCGGGACAGCGTCCCCGGATACTCGACCGAGAACGTCGCCGGATAGTCGGTCTCGCGCAGCGTGAACGGCGGATACCGATCCGTGCCGTTGGCGTTGAACGAGTAGAAGTCGACGCGCCACGTCCACCGCAGGACGCCGACGTTGTACTCGAAGAGCGCGCGCGGATACCGCCCGGTGAAGAGGATCGCGAAGAACGCCGCGATGCTCGCGAACAGGAATCCGATCCACAGGAAGGCGAGCACGATCACATGCGGGATCACGAACAGCCACTTGACGAGCCAGAGGCCACGCGACAGCTGCGGATCCAGCCGTCCTTCGACGCGCACGGGATACCTCGGTGCAGAAGTCAACACTCGAATCACCCCCTTTCATGTGTCACCGGAAGCGTGCACCGACTCCGGCCGGGCCGCCTCCGTGCGCGCCCCTAAAGTGCCTTCTCGGAAGTACCAATTCGATGGCCGATCTGCGAATCGTCTGCCTGCACGGGCTCGGCCGCGGCCCCTCGGACTGGGACGCCGTCCGCGGCCGGCTTTCGGCACTCGGGACGGTCGTGACGCCTGCGCTCCCGCGCGACCCCGCCGCGGCGCTGGCGGCGGCGGAGCGGGCGGTGGCGCCGAGCACTCTCCTCTTCGGCCACTCGATGGGCGGGATCGTGGCGCTTCGGATCGCACGGACGGCACGGTCAGCCATCGCGGGCGTGATCCTCACCGGCTGCCCGTTCCCGGTCGCCCGAAACGGCCGCACCCGGGTCGCTACCGCCCTCGACTACGCCGGCCACCGCGTCGCGTTCGTGCGCTCGCTGGGCGACCGGCCACCGGCGGACGGGCCGCGCCGCCGCTCGCCGGCGGGCCTGGCCGGCGTCGCGCGGGTGCTCGCGCGCCCGGGGCAGTTCGACGCGCTCTTCGGCAGGATCGGCGTGCCGGTGCTCGTCGTCCACGCCCGCGACGACCATCACGTGCCGGTCGACTTCGCCCTCGCGGCGGCCGCCCGGCACGGTTGGGAGATCCGGGTGCTCGAGGGCGGCGGCCACCACGCCCATCTGCGCTCGCCGGACGTCTGGACGGCGGCCGTGGCGCCGTGGCTCGCGGCACACTCGCCGCCGCCGGCCGGCCAGAGCGACTAGCGCCGGGCCTCGGCGGCGCGATCCTTAAGACGCCGGGGCGTGTGGTCAACGGCTTGGGCAACCCGTGCATGCGCCGAGTGGCGGACAATCGTTCTCCCTCATCGCTTCACGCGACCACGAAGAGACAGGAGCAGCAGTCCGAAGAACAGCGGCCCAACGAGCCTGAGCACCAGCTGGGCAGTTTCGCCGACCGTGGTCAAGTGGTTGTCCGGAGTCTCGGGGGTGCGGAACAGACTTGACGTGCTTTCGGCGCTGAACAATGTGGCATGGACGGCTCCAATACGGTGTTCGAAGCCCCACCCGTGGAAGATGCCGGCGAAGATCACAATGACCGCCAGGAGCCCAATCGCAGCTCGCAGGCCTCGGAGGGCGTATCCCGACGCGAGCCAATATGCGGTGAGGATGGCTCGTTCCGCACCCGGTGACTCCGGATTGTGGCGGCGCATCTCCATCTCGCCGTAGTAGAAGTCCGCCGCGCCAGGTGCGTCACCCTGATCCTCACGTCCCTTACGAAGCGCTCGGTAGATCGAACCAATTACGGTTGGCGAGACCGCGACCTCGTCGTCGGTGGCTCCGGCAAGGCTCGCGTTTCGCCTGGACCATCGCGCCCACGCTGGGCCCGGCTCGAACGTCGAACGCCACAAGTGCTCCTCGGCGATGGCACGTCTGGGAGATCCTGGCCCCGGGCTGACTGCGAATCCGGTCGTGCTGTCCATCCGAAGCGCGCCGAGGTTGTGAGCGCCCGCAAAGAGGCAATCCTCCAGCGACACGTCCGAAACCGCGAGCCCCGTGCAATCGGCGCCGCGCAGCGACACGATCGCGGGCTCAGCACCCGACGCGGATCCTGCGGCGAGACGCTCGTCCTCCGGTGACGACGCCTTCGGCTCGAAGAACACGAGCGACGGCGCCGGGAACATCGCAGACTCGAGGCTTACCCGACACCATCTCAAGGCCAGTGCAGCACCGCCGGCGAACCGGGTTCGGTACGCGGAAAGCCGACGGCAGGTCACCGTTACGGCCACCGGCTCGACGAACTCAGCCTCATCAAGTTCGAGCGTCCCGTCGACGAGAATCGGACCGAGGGTGCGAGTCCGCTCGAATGTCGCACCGGAGAATGATGCCTTTCCGGCGCAGACGATGTTCTGAAACGTGGCGGGCCCCTCGAACGTGACTCGATCGAAGCTCGACGATCCGTCGAACCGCGACCGATCGAACCGCACGCTACCGTGGAATATCGCTTGGGAGAACGCAACGCCGTCGCCGAACTGCGTTCCGAGGTACTTCGCCCGATGCTCGAACTCCGTACGCCTGAGATCCGCACCACTCCCGAACACGGTGTCGTGGAAGCTGAAGCCCTCGCGGAACACACTCTCTGAGAAGTTGACTCGGTCGCCGATGATCGAGGCACTGAAGCTGCTCCGCGGGCCGAACTCACAGTCCGAGAAGACGGCTCGGCGTCCGACTGTGGTCTTTCGGAAACTCAGACGGTCGGCGAAATGCGTCCATCTGAAGGTGGCGTTGTCACCGAACTTCGCTTCGTCGAATACTGCGCCAGCGCCAAACCTCGTCCGCTGGAAGCGAGCCGACCGTCCGAAGGTCGCACCATGAAAACGTGCCGACTCACCGAACTCGGCGCCGTCGAAGCGTGCGTTGTCGCCGAATGTCGCGCCGTGGAATGACGCACCCTCGCCAAAGCTCGCCCCATGAAAGTCCGCCTCATCCCCGAAGACGACCTTCCGAAACGAGACGCCCGCTCGAAACGACGCACCAGCGAAGCACGCTCCTTGCGGGAAGCGGACTTCATCGAACTTCGCGTCGTCACCGATGAACGCGTCTTCGAAGCGTGCGGTTCGATTCCCGAAGCGTGCGCCCGAGAAGTTCACGTTGTCCAGGTGCGGCCTACCTGCACTGTCGCGAGGGAACGCTTCACTGAGCCAGCGCCACAGATCTCGGGAGATCTGCACACCTCGCGCGTCGAGTGGAGCGCCCTGTCTGAGCGCGTGCTCGACGAGCGCTCGCTCTGAGCCGGTCAGATGTGCGATGCAAGCACCCGGGGCACGCTCAATCGTCGCCGCCCCTGTGCAGCCAGACAACCGTGTACACACAGCACAGTCGGGATCGCTCATGTCCGCTGCCCTCGTCCACCCTCGACGTCACACGAACCGACGACCAGCGACACTACATCGTTTCGAGGTGGTTACGTTGCGAAGAGCCCGTCTGCCACGAACCGCCCCGGCCGCACGCCGGGCGGAACGGCGAAGACCGCGCTCGAGGTGTGCTTGATGTACTCGGCGAGCGCGTTCACGCTACCCAGCCGGCGCTGGATCGCCGCGAACTGGGCGTGCGGGTCGCGCTGGAAGCAGATGAAGAAGAGGCCGGCGTCGAGCTCGCCCGTTGCCGGATCGATGCCGTCGGTGAAGGAGTAGCCGCGCCGCAGGATCTTGACGCCGCCGTTCGCCGAGTGCGAGGCGAGCCGGATATGGGCGTCGGCGGCGATGACCGGAATGCCGTCGGGGCCCGTCGCGGACAGGTCGACCGGGTCATGCTCACTCCGGCCGGTGAGCGGCGCGCCGCTCAGCTTCTTCCGCCCGATCGTCTGCTCCTGATCGGCGAGCGTCGAGCGGTCCCAGGTCTCGATCAACATCCGGATCCGGCGCGTGACGACGTAGGTGCCGCCGCGCATCCAGGCCTGCGGCTCGTCGCTCCCCACCCACACGTACCGGGCCATGGCCTCGGCGTCGTCCGCCTTGATGTTGTTCGTGCCGTCCTTGAATCCCTGCAGGTTGCGCGGCGTGGGCTGGGGGCCGCCCGTCGTCGACGCGCGCCCGAACCCGAGCTGGGCCCACCGCATCACGACGGCGCCGCGGCCGATGCGGGCCAGGTTTCGCACCGCGTGGAACGCGACCTGCGGATCCTCTGCACAGGCCTGCGCACACAGGTCCCCGTCCGACCGGGCCGGGTCGAGCTCCTCGCCCGGGAGCGGCCCAATCGGCCGAAGTGCCGCCGGGGCGCGCGCCGCGAGACCGAAGCGGTCGCCGCCGCCCTGTGAGAAGACCCCCGGGCCGAGGCCGAAGGTGATCGTGAGGCGCGCCGGGCCCAGCCCCAGTGCCTCGCCGGTGTCGGACGGCGGCGCGAGCCGGTGCCCGGCGGGCGAGCCGGTCGGGGCGCCCTGCGTCATCGCCGCGGCGGCGTCGGTCCAGGCTCGCAGGAGATCCCGCAGCTCGCCCGCGCTACCGAGCGTCAGGTCGAACGCCGCGAACATGAGCCGGTCCTGCACCGGCGTCGCGATGCCGGCCTGGTGGTCGCCGTGGAACGGCACCGCGACGTCGGCGTCCGCTTCGGCGTCCGAGCGGTCGCTCGCGACGGCATAGCCGCCTCCCGCGAGCGCCAGCCCGACGGCACCGCCGCCACCCAGCCGCAGCGCTTGCCCGCGCGTGAGGCGGACTCCTGCCATGAGTCAGATGGTCGGTTCCACGGCGCCGTGATGTCCTGGGCGGCGAGAACCGAGCAGCGCAAGGACGCAGGGAGGCCCAATATCAGGTGATATTGGGTCGACCGAGGACGCCGCGATGCGACGGTTCGCAGACGCAGCCCCGCCACCAGCGGTTCCCAGTCCGCAACCGGACGTCCAGGCGCTCGGAGCCGTGGAGCCGACCATCTAGCCGGCGACCTTGACGGCCACCGTCGAGAGGGGCTCCGCCAGAGCGTCGACGCTCTGGGCCAGGCGGCGGCGGTCGGCGCCGGTGAGCTCGCCGTAGAGCGCGTAGCCGAGCGGTGTCGAGCGCCGATACGCGTCGAGCGCAGTGCGGACGTCGTCGAAGCGATGGGTGATCGTCTCGGACAGCTCCCCGTCGCCCTGCTTCGCGAGGGCCGGCTTCAGAAGGTCGAACGCCACCCGGGCGCCCGCCAGGTTCGCCGCGAAGTCGGAGAGGTCGGTATGCGAGTAGCGATCCTCCTCGCCCGTGATCTTCGAGCTCGCAACCTCGTTCAGGAGCTCCACGGCACCGTTTGCGAGCTGCGCCGGCTGGACCTCGAGATCCTCGGCCCGCTCCTTCAGGGTGATGACGTCGCCGACGAGCTTGCGCGCGTAGGGCGCAGCGCCGGCGGTCGTCCCGCGCACCCACAGGCTGTGCTCGATCCGGTGGAAGCCGGTCCACTTCGTCCCGCTGGCGACGTCGTTCACGCGCGCATCGATGGCGGGGTCGAGATCGCCGAAGCTCTCGGCCACCGGCTCGATCGCCTCGTAGTGGGCCCGCACCGGGCCGTAGAGCGCCTTCGCACGCTTCACGTCGCCGGCCTCGACGGCGGCCGCGAGCTCGCGCGTCCCCTCCACCAGCTCGTCGGTCTCGTGCTCGACGTACTCGCGGTACTCGGCCGTCGCGGTCGTCAAGAGCGCCGCGTCGCCGGTCGTCGCCGTCGCCGTCGCCGTCCCGGTGACGCGCAGCACGCCCTCGGCGGCCGACGAGCCGTTCGGGCAGCTCAGCGTGTAGCGGCCCGGGCCGAGCGTGAGCGAGAACGAGCCGGGAACGCCCTCGACGACGTTCTCGGCCTCGCCCATGATCGACCCGTCGGCCTTCAGGAGCTCCGTCTCGGTCACCTTCGTGGTGCCCGCGTTCTCGACCGAGAACGTGACGGCCCCGGCGAGCACCTCGGCCGAGGCCGGGTCGCAGCCGGCATCGGTGAGCCGGATCTTCACGGTGTGGGCCGTCCCGCCACTCCCCGAGCCCGGCGAGGAATCATTCCCGCCGCAGGCGGCCAGAAGGACGGCGAGCGCAGTGACGGCCGCGGAGACAGAGGCACCCCGGCGCTTCACTGCGTCGCCTCGCCGTCCTGAGGGAGTAGAACGGGCCTGGCGCCTGCCGGGGCCCGCCGGACGGTTGGCCGGGGTCGTCCCGGCCGGAGGACATAGATCATCATGGGCACGAGGTAGAGCAGCCAGCCCAGTGCCTCGCCGACCGTCGGCTGCGGCTGCAGGCCGAGCACGCCGGTGAGGAGCGAGCTCATGACCGAGCCGGGCTGGATCAGCCAGCTCAGATCGACGGCCTGGCCCTGGAGGGCGTTCCACCAGCCGGCCTCGTGGGCGGTGTGGATCGCGCTCGCGACGAGGCCGGCCGCGACCAGGACGAGCACCGCCGCCGTGGCGCGGAAGAACCGGCCCAGGTTGAGGCGCACGCCGCCCCGGTAGATCCCGGCCCCGATCGCGACGGCGGTGAGGATGCCGATGAGCGCACCGGCGCCGGCCGTGGTCGCGTTGTCGGACGCTTGGAATGCGGCGAGCAGGAAGACCGCGGTCTCGATGCCCTCGCGGACGACCGCGACGAACGCCATGCCCACGAGCGCGAGCGTCGAGCCGCGCGCCAGCGCGCCCGCCGCTCCGGCCCGCAGGTCGCCGGCCAGATCGGCCGCGTGGCGCGTCATCCAGACGACCATGAAGGTCACCATCGCGACGGCGGCGGCGGCGACGACCGTCTCGAGCGCCTCCTGCTGGCGCTGGGGCAGCGCCTCGTCGACGAGCTGGAGCGCGATGGCGATGCCGGTGCAGAGGACGACCGAAAGTGCGACCCCCGCCCACATCGCCCGCAGCGCGTCGCGCTGCCCCTCCCGGCGCAGGAACGCCGCGACGATCGCGACGATCAGCGCCGCCTCGACCCCTTCACGCAACCCGATCACAAACGTCGGAAGCACGCCACCGCCTTGGCTCGAGCTTGACTTAGGGTGCCCTAAGACTTAGGGCGGCCTAACCCTAATCACACTCCCGCGTCCGCGTCAAGTCGGGCACGGGACCGGGTGGTACGATCCGCCCCGGGCAACAGGGGAGGGCAGCAATGCGACGTGTGGGTCTTGCAATCGCGACGTTCATCGCGGCGTGGGCGGTGGCGGCCGCTCCCGCGACGGCGGCGGTCCAGCCGGCGTGGGCCGCGCTCGAGATCGGGCCGCTCTTCCCGCAGTGCACGCCGGACAGCTGCGACGACGACATCTCCTCCTGGGACATCAACGCCAAGGGCTGGGTCGTCGGCGACGCCTTCCCCGACTTCCACTGGGCGTGGATCTGGAAGGGCGACACGATGGACGTGATCGGCCGTGGCCCGGGGCCGTTCACCGACGCGGGAGCGCTCGCGGTCAACAGCGCGGGCGACTCGGCCGGCTACATGGACGACTTCAACGAGTCGACCGACGACCTGACGCATCCGTTCCTGGCGCGCGGCGGCGTCCTCACAGACCTCGGCACCCTCGGCGGCGACTTCGGCGAGGGCCTCAGCCTGAACGACGGCGACGTCGTCGTCGGCGACTCGGCGACCGGATCGGGGGCGCGCCACGCCTTCCGCTGGCAGGCCGGCGTCATGCACGACCTCGGCACGCTGGGCGGAACGACCAGCGCCGCCACGGGCATCAACGGCTCGGGTGAGATCGTCGGCTGGTCCCAGAACGCCGCCGGCCGAGCGCGCGCGTTCCGGATCCGGGGCGGCGGTGCGATGGCCGGGCTCGGCACGCTCGGCGGCGCCGAGAGCTTCGCCAGGGCGCTCAACGGCTCGGGGCAGATCGTCGGCTGGGCCGACACCGCCTCGGGAGCGCAGCACGCCTTCCTGTTCTCGGGCGGCCACATGACCGACGTCGGCCGGCTCGTCCCGGGCGCGGTCGCGAGCCAGGCCTCCGACATCACGAACGCCGGGGACGTCGTCGGCACCGCCACCCGCGGAGACGGATCGACGGTCGGCTTCCTGTACCGCGGCGGCGCCGTCACGCTGCTTCCCTCGCGCACGATGACCTGCTGCCAGGTCGTCGGCGGCGGCCTGAACCAGAACCTCCAGATCATCCCCCACGGGGTGAACGGCGGGTTCGTCGTGCCGGTGCTCGAGCCCGTCACTCCCGCCGACGAGAACTCGGCGAAGATCACCTACTCCGGGGCGTGGACGCGGCATGCGTCGAGCGGCGCCTGGAACGGCAAGGTCATGAGCTCGTCGGCCGCCGGGAACTCGGCCCGGTTCACGTTCACCGGCCGGCGCGTGTGGTGGATTGCGCCGATGGGAGTCGGCGGCGGCAAGGCGCGGGTGTTCGTCGACGGCCAGCTCAAGGCCACCGTCGACCTGGGCGTGCTGACCGGCACGTTCACCCGCCGCCAGACGGCCTATCAGCAGTCGTTCGCGGCGGTCGGCACGCACACGATCCGGATCGTCGTGGTGGGCACCGCCGGACGGCCGCGCGTCGACGTCGACGCGTTCGCCGTCTCCCAGCTCTGACGCGCCGCGCCCGGTGCGCAGTCGCCGACTTTGGATCCATTCGCGAGGTAGACTTCTGCGTGCGCCACGGGAGCCCGTCGGGCGCACCACGTACGAGAGGGGACACAGGATGAGTTTGACGATCGGCGACACCGCACCGGACTTCGACGCGCAGACCACCGAGGGGGCGATCAGCTTCCACGACTGGATCGGCGACTCGTGGGCCGTGCTGTTCTCGCACCCGAAGGACTTCACCCCGGTGTGCACCACCGAGCTCGGCTACATGGCCAAGATCAAGCCGGAGTTCGACCGCCGCAACACCAAGATCATCGGCCTGTCGGTCGACCCGATGGACAACCACAGCAAGTGGGTGGAAGACATCGAGGAGACGCAGGGCTACGCGCCCAACTACCCGATCATCAGCGACGCCGACTTCAACGTCTCGAAGCTGTACGGCATGCTGCCGGCCAGCGTGTCGGGCGACGCGACCGCACGTACGCCGGCCGACAACCAGACGGTGCGGAACGTGTTCGTCGTCGGGCCCGATAAGAAGGTCAAGCTGATCCTGGTCTACCCGATGACCACGGGCCGCAACTTCGACGAGGTCCTGCGGGTCATCGACTCGCTCCAGCTCACCTCCACCCACAAGGTGTCGACGCCGGTGAACTGGAAGAACGGCGAGGACGTCATCATCGCCGGCTCGGTCTCCGACGACGAGGCCCGCGAGATCTACCCCGAGGGGTGGAAGTCGCCGCGGCCGTACATCCGCATCGTGCCGGCTCCCGACACGAGCGTCGTCGGCTCGAGCTCCTAGACGCGAACGTGCGAGGGCCCGGCCTCTGGTGAGGCCGGGCCCTCGCGGCGTTCCGGGGCGGCGGATCCGTTCAGGCGGCCAGCGTGCGGCGCCGCACGAGCCCGACCCCGCCGACACCCATCGCGATGATGAGCGCGCCTCCCGCGGCGCCGATGAGGACGGCGTTCCAGTCAGTGCCGCCGGTGCCCTGGTGGCTCGACTGGGTGGGGCCGGCCGGGGCGGTCTGAGTCGTCGCCGGGGCCTCAGCTCCGCCGGCCAGCGCCGGGCGGGCCTGAGCGACCGGCGCGAGCAGCGCAACGGTCACGAGGGCCAGCGCGGCGGCGGTCGCGATCCGGTGGAAACGCAGCATGTCTGCCTCCTCGATACGCGTGGGAACCTGCACTTAATCACGTGACGGTCGCCGAGTCGGTGATCTTCCCTCCGGCATGCGAGGGGCCCGGTCGGGTGACCGGGCCCACATCGCGTGCGGCTGCGTGCTGTGTCAGGTGGCGAGGTTCGCGCGCCGGTTCATTCCGAGGCCGGCGGCGCACACCGCGATGACGAACGCACCCGCGGCAGCCCCCGCGAAGACGTCCATCCAGTTGGTGTCGCTGGCCGTTGTGACCTGGATCGGGCGGGTGCGGTCGACGAAGCCCGCGCCGTGGTTCAGGCCGGTGGACGGCGCGGCCACGGGGTTCGCGAGCGGCTGGTCGTGGATCGTGCGATCCACGACGACGACGGCGCCCATGCCGCTGCCGGCGGCGACGCCGGACGCGGCCGGGCGGGCCTGCGCGGCCGGCGCGATGACGGCTGCGGTCGCCAGGGCGGCGATGAGGGTGGGGACGAGACGGTGACGACGGGTCATGGTGCTCTCCTCCAAACGCGACGACGAGATGCACACAGGACGCGCCCACTTCGATCGGTCTTCCGCTAGATGAGTGATTCCACGCCCCCGCGCGCCTGAACGTCCATTTGTGGTGGGTTGGCGCTTTGTGGCGGGGCTGCGGCTGCGAACCTTCGCATCCACGGGAGACCTGCTTGGATAGCAGGTCTCCCGTGACCGCTGCAAGGCGTTCGCCTTGCAGCTTGTCCTCGGTCGGGCCAATATCACCCGATATTGACCCTCCCTGCGTCCTTGCGCTACTCGGTTCTCGCCCATGAGTGACCTGCTGAGTAGCAGGTCACTCATGACCGCAGCAAGCCTCCGGCTTGCTGCTTGGACATCACGGCGGCGTGGAATCACTCATCTAGCCCCCGTTCGGGTTGAGCAGCTTCTTCTTGCCCTCGAAGGCGAAGAGCAGGAGGTCGACCATCCTGAACGTCGAGGCGTTCGGCCCGAGCGTCGGCTTGAAGGTCGGGTCGCGGACGATCGACGTCGCGCTTCCCTCCATCGCCCGGTGGAACGTCTCGGCGACGATCCGGGCCCCCACGCCCGCCAACTGGCCGCCGTTCAGCTCCGCTTCGCGCAGGACGTAGAACCAGAGCGGCGTCCGCGCGACCACGCCATCCCGCTCGGTCTGCGAGAGCCCCGCGAGCGAGACCCCGTCCCCCGAGCCCTGCCGGATCTGCGCGTCGGTCAGCGCCTTCACGTTCACGCCCTTGTCCTTCAGGAACTGCACCATCTGCGGCCCGGTGGCGAGGTTCACCATCTTTGCGCGCGTCAGGTTCCGGAACGCGAGGTCGTGGCGCGGATCCTTCATCGGCACCTTCGGAGGCCCGATCGTCTCCTGCGGCAGCTTGGCGAGCGGGTTCACGAGGCTCGCGTCGATCCGCATCGCGCGGTTGAACTTGGCGGCCGGCACGACGAGGTCCTTCCGGCCGGCCTGGCCGAAGTTGTAGAGCCGCCGGAAGTCGGCGATCCAGATGGACGGGAGCGGGAAGTCGCCGCCCAGGTTGCCGCTCGTCCCCGAGAAGTCGAACAGCAGCTTGAGCGTGCCCTCACCGTTGTCGAAGATGACGTTCCAGTTGTACGCGGCCCGGACCATGCTGTGCCCGAGCCGGTATGCGGCGACCGAAAACTCCATCGGCATCGTCGGGATCTGCGTCGGCGCGACCCCCACCTCGAAGACCTTGCGCCCGTTCGTGAAGACGTCCTTCACGACGTCCGGGTCGCAGATGCGAGGCAGGAAGTCGGTCTTGATCATCCACTGGTAGTGGCGGGTCACGATCTTCCGCGCCCGCATGAACTTGACGGCCGCCGGCGTTGTCGACGGCAGCGTGTCGACCACGCGGTTGTGGAAGCGGATGAACGCGAGATGGGTCTGCGCGACGGCCAGGTTCTCGTCGTTTCGCGGGTCCGGGATCACCGCCGAGGACGGCGTGGCGCCCGCGCGGGGAAGGTCGAAGCCGTCGTGGGGGTCCGCATCGCTCCCGCCGGCCTTCAGGTGGAGCAGGTCGGCCTGGTAGAAGACCTCGGAGTGCGGGTCGTTCGGGCCCTTGCCGTACAGCGAGTCGAGGTCGAGAGCGGGCGAGCGCCCCTGGATCATCGTGATCGGCGACTCGCTCTCCCCGAGCGGCTTGCCGGTCTTGTCCATCGTCAGGTCGTGGTCGATGAACTGCCCCAGATAGGTGAACCCTGCCGGGATCCGCGAGAACTTCTTGTCGCCGACCGTCATGAGCTCCGCCAGGTGCTCACGGGTCGGGCCGCTGAGCTGGGCGCCCGCAGCCCCCGGGGGCCCCATGCGCGAGAACCGGAACGTCGCGTCGGGCGCGCCGCCGGCCGCGTCGGCGGCCTTCGCCGGCACCAGCTTCTTGCCGTCCACCGAGCCGGACTTGGCCTCGCCGTAGACGCCCTCGCCGACCACATAGAACCGCCTCAGCCCATGCCGTTTCACAGCCTCCTCCTCCCCGCCCGAAGGGAGCGGCCGGGAGCGATGGTGCACCCGGCCCATCGGGTCAGCTCGATCGCGGGGCAACAATGGCACCCGGAGGGTGCGCTGTCAAACCGGGCGGGCGGTTACGAGTCGAGCGTCGCCCGCAGCACGATCTCGACGTTGCCGCGCAGCGCGTTCGAGACGGGACAGCCGCGCTCGCCCTCCTCGGCCAGGTGCTGGAACGCCTCGGCATCGACGCCCGGAACGCGGCCGTGGACATCGAGCTCCATCTTGCTCACGCTGAATCCGCCGCCCTCGATCGGCGTGAAGTGGCAGACGGCGGTCACGGACACCTGCTCCGGGGCGTGACCCGCCTCGGCCAGCGTGTGCGAGAAGGCCATCGAATAACAGGCGGCGTGGGCCGCCGCGATCAGCTCCTCGGGGCTCGTCTTCGGATCGGGCCGGTTCGTCCGCGCCGCCCAGGTCAGGTCGAGGTCGGTGAAGACGCCGCTCGAGGCGCTGACACGACCGTGCCCCTCGACCAGGTTGCCCTCCCACACCGCGCTTGCACGCGATTCCGCCATGGTCAACTCCCTCCGTCGGAGGCTCCGGAGGATAGCCATGCCGGAGGCGACCGGCGGCCGTGCAGGATTCCTGAATCTAGACTCGGCGCATGGGCACGATCTCGACCGAGACCGATCTCCGCGAGATCCTCGGCTCGCCGAGCGACCTGATCGTCGCGAAGGTGACCGACCACGTCACCCCGCTCACCCGGCAGTTCGTCGAGCGCTCGCCGTTCGTGTGCGTGGCCACCAGCCGGCCCAACGGCGGCCTCGACATCTCCCCGCGCGGCGACCCGGCCGGGTTCGTCCGCATCCTCGACGACCGCACGCTCGTCATCCCCGAGCGGCCCGGGAACCGGCTCGCCGACACGCTCACGAACCTGCTCGCCGATCCCCGTATCGCGCTCCTCTTCCTGATCCCGGGCATCGGCGACACCTTCCGGGTGAACGGGCGCGCGGCCGTCGTCGACGACCCCGAGCTGCTCGCACCGAGCACCGTCGACGGCAGGGCGTCGAAGGTCGGCCTCCTGGTGACGATCGAGGAGGCCTTCACCCACTGCCAGAAGGCCTTCATCCGGTCCGACCTGTGGAACCCCGACCGCCACGTCGACCGCTCGGAGCTCCCGACGTCCGGCGCGATCCTGCGCGAGGTGGCCGATGCCGGCCTGGACGCCGAGACCTACGACCGCGAGCGGGACGCGCGCTACGCCCGCCGCGAAGGGCTCTACTGACCGCATGCCCGCGGTGACCGTCACCGTCCGGCTGTCGGGAGTCCTGGCCCAGCGGCTCGGAAACCGGCGGGCGATCGAGCTCGCCGGCGCCCCCACGGTCGAGGACGTGGTGGCCGAGGTCGGACGGCTGGCGGCGCTCGACGCTGACGCGCTGCGAGGGCTGGCGGTCGTCGCCGACGGCAGCTTCCTGCGCCGCGACCGCCCGGTCGCCGACGGCGAGGAGCTCGACGTGCTCGTGCCGGTCGCGGGCGGGTAGGCCGCGCGCCCGGCACGAGCCATCAAGAAGTCAGGCGCTCATCCCGTAGTGCGTGCGGACGAGCTGCTCCAGGCCGCGCGCGGCCAGCTTCTCGGCGGGCGCGAGAAACGTGACCTGGACGACGCCGGGAGCACGGCCGATCTCGATCGCCCCGGTGATCGTCGCCCGGTTCTTGATCTCCGGGACGGTCACGTCGAGGAGCGTCGCCGCTCGCTCGAGGCCGTTCGTGACGGCGCTGTTCAGGTCGGGGCCGGTCCCGACCACCGAGATCGGCAGCGAGTCCTCGAGCCGGTCGACGCCGTTTCGGCGGGCGATCTCCTCGGCGCGGGCCCGCTCGGCACCCGTGAGCGGCCGGGCCAGGAACGGCAGGTCCTCGGCGACCGGCAGGATGATCGGGCCGTCGATACCGAGGCCCTTCAGCACCTCGACCTGGAGCGTGACGGTGCCCGAGACGTCGCAGGTGTGCCCGGCGATCTCGCCGTCGCCCTGCATCGCGTGCATGTCGCCCAGGTAGATGCCGGCTCCCGGCACCTTGACCGGGGCGATGACGACGGCGCCGGCGCGGGCCGCGTCGATGTCGAGGTGCCCATCGGTGCGCGACTCGAGTTGCTCGGCGTCGACCGCGTGCGAGTGCGGCGCGCCTAGGAGGAACGCGCCGAAGTCGCCCGCGTTGTGCGAATCGGGCAGGTCGACCGCCGGCGTCGTCCCGATCTGGCCCATGAACGGCCGACACCGGGTCGCAACGCCCACCAGGTCGTGCGGCGCGAAGAGCAGGATCGGGTTCTGGATCGAGTTCTCGGGCAGGGCGGCGTTCGCGTCGGCGTCGCCCGCGATCTCCTCCGCCCGGCACTGGCCGACGGTGACGCCGACGCGCCACTCGTCGTCGAACGCGATCGTGTAGCCGTTCGTGAAGGCGAACGGCGCCGCCGGCGCGCCGCAGTTGGCGCAGCGAACGCTGTCGGGGCCGATGCCCTCGACGACGGTCGCCTCGTCCTCGGCGCCGCAGGACTCGCACACCTTGGCGCAGTAGGGGTCGCCGTTGAAGCGGCCCTCGATCATGCGGTCGTTCCCCGACGCCGTCGCGAGCGAGGTCACCGAGATGTCGCGGATGTGGATCGCGACGGCGTCGCCCACCTCCGCCCCCTCGACCTCCACCGGCAGCGTCACCTCGTGGCCGCCGCGGATGGCGGGGGTGATCATCGGCCCCCAGCAGCCCGGCGCGGTGTTGGCGACGATGTGCCCGCCGTCGCGGACGGGGCCCAGCATCTCGGTGCTCGGGCCGATGATCCCGTCGCAGAACCGATCGACGAAGACCGTCTTCGACCCCTGACGCGTCGTGGATCGCGTCTCGACAGCCATCTCCAACCTCCTTGGAAGGACCTGCGCCAACCGTATCACCGCACGCGAAGCCGGCCGGCGGCGCGACGGCGGGCGACGGCGGCCTCGCTGGGCCGGCGGACGTCCCACGCCAGGCCGGCCCACTCCAGGCCGCGGATGACGAGCCCGGTCGCGTCGGGCCGGCGGCCCATGCCGTGGTAGGCGGCCGACGGGAAGGCGTGATGGTTGTTGTGCCAGCCCTCACCGAACGCCAGGACGGCGACGAGCCAATTGTTCCGGCTCTCGTCGCCCGTCGAGAACTCCTGCGAGCCGAATGCGTGGCAGACCGAGTTCACCGCGAACATCGTCTGGTTGTGCAGGGCAATCCGGACGATGCCGCCCCACAGAAGGCCGCGCCAGCCATCCACGAGCGCCGGCACCGCGAGCCCGAGGGCGAGCCAGAAGAGCGCGGTGCGGTCGATCAGCATCACGACCGGGTCGGCCATGAGCCGGGCGCAGTAGCGGTCGCGCTTGGCCGGGCTCACGGCCAGCATCCAGCCGACATGGGCGTGCAGGAAGCCGTCGGCGGGGCTGTGCGGGTCGCCCTCGCGGTCGGAGTGCGCGTGGTGCTCGAGGTGGCGGGCAGCCCAGTCGACAGGCCTGCTCGGGACGGCCATCGCCCCCGCGGCGAGGAACGCGCCCTTGAGCCAGGGCGTCGTCGAGAAGCTGCGGTGGGTGAGGAGGCGGTGGTAGCCGAGCGAGGTCCCCAGGCCGGTCACGACCGAGAGCACCACGAGCAGCGCGAGGTCGACCGGGTCGAAGGACTCGCGCCACAGCGTCCACATCGCGTACGCCAGCCCGGCGAGCGGGCCGAGCACGAAGAGCAGGATCCCGGCCCGGACGACGATCCGCGGGAGCCGGGCCTCGAGCGCCTTCACGCCGGCCAGGCCCGCCAGCACCGCACCCACCGCCACCGCCGCCGTCACGCGAGCGCCCGCTCGCCTCGCAGCGCAACGAGGCCGACCGCGAGCGTGATCGGCCCCACCAGCAGGTGGAAGACGTTCTCGCCGCGATCGAGCCGAAGCCCCAGCGGGTGGTGCACGACGAGCCCGAGCGCCGCGAGCGCCGAGTAGAAGACGCCGAACGCGAGCGCGAGCCGGACGCAGCCCCGGTGGTCGAGGCCGCGGGCGAGGAGGGCCAGGATCGCTGCGCCCCACACGACGTGGATGAGGGCGTGGCGCGGGTCGGCGTTGGCGAAGCGATACGGCATGCGGTCGCTCGCGTCCCCGCCCGCGTCGAGCGCCCACGACGCGAGCCCCTGGGCGAGGAGCGCTGCGCCCAGCACGGCCAGGAACGCGCGGAGCGATCCGGTCATGCCGGCTGCGCCCGCAGCGTCGCCAGCACCGCCGCTCCCAGCCCGGCGATGCCGGCGGCCAGGGCGACCGCCCAGAGGTCCGTGGACGGGCCGCCGTCGAACTTCGCGTGGTGGACGAGCGAGACGACCGCCGTCGCACCCACCAGGACGAGCGAGCTCAGGGCGAACGGCCGCACCGCCTCTGGCCGCCGCTCGCGGGAGGCCAGCGCGGCGCCCAGCGCGAACGCCAGGAAGATGGCGGCATACGTGCGGGCGAGCACCGCCGTGAGCGCCCACGGCCACATCCTGACGGCCGTGTCCGGCGACGCCGCCAGCACGACGCCGAGCACGGCGAAGATGGCCGCCTGGGCCTCGTAGACGGGGCTCATCCGGTGCCGTCCCGGGACGGCGGGCCGCCACAGGCCGAGCGCCGCGATCGCGCCGATCCCGACAACCGGCTCGATCACGTACGAGCCGACCCACGGATACGGGATCCCGCCGTCGGTGTAGGTCGACCAGTACCAGACCGTGGCGACCAGGAGGAGCGCGGTCACGGCCGTGAAGCCGGCCAGGTAGATGCGCGTGTCGACGACGTTGCGGACCGCCGCCGACGCCAGGAGCCCGGCCGCGCCGGCGAGGTAGAAGCAGGCGACGAAGCGGACGTTGAGGGGCGTGGTCGCAAGCGGGAAGCCGATCACGGCCGGGGGGCGGGCGAGCCCCGTGAGCGCGATCGCGAGCCCCTGCGCCGCCCCGATGATGAGGTAGACGCGGACCCAGGCGGGCGTTGCTCTTTGCGACGGTTGCAACACGACGAGCGGCCCGCGAGAATATCGCACCCTGATCGCCACGAACCGTCTCCCGCCCGGCCCCGGCGCGGCCGGCTCGCTCCGCGTCCTGGCCGGCCTCCACCACGACCCGACGGCGGTCATGTCGGAGCTGCGCGAGCGCCACGGCGACCTCGTCCACTTCCGCATCGGCCCCCAGCACGTCTTCGTCGTGATGCGGGCCGACCTCGCCCGCGAGGTGCTCGTGACGCACCAGCGCTCGTTCAAGAAGGGGCCGGGCTTCGAGCGGGCCCGCATCGTGCTCGGAAACGGCCTTCTGACGAGCGAGGGCGACTTCCACCTGCGCCAGCGGCGGATGCTCCAGCCGGCCTTTCACCGCCGCCGGGTGGCCGCCTACGCCGAGATCATGCTGGACGAGGCGCGGCGGGTGGGGGCCGCCTGGGAGGACGGCGAGTCGCGGGATGTCGCGGCCGACATGACCCAGCTCGCCCTGCGCGTCGTCACCCGGGCGCTCTTCGGCGCCGACCTCGACGAGGACGGCGAGCGGATCGGGCGGGCCGTGGCGGAGGTCGGCGAGTTCTTCGACTACCTGACCATCGCGCTCCTGCCGGTGCTGCTGCGAACGCCGCTGCCGCGCGTCCGGCGCTTCAAGCAGGGGATCGCCGAGCTCGAGGAGGCCACCTCGCGCGTCGTCGCCGAGCGCCGCTCCGCCGGGCCGGACGAGGACGGCGACCTGCTCTCGATCCTGCTCGCCGCGCGCGACGTCGAGGGCGACGGCACCGGCATGACCGACGAGCAGGTGCGCGACGAGGCACTGACCCTCATCACCGCCGGCCACGAGACGACCGCCAACGGGCTCAACTGGACGTGGTATCTGCTTGCGCTCCACCCCGAGGTCGAGGAGCGCTTCCACGCCGAGCTCGACGACGGCCTCGGCGCCGGGCCGCTGAACGCCGACGACGCCGCCCGCCTGCCGTACACCGAGGCGGTGCTGCTCGAGTCGATGCGGCTCTATCCGCCGGCGTGGGGCATGGAGCGGCGGGCGGTCGCCGACCAGGCCATCGGCGGCCACGTGATCCCCGCCGGCGCGGCCGTCCTCATGCCGACGTTCGTCATGCACCGCGATCCGCACCTCTTCCCCGACCCGCTCCGGTTCGACCCGAGCCGGTTCCTGCCCGAGGGCAGCGCCGGCCGGCCCGACTGGGCCTACCCGCTCTTCGGCGGCGGGACGCGCAAGTGCATCGGGGTCGGCTTCGCGATGCTCGAGGCGACGCTCGTCCTCGCGGAGCTCGGGCGCCGCTTCAGGCTGCGGCTCGACCCGTCGCGGCCGGTCGTTCCGCAGGCCCGGGTGTCGCTGCGGCCGCGAGACGGGCTCTGGATGATCCCCGAGCGCCGGACCGCATGAGGCCCGACCCCGAGGCGTCCGGCCCCGGCCTGAACGAGGCGTTCGCCGCCTGGGCGGCACTCGGCGTCGTCGCGGCGCTGGTGTGGATCACCTACGCACGCCTGCCGGCGAGCGACTTCTACAACGTCACCGGCACCGGGTTCCGGGCCGGCGCCTCGCGCGTGCTCGTGCTCCTGGGCTGGCCGATCTCGCTCGCCGCCGTCGCGCTCGTCGCCGTCGCCGCCGACCGGCTGCTGGCATCGACGCCGCCGCCGAGGCTCCGTCGCGCGACGATCGTGGCGGCCGGCGCCGCGACGGTGCTGTGCGCCACGATCGCGGGGCCGGGCGTCATCGACGAGTCGGACCTCGACGCGAAGCCGGTCAACGCGCTCGCGGCGATCGGAGTGGGGATCGCGCTCGTCCTGACCCTCGTCGCCGCCCGCCGGGCCCGCGTGGGCCGGTTCGTGCGCCACCGGCCGGGCGACCGGGCGGCGATCCTCTACATCGCCCTCCTGCTCGTCGCCGGGATCCCGTGGCTGCTCGCCAACGTCGGCGTCTACGCGGGTGACATCCCGGGCCTGCGCACCGTCTTCATGTCCAAGCAGATCCTGCCCGAGCCCGGCCACCCCACGTTGCACGCCGTCCACCTGGGAAACCACGAGGGCATCGACGGGATCCTGCTCGCGGCGATCGCGCTCGGCCTGCGGCGCGTGCTGCCGCAGCTTCGGCGGACGCGCCTGCGCGGCGTGCTCGGCGGCTACCTGGCGCTGATGCTCGCGTACGGGTCGCTGGTCGCGCTGAACGACGGCTGGAACGAGCAGATCGTGAAGCGCGGCTGGACGGACGTCGGCACACCGAAGGTGCTGAACCCGGGTCCGACCGCGAGCACCGCCCTCCTGATCGCGATCACCGTCGCGCTGTACCTCGCCGCGTTCCGGGTGCGGCCCGCCGCGGTTGAGTAGGGTTGCGGTCGTGGACCTCGCCCGGTTCCGCGCCGAGTTTCCGATCACGCGCACCCGCGCCTACCTCTTCAGCGGCGCGATGGCGCCGGCCGCCGCGCCGGTGCGGGCGGCCTGGGACGAGTGGACCGACCGGTGGAGCGGCGACCCGAACGCCGTCTACACGGGCGACGGCCTTCTGGGAGCCGCCGACCGCCTGCGGGAGTCGTTCGCGGCGCTGATCGGCGCCGACCGCGCCACCATCGCGATCACCGACAACACCTGCCGGGCTGCGAACGTCGCCATCCGGATCCTCGCCGAGCGGCCCGGCGGGAACGTCGTCGTCGACGACGGCACCTACCCCTCGAGCGCCTACCCCTGGTACGCCCGCGGCGACCGCGAGGTGCGCTACGTCCCCACCGACGGCGTCACCGACGCGGCCGGTGCCCTGGCGGAGCGGATAGACGCCGACACCGTGGCGGTCTGCATCACCCACGTGGCCCCGTTCACCGGGCGGCGCCACGATCTTCGCGCGATCGCCGACGCCGCCCACGCACGTGGGGCGAAGCTCGTCGTCGACGCCGCCCAGTCGACCGGCGTCGTGCCGATCGACGTCGACCGCGACGGCGTCGACGTCCTCGTGACGACGGCGATGAAGTGGCTCCTCGGGCCGCCCGGGATCGGGTTCCTGCACCTGCACCCGGACATGCTCGCAGAGGCCCCTGTGCTCGACGTCGGCTACCTGGGGCTCGACGCCCCGCTCGGCGACTGGCCGCCGCACACGATGCCGCCCATCGTCGCCGACGCCCGCCGCTACGAGCTGGGCCTGCCGAACCTCCCCGGCGTCTTCGCGGCCCGGGCCGGCATCGAGCTCCTCCGCGACGTCGGCATCGAGCGGGTGTTCGCCAGGGTCGAGGAGCTCGTCGGCCGGTGCATGGACGGGCTCGCCGAGCGCGGCGCCGAGCTCCTGACGCCGGCCGATCCGGCGCAGCGCGCCGGGGTCATCGCGTTTCGCCACCCAGACCCGCAGGGCCTCTTCGACCTCTGCCGCGGCCGCGGCGTCGACATCGGGGCGATCGGCGCCGTGCGCGTCGACCCACACGCCTTCAACGACGAGGACGACATCGACCGGTTCCTCGCGTGCTGCGACGCGTTCCGGCCGGCGTCCGTCGCGCACGCCTCCCGCGAGTGACGCGCGCCGCGGTCTGCCATCGCTTCGGCGACCCGATGACGGTCGAGGAGGTCGAGCTCGCCGCGCCGGGCGAGGGCGAGGTGCGCGTGCGGCTCGAGGCGTGCGCCATCTGTCAGAGCGACGTCGCGTATGCCGCCGGCGCCTGGGGCGGGAGGGTGCCGGTGGTGCTCGGCCACGAGGCGTGCGGGCTCGTGGCGGAGGCGGGCCCCGCGGTCTCGGCGCTACGGCCCGGGCAGCGCGTGGTCGTGAGCCTCGTTCGCCACTGCGGCGCCTGCGCGCGCTGCGCGGCGGGCGAGCCGACGCTGTGCGAGACGAGGTTCCCGCTCGACGAGCGCTCACCGATCCGCTTCGCCGGAGGCGACCCGATCGTCCAGGGGCTGCGGTGCGCGGCGTTCGCGGAGGAGGTCGTCGTGCACGCCTCGCAGGCCGTCCCGGTGCCACGGCACCTCGCGGCGGCGAGCCTGTCGGTCCTCGGCTGCGCGGTGATGACCGGAGTCGGCGCAGCGCAACGGGCCGGGCGCGTGGGACCGGGCCAGACGGTGGCGGTCATCGGCGCCGGGGGCGTGGGCCTGAACGCGATCCAGGGCGCGGCCATCGCCGGGGCGGATGCGGTGATCGCGATCGACGTGGCCGACGAGAAGCTCGCTGCCGCGAAGGCGTTCGGCGCCACGGCCGCCGTGAACGCCCGCTCGTCCGACCCGGTGGCCGCCGTGCGCGAGCTCGCCGGCGGCGCCGACGTGGCGATCGCAACCGCGGGCTCGGCCCGTGTCGTCGAGCAGGCCCTCGCACTGCTTCGCCGGGGCGGGACGCTGGTGGTCGTCGGGATGCCGGCGAGCGGAGCGGAGGCCTGCTTCGACCCTACCCATCTCGCCCAGGACGGCCTGCGCATCGTCGGCACCAAGATGGGCTCGGCCCGGCCCGCCGACGACATCCCGCGCCTGGTTGCCCTCTACGAGGACGGGCGCCTGAAGCTCGACGAGCTGGTGACGGCCACGTACCCACTCGAGGCGATCGACGACGCCGTCGCCTCGATGCGCCGCGGCGAGGCGGTGCGCAACGTGATCGTGTTCTAGTCGTTCCCCGGCCAGTGGGCGCGGAGCCACTTCTTGGCGTCCTCGACGTGCTCGCGCACCTCGTCGGCGATGTCAACCGACGCGCCGTAGGCGTGCAGCGCGCCGCCGGCGACGCTCGACAGCTTGTTCACGATCGAGGGCAGCGTCTTGTCCTTATGCAACGCGCGGACGGCCGACAGCACGGCGTCGCGGCGGCCCTCCTTCCCGACGTGGCTGTCGAGCACCTGGTCCGCTGAGTCGGTCCCGAGCGTGTACGCCTCGAACGCCTCCCACACTTTGGCCGGGTCGTCCCCCGCTCCGGCGAGGCGGTCGATCCACGGCTTGGCCGCCTCCTGCGTCTTCTCGTCCCCGGAGGCGACCTCGGAGCTGATGAACGGAAGCTCCTCGCACAGGACGTCCAGCTGGGCCCGGCGGATCACGAGGGCTCGCAGCGTCTCGACGTACGTGGCCGCACTCTCGCCTTCGCCCGCCGCGGCGATGGCGTCCACCGCGGACTGCACCGCGTTCCGGTCCCCGACGATGTCCCCCAAGCCCTGGGCGAGGCGGGCGCCGTCGGTCGTCGCGAGCGTGCGCAGGCGATCCGGGTCGAGCAAGAGCTGCGCGACGTGGTCGCATCCGTCGAGCCGGCCCCACATCCAGTCGCTCAGGCGCCACGAGGCCCGCAGGAACGCGCCGAAGTGGTTGAGCTCGAGCCCGTAGAGCAC
The DNA here is from genome assembly GCA_963757605.1 of uncultured Actinomycetes bacterium. Lineage (GTDB taxonomy): Bacteria > Actinomycetota > Thermoleophilia > Gaiellales > JAICJC01 > JAICJC01. Next base: position 848,142 of record CAVWSF010000005.1, read on the forward strand.
GCGCGCCGGGCGCCCGGCGGCCTGCCTCAGGCCGACGCGCCGGAACGTGAAGCGCGGCACGGACGGATCGAGGGTCGGCGCCGCGAACGTTCCTTCGACGACCGCCACGATCAGCTGACGACGGATCGCGGCGTCGACCCCGCCGTCGAGCGCAAGCCACGCGCTGGCCTCGGGCAGATCGCCCTCGGCGTCGACGATCGCCTTGGCCGCCGCCCGGACGACGGGGCCGATCCGGTTGCCGCCCGGCCCTGCGACGGCCTCGAAGCACGTTGTTCCGAGGGCGAGAAGCGGTTTCTCGCCGGCTTGCGGATCGGTCGAGCTGCTTCGCAGGCCGGCCTCGAATGCCTCGGCCATCGCCACGAGCCGGCGGTGGCTGCGGCTGATGACGGCTGCGGTGGGCCCGAGGTTCGGTCGATCGAGGAGCACATCCCGAACGGCATCGAGCCAGTGGTGCACCACATCCTGCGCCACGGAGAGCCCGAACCCCCACGTGTCGCCGGTCGGATCGATGGCCTCGGGGACCCACGGCGCCTCCAGGTCTCCGGCCGGCTGCCAGGGCGGCGCCGGCCGCAGCGCGACGGTGCCCGTCTGCGCTCCCGCGAGCACTTGACGGATCTGCCAGAGGCCCCCAAGGTATCGCCGCTCCCGGTACAGGGGTAGCAGGCTCTCCGCCATCGCCGCAACTGGGACGTGCTCGTCCGGCTTCTCGGTGCCGGCCGCGTCTTCGGCGGCCTCCTCGAGCAGCCGGTTCGTCGGTCCACGGTCGGCGGCGACGCGTGCCAGCATGCCGCGTACCGCAGCGAGCTGCTCGAGGAGGTTCGTCTCACGCGGAAGCGACGTCGCGAGCACCAGGGGCTTCACGAAGCCGGGCTTCGTGTCCGGATCGTGCGCGGCCGCATCGGAATCCTCGCCGGTCGACGGGACGAGATAGGCGAGCACGCGGCGCGTTCCTCGCTCGACCGGACGCTTGCGGATCTCCCGCAGCACCGGATCGAAGGGTTCGTTGTCGAGCACCCCGCCGTCCATCAGCCAATCGCTCTCGCCGAACACGGGCTCGAACGCACCGGGGAACGACGCCGTCGCGCGCGCGGCGCGAGCGAGGCGATCCACAGCGCCCTTGAACGTGTCGGTGAGCTTCGTGGAATCCCGGTCGTCCGAGGTCAGATCGGGCTCAGACGCCCGGCGGAACTCGTGGAGCACGTGGTAGTCGCGCTGCGAGAACTCCACGCCTGCCTGGTCCACAAAGCGCGCGGGCTCGCCGTGAAGCGCCGTCGCGGTCAACGTCAGGGCGACGGTGCTCGGCGCGGCATCCTCGACATCGGTCGATGCCGTTGGAGCTTTCTCCAGTTCACGAAAGACGTCTGCGATCGAGTCGGCGAAGAAGGCGCCGTTCAGCACCGAGAGCTGGTCTCTGGCGTCGTCGCCGTCGTCTCCGCGGATCAGCAGCTTGTTGAAGTCGCCGAGACGCTTCCACTGCTCCCGGAGGTTCGGCATCGCCGCCCGCCGTGCGATGGCCGTGGCCAGCACGCCGCCGTTCAGCCCGCCGGCACTCGTCCCGGCGACGACGTCGATCGTGACACGGGTGCCCATGGCCCTGCAGACGTCCGCCCACACACCGACGTCCTCGAGCTTGCGCAGCTCCGGGAAGGCCGCCCGCCGCGCGCGGTCGAGCTCGCACGTCACGCCGCCCATCCAGATCGCCAGGCTCACTCCGCCGTTCAGGACGAGCGCAAGCCGAACCTCCTCGTCGTACCGGTCGGCGTCCGACACGTCGCCACCTCCTCTTGGCGCGGCCTGCCTCGGGCCGCGGGGACGACCACTCTACCGGCGGCGCGGGGGCGGCGTCAGCTGGCCTTGAGATGCGCGATCGGTGCGGGCGCGACCGGCTGGCGGAACGCGACGGCGAGCCGGTTGAAGCCGTTGATCGAGACGATCACGTAGGTGAGGGCGACGAGCTCCTCCTCGGCGAAGGCGCGCGCCGCCTCGGCGTACGCCGCGTCGGAGGCGTGGGCGTCGCCGATCAGCGTGACCTCCTCGCACCAGCGCAGGGCCGCCCGCTCACGCTCGCTGTAGCACGGCGCGTCGTGCCAGACCGCGAGCAGCTGCAGGCGCTGCTCCGTCTCGCCGCGGGATCGGGCCGCGCGGACGTGAGTGTCGACGCAGTAGGCGCAGCCGTTCAGCTGCGAGGCGCGGATCTTCACGAGCTCGACGAGCGACTGCTCGAGCGGACTGCGGCGCACCTCGCGGACGAGCGCCACCATCGCCTTCATCGCGCCCGGCATGACGTCCGCGTAGTCCGCTCGCATGCCTGAAGTATCGGCCTCGCCGGCCCGCGGCCCATCGGGACCGGCCCCGATCTCAGCCGCGGGAAACTACGCCCCCACGCGGGCCGTGTTGCCAGCCGCGACGACTTGACATCGCGGCGGACAGCGTGTTACATCGATGCCGAGGACGGTGGAGCACGGCCGAAAACGGCCGCGCGAAACGAGGAAAGGGCACCAGGGGTGACGGGGAAGCTGACGAAGCTTGTCTCCGACTTCGCCGAGAAGGTCGACCGCTCGTTCGGCTGGTCGCGCCTGCCGACGGTCGCCGCGATCCCCGTGCTGATCGGCCTTCGCGACCGGCTACGCGCGAAGAACCTCTACGACACAGGGCGCGGCCCGCTCGACAAGCCTTCGTTCGACGACCCGGACGTGTCGCGCCACCTGGGCGCGCGCATGATCAACGGCACCTACAACGACCTCGACGACCCGCTCATGGGCTCGCTCGGGAGCCGGTTCGGGCGAAACGTGCCGCTCGAGCACGTCTATCCGGAGGACGAGAAGCGCCTGCTCGAGCCCAACCCGCGACTCGTGAGCCGGCGGCTCCTGACGCGGGAGCAGTTCCAGCCCGCCACCACGCTCAACCTGCTCGCGGGCGCCTGGATCCAGTTCGAGGTCCACGACTGGCTGAGCCACAACCCCGAGAAGGAGCACGCGTTCGAGATCCCGCTCGAGGAGTCCGATCCGTGGCCCGATCACCCGATGCGGATCCTGCGCACGATGCCCGACCCGAGCCCTGACAAGACCGGGCCGCCCACCTACGTCACCGGCGACACGCACTGGTGGGACGGCTCCCAGGTCTACGGCGCGACGCCGGAGTTCGTCGACGCGCTGCGCTCGCACGAGAAGGGAACGCTCCGGATCGACGACCTCGGCCTGCCGCCGGAGGACATGCAGCGGTTCGTCGACCTCTCGGGCGTGGCCGGCAACTTCTGGATCGGGCTCGCGCTCCTGCACTCGCTCTTCATGCGCGAGCACAACGCCATCTGCGAGCGGCTGGCGGCGGAGTACCCGCACATGTCAGACCAGGAGCTCTACGACAAGGCGCGGCTGGTGAACGCCGCGGTCATGGCCAAGGTGCACACCGTCGACTGGACGCCCGCGATCATCGCCCACCCCACGACCGTCCTCGCGCTCAGGACGAACTGGTACGGCCTCACCGGCGAGCACCTGCACGGCCTGGTCGGGAAGGTGACGAGCGACGAGGTGCTGCACGGCATCCCCGGGTCGCAGACCAACCACCACGGCGTCCCTTACTCCCTCACCGAGGAGTTCGTGGCGGTCTACCGGATGCACCCGCTCATCCCCGACGAGTTCGTGTTCCGGTCGGTCGACGACGACCACGTGCTCGCCGAGCACGACCTGCCCGACGTCGGCGTCCTGCACGTGCGCGAGCGGCTGGCCGAGGTCTCGATGGCCGACCTCTTCTACTCGTTCGGCCGCTCCCACCCCGGCGCGATCACCCTCCACAACTACCCGAAGTACCTCCAGCACTTCGACCGCGCCGACGGCGAGCTGATCGACCTGGCCTCGATCGACGTCCTGCGTGTGCGCGAGCGCGGCGTCCCGCGCTACAACGAGTTCCGGCGGCTCTTCCACCTGAACCCGGTGCGGAGCTTCGAGGAGCTGACCTCGAACCCGGTCTGGGCAGAGGAGCTGCGCCGCGTCTACGGCGATGTCGAGCGCGTCGACCTCATGATTGGGATGTACGCGGAGCCCAAGCCGAAGGGGTTCGGGTTCAGCGACACCGCCTTCCGCGTGTTCATCCTGATGGCCTCACGGCGGCTCGAGAGCGACCGCTTCTTCACCCGCGACTTCCGCCCGGAGGTCTACACCCAGGCCGGCTTCGACTGGGTGGACGAGACCACCATGCGGACGGTGCTCCTGCGCCACTTCCCCGAGCTCGAGCCGGCGCTCGAGGGCGTCGAGAACCCGTTCGCGCCGTGGACGGCGGTCGGTGGTGGCTAGCGCCCGCACGAGCAGCGACTACGCCCGGATCGCGCTCGCCGGGATCCGGATCGTGAACGGGGCGAGCGCGCTCCTCGCGCCAAGGCTCCTGACGCGGCGGCTTCACGCCGACGACTCGGCCGCCTATCCGTTCCGGCTCTTCGGCATCCGGACCGTCGTGATCGGCGCCGACCTGCTGCTGCGCGACAAGGAGGTGCGCGACCACGCCCTCCGGCTCGCGCTCCTGATCCACGCCTCCGACGTGGCGTCGGCCGTCGTCGCCGGCGCCCGCCGCCAGGTTCCGTTCCGCTCCGCCGCCACGGCCGCGGCGATCTCGTCCGTCAACACGGCGCTCGCACTGGTCGCGCGGACGCCGCAGACCTGAGAGCCGACATGGCGGAAGCAGTCGAGCTCGACTACGTGGTCGTCGGCTCCGGCGCCGGGGGCGGCCCGATCGCCGTGAACCTGGCGAGGGCCGGCATGCGCGTCCTGCTCCTCGAGGCGGGCGGCGCCGACGAGAACTACCGCTACTCGGTGCCGGCCTTCCACGGCGAGGCGACCGAGGACGAGGCGCTGCGCTGGGACTACTTCGTCCGCCACTACGCCGACGACGAGCGCTCCCGGCTCGACCCCAAGTTCCGCGCGGAGCATGACGGCGTCTGGTATCCGCGGGCCGGCACGCTCGGCGGCTGCACGGCCCACAACGCGATGATCACGATCGCCGGGCCGCGCTCCGACTGGGACGCCATCGCCGCCGAGCTCGACGACCCCTCCTGGAGCGGCGAGGCGATGCGCGGGTACTTCGAGCGGGTCGAGCGGTGCACGTACGTGCGCTGGTGGCAGCGGCTCCTCGGCAACCGCCGCCGGCACGGCTACGACGGCTGGCTCTCCACGAGCCTGCCCGACGCCACCGTCGCCCTGCACGACCCGTCGCTCCTGGGCGAGATCCTGTCGGCCGCCCGGGCCGAGCTGCGAAGCGCCGTCGGCGGGCTGTCGCGCATCGAGGACTTCCACCGCTACCTGCGCACCTGGCTCGACCCCAACGACTGGCGGGTGGCCGACGGCAGCCTGCGCGGCCTCTGGCTCGTCCCGCTGGCGACGGCCCACGGGCGCCGCACCGGCACCCGCGAGCACATCCTGCGGGCGGCGGCCGAGCCGCACGGGAACCTGGTCGTTCAGACCCACGCGCTGGTCACGAAGGTGGTGCTCGACGACGAGATGACGGCCGTCGGGGTCGAGTATCTGGACGTGCCGCACGCCTACGGTGCCGATCCGCGCGCGGCGCACCCCTCGCAACCGATCGCCGCCTGGAAGCGGGTGCTCGTCCGAAACGAGGTGATCCTGGCCGGCGGGGCCTTCTCGACGCCGCAGCTCCTCAAGCTGTCCGGGATCGGCCCGCGGGAGGAGCTCGAGGCCCACGGGATCCCGGTGCGCGCCGACCTGCCCGGCGTCGGTGAGAACCTCCAGGACCGCTACGAGGTCGGCGTCGTCAGCCGGCTGCGCGACGACCGGTTCACGCTCCTCGACGGGTGCAGCTTCGCGCCGCCGGTCGGAGACGGCGCCGAGGACCGCTGCTTCACCGCGTGGCGGCACGGGAAGGGCGCCTACACGAGCAACGGCGCGGTCGTCGCGATCGTGCCTCGGGCCGACCTCTTCATCTTCGGGCTGCCGGCCCGGTTCGAGGGCTACTACCCCGGCTACTCCGACGACCTGGCCCGGCAGCGCGACGTCTTCACCTGGGCGATCCTGAAGGCGCACACGCAGAACACCGCCGGATCGGTGACGCTCCGCTCGCGCGACCCGCAGAAGACGCCGCGGATCGACTTCCGCTACTTCGAGGAGGGCAGCCCGGGCGGGGACGAGGACCTCGACGCGGTCGTGTGGGGGGTCGAGTTCGTCCGCCGGATGGCGCACCGGTCGGGGATGGACGCCGCCGAGCTCGTGCCGGGTGGATCCGTCGGCACGCCGGCCGAGGTGCGCGAGTTCGTGCGTACGCACGCCTGGGGCCACCACGCCTCCTGCACCTGCAAGATCGGGCGCGACGACGACCCCATGGCCGTGCTCGACGGCCGCTTCCGCGTGCGCGGGGCCCGGAACCTGCGCGTCGTCGACGCGTCGGCCTTCCCGCGCATCCCCGGCTACTTCATCGTCACCCCCACCTACATGATCAGCGAGAAGGCGAGCGACGCGGTGCTGGCCGATGCCGGCGTCCCCGTCTCGATACCCGGCGAAGGCTGAGGAGGGCACCCATGGCCGACCACAACGATCCCAATGCCGTCAACTCGATCTTCTCCGACATCGACGTCAGCGCGGCCGACGTCTACGACATGTTCGGCTACCCGAGCCCCGACCGAAGCGACGGCGAGCGGGTGGTCATCGCGCTCACGTTCGCGTCCGTGCCGACCGCCGGGGTCTTCGACACCGACATGGTCTACCGGCTCCTCGTGACGACCGGCAGCAGGGTCGTATGGCCCGACGACGACCGCAGCCTCGACGCGCTGCTCGGCTACGTCGGCGCGGTCAAGGACAAGTACCTCGGCGAGCTGCGCCCGGCCGAGGTGAGGGTGCGGGCCGGGGGCGACCGGAAGGCGAAGGTCGACTTCGTGAACTTCCCCGGCGGCAGCTTCTCGGTCACGGTTGACCTCGACAAGGCGACGACCGAGAAGGCGCCCGACGGGAGCGCGATCCGGCTCTTCCTGGGCGGCCGCGACGACGCGTTCTTCAACGACCTGCCCGGGTTCTTCCGGTCGATCAACTACGCGCCCCAGTTCTACCACGTGCCCCACACCCGCCCCGACCTGCGCGAGCTCCCGATCCCGAAGACGCTCCTCGAGCTGGAGGGGAACCACCTCTTCAACTTCGACCCCGAGAACCCGCGCCTCGGCCGCGGGGTGAAGATCGACCTGCCGCCGGGGCCGCTGACCTGGGAGGGCGACCGGTTCGCGAAGGACGCCGATGGCAACTTCCGGTTCGTCTACAGCGGCGAGGACGCCCAGGCCGGCCGGAACGTGAACGCCATCGTGCTCGAGCTGCCGCTGCGCTATCTGACCCACTCCCCCGAGCACGACCGCATCGTGAACGTGTGGGGCGAGAGCTGGGTGCTGAAGGCCGCGAACAAGGTCGAGACGATCCCCGACCACCCGCTCTGGATCGAGCACCCCTGGGCGCTGATCGAGTCGTGGAAGCTCGACGACGAGCTGAAGCGCTATAAGCTCGTCGACACGGTCGGCCAGCCGTTCGCCGACGCCGGCCTCTCCGAGCGCGAGGACAACCGCCAGCTCGGCGCCAACAACTTCTGGCTCGCACCCCACTTCGTGAAGCGGCTCGCGCATCTGGGCTGGGGGTTCGGCCCCTCGATCAGCGCCCTGGGGCTCAAGACGTCGTTCGACCACGACGACTCGCCGGTCTCGGTGCACCGCACGTACTCGCTGGCGGCGACCGCCTTCCCGCGCGTCCGCCGGCTGGTCTTCCAGCGGCTCGGGATGCCCGACGACTCGTGGAACCCGAGCGGCGCCGACATCCCGCTTCGGCGCTCGTTCGAGATCTTCGTCCCGAACGTGTGCGCGATCGACATGGACACGACCGGCACGTGGCCGTTCGGACGCCGGCCGGAGGACCAGGTCGCGACCCGGTTCCTGTCGCTCTTCCTCGACATGGAAGCCGAGTTCGGCGGACGCCCGTACCACCTCGAGCTCCTGAACGACCAGGCCCTGTGGGACGCGGCGCCGATCGTGCCCAAGACGCCGCCCAATCCGCTGCGAAACGACGTCGACTTCCTGCCCGAGTTCCCCTACCTGGCGGCGCCGCATGCCTAGCCCTGTCGCAGCGGCCGCGACCGACCACGCCCGCGACCTCGACCGGCTCGCGGCCGAGACCGCGGGGCTCGAGGCCGGTGCGGGCCCGCAGAACGCCGAGGACGCGACCCGGCTCGCGTCCTGCCGCGTGAACCGGGCGTCGCTCTCGGGCGACGTCGCCGAGCTGCGCGCTGCCGCGGCCGCCGTCGACGCGGGGCTCGACCGGTTCGGGCCGTGGCCCGACCTCTGCTACCTGCGGGCGTGCGTGCACCTGAAGCAGCACGAGCTGCCCGAGGCGCTCCGCAGCCTGGCCGCGGGCGACGGGCTCGCCGGCTCGCCCGACGGCCGCGCCGTCCGGGCCGACGTCGAGCTCCAGCTCGGCCGCTACGAGGAGGCGCGGCGGGCCTACGAGCGGCTTGCGTCCGAGACCGGCTCCTGGGACATGCTGGCCCGGCTCGCCCACTTCGAGGCGATGCTGGGCGACCCCACCCGGGCCGAGGCGCTCTACGCGGACGCCGCCGACGAGATCACCGCCAAGGAGCTCCGCTCGTACGCCTGGGTCGAGACCGAGCGCGGCCGCCTGCACCTGCGCCACGGCCGGCTCGCCCAGGCCGAGCGCCACTGCGAGCGGGCGGCCGCCGCCTACTCCGGCCATTGGGTCGTCGAGCGCCGGCTGGCGGAGGTGCGCGCCGCCCAGGGCCGTCTCGACGAGGCGATCGCGCTCGCCGAGGCCTGCGCGGCACGGACGGGCCGGCCCGAGCTCGCCCAGGCCGCGGGCGACCTGCTCCGCCGAACGGGCGCGGTAACCGAGGCCCGGGCCTGGCACGAGCGGGCGCTGGCCGGGTACCTGGAGTCGGCCGACCTCGGCGAGGTGCAGTACCTGCACCACCTGGCCGAGCACCTCACCGGCGTCGACGGCGAGAGCACGACCGCCGTTCTGTGGGCCGAGCGCGACCACGTCCTTCGGCCGCACTTCGCCACGGAGGCGGCCCTGGCCTGGGCGCTCCACGTCGACGGCCGCCGGGAGCGGGCGCTCGCGCTCGCCGAACGCGTGCTCGCCGCAGGCGTCTCCGATCCGCCGCTCGTCGCCAGGATGGAGGCCGTCCGGGCCGGACAAGGAATCATCCCCGTGGGAGGGAATGGAGGTCGCTGATGCGCCGGTTCGTCCTGATCGCTTCACTCGCCGCCGCGTTCTGCGTCGGAGCCCCGGCCACGCCGGCGGGCGCCGAGCCCTCCTGCATCGCCGCCACCGTCGATCCCGCCTGGGTGGTCGACGACGACGTGGTCGGGTGGATGGTGGGGACCGACGCCGTCTCGGGCGCCTGTGGGCCGGAGTGGCGCGTCGCGCTCTCTCCTCAGTACCAGACCGAGGACGGCCTGTGGCACGGCGGCCGGCGCGTGTTCAACCACATCTACTACCCGGCAGCGAACGCCTATTTCGCGCCGGGGAGCGAGCACGCGATCACCCTCTCCTGCTGCGTGCTCTACTGGGACGACGGCGACGGAACCGAGCAGTTCGCGCCGCTCTGCCAGTACCCGTGGCGGATCCATGCCGGCTACTGGACCGAGACCGCGGTCGGGCCGGTGAGGTTCGCCGACGCCTACTCGGATCCCGAGCCGGCCACGTGCGCGGCGCCTCCGGCTCCGTAATTCCCGGCCGGGACATACGACATTCCGGGGAGGCCGTTCGCCTTCAGGCGGTTAGCCGAATTGGCCGTCTCGGTGGATGGCAGCGAGGTGAGCACATGCCGACCGACATGGCATGCTCACACGACTCACAGTCATCGCAGCCGCCCTCGTGGCCGTCGCGGCTGCCCAGCCCGGGATCGCCTCTGCAGCGCAGACGCCGCCCCGGAAGCTGCTCGTCCAGCGCATCAACCACGTGCGCGGGCGCCACGGCCTGGCCCCCGTGGCCGCCAGCCGAACGCTCCACAGCGCCGCCATCCGCCACTCCGACGACATGATGGGGCGCGACTACTTCTCCCACACGAGCCCGACCGGCTCGACGATGGTCGACCGGATCCTGAAGACGGGGTATGTGTCGGGCTACACGTGGGTCGCAGGCGAGACCCTCGCCTGGGGCTGGGGCACGCACAAGGGTGCGCGCGCGACGGTGCGCGCGTGGATGCACAGCCCGGAGCACCGGGCGATCCTGCTCTCTCCGAAGTACCGCGTGATCGGCGCCGCCCGCGCCTGCGGTCGCTTCCTCGGCTACTCCGGCGCGTGCGTCTGGACGGCCGACTGGGTCTCGCGCTGGTAGCTCAGGCCGACCCGAGCACGCTGCCGACGAATCCAAGCGCCGGCAGCGTGACGCTGTTCCAGTAGACGCGGGTGTGCGCACCCGGCGCATACGCAAGGACGCGCGGCGCCTCGGGCAGAGCCGAGACGAGCCCGCGGACGTCCGGGTAGAGCGGGTCATCGCGCCCGCACCAGATGCCGAGCGGCGTCCCGGCGAGCTTCCCGATCGCATCGAAGACGTCGTCGCCGGGCGCGACCGCAGGGCTGAAGGCCGCCGCACCGCGCAGGAAGCCGGGCCGGGTCTCGGCGATGTGGAGCACGCCGAAGCCGCCCATCGACCACCCCCACGCCGCCAGCTGGCCGGCGTCGAAGCCGCGCTCCTCGGCCCAGCGCGGGAGCTCCTCCAGCACCATCCGCTGGGGGTCGTCGCCGCCGTCGGCATCGGGCTCCCAGTAGAGCAGCCCGCCGTCGGCCCCCATGAGGACGAAGGGGGGTGCCCCGCGCGTGACCGCGGCCGTCAGGAAGCGCGGCAGCCCGAACGGCTCGAAGTCCTGCGGCCGCGCGGTCGCGCCGTGCAGGATGAGGCAGACCGGGAGGCCGGCCCCCGTGCCGTAGCCGTGCGGGACGGCCGTGAAGAGGTCGACATCGCGCCCGCGGGCGGCCGAGTGCACGGACTCAACGCTCCAGCGCCCCTCCGGGGCATCGGGGACGAAGGGGTCGGGCCTGCGCTCGACCCAGTCCCTGAAGCTGCGGGCGTCGTCGTGCAGGTTCCCGGCCGCGGCGGCTCCCAGGAGTCCCGCCCCGGCGATGCCGGCGGCACCGGCCGCGAAGACCTGCCGCCTGGTGAGGGGGCGCATCAGTCGCGCCGGCCGACGAGCGCCAGGCGGACGCCGAGGCCGATCATCACGAGGCCGCCGAGCCCGCCGAGCGCCTCGAGCCGCTGCGGCGAGCGGCCGAGCCAGCCGCGCGTGTAGCCCGCCGCCAGCCCCCAGATGCTGTCGGAGACGAGCGCGATCCCGACGAAGACGAGTCCGAGCAGGAGGAGCTGGATCGGCACGTGGCCCCGGGCCGGGTCGGTGAACTGGGGAAGCACGGCGGCCATGAAGACGGCCGCCTTGGGGTTGGTGATGCCGACGACGTAGCCCTCGCGCAGGATCCGGCGCGTGCCGCGCGGGGCCGTGGCGGCGTCGAGCACGCTCGCGAGCTTGCGCCGGTGTCGGATCGCCTGCACGCCGAGGAAGACGACGTACGCGGCGCCCACGAGCTTCACGGCGGTGAAGACCTCGGCCGAGCTCTCGATGATCGCGCCGAGGCCCAGCGCGACGACGACCACCTGCGAGTAGGCGCCGGCGGCGTTCCCGATGACCGTGGCCACGGCCGCCCGGCCGCCGAGGGCGACGCCGCGGCTGATGACGAAGAGCACGCTGGGGCCGGGGACGACGATGAGCGCGAACGCCGTCACCGCGAACGCCAGGAGAGACCCGGTCGAGACCACTGCGTGGAGGATACCGGGGTCATGTAGCCTCGCTTCGTGGAACCGGCCCCCTACAGCGTCCTCGAGCTCGACGCGGTCGAGGCGATCCCGGTCGCCGGCGTGCGGTGGAAGCCGGTGCGGCGCACGCTCGGGATCGAGGCGTTCGGCATCAACGCGTACGCCGCCGACGCGGGCGCGCAGATCGTCGAGGAGCACGACGAGCGCGGCGGCGGGGCCGGCGGCCACGAGGAGCTCTACGTCGTCGTGTCGGGCCGGGCGAGCTTCACCGTCGCAGGCGACGAGATCGACGCCGGCCCGGGCATGCTCGTCTTCGTTCGCGATCCCGGCGCCCGCCGAGCGGCGGTCGCGACGGCGGACGGCACGACGGTGCTGGTCGTGGGCGGGAGCCCAGGAGAGGCGTTTCGGCCCTCGCCGTGGGAGTGGTCGTTCGCCGCGGAGCCGCTCGTGCGGGCGGGCGACCACGAGGCCGGGCTCGCACTCATGCGAGAGGCGCTCGCGCTGCACCCCGGCAACGCTTCCACGCTCTACAACCTCGCCTGCTTCGAGGCGCTCGCCGGCCGGTTCGACCAGGCTGTCGAACACCTGGCGGAGGCCGCCGAGCGCGATCCGGGCGTCGCAGCGTGGGCGGAGGGCGACGGCGATCTCGACGCGCTCCGCGACCGGCCCGACTTCCCGTTTCGCTAGCCGTCAGGGAGCGCGCGCGAGCCAGCGCCGTTCCGCGTTCCACCGCCGCATCGTGCGGACGCTGGGCGGGACCGCCGTTCCGCCGGCGTGCAGGCGCCTCAGCGCGGCGATCACCGCGTCGACCGGGCCGCCGACAGCGAACGCCTGCTCCGCGTCACGCCGGAGCGTCGGCCAGGCGTACGAGCCGGGCCGCGGCCGAGCCTCGACCCCCGTGCACGCCGCGAGATGGCGCCTGAGCGCCCGGCTCCGCGCCACGGTCAGGCAGTCGTGCGCCCGCCACAGGCGCTGCAGCGTCAGCACGAAGTCCCGCCCCCCGCGCTGCGTCATGAACTCCTGCGACGAGTGGCCCGCGCACAGGTGCACCCGCACGCCGTAGCCCAGCTCCACCGCCCGCGTCCTCCCCCGCGTCCGCTCCACGCAGATCGCGCACACGACCTGCTTGGTCGGCACCTTGCGAGCCTTGTACAGCGTCGGGAGGTAGGGGAACGACATGGCTCGAGAGTGTGGCGGGCGAAGTGTTGCGCGGGGGTCACAGGTCGTATCAAGAGTGATGAGAAAGGGAAATGACACTCACCAGGCGGCACAGTGGTTTCTCACCCTCTCGATGGCCGCTCACGGTCCGACGGACGCGCGCCCGTCTCGCAGCCCCTCGCCCCCACCACCCCCGTACCCAGCAGCACTTAGACCGGATCGATCAGAAAGAGCGTGGTCGCGCCGTCCGCCACGTTGTGCCCCTGGTGGGCCGGGCCGCCGCCGACTAGCCACAGCGCCTCGCCCGCCGCCACACGCAAGGGCGGCGAGCCGTCCTCGAACCAGTACTCGATCTCGCCCTCCAGGACGAGGCCGTAGTGGCCGTCCAGGCACCAATCGTCGCGCGCCGCACCGGGCCCGTACTCGACGATCGCGAACCGGCGCCCGTCGACGCCTTCGACGGCGCGCGCCCGGATCCCCGGCGCGTCGTCCTCCCACGCGGCGGCGGAGAGCTGCACGAGGCGGCCGCCGGCACTCATCGGCCGCTCCCCGAAGCAGCCGCCTCGCGCTCTTGCTGGACGAGCACGCGGCGCAGGATCTTCCCGGACGGACTGCGCGGGATCGCGTCGACGGCCTCGATGCGGCGGATGCGCTTGTGGCGGGCGACTCGGTCAGCGACATACGCGCGCAGGTCGTCGAGGTCGACCTCTCCGCGCAGGACGACGAACGCCTTGGGCACCTCGCCGCCGTGGCGGTCGGGGGACGGCACGACAGCGGCGTCGGCCACGGCCGGATGCGCCTGGAGCACGGCCTCGAGCTCGGCGGGCGCCACCTGGAGGCCGCGCACCTTGATCAGCTCCTTCAGGCGGTCGACGAGGAAGAGCCAGCCGTCGGCGTCGGCGTGCCCGATGTCGCCGGTGTGGAACCAGCCGTCGGGGTCGATCGCGGCGGCGGTCGCGGCCGCGTCGCGCAGATAGCCGCGCATCACCTGCGGCCCCCGGATCACGATCTCGCCGTCCTCGCCCGGCCCGAGCGGCTCGCCCGACTCGATGTCGACCGCCCGGCACTCCGTCCCAGAGAGCGGCGGCCCCACCGACCCCGGCTTCGCCTCCACGCCGGGGCCTTCCGGCGGGAGATGTGTGACCGGGCTCGTCTCTGTGAGGCCGTAGCCCTGGATGACCGTGCAGCCGAGCCGCTCCGCGACGGCGGCGGCGATGCCCGGGTCGAGCGGCGCCGCGCCCGACACGATCAGATCCAGCGAGGAGAGATCGTGCCGGTCGACCAGCGGGTGCTTGGCGAGCGCGAGCAGGATCGGCGGGACGAGGAACGCCCGCGTCACGCGGTGCGTCTCGATCGCCTCCAGGAACCCCTGCAGGTCGAACCACGCCATCGTGACGACGGTCGCGCCCCGGGCGAGCGCGAAGTTCATGTTCACCGTCAGGCCGTAGATGTGGAAGTACGGCAGGACCGCCAGGAGGACGTCGTCCTCGTCGCACTTGAAGACGCCCTCCACCTGCACGATGTTCGCCGCCAGGTTGCGATGGGTCAGCATGACGCCCTTCGGGAACCCCGTCGTCCCGCTGGAGTAGGGCAGCGCCGCCAGGTCGGCCGGCGCCGACGGCTCCGGGGCGAAGGCCGGGCCGCGCAGCTCCGGCGTCCCCACGACCATGACGCGCGCGTCGCCGGCCGCCTCGGTCACCGCGGGGACGAGCTCCTCCGACGTGATCACGTAGCGCGCGCGGGCGTCGGCGAGCTGCTTCGCCATCTCGGCCGGCGTGAGGGCGGGATTGACCGGCGTCACAACGCCGCCGCGCTCGAGAGCCCCGTGGAACACGACCGCGAACTCGGGCACGTTCGGCAGGACGACGCCCACCACCTCGCCGGGCGCATGCCCGGCGCGCGCCAGGCCGCCCGCCGCCGCCGCGATCTCGCCCGGCAGCTCGCCGTAGGCGACCGCGCGGCCCGACCCGGCCTCCACCAGCGCGGGCTTCGGCCCGAGTCGCTGCGCGTGGCGCAGGACGAGCGGCGTGAGCGGGGTCTCCGGCAGCTCGATCATCCGGGCCACCGACAGTACACTTCCGCGGCGATGGGAACCAGTCACGTCACACTCGACGAGGCGGCAGTCATGACGGTGGGCGAGATCATGATCTCGAGGCCCAAGACGCTCCCGGCGACCGCGACGGTCGCCGACGCCCGCCGGCTCTTCGAGAACCAGAGCGTGCGCACGGCGCTGGTCGCCGACGACGGCCGCTACACCGGCGAGCTGACCCGGGCCGACATCGAGGGCCTGGACGACGCCGCGCCGATCTCGGGCGTGGCCTCGGCGCCTGCCGGGACGGTCGCGAAGGACGCCACCGTCGCGGCGGCGATGGAGCGCATGGACGCCGCCGGCACGGACCGGCTCGCGGTGGTCGACGCCGACGGCACGCTGCGCGGGCTCGTGTGCCTCAGCCGCTCCGGCGGCTACCTCTGCACCGACCCGCGATGAGGCTCATCGCGCTCCGCGACGCCGTCAAGTCGTACGGCAGCCGCACCGTGCTCCGTGGGCTCGACCTCGAGGTCGACGAGCGGGCCCGGATCGGCGTGATCGGCCAGAACGGCTCGGGCAAGAGCACCCTGCTTCGCATCCTCGCCGGCCTCGACGAGCCGGACTCGGCGCCGGCGGTGCGCCGCCGCGGGCTCGTCGCCTCCTACCTGCCCCAGCTGGTCGGCCCCGACCCGCGCACGCCGATCGAGATCTGCCACGCCGCCCGGCCCGACATCGCGCGGGTCGAGCACGAGCTCGGGGAGGTCGCCGCCCGCATCGGAAGCCCGGAGGCGATCGCCGACATGGCGGTCATGCAGCGGGCGATCAACCGCCAGGAGCGCCTGCTCCTCGAGTTCGACCAGCTCGGGGGACACACCTTCGACGGGACGGTTCGCAGCCATCTGGAGACGCTGGGCCTGACCGACGCCGAGGTGGAGCACCCGCACGCCGAGCTGTCGGGCGGAAAACGCAAGCTGGTGGCCCTCGCCGCCTGCTTGGCGCAGGCGCCGGACCTCCTGCTCCTCGACGAGCCCGAGACCCACCTCGACGCGGTGCGCCGAAGCGGGCTCGAGCAGCTCGTCGGCGAGTTCCCGGGCGCGGTCGTCATGGTGTCGCACGACCGCTACCTGCTCGACGAGACGGTGACCGGCATCGCCGAGCTCGACCGCGGCGTGATCCGGATGTGGCCCGGGAACTACTCCAGCTACCACGCGGCCCGTGAGCTCGAGCTCCACCAGCAGGCGGCCGCGTTCCAAGCGCAGCAGAAGGAGATCGCCCGCCTCGAGGAGGCGATCCGGCGCTACAAGCAGTGGGCGAGCATGGTCGACGACCGCCGCCACACGATCCGCGCGCGCAACACGCAGCGGCGGATCGACCGCATGGACAAGGTGGAGCGGCCCGTGTTCGATCGGCGCAAGATCGGCCTCGCGCTGCGCAGCGCCGAGCGGGGCGGAAAGCGGGTCGCGGAGCTGCGCGGCGTGGGGGTCGCCTTCGACGGCGACCCCGTCCTGCTCGACGTCGATCTCACGATCTTCCGCGGCGAGCGGATCGGCGTCATCGGCCGAAACGGCAGCGGCAAGAGCGTGCTCGTGAAGGCGCTCGCCGGCCTCCTGCCGGCGGCCGAGGGCGAGGTGTGGCGCGGCCCGTCGATCCGGATCGGCTACCTGGCCCAGGAGCACTCGCCGGCACCGCCCGGCCGCACGCCCGTGGACGTCCTGCGTGCGCAGAAGCCGTGCACCGAGGAGGAGGCCGTCCAGGCGCTCCTGCGGTTCCTGTTCACCTACGAGCAATGCCGCCAACCGGTCGCATCGTTCTCGGGCGGCGAGCGCACGCGGCTGGAACTGCTCCTGCTCATGCGCGGCGGCGCGAACTTCCTCGTCCTGGACGAGCCGACAAACCACCTCGACATCGACTCCGTCGAAACGCTCGAGGCGGCGATCGAGAGCTACGACGGCACGGTCGTCGCCGTCTCGCACGACCGCTACTTCCTCGACCGGATCGCCGACCGCATCATCGACGTGTCAGGCGGCGAGGCGCACGCCTACGAGGGCGGCTACTCGACCTGGTACGCCCGCCACCGCGCGCCGGCGGCGTAGGCCCGCGAAAAATTGGGGTCTGACCCCGTTGTTCCACGTGGGCATCAGCAGACGCACACCACACCGTCCACGTCGGGCACGCGATCCCGCGCCACGAGCGCGATCACGCAGCCGCCGAAGCCGCCGCCGGTGAGGCGGGCGCCGTGGGCGCCCAGGCGTAGCAGCTTCTCGACGAGCGCATCGACCTCGGGCGTCGAGACGGCGAAGTCGTCGCGCAGGCTGCGGTGGCCCTCCGTGAGGATCGCTCCCGCATCCTCGAGGTCGCCGGCGCGGAGCGCCCGCACCATCCGGTGTACCCGCTCGTTCTCGGTGACGACGTGCCGCGCGACAGCGTCTTCGGCGACCGCTTCGAGCGTCGCGTCTCGCAGCGACGGCACGCCCATCCGCGCCGCCGCGGCGTCGCAGGCAGCCCGCCGTTCGGCATAGCGGCCGTCCGAGAGCGAGCGGCGAACGCCCGAATCGACGACAACGACGGCCGCGTCGGCGGGAAGGGCGACCCGCTCGACCGAACCGCTGCGGCAGTCGATCAAGAGCGGCTCGCGCGGCCCCCCGAGCGCCGCCACCATCTGGTCCATGAAGCCGCAGGGCACGCCGGTCGCCCGCTCCTCCGCCCGCCGGCAGGCCTCGGCCAGCACCGGCGGCGAGAGCTCGAGCCCCGAGACCCGGCAGAGCGCGACCCCGAGCGCGATCGAAAGCGCCCCGCTCGACGCCAGCCCGGCGCCCATGGGGACGGTCGAGGCCAGGACGGCGTCGATGCCGGCGGGTTCGCGGCCCTCCTCGGCGAGCGCCGCCAGGAGCGCCTCGGTCCAGGGTGCGATGTCGTCGGGCGCGTCCAGCGAGACGACGTTCACGACGCAGTCGACGCGCGCCCGGTACCCGGCGAGGCAGTCGAGGTCGAGCGCCATCGGCAGCACCCAGCCGTCGTTGTAGTCGGTGTGCTCGCCGATCAGATTGACCCGGCCCGGCGCGCGCACGAACGCCACGTCGCCGTCCTCACCGAGGGCGGCGGCGATGGCGTCGGCGCGGCGGTCCACCGCGCGAGCCTAGATCATCGGTTCGGCCGGTCTAGCGCTTGGCGAGATGCGCGCCGACCCGCACGCGCAGCTCCTGCGGCGAGAACGGCTTCGTCAGGTAGTCGTCGGCGCCGAGCGAGAACCCGGCATCGACGTCGCGGTCCTGCGCACGGGCCGTCAGCATGATGACCTTCATGTCGCGGTGCGACTCGTCCTCGCGGAGGGCCTTCAGCACTTCGAAGCCCGACCGCTTCGGCATCATCACGTCCAGGACGCACAGGTCCGGGCGCTCGCTGCGCGCGAGCTCCAGAGCGGCTTCGCCGTCGGTCGCGGTGATGACGTTGTAGCCCTCGCGCTCCAGCCGGAACTTCACGAGGCGGAGCAGGTGCGGCTCGTCGTCGGCGACGAGCACCGTGGCGGTGTCGGTCATGATCGACTCCTCTCGGGGTTGCGCCTCATCGCCGCCTTATCGGCCAGACTCGCCTGCGAATAAAGTCCCGGTCGTGTCCCGGCCCGACGGACGACGGAGCAGAGGTGCCTAGCGACCGGAGGAAGTTCCTTCGCGTCTCGGCCCATTTCCCGGTCGAGGTGCAGCCGAAGAGCGGCGGCGCGCCGTTCGAGGCGCGCACTGTGAACGTCTCCGCGGGCGGCGCGAAGCTGGTCTCGGAGGAGCCCGTGGCGCATCGAGAGGAGCTCGGCCTCGAGATCCGCTTCGAGGGGCCAACGTTCCTGGTCTTCGTCGACGCCACCGTCGTTCGGATCGAGAAGTCGCACCCGCGCTGGGTCTACGCCGTCCAGTTCCGCGGACTCGACCGCTACATCGAGCAGCGCGTCGTCCGGTGGGTCTTCGCCGAGGATCGGCGAGCCGCCGAGCGGCGGGCGGCCGTGCGGGTGCCGGTGTACGTGCTCGCATGGTGCCGCGCCGAGCGCGGCGGCCCCCGCTTCCGGGCCGGGACGATCGACATCGCAGCCGACGGGGCGCGCATCATCACGCCCACCGCGTGCGACGTCGGCGACCGGATCGAGATCGAGTTCGACGTCGACGAGCCGGCGTACCACGTCGAGGCGTTGGCCGAGATCATGTGGAAGGACCAGGCCTCCGACGGGCGCTTCACCTACGGCATGCGGTTCGAGAAGGTCGACCGAGCGACGCAGCGGCTGATCGTCGAGCACGCGCTCCGCGCGACCGGTAGCCGCCCTCCCCCGTCCGGGGGAGCCCGCGATACGCCGAATTGATGATGCCGCCCGCGCGGCTCGGGCGTCGATGAAGCCGAAGCATGGCGGCCCCCCTTCTTGCATGTGTCGCGTTGATTGCGATCGGGATCATGGTTGCGCTGCTCGTGTGCGCGCGCCGCATGCACGCCCAGAGCCGGTTGCGCGAGGAGCGCGCCGCGCGCGGTCGCGCCGAGCCCGTCCTGCTCGCGCTCCTCGACGGCGCCGAGGCCGGACAGCAGGAGAGCGCCGACGACGCCGCGCTGGCAGCGATGCTGGCGGAGCTCTCACCGTCCCTCGCCGGCGAGACGCGCCAGGCGATCGCAGGCCACTTCGAGTCGAGCGGGGCGATCGGCCGCGCCGTCCGCGGCCTGAGCCACCCGCTCGCCCACCGACGTGCCGAGAGCGCCGCCGTCCTGGGCGACATGTGCAGTGACCAGGGCGAGCCCGCCCTTCTGATGGCGCTGAACGACCGCGATCCCGACGTGCGCCTCGCCGCCACCCGGAGCCTCGGCCGCCTGCGCGCCCGCGCGGCGGTCATCCCCATCCTGCACTCCCTCGCGTGTCGCAACGTGCCCCGCGCCGTGGCCGCCAACGCGGTGCTCACGATCGGCGTTGCCGCCCTCCCCGGCCTGCGCGTGCTGGTCTCGACCGAGCATCCCGCCACCCGCGCAGCGGCCGTCGAGCTCCTCGGCCGGCTCGGGAACCCGCGCGACGGCGAGACGCTGCGCGACCGGCTCACCGACGAGGCCCCGCTCGTCCGGGAGCGCGCCTGCGAGGCGCTGGCCCACATCGGCGGCGACGACCTCGGGCAGGCGCTCGAGGACCTCCTGGCCGACGACGTCCGCAACGTGCGCGCCGCAGCGGCCGCCGCGCTCGCGACGGTCGGCGGCCCGACGAACGCGTCGCGCCTGCTCGAGATCGTGCACGACGACTGCGCCGAGGTCGCCGAGATCGCGGCCGCGACACTGGCAGCGATTGCTCCCGGCCTCGTGGCGGGCATGGGTGCGCACGAGGACGCGCATCCGCGGCTGAGGCACGCCGCGAGCATGCTCCAGGCCGGCCTGGCATGAGAACGGCCGTCGAGGTCGTCGGCATCATGTCGGTGGCCTACGCCGCGGCGATCAACGTCTGCTATCTCCTGCTCTGGCCGCTGGCCCGGCGCGGGATGAAGAAGACCATCCGCCGGCGCGGCTGGGCCTGGCACCAAGAGGCGCTGTCGTCGCCGCTCACGCCGGGCGTGTCCATCGTCGTCCCGGCCTTCAACGAGGAGTCCGTGATCCTCGACTCGGTCGCCTCGCTCCTCGGCCAGCGCTACCCGGTGTTCGAGATCGTGATCGTCGACGACGGCTCCACCGACACGACGGCGGCCAGGATGATCGAGGCGCACGGCCTGCGCCGGGTCGAGCCCGCGCCGCGCAACCTGCTCCAGTACGAGCCGGTGCGCGAGCTCTACCGTGGCGGTTCCCCGATCGACCTCACGCTCGTCCGGAAGGACAACGGCGGCCGCGCCGACGCGCTGAACGCCGGGCTCGACCTGGCACGGCATCCATACGTGTGTGTCACCGACGCCGACTCGATCCTCGACCCCGATGCGCTGACGGTCATGATGCGCCCCGTCCAGGAGGATCCCGAGCGGGTGATCGCCGTCGGCGGGACGGTGCGGGTCGCGAACTCGTCGCGCGTCGAGGCCGGCCGAGTCGTCGAGCCGCGGATGCCCGCTGGCCACCTGGCCCGCTTCCAGGTCGTCGAGTACCTGCGCGCGTTCCTGTACGGCCGCGTCGCCTGGGACGCACTCGGGGCCCTCTTCATCGTGTCGGGTGCCTTCGGGCTCTTCCGCCGCGACGTCGTCGAGGAGGTCGGCGGCTACTGGGTCGACACCGTTGGTGAGGATCTCGAGCTGACGGTGCGGATGCACCGGCACATGCGCGACCAGGGCCGCCCGTACCGCATCACGTTCGCCGCCGACCCGGTCTGCTGGACCGAGGCGCCGGCCGACATGGCCACGCTGGGGAGTCAGCGGCGCCGCTGGCACCGCGGCCTCTGGGAGAGCCTGTGGCGGCACCGCTCGATGATGCTGCGCCGCCGCTACGGCGCGGTCGGGATGCTGGCGCTGCCCTACTGCCTGGTCTTCGAGTTCGCGAGCCCGCTCATGGAGGCTGCCGCCTGGATCGCGTTCCCGATCGGGATCGGCCTCGGCGTGATCGACGTCGAGATCGTCTTCGCCTACATCGTGGTGGCATGGCTCTTCGGGACGGTGATCACGCTGATCGCCTGCGGCCTCGAGGAGCGCGGCTACCGCAACTACCGCCGCAGCCGCGATCTCGGCCGCATGTTCGTGGCCGCCGTCTTCGAGAACATGTGGTTCCGCCAGCTCGTCGATGTCTACCGCCTCCAGGGCGTCTGGGACATCGCCCGCCGCCGGGACGGCTGGGGGACGATGAAGCGCCGCGGCATCGAATCCGCCTAACCCGGCCACCCACCGCTGGGGTCTGACCCCGAGGTTGCAGCAGGCGCGAAGCGCCGCCGCTGAAACATTGGGGTCCGACCCCGTTGTTGCGTCGCGAAGCGCGCAACCCGGCCCGCAGGGCCGGTCCCGTTGCCCGGCCGCCACGGAGCCCGCGTTGCACCCCGAAGCCTCGCCACCAGCCCCACGAACCCATGAAAAATTGGTGCCTGACCCCGTTTTTTCAGCGGCTACGGAGCGCCTGCCGAGTCCGTCAGGATCGTCGTCCGGTCAGCCGGGAGCAGGCTCGCCGGATACTGTCGGTCCGGCCCTCGCAGCACCGCCGCGATCGCCGCCGCCTTCGACTCGCCCGGCGCCAGCACCAGCACCGACGACGCCCGCTCGAACACGGGAAACGTCAGGGTGATCCGGCGCGGCGGCGGCTTGGACGCGACGACGGCCACCGCGAGGCGGTCGCGCTCGTCGAGCGCCGGGCTCTCGGGGAAGAGCGACGCCGTGTGGCCGTCCGGCCCCAGCCCGAGCAGGGCGAGGTCGAGCGCAAGGCCCGCGATCTCGCGCGAGTAGGCGTCGGCGGCCGCGTCAGGATCGTCCTCTCCACGGATGCGGTGGACGTTCGCGGCCGGGATGTCGATCCGCGAGATGAGCGTCTCGTGCGCCATCCGGTAGTTCGACTCGGGATCGTCCGGCGGGACGCAGCGCTCGTCGCCGAACCAGATGTGCACCTGCGACCAGTCGATGCCCGGCTCGGCGGCCAGGAGCTCGTATGAGCGGCGCGGGGTGTTGCTGCCGGCGAGCGAGATCGACCCGCCCGTCCGCGCCGCCGCCGCGAGCGCCGCGGCCGCCCGGACGGAGGCCTCCTCCGGGTCCGAGGCGACGGCGAGCTGGATCGCGGCGGCCATCTAGACGGACCGCGTGCGGCGGCTGCGGGGCCGCGCGCGCAGGCGCGCCCGCCGCATGAGGACGGCGTGGCTCCCGCGCTTCGTGCCGCGCCGCTCGGGCCGAAGCCGCGTCCATGAGCCGTCGGATTCCAGCACCCAGGCCTGCGTGCGGTCGCCGAGCAGCGTCTCGAAGATCGTCGAGATCTCATGCTGGAGGCGGGCGTCCTCGACAGGCGTCAGCACCTCGATCCGGTGGTCGAGGTTCCGCGGCATGATGTCGGCGCTCCCGAGCAGGTAGATCGAGTCGTCGCCGGCCTCGAAGGCGAAGAGGCGGCTGTGCTCCAGGAAGCGGCCGGCGATCGAGCGCACGTTGATGCGGTCGGACATGCCGGGGACGCCGGGGCGAAGGGCGCAGATCGAGCGGGCGATGATGTCGATCCGGGCGCCGGCCTGGGAGGCGCGGTAGAGCTCCTCGATGATCGCGGCATCGGTGAGCGAGTTCACCTTCATCCTGATCGTGGCCGTCTTGCCCGCGGCCGCGGCGTCGGCGACCGAGCGGATGTGGTCGATGAGCCGTGTGCGGACGTTGAACGGCGCCACGAGCAGCTTGCGGAACTGCTGCGGGCGGCCGAACCCGGTCATGTGGTTGAAGAGGTCGGCGACGTCGGCCGTGATCGCCTCGTCGTCGGTGAAGAGGCCCAGGTCCTCGTAGAGGCGGGCCGTGACGCCGTTGT
Organism: uncultured Actinomycetes bacterium; assembly: GCA_963757605.1. GTDB lineage: Bacteria > Actinomycetota > Thermoleophilia > Gaiellales > JAICJC01 > JAICJC01. The sequence continues at coordinate 871,518 of CAVWSF010000005.1, forward strand.
AGTTGCCGGTGCCGATGTGGGCGTAGCGGCGCAGGACGCCGCCCTCCCGGCGGATGACGAGCGTGGTCTTGGCGTGGATCTTGAGGTCGCGGAAGCCGTGCACCACGTGCACGCCCGCCTGCTCCATCGCTCGTGACCACTCGATGTTCCTGCGCTCGTCGAACCGGGCCTTGAGCTCGACCATGCACACGGCCTGCTTGGAGCGCTCCACCGCCTCGATCAGGGCGGGCAGAAGGGCGGTGTCGTCCGACGTGCGGTAGACGGTCGTCTTGATGCCGACGACGCCGGGGTCCTTCGCGGCCGCGCGGACGAACGCCTCGACCGACGTCACGAACGACTCGTACGGCAGGTGGACGAGCAGGTCGTCGGAGCGGATCCGGTCGAAGAGGTCGGACGAGGCCTCCGGGTCGGCGAGCCGCGCGCGCGTGACCGGGATCCACGGCTCGTGCTTCAGCTCCGGGCGGTCGATGTCGGCGATCTCCTTGACGTCCGCCATGTCCATGAGGCCCGGCGTGTCGTAGACCTGGGCCTCGGTCACGCCGAGGCCGTTGCAGAGCCGCTCGCGCATGCCGGCCGACATGCCGTCGGACACCTCGAGCCGCACGGCGTCGCCGAACCGGCGCCGGCGCAGCTCCGACTCGAGCGCCTCGAGCAGGTCGTCGGCCTCGTCGGAGAGCTCGAAGTCGGCGTCGCGGGTGACGCGGAAGAGGCTCTGCTCGACGATCTCGATGCCCGGGAAGAGCCGGTCCGAGAAGTGGGCGATGACCTCCTCGAGCGGCACGAGCCGGGTCTCGCTCGCCTCGCCGACGGCGACGAACCGGGCCAGGCCCTCGGGCACCTTCACCCGAGCGAAGCGCTCCTCACCCGTGACGGGATCATGGGCGAAGAGGCCGAGGCTGAGCGAGAGGCCCGAGATATACGGGAACGGCTGGCCGGGCCCGACGGCGAGAGGCGTCAGGACGGGGTAGACGTTGCGCTCGAACCACTCGCCCACCGCCGCCTTCTCGGTGTCCGAACAGGACTCGAATGAGCAGATGTCGATCCCCTCGGCCCGCAGCGCCGGCATGAGCACGTCCTGCCAGAGCGCGACCTGGCGGGCGCGCAGCGCGATGACGCGCTCGCGGATCTCGCCCAGCGCGACGGCCGGCGTGCGCCCGTCGACCGAGCGCACCGAGAGTCCCGCGGCGATCTGGCCCTCGAGCCCCGCGACGCGGATCATGAAGAACTCGTCGAGTGTCGCCGCCACGATCGAGCACATGCGCACCCGCTCGAGGAGGGGCCAGGACTCGTCCTCGGCCAGCTGGAGGCACCGCAGGTCCCAGTCCAGCCACGACAGCTCGCGATTCAGGTAACGGTCGCCGGGGGACTCAGGCGGGCGGATGACGGCGGCCAACTCGTCCATGCGTCTAGTGGTTCTCCCTCGTGCCCCGGGTGCCGCCCAAGGCGGACGTCAGTCCCAGGAGAATTCCGTTGCCTGGGTGGTCTCCATCCACCCGCGCGGCTGGCCGTTGGCAGCATCGACCGCCGGCATGGACTGGGTGTCCTCAGGGAGCTCGGCAACCACCGGGTGCTCGCCGGTCTCCTCCTCCTCACGGCGCGCGTCGGCCTCGGTCTTGAACAGCGGATGGTTCTCGAACGGGTCGTCGTCCTGGAACTCCTCCAGCGGAAGGTTGTCGTCAAGATGTCGATTGCGACGCTTCAGCTCGAGGTGATGCTCAATTGCGGAAGCAAACAAGGAACCGCTCGTAGTCATCCACCGTCCTCCCGATCGATGGTCATCGGCACACGAAACGCGGCGCCAAGTCTACCAAGCGGTTTCGCGGCGCGTCCGCTTCGGGACGTCCGAAGTGCTGTCTTCACCACTCCTTTACCAGGCCTCGGCGACGGTGACGTGGTTCTTGCCGTCGCGCTTGGCCTGGTAGAGGGCGGCGTCCGCCGAGGCGATCAAGTCGATCTGCGTCATCGAGTCCTCGGGCCCGGCGGCGACGCCGAAGCTGGCGGTGATGCCCTCGATCTCGTCGGGCCCGAACCGGATCGGGCGCGTGGCGATCTCCCGCCGGAGGCGCTCGGCGAGCTGCGCCGCGCCCTCCTGGGCGGTCTGCGGGAGCAGGATCGCGAACTCCTCGCCGCCGTATCGGGCCGCCATGTCGATCTCGCGGATCAGCTCCGCGAGCGTCGCGGCGACCCCGTGCAGCACCGCGTCGCCGGCCAGGTGGCCGCGGGTGTCGTTGATGTGCTTGAAGTCGTCGATGTCGAGCAGGATCAGCGAGAGCGGCGTTCCGAACCGCTGGGAGCGCTCGTACTCGCGGCCCAGCACCTCGTAGAACTGGCGCCGGTTCGCGAGCCCGGTGAGCGCGTCGGTGACGGCCTGGCGCTCGACCACCCGGTGCAGGCGGGCGTTCTCGATCGCGACGCCGGCCTGGACGGCCAGGGCGGAGAGCGACTCGATGTCCTCGTCGCCGAAGCCGCCGTCCTCCGGGTCGACGGTGGTGACGAGGCCCAGCAGCTGGTGCTCGCGCAGGATCGGGACGGCCAGCATCGCCCGCGGCGCCTGGACGACCCGCGGCTCGTGCGCCGAGAGCGCCTCACCCTCCAGCCCGATCCCGGCGGCCACGACCATCGGGAGGTCGGTGCGCGACCCCCGGGCGGTGCCGATGCGGGCCTGCTCGATCGCCTCGCCGCGCTCGGGGTCATACAAGAGCAGGCGGCCGCCGCGGGCCCGCGTGGCCTGGACGGCGGTGTCGAGCACGGCGCCCACGAGGGCGTTCAGGTCGTGCGTCGCCGCCAGCGTCTCGCCGTAGCGCTGCAGGGTCTCCTTGAAGCGCCCGCGCTCGGCTTCGAGCTCGCCGACCCGCGACGAGAGCTCGCTCGAGATCTGGTCGATCGCGGCGCCGAGCTGGTCGAGCTCGTCGCCGCGCGACCCGCCGCGCGCGAGCACCATCGCCCTCTCGGCGAGGTCGTTGAGCGCTCGCGACATCCAGTCGGCTGCGGCGAACGCGAGGACGCCGATTATGAGGGCGAGCAGGATGAGCGGCACGAGGATCTTCAGGCGCTGGGAGTCGATCGCGTCGTCGAGCGCCGAACGCGGGTACAGGGCGATGAGCGAGCACGCGTCCTTCCGGCTGCACGGCACCTGCATGGCCAGGGCCCGCATCGGAACGCCTGCCACGGTTGCGTTCGCAGCGGTCCCGAACCCGATCCCCTGGATGACGCCCGTGCCCTGGTCCGTCGACGCGACGAGGCGGCCGTCGACCGCGATGCCGATGCTCTGCAACGTGTCGCCCGTCTGCCCGGCGGCCTTCAAGTTGCTGAGGAGCGCCGCGTCGAGCGGCACGGCGACGATCACCTTGCAGCCTTTGCATTTCGTGACCGAGACCGTTCCGGGCAGGTACGGCGAGTCCGGAAGCCCGCCGGCAACGACCTTGCCTTCGCGTACGACTGCCACTTCGGCCCCCGCGGCGCTGTCGGGCAGGAGGCCCTGGAGCTTATCGCGGCCGAGAGTCTTTCGGGTGCCCGCGAAGATGCCCTGGACGCTCGGGTCGGCGGCGATGGTCGCCGCGACCGTGTCCGCCTCCGCGCGCTGGGTCCCGTACGCCGAGCCGCCCGCCGTGACAGCCGTGGCGAGGCCGTTGTCGACGTTCGCGACCTTGTCGTGCTGGAGCAGGCGCAGCACGAGGAACCCGGCGGACACCAGCGGTACCAGCGCCAGCCCGATCAGGACGATGGAAAGCTTATGACGAAACCGCACCTATGCCGCTCCCCGGGAAGGCCCGTCCGTGGGCGTGAAGATTGTATCGGCGGGCCCGTGGACCGCCCTCCCCCGGATGGGGGATGCCACGAGGGGAGTTCGACTCCCCGAGCCGGATCTCCTGGGCGGCTTCTGGAAGCTAATAGGCGGCGAGCTCGCGGGCCGCCCGGAGGATGTCGTCCTCGGTCGGCAGGTACTCGCGCTCGAGCACGGGAGTGAACGGGATCGGCGTGTCGATCGCGGCGACGCGGGTCACGGGGGCGTCCAGGTGCTCGAACGCCTCCTGAGCGACGATCGCCGCCACCTCGGCGCCGAAGCCGCCGGTCAGGTTGTCCTCGTGCACGATCATCGCCTTGCCGGTCTTCCGAACCGACTCCAGCACCGTCTCGCGGTCGAGCGGCACGAGCGTGCGCAGGTCGACGACCTCGACGGACGTGCCCTCCGCTGCGAGAACGTCGGCGACCGCCATCGAGAGGCGGACGGTGGAGGCGTACGTGATGATCGAGAGGTCGGTGCCCGGCCGGGCCACCCGCGCGTTGCCGATCGGCGCGATCCGGCCGTCAGGGCCGGTCGCAACGTCGGCCTTCTCGCGCCGGTAGAGGAACTTGTGCTCGCAGAAGACGACCGGGTTGGGATCCTGGATCGACGCGCGCAGGAGCCCGTAGGCGTCGTCGGCGGTGGCGGGGCAGACGATCTTCAGGCCGGCGTGGTGGTGGAACCAGGCCTCGACGTTCTCGGAGTGGTACGGGCCGCCGCCGACGCCGCCGCCGTTGGGGCAGCGGACAACCATCGGCACGGCCCAGCCGATGCGGTAGTGCATCTTGGCCGCGCAGGTCACGATCTGGTCGAACGCGATCGAGACGAAGTCGCCGAACTGCATCTCGGCCACCGGCCGCTGTCCGGCCATGGCGGCTCCGATCGCGACGCCGGCGATGCCGGCCTCGGCGACGGGCGTGTCGATCGAGCGCATCTCGCCGTACTTCTGCTGAATGCCCTTCGTGGCGCCGAACGCCCCGCCCTGGCGGCCGACGTCCTCGCCCAGGCAGAAGACGCGCGGGTCGGCCTCCATCTCGTCGTGCAGGGCGGCGTTGATCGCCTCGAGGTAGGTGAGCTCAGGCATCAGTGTCGGCGAAGACGCCTTCGTGTGCTTCGGACGGGTCGGGATACCCGTCCTCCTCGGAGCGCTCGACGGCCTCGCGCACCTCGCCGCGGACGCGCTCGCGGATGCTCTCGAGCCGGGCCTCGGTGATCTCGCGCTCCTCGAGCAAGATCGCCTCGGCGCGCTTGATCGGATCCTTGTCCGACCACTCGGCGAGCACCTCCATCGGCATGTAGCTCTCGTATTTGTCGTGCGCGGCGTGACCGCCCATGCGGTAGGTCTTGCACTCAACGAACTGCGGGCCGCCGCCGCCGCGGGCCGCGTCGACGGACGCCTTCATCGCGGCGTAGACCGCGAAGACGTCGTTGCCGTCGACCGAGACCGCCGGGATGCCGTAGGCCGCGGCCTTCTTGTGCAGATCGGTGACCTTCGTCTGCTTGGAGATCGGCGTCGAGTAGCCCCAGCCGTTGTTCTCGGCGACGAAGACGGCCGGCACCTCGAGCACCGCCGCGATGTTGAGGCCCTCGTGGAAGTCGCCGCGCGACGTGGCGGCGTCGCCGAAGCTCGTGAGCGCCACGCGCTCCTCGCCGCGCTGCTTGTAGGCCAGGGCGGCGCCGACGGTGAGCGGGATCATGTCGGCCATGTGCGACACCTGGCACGGGATGTTCCACTCGCGCCCGCCGATGTGCAGGTTGCCGTCCTTGCCGCGCGTCGTCGAGCCGGCCTTGCCCATGAACTGAGCGAAGATGCGCCACACGGGCACGCCGTGCACGAGGTAGGAGCCGAGGTCGCGGATCCAGGGCGAGAGCCAGTCGCCGTCCTCGCCGCGCTCGAGCGGGAGCGCGATGCCGACGGCGATCGCCTCCTGGCCGCGGCCGGTGTAGTAGCTCCCGGGGAGCTTCCCCTGCCTGTACAGGTTGAGCGCTCGCTCCTCGACCGCTCGCGTGAGCGTCATCCAGTAGTACAGGTCGAGCGCGAGATCGTCAGAGACCTCGACCGACGGCAGGTCGGGGACGGCGGAGATCTTGCGGGCGGGGGATGTCACAGGTCGCGTTATCGGCAGTTCTGCCGGTGAGACAAGGGCAGTGTAGTGGCGGCTGCAGTCGGGCCTTGCGGACCCGCCACAAACGTCCCTACGGCTAAAGCGGCGGACCGGATGGCCGAATACGCAGCCGATGGCGCTTCGCACGTCCTCCCTCCCGTCGTCCACCGCCGCTCCCACCGCCGCGGTCGATTGGCGCGTCCGCGTGCAGCAGACCGTGGCCGGCGCGGCCACGGCCATCGCCTCCGGCGACCTCGACCGGCTGGCGACCGCCTTCGCCGAGCTCGCCGGGTGGGAAGACCGCCATCGCGCCCACCAGGCGCGGTGCGGGATCGTCGAGGCCGTGCTCTCCTACCGGCCCGCCTCGTCGGATGCCTGGGTCGCCCCATTCGTCGTCACCGCCGCCGCGCTCCTCGAGACGCTCGAGGACGAGCCGCGCGATCCCGTGCTCCTGAACCACGCCGGCGTCTTCCTGTACGAGCTGCTCGAGGCCGCCGCCGCCGAAGATCTCTTCAAGGCCGCGCTGCGGCTCGACCCGAACCTGCCGTTCGCAGGCGCCAACCTGGAGCAGGCCAAGATCCGCAAGCGCTCGAACGGCCGCCTCAAGGGCGCCTTCGGCGCGCGCATGCGCGGCCTGGCCGCCCGCGGCCGCAAGGTCGCCGCCCAGGCCCGCCCGGTGCCCGGCCTCCGGCTCTCGCTGTGCATGATCGTGAAGGATGAAGAGGAGATGCTGCCCGGGTGCCTCGAGCCGCTCCGCGGCGTCGTCGACGAGATGATCGTCGTCGACACCGGGTCGAGCGACCGCACCGTGGAGATCGCCGAGTCGTTCGGCGCCAAGGTCGTCCACTTCCCGTGGAACGGCTCGTTCTCCGACGCCCGCAACGTGTCCATCGACAACGCGACCGGCGACTGGGTCATGTACCTCGACGCCGACGAGCACCTCGAGGCCCAGGACGCACCGAAGCTGCGCGACCTCCTTGGCCGCACCTGGCGTGAGGGTTTCAACCTCGTCGAGACGAACTACACCGGCGGCGAGGACACCGGCTCGGCCACGACCCACCTGGCCCTGCGCCTGTGGCGGCGACGGCCGGAGTACCGCTTCGAGGGCCGCATCCACGAGCAGAAGACGCACACGATGCCGATGTTCCTGCCGGAGCGGTTCGAGACGACGACGATCCGCGTTCGCCACTACGGCTACCTGAACCAGCGCATCGCCTCGAAGGAGAAGTCGCAGCGCAACATCCAGCTCCTCGAGCAGGAGGCGCGCGAGAACCCGAGCCCGTTCAACGACTACAACCTCGGCTCGGAGTACCTGGCGCTCGGCGACCCTGCCAAGGCCCGCATCCACTTCGACCGCGCGTGGGAGTCGCTGCGGTCGGTGCCGGGCATGGCCTCGGCCGGCTACGTGCCGCTCCTCGTCTCGCGCGCGGCCCGCGCCCGGCGCGAAGCCGGCGACCATGCAGCCGCGGCGCAGGCCGTCGACGAGGGCCTCGCGGCCTACCCCGACCACACCGACCTCGTCATGGAGGCCGCGCTCTCGGCCCGCGAGCAGGGCGACCTCGACCGGGCCCGCGAGCTCGCCGAGCGGTGCCTCGCGATGGGCGACGCGCCCAACATGTACGCCGCCACGGTCGGCACCGGCACCTTCCTGGCGATGACCGTCCTCGCCGACATCCATGCCGCCCAAGGCGACGCCGCCGGGGCGGAGGGGCTCTACCGGCGCTCGCTCGACGAGCACCCCGAGTACGCCGGGCCGGTGCTGCCGCTGGCCGCTATCCTGGCCCGCCGGGGCGCGCCGCTCGCCGAGATCGCCGAGATCGTCCCCGACCGCCCCTCGGCCCGCCTGCTGGCCGCGACCGCGCTCTACGAGACCGGCCGCGCCGAGGACGCCGAAGCCTGGTTCCGGCATGTGCTCGCAGCGCAGCCGGCCAACTCGGCCGCGCGTATCGGCCTCTCCGAGGCGCTGCTCTCGCAGAAGCGCTATCCCGAGGCCGCCGCCGAGGCCGCCGCCGAGCCGGCCGACTCGCCGGTGCGTGCCGCTGCAGTCGAGGTGGAGGTCTTCGCCTCCGCGGTCGCCGGCGACCACGCCGCGCTCGAGCGCATCGTCTCCGAGAACGAGGCCGCCCTGCCGCCGCACGAGGCGCAGCTCTTCGGGGCCTGGGCCACCGCGATCCGCGGCGACGCGCCCCCCGCCTGGCTGCCGGCCGCCGCCGGCCCCGTCGCCGGTACGTTCCTCGAGGCGCTCCTGCGCGTCCAGGAGATCGACGCCTTCGCCGTGCTCCTCGGCGTCTTCGGCACGATCGCGGTCGACCCGCGCGAGCGGCACGAGCACCTCGCCACGATGTACCTGCGGCGCGGGTTCCTCGGCGCCGCCGCCGACGAGTGGATCGCCGTCGCCGAGAGCGCCCCGGACGCCCGCGCCATGATCGGCCTCGCCAGGGTGGCTGTCGCCAAGGGCCTGCCCGACGACGCCAAGAGCTTCGCAGCCGAGGCCGTCGCCCTCGAGCCCGGCAACGCCGCCGCGGCCTCCCTGCACGAGTCGATTAAAAGATCATTCCCGCAAGCTGCCTAAATTCCGTTGACGGCCCGCCGATAAAGACGGTGAACTCATGGTCCACGGAAGGACCGGGGAGGATCGACGTAATGGAATACGGCCCTGCACCCATATCGGGCATCGGCAAGCCCACACAGCGCAATGCGGCGCCGCCGCGGCCAGCGCTGCGTGCCGTCGAGCAGGAGCACGAGACGCCCCCCGCGGCCGTGCAGCAGGAGTTCGACGTCGCAGCGCGCGTCATCGAGGAGCTCTCGTCGCGGCAGGTGAACCTTCACTTCGAGGTCGATCACGACGCCGGCAAGGTCCGGGTCCAGGTGTTGAACGGCGACGGCGCGGTGGTGCGCGAGATCCCCGCCCGCAGCCTGCTCGACACGCTCTCGGGCGGCGGCCTGATCGTCGACCAGCTCGGATAGCGCATGGCTGACACCTCCTCCGCCCTCACCGCGTCGACCTCGGCAGCGCCGCTCTTCAACATCGGCGGCATCGCGTCGGGGCTCGACACGAACACCATCATCGGACAGCTGCTCGCGATCGAGCGCCAGCCCGAGGTGCGCGCGGCGCAGCAGCAGCAGGTCGAGCAGGCGCGCCAGAACGCGCTCCGGGACGTGAACACCCGTCTCACCAACCTGCAGACGGCGATCGTCGGACTGCGGGACATCTCCACGTGGGGCGACGTCCAGTCGGTGACGTCCTCGGACGCTGCGAACCTCGGCGTCGTTCGCACCGGCGGTGCCGCGCCGGGCGGCTACCAGGTGCAGGTCACCCAACTCGCGCGTGCCCATCAGGTGACGCAGTCTACGGCGATGGCCGCTGCCAACGAGGACGACACGATGCACATCGCGGTCGGCGCGGGCACGGCGGTCGACGTCGACATCAAGTCCGGCGACAGCCTCAGCACTATCGCCTCCAAGATCAACGGCACGTCCGGCATCCAGGTCTACGCGTCGGTCGTCGGCTCGAAGCTCGTCCTGTCGGGCAAGGTGACCGGCGAGGCGAACACGATCAACGTGACGTCCGACAACGGCATCGAGGACGACCTCGGCTTCAGCGAGTCGCTCGCGGCCCGCGACGCCAAGTACACCGTCGACGGCGGGGCGGTCCAATCCTCGGCGTCGAACGTCGTCACGTCCGCCATCCCGGGCGTGACGCTGACGTTCAAGGGCGTCATGGCGGCCGCCGCGTCGGTCGTGGTCGGAAGCCCGGCCCCCAACACCGACGTCGTCCAGTCGAAGATCCAGGCCTTCGTCGACCAGTACAACTCGACCGTCGACTTCATCTACTCCAAGCTCAAGGAGCAGAAGGTCGTGAACCCGTCGACGGCGGACGACCGGGCCAAGGGCGTCCTGAACGCCGACCCGGGGCTGGCGAGCATCCTCACGCAGCTGCGATCTGCGATCGGCAACTCGTTCACGGGCGTCCCCGTCGACGTAAACCAGCTCGGCCTGGTGGGGCTCTCGACCGGCAAGACCGTAGGCGGCGGCACCATCAGCCAGGACTCGATCGAGGGCCTGCTCACGCTCGACACCGCCAAGCTCTCCGACATGCTGACGAACCGGTTCAGCGACGTGAAGAAGCTCTTCACGAACGTCACCGGGACCTATGCCAGCGAAGGCCTGGCCCAGCGGCTCGACGACCTGATCAAGCCGCAGGTGCAAACGGGCGGCGTCCTCGCCAGCCGCATCGCCAGCGAGCAGTCGGCGATCGACGACCTGAAACAGCGCCAGAAGGACATCGAGACCCGGGTGGCGCTGCGAGAGACCCAGCTTCGGGCCCAGTTCACGGCGATGGAGACCGCGCTCGCGCAGTCGCAGTCCATCCAGGCGCAGCTCGCCGGCCAGTTCGCCGCGCTTTCGCAGTAGCGCCTCAAGAGCTGGGGGCGCGCGCCGACTACTTGGCGCGATGGATTACGCCGGCGCCAACCGAGCCTACACGGAGTCGAGCATCCTGACGGCACCGCCCGAGCGGCTCGTGGTCATGCTGTACGACGGCGCGATCCGCTTCTTGAAGCAGGCGGCCGCCGCCGAGCGCAACGGCCACCATCAGCTCTTCCTCGAGCGCCTGCGCCGCGGCGAGGCGATCATCGACGAGCTGAACGTCACGCTCGACATGTCGCAGGGCGGCGAGGTCGCCGCGCGGCTGCGGTCGATCTACCTCTTCTGCAAACGTCACCTCGTCGAGGCGCACCTGAAGCGCGACGCGAGCCACGTAGACGAGGTCGTTCGGCTCCTCTCCGACCTGCGCGAGAGCTGGCAGCAGCTCTCCGTCCAGGGCGCGGCCGCCCGACCGGCGACCGCCACCGGCTGAGCCGATGCCGGCCGCCGCCTACGCCCAGCTGGTGGAGATGTGCGAGCGGGAGAGCGAGCTCATCGCCGCCGCCGACTGGGACGCCGTCGTGCGGCTGGGAGAGCAGCGCGCCGCGCTCGCGGCCGGGCTGCCGCAGCGCCCACCGGCCGAGGCGCGCAGCCACCTGCGCCGGGCCCAAGAGCTGGCACGGGCGAACGCTGCGGCGCTGGCAGCCGCACGGGCCGCGACCGTCGCCGAGCTGGGCCAGCTGCGGACCGTGCGCCAGACGATCAGCGCGTACGTCGGCCCGTCGCCGGCCGTCTACGTAGACACGCGCCAGTAGGCTCGCACTCGCTCTCCATAGCATGTATGCTATGTGAGCATCGGCTCCTCGACATCGGCGTCATCGCGGTCGCCGTCGTCGCAGGCGCAGGCTGCGGCTGGATCGGCGACGACGGCCCGTCCGGCCCGCGGCAGCGCAGCATCGACGAGCTGGCGGGGAGCTACAAGGGCGTTGCCCTGGGCGATCCGAAGAGCGCCGCAATCCGCGTGTTCGGGGCGCCCGCGGAGACCACCGGCCCGTCGGTGCCGCTCGGCTGCGACGGCGACGAGGGCGGCCCGCTCTTCCAGCGCAACCCACCCGGGTACACCAAGCCCCGCGACCAGCTCCGCTACGAGAACGTGGCGTTCCTCGACACCGACCCCATCGGGGATCCACAGCATCGTGATCGACGACCCGCGTGCCGCCACGCACAAGGGCGTCGGGATCGGCGATCCGCTCGCGGCGGCCAGGACGGGGTATCCGACGGTTCGAGGGCTGCGGTGGTCGCGAGGCTTGGCCTTCGGAAGCGTGACAAGAGGGTCATGACACTCCGCGTGGCCAAGTGGCCAACCCCGGCCTGCAACCGCCGCCGCCCGCCTTCGTCAGCTTGCAGATCGAGCCGGCTTAACCCGGAAGAGCCCCGGCCGATTACCGGCCTACCGCACGGATCGCGGGTCAGCACGACACCCATGGACGGGTCTTTCGTCTTTCGACGGGAGGGACCCCTACGTTGGAACTGTTCGACAACACCATCGTCGGGCTGGAGCGCGCGATGTCCGGATCCGCGTTGCGACAGCAGGTGATCGCGAACAACATCGCGAACGCCAACACGCCGAATTTCAAGGCGTCCGATGTCGACTTCCATGCGGCACTGGCGCAGGCCTTCGCCGGCCAGCCCACCGCGGACCAGATCGACTCCGTCGGGTTCGGCATTCAGACCGACTCGATGAGCACCGGCCGACTCGACGGCAACAACGTCGACATCGACCAGCAGATGGCGAACCTCAGCGAGAACACGCTCGACTACCAGTCGCTGGAGTCCGTCATGGCCTCGCGCATCAGCATTCTGAAGACCGCGATCGGGCAGGCGCAGTAATGGGCATGTTCGACGCATTCGCCATCTCCGGCTCCGGCATGACCGCCGAGCGGCTGCGGATGGACGTCATCGCGAGCAACCTCGCCAACGCCGACTCGACCCAGGGCGCCAACGGCCAGCCGTACCGGCGCCGGATGGTCGTGCTCCAGGCCGGCTCGCCGAGCTTCGACCAGGTGCTCTCCGGCGTGAAGGTGGCCGGGATCGTCGAGGACCAGAGCCCGCTTCGGCGGGTGTACGACCCCTCCCACCCTGACGCCGACGCGCAGGGCTACGTCACGCTGCCGAACGTGAACCCGGTGACCGAGATGGTCGACCTGATCACCTCGAGCCGCGGCTACGAGGCGAACGTGACCGCGATGAACGCCGCCAAGCAGATGTTCTCGAAGACCTTCGACATCCTCCGCTGATGCAGATCCCGAGCTTCCAGTCAATCCAGCCGATCGATCCCTTCGGGACCGGGTCGGAGTTCCAGGTCGGCTCAGTCGACGCGACCAGCACCGGCGCGACGTCGTCGGCGAGCGGGTTCGGCAACATGCTCACCGATCAGATCTCCAACCTGAACGACCTCCAGACCACCGCCGCCACGCAGTCGCAGGCCCTGGCGACCGGCCAGGCCACGGACGTGAGCCAGGTCGTGGCCGACGTCGAGAAGGCCGCCCTGGCGATGCAGCTCGCCGTCCAGGTGCGAAACAAGGCGGTCGACGCCTACAACGAGCTCTTCCGCATCCAGATCTAGCCCCTCCCCCCTAGGCCCCCCACACCATGCCAACAAGCATCAACTCAGTGCGCGACACATGGCGCAACATCGAGCCGCGCGGCCAGCTCACGCTGGTCATCTCGTTCCTGCTGATCGCGGTCACCGGCTACTTCCTGTGGAGCTACGCCACCAAGCCGAGCTACACCGCCGTCCAGACCAACCTGAATCCCGCGGACACGAACCGGGTCACCCAGGCGCTGGCCTCCGCCGGCGTCACCTACAAGGTCGTGAACGGCGGCACCGAGGTGGACGTCCTCTCGAGCCAGCAGTCCAAGGCATCGGTCGCGCTGGCGTCCAAGGGCGTCGGGCCGGGCAACCACGCCAGCCTGTCCGACATGTCGAGCCTCGGCCTCGGCGCGACGGACTTCCAGCAGCGGGTCGCCTTCCAGCGCGGCCTCGAGGGCGACATCGCCTCGCAGATCGAGGGCATCGACGGCATCAGCGGCGCCCAGGTGCAGCTCGTCCTGCCCACCGACACGCTCTTCCAGGACCAGGCGTCCGCCGCGCGGGCGTCCGTGCTCCTGACCGACAACGGCGCGCTCACGGCGTCCACCGTCGCAGGCATCGCCCACATGGTGTCCTCGAGCGTGCAGGGACTCGACGCCAACGACGTCACGATCACCGACAACCTCGGCCAGCTCCTGTGGCCGGCCGGCGGCGTCGGTGCCGGCGGCACCGTCGGGGCCACGGCCAAGCTCGCCCAGCAGCAGGCCTACGACGCCGAGATGGCCGCCGACATCAACGCGATGCTGGCCCGCACCCTCGGGCCCAACAAGGCCGAAGCGCGCGTGAACGCGCAGCTCGACCTGGACCAGGTCACGAACGACTCGGTGAGCTACGACGGCAAGTCCGTCCCGCTGGTCGAGCAGAAGGACAACGAGAAGCTGAACGGCAGCGGCGCGGGCGCGTCCGGCGTCGCGGGCACCGGCAGCAACATCCCGCCCGTCTACCAGAACGGCGGCGGCGCGAGCGGCTCCGGCTCGAGCTACGACCACCAGTCCGGCACGACCACCTTCGGCGCCAACAAGGTCATCTCACACGAGACGGTGGCGCCCGGCGCCGTCGAGAAGCAGAGCGTCGCCCTGCTCTTCGACTCGTCGATCAAGCCGCCGGCCATCACCGCGATCAAGGACACCGTTTCCGGCATGGTCGGGCTCGACCCGAGCCGCGGCGACCAGATCACGACCGCCTCCGTGCCCTTCACGAAGGTGCCCGACGCGGCCGCCGCGTCGGGGGGGCCGCTGGGCCCGCTCTCGATCATGGACATGGCCAAGTACGCGGTCGGCGGCATCGGCAGCGTGGTCTTCCTCTTCCTCGTCCGCCGCAACCTGAAGCGGCGTGAGGGCGAGGCCCGCCACCCCGAGCCGACCTGGCTGCGTGAGATCTCCGGCCACACGCCGATCGCCGCGCTCGAGCCGAGCATCGCCGACCGGATCCCGCCGGAGGTGATCCAGCAGCGCCAGAACGTCCAGAAGCAGGCTGAGGAGATCGTCACGAAGCAGCCCGAGCACGTCGCGATGCAGGTGCAGCAATGGATGAACGAGTAGCGCTGGCGAGCCTGCCCGGCCGGCGCAAGGCGGCGATCCTGCTCGTCTCCCTCGGCTCGAAGGGCGCGGCCGAGGTCTTCCGCCACCTGCCGAACGAGATGATCGAGCAGCTCACGGTCGAGATGGCCAAGATGCAGGCCGTCGAGCCGGAGTACGCGTCGTCGGTCATGCAGGAGATGGTCGACACGGCCTACGCTCGCGGCTATCTCGCCGAGGGCGGCCTGCGCTTTGCCCGCGACGTGCTCGAGCAGTCCGTCGGAACCCAGCGGGCCGGCGAGATCCTGAACCGGCTTTCGGTGATCATCGAGCAGACGCCGTTCGAGTTCCTGCGCAACACGCCCGCCGACCAGATCGCGGCGTTCCTGCGCAACGAGCACCCGCAGACGGTGGCGATGGTGGTGGCCCAGCTGCCCAACACGCCGCTCGCAGCCAAGGTGATGGAGCTGCTCGAGGCGGAGCTTCAGGCCGACGTCGCCATGCGGATCGCGATGATGGGCCAGACCTCGCCGGACGTCGTGAAGGAGGTCGCCCAGGTGATGGAGCGAAAGCTCGAGACCGTCCTCCAGCGCGAGTGGGCGGCGGCCGGCGGCGTACGATCGCTGGCGGCGATCCTGAACGCGGCCAACCGCTCGACCGAGCGCAACATCCTGGAGCACCTCGGGAATGAGAACGACGAGGTCGCAAACGAGGTCCGCTCGCTGCTCTTCGTCTTCGAGGACATCCTGAAGCTCGACGACCGCTCGATCCAGATGGTGCTCCGCGAGGTCGACTCCAAGGACCTCGGGCTCGCCATGCGCGGCGCCTCCACAGAGGTGCAGTCCAAGATCCTCGACAACATGTCCCAGCGCGGCGCCGAGATGCTGCGCGAGGAGATGGAGTACATGCCGCCACAGCGGCGCCGGGTGGTCGAGGAGGCCCAAACCAAGATCGTGGGCGTCGTGCGAAAGCTCGAGGACTCTGGCGAGCTCGTGATCTCACGCGGTGGCGACTCCGAGGACGAGCTCATTGGCTGAGACCTTCGAGTTCGGCGCCCTCGAGGCGCCCGCCCACCTCATCGGCGAGCCGGGGACGGCCGAGGACAGGCTGCGCATGATCGCGACCGAGACCCGCCGCCGCGCGCACGAGGACGGGCTGGCCGACGGCCTCGCCGAGGCAAGCGCCCGGGTGAGCTCGGCGCTGACGGCGCTGGCCGATGCCGAGGCTGCGATCCGGGCCCGCGAGGAGGAGTTCCTCCGCGCGGCCGAGCGCTCCGCTGTCGAGCTCGCCATCGCGATCGCCGAGAAGATCGTCGGCGGAACGGTGCAGGCCCGGCCCGAGATGGTGCTCGACGTCGTCGGCGGGGCGCTGCTTCGCACCGCCGCCAGGCACCGGCTCGTGATCGAGGTCAACCCCGACGACCTCGATCTCGTCTCGGAGAACGCCGAGGGGCTCGCCGCGAAGCTCGGCGGCGTTCAGCGCCTCGACGTCGTGGCGGAGCGGCGAATCGAGCGCGGCGGCTGCATCGTGCGCACCGAGGAGGGCGAGATCGACGCCCGGATCGGCGCGCAGCTCGACCGCGTCGCGGAGCTTCTCGCCGAGGCCGGCCGGCGCGGCGACGCCCCCGACCTGAAAGCCGCGTAAGTGCCCGCCCCGCGACGTCTGACCCCAGCTCCCGCCCAACGTCACGAGGCGAGGCACTGATGCCCGACACGACGCTGGCGCGGTACCGCACCGCCGTCGCAGAGGCGGACACGCACCGCCGGCACGGCCGCGTGACGAACCTCATCGGCCTCGTGATCGAGGTGACCGGCCTGCGCGCCGAGGTCGGCGAGCTGGTGACGATCTCGGCCGGCCGGAACCGGCTGCCGGTTCCGGCCGAGGTGGTCGGGTTCCGGGAGGGCCGGACGCTCCTCATGCCGCTGGGCGAGATGCACGGCATCGGCCCGGGACGGCGGGTCGAGGCCACCGGCAACTCCTTCCGCGTCCGCGTCGGCGACGGCCTCCTGGGCCGCGTCCTCGACGGCCTGGGAAGCCCCATCGACGACGGCCCGGAGCTCTCCTCGGACGAGCTGCGCGCGGTCGCCGGCAGCCCGCCTTCGCCGATGCACCGCACCCGCATCTCCCAGCGGCTCGAGCTCGGCGTGCGGGCGCTCGACGCGCTCGTCCCGTGCGGCCGCGGCCAGCGGCTCGGCATCTTCGCCGGCTCCGGCGTCGGCAAGTCCACCCTGCTCGGGTCGATCGCCCGCTCGACGACGGCCTCCGTCAACGTGATCTGCCTCGTCGGCGAGCGCGGCCGCGAGCTGCTCGAGTTCATCGAGCGCGACCTGGGGAGCGCGCTCGCGCGCTCGGTCGTGGTCGTGGCGACGTCCGACCAGCCGGCGCTCGTCCGGATCAAGGCCGCGATGGTCGCAACGACGATTGCCGAGCACTTCCGCGACGAGGGGCACGACGTGCTCCTCATGATGGACTCCGTCACCCGGCTCGCGATGGCCCAGCGCGAGGTGGGCCTCGCCATCGGGGAGCCGCCCGCCACGCGCGGGTACACGCCGAGCGTCTTCGCCATGCTGCCGCGGCTGCTCGAGCGCGCCGGCACCGCGGCGCGCGGCTCGATCACCGGCCTCTACACGGTGCTCGTCGAGGGCGACGACATGAACGAGCCGGTCGCCGACGCGGTGCGGTCGATCCTCGACGGCCACTGCGTGCTCTCGCGTTCGCTGGCCCACAAGAGCCACTACCCGGCCATCGACGTGCTCGAGTCCATCTCGCGGCTCGCGCCCGAGATCACGACGCCCGAGCTCCAGGCCGCCGCCGCAGCCCTGCGCGAGACGCTCGCCGCCTACCGCGCCAAGGAGGATCTGATCACGATCGGCGCATACGCCGCCGGAGGCGACCCGGCGGTGGACTACGCAATCGCGAAGCTCCCGCAGATCGACGCGTTCCTGCGCCAGCCCGCCGACGAGGCGTCAGACGCTGCTGCGACCGACGCCACGCTGATCGAGCTCATGGCCGACAAGGAGCGCCCTCCCGGTTCATTCCTCCCCGTGCGCGCCGATTACCCGGACATCATCACACTGCCGGAGGCCTGATGTCTACCGCCGAGACCACCCGCCAGCTCGTCATCTTCTCGCTCGGAACCGAGGAGTACGCCCTCCCGATCACCCGCGTGCAGGAGATCATCCGTTACACCGAGCCGCGCGTGGTCGCCTCCAGGACGGCCTGGATCCGCGGCGTCATCAACCTGCGCGGCAAGATCGTGCCGGTCTGCGACCTGGCCGAACGGCTCGGGCTCCAACTCGAGCGCCGCGAGGTCGGCAAGATCGTCATCGTCGAGACGGAGACGGGCACCGCGGGCGTGATCGTGGACGACGTCGAAGAGGTTCTGACCGTCGACGACGCTCAGCTCGAGGACGTGCCGGCGGCCGACGCCGCCTACGTGGACGCGATCGCCAAGCTCGACGACCGGCTCGCGATCCTCCTCAATCCGGACGGCCTCCTGGCCGGCCTGGACATCGCCGCCTGACACGGCCGGCCGACCGCCCTCTGGCGGTAAATCCAACCCGCTCCAAACCGATTACCGGACTGCCCGGCTCGCACCGGCTGCGACCGCCATGCACACACGCCCAACCCCCTCACCGTCCCGAATCCGCGTCGTCGTCGCCGACGACTCGACCTTCATGCGACACATCATCGCGGACGGGCTCCGGGAGCGCGGCGCGGACGTCGTCGCGGTCGCGGCGGACGGCGACGAGGCGCTGCGCGAGTGCGCCAAGCACCGGCCGGACGTCCTGTCGCTCGACCTGGCGATGCCCGGCCTCGACGGCATCGGCGTCCTGAAGCAGCTTCGCGCCCGCGGCTCGGACGTCGCGGTGGTGGTCGTCTCGGCCTTCTCGCCGGCGCACGGCGCCCGCGCCGTCGACGCGCTGGCCGAGGGCGCGGTCGAGCTGGTCGCGAAGCCGTCGGGCGGCACGCTCCCCGCCGCGTTCTTCGCCGAGCTCTACGACAAGACGCACCTGGCCGCGGCGTCGCGCCGCGTGGCCGTCGCGCCCAGCCCGCAGGCGTTCGTCCCGGCCGCACCGGTCCGGCCGGTGCCCGCCCACACGGCCGGCGCACGGGCGCTCGTGATCGCCTGCTCCACCGGCGGGCCGCGGGCCCTCGCCGCGCTCGTCCCGGCGCTGCCCGCGACGCTGCCCTACGGAATCGTGATCGTCCAGCACATGCCGGCGGGCTTCACCGGCTCGCTGGCCGAGCGGCTCGACCGGGCGTCCAAGCTCACCGTCCGCGAGGCCCGCACCGGCGACACCCTGACGCCGGGTACCGCGCTCCTCGCCCCCGGCGGCCACCACATGCGGCTCACCGCCGGCGGTGCCGTCCGCCTCACCGAGGAGGCCGAGATCGGCGGCCTGCGGCCGCGGGCCGACCTCACGATCTCCGACGCCGCCGCGATCTACCGCGACCGGCTCGTCCTCACCGTCCTCACCGGCATGGGCAAGGACGGCCTCGAGGGGGCCCGCGACGTGAAGCGCTTCGGCGGGCGCATCCTGGTCGAGGACCAGTCGACGTGCACCGTCTACGGCATGCCGCGCTCGATCTCCGAGGCCCGGCTCGCAGACATCGAGCTGCCGCTCGGCGACCTGACCACCGCGATCGTGCAGGAGGCGAGGTGAGCGCCGAGCCCACCGCCCGCCACGACGACTTCCTGCAGTTCTGCGCGGGCTTCCGCCGCCTGACCGGGATCGACCTGACGCAGTACAAGCGCCGCCAGATGGAGCGCCGTGTGCGCACGTTCGCCGACCGGCGCGCCCCCGACCTGGCCCGCTACCTGCAGCTCCTTTCCGTGAACCGCGACGAGCTGAACGACTTCCTCGACCGCGTCACGATCAACGTCTCCCAGCTCTGGCGCAACCCCGAGCAGTGGGACGCCCTCGCGAAGATCGTCGCCGAGCTGGCCCAGACCGGCACCCTGCGGGCATGGAGCGCGGGCTGCTCCTACGGCGCCGAGGCCTACACGCTCGCCGCGATCGGGCGCGAGGTCGCGCCGGGTGCCCGACTCGAGATCCTGGGAACCGACATCGACAAGCGCATGGTCGCCCGCGCCCGCGAGGGCCTCTTCACGATCGACGACGCCCGCAGCGCGCCGCCCGCGAAGCTCAAGAAGTGGTTCGACCACGAGCCCGACGGCTGGCGCGCCAAGCCCGAGCTGCGCCTGCTCACGCGCTTCGACACCGGCGACCTCTTGAAGGATCGCGTTCAGCCCGGACGCTTCGACCTCGTCCTGTGCCGGAACGTCGTCATCTACTTCACCGAGCCCGTGCGAGACGCGCTTCACCGCCGTCTCGTCGACTCGCTGCGGCCCGGCGGCTATCTCATGGTCGGCTCGAGCGAGCGCGTCGCCGAGCCGCGGACGCTGGGCCTCGAATGCCCTGCCCCCTTCATCTACCGGAAGGCAGCCTGATGGACCTCTCCGAGTACCTCGGCATGTTCCTGGCAGAGAGCCGGGAGCACCTCCAGAACCTGAACATCGCCGTCATCCGAATCGAGGAGTCGCCCGAGGATCGCGACACCATCGACGAGATCTTCCGCATCGCGCACTCGCTGAAGGGGATGAGCGGCACGATGGGCTTCGCGCAGATGGCCGCGCTGACGCACAAGATGGAGGATGTCTTCGAGACGCTCCGCGGCCGGGCAGAGCCGCTCGAGCACTCCGTGGTCGACGTGCTCCTCGGCTGCCTCGACACCCTGGAGGGCGCGCTCGACAGCATCGAGACCTCCGGCGAGGAGGGCCTCGACGCAGCGGCGCTGGTCGCCCGGCTCGGGGAGCTGGTCGGCGAGCAGGCACACGCCGCCCATGCGCCTGTCGCTGAGGCCGCGGCGCCGGCGGGCGAGCTGCCCGAGGTCGTCCAGGGCTACGACGGGGACACGCCCCTCCTGCGGATCGAGATCGCACTCGTGGCCGACGTGATGATGCCGGCCGTCCGCGCCTACATGACGCTGGCCGCGGTCGCCGACCACGGCGAGGTCGTGCACTCGTCGCCCGGCTCCGACGAGGTCGACACGTTCGACGGGCGCCGGATCGAGGCCTGGGTCCTGACCGAGCATGACATCGCGACGGTCGACGCCGCCGTCCGGGCCGTGCCCGACATCGAGACGGTTGCGGTGACGGCGACCGCCGCGGCGGCGGAGTCCGCCGAGGCGCCCGAGGCGAGCGCGCCCGGGGCGCCCGAGGCCGCTCCCGCGCGGCCCGCCCCCGCCGCCCAGAGCGGCGGTGCCGCTCCGTCGCACCGCTCCACCACGACCGTGCGCGTCGACGCCGAGCGGCTCGACCAGCTCATGCACTACATGGGCGAGCTCGTCGTCCACCGCACGCGCGTCGAGTCACTTGCCGCCGGCGCCGGCGTCGAGGGCCTGTCGGAGGCGATCGGCGAGCTCACGCGCAGCTCGCAGTCGCTCCAGGCGATGGTGATGCAGGTGCGGATGATCGAGGTCGACGCCGTCTTCATGCGGTTCCCACGGCTCGTCCGCGACCTCTCCACGAAGTTCGGAAAGCAGGTCGACCTGGTGCTGGCGGGCCGCGACACCGAGCTCGACCGCACCGTCGTCGACGCGCTCGGCGACCCGCTCGTCCACCTGGTGCGCAACTCGCTCGACCACGCGCTCGAGCCGCCCGAGGAGCGCCTCGCGGCCGGCAAGCCGGCCATGGGGACGCTGGAGCTCGCCGCCCGGCACGCCGGCTCGAACGTCGTCATCACCGTCCGCGACGACGGCCGCGGAATCGACCCCGAGCGGGTCGCCCGCCGGGCCGCCGAGCGCGGCCTCATCGCCCAGGACGCCGTCGACAGCGTCGACATGGCCCGCGCGATCGAGCTGCTCTTCACGCCCGGGTTCTCGACGGCCGAGACCACGAGCGACATCTCCGGCCGCGGTGTCGGCATGGACGCCGTCCGAAACGCCATCCGCGGCCTTGGCGGCGCCGTCGTCATGACCTCCGAGCTGGGCGTCGGCTCGACGGTGCAGGTGCGCCTGCCCCTGACGCTCGCGATCGTTCCCGCGCTGCTCGTCGAGTCGCACGCAACGCCGTTTGCGATCCCGCTCGAGAGGGTCGAGCGAACCGTGAACGTCGCCGAGCAGACCGTGCGGTCGGTCCTCGGGCGGCGCACGCTCGTCCTGAGCGACGGAGTGCTGCCGCTCATCGACCTGGCCGAGGCGCTCGGCTACGACCCCGCCCCCGACGCGGGCTACGTCGTCATCGTGCGCGGCGCCGAGCGCCGCCTCGCGCTCGTGCTCGAGCGGCTCGTCGGCCAGCGCGAGCTGGTCACCCGCCCGCTCCCCGCCGAGGTGGGCGACGCCAGCTCCCTCTCGGGCGGCGCCGTCCTCTCGAACGGCGAGATCGCCCTCATCGTCGATTGCGACGCCCTCGCGGACGCCTGCGGCGCGACGACCTCCACCGACCTGCCCAACGCGGCCTGATGATTGATTCCCCGATTCACGAGCACCTGGACGCCCGACCGTGGACTGGGATCGGCTGTGGCGGGGCTGCGCCTGCGAAGGGTCGCATCGCGGCGTCCTCAGTCGGCCCGATATCAACCGATATCCGCCCTCCCTGCGTCCTTGCGCTGCTCGATTCTCGCCGCCCAGGACATCTCGTCAATCGGGAAGCCAACCATCGATGGAGCGTGACACACCCATGAACCTGAACGACCTTCAGCTCGACGCTCTGCGCGAGATGTCGAACATCGGCTCGGGCAACGCCGCGACCGCCCTCGCGAGCATGCTCGGCCAGTCCGTGGACCTGCACGTGCCGACGGCCCTCGTGCTCGAGCTCGCAGACGCCGTCGACGCGGTCGGAAACGCCGAGGACACCGTGAGCGCCGTCATCATCGGCGTGTTCGGCGATCTCGACGCCACCGTGCTGCTCCTCTTCGAGCCCGAGAGCGCCAACACGCTGTGCTCGCTCCTCGGCGTGGAGGGCGACCCCGAGATGGAGCTCTCCACGCTCGGCGAGATCGGGAACATCCTCGGCAGCTCCTACGTCCAGGCCATGGGCACGATGACCAACCTGCAGATGGAGCCGCACCCGCCGGTCGCCATGTCCGACATGCTCGGCGCGATCGTCGCGAGCGTCCTCGCAGTCACCGCCGCCGACACCGACCTGGCGCTCCTGCTCGACTCGCGCATGACCGTCGACGGCACCGCGTGCAAGTTCGGCTTCCTGTTCGTCCCCGGCGGCGCCGGCGTGGCGCTGCTCCTCGACCGCCTCGGCCTGGGTGAGGCTGCATAACGTGCGCCACCTCGCAACACCTGGGCTGTTCTGGCGGCTGCAAACCGGCGCACTGCGTTGTCCTCGGTCGCGCCAGTACTTCCTCAGTATTGACGCTCCCTGCGTCCTAGCATCGCTTGGTTTTCGCTCGCCATCTCCAGCCCGCTGTCACGAGGCGGAGCACTAGGTGTCCGAGCTGGTCGTCCGCATGGGTGAGATCGCAGCCACGCAGCACGCAGGCGACGTCCTGGTCGGCCTCGGCCTCGGCTCCTGCATCGGCCTGGTCATCGTCGACGACCGCGGACCGGTCGCGGCGATGGCGCACGTCGTGCTGCCCGAGTCGAACGGCAACGGCGCCGCGGCGGGCAAGTTCGCCGACACGGCGATCCCGCAGCTCATCCGCGAGGTGACCGCGATCGGCGCCACCCGCTCGTGCCTCTCCGCCGTGCTCGTGGGCGGCGCGCAGATGTTCGCCGCGGCCGGCAAGCTCGACGTCGGGAACCGCAACGAACAGGCGGTCCGCGAGGGCCTGCGCGCGCACGGGATCCCGGTTCGCGCCGCAGTCACCGGCGGGAACTCCGGCCGGACGATGCGCGTCTACCTCGAGCGCCGCTCGATCACGTGCAAGCAGGCCGGCCTCGAAGAGGTCGAGATCGCGACCTGGGGCAGCCAGCTCCAGATGGCGAGGGCGGCATGAGCGAGAACCTCTCGAACGATCAGATCGCCG
Source organism: uncultured Actinomycetes bacterium (assembly GCA_963757605.1). Classification (GTDB taxonomy): domain Bacteria; phylum Actinomycetota; class Thermoleophilia; order Gaiellales; family JAICJC01; genus JAICJC01. The sequence goes on from CAVWSF010000005.1 coordinate 894,926, forward strand.
CGCTCGTCGAGGCCGCGAAGCAGGGCCAGACCGGCCCGGCCGAGCCGGCGCACAAGCGCCGCGCCCGCCGGGTGCGCGACATCGACTTCTCGCGGCCCAGCAAGTTCGCCCAGGATCAGCAGCGGCGGCTCGAGCGCGCACACGAGAGCTTCTGCCGCACCGCCGGCCAGCGCCTCTCGACGGAGCTTCTGACGCCGATCGAGCTCGAGGTGCTGAGCCTCGACCAGCTCACCTGGTCGACGGCGATCGGCCAGATCCCGCAGCCGTCGATCTGCGCCACGATCGAATGCCGGCCGCTCGGCACCCACGTGCTCATGACCGCCGAGCTCTCGCTCATGCTGCGCCTCGCCGAGAGGCTCATGGGCGGCACGTCGGCCACGCACGTGAAGCCGCGCGAGCTGACCGAGATCGAGATCGCGCTCGTGCGGCGCGTGTTCGACACGGTGGTCGAGCAGCTGGCCGCGACGTGGAGCGAGCTCGCCGGGATCACGACCCATCTACTCGCAATCGAGTCTCAGATCGCGAACGTCAACCTGGCGCCCCCCAGCGAGCCGACGCTCATGCTCACCATCGAGGTGCGGGTCGACGGATCCTCGTCGACGATGGCCCTCGTCCTGCCCCACCGCGCGGTCGAGCCGGCGCTCGAGCACCTGTCCGGCAGCCAGTTCGGCGAGGTGGCGATCGACCCCGAATCACGGGTTGCCGTGAGAAGCGGCGTCGCGTCCGTCGACGTCGAGCTCCGCGCCGAGGTGGCCTCGCGGCAGATGCCCGTCGAGGAGATGCTCGCGCTCAAGCCGGGCGACGTGCTCCGCTTCCGCGTCCCGGCGGCCGACGGCGTCATGCTCTACGCGGGCCAGGTGCCTGCGCACCACGCCCAGCCGGGCCGCAACGGCAACTGGCGGGCGATCCAGGTCGTCGGGCGCGCGGAGGGCGGGTCGTGACGACCGACGAAGCCCTCATCAAGCTGGCCGACTCGACCGCCGAAGCGGTCGGGCAGGTGCTCGAGGTCGTCTCGCAGTCGACCGTGGAGCGCAGCAAGGTCGCCGTCGTCCACTCCGACGACGCGCCATTGCGGGGGATCCCGGTGCCGGCGGTCGTCGCGAGCGTGTCGTACGTCGACGGCGTGACGGGCGGCAACATCTTCGTCATGACGCGGCTCGGCGTGCAGCGCCTGGCCGCGGCGATGATGGGCATGGATGCGATGGCCGTGGAGGAGGCCGAGGAGCTCTCGGAGCTCGATGTCTCGGCCGCCGGCGAGGCGATGAACCAGATGATGGCCGCGGCCGCCGGAGCCACCGCGAACGTCCTCCAGGAGGAGATCGAGATCAGCCCGCCGGAGACGCGGTTCTTCGCGACGCCCGGCGAGGCGGGTGAGGCCTACGAGCTCACGCCGCACACGACGAGCGTCGGCTTCACCCTGCTCGGCGAGCCGTGCCGCCTGCTCCAGCTCGTGCCCAACGCGTTCGTCGTCCGCATGACCCGCGCGCTCGACGAGCTCGCCGCCGAGGAGGCGGGCGGCCATCTCGACCGTGAAGGGCGGGAGGGCATCTCCGGCGCGCAGATCCGGGCGATCCCGGTGCGCGTCTGGGCCGAGCTCGGCCGCACCCACATGCCCGTCGGGCGGGCAGTGAGCCTCGGGTCCGGCGCCGTGGTCGACCTCGACCGCGCCCCGGACGACCCTGTCGACCTGTACGTCAACGGCCGCCGCTTCGCCACCGGGAGGCTCCTCCTGGTCGAGGACGAGTGGGCCGTCCGAATCGAATCCGTGCTCCCTGCAGGGAGCGTCCCAGATGCCGAAATTCCAGGAGGAACCAACTGATGGCACGCGTTCTCGTTGTGGACGACGCCGCCTTCATGCGCAAGATGCTGTCCGACGTGCTCGCCAAGGGCGGGCACGAGGTAATCGGCGAGGGGGCAAACGGCGTCGAAGCCGTGTCCCAGTATCAGGCGCTGAGGCCCGACATCATGACCCTTGACATCACCATGCCCGAGAAGGACGGCCTGGCGGCGCTCAAGGAGATCCTGAACCAGGAGCCGACCGCGCGCGTGGTCATGTGCTCGGCGCTGGGGCAAGAGGCGAAGGTGCTCGAGGCCATCAAGGCCGGCGCCAAGGACTTCGTGGTCAAGCCGTTCCAGCCCGACCGGGTGCTGGACGCGATCGGCAAGGCCCTGTCTTAACAAAATGCTCAAAAACCAAGTGAGTCAGTCGATTACCCGGCCTGACCGCTTCGGACTCCCGTGGAACACACTCCGTTCACCTTCAGACTCGAGCCGATTCGCGCCCTGCGAGAGCAGGCCGAACGCCAGGCTCAGGAGGCCCTCGCACGCGAGCTGCGCCGGCAGCGCGACCGCGAGACGGAACTGGACACGGCCACTCGCCGCGTCGACGACGCCCGCGGCACGGGCGAGCTTCAGCCGGGGGCTGAGGTCAGCGGCCACGACCTCCGCGCGTTCCAGGCCTACATGGAGCGCGTCGAGCGCGAGCGCGACGCCGCAGCACACGGCGCCGCCGCGCAGGCGGTCGAGGTAGACGCCGGCCGCTCGAGGCTGGCACGCGCCGCCATCGAGCACGAGACGCTCGTCAGGCTCAAGGCACGCAAGCGCTCCGAGCACGACCGCGCCGTCGCACGCAAGGAGACCGCCGCGCTCGACGAGGTCGCCATCTCCCGCCACCTGCGCCTCCAGCGCGGAGAGGCGGCATGAGCATCGACGCCGCCATGTCCCGGATCGGTGAGATCCAGGCGCTCGAGGCGACGCTCGTCCAGGCGCCCGCCGCAGCCGCGCCGCAGCCCGCCGCACAGGCCTTCTCGCAGGTGCTGGCGCAGGCGCAGACCGGCACCACCGCCCCGGGCCTGCCCGCCCAGGCACAGCAGTTCCTTCCGCAGGTGCAGCAGGCCGCCGCCCGCTACGGCGTCGACCCCGCCCTGATCGAGGCCGTGATCCAGCAGGAGTCCGGCTGGAACCCGCAGGCGACCAGCGCGTCGGGCGCCGCCGGCCTCATGCAGCTCATGCCCGCCACGGCGCAGGGCCTGGGCGTCAGCGACCCGTACGACCCCGCCCAGTCCATCGACGCGGGCGCGCGCTACCTGCGCGGGCAGCTCGACCGCTACCACGGTGACGTCCGCCTGGCGCTGGCCGCCTACAACGCCGGCCCGGGCGCGGTCGCCCAGTACGGCGGGGTGCCGCCGTACCCCGAGACGCAGCGCTACGTCGCCGCGGTGCTCGAGAACATGCAGCGCTTCGGCGCCACGTCCATCATCCAACCCACCGGGAGCTCCACATGAACGACGTCCCAGTCGTCGCCGCTCCTCCGGCCCGCGACCACGCGCCGCCGGAACGCGGCCAGGAGCCGGCCCCCTCGGATGCGTTCGCCGCAGCCCTGGGAGCGGCTCAGCCGGCCGAGGCCCCGCCACCGGCCGCCGATCCCACCGCCCGGACCGCACCTGCGGAGGGCACGAAGGCCGAAGGCGACTCCTCCGGCCCCGACACCAAGAAGCCCGCCGACGCGACCGCACAGGTCCTCGCGCTGATCACGCTCCCGGTGCCGCCGGCGCAGGCCGCGGCCCCGGAAGCCCCTTCGCAGGCGGCCGCTACGGCCGCTCCGGCGCTCGCCGCCGTCTCGGCGGCCGCCGGCGTCCGGGTCGCGCCTGCCGAGGCATCGGCCGTGCCCGCCACGGCTCCTGTCGCCGCCGCGCCGCCGCCCAAGGCTCCCGGCTCGGGCGCTCCCGCCGTGGCCCGGGAACCCGCACCCGTGGCCGCCGAGGCCGCAAGCCCGGGGCCGAAGGCACCGCCCGCCGCCCAGCCCACGGCGCAGCCCTCCACGCAACCGGCCACAACGACGGCCGCGCAGCCCGAGGGGGCACCTGCCCAGACCGCCGAGGCAGCAGCCCCGGCCGAGGCAGCCGCGGCAGCCGAGGCGCCCGCAGCTCAGGCTCCGAAGCGCGCCGCACCGGCCCGGACGGCTCGCGCCGACCACGCCGGCGGCCGCTCCGACGGCCCGGACCGCCCGCAGCACACGCCCGCCGCCGGCCGTCCCGCCCACGTGCAGGACGCCCCGCCGGCCGGCCGCACCGCCCCGCCGGCTCAGACGGCCGACGCGCCCGTCGCAGCCCCTGCGCCCGAGCACGCGGCTGCACCGGCCGTCGCCCAGACTCCGGCCTCGGCCCGCGCCGCCGAGCCCGCCCGGCTCGACGAGCGGCCCGTGCCCGACCAGCCCCAGCAGGACGTCCGGCCGCGGGTGCGGCTGCGCGACGTCCCCGACATGGCTCACGCCACCCTCCGGGTCGCCGTGCGCCAGAACGGCGGCGCCACCGCCCGCATCAGCCTGCACCCGGCCGACCTGGGCGGGGTGCGGATCACGATGCGCGTGCACGACGGCACGGTGGCGGCGACGCTCGCCGCCGAGACGCCGGCCGCGGCACAGGAGCTCACCCAGACCGCGTCCGACCTGCGCCGCTCGCTCGAGAGCCAGGGCCTCCAGATCACCTCGCTCGACGTCCACGTCGCCGGCGACGGGCCCGCCTCGAACGGCGAGCGCCGCCAGGCATCCGACCTCGCGCAGGCGATGGGCACCACCGACCTGGCGACGTCCGAGGAGGACGTCGTCGACATCACGACCGAGCTGCACCTCGTCCCGCTTGGGACGCAGGTCGACGTGCTCGCCTGAGGAGGGAACGATGAGCTCCATCACACCGACCACGTCCGGCGCCCTCGGCGCCGCCGCGGCCGGGACGAACCCGAACGCCATCCTCGGGAAGGACGACTTCCTGAAGCTCCTGGTGACCCAGCTCCAGCACCAGGACCCGATGAACCCGATGGACGACAAGGACTTCATGGGTCAGATGGCCCAGTTCTCGTCGCTGGAGCAGATCACCAACCTGGTCGCCGCAACACAGCAGCAGGCCTTCTCGAGCCAGATGTCCCAGGCCGTCGGCCTGATCGGGCACCAGGTCTCGTGGGTCTCGGCCGACGGCACCAACGGATCCGGCACCGCTTCGAAGGTGTCGATCTCCGGCGGCGCCATCCAGATCACCGTGGGCGATTCGCAGATCACCCCCGACGAGATCGTGCAGGTGTCCTAGCCCGATGTCCGCCGAGCCCGTCCGCCTGAACCCCGCCCTGGCGCCTCCCGGCGTCGGCGCTCCCCGGCCCACGCCCGCGGCTCCTGCCGCCGACGGCGCCGCGGCGAGCTTCGAGGGGGTCCTGCGGTCGAAGCTCGACCAGGCCGCCGGCATCCACTTCTCGGGCCATGCGCTCGAGCGGCTGCGCCGGCGGGGCATCGACGTGGGCGAGGCCACCATGGCGCGGCTCCAGGACGGCGTCGGCAAGGCCTCGGCGAAGGGGGCCAGGGAGGCCCTCGTGCTGATCGACGGCACAGCCTTCGTCGTCTCGGTGCGAAACCGCACCGTGATCACCGCGGTCGGCGCGGATCAGATGCGCGACCGCGTCTTCACGAACATCGACAGCGCAGTCATCAACTAACCCACCAACGACACGAGCCGCACGCGCTGGACCTCGCAGAGGAAGCCCGGCGGCACAGAAGGGAACCGATTCCCATGATGCGAGGAATGTTCGCCGCGATCAGCGGCCTCAAGGTCCACCAGATGATGCTGGACGTCACGGCCAACGACATCGCGAACGTCAACACCATCGGCTTCAAGGCCGAGCGGACGAGCTTCAAGGATGCGCTCAGCCAGATTCAGCGCGGCTCGAGCGCCCCGAGCGCAACGCTCGGCGGCACCAACGGCGCGCAGGTCGGCCTCGGCGTCCAGCTGAACGGCATCGACAACCTGATGTCGTCGGGCGCGGTCCAGTCGACCGGGAACGCTCTCGACGCCGCGATCCAGGGCGACGGGTTCTTCCGGATCACGGACGATACGACCGGCTTCGGGAACATCCTCTACACGCGCGCGGGCAACTTCTCCCGCGACGCCAACGGCGACATGGTGACGCCGGAGGGCTACTACGTGGTCGGCTACACGATCGACCCGGTGACGGGCTCGCCGACCTCGACCGAGACGACCATCAACGTGCCGGCGAACACGAAGTCCGTGACGATCGGCCAGGACGGCATCGTCACGACGATCGACGCCGTCGGCGTTGTCACCCGCGTCGCCGCCATCTCGATGGCGAAGTTCCCGAACAACGAGGGCCTCGAGCGCGTCTCGGGGAACAAGTTCGCCGCGTCGAGCAACTCGGGCGTCGAGTCGACCGGCACCGCCGGCACGAACGGCCTGGGCACGCTCTCGCCCGGTGCGGTCGAGATGTCGAACGTCGACCTCGCCCAGGAGTTCACCAACATGATCACCGCCCAGCGCGGGTTCCAGGCGAACAGCCGCATCATCTCCACCGCCGACGAGATGCTCCAGGAGCTCGTGAACCTGAAGCACTAGGCCGGACCGGGCCCCGCGGCACGGACGCCGCGGGGCCCTCCCAACCCCCGGAGACCACTCCCCATGATTCCCGTCCACAGACTCAGCCAGCCCGATCACGAGCTCTACGTGAATCCCGAGCTCATCCAGACGGTCGAGGCCAACCCCGACACGGTCATCTCGCTGTCGAACGGATCGCGGTTCGTCGTGGCGGAGACGCCGGCGGACGTGGCCCGGCTCGTTCGCGACTGGCGTGCCGGCATCGTCGCCGCCAGCGGTCACGCGGCCGACAACGTCGTGCCGCTTCGGCATCTTCGCCCTAGAGCGTGATGAAGAACAGGCAACTGTGGCCGATTACCTGAACAATCGTCGTTCCCCGTGGCCACGGACGGCCGCGGTACCCACCCGAAGGATCGGAACCCCGTGAAAGCCATCACCGCCATTGGCATCGTGTGCGCGTTCGGCGCGCTTCTGCTTGCCAGCATCATGGAGGGCACCAACCCGATGGCCTTCATGAACATCCCGGCGCTCCTGCTCATCGTGGGCGGGACGTCCGGTGCGGTCATGGCCTCGACGAACTTCCAGACGTTCACGGCCATGCCCAAGGGCATGATCATGAGCTTCAAGGGCGCGAGCGTCGAGTCGGGCGGCGTGATCCAGGACATGGTCACCCTCGCCGAGAAGGCCCGCCGCAACGGCCTGCTCGCGCTCGAGGAGGACGTGGCCAAGATCGACGACGCGTACACGAAGAAGGGCCTTCAGCTCGTCGTCGACGGCACCGACTCCGACCTCGTCCGCACCATCCTCGAGTCCGAGGTGGACGGCATGGCGCAGCGGCACGGCCAGATCGCCGGCATGTTCACGACGGCGGGCGGCTTCGCCCCGACCCTCGGCATCATCGGCACCGTCATGGGCCTCATCCACGTGCTCGAGAACCTGTCCGCGCCGTCGACGCTCGGCCCGGCCATCTCGGGCGCGTTCATCGCCACGCTCTACGGCGTGTCGAGCGCGAACCTGCTCTTCCTCCCCATCGGCAACAAGCTCAAGGAGATGTCGGCCGCCGAGGTCAACCACCGCTACATGGTGCTCGAGGCGATCCTCTCCATCCAGGCCGGCGACAACCCGCGCGTGCTCGCGGAGAAGCTCGAGGCCTACGTGCCGCCCGCAAAGCGCGGCAGCGGGGAGCGGACGACGCCGCACTCGGGCATCGTCCCCGAGGAACAGCAGCGGGAGGCGGCATGAGCGGCCACGGGCGCAGGGGCCGCCGCGGAGGCGGGCACGGAGGCGGGCACGAGGGCGGCGACGAGCGCTGGCTCCTCACCTACGCCGACATGATCACGCTCCTCATGGCGCTCTTCATGGTGCTGTTCTCGATCTCGTCGGTGAACATCTCCAAGTACCAGGTGCTCCAGCGCGCCCTCCAGAAGGCGTTCATGGGCGGCGTGCTCGACGGTGGCAAGAGCTTCCAGCAGGGCGAGCCCACCCGCATCCAGGGCGTGCAGTCCGCGACGGCGAGCCAGCAGATGGACTCGACGTTCCAGATCAATTTCGCACACCCTGATCGGCAAGGTCGCCCCGGCGCCCACGGCCGCGCAGAAGGCCGCCGCCAAGAAGGCCGCCGCCGAGGAGCAGTCCAACCTCGAGCAGATCAAGACACAGGTGGACACGTACGCGAAGCTGCACGGGTTCTCGGGGCTGATCCAGACGTCGATCGACCAGCGCGGACTCGTAATCCGGCTCCTCACGGACAAGGTGCTCTTCGACTCGGGCCACGCGGAGCTCAAGGCGACCGGCTCGCCGATCCTGCTCGAGGTCTCGCACCTGCTCGTGACGACCCGGTTCTCGAACGCGATCGCAGTCGAGGGGAACACCGACAACGTGCCGATCTCAGGCGGCGAGTTCCCGTCGAACTGGGAGCTCTCGACGGCCCGCGCGAACGCCGTCCTCGAGTTCTTCATCCATCACGGCGTGCCCCAGCACCGCCTCACGGTCGTGGGCTTCGCCGACCAGAACCCCATCGCACCCAACGACACCGACGACGGCCGCGCGGTCAACCGCCGGGTCGACGTGGTCGTGCTCCGTAACGCAACCCAGTCCCAAGGAGCGACATCCCCATGAAGGGAAAGCTGAAGATCATCCTTCCGGTGCTGCTGCTCGTCCTCGCCGGCGGCGGCGGCGCGTACAAGTTCCTGCTCTCCGGCGGCGGCTCGGCCAAGAAGGCGGCGCCCCCGAAGGTGGCGGGCGAGCTGCTCGCGCTCGCGCCCGACTTCACGATCAACCTCGACAGCGGCCACTACGGCAAGGTGAGCGTCGCGCTCGAGATGGAGGGCGGCATCCCCAAGGCGGCCGAAGGGGCAGCCCCGAGCCTCAAGGAGAACGCCGTCGTGCGCTCGATCGTGACGAACGATCTGACCGGCCTCGCCACCGACGACCTGATCCAGCGGCAGTCGCGCGAGAAGCTGCTCACGGACATCCTCAAAGATCTGCAGTCGCAGACCGATGAGAAGGTGACGCACGTCTTCTTCACCGACGTGGTCGTCCAGTAGGACGGAGACACATGAGCGACGAGACCCCCAACGTTCCCGCAGAGATGGCCCTCGAGCCCCTGACCGACGCCGCCGTGCCGGCCGCGCCGCAGGGCTCGCCCGAGCTGGCCGGACTCGACATCGTGCTCGACGTTCCCGTCGAGCTGGCGGTCGAGATCGGCCGCACGGAGATGACGATCGGCGAGACGCTCGACCTCGGGCCGGGCTCCATCGTCGTCCTGAACCGGATGACGGGCGAGCCCGTCGACCTGCTCGTGAACGGCCGCCGCATCGCCCGCGGCGAGGTCGTGGCGATCGACGAGCAGTTCGGCCTTCGCATCACCACGGTCGTCCCGACCGACAAGCGGCTCGACGCCGCGGCCTAACGGGCCAGCGCGGAGTCGACCTGGGCGGCCGTGAGGCCGTCCACCTCGACGACCTTGTCGCGCGAGCCAGGCCCGGCGACGACGCGGACGGCGGCCTTCGGGACGCCCAGGACCTCTGCGAGGTGCAGGACGAGCGCCTCGTTGGCGCGGCCTCGCTCCGGCGGGGCCGCCACCCGAACCTTCCAGCCGTCGCCGTAGCGGCCGGCCACCTCGGTGCGGCGCGCGCCCGGCGAGACGCGGACCGTGATCCGGACGGGCATCCGGTGAGGGTACCGGCTAGGCCGCGGCGGGGTAGCTCGCGGCGCCCGCGATGCCCGGCAGCTCAGCGTAGGGCAGGTCGGCCGGCTCGGCGATCTGCGACCCGTCCGGCCGGTGGGTGATGCGGACGGTCGGCTCGTCGGGGGCCTCCACCGGGAGGGACGCCACGATGCCGCGGCTGCCGTCGGCGAGCTCGACCTCCGTCCCGGCCGGGTACGGCGCGACCAGCTTGCGAAACGCGGTCACCACCTCGGGGTCGAAATCGCGGCCGCCGCCGCCCAGGATCACGTCGTAGCCCACGTGGGCCGGCGCAGCCGCGCGGTAGGGGCGGGCGCTCGTCACGGCGTCGTAGACGTCCGCGACGCTTGCGATGCGCGCGAACTGGGCGATCTTCGAGCCGGCCCGGCCCTCGGGATAGCCGGTCCCGTCCCAGCGCTCGTGGTGCGAGCGGACGACGCTCTTGGCGAGGGCGCTGATGGTGTGCCCGGGCAGGAGCTCGACACCCGCCTCGGGGTGCTGGCGCATGAGCTCCCATTCGTCGGCGTCGAGCGGCCCCTGCTTGTTCAGGACGGGCGAGGGCACGACCAGCTTTCCGATGTCGTGCAGGAGCAGCCCCACGCCGAGGCTCGTCAGCCGCTCGTCGATGCCGGTGAAGACGCGCTCGCCGCGGTAGTTGGGCCAGCCGAAGAGGTTCAGGACGCGCCGGCCGAGCACGAGGCCGAGCACCGTCACGTCGATGGAGTGCTGGAGCGTGTAGGCGTCGGCGCCCGCCAGATCGGTGAGCGCGAGCACGGCGTCGCCGGAGGCCGCGATGTCGCGGGCGATCAGGTGCGCGATCTTCTTCAGGTCGCCGACGGTCTCGTCCGACACCGTCTCGCCGTTCCCGAGCGCCGTCGGGATGTCGTCATAGGCCCGCTGGAGGGCCGTCTCGGCGTCGGTTCGAGTGCGCTCTGTCAGCACCTCGGGCACCTCGATGCCGGCGCTCAGCTCGTCGTCGACGTAGACGGCGTTGATGCCCTGGCGGATCAGGGCGTTTCGGAACTCCGGGGTGACGGCGGTCCCGGCCCGAAGCAGCGGCGCATGCTCGGCCGCACCGGTGCGCACGTCGCGCCCAAGGAGCGCGCCGTCGGGAACCCTCGATGTCGCCATCAGCCGCATAGCCCGCCGTTCACTTTCCAGCTAGACAACACACCACCCCAAGTCATCGGCGGAGGGCGAGAGTGGTTGAGGCGACGTCGCGGAGAGGGAGTCAACCCCCACTTACCGAGGACCGATGCTCATCCGGCGGCGCGCCCCGCTGAGCACGCCGGTTCATCCGGGCCGGGAGACCGGGCGCTGACCGGGGACCCTGTCGGGCGCGCGACCGCACCGCCTCCACTCCGCACCCAAGGGACGGCGGAGGCGCGATGGAGCGGCAACCCTCGCGGGCGGCCGTTCGGGGCGGCCAGGTGGCCGTGCGCGCGAACGTCAACGACGATGTGCGCCGAATCGGCCACGCGCGTGAAACGCCGGCCGATGCGTTACCTGGTAACCCCAGGCGTCCCTGGAGCCCGCGCGCGGTCAGTGCCCAGCGCGGACGACGAGCGTCGACCCGGCCAGGAACATCGCCGTCCCGGCCATGAGAAGACTCGTCCGTGCGTCGGTGCGGCTCCATCAGGAGGGCGGCGTCCCCGCAAGCCGTGGCCACTTGGCGGCGGGAACGAGCGCCAATTGGCGGTTCGAGCGAGCGCCACTCGGAGCGTCGCGAACGACACTTGGCGGTAGGTGCGACCGACAAGCGCTTCCTGAAACGCAAATCGCCCCCCGGACCCGATGCGGGCCCGAGGGGCGATGGAGGCGAAGCTGGATGCTGCTTAGGCGGCGCGCCGGAGCGTGGTGCCCATCGAGTCGTAGCTCTCGATGTGCTCCTTGAGCGTGCGCCGGATGGAGCTCAGGATCTGCGAGACGCGCGACTCGGAGACGCCCAGGAGGCGGCCGATCTCGGCGCCCTGCAGGTGCTTCACGTAGAGCAGGACGAGGATCGTCTGCTCACGCTCGGTGAGCGAGGCGATGGCGTCGCGCAGCACCTGCGCGCGCTCGTTGGCGAGCGCCGCCGATCTCGGGATCGTGCTCGCCCGAAGGCGCCTCGATCGTGTCGCCGACCTCGACCGGCATGGACTCCTCGGCGCCGCGCGCCGGGGTGTTCAGCGAGAGGAGGTCAGCCCGGGCGAGGCCCTCGAGCTGGCCGCGCAGGTCGCCCACGCCGATCTCGAGCTCGTTGGCGAGCTCGCCGTCGGAGGGCAGCCGGCCGGTCTTGGCCTGCCACTCGTCGCGGGCGCGCTCGATGGCGCGGCCGGAGCGGCGCAGCGAGCGGGGCGCCCAGTCCTGGCGCCGCAGCTCGTCCATGATCGCGCCGGAGACGCGAGTCCACGCGTACTGCTCGAACGTGGCGCCCTTGGCCGGGTCGAACCGGTCGACCGCAGCGATCAGCGCGAGCAGGCCGCACGACACGAGGTCGTCGAGCTCGCAGTGGGCGGGAAGCTCGCGGACCTTGCGGCACGCGAGGTACTTGACCATCGGGGCGTACGACAGCACGAGGCGGTCGCGAGCGGCGACGTCACCATTCTGAATCCAGGCGCGCCAGAGCGCCTCTGCGGTGGACGCAGTCGGGCGCTGGGCCGAAGTGGCGGTTTCCACGGAACTCAACCTCCGCATTTACAGGGACGACGACGGGAGCGAACAACTTGGGGTCATATCATTCGAAAGATGTGCAAACACTTTTCGAACAAAGGACGTATCGGCAGCCCAAGGTGGGGCTGCCTCCTCGATTTGTGGTAATTCCGCAGGTGCCTCCAGTGACGGCGAAATACCCCGTCGGGCGCCCCTCAAGCGGCTCCGGGCCGAGCCGATTACGGGTGCGCCTTGCGTTCCCCCCTACGTCACCGTCTCCGCGCGGGTCTTCTGCGGACGGCCGTCGCACTGGCCGCGATCCTGCTTCTGCAGGCGGCCCCGGCATGGGCCGACACGTCGAACCAGGCGGACACGTCCGGGCAGACGGCCACGAAGCAGGCGCCCGCGTTCCAGAAGGACACGACGCCGCTTCCGGCGGACGTCACAGGTGGCTCGTCCACGCCCGACTCGGGGACCACCGGCGTCTCGTCGACCTCCGGCGCCGTCGCCCGCACGATCGTCGGCCTCGCGATCGTCCTCGCCGTCGTCTACGGGCTCTACTGGCTCCTCAAGTCCACCGCCAAGTCGCGCGCCGCCCAGAGCGACGAGCGGATCGCGGTGGTCGCGACGACCACGCTCGCACCCAACCGGGCGCTGCACCTGATCCGGTCGGGTGACGAGCTGATCCTGATCGGCGCGACAGAGCACTCGGTGACGCCGCTCAGGGTGTACTCCGCCGAGGAGGCGCGGGCGATGGACATCGAGCTCGCCGCTGCCGCGCAACTCGCTCAGATCCCGGGCAGCCAGCCGGCGCCGTCGGGCATGATCGAGGCCTTGAGGCGGAGAACCGCGCGGTGAGCATGCTCCCCCTCCTCGCCGACCACGCGACGAACATCAACCTGGTCGGCGGCGGCAAGGCCATCTCGGCGCCCGTCCAGATCTTCCTCCTGCTCACGCTGCTCGCCGTGCTCCCGGGCGCGCTGCTCATGCTCACGGGGTTCACGCGCATCCTGATCGTGCTCGGCTTCGTGCGAAGCGCGCTGGGCACGCCGACCACGCCGCCGACCCAGGTGCTGGTCGGGATGTCGATCTTCCTGTCGCTCTTCGTCATGGCGCCGACGCTCAAGCAAGTGAACGCGGTCGCCGTCCAGCCCTACACCCACCACGAGATCGGCATCCAGTCGGCGATCGACCGCGGCCAGGAGCCGCTGCGGACGTTCATGTTCAAGCAGACGCGCGACTCCGATCTCGCGCTCTTCGTCTCGATGGCCGACCTGCCGCGCCCGAAGACGCGGGCCGACATCCCGACGTACGTCCTCATCCCCTCCTTCATGATCTCGGAGCTGAAGACGGCGTTCCAGATCGGCTTTCTGATCTACCTGCCGTTCCTGATCATCGACATGGTCGTCTCGTCGACCCTGATGTCGATGGGCATGATGATGCTCCCGCCCGTCCTGATCTCGCTGCCGTTCAAGATCATGCTCTTCGTGCTCGTGGACGGCTGGCACCTCGTGGTCCAGAGCCTGGTCCAGTCCTTCCACACCTGACGAGGATCCGCATGAACGCCGACACCGTCACAAGCCTTGCGATGCAGGCCCTCACGATCACCCTCGAGGTGTCGATGCCGTTCCTGCTCACTGGCCTCGCCGTCGGCCTGGTCGTGTCGGTGCTCCAGGCGGTCACGTCGATCCAGGAGCCGACGCTCACCTTCATCCCCAAGATCCTGGCGACCGGGGCGGTCATGGCGATCGGAGGGCCGTGGATGCTCGACCAGATGCTGGTCTACGTGCACAACCTGTACGTGTCGATCCCGTCCATGGTCGGCCCGTGACCGTCGACCTGCCGGGGCTCGTCTCCGGCCAGCTGCTCGGGTTCACGCTGGTGCTCGCACGGCTGGGCGGCCTCTTCGTCCTGGCGCCCGTCTTCTCGGCCCACATGATCCCGATCCGCGTCCGGGCGCTGATCGCGATGGCCATCGCGCTCGCGATGATGCCGGTCGCCCTGCACGGCCAGCACGTGCCCACGAACACCGGCGAGTACACGATCCTGCTTCTCAAGGAGGCCGGCGTCGGCCTCGCCTTCGCGTTCCCGATGGCCATCCTGTCGGCCGCCGTCACGGCCGGCGCGGGGCTCCTCGACACCGTGATCGGCTTCTCGTTCGCCCACCTGGTCGACCCGGTGAACAACACGCAGAACGCGATCCTGGGCCAGTTCTACTCGCTGTTCGCCGTCATGGTGTTCCTGCTCGCCGGCGGCGACCACATCATGCTCCAGGGCCTCGCGGCAAGCTACAAGGCGCTCCCCGTTACGGCGTTTCCGGACATGACGAGCCTCTCGGCGCACGCCGCGGCCGCGTTCGGCCAGCTCTGGGTGATCGGCCTCGAGATCGTCGCGCCGGCGCTCGTCGCGCTCCTGATCACCGACGCGGCGCTCGGCCTCGTCTCGCGCGCCGTGCCGCAGATGAACGTGTTCGTCGTCGGCCTGCCGGCGAAGCTGCTCGTCGGCTTCACCGTCATCGCGGCGTCGCTGCCGTTCCTGAGCTCCCGCCTGGGCGACGCGATGCAGCAGTCCGTGGCGCAGGCCGTTCGCACCCTGGGGGGGTGAGAGGCTAGGTGTCGGAGAACCGCACCGAGAAGCCCACTCCCAAGCGACGGGACGAGTCGCGCAAGAAGGGGCAGATGGCCCGGTCGATGGATCTCAACTCCGCGACCGTGCTCCTGGTCGGGATCGGCACCCTCGCGATCGTCGCGCCGAACATGCTGCACCAGCTCACCGACGTCGTCCGCCAGGGGATCAGTCAGAGCGGCAACCCCAGCCTCGCGTCGAAGGGCGAGGGCGGCGCGCTCGCCGGATGGGCGATGCGCTCGACGCTCACCATCATCGCCCCGATCCTCTTCGCCGCGGCCGCGGCAGGCGTGACCGCCAGCGTGCTCCAGAACCGGCCGCGGATCACAGCATCCGCGATCAAGCCGCAGTGGTCGCGCGTCAACCCGCGCACCGGGTTCAAGCGGCTCGCGCCGCCGCAGCTCCTCTTCGAGTCGGGGAAGGCGCTCGCGAAGGCGGCCGTCGTCTCGATCGCGGCGTTCCTCGCGATCTGGCCCCGGCTGCCGCAGCTCGCGGCGCTCACCGGCGTTACGCCGGGCGCGATGATGGTCGCGCTCGCCCGCACCGTGCTCACCCTGTCGCTCTACGTCGGCGGCGCGTTCATGGCCCTCGCCGCCATCGACTATGCCTGGCAGCGGCGCCGGCACGAGAAGTCGCTCAAGATGTCCAAGGACGAGGTCAAGCAGGAGTCGCGCCAGAGCGACCTCGCCCCCGAGGTGCGCGGCGCGATCCGGCGGCGCCAGTTCGCACAGGCCAGGAAGCGCATGATCGCCGACGTCGCGACCGCCGACGTCGTCGTCACGAACCCGACTCATTTCGCCGTGGCGCTGCGCTACGACGGCACGAAGCCCGCCCCGGACGTCGTCGCCAAGGGCGCAGACCTCGTCGCGAAGGCGATCCGCGAGGCCGCCGAGGCCGCCTCCGTCCCGGTGCTCACCAATCCGCCGCTCGCACGCGCGCTCCACAAGGAGGTCGAGATCGGCCAGCAGATCCCCGAGGAGCTCTTCCAGGCGGTCGCCGAGGTGCTGGCGTTCGTCTACCGCGCCGCCGGCCGCCGCCGGGCCGCGGCGTAGCGGCTCAGCCGCTGCGACCCGCGTCGAGAAGTGACACGCAGCGCTGGGCGCGATCCGCGACGAGATCGACGAGACGCGTTGCAAGCTCCCGCCGGAGCTCGGCGACATCGGGAACCGCGGCCGCATCCGACAGCGCATCTGGCGCCCGGCCCGCGAGATCCCGCACGCGCGCAACGACACGAGCGCGAGCCACGCCCAGCTCGTCGGCGACCCTCGGCCACGGGTTGTGGTGGGGAAAGACGTCATAGCGGCCGCCGAGCTTCATCGCGAAACGCAGCCTCCGCTCGTGGACGCCGTACGGAAGACCGGACGCGACGTCATACAGCGGAGCCATCCGCACGGCGGCGCCCGCGAGAAGCACGGAGTAGTTCTTGGCATGTGCATCGGTCCCACCGATGACCCAGTTCCAGGCGAGCGCGTCGATGAACCGCCAGACGCTCTCCTCGGCGACCCTCGACGGCATGACGTTGCGGAAGAGCGCCACGATCTCCGCCGGTCCCGGGCCGCCCTCATTCTGGTATTTGCGCGTGGGTGCCACGCCGAGCGCCTGGCAGAGATCCTCCTGATGAACTCGCCGAATCGCACCGCCAGCCTCGCGGCGGTCGTACCGCTCGACGACGATCGCGGACTCGGCACCGAATCGACCGATTCGCGAGCGCGCCGCGACGAGGCCGGCCCGCCGGGCGGCGTCGAGGCAGAGATGTTCGTTCAGATCGTGGTCGTCGAGCCCTGCGACAGCCGGCTTCAGGATATGCGTGGTCGCCGCCGCTCCGGATGGGACACCCCACCGGCCGTCCTGGAAGAGCAACGCGGTCTTGGCCTGCGCGCCTGCCAAGCTGAACTGGCCAACGAACGACCGGCCGAGCCACGATGTCGCGTCCTCCCGAAGGTCGCGAAGCCTGGCCGCGACCTCATCCTCGGTCAGCCAGGCGACATCCCCGGCACGATGGAGGAGAGCATCGGCAACGTCCGGCGACGCGAGCTGCACCGCTCCGGGGCAGTCTTCTCCGATCGGCGTGCCGAGGAGCGAGAAGGGTGACGACGCCGAGGCGTGGAACTGGCGGGCCCAGCGGTCGAGCACCGCGTCGTTGTCGGGGAGCAATCCCCAGAGCCATGGCGTTATCGCGCCGTCTGTATGCGACCGAACCTGCTTCGGCATGGAAACAGAGAGCGGGACGAATTGCGCCTGATTCCGATACTCCTCGTCGTAGTCGAACCGGAGCCGGCCAGCAGGCAGGCGGGTGAGCACCCCGGCGACGCGCCCTTCGAGCAGGACGACGAGGGACTCGCTCATTCGACGGCGTTCGTGTTCTCGGGCCGTAGCTCGTCGAGAAGTGCGTCGAGATCGACCGGCTGTGACCCCGAGGCCTCTGTCGCTGCCTCGTCAGAGGACCGGCGGAGATCGATGACCAGCCCCAACTCTTCCAGCACTCTCAGTACGTGGCCCAGCTCCGCTCCCGGCTTCCCCGCCTCGAACTCCGAGACCCACTTGCGCGAGATGCCCACCCGTTTGGCGAGCTCCGCCTGGCTCAATCCGAGGTCGCGCCGGCGACCGCGAACGGCGGCTGAAGCGTCCCTGATCGACAGCACCTTCATCTCGTGATCTCCTTTTGACACCGTACGGTGTCAATACTAGCTGGTAACCGTCCGGTGTCAATACCTTTGTGTAACCGTTCGGTGACATCGCGACGGTGTAACCGTGCGGTGACATGCTCTGCGCCCCACGATGATGGAGGCATCCAACTATCGTGCGGGCGTGGGCCGTGCGCTCGTCCGGATCAGCCGCATCGCCGCCCGGCGGCCGTGGGTGTTCGTGCTCGCGTGGGTCGCGCTCCTCGTCGTGGCCCTGCCGTTCGCAGGCCACGCGCAGTCCAAGCTCTCGAACGGCGGCTTCGAGGTGCCCGGCGCCGAGTCCCAGCGCAACCTCGCCTACTTCGAGAACCTGCCCCGCTACGGCGCCCAGCCCTTCACGCTGCTCGTGTCGGCGCCCACGGCGCAGGCGGCCGCCGCCCGGCTCGACCAGGTGCGGCGCGAGGCGCTCGCCGTGGACGGCCGCATCCGGTTCACGACCCCGCCCGAGGGGGCACCCGACGGACGCACGCGCGAGATCACCGGCTACGCCTCGGTCTCGCAGAACGAGGCGCTCGAGATCTCGCGCCGGCTCGCCGACCGCATGCAGGTGACCGACGGGCCGACCCGGGTCTACGTGCTCGGCGCGCCCGCGCTCTACGCGTCGTTCCAGCGCATCATCGAGCAGGACCTGGCCCGGGCCGAGACCCTGACCGCGCCGTTCATCGCGATCGTGCTGGTCGCCCTGTTCGGGGCGCTCGTCGCGGCGACGCTCCCGATCGTCCTCGCCGTCGCCGCCGTCGTCATCACCTTCGGCGCGGTCTTCTTCGCGGCGTCGGCGACCGAGATGTCGGTCTTCGTGACCACCATGGTCTCGATGATCGGGATCGGGGTCGCCGTCGACTACTCGATGTTCGTCCTGGCTCGGTTCCGGGAGGAGCTCGAGGCCGGGGCCGAGCCGGACGCGGCGGTCGACACCGCGATGCGGACGTCGGGCACCGCCGTCGTCTTCTCGGGCCTGACGGTCGTGCTGGCCCTGCTCGCGCTGTGGCTCGTGCCCGTACGGGCGGTGCAGTCGATGGCGGCCGGGGCGATGATGGTGGTCGCGATCGCGGTGCTGGCGTCCTCGACGCTGCTCCCGGCGCTCCTTCACCTTCTCGGCCGCCGCGTCGACCGCGGCCGGCTGCGCCGCCGCTCGCGGCCCGGACGCGACCGACGCGGTGAGTTCTGGGCCCGCTGGGTGGGGCGGATCATGCGCCGGCCGCTCTTGTGGTTCTGCGCCTCGGCCGGGCTCCTCGTCGCGCTCACGCTGCCGGCGATCGCGCTCGAGACCGACAACCGCACGCTCGAGCAGATGCCGCGCTCCTCGCCGATCGTCGTCGGGAACGGCATCCTCTCCTCGCGGATCACAGGCCCCGGGCAGGGCCCGGCCGGAGCGGTCTCGATCCTCCTTCGGCCGCGCACGGGCGACGCGGCGGCGCTCGCGCCGGACGCCCGCCGGATCGCGACCAAGGTCGAGCGCGACCCGCTCGTTCAGGGAACGACGATCCGCCGGCTGGGGAACGCGCTCAACGTCCAGGCGCAGATCCGCGTCGACCCCGAGTCCGAGCAGGCCGAGAACGAGCTCGTCCCCCGGCTACGCAGACTCATCCACGCCGACCCGGTCGAGCGCCGTGCCACCGTCAACGCCGGCGGCGTGTCGGCGTTCAACTACGACCTGAACCAGGAGGTCGGCTCCGACCTGTGGATGGTGATCGCCGCCGTCCTCGTGCTGGCCTACGTCGTCCTCCTCGTGCTGCTGCGCTCGGTGCTCCTGCCGCTCAAGGCGGTCGTGATGAACCTGCTCTCGGTGGGGGCCGCCTACGGGGTGATCGTGGCGATCTTCCAGTGGGGGTGGCTCGACTTCACCGGCTTTCACCACCTCGGCCACCTGAACACCATCAACCCGTCGCTGATCCTGGCCATCACGTTCGGGCTCTCGATGGACTACGAGGTGTTCCTGCTCACCCGCATCCGCGAGCGCTACGAGATCCACGGGTCGAACGAGCGGGCGGTGGCCGAGGGGATCGCGAGCTCGGCCCGCATCATCACGTCGGCCGCCGCGATCATGGTGGTGGTCTTCGGCTCGTTCGCGCTGACCGGCGTGCCGACGATCAAGGAGGTCGGCGTCGGCCTGGCGTCGGCGATCGCCATCGACGCCACCATCACCCGGCTCGTGCTGGTGCCGGCCACGATGCGCCTCCTGGGCGACTGGAACTGGTGGCTTCCGCACTGGCTCGACCGCCGCCTCCCTCAGATGGCGCACGAGGCCCCGGCGGCCGGCGACTAGGGCCGTGTCGCGCAAGCGGCACTCCTAGGGCCTCATCTCGAGGTAGGAGGGTCGTGAGCGTGTGGTTTGGCCAGTTGGCCGCGCGGTGGGTGTCATTACGCTTCCGTGACACTCTCGTGTGACGATGTGCGCCGCCCCCAACCCGGCGCGCGCACGACCACCCGAACTAGCCCTTAAGAGGGAGTCCGAGACGCCGATTACGTGGCCGTGCACCGCGGCGTCGTCCCCCGTGTCCGCGACCTGACCCCATCAATCGACGGGTCGGCCGCGTCATGAACGAGGGGGGCCTGAAGACGCTTCTCAAGCACTCCGACCTGCTCGGCGCGGTCGCGGTCGTCGTCATCGTCGCGATGATGCTCGTCCCCATGCCGACGCCGTTGATCGACCTGTTCATCACGATCAACATCTGCGCCGCGCTGATGATCCTGATCACGACGATGTACGTCCCGCAGGCGCTCGACTTCTCCGTCTTCCCGTCGCTGCTTCTGCTCACGACGCTCTTCCGCCTCGGGATCAACATCTCGGTGACGAGGCTCGTCCTGCTCCACGCCGACGCCGGCGGGGTCATCCACGCGTTCGGGTCGTTCGTGGTCGGCGGCAACGTGCTCGTCGGCCTCGTCGTGTTCCTGATCATCGTCGTCATCCAGTTCGTGGTCATCACGAACGGCGCCGGCCGCGTGGCCGAGGTCGCCGCCCGCTTCACCCTGGACGCCATGCCAGGCAAGCAGATGGCCATCGACGCCGACCTGAACGCCGGCCAGATCACCGATCAGGAGGCGCGCCGTCGCCGCGACCAGATCTCGCGCGAGGCCGACTTCTACGGCGCGATGGACGGCGCCTCGAAGTTCGTGAAGGGCGACGCGATGGCCGGCATCCTGATCGTCGCGATCAACCTGCTCGGCGGCATCGGCGTCGGAGTGCTGCAGAGGGGGATGGGCTTCGGTGACGCCGCCCACACGTTCCCGCTGCTCACGATCGGCGACGGCCTCGCCGCCCAGACGCCGGCGCTCCTCATCTCGACCGCGATGGGCATCATCGTCACGCGCTCGTCGAGCGAGGCCGACCTCGGCACGGACATCTCGACCCAGATCCTGCGCCAGCCGCGGGCGCCGATGATCGCGGGCGGCATCATCGCCCTCATGGGGCTCGTCCCCGGCCTGCCCAAGCTGCCGTTCTTCGTGATCGGCGGCATCTTCTTGATGCTCGGCCGGGCCATGAAGGCCCAGATCGCCCGCGAGGAACTCGCAGCCGCGACTGCCGCCGACACCACCCCGCCCCCGCAGCCGGGCGACATGGCGGTCGGCGCGCTGTCGATCGACCCGCTCGAGCTGACCATCGGATTCGGGCTCGTCCCGCTCGTCGACCAGAAGGCCGGCGGCACGCTGCTCGCCCGCGTGGGCGTGGTGCGCCGCCAGATCGCCTCCGACCTCGGCATGGTGATCGCGCCGGTGCGGATCCACGACGACGTCACGCTCGACTCGCACGAGTACGCGATCAAGGTGCGCGGCGGCGAGGTGGCCCGCACCCGGATCGTCCCCGGCCACCGGCTGGCGATGAACCCCGGCGACGCCGCCCCGGGCATCGCGGGAATCCAGACCGTCGAGCCGGCCTTCGGCCTCCCGGCCGTGTGGATCGAGGAGGGCGCTCGCGCCGAGGCCGAGGCGCTCGGCTACACGGTCGTCGACCCCGAGTCGGTCATCGTCACCCACCTCACCGAGACCATCCGCCGCCATGCTGACGAGCTCCTCACGCGCCAGGAGACGAAGAAGCTTCTCGACACCCTCAAGGAGCAGAACGCTGCTGCCGTTGAGGAGGTTGTGCCAGACAAGCTCGGGGTCGGTGAGGTTCAGCGGGTGCTCCAGCACCTCCTGCGGGAGGGCGTGTCGATCCGCGACCTCGGCACCGTGCTCGAGTCGATCGGCGACCGGGCGGCGATCACGCGCGATCCGGCCCTGCTCGCCGAGTACGCGCGCCAGTCGCTGGCCCGCAACATCACGGCCGGCTACGTCGACGAGACCAAGACGTTGCGCGCCATCTCGCTCGATCCGTCGCTCGAGCAGGAGATCGCCGAGTCCGTCACGCAGACGCACGAGGGGGAGTACCTGGCGATGGAGCCGACCCGCGCCCAGGCGGTCGTGGGGTCGCTCTCCGGCCAGGTCGAGCAGGCCACCGGCATGGGCGTCCGGCCTGTGCTCGTCTGCTCGAGCCGCATCCGCCGGCATCTGCGCCGGCTCGTCGAGCAGGCGCTGCCGCAGCTGCCGGTGGTGTCCTACAACGAAATCGTGCCCGGGATCCGGGTTGAGACCACAGGGGTGGTGAGGACGTGACCGAGACCAAGACGTACCGCGGGAAGACCCTGGACGAGGTGCTGCCTCAGATCCGGGCCGAGCTGGGAGACGACGCGATCATCCTGCGCCGGCGTGAGGGAATCGTCGGCGGCATCGGCGGCTTCTTCGGCCGCCGCTGCGTGGAGGTCGATGCGATCCCCTCGCCCGCCGCGGCGACTCGCACCGTCGCCCTCCCCACGCGCACCGTGTTCGACGCGTACGACTCGAACCACGACGACGCGGGCGACGACGGCGACGACGCCGAGAACCCGGTCATCCGCACGATGCTCGACCAGGCCCACCCGTTCGCGCAGGCGCTCGAGGCCGCCGAGCTGCGGGCGGAGACCCCGGCGGCGCCGGGCGCCACCGAGGCCGAGGACGAGGACGAGGGCGAGGGCGAGGGCGAGGACGAGGGCGAGGACGAGGGCGCAGAAGAGTTCCAGGCGATCGAGTTTCCTCCGATCGCCGGGGACGGCGACTGGGAGGCCGCCGCGGCTCACGCCGTCGCGGCGGGCCTTCCGGCAGCCGTCGTCGAGGCGCTGGCACGCGACGCCCGCCGGGCGATGCAGCCGTTCGCCCAGAGCACGAGCCCGCTCGACCTCCTGGAGCGCGCGCTCGCCCGCCAGATCAAGGTCGAGCACAGCTGGAAGACCAAGCGGCGCACGATCGCGCTGGTCGGCGCCGCGGGCGCCGGCAAGACCCTGACCGCGGCCAAGCTGTGCCACGCGTACGCCACGGGCTCCACGCTCGCCGTGCGCACGCTCAGCCTCGAGCCGCCCGCCGATGCCTACCGGCTGGGCGCCCTCACCGAGCATCTCGACATCGGCGTGCGCGTCGCCCAGACGCCCGACACGGCCGCCCGCGCCGCCGCCCGGATGTCGGGCGAGAGCCTGATCGTGGTCGACACGCCGCCCGTCTCGGCCACCGACCCGGACGGCATCGCCGACCTCGGAGCCATGCTCGAGGCCGTGCGGCCCGACGAGACGCACCTGGTCGTCCCGGCGTGGGCCGACGCGCGCGCCACCGTCGAGCTGTACGAGGCGATCACGGCGCACTTCCCCGTCACGCGGATCACGATCACGCGCCTCGACGAGGTCAGCTCGGTCGCGGCAGCGGTCGGCCTCTCGTTCACGCTCAAACGCCCGCTGGCGTACGTGACCGACGGCCGCCGCGCCATCGGCGGCCTGCGCCCGGCTGATTCGGCTGAGCTCGCCGGCCTGGCACTCTCCACCGTCGCCCTCGAGGCCGCCGCCTGATGGCAGACGTGAACCCGTCGCTCGTGAGCCTCTCGGATCACCCGCGGGCCGCGCGCGGCATCCGCACGGCCAAAGCCGCCGGTGGGCTCGCGGGATTCGCGGTGGTGGCAATCGGGAGCTGGATGCATCACACGCCGCTCGGGGACAGCCTGCTTCGAGCGGTGGTCGGCGGCATCGGCGGCAACATGCTGGCGTGGTTCGGCGCCATCGTCGTCTGGCAGCACATGCTCGACGGCGAGGCGGTCGCCGCCGTCCGCCGCGCGGCCGCTGAGCGCCGCGCGCGGGCCGAGCGGGCCGCCGCCGGCAACTGAGCGCTCGGCTCCACTTGTAGTCTTTACGATTTGCTAAAGACTGGAAGCGGCCCGCCGATGACCCGGTGTGCAGCACCAAGGACGGTGCCGCACCACCCACAGGACGTGGGTGGGGGATCTCAAGACCGACTTCAAGGAGGAAGCTCGTGTCTCTTCGCATCCAGAACAACATCGAGGCGTTCAACGCGCATCGCCAGCTGGTGCAGACCGGCTCGGCGCTGTCCAAGTCGATGGAGAAGCTCTCCAGCGGCTACCGGATCAACCGCGCGGCCGACGACTCGGCCGGCCTGGCGATCAGCGAGAAGCTGCGCGCCGAGATCGGCGGCCTGGATCAGGCCCAGCGCAACTCGCAGGATGCCGTCTCGCTCGTGCAGACGGCGGAAGGCGCGATGAGCGAGGTCCACGCCATGCTCCAGCGCGTTCGCGAGCTGGCCGTCCAGTACAACAACGGCACGCTGTCGGCGTCCGACAAGGCGTCCATCACGGCTGAGGTCTCCCAGCTCTGCGCCGAGATCAGCCGCATCGGCAACGACACCAAGTTCAACAACATCGCCGTGCTCACGGGCTCCAGCAGCATCACCTTCCAGGTCGGCGCGGACGACGGGCAGACCATCTCGGTCTCAGCCGTCGCGCTCTTCGGCTCGGGCTCGACGTTCAAGGTCGACTCGTCGATCTTCAACTTCGGCACGACCGTCACCCTCGCCTCGATCGACGCCGCCATCCAGGGCGTCAGCGATGCGCGGTCGACCTTCGGCTCGGTGCAGAACCGGCTCGAGCACAGCCTGAACAACCTGGCCACCTTCCAGGAGAACCTGACCGCGTCCGAGAGCCGCATCCGCGACGTGGACATGGCCTCCGAGATGGTGACCTTCACCAAGCTGCAGATCCTGCAGCAGGCCGGCACGAGCATGCTGGCCCAGGCCAACCAGGCCCCGCAGGGCGTCCTCAGCCTCCTGCGGTAACAGAACCCCGTACACACGGGACGACGAGCGACGGGCCGCCCTTGGGCGGCCCGTCGTGCTTAACGCCCCGAACACCGTGGGGTCAGACCCCGCATCGGCCGCTCACCCCCGGTGTGACAGTCGCGCCGAGAACCGACGGGGGCGGAGGCCCGCATCCGCCTCGAACCGGCGCGCGCGTAACGGAACGGCAACACGGACCGATGCGGGGTCTGACCCCATGGGCGCCTGAGCTCGATGGGGCCCGGCCCCAGCGGCTGGCGCCTACAGCCGCACGAAGCCGGTGGCCTCGCCGGGCTCGTGCTGCTCGACCGAGACCGCATTCGAGGCGTTGCCCTCGACCGTGGTGAGCGAGCCGTCCGGGTTGACCGACTGCACGATGCCGACGTGGCTCGTGCCGAACAGGATGAGGTCGCCGGGCTGCGGTTGGGGGACGAGCCGCCCGGTGCGGCCGGCCCACTCGGTGATGGCGCCGACCGAGCCGAGCCCCTGGCCGCGGTCGCCGATCGGGGCGCCGGCCTGGGCTGCCGCCCAGCTCACGAAGTAGGCGCACCAGGGAGCGCCGGGATAGGCGCCCTCAACGGCGGAGCGGTACATGCCGATCGCGGGCCCATCGTTCGAGCCCGGGGGCTGCTCCGCCTGGCCGATCTGCGTCTGGGCCGCGGCGAGCGCACGCGAGCCGGCGGTCGTCCCGGAGGACGGCAGAAGCCCGGGGACGGCACCGGTGGCACCGGCGGCGTCGAGCATCGTCGCGAACGAGGTCGCGGGCGTCGCCGCGGACGCGGCGGACGGGAGGGCCGGGGCGGGGGCGCCGACCTGCTCGGATCATGGACTGGAGGTCGGCGATCCGGCCGAGGACGTCGAGATAGCTCATCCATCCCGTGTAATCGCCCGATCCTAATCGTAATTCATCGCGGACGCTCAAGTCCGTCCGATAAGTGGCGATTACTCAGCGAAGCGGCTACCCCCATGGGGCCGCGCCGTCCGCAAGGAGCGGACGGGGGATACACACAGACCGTCTTCAAGGAGGAAGATCGTGTCCCTTCGCATCCAGAACAACATCGAGGCGTTCAACGCCCACCGGCAGCTCGACCGCCACGGGCTCGGCGCTCTCCAAGTCGATGGAGAAGCTCTCCAGCGGCTATCGCATCAACCGCGCCGCCGACGACTCGGCCGGCCTGGCGATCAGCGAGAAGCTGCGCGCCGAGATCGGCGGCCTCGACCAGGCCCAGCGCAACGCCCAGGACGCCGTCTCGCTCGTGCAGACCGCAGAAGGCGCGATGAGCGAGGTTCACTCGATGCTCCAGCGCGTCCGCGAGCTGGCCGTCCAGTACAACAACGGCACGCTCTCCGCGTCCGACAAGGCGGCGATCACCGCCGAGGTCTCCCAGCTCTGCGCCGAGATCAGCCGGATCGGTTCGGACACCAAGTTCAACGGCATCGCCCTGCTCACCGGCTCGAGCAGCATCACGTTCCAGGTCGGCGCGGACGACGGGCAGACGATCTCGGTCTCGGCCGTCGCGCTCTTCGGCTCGGGCTCGACGTTCAAGGTCGACTCGGCGATCTTCAACTTCGCGCACGCACGGTCACCTCGCCTCGATCGACGCCGCCATCCAGGGCGTCAGCGATGCGCGGTCGACCTTCGGCGCGGTGCAGAACCGGCTCGAGCACACGCTCAACAACCTGGCCACCTTCCAGGAGAACCTGACCGCGTCCGAGAGCCGCATCCGCGACGTGGACATGGCCTCCGAGATGGTCAACTTCACGAAGCTGCAGATCCTGCAGCAGGCCGGCACCGCGCATGCTGGCCCAGGCCAACCAGGCCCCGCAGGGCGTCCTCAGCCTCCTGCGGTAATCGAAGACCCCGTACACACGGGACGACGAGCGACGGGCCGCCCTCGGGCGGCCCGTCGTGCTTAACGACCCGGCGCCACGACCGGGGTCAGACCCCGGTGGTTCCCCCCTACGATCCCGCGGTGCTCTCGCTCCCGATCGTCACGCCGAGGCTTCGCATCAGGCCGTTCCAGCCCGGCGACGAGGGGCCCATGATGGACGTCTACGGCGACGCGGACGTCATGCGCTATATCCCCGGCGGGCCGCTTGCCGACGACCGCGCCGTCCGAGCGATCATGGACGAGCAGATCGTCGCCCATGCGGCGCGCGGGTACGCCTACTACGCCGTCGAGCTGGTCGCCGACGGGTCGGTGGTGGGCGACGCCGGCTTCGGACTCTTCGAGCCGACGGGCGACGTCGAGGTCGGCTACACGTTCGCCCGCCGGGCGTGGGGGCACGGCTATGCGACCGAGGCGGCCGCCGCCTGCCTCGCCGCAGGCCTGGCCGGCCTGGACGTCCCCAGGATCATCGCCGTCGCCGACGTCGAGAACGTCGCCTCGCACCGGGTCGCCGAGCGGATCGGCATGCGCCGTGACGGGGAGCTCGAGGCGCACGGCCGCCCGCACCTCGTCTTCGTCGGCGAGCGCGCTTAACGCAGTGGGGCCAGGCCTTCCCCGGAGGGAGGGCCTGGCCCCGGTGCTTCGGGCTCGGACTAGCCGCGCAGCAGCGTGAGGACGCTCTGGGGCAGCTGGTTGGCCTGAGCCAGCATCGAGGTGCCGGCCTGCTGCAGGATCTGCAGCTTGGTGAAGTTGACCATCTCGGAGGCCATGTCCACGTCGCGGATGCGGCTCTCGGACGCAGTCAGGTTCTCCTGGAAGGTGGCGAGGCTCGACAGCGTGTGCTCGAGCCGGTTCTGGATCGAGCCGAACTGGCCACGGGCATCGGCGACGCCCTGGACGGCCTGGTCGATCGACGCCAGCGTCACCGTGGTGCCCCACGTGAACATGTTGGCGTCGATCTTGAAGCCGGCGCCGGAACCGAAGAGCTGCACGGCCGAGACGCTGATCGTCTCGCCGTCGTCGGCACCGACCTGGAAGGTGATGAGCGCCGAGCCGGTGAGGACGGCGATCGAGTTGAACGTGGTGTCGGAAGCGATCCGGCCGATCTCGGCGCAGAGCTGTGCGACCTCCTGCGTGATCGACGCCTTGTCGGACGCCGACAGCGTGCCGTTGTTGTACTCGACGGCCAGCTCGCGGACGCGCTGGAGCATCGAGTGGACCTCGGCCATGGCACCTTCAGCCGTCTGCACCATCGAGACGGCGTCCTGGGTGTTGCGCTGGGCCTGATCCAGGCCGCCGATCTCGGCGCGCAGCTTCTCGCTGATGGCGAGTCCGGCCGCGTCGTCAGACGCACGGTTGATGCGGTAGCCGGAGCTCAGGCGCTCCATCGACTTCGACAGCTGCATCGAGGTGTTCTCGAGCTGCCGGTGGGCGTTGAACGCCTCGGTGTTGTTCTGAATGCGAAGGGACATTGGTGGGTGACCTCCTTGTCGGTCGTGCTACTTCGTGAGTGGAGAGGGAAGACTGGTGACCTCGGAGCTGGCCGCGGCCTGGTTCTCGGCCTTGACGGCGAGCCAGATCTCGTGCCGGTAGACCGGCACCTCGGTCGGGGCGTCGATGCCCAGGCGCACGGTGGAGCCTGAGATCTCGAGCACCGTGATGGTGATGTCGTCGCCGAGGACGACCCGCTCACCGGAACGACGAGTGATGACGAGCATTCGCTACACCCCCGTCGCTGCGATGGGGGTGGTCGAGCTGGCCGGTGCGGCCTGGCTCAGCTGGACGTGCGTGAACAGCGGCTGGCGGACGTCGTAGTCGCCGGCCTCGTTGATGACCTGCCGGCCGAGCCGCCGGGCGGCATGGACCACGATCGGCCCGCGCAGGTTGACGGTGAAGTCCTCGAGCTCCTGGGCGGCGCGGACGACGCAGAAGACGTCGGCCTCCTCCGAGGTCTCGAGACCCAGCTTGTGCGAGTCCTCGTCGGACACCGCAACGTCATAGGTCGGGAAGAAGAGCCAGGGCTGCGTGACGGGAAGCGCGACCGACGGGTCGTCGACCGAGTGCAGCCAGTAGAAGGACGAGCCCTCGTGCTGGGCGACGAGCGCGTAGCGCGTGCCCGGCAGGCCGATGATGCCGTCGGCGAACTCGATCACCGCGTCATCCGCGATGTCGATTGCGCCGAACCGTGTGCTCTGGATCTGCATTGTGGATTGACCTCCTGGTCGGGGGGACCGGACTAGCCGCTGAGGAAGTCCATCAGCGAGGGTTGAATGATGTTGGCACCCGCGCGGAGCGCCGACTGGTACACCGCCTGCTGCGTCGAGAAGTCGACGAGCGTCTTTGCCATGTCCGCGTCCTCGGTGTCCGAGAGCCGCTTCGATGAGGCGTCCTGGAGCTGCTGGATCCGGGTCATCGCGGTGTCGAGCCGGTTGCTCGACGCGCCGACGACCGAGCGGGCGTTGATCACGGTGTCGTGGGCGACGTCGATCGCCCGGAGATCGGCGTTGCCGAGCGCCGCGGTGTTGCCCGAGTTGAGATCCGTGACGATGTCGCGCAGCGTCTTCAGGAGGCCCGAGGTATCGTCGCCGAAGGTCGACTGGCCGACCGTGTTCAGGTCGATCTGGACGCCCGGCCCGATCTCGCGCTTCACGATCTCGGTGTTCCCCGAGAACGCGTCGTTGGCACCGAGCTGGTAGGGCTGGGTCAGCGTGGCCGAGCCGGCGAAGACGTAGCGGCCGGCATACTGCGCGTTGGCCGACGACTTGATCGAGTCGATGAGCTGCGTCACCTCGTTGGCGATCGCCTGGCGGCCCTGCGGGCCGAGCGTGTCGTTGGCGCCCTGGACGACCAGGTCGCGGACGCGGAGCACCGCGTCTCCGACGTTCGCAAGCGCCGTGTCGGTGACGCCCTGCCACGACTGCGCCTCGGCGATGTTGCGCTGGTACTGCTGGTCGAGCGCGACGTCCTGCCGGAGCATGAGCGCCTGGCTCGCGGCGAACGGGTCGTCCGACGGAGCGGTGAGCTCCTTGCCCGACGAGATCTTGCGCTGCGTCTTGGACAGCTTGTCGGTGACGTTCTGGAGGTCGAGCAGGAGCGACCTCGAAAGCATGTTCTGTGTGATTCGGGCGCTCACAGCCCCACCTTCCCGGTCCGGTTGATGAGCTGGTCGATCATCTCGTCCATCGCGGAGAGCGCACGGGACGAGGCCTGATAGCCGCGCTGGAACTTGATGAGGTTGGTCATCTCCTCATCGAGCGACACGCCCGAGACGGACTGGCGCTTGTCGTCGAGCGAGCCGGCGAGGATGGTCGCGTTGTCGGTCGTCTGCGTCGCGTCGCGCACGTCCGAGCCGAGCTGCGTCACGAGCTGCGAGTAGGCCGTGTTGATCGTCGCTCCGCCGAGGCCGGCCTGCGCGGCCGCCTGCATGTCGGCCATCGTGAGCGCGTTCCCGGCGTTCCCGGGCTGGCCGTTGGCCGACGCCGCGATGAGCGCGGGCGTGAGGAGGAGCGCCGGGTTCACGGCGATCGTGGCCGCGTCGGTGCCGTTGAAGAAGGCGCCGCCCGCGTTGCCCGCGAGGTCGAACCCGTTCACGTGCGCGTTGTTGGTCTCGGTGATGAGCGTCCCGGCGATCGCATCGAGCGACGCCTGGTAGCCGGGGATCGTCGTGTCGCGAAGGCCGATGAGCCCGCTCAGCTTGCCCGAGGTGAGGCTCGTCATGTCGGACTCGGCGATCGCGGCCTGCGGCGTCCCGCCCGACACGAGCGTCGCCCCGCCGATCGTGATGTCGACCGTGTCGAGCGCGCCGACCGTGACGGAGACGTTGCCGAGCTTCGAGAGCTGGTCGATCAGGACGTCGCGCTGGTCGAGCAGGTCGTTCGGCTTGTCCCCGGTCACCTCGTCGGCCGTGATGGCCGCCGTGAGCTGGGTGATCTGCGAGCCGATCGCGTTCACCTGCGAGATCGTGTCGGTCACGTTCTGGCCGACCTGGGACTGCACGGTCTGAAGCTGGGTGGCGAGGCTCTGGAAGCCGTTCGCCAGGCTCGCCGCGTTCTGCGCGAGCGCCTGGCGGGTGGCCAGGTTCTCGGGAGCGTTCGAGACGTCGTGCCACGACGCCCAGTAGCTCTGGAGCAGCGAGTTCAAGCCCGTGTCGGAGGGCTCGTTGAAGGCGACCTCGATCTGGCTGAGGCCGTCCTGAGCGGCCTCGGCCGAGCCCTGGCGCATGCTCTGGGCGCGGTACTGGATGTCCAGGAACTCGTCGCGCATGCGCTGGTAGCTCTGCACGTTGACGCCCGTTCCGAGCTGCCCGGCCTGCGGCGGGCGGGTGACGCCGGGGACGGTGTACGCCTCGGTCGGCGCCATCACCGCCGCCTGGCGACTGTAGCCAATCGTGTTGGCGTTCGCGATGTTGTGGCCGGTCACGTCGAGCGCCAGCTGCTGGGCCAGGATGCCCCGCAGAGTGGTCTCGAGCCCGAGGAATGTGGAGAGCGGCATTCTGCTTACACCCTCGTGTCGATCAGGTTGAGGACCTGGGGCCGGGGCGAGGCGCCGCCCGCGGCCGAGTACGCACCCTCGGGCGTGCCCGAGAGCACGCGCATGAGGTGGTCGAGGAAGGAGAGCTCCTGGCGGATCAGCACCCGGTTCTGGCCGTGGATGCGAGCCGTCTCGGAGAGCATCCCGCGAAGCTGTGCGGAGAGCTCCCGGGCCCGGATCGCGTCGCCGGCCGGCAGGAGCACGAGGATCATCTCGAGCGTCAAGTCCGCGGCCGGGCGGCGCAGGGCGTTCGAGGCCTGATCGAGCAGGGTGTCGCGCTCGCGCTCGAGCTGCATCCGGCGGCCCATCTCCTGCTGCACCTCGGCGAGCCTGGCGAGCACGGCCTCGACGTCCTGGGCCCGGATGGCGTCGCGCTGGGCGATCACGATCTGGAGCAGGCGCTGGGCCGAGGCCAGCTGGCGCTCGAGGTGGTCGATGAGGCCGGTCACGACTGGCCCTCCCGCAGCCGGAGCTGGTCGTAGATCACGCGGGCCAGGCCGAGGCCGCCTGCGGCGGTCACGCCCTGCGACATCGCGTCGGGCAGCATCTGCTTGTACATCGACGTCGTGGCGTCGCCCGAATCTTCGTCGTCGTCGTCCGACCCGCCGGCCGCCTGCGCGGAGTCGGCGAGAGACTGGGCGAGCTGCTCGGTGAGCTGCTGCTCGAACGCCAGCGCGCCGGCGTAGAGCTTCTGATCGGCGGGCCCGGCCTTGCGGACGTCGGGCGGAAGCAGGCTCGTGTCGATCGGGTCGATCACGAGTGCTCCGCGTCGTGGCGTCGGGCCGGGGCTGGCGAGCGAAAATCGAGCGATGCAAGGACGCAAGGAGGCGGCAGTGCTTCGCACGACGACGACTGAGGACGCCGCAGCGCGACGGTTTCCAGCCGCCAGACCGGTTCGGATGTCGCGAGGCGGAGCACTTAGCGCCTGATCTCGTTTGCGATCTGCATGAGCTGGTCCTGCGTCTGGATCGCCTTGGAGTCCATCTGGAAGCTGCGCTGCGCGTCGATGACGTTCACCATCGCGCTCGCAAGGTCGACGTTCGACGCCTCCAGGAACCCCTGGCGGATGCTCTGAGTCGCCATCGGCCGGATCGCGCCGCTCTGCGCCGTCGGCAGGAAGAGCGAGCCGCCGACCGGCAGCAGGTTGGACGGCGAGGGGACGCTCACGACCTGGATCTGGCCGACGACCGCCCGCTTCACCGTCACGACGCCCGTCGCGGAGATGCCGACGTCGTCGACGTTCGTGCCCGCCGGCAGCGTGACCGGCGGCCAGACGCGGTCGCCGTCACCGTTGACCAGCTGGCCCTTGGCGTCGGCGTGGAAATCGCCCGAGCGCGTGAGCGCCAGGCTGCCGTCGCCGCGCTTGACCTGGAAGAAGCCGGGCCCGTCCAGCGCGACGGAGAGCGGGTCGCCGTTCTGCTGGAGGCCGCCCTGGGTGAACATCCGGCCGGCGTCAACGACGGCGGAGCCGGCGCCGATCCGCATCCCGGCCTCGATGTTGTAGACGAGATCCTTGAAACCGGTGCGGACCTGCTTGTAGCCCGTCGTGTTGACGTTGGAGATGTCGTTCGAAAGCGCGTCGATGCGCGTCTGCTGCGCGATCATCCCCGCCGCTGCGGAGTAAAGCCCGTTCAGCATCTCGTCCCTTGTCCTTCCCTGGAGGGGAGTCCGGGTGCGATGGCGACTTCAGCGCTTCTCGCGGGCTTCTGCGCAATGCAGTCCAGCCTGGGGGTCCCGGAGTTTCGTCCTCCGTAATCGTCGAGTGGTCGTCGTTCTTTAGTCATCCAGACCGTGGGTCATCAGCCCCCGGTGGCCGATCCCACCGAGGTCGTGGCGCGGCCGAGGGTGTCGTCGATCGCGTGCAGGACGCGCTGGCTCGACTCGTACGCGCGAAGCGACACGATCATGTCGACCATCGCGCGGGCCGGCTCGACGCCGGAGCCCTCGAGGTAGCCCTGGTCGACCGTGGTGCCGGCCGGCCGGGCGCCCGCGGCGCCGGTGAAGAGCGTGTCGCCCTCCTTGGTGGCGCCCGTGAGCGAGACGACCGCCAGCGTGCCGACGGTGCGGCCGCTGACGCTCACGACTCCCGCCTGGGAGATCGAGATGTCGTCGGGCGTGCGCGCGCCGGTGGCGGTGATGGGCTGGCCGTTCGTCCCCAGGACGAGGTAGCCGGTGACGGTCATGAGGCGGCCCTGGCTGTCGAGCGAGAGCTGCCCGTTTCGGGTGTAGCGGGTGCCGGCGCCCGAGTCGACGGCCAGGAAGCCGTCGCCCTGGAGGGCGATGTCGAGCGGGTCGCCGGTCTGCTGGAGGGGGCCCTGCTCAAGGCTCGTCACGATGCGCGCGACGTGGGCTCCCATGCTCAGCGATCCGACCGTCTGCCCCGTCTGCGAGTTCTGGAGCAGGAGGTCGGCGAAGCTCGCCTGCGCCGAACGATCGGCCTTGTAGCCGGGCGTCGAGGCGTTGGCGAGGTCGTTGGCGATCTGATCCTGCCGCACCTGCTCGGCGAGCATGCCCGAGGCGGCGATGTAGAGACCGCGTTCCATACGGAAGTTCCTCTTCTCGTGGTCGATAACCAGGACCAGGGACGGCCTGGCATTTCCGGGTAGTCGTCCCCCAAGGCCACAAGTTGAGACATGCAGACCGGCACCATCACCCTGAAGGCAGTCGCACCGGCGGGCTCCGCCCCGCAGGTGGGGCCGCGCCTGGAGCCGGGCTCCGACCTGGTCGCGCGGCTGATCTCGGCGCCCGCGAACGGCGGCCGGGGCCTGATCTCGCTGGCGGGGATGATGCTCGAGGCCCAGCTTCCATCTGGCTTGCTTCCGGGGCAGAAGCTGCATCTGAAGGTCGTGGAGGCCACACCCGCCCAGCTGCGCGTCCGCATCGTCACGCAGACTGCCGAGGCCGACGAGATCACGGACACCGTGACGAAGCTGGCCGGCGAGCTGGCGGCCCGCGGCGACGGGGCGCTGCTCCGGGCCGCGCTCCACTTCGCTGACAGCTCGCCGCTCTGGCTTCCGGGCGGCGTCGCAGCACAGATCCACGTTGACCCCGAGGCGCACGGCGAGGGCGACGGCGAAGGCCCGGCCCGCGGCCCTGCGGGCGAGGCCGGCTTCGTCCTTCACTCGCCCGACCTGGGGGCGATCGAGGTGCGGCTGCGC
Source organism: uncultured Actinomycetes bacterium (assembly GCA_963757605.1). Taxonomy (GTDB): domain Bacteria; phylum Actinomycetota; class Thermoleophilia; order Gaiellales; family JAICJC01; genus JAICJC01. Next base: position 929,123 of record CAVWSF010000005.1, read on the forward strand.
ATGGCGGAGGGCGCCGTGCGAGCGACCGTTGTGACGGCGCCCGGCGAGGCGTCCCGGCTCGCCGCCGAGGGCCTGCCCGACCTGGTCGCGGCGCTCGAGCGGGCTACCGGCCGCCCGGCTGTTGCGATGGCCAGCCCGCGAGAGGCGGGCAGGGCCGCCCCGCCACCGCCCGAAGGAGCGTTCGATGGCTACGCCTGAGCAGCCGCCGCGCGCGGCCGCGCTGCGCTACCGAAAGGGCGAGACCGCGCCGGCGCTCGTGGCCTCCGGCCGTGGCCACGTCGCCGATGCGATCCTCGCAGCGGCGGAGGAGGCGGGCATCCCGGTGCGCGAGGACGCGGTACTGGTCGAGGCCCTCGCCCACCTCGAACTGGGCGACCGCGTGCCGCCGGAGCTCTACCAGGCGGTCGCCGAGGCGCTCGCCTGGGCCTACCACCTCACCCGCCGCGCCGCCGCCTGAAAAAGCGGTGCCACGCACCGTTTCTTCATGACGACGCGTGCGAGGCTGTGGAGTGCATCAGGCGCCGGACCTCCGCCGGCAGCCGGTGCGGGTCGCGCACGAGGAGCACGTGGTTCTGGCCCAGCACGACGAGCGCCACCGAGCTCGGGACGCCCGGGAACTCCGCCACTGGCACCCGCTGGCGGGGCCCGGCGGGGAGTGAGCCGCCGGTGTCATCGCACGGCGGGAACTGCGCGGCCCCGAGCCGCCGGCCCGGGACCGGGGCGACACGGATGGTGATGCCGGAGTACGTGTGGCCGTGGAACGTTGCGATGTAGGCGCAGTCGCCCGACCCGCCGACCGCCTCGTGCGCAGTGCTCCCACCGCACCCGGCCGCCACCGCAGCGATCGACGCGAGCAGCGCAGTCCGGAGGGGCTTGATCGTCATGCCGGTAAGACGGCCTGCCCGGCCGGAGGGTTCCCGCCGTAGGATCGCGGCGTGCGGGACTACGACGTCGTCATCGTCGGAGGCGGGGTCATGGGGTGCGCGTCGCCCGCCGGCTGTCGCTCACGACCGCCCGGGTCGCGCTCGTCGAGGCCGCCGAAGACGTCGGCGAGGGCGCATCGAAGGGCAACACGGGGATCGCGACGTGCGGCGCGGACTGCCCGCCCGGCTCGCTCGAGGCGGAGCTGGTGACCCGGTCGAGCCCGGGCTGGGAGGCGCTCTGCGCGTCGCTCGACACGTTTCGGCGCATCGGCGGCCTGGCGGTGGCCACCAGTGAGGCCGACGAGCGCGAGCTCGACGCCCTGCTCGCGAACGCTCGCGCCAACCGCTGTGCGGCCGAGATCGTGAGCGGCGACCGTGCGCGAGACATCGAGCCCCTGCTGACGTCCGCGGCCCGCGCCGCCCTCCATGGGCCGGCCGACGGGATCGTCGACCCGCTGCGGCTCACCGTGGGCTACGCCGAGCTGGCCGCCCGAAACGGCGTCGACGTTCACCTCGGCTCGCCCGTCGCCGGCTTTCGGGCGCTCGGCGAGCGGCTGACGCACGTCGAGACGACCCGCGGGCCGCTCGCCGCCGGGTTCGTCGTGAACGGGCCGGGATCGAGGCCGACACCATCTCGCGCCTCGCGGGCGGCGAGCCCTTCACGACCTGGCCCCGCCAGGGCCAGTACTGGCTGCTCGACCGGGAGATCGGCTCCCGGTTTCGGGCCATCGTGGGCGGCGTCCCGACGGCGGCGAGCCGCGGCGTCTACTGCGTTCCCACCACCCACGGGTCGCTCCTGCTGGGTCCGACGGCCCGCGACGGCACCGACCGCGCCGACCGGGCGGTCGACCGCGACTCGCTGGACGCCGTGTTCGAGGCCGCCCGGGCGCTGGTGCCGGGCCTCGATCGGCGCTGGGCCGTGAAGACGTTCGCGGCCAACCGGCCGGCGTCCGACCCGGAGTACCGGATCGGGGTCGACCGGGAGCGGGCGAACCTCGTCCACGCGGCTGGGATCCGCTCGACCGGCGTCTCGTCGTCGCCGGCGGTGGCGGAGCTCGTCCACGAGCTCCTGGCGGCCGCCGGGGCGCCCGTCGAGGACGAGCGGGCCGGCGCCGTGACCGCGCTCGAGCCGGTCCCTCACCTCTTCGGCCATCCCGACCCGGCGGGCCTCTTCGCCCGCCACCCGGCCTACGGCGAGGTCGTCTGCCCGTGCGAGCAGGTGACTGCGGCCGAGGTCGACGCGGCGCTGAGCATGCGCCTGCCGGCCCGCTCGATCGCCGGCCTGCGCAAGCGCACGCATGCCGCCGCCGGCCGCTGCCAGGGCGCGACGTGCCTGGCCGGCCTCGCATCGAGGCTCGAAGCCCGTGGCTGACACGATCGCGATCGTCGGCGCCGGTGCGAGCGGGCGGGCGTGTGCCGAGGCGCTCGCCGGCCGGGCCCGGACGGTGATCGTCGAGCGCGGGCTCGCTCCCGGCGCCGACGTTCGGGCGACCGCGATCCGCTGGGACGGCCGGCTGCTGCTGGCGATGGGACCGGGCGGGCCGGTCGAGATCGCGGCTGCCGCGCTCGTCGTCGCCACCGGCGCCCGCCCGCTCGGATCGGCGGAGCTCGGCCTCGCCGGCACCCGCCCGGCGGGCGTGCTGCCGGCGCCGGCCGTGTGCGAGCTGGCCGACCGCGGGCGCTTCCGGCCGTCCCGGCCCTCGTGATCGGCGGCGGCCGGTGGGCGGCGCGGGCCGCGGACGCGCTCCTGGCGGCCGGCGCGGCGGTCACCATCGTCGCCCCGGACGGCATCCTCGTCCCGATGAAGGACTCGGCGTCGGTCTCCGTCCACGAGCGGCTTACGCCCCTGGCGGTCCGGGGCGACCCCGGGGTGGAGCGGCTCGAGTGCGACGGCGCCGCCTTCGACTGCGACGGCGTGGTGCTCGCGCACGGCCTCGTGCCCGTCCGGAACGTCGACGGCGCCGTGGACACGGTCTACGCGCAGCCGACCGCCGATCCGCCGTCAGCGGCCGGGTCGCGGGCCGCGGGCGAGGACGCGGCCCGGGCAGCGCTCGCGCTCACCGGCAGCCAGGCTACAATTGGGCCATGGTCGAACTGACCGAATTTGCCGCCGAGCGCGTGAAGGCGCTCGCGGCGGCCGATCCGGAGGCCAAGGTCCTCCGCCTCGCGGTCGAGGGCGGAGGCTGCTCCGGCTTCCAGTACGCCATCGGGTTCGACACGGGATCCGAGGACGGCGATCTCGAGATCGACTCGCACGGTGTGCGCGTCGTCATCGACCCGATCAGCCTCCCCTATCTCCAGGGATCGCTCGTCGACTTCAAGGACGGGCTCATGGGCGCGGGGTTCAGCTTCGAGAACCCGAACGTCCAGTCGACCTGCGGCTGCAACTCGTCGTTCCAGGCGAAGGCCGAGATCGAGGGCCCCTACTCGCCGAAGCCTGACGGCTGCGGCTGACGGCCACGAGCCGTCTCGCTCCGGTCACCGAGGAGGACATCGAGGCCTTCAGGCGCGACGGCGCCGTCTGCATCCGCGGCGCGTTCACGCCCGCCGAGGTCGCCTTCGTCGAGCGCGGCATCGAGCGAAACCTCGCCGATCCGAGTCCGCGGGCGCTCGTAGCCAGCCGAGCCGACGACTCCGGCCGCTTCGTCGAGGACTTCTGCAACTGGGACCGGATCGAGGAGTACGAGCGGGTGATCCGCGAATCCGCGGCGGCCGCGATCGCCGGCCGCCTCATGGGCGCGGGCACGGTGCGGCTCTTCCACGACCACATGCTGGTGAAGGAGGCCGGGACCCGCCAGCCGACGCCCTGGCACCAGGACCAGCCGTACTACAACGTCGACGGGGCGCAGACCTGCTCGGTCTGGATGCCCGTCGACCCGGTGTCACGCGAGTCGACGCTCGAGTTCGTGGCCGGCTCGCACCTGGGGCCGTGGCTCATGCCGCGGACGTTCATGGACGGGCAGGCCCGGTGGTTCCCGGAGGGCAGCCTGGCCGACCTGCCCGACATCGACGCCGACCGCTCCGCCTTCCCCATCGTGGGCTGGGCGCTCGAGCCCGGCGACGCCGTCTTCTTCCACATGCTGGCGCTGCACGCGGCCGGCGGCGCCGACCGCCGCCGCCGGGCGTTCTCCATCCGCTTCCTCGGCGACGACGCGGTGCACGCCCCGCGGGCCTGGAAGACCTCGCCCGAGTTCCCCGGCCTCGTCGAGACGCTGCCGGCCGGCGCGCCCATGGACGACCCGCGGTTCCCGGTCGTCTGGCGCGCCTGAACAAACCGGAACCTTCCGCCCTCGTACGACGTCCTAGAGGCATGCGACTCGTCCCGGCACTCGTCGCAACGCTCGTCATCGCCGCCGGATGCGGCGGCGGCGTGGCCGGCGGACCGCCGCCGCGCGGATGGATGGCCGGCGTCGTCTGGGGCGGAAAGCCGGTCTGCCCGACACCGACGGGCAAGGACACCTTCACCTGCCACCCGACGCCGCTCGCGCACGGGGTCTTCGTCGTCTCCGGCGGCGGTACCACCCGGCACGTGCGCGCCAACGCCAAGGGCCGGTTCCGCGTGGCGCTCCCTCCCGGGCGCTACGCGATCCGGCCCGGCTGGTCGCGGCCGAAGAGCATCCGCGTCGTGGCGGGCCACGTCGTCCGCGTCCGCGTGGGCGTTCTGCTCGCGACGACCGGCGGAGAAGGCTGACCCCGGGGCGGCGCGAACGCCGCCCCGGGGCAGGTCGTCAGCGGACTACGTCACACACGGATTGCCGTGCAGATCGCGATGGAAGACCTCAGCCAGCGTGATCGGCTGGAAGCCGACGTCGGCGTAGGTGTTGAACCCGACCTTGGTGCCGTACTCGGTGGCGGAGTTGCCTCCGAAGGTGTTGGTCGTGCCCGGGATGTGCGCGCCGCCCTGCTGGAACCAGCAGCGGCCGTTCGCCCGGGTCAGGGTGAAGATCGGATAGAACTTCGCTCCGATCGGCGGGTTGGTGCAGTGTGCGCCCGTGTCACGGTCGCACTCGGGCTGATGGTTGCCCGGCTCGCCGCGCTCGATGCGCGGCAGGTCGTTCTCGAACGAGACGTTCTCGAGCAGCTTGCCGTTCGAGCTGGGCGGCGTGAACATGAACGCCGTCCCGTGAAGGCGCCGGTCGAGGGCCGGCTTCTTGAAGGTCCCCGGCCATGTGAACCCGTAGGCCGGACCGTCGAAGTCGCCGTCGTCTAGGACGCAGCCGATGATCGGCTGCACCCCCGGGTAGTTCGCGCCGTCGAGGCAGAACTGATCGTCCTCGTCGAGCGTTGTGTCGCCCGCGCCCGGATCCGAGCATGCGCCCGTCGACGGGTCGATGGCGTCGCAGTACTCGAAGTGACCGATCTCGTCGGAGGCGCCGACGTTGGTGTTGTGGGCGCCCCACAGCGACCCGCGCGGAACCGCCGAGTTGTACATCGGGTGGAACGCGTACGGGGCGACGTGGCAGTGCTTGGCCTTGGGCTGATACAGGATGTGCCCGAAGCCGTTGGCGATGCTGGCCGTCATCGAGCCGCTCTGGCCCGTGGTCATGTCGGTGATGTCAATGCGGTACCCGGCCGGCGTGTCGTGCATGTGCACGCGCAGGCTGTCGCCCGGGTTGAAGAGGAGCACCTTCTTCGGATCGACGCTGAGCCCCGTCCCGTTCCCATCGGACAGCGAGAGCGGGTTGGCGGGCGCGAGCGACTTGCCGCTCTTCGTGACGTACGCCCAGTTGATCGGCTCCTCGCCGGCCAGGAAGTGGTTGTTCAGGCAGTCGGCGTTCTGCGGGATGCCGGTGTTGTCCTGATCCGAGAGGCTGTCGATCGTCAGGTTGGCGCACCACTTGGTGGCGGTGCACCCGAACCCGTCGAACTGCGGGACCCAGCCGGGCCCGTAGAACTGCAGCTCCATGAATGCGCTGCCAGGTGCCTTGCCGAGGTAGTGCGGCGAGTGCGGGTCGGCACTCCGGAACCGCGCGTTCGCGTCGCTGTTCGGCGTGCACTTCTTCGTGAAGTTCGGGGACGACTCGGTGTCGCACATCGTGATGCTGAGCCAGAACGTCGCCCGCCGCTGGAAGTCCCACGTGCCGCCGGTGCCGTCCTGCTTGGGCTTCACGGGTGCGTTGATCGGCAGCTTGACGTAGTAGAGGAGGTCCTTACCTCCGGTGCCCGGCCGGTGCGAGGAGAATTGCACGGTCGGCTCGTCGTGCCCGGTGTACGCGCCGTTGTCGCCGATCGAGTGGTACGGATCGAGGCACATGAACGGCCGTTCCTGGCACAGGGTCTCGCCGTAGCTATCAGCCTTTGCGACCGCCGGCCCGGCAAGGGCCGTCAGGACCACAAGGGCCAGCGCGACGATGCGTTTCATCCTTCCCTCCAAGGACAAGAACATGCTTCCGTGCATAGCCGACGACCGGCTTTGCACGGCACGACGCTGCTTACCTGCTCCGGACGCTCAGAGGCCCACCCCCTCACGTAGACCGTCGGCCACTCTATCCGATGAGTTACCCGCGGAGCAACGGTTCCAGTCACAGTGCGGCATATGGGACACTTCCCCATCGTGGGGATGCGTCGGTGCGCGACGGCAATGGCAGCGGTGGTGGCGGTCGCCGCGGTCGCCGCGGCCGCCGCGCCGGCCGCCCAGGCCGGCTCGGTCCGCGTCCCGCTCGACCGGGCGGATCCCGGGCTCGGCCACATCACTGTGCGCTACGCCGTCATGCGCCACACCGACCGGACGCGGCCGCCGCTCGAGCCCGTCGTGGCGCTCGAGGGCGGCCCCGGCTACGGGTCGATCGGCTCGGCGAGCACGTACCTCTTCATGCTCGGGAAGCTCCACCGCCGCCACGACCTGATCGTGATGGATCAGCGGGGCACCGGGACGTCGGGCGCGATCGACTGCCCGGCGCTCCAGAACGGCATCCCGCCCTACTCGGCCGCCGCGGCGGCGTGCGCGCGGCGACTCGGACGCCTCGCCACCGCCTACGGCACCGCCGCCGTGGCCGACGACCTGGCGGCCATCCTGCGCAAGCTCCACGTGCCGAAGGTGGACGTCTACGGCGACTCGTACGGCACCTACGCCGCGCAGGTGTTCGCCGTCCGCCACCCGAGCCGCACCCGGGCCGTCGTGCTCGACGCGGCCTTCGACAACTCCTTCGACCCGTTCGAGCGGGAGTGGAGCGCCGCGCTGCGCGACTCGTGGCGGGCCGTGTGCGCCCGCGCCTCCCGCTGCCCGCACATCCTGCGGTCGATCCGGGCGCTCGGCAGCCGGCTCGGGCAGCACGCGATCACCGGCGTCGCCACCGACGCCGACGGCGTCCGCCGCACGGTACGGGTGGGGCCCGTCGAGCTCGGCAGCATCGTCTACGACGCCACCTACGCCTACACCGTCTTCCGCGATCTCCCCGGGGCCCTGGCCGCCCTGCGCCACGGCGACCGGACGCCGATGCTGCGGCTGGGGGCCGAGGACGTGGCCCTGAACCTGCCCGGCGGCAGCCCGAGCGACTACTCGGGAGGCGACTACCTGGCCGTGGCCTGCCACGACTACCCGTCGGCGTGGGACAAGACCGACCCGCTCAGCGCGCGCCGGGCGACCCTCCGGCGCGCCATCCGCAGCCTGGCGCCGAACGTGTTCGCGCCGTTCCGAAAGGACGTGTGGCTGCGCACGCCGGTGGAGCGCGAGCTGGTGTACGGCTGCCTCCACTGGCCCCGGCCGCGGATCGGGCCACGGCCGTTCCCCGGCGGCGGCGCCCGGCCGGGCATGCCGGTGCTGGTGCTGAACGGCGAGCTCGACCAGGCGACACCGCTGGCCGACGCCCAGCACGTCGCCGAGGTCTTCCCGAACGCCACGCTGGTCGAGGTGCCGAACACCGGACACGTCACGGCGCTCTACGACTTCCAGGGCTGCTCCGCGGGGATCGTGCGCCGGTTCCTGAGCACGCTCGCGGTCGGGTCGACCGCCTGTGAGACGGCGATGCCGCCGATCGCGCTCGCGACCTTCCCGCACACGCTCGCGGCGGCGCCGATGGCCGACGGCGGCCGAGCGGGGCTCACCGCACGCAGGGCGTCGTGGGTGGCCACCGAGACGATCGGCGACGCCCTCTCTCGCTGGTACAACCTGATGTTCACGACCCGCGGGAACGGCCTCCGCGGCGGCACCTACACCATCACCGGCGGCTACCTCAGCCATTCGCCGCTCTCGATCCGCTTCGACCGCACGCGGCTCGTCTCCGACCTCGCGGTCTCGGGACGGGCCGTCTGGAACCGCAGGACGCGGATCGTCCATGCCAGCCTGCGGGTGAGCGGCGCGGCGGCAGGCATCATCCGGCTGTCGTTCCGCACCGACAGGGCCGGCGCGCTCGCGACGATCTCGGGCGCGGTCGGCGGGCGCGGATTCCGCGCGCTGACGCCCGCGCCCTGGGCGCCGCAGGGCTAGAGCCGCTCTAGCGGATCCCGGCCGCCGCGAACGCGAACGCGAGCGGGCTCGTCGCGGTGAGGTCGATCGCCGGCTCCACCGTCGAGTAGGACTCCACGTTGTCGCGGTAGACCGCGGACGAGTTGAACCGGGCGAACCGGTCGCCCCCGCCCGCCGGGCAGGCCCGCATGTGCTCGAGCCGGCCACTCGTGGCCTCCGAGTTGGGGCCCTCCACCGCGGCGCCGGCAAGCACGGGCGCCCTGCCGTCGAGCGAGCCGGCGATGTTCGCGACCTGGTGCTGGGTGCAGTGCGGGTAGATGCGGCCGTCGCCGACGATGAACGACGACCCCCAGGCGTTGGCACCGAGGACGTTCCCGAGCCAGCGCATCCCGAGGGCGGCGTAGCGGTGCGTCCCCGCCAGCTCGTCGTAGAGACTCGCGGTGACGGCAAGGCCGGTGCCGTGCGTCGTCGTGTCGTACTGGGCCCAGCCGTAGCCGAACCCGAACGGGTCCTTCCTCCCCTGCGCGATGCCGACGGCCAGCTGGCGGCGCAGGTCGGCGAGGAGCCGCGCCCGCGTCACGGCCAGCCCGCGCTCGCGGCCGTGCATCGCGCGGATCAGGTCGGCGTGGGCGAGGGCGCTCACGTCGTAGAGGTTGAGCGTGTCGGCGGCGTCGTTCGGCCCGTGGATGTACGCATTCGCCCAATGGGCGGCGAGCGCGAGGTAGTGGCGGGGATCGCGGTGCGGGATCCCGCGCGGCGCCCCCGGCAGCTGGAGCGCCCGGGCGAGCTCGGCGGCGCCGAGCTCGAGGTCGTCGCGCCACTCCGTCTCCGGGTAGAAGTCGAACGGGATCGCGGTGGTGAGGTGGCCCTTCGGAGCCGTGTCGGCCAGGTCGAAGAGGTGCTCGGCCGAGACCAGGCAGCGGCGGGCCATCCGCGGGTCTGACCGGCGGAAGACCTGATAGCAAAGGGCGAGCGCCCCGGCGTCGCGCCCGGCCAGGTTGGGGCTCACCGGCGAGCCCGCCGGCCCGGCCCGGAAGACCGGCCGGTGGCGGATGTAGCGGAATGCGGGGTCGTGCCCGCCGTAGGCGTCGTCGTCCTGCGGGAGCCGCCAGATGTCGTGGTCGCTCACCGTCGCGTCGTTGCCGTTCCCGATCCCGACCTGGTAGTAGAGCGTGCGCGTGCGGTCGTCCCACATGCGCAGGAGCCAGCGGGCGCCGAACTTCGCCTCGGCGGTGAAGTCGGCCGGCCCGGCCCGCGCTCCCATCTGGGCGGGGAAGTCGCGCACGCCGGTCAGCATGACGGCCTCGGCGTACGCGGTGGCGTGCACGAACTTCAGGTAGTCGCCGGCGTCCCACCAGCCGCCGGCGGCGTCGATCCGCACGCCGAGCGGCGCCAGGTCGCCCTTGAAGGCGCCGTCGCCGTCGACCTTCGGCGTGCGGTAGGTCATCGCGTCGGCGTCGTTCAGATGCGACGGCGCGGTTCGAAGCGGCGAGCGCACGATGTCGGCCCCGTCGCGCTGGACGCGGTAGAAGGCGAGCGCGTTTCGGAGCGTCCCCGCGTAGAGGCCGGCGCCGCTCGCGATCGTGATCCGGCCGGACGCGGGCGCAGGCCCGGCGACCGAGATGAGGTACCGCCCGGGCGCGCGGACGCGCGTGAAGTCGATCGGGTAGACGTGCGGGAAGCGGCGGCTCCACCGGCCCAGATCGGGGCCGACCCTGCCGGCGGCGACGGTGCGGCCATCGGCGTCGGTGACGGCGTATCGGGCCCCGGCCGCCGCGACGCTCGCCATGAGGTAGGCGCGCTTGTCGGCCGCGAGCGGATAGCCGACCTGGTTCACGCGCAGGTGCCCCTCGCCGGTCGCGCTCCCGGCCGCCGGCGAGCGGCCGCCGAGCAGGGCGCCGTACGTCCCCGCGCCGACCGCGACCGCGGCCACGGCGGCGACGATCCCCCTCCGAAGCGACACGGCTCACCGTACGACGCGGCGCCGGCCGAGTCAAGGTGCGGGGATGCCGCGAGCCGCCTCCCCGATACGCAGTAGGCCCGAACCTGGCGGGCGGTGATGCCCGGTGTCCCGGCAGGGGAGGCACGGCGGCGCGGGCCAGCCGATCACCTGGACATGGCGCTTTCCTGGGACGACATCGCGCTCCACACGTTCCTCGAGTTCGAGGCCCAGGTGCGGTACGGCCGCGACCAGGCGTGGCGGACAGTCGGCGTCAGGCGGGAGTGGGCGGCCGCCGACGCGATCGCCGTCACCGCGCCGCCGGACGGCCGCGGCCGCATGCCCATGACGTGCCGGGTTCTGGTGGTCGACCGACCGCCGCGCCACTGCTAGACTTAGTTAACGATGTTAACGATCTCCCCCGCCGAGATGCTTGCCGAGGAGCTGCGCCCGCTGCTTCTGCACCTGAACCGCGACCTCCGCCGCGAGGCCCTGCCGATGGGTGCGACCGTCGGCCAGATCGCGCTTCTCGCCGCCATCCGCGAGGAGCCCGGGATCGGCGTGCGTGAGCTGGCGAAGCGCGAGCGGATGTCGGCCCCCGCGATGAGTGGGTACGTCGACCGACTCGAGGCGGCGGGGCTCGTCGCCCGCGGAGCCGTCGAGGGCGACCGCCGCCGAGTGGGGATCAGGCTGACCGACCAGGGCCGCCGGCTCCTGCGCTCAACGCGCAGGCTCCGCACGGCCTGGCTCGCCGAGCGCATACGCCGGCTCCCCGAGGAGGAGCTCGCGGCGCTCGAGGCCGCGCTCGAGCCGCTCGCGCTCCTGACGCGCGACGAGGGGCCGGCGTGACGGCCGCATTCCGGCGCGCCAACCGCCGCACCTTCGCCAGCCTCCGACGCCACCGCAACTACCGGCTCTTCTTCGCCGGGCAGATCGTGTCGGTGAGCGGCACGTGGATGCAGAACATCGCGGCCGCGTGGCTCGTCCTCCAGCTCACTCACTCGCCGGTCGCGGTCGGCATCCTGGCGCTGTGCCAGTTCCTGCCCTTCACGATCTTTGGCCTCTTCGCCGGCGTCCTCGTCGACCGCCTCGACGCGCGCCGGACGGTGATGGGCACCCAGGCGGCCGCGCTCGTCCTCGCGGCGATCCTGGCCGGCCTTACCCTGGCCGGGCACGTCACGGCGTTCGACGTCGAGCTCCTGACGGCGCTCCGCGGCGTCGTCCTCGTCCTCGATGCGCCCGCCCGCCAGGCGCTCACGTTCGAGATGGTCGGCGCGGACGAGCTGCCCAACGCCGTGGCGCTCAACTCCAGCCTCTTCAACGCCGCCCGCGTCGTGGGCCCGGCAGTGGGCGGCGCGCTCGTCGCCACGGTCGGCGTCGGCGCGTGCTTCACCCTGAACGCCGTCAGCTACGTCGCCGTCCTGGCGGGGCTCGCGGCCATGCGCCGCGAGGAGCTCCACCCCGTCGAGCGGCCCGACCGCCCGCCGCGATTCCTGCGCGGCACCGCCGAGGCGCTCGACCACGTCCGCCAAACGCCGGCGACGCTCCTCGCGCTCATGATCGTCTTCGTGGTGAGCACGCTCTCGTTCAACTTCAACGTGCTCCTGCCGGTCCTGGCCGCCCAGACGCTGGCGTCCGACGCGGGAGTCTTCGGGCTCGTCACGGCGGCGTTCGGGGCGGGCGCGCTCGCGGGCGCGCTGTTCGCGGCATCGCTCGGCAGGGCGAGCTGGACGGTGCTCCTGGGTGCCGTCACGGGGTTCGGCGTGGCCCAGATGGCGCTCGCACCCGAGCACAACGCGACAGCCGCCGCGGTGCTGCTCTTCGTCGCCGGCGCCTGCTTCACGCTCTGGACGTCGGCGGCCAACGCCACCGTGCAGCTCTCGACGCCCGGCCCGCTCCGCGGCCGCGTGATCGGCCTCTACTACTTCGCCTTCAACGGCGCTGGCCCCGCGGGCGGCGTGCTCGCAGGCTGGCTCGCCGCTCGCGGCGGCACCGAGCTCGCGTTCGCCGTCTCAGGTGTGAGCGCGCTCGCGATGGCCGTGGCCGCAACGGCGCTTCGAAACCGCGACGCCCGCGAGTACGTCGGAGCTAGCCTGAGCAAGCCATGAGCGCGGTGCTCCGACGTTCGCGTGTCGGTCGAATGGTTCGAGCGGATGGGTTGGCGCAAGCTTTGGGTGTGGAGCGACGAGGACGGCGGCCCCCACGCGGAGCCCGGTTTCGCCGCGATTGGCTCGGGTGCCGCCGAGATCTTCCTCTGCCGCGGCGCGCAGGGCTCGCGTGGTGAGCGTCGTCCGCAGTTCCCTGGCGACGACTCGACCGACGGCGTGTGGATGACGGTCAGAGCCGCTCTCCGCACGGAACGCCCGGCTTCGATAGGCTCGTCCGTATGGCCGGAGAATATACCGTCAGGTTGTACGTACATGCAAGCCCCCGACCGAATGCGAGGCCGCGAGTGGCAAGTGACCTGGGAGCGACGCTCCGGATCGTCATGGAGGAGATCCCCGACAGCCATCTGGTGGCCTCGCTGGCGCGCGACTTCGAGCGCGAGCACGCCGGGACGGACGTGCACGTCGAGATCATGCACTACGACTTCATGCTCGACCTGATCCTGGGGTCGATCCGCGACCCGGGCCCGCCCAACGGGGTCGTCATCTTCGACAACCCGTGGACGTCGGGCTTCGCCCGCGGCGGCCTCCTGCGCCCGGTCGACGACCTGCTCGCGGACACGCCGGAGCTCGACTGGGACGACTTCGCCCCGGCGCTCCGCGACGCAGCCGTCCTCGACGGCCGCACCTGGGGCGTTCCCTTCTACACCTGGTCGTTCGGCCTCATCTACCGCACCGACCTCTATCGCAAGGCGGGCCTGCGGCCGCCGCGGACGCTCGCCGAGCTGGCCGGGAACGCCGCCGCGCTCACGACGGCCGACACGGCCGGGATCGCGATGCAGCCCAAGCCCGACTACAACGCGGCCGAGGAGTACGCGAACTACCTGTTCGCCGCCGGCGGCGCAGTCCAGGACGCCGCCGAGCGGGTGGTGCTCGACTCGCCCGAGGCCCGGACGGCGCTCGAGGCCTACGCCGACGTCTACCGCTCGTCCGCGCCGCCCGGCACCGAGGGCTGGACGTTCGAGGACTCGATCGCCGCCCTCGCCGACGGGCGCGCCGCCCAGATGATCAACTGCCACTGGTGGGTGCCGGTCCTGAACGACCCGAACGGGCCGGCGGGCGACCTGGCCGGGAAGTTCGGGCTCGCGCCCGTCCCCGGCGGTGCGGGCATCCTCGGCGTCTGGTACTGGGCGATCCCGGCGGCGGCCCGCCAGGTCGACGAGGCCTGGACGTTCATCAGCTGGATCGCCTCGAAGGCGGCCAACGCCGAGCGGGTCGGGCGGGGCGGGTCGCCGGTGAGGACGAGCACGATGCGCGACCCGCGCGTGTGGGAGCACGGCTACGGGCGCGACTACTACGAGGCCGTCGGGGCCATCCACCAGGGCGCCCGCCCGCTCATCAGCGGGCCGAACGCCGAGGAGGCCATCCGCAGGATCGGCGAGGCGGTGCACGCCACGGTCACCGGGCAGGCGGGCGTGGACGACGCGGTGTCGGGCGCGGCGGCCGACGTGGCCGAGCTGCTGGCCGGCTAGCAGCTAGCGCCGCACGGCGTAGCCGCCGAGCCCGCGCTCGAGCAGCTGGAGCGCCGCCTTGCCGCGGGCCCGCACCTCGCGGGCGACGGTCTTCGGGTCAGCGCCCGCGACGATCCGGCGCCGGGCGTGGTCGACGAGCGCCCGGTGCGCGCCGATCATGGCGTTGGCCGCGACCCAGGCCTCGACGTCGCTGCCGGACCCCGGCTCCGAGGCGATCAGGGCGGCGAGCGAGGCGGTGTAGGCGGCGAACACCTCGCGCTCGCGCGCCAGAAGCGCCGGGCTGTCGGTGATCACCGGGTCATCGCCGTGAGCCGCCCGCGTGCGCCGGGGTCCTCGCGCGCCAGGAGGAGGCCGCGCTGGACGAGCAGGAAGCGGCCGAAGGCCGCCAGCACCGACTCGCCCGGGGCGCGGTCGCGGACGGTCGCGAGCAGCTCCTCCTCGAACGACTCGAGCCGCAGTAGACGAGGTCCTCCTTGCGCGGGAAGTAGTTGAACACCGTCTGCTGCGAGACGTCCGCCTCGCGGGCGATCTCGGCCACGGTCACCTCGTCGAACCCACGCTCGGCGAAGAGCCGGCGGGCGGCGTCGGCGATCAGCTCCCGGGTGTGCTGCTTCTTTCGCTCTCGAAGCCCGGCTTCCATGCCGCAAGCATATCGCAGTCTCCCTGCAAGAATTCTGTCACTCTAAACTTTGTGTCACACTACGACCATGATCACCGACTCCACCACACTCGAATCGCGGGCCGCGGGCGTCGGCATCCCGTTCGCGGCGATCGTGCTTGCGATGCTGCCCGCCGTGCTCGACCAGACGATCCTGGCCACCGCGCTGCCGGTGATCGCACCGACCTCGGCAGCCTCACCGACGTCTCATGGGTCGTCACGGCCTACGTCGTCTCGGCCGCCGCGACGACCCCGCTCTGGGGCAAGCTCGGCGACCGCCACGGCCGCAAGACGTGGCTCGAGGTCGCGCTCGCGGTCTTCGTCGTCGTCGTCGGCGCTCTGCGGCGCGGCCCAGGACATCCCGCAGTCGTCGTCCTGCGCGCCGTCCAGGGCGCTGCCGCGGGCGGGCTGATGACGCTCGCGATGGCCGCGGTCGGCGACCTCGTATCGCCGCGCGAGCGCGGGCGCTACCAGGGCTACATCGCCGCGACGTTCGCCGTCGCGACGATCGTCGGCCCGCTCGTCGGCGGCGTGCTCGTGCAGCACGCCGGCTGGCGCTGGGTCTTCTTCGTGAACCTCCCAGTGGGCGTCGCGGCCCTGGCCGGCCTCGGCCTGCGGCTGCCGCGCGCCGGCCGGGCGAACGCCGCAGCGGCGGCGCTCGACGTCGCTCGGCGCCGTCGCTCCTGGCCGCCGCCACGACGGCGCTGATGCTGACCTGCATCTGGGGCGGGCAGCGCTACGCCTGGGACTCGGCGCCGATCCTCGAGCTGATCGCGGCGACGGTGCCGCTCGCCGTCGCGCCTCGTCGTGCCACGAGCGCCGGGCCGCCGACCCGATCGTGCCGTTCCACCTCCTGCGGACGAAGGTCGTCGCGGTCGCCAGCGCGGCGCTGTTCCTGGCGACGGCCTCGCTGTTCGCGATCACCGTCTTCGTGCCGGTCTTCCTCCAGGTCGCCACCGGCGCAACACCCACCGAGGCCGGGCTGCTGCTGGCCCCGGCCATGCTCGGGATCACGGTCTCGACCACGCTCTCGGGGCGCAGCATCGCCCGCACCGGGCCGCTACAAGCGCTTCCCGATGGCCGGCCTGGCGCTGATGGCCGCCGGCGCTCGTGCTGCTCGCCGTCGCTCGCCGGCGAGCCTCGCAGGCCGCGACCGGAATCGGCCTCGCCGTGTTCGGCCTGGGCTTCGGCATGGTCACCCAGGTGCTGATCATCGCCGTGCAGAACAGCGTCGACCGGCGCGAGCTGGGGGTCGCCACCGCGGCACGGGGTTCTTCCGGGCGCTCGGCGGCGCGGTGGGCGCCGCCGTGCTCGGCGCCGTGTTCGCGGCGCGGGCCGACAGCGGCATCGTCGACGGCGCCCGGGCCGTCTTCGTGGTCGCGGCGCCGCTCGCGCTGCTGGCGCTCCTGGCCGTCGCCCTCATCCCGGAGAAGCCGCTCGAGGAGCGCCACTGATCGCCGGGGACAGTCCCTGAACGGAACCGCCGCGAAAGCGTCACGCGAGAAGTTCAGGGACTGTCCCCGAACGCGGTACGCTCGGCCCGTGCACGCTTCGATCTGGAAGTTCGCCGGCGATCCCGACGACCTCCTGGCCCGCTATGACGCCATGGTCGCCGAGATCCCGCCCGGCAACCTGGCGCTCCATCTGTGCCTGCGCGCCGGGGACGGCATCGTCCTGGTGGACACCTGCCCGTCGGCCGAGGTGTTCCGAACGTTCGTCGCCGGGGAGGCCTTCGCGGCGCTGCGCGCCCGGCACGGCCTGCCCGAGCCGGAGGCGCTCGACGACTACCCGGTCCATCGGGCGTTCGTGGACGGCCGGCAGCAAAGCTAGGGCTCAGACGGCGATCAGCACGACGGCAGCCGCCGTGGTGACGACTGCGGCCGCCACCGCCACCCACAGGGCGTCCTGGTGCACGTAGGCGAAGCGGCGGGCCCGGGCGCGCAGCCCGAGGGCCTCGACAGGGAGGATGAGCGCGCCGGAATCGCGGTGGGGCGGGCGGATCCGCGGCGGCGAGATCCGCCGTAGCGCCGAGCGCCCCCGCCCGACGAGCCCGGTCCCGGCCCGCGCCGCCCACACGGTCAACGCCTCCGAGCGGCGCATCCCGGCGCCGGCCGCGCCGGCGATGCGCGCGACCACCGGCCGGCGGGGCGGGCCGGCCGGGGCCGGGGCGCGCACGCGCATCCGCACGAAGAGCGCGGCCATGGCGAGCGCCATCGCAACCGCGGCGGCCGCGACGAACGCGAACGCCGACGCTCCGTAGCGCTGCACGATCACGACGAGCGTTTTCGGCGGCAGGTAGGGAGCCGGCGCGATCGCGGTGCCGCTGCAGCCTGCGGCGCGAGCCGAGGCGTCGGGCGCCAGGAACCCGGCGACGATGCCGGGCCCCTGTCCCGACTCGGCGGCGGTGTTCTCCGGCAGCGTGCACTGGACGACGTGTCGGCTCTGGAGCCGGTCCCACACGAGCCCGAGCACGTCGGCGTCCGTCAGGTCGGTGACGGCCGAGTGCGCGACGGCGGTGCCCGTGGCCTGGAGGTCGCCCACGCTCGTCGGCTCGAGAGCGTGGCCGACGATCGCGCGCAGGACGCGCCGCTCGGCCAGGTCGCGCTGCTCCGACCCCACCGCCCCCTGGCGCAGATACACCGCCGCGTGCGGCCCGTTCAGCCGCAGCGTGCCCGCGGGGAAGCGCCATGTCCGCGTCGGCGAGACCGGGAGCTCCACCTCGGCGGGGTTGCGCAGCTTGATCCCGCCGATCCCGTCGACCAGGCGCGCGACGTTGGCGAGGTTGATGACCGCGACGTGCGCGACGTAGATCCCGATCCGCGCGCGCAGCACCCCGACCAGGGTCGGGATGGACTGCCGGCTGACACGCCGCCCGTCCAGGATGGTGCTCGGCGGCACCGAGAGAAAGGCTGCGGTGCCCTTGTCGGGCACGGTCCGGAAGAGCACGAGCCCGCCGGAGGCCAGCCCGCCCGACCCGCGGATGAGCGTCACCTGCGGCACGTCGATGGTGCCCTTCGACGGCGGCAGCGCAGCTCGGATGGTCGCAGGCAGCGGCGCCTCCGACCGGTGGATCTCGTCCGAGAACCGGTGGTACTGCATCGCGAGCACGACGAACCCGGCCGCCGCGGCGGCGCAGATCGCCAGAACGAGCAGCACGAGCACCTGCCCGAGCTTTCGCATGCCTATTCCCCCTCCGGGAGCCGGTCCGTCCAGGGCTCCGCGTGGGGTGTGAATTACAACATCAGGCAGCCCAAGTCAACCGATTATCACGGGCGCAGGACGGTGAGGGCGGCCGCGGCGACCAGCACGCCGGCCAGGGAGCGGTTGACGAGGCGGGCACGACCGGGATCGCGGAGGAGGGGCGCGAGCGACGCCCCGGCGGCCAGCCAGGCGGCGTTGATGACGACGATCATCGCCGTGAGGACGGCGACCTTGGCAGCCGCATCGGCGGCCGTCCCGTCCGCCAGCCGGGCGCTTGCGAAGACGGCGGCGATCGCGATCCAGGCCTTGGGATTGGCGACTCCCAGGAGCGCTCCGCCTGCGAGGCCGGGCGCGGGGAGGTCCCCCCGCCGCTCCGAGAGCGGCGGCGCGGTCGCGATGTGCCAGGCGAGCCACAGGATGTACGCCGCGCCGGCCGTGATCAGGACGGGCCGCACCGCCGGAAGCGCGAGCAGCGCGGCGGTGATCCCGGTGGCGACGGCCAGGAGCACGGCGATCGTCCCGGCGACGATGCCGGCCAGGTAGGCCAGCGACCGCCGCATCCCGTACGCCGAGCCGGCGGCGGTCAGGCTGATCGTGGCCGGCCCGGGCGTCCCCATGATCGCGAGGGAGGTGACGACGAGCGATGCGACGGCATCCCAGCGGTACGGTGCGGACATGCACCCGACGCTACGGGGCCTTGAGGGCCCCGGTCTAGAACGATCGTGCGAGCGGATCCGGTTCGGCGCCGGCGCGCCGGGCATCGAGCGCGCCGCGGTCGAGCTCCGCGGTCACGGGTTCGCCCCGCACCGCCACGACACCTACGCGATCGGGATCACGACCGCCGGCGTCCAGGTCTTCCGGTATCGCGGCCGCCGTCACGTCTGCCTTCCCGGCCAGGTGCACGTCCTTCACCCCGACGAGCTCCACGACGGCGGCCCGGGCACCGATGCTGGCTTCGCCTACCGGATCGTCTACGTCGAGCCGGAGCTCGTCCGCGCGGCGCTCGGCGGCGGAGCGCTGCCGTTCGTCGGCGAGCCCGTGCACGACCCGGCGCCGGCGGCGGACGATCTCGTGCGCATCCTCGACGGCCTGGACGACCCGATCGGCGATCTCGCCCGAAGCGACGCGACCGCGGCCGTCGCCCATCTCCTGCTGGCGTTGAGCGGCAGGCCCGACCCCGAGGGCCCGATCGACCTGACCGCCGTCGCCCGCGTGCGCGAGCATCTGGCAGCCCACGCGGCCCAGCAGACGTCCGCGGTCGAGCTCGAGCGGATCGCCGGCATCGACCGCTACACCGTCGCCCGCCACTTCCGCCGCGCGTACGGCACGAGCCCGGACCGCTACCGGACGATGCGCCGCCTCGCCCTGGCACGCGCGGCGATCGCGGCCGGCGAGCCGCTGGCGCGGGCGGCGGCCGACGCGGGCTTCGCGGATCAGAGCCACATGACCCGCCAGTTCGTGCGCGCCTACGGGCTCACGCCGGGGCGGTGGGCCCGGCTCGCGCGGCCGCATTCGGTCACTTGAACGGGTGATCTTTCCTGGACGACCGCAGGATTCCCGCCGCCGGCGGGTTTACCGGTCATGCACCAGCGGGGCCAGACGCTTCCTCTCATCTGTCTCTTCATGGTCTCGCTCCTGGGCGTGAGCGGGATGGTGCTCGACCTCGGGAACGCCTACGCCCAGCGGCGGGCCGTTCAGAACGAAGCCGACGCCGCGGCGCTCGCCGGTGCCGATGCCGTACCGGGCGGCGGCAGCGTCGCCGCCGCGGCCCAGCAGATGGCCGCCAAGAACGGGCGGCCCGGCGACCAGGTGACGGTCACCGTGACGGGCACGGACACGGTGACCGTCACCGTGGACCGCACGGCACCGACGTACTTCCTCAAGGTGTTCGGCAGGACCTCGATCGCCATCTCCTCGACCGCCGTCGCCAGGATCGAGGCGCTCGGCGCGGTCAGGGGGCACGTCTCGCCCTACGCGGTCACCCGCGACGCGTACGCGAACGGCACCGGCACCACACTCTTCAAGGAGAACCAGCCGGGCGCCTACGGGACGATCGACCTGCCGACGACCGACAACACGACCGGCGGGAGCTGCACCGGCAACACGAACAAGGGGACGCCGTCGATCATCAAGGACGAGCTGTCGGACCAGCTCCCGGCCGGCACGCTCGTGGTCGGCGGCTGCCTCTCGGTGAAGTCGGGCGCCTCGCAGCCGTCCGGCAACATCGTCAACCAGATCCCGCCCGGCAACAACCTGATGAGCCAGGACCTCCAGCCCATCGGGAACGGCCAGTACCAGGTGATCCTGCAGTCATGGACCGATTCGAACGGGCTGCCGCCGAGGCTCATGTACATCCCGATCGTCGACCAGCTCCCCGGCGGAAACGGCGACGCGATCATCACCGGCTTCGCCTGGTTCTACATGACGAGCTCGTCGGGCGGCGGAAGCGGCCTCACGATCCGCGGCCAGTGGATCACGCTGCAGCTTCCGCCCACGGCGGAGACGACCCAGTACGTGCCGGGGGCGATCGGCCAGGTCCTCACCTCGGAGCTCGTCGGCTAGCGCGATGGCTCTCCAGGCGGCACCGCGACCTGCCGATACATCCGTATCGCAGGGAGTCCTGCGCAAATCGTGTCCCGGGAGAGTGGCGCGGTGTTGGTCGAAGGCGCGGCGGTACGCACGGAGTCAGGGCGCCAGCTCACCATGCTCTACAAGGAGCATGCGGCAGAGGCGTTCCGCTACGCCCTGCACCTCACCGGGCGTCGCGCCGACGCCGAGGACGTCGTCCAGCACGTGTTCCTGCAGGCCCACCGCCACCTCGAGTCCGGGCGGTCGCTCGTGAGCCCGCGGTCGTGGCTGCTCACGGCCGTGAAGCACCGGGCGTTCAACCTCGCCCGCGACCGGCACGAGATCCCCCTCGAGGCTCCGTGCGCCGCGCTGGCTGCCGGCGCCTCGCCCCGCGACGAGGCGGCGGAGCTGGCGGAGGTGCGCGCCATGCTGTGGACGCTGCCCGAGGCCCAACACCACGCGTTCGTGCTCCGGCACTGGAGCGGCCTTTCGCAGGCCGAGATCGCAGAGGTCCTCGACACGACGCCGTCTGCGGTCGAGTCGCTGCTCGTCCGCGCCCGCGGCGCACTCGTCCGCTCGCACGAGTCCGCTTCCGGCGCGTGCGGCCGCGTCCGCCGGCGGCTGCTCGAGTCCTCTGCGCTCGCAGCGGCCGACGAGGCGCATCTCGACGAGTGTCGCCCCTGCCGCCACGCGCGCACCCGGCTGGCACGGGCAGCCGACCTCGCCGGGGCGCTCGGCCTGGTTCCCGGCGCCCACGTGGCCCACACGATCGCCGGGCTCGTCCCGGGCTTCTCGGCCCATGCCGCCACGTCGACCGCCGCGGTCGCCGGGGCCGGCGGTGCCGGGGCGGCGGGTGCTGGTGCCGGCGCGTCGGGGGCGACTGCGACCTTGAGCACGACCACCGCGGTGACGACGGCCGGCAAGGTGGCCGTGGCCGCCAAGACCGCGCTCGCCGTGGCGGCCGCGACGGCTGTGGTGGGCGGCGTCCCCGTGGCACACCATGCGTTCTCGAAGCTGATCGACCGGCATCGGTCCACCGCGTCGGCCGCAGGTGGGCACGCATCCCACCGCGGATCCACGGCCGGTGAGGTGTCGGTGCCTCTTCCCTCCCCGCCGATGGCGGCCGCGCCGTCCGGGGGCGATCCGGCCGGCGGCCCACCCGCCCAGAAGCCGGGCAAGCATCTCGGCGGCGGGCGTGGCCGCGGAACGTCGCCGCATCCGGGCGGGAAGCCCGCCGATCCCGGCGCTCCCACCGCATCGGGCGCAGTGCCGGGGAACGGCAAGGGCCTGGGGGCCGGCGGCAACGGCAAGGCGAAGGCGGTCGGCAAGCCCGCCGGAGCCGGCGGCGGCAAGCCGGTGGGTACGAGCGGCAACGGGGAAGGCAAGCCGGCGGGCGCCGGTGGCGGCAAGCCGACGGACGCCGGCGGTGGCAATGGCAACGGGAACGCCGGCGGCAACGGGAACGCCGGCGGAAACGGGAACGCCGGCGGGAAGCCCTAGACGAGGGCCGCGAGCGGCCGGGCGTTCACGACCGCCGACCGCGGCGCTCCGCCGCGGCGCGCGACGTGGACGGCGTAGCGCATGTTCGCGAGGCCGGCCGCGGAGTGGGAGTCGCTCGAGCAGACGATGTCGACTCCCGCCGCGAGCGCCTCGCGCACGTGGGCCCCGGAGAGGTCGAGCCTGCTCGGAAGGCCGTTCACCTCCAGCGCGACACCCGTCTGGAGCGCGACCTCGATCGTGCGCTCGAGGTCGAGCGCGTTCTCGGGCCGGTGGCCGACGATCCGGCCCGTCGGGTGGCTGAGGCAGCGCGCGGCGGGGTGCTGCATCGCGTGCGTCACCCGGGCGGTCAGCTCGCGCCGCGGCGCCCGCTGGCCGGCATGGAGCGAGATCTGCACCCAGTCGAGCTCGGCCAGGACGTCGTCGGGGAGGTCGAGCGAGCCGTCCGGGAGGATGTCGCACTCGATCCCGCGCAGCACGCGGAACGGCGCCAGCTCCTCGTTCACCTGCGCGATCTCGGCCGCCTGCCTGCGCACGCCGTCGGCGTCGAGGCCGGGGACGGCACCGACGCTGGGCGTGTGGTCGCAGATCGCGACGTAGTCGTATCCGCGCGACATGGCCGCCCCCGCGACCTCTCGCACCGTCGCCCGCCCGTCCGACCAGGTCGAGTGGCAGTGCAGGTCGCCGCGGATCTCGTCCATCTCCACGAGGTCGTCCGGCACGGCGACGCCCGGGGCGTCGCGAAGCTCCGGCGGCACGTGATCGAGGCCGGCGGCCCGGAAGACGGCCTCCTCGTCGGCGGCGTCGGGCAGCGGCTCGATCGACGCGACGTACTCGGCCGACCCCGTGGCCCGCACGAGCGCCGTCCCGAACCGGCCGGGGGGCGCGACCACGAGCTCGACCGGGATCCCCTCGACCGTCATGCCGGTCTCGGCGTCGAGCATGGCGACGATCTCCGGCAGCTCGGCGAAGCGGCGCCGTGCGGCATCGGCATCCTCCGACGCAACTGCCACCGCGAGCCGTGTCGGGGTCTCGTGCCATCTGCGCGGGTCTCCGGCGACGACGCCGCCCAGACCGGCCGCGATCCGCTCCGACAGCGCCAGGGCGTCGCTCAGCATGAGCGCCCTGCTCGCCGGCGGTGCCGCCGACGAGAGTGCCGCTGCGATCCTCGCCTCCGTCTCGGGGCCGATGCCACTGACCTCCTGGAGCCTGCCCTCCGCCGCGGCGGCTCGCAGCTCCTCGACGGTGCGAACGCCCAGCGCGGCGCCGATCTCGACGAACCGCTTCGCCGAGAACCCGTGCATCCGCCCGAACGCCGCAAGCTCGGGCGACACGGTCGCCCGCAGCTCCTCGACCTCCGCGAGCTGCCCGGTCTCGACCAGCTCGCGCAGACGGGCCTCGATCCCCACGCCGATGCCCCGCAGGCTGCGCACCCGGCCCTCGCGGACGAGGTCGGAGACCGGGACTGCCGTCGTGCGAACGAGGTCGGCGGCCCGCCGGTAGGCCCGGGTGGCGTACGAGCTCGCCTCCGCCAGCTCGAGCAGCGCAGCGTACTCGTCGAGGGCCGAGGCGAGCTCCGCGTTCGTCGGCGGCACGCCGGGAATGCTAGGACGCTAGATCCGGCGGTAGCGCGCGTCGGCGATCGAGTAAAGGCCGAACGCGACCAGGCCCGCCGCCACCAGGAAGAGCAGCGCCGTGCCGTAGGTCTGGTGCGCGAGCTTCGCGAGCGCGCCGTCCAGGCCCACCGCCTTCTTGGGCGCGTAGTCGACCGCGGCCCGCACCACGAAGATCCCGATCAGCCCGAAGGCCACCATCCGGGCCAGGTGCCCGACGACCCCGATGACGGTGATCCACCGCCTGGCGGTCGGGCCCATCTTCTCGGTCTTGTCCTCCTCGAGGAACTTGCGCGAGATGCCCTTGTAGCCCTGATAGAGCGCGACACCGATGAAGACCACGCCCGCGGCGCCGACGATCCACCGGCCGGCGGGCCAGCTGAGCACGCCGGCCGTCGACGAGTGCGCGTTGCCGGAGCTGCTCGATGTGCCGAGCAGCACCGCCACGGCGAGGGCGCACATCGCCGCGTACGAAAGGCCGCTTGCGAGCGCCACGATGCGTCCCGAGGCCGAGCTGTCGCCGCCGCCCTCAGGGCCGCGGCCATACGCCGCTTGGACGAAGCGCCAGAGCGCGTACCCGCCGAGCCCGATCGCCACGGCGACCAGGAGGCCGTGGCCGAACGGCTGCTTCTCGATGGTCTGCATCGCGCCGCGCTGGTTCGTCTTCTCGTTCGAGGAGTGGATCGCGACCTGGATCGCGAGCAGCCCGATCGTCGCGTAGATCACGCCGCGGGCGACGAACCCGATTCGAGCCAGCGCCTCGAACGCCGGGCTGTGGGTCGCACGCCTGCCCTCGCTTCGAACATCTGTCGAGATGGTGGTGTTCACGATCGTCCCCCTCCGTTGGCGTTCGTCGACGTCGGCACCCGCACCGTGATCGCGCCGGGCTCGACCTCGAGCCGGTACGACTTCACCTTCGACCGGGCTCCGCCGTCGAGCTCGTACGGCACCTTCCGGTCGAGCTTGACCTTCACCTTGCGGCCCTGCGTCACCCGGAAGAACGGCGAGCGCTCCGGGCTGCCCGCAACCGTTCGCGCCACAGTCCGCGTCCACTCAGCGACGCCGTCGGCCGTTATGACGGCGATGTCGATCCGGCCGTCGTCCGGGACGGCGTCTGCGAACACTTCGACGCCTGCGAAGAGGGCGCCCACGTTGCCGGCGAGGACGCAGGTCGCCGGGCCGTCATACCAGGGCGCGCCATCGACTTTGATGGAGGCGCCGAACGAGGGAGTGCGCATGCTCTTGGCGCCGGTCCAGAGATAGGCCGCCCTGCCGAGGCGGTCCTTGAGCGCGCCGTCGGCCCCGCCGATCATGTCGGCGTCGAAGCCCGCGCCGGCCATGACGGCGAAGCGCTCCCCGTTCAGGCTCGCAAGGTCGATCGGTCGCTCCGCTCCGTGCAATCCCGTGACGACAGCGCCCTCGATGTCCTTCGGGATCCCCAGGTTGGACGCGAGCAGATTGGAGGTTCCGGCGGGCACGATCGAGACGGTGCTGCCCGTCCCGGCCAGGGTGTCGATGCAGCGCTGCGCCATCCCGTCCCCGCCCCAGACGACGAAGTGCTCCGCGCCCTGCTCGAGCAGCCGGTGCAGCTGCTTGGGTGCCTTGCGGCTCTTGGGGACCTCCGCCCAGAGCGGGTCGGAGACGCCGTGGCGGGCGAGCACGCGGCGGAGCTCGGGCAGCCCGCCGTCGACGGTCTTCCCGCTGTGGGCGATGACAGCGATCCTGGTCACGCCGGCGAGCTCCTGCGCGCGGCCGCACCGGCCACGCGGGCGGCGGTGAGGGCGACGAGGATGCAGCCGATGCCGATCAGCAGGCCTGCAGTGACGTCGGTCGGGTGGTGCATGCCGCGGTACATCCGGGCCAGGCCGACGAGCAGCGGGATCGCGATCGCGACCAGCCAGATGACGGCCCGAAGCGCGCGGCTTCGAACCCACGACGTGAGCAGGAGCGCGATCCCGCAGTAGACGGCGACCGACGCGGCGGTGTGGCCGGAATAGAAGCTGTCGCTCACCGGCAGGTCGTCAAGCCGGCCCACGTGCGGCCGCTGCCGGTCGATCGCCAGCGTGGTGACCCGGTACGTGGCAGCCTCCACGGCGATCGCCGTAACGATGAACGCGGCGGCCCGCCACTTGCGCAGGACGACGGCGACAAGCACCGTCACGGCGACGAGCGCCGGGATGGCGTAGACGTCGCCGATCCCCGAGACCCAGAAGGAGATGTCGGTGCGAAGCGCCGTGCGGTGATCCGCGAGCCAGACGTTGATGTGCTCGTCCCGGTGGCCGAAGCCGTTCTCGGGGAGCGCGTAATGCTGCAGCGCCCACCCCGCCGCGACGGCGAGGCCGGCGAGCACCGCGAATCCGAGTACGGCGACGACGAGGTATGCGCGCACCGGGTGACCGGCCATGGAACGTCCCAGGCGTCCCGAAAAGCCGCGAGGTTCGAGCAGCGAACGCCCGTCGCGCCGGGAGCGAGCGCCGGTGTCGGGGCGGGTCGCCTCACGCGAACGAGCTGTCTGTGGGTGGGCAGTCATGATGGCTCGGGTTTTCCCGCATCGGGTCGGGGCAAACTGATTCGCGTGCCGGTCGTCGCCCTGATCCTGGTCTCGACCACCGCGGGGCTCGTGGCCTGGCGGGTCGCTGGCGCCGCCCTGCACACGTGGTGGGGACGAGCCCCGGGAGCGGCCGCCGCGGCGGAGCTGCGGAGCCACAGCCGGCGGACGCGATTCGTGCGAAGCAGGCTCGATGCGGAAGTCGTGACCGGGCTGGCGCTGACCCTGGCGCTCGCGGCGACGGTTGTCGCCGGCGTCGTCGTCGGGCTGCTTGCGCTCGTCATCCGCCGAAGCGACGTTCTCGCCGGCGTCGACTCCTCCGCGGCAGACTGGGCCCGGGATCACAGCGGCCCGGCGTCGCACCGGATCCTCGAGGCGGTGACGAGCCTGGCCTCGACCGAGTGGGTGATCGCGATCGCCGTGGTCGTCGGGGCGATCGAGTGGGCGCGCGCCCCCAGCAGGTGGATCCCGTTCTATCTCGCGACCGTCACCCTGGGCGACTCGGTCGTCACGAACCTCGTGAAGGGAGCCGTCGACCGGGCGCGCCCGGCGATCGAGCCCGTCGCGGCGACGCTCGGCCCGTCGTTCCCGAGCGGGCACTCCTCGACCGCCGCCGCCTTCTTCGCCGCCCTGGCGCTGCTCGCCGGCCGCCGCCGTCCGCACGCCCAGAAGGCCGTCCTGGCCGGTGCAGCCGTCGGCCTCGCGGTCGCCGTCGCGTGCAGCCGCGTGCTGCTCGACCTGCACTGGCTCTCGGACGTCGTCGGCGGGCTCGTCCTGGGGTGGGGCTGGTTCGCGCTCTGCACGGCGGCGTTCGGCGGCTGGATGCTCAGGTTCGGGGCGCCCGTGGAGGCCGCGGCTCAGCCGGCCCCGGCCCGCTCCCCGTCCGCCAGGACACGGGCGTGGAGCGAGCGCAGCGCAGTGGAGGGTTCGCCCTCCTCCGAGCGGTAGATCGCCGCCTCGGCATGGCGGCCGTCGAGCTCGAGGATCCCGATGGAGTTGTGGAACGTCGGCCCGGAGCGGAACCGCCACCGGACGCTCGGCGGCTTCACGCCGGCCAGCCGGGCGAGCGCGCGCAGGCCTCCTGCGGCAGGCCGCGAGCCCGCCAGCTTCACCAGCCGCCGCTGCGTCGGCGAGAGCGGGTTGCGAAACGGCGAGCACACGAGCTGGTGCACGCGGCTTCGCTGCTCGTCCTTGCGGCCCAGCGAGACCTCGGCGATGTAGGCGTTGTGGATGTCGCCGCCCACGAGCGTGATCGAGGCCGGGGGACGGCTGCTCCGGCTACCGGTGGCGACGTCGCGCAGCAGGTCGACCATCGCCGCGAACGACGCCTGGAACGCCGGCCAGTGCTCGAGGTCGAGCGCTCGCCGGAGCCGCTCGCCGGCTCGCACCGCCGGGCGGCCCCACGCGCCCGCGCACACCGCCTCGTTCCACGCCTCCAGGTAGTGCACGCCGAGCGACATGAAGACCGGCAGGGTGCTCACGATGACGAGGT
This sequence comes from uncultured Actinomycetes bacterium, assembly GCA_963757605.1. Classification (GTDB taxonomy): domain Bacteria; phylum Actinomycetota; class Thermoleophilia; order Gaiellales; family JAICJC01; genus JAICJC01. Next base: position 956,604 of record CAVWSF010000005.1, read on the forward strand.
GGTCGAGCGCCTCGTGGCTGCGGTCGGCGATCCAGGCCCACTCCTCGGCGTCCACCATGTCGCGGTGGTCGTCGTCCAGCACGCGCGCGGCCCGGGAGTCGACCACGAGCACTCGTGAGCGGCCGAAGTCACGACAGCAGGCCCAGCGCGTCGCGGCCGACTCCCGGTCGGCGCGCTCTGCGAAGCGCTCGAGCTCCGGCCCGACGTCGCCGTCGGCGGCGATGGCCGTCTGGTACATCGCCTCGCCGTCGAGCTCCGGGGGCGCCATGTTGCCGAGGTGCTGGTAGACCCAGTAGGCCATGAACGCCCCGGTGATCCGGGCGCGCCACCACGGCTCCTCGCGGGCCTCTCTCAGCCACTGCCACGAGATGTTCCAGTCGTCGATGACGTCGTGGTCGTCGAAGATCATGAGGCTCGGGACGGTCGAGAGCAGCCAGCGGATGTCGGAGTCGCTCCAGGCCTCGCGGTAGAGGCGCGTGTACTCCTCGAAGTCTGCGATCTCCTCGCCCGGCGGCTGCGAGGTGTCGCGCCGGGCGCGGATGAACTCGAGCGTCTCGGGCGAGACCTCGTCGGCGTACACCTGGTCGCCGCACAGGAGCAGGCCGTCCGGCCACGGCTCGATGCCCTCCTGGAGCCGGCGCGAGTACGCCCACAGCGCGTCGACGCCGAAGCCGTGCTCCTCGCCCGGAGGCAGCGTGTACGGCTCCCGCTGCGGCGCGCCGACCCGGCACGAGCCGAAGACGAGCCGCGCGTGGTCCTCGCCCTCGCGGGTGCGGATCGCGCTCGGCGGATGGCCGCCGCTCGGGAGCGGCCAGACCGGCTCGCCGTCGAGCCGCACCTCGTACTCGGTCACGGCGCCCTCCGGCAGGTCCGTCAGCGGGACGAGGGCGTAGTGGTGCCCGCGCACCTCGAACGTCGGCGCGGCCTGGCCGAGGATCTCGACCCGGCAGGCGGCGTCCGTCTCGACCCACACCGTCGCCTGGGTGCGGCCGATGTAGCGAAGCAGCGGTCCGAGGACGAGCGACGCCACGGTCAGCCGGCCGCCGAGCAGGCGCGCGCCAGCACGCGGTCGAGCGGGCGAGGCACGCTGTCGAGGTCCAGGGCCTCCACGAGCAGGCGGCCGTAGCGGATCTTGCGGCCGCTGTGCGTCCCCAGGAAGCGGCGCAGCTGGCGCTCGACAGGAACCTCCCGCTGGGCCGGCTGGCGCTGGAGCACGCGGAACGACCGCAGCTCGCCCTGGGCGGCGACCACCTCCTCCACGCCGCGCACTCCCAGCGCGCGGATCAGCTCCGCTTCCAGATCCTCGTCGCAGGCGTAGAAGCCGAGCCGCTCCATGTCCTCGCGGCCCAGGGCCGTCCCCAGCCCGGCCCGCTCCAGGCAGCGCGCCATCGCGCGCTCCTCGCCGGCGTCGTAGAGCGCCGCGACGCCGAGCCCGGCGCCGCCGGGCCCGAAGCGCTCGAGCGCCCGGCCCATCGCCTGGGCGCCGCCGACCGGCTCCACGGCGACGCCGGCCGCGGCCAGGTCGAGGCCGCGGCGCTCCGCCAGCGCGTGAAGTGCGTTCTGGTCGCTCTCACCCTCGACGAGCACGACGACCCGTATTCCCCGTCCGTCGATGTCCTCCACATCCAAAGGTTCGCACACGGGACGGATCCTGCTTGAATGCCGCGGTGCAGTTCGGCGCCGAGCAGGACCTTCAGCTCCTGGGCATCCTTGCCGCGCTCGGCGGCCTGCTCGTGCTCGCGCCGGTGCTGCGCCTGCCGGTGCCGATCCTGCTCGTCTTCGGCGGCGTCGTCCTGGGGTTCGTGCCCGGGCTCCCGGACGTGGCCCTGGCGCCGGATGTCGTGCTCGTGGCGGTGCTGCCGCCGCTGCTCTACTCCGGCGCGTTCTTCACGTCGCTTCGCGACCTGCGCACGAACCGGCGGCCGATCGCGTTCCTGGCCTTCGGCCTCGTCGCGGCCACCATGGCAACCGTTGCCATCGTCGCCCATGAGTGGATCGGCCTGTCGTGGGCGGTCGCCTTCACGCTCGGCGCCATCGTCTCGCCCACCGACGCGCTCGCCGCGACCGAGATCGCCTCGCGGCTGGGGGCGCCGCGCCGCATCGTCTCGATCATCGAGGGCGAGAGCCTCGTGAACGACGGAACCGCACTCGTCCTCTACCGGACCGCCGTCGGCGCCGTCGTCGGAGGGTCGTTCTCGCTGCTCGACGCCTCGGCGCGGATGGTCGTCGACGTGGCCGGCGGGATCGCCGTCGGCCTGGCGGTCGGCTATGTGGTTCGCGTTGTGCGAAGGCGGCTCGACGACCCGCCGATCGAGGTGGCGATCGCCGTCCTCTCCGGCTACTTCGCCTACCTGCCCGCCGTCGCCATGGGCGTCTCCGGCGTGCTTGCGGCCGTCACGATCGGCGTCTACATGGGCTGGCACACACCCGAGCTGACCAACGAGCGCACGCGCCTGACCGGCGACGCGTTCTGGGAGATCCTCGTCTTCCTGGTGAACGCGCTCGTGTTCGGGCTCGTGGGCCTCCAGCTGCATGGCATCGTCGACGCGCTCTCGGGAACGCCCACGACGACCCTGGTCGCGTACTCCCTGGCCGTGTCGGCGACGGTGATCGTGACCCGGATCGCGCTCCTGCCCGTCTTCACGTATGCGCCGCGGTGGGCGTTCAAGACCATCCGCGAGCACGATCCCTACCCGCCCTGGCAGGCCCCGATCATCATCTCGTGGGCCGGGATCCGGGGCGCCGTCTCGCTCGTGGCGGCGCTCGCCCTGCCCACCGGCTTCCCCCACCGCGACCTGATCGTCTTCCTCACGTTCGGCGTGATCGTGGCGACGCTGGTGTTCCAGGGGCTCACGCTCCCGGCGCTGATCCGCGTCCTCGACGTGAGCGACGACGGCGGCGCCGAGCGCGAGGAGGCCAAGGCCAGGATCCGGACCGCCGAGGCGGCCCTCGCGCGGCTCGAGGAGCTGCTCGAAGAGGGCACCGTGCACCCGAAGACCGCCGAGCGGCTGCGAGGCTCATTGGGGTTCCGGCGCGACCGCTTCCTGGCCCGGTTCGACGAGGGCGACGACGGCGCGATCGAGGAGCGCTCCGCCGCCTACCAGCGGGTGATGCGCGACCTGCTGGCCGCCGAGCACGCCGCGCTCCTCGCCCTGCGAAACGATGGTGTGATCGACGACAACGTGATGCAGCGCGTCCAGCGCGACCTCGATCTCGAGGCCGCCCGGCTCGATCAGTAGATCCTCACGGCGCGATGTTGTGGTTGTGGTGGAAGACGTTCTCCGGGTCGTACCGGCGCTTCAGGTCGAGGAGCCGGTCGTAGTTGGGTCCGTATGCCGCTCGGATCGCGCTCGCATCCTGGTCGTCTCCGAGGTAGTTGAGCCACTTGCGCTGGGCAAGGTGCTCGCCCAGGGCGGCGTGCGTGTCCCGGGTCCAGGCGATGCACTTCTCGGTGTCGGCGGGATCTGTCCACACCGTCGGCAGGAGCAGGTTCCAGCCCTTCTCCCGGTGCGGGACCGCCAGCTCGGTTTCACCGACCCGGCAGACCGCGCCGTGGAATTGCTCGAACAGGACCGCGCTCATCTCCGACGGCACGGTCTGGAAGCGCTCGATCACCGTGTCGATCAAGCCGTCCGAGAGCCCAGTGGTGAAGCTCGACATCCAGTAGTTGAGCGAGCCCGTCGGGTAGTGGTCGTCGAGGAGCGTGTTCATCACGTGATACGGCATCGGGCCGACCTGCACCATCGCCGGAGAGCCCCAGCCGGTGAAGGCCTCGAGCTCGCGCTGGGCCTCCTCGGGCTCGCCCGTGTGGAACACGATCATCGCCGCCACCTTGGCCCCGGAGCCGTCGGGCGCATGGACGAGGCCCGCGAAGACCGTGAGGTCGTCCGAGCAGCTCGCCGCCGCCTCGCGGTAGAAGCGCAGCATGTCGCCGGCGGCGTCGAACGGGTGGGCGATCAGCCCCCCGGTCACCATGCTCACAGGGTGGAGCCTGAAGAGGAACGAGGCCGCGATCCCGAAGTTGCCGCCGCCGCCGCGCAGCGCCCAGAACAGATCGGGGTCGGAGTCCGCGGTGACGTCCAGCACCTGGCCGCCGGCGTTCACGAGCTCGACTCCCAGCAGGTTGTCGGCGGCCATGCCGTGCTTCGCCATGAGCCAGCCGAGCCCGCCTCCGAGCGTGAGGCCGGCGACGCCGGTCGTCGAGATGGCTCCCCCGGTGACGGCCAGCCCCTGGACCGCGGTCTCGCGGTTCAGCTCACGCCAGAGCGCTCCGCCCTGCACGCGGGCGGTGCGGGAGCCCGGGTCGACGTGGATGCCCCTCATCTGAGACAGATCGACCATGAGCGCGCCGTCGACGACCGCGCGCCCCGCGGCGTTGTGGCCGCCTCCGCGGACGCAGATCTCGAGGCCGGCGCCACGCGCGTACCGGACCGCGTCCGCGATGTCGGCCGTGTTCCGGCAGCGCGCGATCAGCGCCGGCCGCCGGTCGATGAGCCCGTTGTGGATCGCGCGAGCCTCGTCGTAGCCGGCATCGCCGGGCTCCAGGATGCTTCCCGAGAAGGCGCCCCGCAGCTCGTCGAGCTGTCCCGCGCCGGTCTCTGTCGTCGCCATCGTCTCCTCCTCGTGCAGGTCGGCGCGAGTGTACGTCACCGCGCCCGGTAGGGTTTCGCCGCCGTGACGACCGAGCGCGATGTCCTCCAGCTGTCCGCCGTGGAGCAGGCCGCACTCGTCCGTGCCGGCGAGGTGTCGGCGCGCGAGCTCGTGGAGTCCTCGCTCGACGCGATCGAGCGGCTCGACCCCCACCTGAACGCCTTCGTCTCGCTGTGCCCGAAGCGCGCGCTCGCCGAGGCCGGCGCGGTGAAGCCGGGTGACGAGCGGCCCCTGTGCGGCGTCCCGGTCGGGATCAAGGACTTGCTCTCGGCGACCGAGGGCCTCCCGACGACCGAGGGCAGCGCCGCATTCGGCGACTGGATCGCGGACCACGACAGCGTGCACGTCCGCCGCCTGCGCGAGGCGGGCGCGATCGTCGTCGGCAAGACGAACACGCCGGAGCTCGGCCTGCGCCCGGTCACCGAGAACGCACGCTACGGCCCGACCCGGAACCCCTGGGACCTGGAGCTCTCGCCCGGTGGCTCGTCGGGCGGCAGCGCGGCCGCCGTGGCCTCGGGCATGGTCGGCGCTCTGCGACGGCAGCGACCTGGGCGGCTCGATCCGCATCCCCGCGTCGTGCTGCGGGCTCGTCGGCCTGAAGCCCAGCCTGGGTCGCGTCTCGATCGGCCCCGACCTGGGCGACGTCGGGGCCGGGACGCCGGCCGACTGCGTGCTCACCCGCACCGTGATGGACACGGCTGTCGCGCTCGACGCCATCGCCGGCCACGAGCCGGGCGAGCGCCATCACGCCCCGGTTCCGGCGACGTCGTTCGCCGCGGCCGCCTCCGCGGATCCCGGCCGGCTCCGCGTGCGGCTGTGCCTGGAGGCGCCGTTCGGGGCGCCGGTCGACGACGAGCCGGCTGCGGCGGCAGCGGAGGCGGCCCGCGCGCTCGAGGCGCTCGGCCACGAGGTGGTGGAGGACGTGCCCGCCTGGGAGGACGACTCGTTCGGGTCGAGCTGGGCGACCTTCGCCGCCGGCACCTGCCAGCACCTCGTCCGTGTCCTCGAGCGGCTGCACGGCCGGCCCGTCGACCCCGACCGGCTCGAGCCCGCGACCCGCGCCTGGCTCGTCGACTCCCCGCCGGTGCCACTCGTCGACCACCTGGAGGCGGCGGAGCGGCTGTGGGCCTTCGGGCGCCGCATCCAGACCGGGTGGGGGCACGACGAGGTCCTGCTCACCCCGACGCTCACCCGGCTCCCTGCGCGCATCGGGGTGGAGTCGCAGCCCGGTGTCACCGCCGGGGCCGCCCGCTTCAGCGCGCTCGTGCGGATCTGGAACGTCACCGGGCAGCCGGCGATCAGCCTGCCGTTCGCCGAGACGGACGCCGGCATCCCCGTGGGCGTCCAGCTGGTCGGTGCGCACGGCTGCGACGACGTGCTGCTGGGCGTCGCCGCGCAGCTCGAGGCGGCCGCCGGCTGGAAGCCGGCCCGCCGGGTCGCCGAGCCCGCCTGAGCGCTACTTCGCAGGCAGCGAGGCCGCGTAGGCGGTGCCGCGCGCGACCCACGCGCCCAGGTCGGCGTCCGACGCCACGTCCTCCGGGGCGACCCGCAGCCAGCCCTGCATCGAGCGGCCGCGCATCTCCATGAGCTCCGCCGGCGTCGTCGCGACCAGGTCCCCGGACTCGTCCGGGTCGACGCGCACCAGCACGCCGCCCTCGCCGCTCGCCGCGACCGCCATGTTGCCGCCGATCAGGAAGGCGAGCCCGCCGAACATCTTCTTCTCTTCCAGGTCCGCCCGCGGCCCCACGAGCCCGCGGATCCGTCCTGCCAGCTCCTCGTCGTAGGCCATGGCGGGACGGTACCCGAGGCGTAAGACACGCGTCCGGAAGGGCGCTAACGGCTCGAAGGCCTCGACACGCGAGGCCCGAGAGGAGGATCCATGTCCACCATCGGCAGCACCGCCGCACCGGGAGTCCGGGCGGGCGGGACGGCGAGCGTCCGCGACCGGATGCGCTCCGACCCCGCCTACCAGGGCTTCCTGCTCCTGCGGATCGGCTTCACCGTCGCGCCAATCGTGTTCGGGCTCGACAAGTTCACGAACGTCCTGGTCGACTGGACGCAGTACCTGGCGCCCTGGATCAACGACATCATCCCCGGCTCGGCATCCGACGCCATGTACCTCGTCGGCGTGATCGAGATCGCCGCCGGCATCGTCGTCGGCCTGCGGCCGCGATACGGCGCCTATCTGGTCGCCGCGTGGCTGGCCGGCATCATCGTGAACCTCGTGACCTACTCCGGCTACTACGACATCGCGCTTCGCGACTTCGGCCTCATGCTGGCCGCCCTCACGCTGGCGCGGCTGTCGTCCGTGTACGACCGGCCGGGCATCCGCTAGACCGACCTCTCCGGGCGGAGGTGCCGCCGCGAAGGCGGTGCCTCCGCTCACGCGTGCTCAGGATCCGCCGGCGAGCAGGGCCTTCAGGCTGGCGTACTCCTCGGCGCACGCCGGGCACCCCTGCAGATGCGCGCGCATCCCCAGGCAGGCCCGGGCGTCAGCGCACGCCTGGGGCGAGACGCACGCCGGGCAGTCGCCGAGGGCCGGAGCTCCGGCGGCCTCGGCCTCGACGTACCGGTCGAGGTACTCGAAGCACTCGTCGCAGCCGAGCTCGGGCTCGTCCGGCCCGAGCAGGCGCTCGGCGATCGGTCGGTCGCTCATGCCGCCTCCATCTTGGCGAGGTGGGCGCGCAGGTTGCGGCGCGCGTCGTGAAGCGTCTTGTAGATCGCGCCGCGGGTCGTTCCGAGGCGCTGGGCGAGGACGTCGATGGGGACCTCGTTCAGCGCGGCCGCGACCAGGATCTCGCGCTGGTGCGGCGTGAGCGCCGTGCGGATACCGTCGCGGATGGCCTCGAGCTGCTCCGTCTGCTCGAGGCCCTGCGAGGCCGAGCCGGCCGCGCCGAAGCGCTCCCAGGCCTCGGGCTCGAGCGTGAGCTCGCGGTCGTGCCAGGCCCGCCGGCGCGCCTTCACGGCCGCCTCGAGGATCGCGAACTTCGCCGCCCACGTCGTGAACCGGCTCGCGCCCCGGTAGGTCGGGAGCTTGCGCAGGACGGCCACGAGCGCGTCGTCAGCGGCTTGAACCGCGAGATCGTCGAGCTCCCGGCGCGTCGACCGACGGCAGCGCGCCGCGGCGGCGCCCGAGCTCGAAGCGGGCCACGCGCAGGAGGTAGGCGTGCAGGCGGGCCACCGCCCGGTCGCGCTCCCCCGGTGGCAGGCCGAGCTCGTCGACCCACGAGCGCGAGTCGGCGTCGAGCGGCGCACGGGCGGCGACGACGGGCTCGCGGATGGGCTCCACGCAGCCCACCGTAGCCTCCGTCCCGGGGGTCAGCAAGGGCGCGGCGCCCCGTGAAGCGGCGCCAGGATCCGCACCGCGACGTGCGGCGGGCAGCCCGCCTCCACAAGCGTGATCAGGCGGTGGACGTCGTAGCCGCAGTCGCCGGCCAGGAGGACCGCCGTCGCCCCGTCGAACCCGGCCGCCTCCAGGCACCGTTCCCGCCATCCCGCAACGTCGGTCCGGTGGATGATGTCGGTGTCCGTGCTCACGGTGGACCTAGCGTCCGCCGCCCGCCGGTTCTTACCCCGCGCGTAAGAACCGCCCGCCACCGGACGCAGACATCCCCGAGACCCCGACGGAAGGAGACGACATGGTCCCGAGCGACTCCCAGCGATCGCGTGTCCGGCTCTCGGTGGCCGCCGCCGTGCTGCTCTGCGCCGCCATGCTGGCGGTGGCGCCGTGGCGGTCGGCCGGCGCCCAGGCCGAGACGCGGACGCACATGGACATGAACGGCGCCACCACGGCCCACCAGCTCGCGTTCCGAAACTCGATGCGCGTCCTGTGGGAACAGCACGTCGCCTGGACGCGGCTTGCGATCGTGAGCTTCAACGGCAGCCTGCCCGACCTCGCGGCGACGGAGGCCCGGCTGCTGCGAAACCAGGTCGACATCGGAAACGCCGTGAAGCCGTTCTACGGCCGAGCCGCCGGCAACCAGCTGACCGGGCTCCTGCGCCGGCACATCCTGATCGCCGTCGACATCCTCGCCGACGTGAAGGGCGGGCACCAGCAAGCGCTGAACGGCGACCTCAAGCGCTGGTACGCGAACGCGAACCAGATCTCGGCGTTTCTGCACACGGCCAACCCGCACAACTGGCCGCTCCCGGCGCTGCGCTCGATGATGCACCGCCACCTGAAGCTCACGACCGACGAGGCCGTGGCCGAGCTGAGCGGGAAGTACCCGGCGAGCGTCGCGGCCTATGACCGCGTCGAGCGCGAGATCCTCGGCATGGCCGACATGCTGAGCACCGGCATCATCAAGCAGTTCCCGGGCCGCTTCTCGTAGGGCGGTAGGTCGCGATCATGACCCCGGTCGTGGTCGTCTTGGAGTCGACGAGCGTGAGGGCGGCCTCCGGGCCGCCCTCACGGAAGAGCCGCGCCCCGGTCCCGAGAACGAGCGGATGGATCATCAGCACGTGCTCGTCGACGAGGTCATGGCGCATCAGGGTCTGCATGAGCTCGCCGCTTCCCATGATCGTCAGATCGCCGCCGGGCTCCGCCTTGAGCCCTGCGACGCTTGCGGCGGCGTCGTCCGAGACGAGGACGGAGTTCTGCCACGGGAGCGGCTCGCGGAGCGTCGTCGAGACGACGTACTTCGTGGCCCGGTCGAGCGCCTCGGTGTACGGGTTCGGCGGCTGCGAGGGCCAAAAGTCCAACATCTGCTGGTAGGTGCGCCGGCCGAAGAGGAGCGCCCTGCCCCTCCCCATCCGCTCGCCCATCGCGCGACCCATCACCTCGTCGGCCCGGGAAGTCCCCCAGCCGCCGTGGGCGAAGCCGCCGCGCTGATCCTCGTCCGGGCGGCCCGGTGCCTGCATGACCCCGTCGAGGGTGAGGTGGTTGATGGCGACCAGCCTGCTCACGCGCGCTCCGTACCCTGTGAGACGATTTCTCCACCGTGGCCCTCGTCTTCAAGGATCCCCGCAAGGCGGAGTACCTGAATGCCGAGGGCGCCGGCCGGCCCCTGCGCAGCCCCATCCCGCCGGAGACGCTGGCCGCGGCCCGCGCGTACCGCAAGCGGCGCATGGTCGAGCAGGTCGTCGCGCACGACTGCGCGGCGATCCTGCTCTACGACCCGATCTCGATCCGCTACGCCCTCGACGTCTCGAACATGCAGGTGTGGGCCGGCCACAGCCCGATCCACAGCGCACTGGTGTTCGCCGACGGCCACGCGATCGACTTCGAGTACGCGGCCACCGCCCACCTGGCCGCCGGCCTCGAGACGGTGGACGAGGTGCGCCCGGCGCTCGCGTGGTTCTACCAGTACTCCGGCGAGCATCTGGCCGAGTGGGTCGAGCGGTGGGCGGCCGATCTGGTCGCAACGCTGCGCGAGCGAGCGGGCACGGGCGAGCTACGGCTGGCCGTGGACAAGCTCGACCCGCCCGGCGTCGACGCCCTGCGCCGGCACGGCGTGACGCTCGTGGAGGGCCAGGAGCTGACCGAGCACGCCCGCCTCGTAAAGAGCGCGTCGGAGATCGAGCTCATGCGCTGGACGATCCGGGTGTGCGAGGCCGGCATGGCGCGCATGTACGAGCAGTCGGTCGCGGGGCTGACCGAGCAGGAGATCTGGGCCGAGCTCCACCACGAGAACATCCGCTCCGGCGGCGAGTGGATCGAGACCCGGCTGTGCGTGGCCGGCGAGCGCACCAACCCGTGGTACCAGGAGTGCTCTGACCACATCGTGCGAAGCGGCGACATGCTCGCGTTCGACACCGACATGATCGGCCCGTACGGCTACTGCGCCGACCTCTCCAGGTCGTGGACGATCGACCACGTGCCGATGACCGGCGAGCAGCGGGCGCTCTACTCGGCGGCGCTCGAGCAGATCGAGCACAACGTGGCGCTGATCGCGCCGGGGATGGACTTCCGCGAGTACTCCGAGCGGAGCTGGCCGATCCCGGCCCGCTACCTGGCGGGCCGCTACTCGTGCCTGCTCCACGGCGTCGGCCTCGCGGACGAGTACCCGGGCGTCTACGCGCCCGAGGACGCCTCCGAGTTCGTGGCCGGGCGCTTCGAGCCGGGCATGGTGCTGTGCGCCGAGAGCCTGATCGCCGAGGCGGAGGGCCGCGAGGCCGTGAAGCTCGAGACCCAGGTGCTCGTCACCGAGACGGGCGGCGAGCGGCTCGACTCCTTCCCCTGGGAGGACGGCTAGGCCAGGCCGCGCGGCGTCTCCGACCGCCACGTCCGCGTGCGCAGCGGCTCGCCGTCCTCGAAGACGTCGAGGCGCAGGTCGAACCAGAAGCGCTCGGAGTCGCTTCGCAGCTCGACGCGCGCGACCGTCCGGGCGGTGACCTCCGGCCAGGCGACCTCGACGTCGGTCGACGACTCCGCGAACGCGCGGGCCGGATCGTGGGGGATGACGCCGGCCCTGACCTCGTCGCGGCGCCGCACCGCCGCACCCTCGAGGTGCGCTTCGGAGGCCGACTCGACGATCACCCGCGTCTCGCGGCGGTAGACGTCGTGCTCGATCCGCCAGCCGGTGCCCTCGGTGCCGTCGGCCGGGCCCCCGACGTGGACGAGGTCGGGCGGCTCGGCGACGGGCGTTGGGCCGCCCACGTGCGGAAGGACGAGCCGCGTCCGCGCCAGGTCGACGGTGAGCTCGCACGCCGCCGGCGGCGGCCACGCGTCGGGCCAGCCCGAGCCGGCGATCGCAAGCCGGATCCGGTTCCCGGCTGTGAAGACCCACGACGTCGCGTCGAGCTCGATCCGGGCCTCGGTGGGCTCGCCCGGGACGAGCGGCTGCGGGTCGGCGTGCGAGCCGCGGTGGGCCAGGTTCAGGATGCCGCGCGTGACGAGTGCCGACGTGCCGTCCGGGAGCACCTCGCTCAGGCGAACGGCGGCGAACGCCACCTGGTGGGTCGAGCGCAGCACGAGCTCGAGGACAGGGCGGCCGAGGATCTCCAGGTCGGCGGCGACCGGCCAGTCGTAGACCAGCGAGTGGATCTCGTCGGGGCGCTGGTCGAGGGCCAGCCCGTAGGGCGGGTAGTAGGTGCCCCGGATGTGGCCCATGACGCCCACGTCGCCGCGCACCGCGAGCGTCGCAGCGGCGTCGGAGGGCGGCTCGAGCACGAGCGGCCGTACGCGCTCGGGCGGCCACTCCGGCTCGGAGCGCCACTCGCCCACGAATGCGTCGAGGTCGGGCTCGGGCGCCGTCGTGCGGCGGACGAAGAGCACGACCGGGGGCTCGCGGTCGACGCCGTTCTCGACGCCGCGCAGCCAGCGGTCGAACCAGCGGATCAGCTCGCGGACATGGTCGATCCGCGGCCCGGGGATCGAGTCGATCGGGTTCATGTGGCTCCACGGGCCCATCAGGAGCCGCTTGGGCACGTCCAGCCCGTCGAACAGCCTGAGCGCGGCGTTTCTGTACAGGTCGCTCCAGCCGCCGACCACCATCGTCGGGGTGCGGATCCGCCCGTAGTCGGGCCGGACCGAGCCGTGCCGCCAGTACGGCCCGTCGAGCGGCTCATCGAGCGAGCGGTACCAGGGCACGAGCTCGTCGATGCGGCTGAGCCAGCGCTCCCGCCAGCCCTCGCCCGCGAGCGCCGGTACCGGCGGGAGCGCGTTCAGCGCCACCATCGAGAGCGGGTAGTTGAGCTCGGCCGCCTTGCGGATGCCCCCGCCGTAGTGGATGTCGTCGGTGTAGCGGTCGTCGGTCGCATAGAGCGGCACGATCGCCTTGAGCGCCGGCGGCCCGAGCATCGCGGCGTGGAGGGTCGCGAACCCGGCGTAGGAGCTCCCGAACATCCCGACGGCCCCGGTGCACCACGGCTGCTCCGCGAGCCACGCGATGACGGCGCACAGGTCGGGGGCCTCGCCGGGCGGGTACTCGTCGAAGGCGACGCCCTCCGACGACCCGGTGCCGCGGGTGTCCACGCGGCACACCGCGTAGCCGCCCTCGTCGCGCAGGCGACGGTAGTCCTCCGGCCACACCGAGACGTCGTCCTTGCGGTAGGGATAGGCCTCGAGGATCGCCGGCCACGGCCCCGCGGTCTCGGGCAGGTACAGCGTGGCGGCCAGCCGCACGCCGTCGGCCATGGGGATGAAGACGTTCGACTCGGACATCTGCCCTCGGGTCAGCGGCCGGCCGGGCAGGGCCGGAAGACGCGCCCGTCCAGGTCGACGTTGAACTTCACCGCCGAGAGCCCGTTCGCAGGCGCGTAGACCGTCTGGCAGTAGGTCGAGAAGCGCCGCTTGGGCGGGCACGGTTTGTCGGGACCGCACACGAACCCGTCCTCGACGTACTCGGCCTCCCCCACCCACTTGCCCTGCGAGGTGAAGGCGTCGTAGCCGCATGGGTGCGCGCCGCCGAGGCCGGTGCACGTGAACCCGTACTGCCGGCTCCCGCCCAGCTGGGCGGCGAAGCACTCGTCGAACTGGTAGCACTCCTCGACCACGGCGCCGTCGGTGTACTGCCGGCCCCACCAGGCGAGCAGGCCCGAGTTCTTCCAGAGGGCCGTCATGCCGCTTCGGTGGATGCGGTTGTCGATGCGGGCGAGCAGGTTCTGGACGTCGCCCCGCGTGAGCTGGAACCCGGTCGTCCCGGGCGGGTTGAAGCTGTCGATGTCGTCGATCTCGACGGCGTCGAAGCCCTTCCGCGCGCACATCGCGATCCGGGCGTCGAAGACCTGCATCACCGCGGCCACCCTGCGCATGTCGACCCACCGCTCCTGTGGGAAGCCGAAGTAGACCCGGCCGAGGGCGGCGGCCGGGAAGCCGTTCGGCGACGGCGTGCCGTCGGGCCGGTAGTCCTCCCAGGCCAGGTCGAGGTAGCAGGCTGCGCGTGGATGCGGCAGCGTGCTCGCCTGCCACGTCGTGTGGAGCGCGCGCACCTCGGCCCGCGTCGTCAGGAACCCGTCGATGTCGTAGAGGTCGACCGCCCGCACACCGGTGCGCTGGAGCGGCGCGACACGGCCGATCTGCCAGTCCCACCGCATCGGGTGGCCGGTGGAGTCCAGGTGCGGCGGCGCCCAGCACGTCCCCTGGCACGCGACCGGCGCAGGGAGCGGCACGACCCGCCAGGCGAACCGGCGCGTCCTCCGGCCGGCCGAGTTCGAGGCGCGAAGGACGATCCGGTGGGAGCCGAGCCCGAGCGGGCCCGTGGCGACGATCTTGCGCCGCGGCACATCCCGCCAGGCGTGGCCGTCGATCCGGTAGCGAAGCCGCGGCCGGCCGTCGGCGGCGTTGAAGTGCGGCGCCGAGACGGTGAACCGCTCGCTCGTGGACCCCGTGCTCGTGGGCGGCAGGCCGTTAACGAACGCCGTCGCCGGCGCGCGGCCGCTCGGGTAGGCCGCCGCGATCGCCCCGGCGAGCACGTGGCGGCTGGCGCGCACGACCCGGAACGAGAACGTCGCGGCGTCGGTCTCGACCACCTCCGTCGCGGTCTCGACCAGCTCGAGCCGCCGGCCGGTGTCGGCGTGGGCGACCGCGTAGTGCGAGGCGGCAAAGGGCGTGGCCGTCGTGCCGCCGCCGGGCCGGCAGCGCCCGCCGGACGGCGAGCAGGCCCGCCACTCGTAGGCCACCGCGAAGCTCAGGAGCCGGTCGCCCGCGGGGAGATGCCCGGCGTGCCAGCGCAGCCCGCGCGCGTGGACGACGCTCCCGTCGCGCAGGACCCCGGCGATCCGCGCATGCCCGACGGCGACCGGCGGCCGGATCGCAGGCCGCGCGTGGGCGGCACCGGCGGCCGCCGGCTGCGGCGCCGCGCCGGCCAGGACGGCGACTGCCGCGACGGCGCCGGCGCGGCGCAGCATCACCGGATCCCCTCCGGCAGAGCATCTCCGTGCGCCTCGACCAGTGCGTCGACCATCAGCTCGATCTGCTCCGGCGAGAGCGTGGCCGACGCGTTGGGGTCGAGGAGCGCGGCGTGGACGACGTGCTCGCGATCGCCCTCAAGCGCGGCCCGCACCGTCAGCTCGCACACGTTCAGGAAGGTGCGGTTCAGAGCCGCGAGCTGCGGCGGCAGGCTGCCGACGGCCGTCGGCTGGACGCCGTTTCCGTCGACCAGGCACGGCACCTCGACGCAGGCGCCCAGGGGCAGGTTCGAGATCAGGCCGTGGTTGGGCACGTTCCCGTAGATGACTCGCGGCTCGCCGGTCGCGATCGAGTGGATGATCAGCGAGGCGTACTCCAGGCTGCGCTCGATCTCGAACGAGCCGCCCTCTGCCAGCGTCCGCCGCATGGCCGCGTACTCGCGCAGGTTCTCCTCGCTGCGGCGGACGTACTCGTCCACCGGCACCCGGAACCGCTCGATCATCTCGTCGCTTCGCATGAACCACGGCAGGTACTCCGCGGAGTGCTCGCTCGACTCGGTGGGGAAGTAGCCGAGCCGGCGGTACATCTCGACGCGCACCCGCCGCCGCAGCTCCGGGTCGCGCTCGATTGCCTCGTCGAGCAGCGGGTAGAGGTCGCGGCCCTGGTGGCGGAACTGGAGGATCCAGGCCTGGTGGTTCACACCCGCGCCGAGGTACTCGACCTCCTCGTAGGGCACGCCGACCAGCTCGGCCAGTCCGCGGGTCGTCCACTGGACCGAGTGGCACAGGCCGACGACCCGCTTGATCGGCGTCCCGGCGTAGACCGACCAGCACAGCATCGCCATGGGGTTCGTGTAGTTGAGAAGCCAGGCGTCCGGGCAGAGCTCGAACATGTCGCGCGCAATGCCCTGCATCACCGGGATGGTGCGAAGCGCGCGGAAGATGCCGCCGATCCCGAGCGTGTCGCCGATGGTCTGGCGAAGGCCGAAGCGCTTGGGGACGTCGAAGTCGATCAGGGTGGCCGCGTGGCCGCCGACCTGGATCATGTTGATCACGTGTTCGCAGCCGGCGAGGGCCGCGCGCCGGTCAAGGTGGGCCTCGATCGTGGCGGGCGCGCCCAGGGCCGACGCCGTCCAGCGGGCCATCGCCTCGGCGGCGTCCAGTCGCTCCCGGTCGATGTCGTGGAGCGCGATCGTCGCGTCCGTCAGCTCGGGGAACGAGAGCAGGTCGCCGAGCAGGTCCTTCGTGAACTCCACGCTCCCTGCCCCCACGAACGCGATGCGCGTCATGCGCGAAAGTGTTCCAGATTTGATAGAAACGAGCAAGAATGTTCACGGTGGCCGAGAGACGCGCGCTCGACCAGCTCTCGACGCCAACGGGCCATCTGGGCGTCCTGGCCGCCGATCAGCGCACCAAGCTCGTCGCCGCTCGCACGGCCGCCGGCCTCTCCTCCGACCCCGAGTCGCTGCGGGAGTTCAAGCTCGATCTGGTCGAGGCGCTGGCGCCACTCGCGCCCGCCGTCCTGCTCGATCCGGAGATCGGCCTGCCGCACGTGCTCGAGCAGGGCGCGTTCCCGCCCGGACCGGGCTCCTGGTGTCGCTCGAGCGAAGCGGCGCGATCCGCACGCCCGAGGGGCTGCGGGCGGTCGAGCTCCTGCCGGACCATGGGGCGGCCGGCGTCCGTCGCCTGGGCGGGACGGGCGCGAAGCTGCTCGTGCGCCTGCGGGCCGACAGCGAGGATGCCGACGGGCCGAACGCCGAGGTCATCCGAGCCGTCGCCGCCGATTGCGCGACTGCCGATCTGGCGCTCGTGGTCGAGGTGCTGACCTACCGCCTGGACGACGAGGCCGAGGACGCGTTCGCCGGCCGCCGGGGCGACCTGATCCGGGAGGGCGCGCTCCTCGCCGAGGCGGCCGGGGCCCGCTACCTCAAGCTCGAGTACCCGGGCGGCGAGGCCGCCTGCGCCGCGATCACCGATGCCCTGGCGGCGCCGTGGGCGCTGCTCTCGGCCGGCGTCGACCACGAGACGTTCGTGGGCCAGCTCCGCGCGGCGCTGGCCGGCGGGGCGTCCGGGTTCATCGCCGGCCGGTCGGTGTGGAAGGAGGGGGTCGCGATGGACCGGGCCGCCCGCACGGAGTTCCTGCGCGGCGAGGCCCGCCGCCGGCTCGAGCAGCTCCTCTCAGTGGTGGGATAGACCTCGCGTCATGGCCGACCTGATCTCGCTCGGCGACTGCAACCCGGACCTCGTCCTCACCGGCAGCGACCTCGTGCCGGCGTTCGGCCAGCGCGAGCAGCTCGTCGACCGGGCCGTGCTCACGATCGGCGGATCCGCAGCCATCACCGCGTGCGGCGCGGCGCGGCTGGGGCTCGAGACGGCGCTCGTCGCCGCGGTCGGACGCGACGCGCACGGCGACTTCATGCTCGACGCGGTCGCGGCCCGCGGGATCGACGTCGCGGGCGTGCGGCGCGTCGATGCGCCCACCGGCCTCACGGTCGTGCTCTCGCGCGGCGACGACCGCGGCATCCTCACCTCGAAGGGGGCGATGGCGGTGCTCTCCGCCGCCGACGTCGACCCCGCCGTCCTCAGCCGCGCCCGGCACCTGCACATCGCCTCCTACTTCCTGCTCGACGGCCTACGACCCGGGCTCCCGGCGCTCGTCGCCGCCGCCCGCGCGGCCGGCGTCACGGTCTCGCTCGACCCGCAGGACGACCCGGCCGGCGAGTGGCGTGCCGGGCTGCCCGAGCTTCTCTCCCACCTCGACGTGCTGTTCGTGAACGAGCACGAGAGCGCCGCACTCGACACCTCGGTCTGCCCGCTCGTGGTCGTGAAGCGGGGTGCCGAGGGCGCCGCCGCGCGCACCACGGATGGGGAGGTGCGCCACCCGGGCGTGCGCGTCGAGGCGCTCGACGCCACCGGGGCGGGCGACAGCTTCGACGCCGGCTTCCTGGCCGCCTGGCTTCGCGGCGCGACGGTCGAGGACGCACTCGCGCTGGCGTGCGCCTGCGGCGCGCTCTCGACCCGCGCGCTCGGCGGCACGGACGCCCAGCCGACCCGCACCGAGGCCGAGGAGGCGCTGCGGTGATCCTGTCCGTCGCCGCGAACCCCTCCGTCGACCGCCTGTTCGCGGTCGAGAGGCTGACGCCGGGCGAGATCCACCGTCCGGCCGAGTTCGCACAGGTGCCGGGCGGGAAGGGCCTGAACGTCGCCCGGAGCGCCACCGCGCTCGGCGGCGACGTGACCGCCGCCGCGCTCCTCGGCGGGCACGCCGGCCGCTGGATCGCCGAGCAGCTCGAGGCGGAGGGCGTGCCGCTCCGCGCCGTGTGGTTCGAGGCCGAGACGCGCTCGTCGCTCTCGGTCGCCGGAGCCATCGAGGGACTCACCGAGTTCTACGAGCACGGGCATCCGGTCTCCGATCCCGAGTGGGCCGCGTTCGAGGCGCTCGTCACGTCGCTCATGCCCGGCGCGGCGTGGACGACCCTGTCGGGCTCGCTGCCGGTCGGCGCGCCGCCCGACGGCTACGAGCGGCTCATGGGCTCCGGCCGCGTGGCGCTCGACGCGCGCGACCGAGGGATCGACGCCGGACCGGCGATAATCAAGCTGAACGCGGCCGAGGCCGCGCACGCCACCGGCCTCGACGACGCCCTCGCCGCGGCGGGGGAGCTCCACCGCCGAAGCGGCGGCGCGGCGATCGTGACGCGCGGCGCGGACGGGGCCGTGCTGGCCGCCCCGGACGGGATCGCCCTGGACGGGCGGACGCCCGCGACCGGCCCGTACCCGGTGGGGAGCGGCGACGCCTTCCTGGCCGGCCTCGTCGTCGCGCTCGACCGCGGAGCCGGCTGGCCGGAGGCGTTCCGGGCCGCGCTCGGCGCCGGCGCGGCAAACGCCGAGCTGCCGGGCGCCGGCCGGCTCGACCGGGCCCGGGCCGAGCAGCTGGCCGAGCAGGCCGGCATCGTGCCCGCCTAAAGGCCACCGGGGTCAGACCCCGGGTTGTTCGGCTATCCCAGCCGCGCGCCGGTCTCGGCGTCGAACCGGTGCACCGCGGCCCCGGGGGCGGCCAGCGCCACCCGCTCGCCCGCAGCGACGCGGGCGTTCCCGGGAAGGCGAGCGACCACCTCCTGGCCGGCATCCGTGCGGCCGTGGACGAAGACGTCGCTGCCCAGCGGCTCGACGACCTCGGCGACGATCTCGATCGCGACCCCGCCGGTGAGCTCCGCCGCCGGCCGCAGCGTCTCCGGCCGGATCCCGACCGTGACCTTCGCCCCCTCCCCCACCGCCGTTCCCGGCAGCAGGTTCATCGCGGGGCTCCCGACGAAGCGGGCGACGAACTCGTTGCACGGCCGCCCGTAGATCTCCTCCGGCGTCCCCACCTGGAGCAGCCGCCCGCGGTCCATCACCGCGATCCGGTCGCCGAGCGTCATCGCCTCGACCTGGTCGTGGGTGACGTAGATCATCGTCGTCGAGAGCCGGGCGTGGAGGCGCTTCAGCTCGGCTCGGAGCTCCGACCGGAGCTTGGCGTCGAGGTTCGAGAGCGGCTCGTCGAGCAGGAAAGCGACCGGCTCGCGGATCAGCGCGCGCCCCATCGCCACCCGCTGGCGCTGCCCGCCAGAGAGCTGCGCCGGCTTTCGGTGCAGGAGCTCCGTCAGCTCGAGCATCTCGGCCACCTCTGCCACCCGCCGCTCGATCTCGGCCTTCTCCATATTGCGGCGCCGAAGCGGGAACGCCAGGTTCCGGCGCACCGTCATGTGCGGGTACAGGGC
Source organism: uncultured Actinomycetes bacterium (assembly GCA_963757605.1). Classification (GTDB taxonomy): domain Bacteria; phylum Actinomycetota; class Thermoleophilia; order Gaiellales; family JAICJC01; genus JAICJC01. The sequence goes on from CAVWSF010000005.1 coordinate 975,800, forward strand.
GTAGCTCTGGAACACCATCGCCACGTCGCGCGCGCCCGGCGAGAGGCCGTCGACGTCCCGCCCGCCGATCCGGATCGAGCCCGCGGTCGGGTGCTCGAGACCGGCCACCATCCGAAGGGCGGTCGACTTGCCGCAGCCGGACGGCCCGACGAGCACCATGAGCTCGCCGTCCGCGACGTCCAGGTCGAGCGCCTCGACGGCGACGGTGTCGTCCCCGAACCGCTTCGTCACGCCGCGGAACTCGACCTCGCTCATCTAGCCCTTCACGCCCGTCGCCGCGATCGACTGGACGAACCAGCGCTGGGCGAACACGAACACGAGCAGCATCGGCGCGAGCGCGACGACGTTGCCGGCCATGAGCAGCGTCCAGCGGGTCTGGTGGGCACCCTGGAAGGACGCCAGGCCGAGCTGCACCGTGCTCTGGTCGGTCGACGAGATGGCGATCAGCGGCCACAGGAAGTCGTTCCACGTCCACAGGAACGTCACGATCCCGAGCGTGGCGAGCGCCGGCATCGAGAGCGGCAGAACGACCCGGAAGAGCACGCCCAGCCGCGAGCAGCCGTCGATCCGCGCCGCCTCCTCGAGGTCGATCGGGAGCGTGCGGAAGAACTGGCGCAGCAGGAAGATCCCGAACGGCGTCACCAGGTTGGGGGCGATCAGCGCCCCAAGCGAGTTCACGAGGCCCAGGTGCTGCACGATCAGGAAGGTCGGGATCATCGTCACCTGGAACGGCACCATGAGCGTCGCCAGGAGCACGATGAAGATGACGTCGCGGCCGAAGAAGCGAAGCCGCGCGAACGCGTAGCCCGCCAGGCTGCAGAACACCAGGTTGCCGGCGACCGACGCCAGCGTGACGACCAGGCTGTTCGCGAAGAACCTCCCGAACGGGGCCGAGTCGAGCGCGTTGGGGTAGTTCTGCCAGTGGATCCCCGACGGCAGGATCGTCGGCGGGAAGTGGCGCGACTCCGCGAGCGTCTCGACCGACGTCACGAGCATCCACAGGAGCGGCAGCAGCATGATCGCGGCGAGCGGCATCAGGACGACGTGGCGGGGGCTGAACGGCCAGCTCTTCACGACGTGTAGTGCACCCGCCGGTTCCCGATCCAGAGCTGCGCGATCGAGAAGACCAGCGTGATCGCGAAGAGCACCTCCGCCACCGCCGCCGCATACCCGGCGTGGAAGAGCTCGAAGGCCTGGTTGTAGAGGTAGTAGACGAGCACCGTGGTGGCGTGCAGCGGCCCGCCGCGGGTGGTCACGTAGATCTCGTCGAAGACCTGGAGCGCGTTGATCGTCGACCACACGATCAGGAAGAGCGTCGCCGGCGAGAGCAGCGGCATGATGACGTGCCGGAACGTGCCCCAGCGGCCGGCGTTGTCGAGCTCGGCGGCCTCGAGCAGGTCCTGGGGGATGCCCTGGAGCGCGGCCAGGTAGATGATGACGTCGAACCCGAGCCATCCCCACACGGTCATCGCCACGATGGCGTAGAGCGCCTGGTCGGGATCCTGGAAGAACCCGTACGGCCCCAGCCCCACCTTGCCGAGCAGGAAGTTCGCGATCCCGTAGGTCGGGTCGAGCAGCCAGTTGAAGATGATGCCGGTGGCGACGGTCGAGGTCGCAACGGGAACGAAGACGGCCGTCCGGTAGAAGCGCGAGAGCCGGATCGGCCGGTAGAGGAGCAGCGCCACCCCGAGCGCGCCGCCCACCGAGAGCGGCACGAAGAGGAGCGTGTAGATGATCGTGCGCCGGATCGAGTCGCGGAAGACGGGGTCGTGGACGAGCTCGCGGTAGTTGGCGGCACCGACCCATGTCGGCGAGGTGAGCAGGTCGTTGTGCTGGAACGAGAGCAGGAGCGCCCACCCGATGGGGAGGATCCCGAAGACGCCGATGAGCAGCACGGCCGGGAGGACGAAGAGCCACCCGGCCGCGTGCTCCGATCCCAGGAGCCTTCGGGTCACGACCCCTGCGCGAGGATCTGGTCGACCTGCTGGGCCGCCTGGTCGAGGGCGGCCTTCGGCTCGGCCTTCCCGAGCAGCACGGCCTGGATGGCCTGGCCCATCGCCTGGGAGATCTCGTTGTAGGTCGGGATCACCGGCCGGGCCTTCACGGCGTTCTGCTCGTTCTGGACGAACGTGTCGATGCCCGGGTACTTGGCCGTGTACTTCGGGTAGTCGGGCGTCTGGGTCTGCGACGAGCGGATCGGCAGATCGCCGGTCGCGATCGACCAGCGCATGGCCTCCTCTGGCGAGGTGAACCACTTGAGGAACGTCCACGCCGCGTTTCGGCGGTCGTCGCCGTTGTCGAGCATCACCCACTGGTCGGGGCCCGAGATGGTGTTGTGGTTCTCGTCGCCGGGGAGGATCTGGATGCCGTAGTCGACGTCGGGGAAGCTGGACAGGTCCCACGGCCCGGTGAAGAGCATCCCGATCTTGCCCGAGTTGAAGAGGTTGGCGTAGTTGCCGTTGCCGTTGTCGAGGTACACCGAGTGGTCGACCGTGGCCATCTGCTGGAGCAGCGTGGCGGCCTTCACGCCCGCCTCGGAGTTGAACGCGGCGTGCTTGCCGTCAGGGGTCAGGATGTCGCCGCCCGCCTGCCAGAGCAGGGCGTCGAAGCGCCAGACCGTGTCCTCGCTGCCGTCTGCCACGTACGCCCAGCCGAACTGCTTCGAGGCGGGGTCGGTGAGCTTCTGGGCCGCGGCGCGCAGGTCGTCCCAGGTCCAGTCCGCGGTCGGATACGGGATCCCGGCCTGGTCGAAGAGCTTCTTGTTGTAGACCAACGCGAGGTTGTCGACGAGCGCCGGCACGCCGACGATCTTGTCGCCGACCGTGACCGCCTGGCGCTCGGCCGGCCAGAAGTCGTCCCAGTTGATGGACGGATCGGCCTTGATGAGCGGCGCCAGGTCGACCGCCTTCGGCGTGCGCGCCATGTTGGCAGCCCACGACCCGTACAGGTAGACGATGTCCGGGTACGACCCGCCCCGGATGGCCGTCAGCACCTTCTGGAGGGCGTAGTCGGCGTTCCCGTAGTTCTGGACGGTGACGTGGATCTTGGGATGGGTCGCGTTGAACCGCTTGGCGGCGGCGTTGAGCGCGTTGCCTTCGACGTCGACGTAGCCGTGCCACAGCACGATGTTGACCTTGCCGCCGCTCGAGGAGGACCCCGAGCCGCCGCACCCGGCGGCCATGACCGCCGCCGCGAGGGCGGCGAGGAGGAGCACGCGTCTCATGGAAGCACCACCGATCGTGTCAGGTTGCGAGGGTTGTCAGGGTCGAGCCCGCGCGCGTGCGCAAGGGCGATCGCGAGCCGATGGGCGAGCACGAGCGACGCCAGCGGCTCGGGGTCGGGATCGAGGACGGTCGCGCCGGTCGCGCGGACGTCGGCGAGGAGCGCGGCGTCGATGTCGCCGATCGCCACTACGAGCGTCCGCTCGTCGGCGAGGGCGATGGGCCCGTGCCGGTACTCCATCGCCGGGTAGGCCTCGCTCCACGCCCGGGCGGCCTCGCGCAGCTTGAGCGCCGCCTCGGACGCCAGTCCGACTGTCCAGCCGCGGCCGAGGAAGTGGAAGCGCTCGTAGGCGTCGGGCTCGACGGGGAGCGGCTGGTAGAGGATGCGCGCCGCCGCGGCGGCCGCGGCGCCGGGGTCGGTCCCCAGGTGCGCCCGCAGGACGACGAGCGCCGCCGTGGCGAACCGCGTCTGCACCACCGAGCGCTCATCGGCGAAGGGTAGGAGGACGGCACGGCTCACGGCCTGCGCGAGCGGGCTCCCGGTGACCGCGCTCACCGCGACGGTGCGCGTGCGCCGACCGGCGTCGGCGACGGCATCGAGCACCTCGGTCGTCGTGCCCGATCGCGAGATGGCAAGCACCGCGTCGTAGCCCCGGCCAGCGGGGAGCTCCGAGGCCGGGAAGGCGTCCGTCTCGCCGTGCCCGCCCGCCTCGCGGGCGGCGGCGTAGGCCTGGGCGATGTAGAGCGACGTGCCGCAGCCGATCGCGGCCACGCGCGCGCCGCGGGGCGGGAGCAGGCCGTCGGTGTCGAGCAGCCCGGCCTCGAGCCACACCGCGGGCTGGCTTGCGACCTCCTGCTCGATTGCGCTCATATCGGGCGACTTTAGGCCGTAAACGCGCAGATAGCAACGCTCGTCCTGCGCATTTGGCCCGGTAGACTGGCCCGATGCGGCAGGCCGAGCGGTTCGCGGCGATCGTCGAGCGCCTCTCGGCGAACGGCTCCGTGGCCGTCGGCGACCTGGCCGCCGAGCTCGGCGTGTCGGCGGCGACGGTCCGCCGCGACCTGGCGCTCATGGAGGACCAGCGCCTGCTGAACCGAACGCACGGCGGCGCCGTCGCCCACGGCGTCCTCTACGAGCTGCCGCTGCGCTACCGGAGCGCCCGTCACCAGGCCCAGAAGGCGCGCGTGGCCCGCGCCGTCGCCGCCCGCATCCCCGACGGGTCGGCCGTCGGCATGACCGGCGGGACGACCACGACCGAGGTGGCGCGCGCCCTGGCGGATCGCGAGCGGCTGACGGTGGTCACGAACTCGCTCAGCATCGCGTCGGAACTCGCGGTGCGCCCGAACCTGAAGCTTGTCGTGACCGGCGGCGTGGCCCGCACCGAGTCCTACGAGCTGGTCGGCCCGCTGGCCGAGAGCGCGCTCTCGAACCTGAACCTCGACCTGGTGGTCGTCGGGGTCGACGGCATCGCCGTCGGCGCCGGGTTCACGACGCACCACGAGGTGGAGGCCCACACCAACCGGGCGCTGATCGAACGAGCGCGGCGGGTGATCGTGGCGGCCGACAGCTCCAAGATCGGCGAGGTCGCGTTCGCAAGGATCTGCGGCCTCGAGGTGGCCGACGAGGTCGTCACGGACACCGCCGCCGACCGCGCCGAGGTCGAGGCGATCCGGGCCGCGGGCGTGACCGTCACGCTGGTCTGAGCCGCCGACAGGGGCACGATCGTTCACCAATTCTGGTGAGGCAACACTCCGCAATCTGGCGGCGTGGGCCGCGCGCATGGGCGGTATCGGAGCACCATGCTCACGAACCGGCTTCGAACTACGGCTCTCGCCCTCCTCGCGGTGGCGGCGCTCTGGACGGCGCCGGACGCCCAGGCCCACCCGCTCTTGCCGACGCGCGATCGCGCGTCGCATCCCGCCGCCCGCTCCTCGGGCCGGCCCTTCGTGCTGGTCGACGCGTCGAGCGGCGCGGTCGTGCGGGCCCGCCCCGGCGGCGCGATCCTGGGCGCGCTCGGCGGCGTGACGCCGCTCGGCACCCCCACCTGGCTCTGGGCGCTCGCCGAGAGCCGTGACGGCGCTGGGCGCGGGTGTCCTGCCGTGGCGCCCAACGGGCGTACAGCCTGGATCTCAATCGCCGGCCGGCGCACCGTGCACACGCGCACGTGGGTGCAGGTCGACGTGTCGCGCCGCCGGGTCATGCTGATGCAAGGCGACGCCGTGGTCGATTCCTACGTCGCGGCGGTCGGCACGTCGACATCGGCGACCCCGTCCGGGCGCTTCAGCGTCACCCGACCCCGTCGCCACGGGCGACCCGTCCGGCCCGTTCGGCTGGTACGCCTTCGGGCTCTCCGGACACCAGCCGCGCCTGCCCGCAGGGTGGACGGGCGGCGACCAGCTCGCGATCCACTGGACGAACGACCCGGCGTCGCTCGGGACGCCCGCCTCGGCCGGCTGTCTGCGGGTGTCGGCCGCAGCGCTCCAGGCGCTCAAGCCACTGCTCCGCCCGGGCACGCCCGTGGTGATCCATCCGTGATCGTCCGACCGAGCGTCACAATTGTGATGAGAGTAGAACCCGCCGCAAGTGGGCATGAACCGTCGGCACCTGGCCGCCGGAGATCTCCGAGCGGGAGGCCGAGGTTCTCCAGCTCATGGCCGACGGCGGCACGGCGGGCTCGGTCGCGCTTGCGCTTCACCTGAGCATCCACACGGTGCGCTCGCACATCCGAAACGTGCGGCGCAAGCTGAAGAGCACGACGATCAGCCAGGCGGTCGCAGTCGCGATCATGCCCGGGCACGTGACGCCGAAGCCGCCGCCGGCCGCCGCCGCGGAGCTCGACGGCTGCGACGAGATCCTCCTGCTCGAGCCGTAGGCATCCCATCGAGCCGTCCGCTCCCGGACGCCCGTTCCCCTCATCGTGGGAGGGCGGACCACCAGGATTGGCGGCGTGCGGGTGCGGGACTGCCGGGCATGCGAGATGCATGAAGACGACCCGACATCTCGCCGCGCTCGTCCTGGTCATCGCCCTCGCCGGCACGGCCACGCCCGCCACCGCCCAGGCGACAGCCCGGGCGAAGCTGCTCCACCGGTTGAACCATGTCCGCGCCGTCCACGGCGTGCCGGCCGTGCACGGCGCGCGCACGCTCCGCGCCGCCGCCTCACGGCACAGCCACGACATGGTGGCGCGCGACTACTTCGCCAACACCAGCCCGACCGGCTCCACCCTGTACCACCGCATCACAAGCAGCGGCTTCGTCGACGGCCACGCCTGGCGCGGGGGCGAGACGCTGGCCTGGGGCACGACCGGTGCCGCGACGCCGCGCTGGACCGTCCACGCCTGGATGCACAGCCCCGAGCACCGCGACATCCTGCTCTCGCCGGCGTTTCGGTGGTTCGGCATCAGCCGCACCTGCGGCCGCTTCAAGCGCCACTCGAACGCGTGCGTCTGGACCGCCGACTGGGTGAGGCGATCCCGCTAGATGAGTGCCGATATCGGGTGATATTGGCCCGACCGAGGACAAGCTGCAAGGCGAACGCCTTGCAGCGGTCACGGGAGACCTGCTATCCAAGCAGGTCTCCCGTGGATGCGAAGGTTCGCAGCCGCAGCCCCGCCACAACGCGCCAACCCACCACAAATGGACGTTCAGGCGCGCGGGGGCGCGGAATCAATCATCTAGCCTGGCCCTGTGCAGGGCCCCCGCCGGATCACGTTCGCGGTCGGCGTCCTCATGTTCGTCGACGCGTCGCTGTACCTGGCGGTGATCCCCCTGCTTCCCCGGTACGTCGAGCGGTTCGGGCTCTCGACGCTCGAGGCCGGCGTCGTCATCGCGGCGTACCCGATCTCGGTGCCGCTCGTCTCGCTGGGATGCGTCGTCCTCGTGCCCCGCATCGGCGCGCGCCGCATCACGCTCTTCTCGGCCGCGCTCATGTCGGTCGCAACGGTCATCTTCGCCTGGGCGCCTAGCGCTGCCGTGCTGATCGCAGCGCGGTTGGTGCAGGGCTTCGCCAGCGGATCGATCTGGACCGCCTCCATGGCGTGGGTGACCGACAACGCGCCGGAGGGGCGGCGAGGCCGGGAGTCGGGCATCGTGATGGGCATGCTGTCGGCCGGCTCGATCGCCGGGCCGGCGGTCGGCGCCCTTGCCGCCTGGGCCGGGCAGGGGCTGGCCTTCGGCCTGGTGGCGGCGGTCAGCCTGGTGGGCGTCGGGCTCTCCGCGGTCGCGCCGGCCGGCCGCCACACCGGCGCGCCGTCCCGGCTGGGTGACGCGCTGGCGCGCGCCCTCCACCAGCCTGCCACCCGGGCGGCGCTGGCCCTCACGCTGGTCGACCTGCTCACGTTCGGCGCCGTGGACCTGCTCGTGCCGCTCCGCCTGGGAGCCACGGGAACGACCGTCGCGGTGATCGCCGCCGCGATCGGCGCGGGCGCCGTGCTGGGCGCGGTCACCGGTCCCGCCGGCGGCCGGCTGGTCGATCGCGTCGGCCCGCAGCAGGTCGGCCTCCTGACCGCCTCGTGCATCGTCGTCATCCCGGTCGTCCTGGCGCTCGAGCCCACGACGGGCGTCCAGCTTGGGATCCTCGTGATCGGCGGGCCGCTCTTCGCGCTCGTCGGCAGCGCGATCTTCCCGCTCTCGTCGGCGGGCGCCGACGCCGCCGGCGTGCCGCACGTCGCGGCGACGGGCCTCATGGGGGTCGTGTGGGCCGGCGGCTTCACCGTGGTGCCGGTCGCGGTCGGAGCGCTCGCCCAGGGCACCTCGCGGACGGTCGCCTATCTCACGGTGGCCGCGCTCACGGTGCCCGTGCTCGCGATGCTCCGCCGCTCAGGCGGCGCCGGCGCTCAGACCGCCGACTCGAGGATCTCGGCGTTCTCCGACTCCGGCGGCATGCCGTAGGCGTACACCACGAGATCCTCGGCGCCGTGGTTCACGCTCTGAAGCGGCGTCCCGGGATCGACGTGGATGAGCCCGCCGGCGGCGACGTCATGGCGCTCGGGCGGCTCGCCGACGTACATCGACAGGGTGCCCGACAGGACGACGAACGTCTCCTCCTGGGAGCGGTGCCGGTGCCGGCGCCCCTTCGCACCCGGCTCGTAGCGCCACACGTTCGCCCGGGTGTGCGCGAATCCGGCCGCGTCGCTCAGCTCGGCGACGTGGCGGGCGGGCTCTCCCGGCCCATGCGGGCGCGTGAGCCACTCGAGGCCGGCGGGATCGACGACGCGGAACCCCATCGGCGCAAATCTAGTCCGGGCGGTCGAAGTAGGCGGCGAGCCGGCGCAGGCCGGCCGGGCCGATGCCGCCGAAGAGGAGCTCGCGCACGCAGGCGTGGTGGGTCACCTGCGCCTTCCGTAGACGGGCGTGGCCGGGGCCGGTCAGCCCGATGATGAAGCTGCGCCCGTCCTCGGGGTCGCGCTCGCGAGTCACGAGCCCGCCGTCTGCGAGCCACGCCACCGCGCGGGTCATGCCGCTCGGGCTCACGAGCACGCGCTCCGCAAGGTCGGTCATCCGCATCCGGCGGTCGGGCACGGTCACGAGCGTGATGAGGACGCCGTAATGCGGCAGCGTCAGGCCGTGCTCCCGCTCGAGCCGGCGCGAGAGCTCCTCGGTGACGGTGCGGTGCAGGCGCAGGAACCCCCGCCAGGCACGGAGCTCGTGCTCGCTGAACGGGTTCGGCTCGGGAGGCTCGGGGCGCGTCTTCGACATCCTTGACAGCGATCCTTTCAAGTGGTACTAGTTAGTTGCTTCTGAAAGCAACCATTCTACCAGCGCTCAGGAGGAGAATCCCATGGCTCCCATCGTGCTCGGCCGTGACGACGGCCTGCGGCTCCAGTCAGGCCCGGGCCGCGACCTGGTCTTCAAGGTGACCGGCGCCGACACCGGCGGTGCGTTCGAGTACTCGATCGTCGACGTCGCACCGCGCGGCGGCCCTCCCCTGCACGTACACCACCGCCACGCCGAGGCGATTCACGTCCTCGCCGGCCACTACAAGATCCGGATCGGCGAGGACACGTTCACCTGCGAAGAGGGCGGCTTCGCCTACATGCCCGCCGGCATCCCCCACGCGTTCCTGAACCTGACCGACGAGCCCGGCCGGGTCGTCATCCTCTACAGCCCCGGCGGCGCACACGGGTTCTTCGAGGAGTACGGCCCCCTGGCCCGCGACGGCGTCACCGACCGCGCCAGGCTGGCGGCCGTGTTCGAGCGGCACGAGATGACGCTCCTGGGGCCGCCGCTCACGGCCGACTGAGCCGAGCACATCCCGGCCGTTTCGCCGGGGCCTCGCTCGGGAACAGCCTGAGCGCGCCACCCGCCTCCTGATAGGCTCGCGGCGCGCCTGCCTATCCCGTCGAAGAGGGGGAGACTCATGAAGACAGCGCGAACGCTCGGCCTTGCGCTCGCGGTCGCTGCGGTGGCCGTGCTGTGGCCGGCCGCCGCCGGCGCGGCCACGCACCACGGGAACGTCACGTGCCACAGCGGGACGCTCCACACCGGCACGTACCGGTCGCTGCGGATCACCGGCCTGTGCACGCTGCCCCAGTCGGGCAACGTCACCGTCCGGCACGGCGTCGTCGTGACCCGCACCGGGGCCTTCAATGCCGCCACCCCGGCCAAGCTCGTGGTCTGGGGCGACGTCACCGTGCAGCATCGCGGCATCGCCGCCATCGGCTGCTCGCCCGACGTCGGCTGCGCCGACCTGGGCGCCGACGTGATCCACGGGAGCGTGCACGCGTTCCGGGCGTGGGCCACGATCATCCACGCGACGACCGTCGGCGGGAGCGTCACGATCCGCGGCGGCGGCCGCACGATGGACTGCACGAGGGTCGCGGCCTACGGCGGCCCGTTCTACAGCGTGGTCGAGGACTCGACCGTGGGCGGGAACCTCGTCATCCGGCGCCTGCACACCTGTTGGCTCGGCGTGATCCGAAACCACGTCGGCGGCTCGGTGCAGCTGATCGGGAACCGCCTCGGCGATCCCGACGCCATGGAGGTCGTGACGAACCACGTTTCCGGCAACCTGGCCTGCTTCAACAACAACCCGGTCGCCCAGGTCGGCGACTCGATGGGCGAACGGAACATCGTCCTCGGGCAGAAGCGCGGGGAGTGCGCGGCGGTCTGAGTGCCGCCGCACAGCCGGCAGCGGGCGGGCCCTCGCCGGGCCCGCCCGCCCGGCTACCCGATATGGAAGGTCTCGGTGTGGCCGTCGACCGCGATCGCCTGGCCGGTCACCATGCGGGCGGCGTCCGACGCGAGGAAGACGCACATGTCGGCGATCTCGTCCGGCTGCACCCAGCGGGCGATCGACTGGCCGCCGACGTACTCGAGCGTAACCTCCTCTGACGAGGCGCCGCGGGCGGCGGCCTCGCGCTCGATGACGCTGCGCATCCGCTCGCCGTCGACCGAGCCGGGGCAGATCGCGTTGGCGCGCACGCCGTAGGGGCCCAGCTCGATCGCGAGCGTCTTGGTGAGGCCGATGACCGCCCACTTGGCCGCGGTGTACGGCGCCCGCATGCCCAGGCCGAACTGCCCGGCGGTCGACGAGATGTTCACGATCGACCCCGAGCGGGCCGCCTTCATCGCCGGGATCACCCGGGCGCAGGTGCGGTAGTGGCTCGTGAGGCCGACGGCGAGGGAGCGCTCCCACTCCTCGGCCGCCACATCCTCGACGAGCGCGGTCGGCCCGGCGATGCCGGCGTTGTTCACGAGGACGTCGAGGCCGTCCAGGCGGTCGAGGACGCCGTCGATCCAGCGGTCGAGCGCGGCCAGGTCGGCGACGTCGACCTGCGTGGCGACGAGCCCCTCGGCCGCCGCAGCCGCGACCGCCCCGGCGTCGACGTCGCAGACGTGCACGTCGCCGCCTCGCGCGGCGAAGGCCCGGGCGACCGCGAGGCCGATCCCGCTCGCCGCAGCCGTCATCGCGACCCGGAGCGCCATTGGCGGCGCAGGATACGCGCCGGCGGCTAGGAGCGGCGGACGAAGACGGAGCCCGACGTGTCGCCGGCCAGCTCGCGCCAGCCGGGGAGCGCGCGCATCCGCCCGGCCAGCGCCGGGTTCTGGAAGTCGCTCGCGAGGACGATGCCGCTGCCCGCGAGCGGCCCACGGTCGCCGCGCACGAAGCTCGCGTAGCGCTCGAGGTCGGCCGGCCGGAAGACCTCGAAGCGCGAGTCAAGCTCGACCCGGCCCGCGAGCGCCGGGGCCCGCCAGAGCAGCGGGCCGGAGGCGAAGTCGTCGGCGAGGACGCGCTCGGCGGGATGCTCGCCGGCGTAGCGGATCGTGCTCGCGACGGCGGCCCGCGGGGTGAGGCGCTCGAAGTCCGCGGTCGAGGTGGTGAGGAGCGCGAGGACGCCGCCGGCGGCCGCAAGGGCCGTCCCGAGGATGAGCGCCCGGCGCATCCGGCCGAGGTCGAGGAGCGCAACGCCGAGCACGGTGCCGACGAAGAGCAGGAGCACCTGGAGCCGCTCGGTCGCCGGGCCGGAGAGCGCGAACGCGACGAAGCCCGCATCGGCGAGCAGGGCGAGGAGCGCGAGGGCGGCGATGCCGCGCGGCCGGCGGATGCTCGGACGTGAGGCGGCCACCTGGGTCGAGAGCGTCGCGGTGACGAAGGCCACCGCGGGAAACGCGAACCACGTCTGGTTTCGCACCGACTCGACGGCGGCCGCGCCCAGGATCACGCACAGCGCGACCAGGAGCGGGGAGGGCCGAATCCGCCGCCGGACGCCGAGCGAGGCGACGCTCACCAGGAGCAGCGCCAGCAGGATGAACTGGAGGTTCACGGGCGAGAAGGACGTCGCCTGCCACTCGGCCGAGGCGGTCTTGAGAGCCGGGTTGTCGAGCACGGAGCGGTAGTAGCCGAAGATCTCCGTGCCGTACGGCGTCGCGAAGGCGGCGGCCGCCGTCCCCGCGCCGGTGGCCAGGTAGGCGAGCGAGGTGCCTGGCCGGCGCTCGTAGGCGCCGCGCAGCGCCCGCCACGCCAGGTACCCCGTCGCGAGCGCCGAGCCGAGGACGACCGAGCCGTGCAGGTTGGCCCACAGGGCGAGGAGCGGCACGAGCAGCAGGAGGCGCGGGCTCCAGTCCGGGCGGTCCTCGTCGGCGAGCAGCACGCACATGAGCGCGACGAAGAGCGGATAGGCGAAGCTCTGCGCGCGCGTCGCCGTGTTGGGCTGGCAGACGAAGAAGGCGATCGTGCACCAAAGGACGGTCCGCACCGGCGACGTGCCGCGGCGGAGCAGCGTGAGCGCCAGGATCCCGAACGCTAGGCCGATCGACGCCGCGGACAGGAGCCCGACGAGCGGATAGCCGCCGACGCGCCACGTGTCGTAGAGCAGGACGTGGGCGAGCCACTGCTGGTCGATCCACGGCCGGCCGTGGCCGGCGGCGGTCAGCGTGTCGGTCCGCGGCAGCCCGTGCTCTGAGATGAACCGGCCGGAGTAGAGGCTGTAGAAGGTGTCCGACGTGAGGACGCGGGCGTTCGTGACGGCCATCGCCGCAAGGACGACGGCGCCCACGAGGGCGGCGTACCAGGCGTGGGTGTCGCGAGGGCGCTCCACCCTCGGAGAATCGGCATGGCGAAGGGGGCGCTTGAATCGGGTACTGAGGGGCGGAAATCTGGTGGTTTCTGGTGGTCAGTACCAAGTTTTGCCCGGAGAATCGGATGTGTTCGAACCTGACCGTGCAGGCCTGCGGTCGAGCGCACCGAATCGGGATTGACGATGGCACCGAGGTCCGCGTACCCGGAGTGGTTCTACTACCCGAGCAAGAGCCGACCGCCGACATGGGTCGACCAGTTCGTGTCCGCGGTCGCAGCCGAACGGTTGACCAATCGACTCTCGCATTGCATCGGGCCTCAAGAGCGACACCGTCCTCGCGGCACTCGCGCCGGCACTTCTGGCTCAGGGATACACGGTCGAGACGAGCAAGAAGGCGACCGATCAGATCCGCCGCCCAGTCCTCTTCGGCGAACAGGGCGAAGAGCGCGTGGCGTACCACGTTGACGCGTTTCACGAGGAATTGGGAATCGCGGTCGAGATCGAGGCCGGCCGGGGTGCACGCGGAAACGCCGTCTACCGAGATCTCATCCGGTCTTCACTGTTGGTGGACGCTCGGTTACCTGGCGCTCGGAGTGATGAGCGCCTACCACCACCAGTCGTCCGGCAGGACGGTCGTGGTTGAGAGCTACCGCGACGCCCGCGACCAGATCGACGCGATCTATGCCAGTGGCCGGCTCATCCTGCCCTTCGATGGGTTGCTCCTCTTCGGGTACTAGCACGCATCGAGGGGCCAGCGGGCGCTCGATAGCGGCAGGTCAGGGCGGATTTCTGAGCGTCGCCCCGGGGAAGGGACACGATTCAGGTGATCACTAGACTCATTGCTGGAAGGTGTTGAAAGGCGTGACAGACGAGCGACCGGCGATCGTCGCGGTCGATCCGGACCCGGACGCGATCGAGCGGATCGCCGACGAGCTCAGGCGGTACGAGCGCGACTACCGGATCGTCTGCGGACGGTCGATCGAGGATGCGCTCGCAGAGCTCGAGGCGATGCATCGGGCGGGGGGCCGCGTGGCCGTCGTCCTGGCCGCCCGCGGCGCGGAGGGCATCCGCGGCGAGGAGCTGCTGGCGCGCGTGAACGCGCTGCACCCGCAGGCCAAGCGCGGCCTCCTGATCGAGTTCGGCGCATGGGGTGACGAGGAGACGGCGGTCGTGATCCGCGAGGCCATGGCCCGCGGCCACATCGACTACTACGTCTTGAAGCCCTGGAGCGAGCCCGACGAGCTGTTCCACCGGACGGTCTGCGAGTTCCTGCACGAGTGGAGGCGCGGCAGCGCCCAGGGCCGGCGCGAGCTGACCGTCGTCGCCGACCGCTTCTCCCCGCGCGGCTTCGAGCTGCGAAACCTGCTCGCCCGAAACGGCGTTCCGCACGCGTTCCAGGCCAGCGACTCCGAGGAGGGCCGGCGGCTCCTCGCCGCGCGCGGGCCGACAGAGCCGAGCGAGCCGATCGTGCTCCTCCCCGACAACAGCGTCCTCGTCGACCCGTCGAACCAGGACCTCGCGGAGAAGGGCTATCGGGTCCGGACCCGGCTCGGGCAGGACTCCGGCCCGTTCGACGTCGCCATCGTTGGCGCCGGTCCCGCCAGCCTGGCGGCGGCGGTGTATGCCTCCTCCGAGGGGCTCCGAACGCTCGTGGTCGAGCGGGAGTCGATCGGCGGGCAGGCGGGCTCGAGCGCCCGGATTCGCAACTACCTCGGCTTCCAGCGCGGCATCTCGGGCGGCGAGCTCGCGACCCGCGCCTACCAGCAGGCCTGGGTCTTCGGCACGAGCTTCCTGCTGATGCGGGAGGTGGAAAGCCTCCACGCGACCGACCACGGCCACGTCATCACGATCTCCGACGGGTCCGAGATCGACGCTCGCAGCGTCGTCCTCGGAACGGGTGTCGCCTATCGCCGGCTCGGCATTCCAGCGGTCGAGGACCTCTGCGGCCGCGGGGTGTTCTACGGCTACTCCAGCTCGGATGCCCAGCAGGTCGCCGGGGGCAGGATCTTCGTCGTCGGCGCCGGGAACTCGGCCGGCCAGGCGGCCGCGGATCTGCGCCGGTACGCCGCCGAGGTGACGCTGGTCTGCCGCCGCCCCACGCTCGGCGAGAGCATGTCGCGATACCTGCGCGACGAGATCGAGGCCGCCGGCGTCCGCGTGAGGCTCTCGACGATCATCGTCGGCGCCGAAGGCGATGGACGGCTCCAGGAGCTGACGCTCCGCCACGGGTCGGGAGGCCGCGAGGTGGTGCCCGCGGACGGAGTCTTCGTGCTGATCGGCGGGCAGCCGTGTTCGGACTGGCTCCCGCAGGAGCTCGAGCGCGATGAGAAGGGGTTCGTCCTCACAGGCGGCGGCGAGCACATCTTCGAGACCTCGCTCCCCGGCGTCTTCGCGATCGGTGACGTGCGGGCCGGCTCGGTCAAGCGGGTCGCATCGGCCGTCGGCGAGGGCGCGGTCGTGATCCAGCAGGTGCACCGGTACCTGGTCGAGTCGGCGGCCGCGACCAGTCGATCGGGTGGATAGGGCCGCGCTCGCGGCGCGGGTCGCCCGGATCGGCGCCGACCCGCTCGACGACGAGGAGCTGCGCCAGAAGAAGGCGCTTCTGGTGGTGGTGACGATCATCATCCTGCCCATCTCGCTCGTGTGGGGCATCCTCTATCTCGCCCTGGGAACGCCGGCCGGCGTGACCGCGTTCATGTACTTCGCCATCTCCCTCGGTTCGCTCGTGGCCTTCGCGCGCACCCGGCGCTTCGAGCCCTTCCTCCTCACACAGCTCGCCGACATCCTGCTGATGCCGAACGCCGGGCAGATGGGCTGCGGCGGCGCTCTTGCATCCGGCGGGGTCGGGCTGTGGGGCCTCCTGGCTCCGCTCGGCGCGCTCGTCTTTCTCGAGGTGCGCCAGGCCGTCCGCTGGTTCGCCGCGTTCGTGGTGATCTTCCTGGGGACGAGCCTCGCCGGCAATGCGTTCTTCGCGGACGCCGGTTTCCCCACCTGGTTCACCAGCACGATCCTGGCGCTCAACGTCGTCGGTGCCGCGTCCCTCGCCTTCACGCTCCTCGCGACCTTCGCCCACCAGCGCGACGAGGCGTTCACGGCGCTCCGAGGCGAGCAGGAGAAGTCCGACACGCTCCTTCGCAACGTGCTGCCGCACACGATCGCCGAGCGGCTGAAGGCCGCCAGCCAGACGATCGCCGACCACTTCGCCGCCGCCTCCATCCTCTTCGCCGACGTCGCGGACTTCACCCCGCTCTCGGAGCGCCTCCCGCCGGCCGAGATGGTCAGCGTCCTCGACCACCTCTTCTCCCAGTTCGACGCGTTCGTGGAGCGGCACGGCCTCGAGAAGATCAAGACGATCGGCGACTGCTACATGGCGGCGGCGGGCGTGCCGGATCCGTGCCCGGACCACGCGCAGAGGGCCGCGCTCGTGGCGCTCGAGATGCGGAGCCTGCTTGCGAGCTCGGAGGTGGCCGGGCGCTCCGGCGTCGAGCTTCGGATCGGCATCAACTCCGGGCCGGTCGTGGCCGGGGTGATCGGCACGAACCGCTTCCTCTACGACCTGTGGGGGGACGCCGTGAACACCGCCAGCCGGATGGAGTCGCACGGCACGCCCGGCGAGATCCAGATCACCCGCCAGACGTACGAGCTTCTGAAGGACGAGTTCGCCTGCCGGCCTCGCGGGACGATCCTCGTCAAGGGCAAGGGCGAGATGGAGACGTGGTACCTGGACGGGCCCCGTGCAGGCCCGGCGGCGGCGGTGCCCGTGCCTCTTCGAACGGTTGACACCCCGTTGACCGGGGAGTAGCATCGCGCGGTTCCTCTCGTGGCAAGAGCCACGAGACTCGCTCGAAGGGAGTCGCACCATGGGCATGGGCACGAGTGGCGGGACGGCGGAGTTCGCGCGCGTCCAGGGCAGCGACCGGCAGCCGCTGCCGGACGCCGAGCGGATCGGCGGGATCGACCGAAAGCGGCAGATGGATGTCACCGTGGTGATGCGCCGGAAGTCCGGCGCCGCCGTGCAGGCGGCCACACCCCCCACGCCCGGGGACGACATCGCCGGGTGGCGCCGCGACCTGCGGCAGCGCCTGGCCACGGACGGCGGCGCAGATACCACCGAGCTCGACGCCGTCACGAGCTACCTGACGAGTCGCGGCCTGAGCATCGAGGCGGCAGACGCGGGTCAGAGGAGGATCATCGTGCGGGGTGACGTCGACCAGATGGAGGCGGCGTTCAACGTCGAGCTCCACCTCTACCAGGCCGGCGACATCCGGTATCGCGGCCGCGAGGGACACGTGCATCTGCCTCCCGACATCGCAGACTACGTCGAGGCGGTGCTCGGGCTCGACGACCGCCCGCAGGCGCGCATTCACATGAAGCGCGGCGACGTGATGGACGAGGCGGTGCTCCCCCACCCGACCGATAACCCGACGACGCGGCTGCAAGCCCGAGCCGAGGCGACGCCGACACCGGCGCCGCTGTGGCCGATGCAGGTCGCCCAGATGTACGACTTCCCGACCGGCGTCGACGGCACCGGGCAGACGATCGGCATCATCGAGCTGGCCGGGGGCTTCCGCGACACCGACCTGGATACCTACTTCAGCCAGGCGGGCCTGCGCCGGCCGGAGGTGATCGCCATCCCGGCGGATGCGAACACGCCGGGGATCTCCGATGCCGACGGCGAGGTCATGCTCGACATCGAGCTGCCGGCTGCGATCGCTCCGGGGTCACGGATCGTCGTCTATTTCGGGACCGACCCGGACCGCGGCTTCTACGACGCGGTGTCCGCGGCCATCCACGACGACACGAACTCGCCGTCGACCATCTCGATCAGCTGGGGGGCACCCGAGATCGGCTGGACCGAGCAGGGCATGCGGGTCTTCGACAAGCTGTTCGAGGATGCCGCCGCGCTCGGGATCACCGTGCTCGTGGCGGCCGGCGACCACGGCGCCGGGGATGCGGCGGGGGACGATCAGCAGCACGCGGACTTCCCCGCGTCGAGCCCCAACGTCATCGCGTGCGGCGGCACCACGCTCACCGCGGGGACGGACGAAGGCATCGCGTCCGAGATCGTGTGGAACGACGGCGACGGCTGGGCGACCGGCGGCGGGTTCAGCGCCACGTTCCCGCGCCCGGACTGGCAGGCGGCCATCCCATCCACCGAGAACGTCGGCGGCCGCGGCGTGCCCGACGTGGCGGGCAATGCCGACATCAAGTCGGGCTTCATCGTGCTGGTGAACGGGCAGTGGGGACCGATCGGCGGCACGAGCGCCGTGGCGCCGCTCTACGCGGGCCTCTTTGCGCTGATGGGCGAGCAGCTCGGGCATCCGCCGACCGGGATGCCCCAGGCGCTCTACGCCGCGCCGGCCACGACCTTCACGGACATCACCGATGGCGACAACAGCACGCCGACGACGAACGACTTCGGCCCGGCGGTCACGGGGTTCTCCGCGGCCACGGGATGGGACGCGTGCACCGGGCTCGGCAGCATCGTGGGCACGGCGCTCACGACGTATCTCCAGACGCAGCAGTCGATGACGGGAGCGAAGACCGCCTGAGCGGACCGACAGCCTAGATCGTTGATTCCCAATTGGCGGGATGGCCGGGCGCAAGCCGAAGGCTTGCTGCGGTCATGAGTGACCTGCTACCCAGCAGGTCATCATGGGCGAGAACCGAGCAGCGCAAGGACGCAGGGAAGCCCAATATCAGGCGATATTGGGTTGACCGAGGACGCCGCGATGCGACGGTTCGCAGCCGCAGCCCCGCCACAGTCGCCACCAGTCCCCAGCTGGACGTCCAGGCGCGCGGCAATTGGGAATCACCGATCTAGGAGCGCCGGGACGCCGGCAGGAGCCCGTCGCGTAGACATCGCGTGGCACGAGCCGTCAGCCTCGTCGCGATCGCGGCCGCGCTCGCCGGCGCAGTCTGGGTCGCGACGCGCGCCGGCACGACGCCGGCGGCAATCGCGCCCGCATCGGCCCCGCGGATCGTTGATCGGCAGCCGGCCGAAGGGCCGTCCCGTTCCGCGCGCCGGAGCGCGACGCGCCACCGCCTCCAGGCCGGCATCGTGTGGCACCGGTCGCGCGCGATCGGGCTGCCGTATGCCGGGCGCCTCGTCGGGGGCATCCGGCTCCCGCGGGAGGGCGTCCACTTCTTCACGTGGGACCCCGTGCTCCATCGCTCGCCCGACCGGCCATGGCGGAGATATGGCACGGACCGGCTGGTGCGCACGCTCCTCGCCGTCATCGACGCCTACGCCGGGGCCCATCCGCACGCACCGCGGGTCGGGATAGGCGACCTGTCACGCCCGCACGGCGGTGACTTCGGGCCCGAGTTCGGCGGCATCGGCCACGCCTCCCACCAGAACGGGCTCGACGCCGACGTCTACTACCCGCGCCTCGACCGGCGCGAGCGGGCGCCGCGGAGGGTCAGCCAGATCGACCACCGGCTCGCGCAGGACCTCGTCGACCGGTTCGCCCGCGCCGGTGCGCAGATCGTCTTCGTCGGGCCGAACACCGGCCTTCACGGGCCGGCCGGCGTCGTGCAGGTGCTCGTCCATCACGACGACCACCTGCACGTGCGCCTGCCTGGTGCCTAGCGAGTAGGCTGATCGGCATGGCGCGTCTCTACGCCGCGACCGGGGACGGCATCGCCGCCCTCGCCGAGCGGGCCGGCGAATGGACGGCCGAGCGGTTGCTGCGCGAGCCGGGCGCGGGGTGCCTGGCGGTCGACCCGGCCGACCCCGACATCGTGTACGCGGGTGTGCGGGAGGGCGGCGTGCGCCGGTCGACCGACGGCGGCCGAAGCTGGGTCGACTGCAACCTCCCCGACCCCGGCGTCTACTCCCTGGCGGTGAGCCCGGCCGACGGCGCCGTGTACGCCGGCACGGAGCCGAGCCGGCTCTTCCGAAGCGACGACCGAGGTGAGACCTGGCTGGCGCTGGACGGGTTGCTCGAGCTGCCGTCGCGACCGACCTGGAGCTTCCCGCCGAGGCCGTGGACGTCGCACGTCCGCTGGATCGCCCCCAGCCCGCATGACGCCCATGTGGTCCTCGCCGGCATCGAGCTCGGCGGGCTCATGCGCTCCACCGACCGGGGTGCCACCTGGGAGGACCACCGGCCCGGCGCGCAGCGCGACGTGCACTGCCTGGCCTGGCATCCGCGGGCCGCGGGCCGTGCGTACGAGGCGGCCGGCGGCGGCGCGGCGTGGAGCGAGGACGGCGGCGCGACCTGGCATCCGGCCGACGACGGCCGCGACCGCCACTACACGTGGGCCGTCGCCGTCGATCCCGACGACCCGGAGCGCTGGTATGTGTCGGCGAGCACCGGCCCCTTCAAGGCCCATGGGGACGGCGATCCGCAGGCCCACATCTACCGCCGCCGGTCGGGGCAGGACTGGGAGCCGCTGGGCGGCGGATTGCCCGACCCGCTGCCGGCGATGCCCTACTCCCTGGTCGCGCTCGACGGGCGCCTGATCGCCGGGCTTCGAAACGGCGACGTCTGGCAGACTGCCGACGGAGGCGAGAGCTGGCAGGCGTGCACGCTCGCCGGCGAGCCGCCGCCACAGCTGCTCGCGCTCGCAGCCGCCGGCGACTGAGGATTCGCGCACGAACCCTCACCCTCGATCCGCGAGAGGTACACATGAACCGCGTCACAGGCATTGGCGGCATCTTCCTCAAGGCCCAAGACCCGAAGGCGATGCAGGCCTGGTACAAGCGACACCTCGGCATCGACGTGCAGGACTGGGGAGGCGTCGCCTTCCGCTGGACGGGCGCCGACGGCGCGCCTGTGGGTGGAACGACGGCCTGGTCCATCATGCCGGCCGGGGATGACACGTTCGCGCCGAGCACGGCGTCCTTCATGGTGAACTACCGAGTGGCCGATCTCCGCGCGCTGCTCGAGGCCTTGAGGGACGAGGGCTGCAACGTCCTGGACAGGTTCGACGAGTCGGAGTACGGGATGTTCGGCTGGGTCATCGACCCGGAGGGGAACAAGGTCGAGCTGTGGGAGCCGCCCGCGGGAGGGTAGGGCCGCTGCGGCACGACCCCTCGCCGCGAACGTCCCGCTAGATGATTGATCGATAACTCCCGTGATGCTTGGGCGGCGAGAACCGAGCAGCGCAAGGACGCAGGGAGGGCCAATATCGGGTGATATTGGCCCGACCGAGGACGCAGCGATGCGAACGTTCGCAGCCGCAGCCCCGCCAACCGCCGCCCACCCGCACAGTCGTGCGTCCAGGCGCGCGGGAGTTATCGATCAATCATCTAGTCTCGCGTGAATCGTGGATTCGCGCAGATCAGACGCACAGGGAGCGGGCGATCGGTCCGAGATCGAGGCCCAGCTCTTCGGCGCGCGCAAGGAGCGGGCGTTCGTCCGTTCACGGCTTGGCGTCCTACGCCGCTACCGCGCCAGACGCGCCGCCGCTGGGCACGAAACCGAGGCCGTCGACTCGCAGATCGACGCGCTCATCCCCATCCTCGCCGACTGGGACACACGCGTCGAGAGCCTGCGCGACGCGGCGGGCCGGCCGAGCCGCACGCAGTCGAACCGCTGACCTCCTGGGTGCGATGGGAAAGCCAGGCATGTGCCCGCTTCTGGCCGGAACCACCGGGAGGCCGCTTGGTTGCTGGTGTTTCGGGCGTTTGCGGCTGGCGCGGATGCTGCCCGACCTCGATCGCGAGTTTGGAGACACTCACCCCGCCGAGGAGATTCGCGGCTGCGCCGACGCCATCCTGGGGCGGTACGACGATCGTGCGCTCGATGGTACAGACGATCGCCTTCCGCGAGGTCCGCGAGTGCTTACGCGCCAACCGATGCGCAGCCGTGACGGCCGCGTAGCGATACCAGCTCTTCACGATGCGGGCGACGCCTGTCCGTCACCAGAGCCATACCGTGTGGACACACGTCCATATAGACGGTAGTCTATACTGGGTTGGGCAGTGGCGAGATTGAACCTGATCGAGCAGTGCGAGACACCGCTCGTTGGCCCCGTCCTCAGCGACGCCGAGGCGGACGCCCTCGCAAGCTTGCTGAAGGCGGTTGCCGAGCCGATGCGAGTCAAGATTCTCCACCGCCTCGCCTCGGCTGCGCCAGGCGCTGTCTGCGTCTGTGATCTGATCGCGCCGCTTGGGTTGACGCAGCCGACGGTCAGCTATCACCTTCGGATCCTGCGGGAGGCGGGTCTGGTCGACCGCCGCCAGCAGCGGAACTTCGCGTACTACTCGGTGCGGCCAGGCGCCCTTGCACATCTGGCGATGCTGCTCGGCCCGGCACGAGCGGAGGCTGTGTGACGGGTCGCGTCCGTGTCGGGATAAACGGGTTCGGGCGGATGGGCCGGCTGGCGCTGCGAGCCGGCTGGGATCGGGACGACTTCGAGTTCGTCCACATCAACGAGCTCAACGGCGGGCCGGAGACGGGCGTGCACCTGCTGGAGTTTGACTCCGTGCACGGTCGCTGGTCGCGGACAATCGAGGCGGCCGATCATGGACTGGCGATCGATGGGACGGAGATCGGCTGGTCGGCGGAGTCGACCCCAGGCGGGGTTGACTGGGGCGACCTCGGCGTTGATCTTGTGCTTGAGTGCTCCGGTCGGTTTCGCTCTCGCGAGACGCTCGCGCCGTATTTCGCGCGGGGTGTGCGAAAGGTCGCCGTCGCGGCGCCGGTGAAGGACGGGAGCGCGCTGAATGTGGTCGTCGGCGTCAACGATGACCGCTACGACGCGGACGTGCATGACGTCGTCACTGCCGCGTCGTGTACCACGAACTGCCTGGCACCGGTCGTGAAGGTGCTGCACGAGGAGATCCGCATCTCTCATGGGTCGATCACGACGCTGCACGATCTCACCAACACCCAGACGGTCGTGGATGCGCCACACAAGGACCTGCGGCGAGCGCGCGCGGCGGGAACGTCCCTGATCCCCACCACCACTGGGTCGGCGACGGCGATCGGGCTGATCTTCCCGGAGTTGCAGGGTCGGTTGAACGGACACGCCGTGCGGGTGCCGCTGCTCAACGCGTCGCTCACCGACTGCGTGTTCGAGATGCGCCGCGAGACCAGCGTCACGGAGGTGAACGGGTTGCTGCGCGAGGCTGCGGCCGGGGCGCTGACGGGCATTCTCGGCTACGAGGAGCGCCCGCTGGTCTCGGTCGACTACCTGAACGACCCGCGATCGTCCATCGTGGACGCGCTCTCGACGATGGTGGTCGGCGGAACCCAGGTGAAGGTGTACGCCTGGTATGACAACGAGTGGGGCTATGCGAACCGGCTGGTCGAGCTCGCGGCGATTGTCGGCCGGAGCCTCCACCCGGTCGCGCTTGACTCTGCGGCGGCCAGATAGGGGACGCGGAGATGCCAGTCGCCGAGCGATCAGCCGATCTTCGAAACTACATGGTGGTCACCGGTGCGTACTGGTCGGACACGATCACCGACGGCGCCATCCGCGTGCTGGTGCTGTTCTACTTCTACCAGCGGGGCTACTCGCCCTTCGCCATTGCGTCGCTGTTCCTGTTCTACGAGGTGTTCGGAATCATCACCAACCTGGTCGGCGGGTTCCTGGCCGCCCGGTTCGGATTGCGCACGACGCTCCTGGGCGGCCTCGCAACGCAGACTGTGGCGCTTTCGATGCTCGCGTTCGCGCCCGTCGCGTGGCTCGTCGTGCCATACGTGATGACGGCACAGGCACTCTCGGGCATCGCAAAGGATCTCACCAAGATGTCATCCAAGAGCGCGGTCAAGCTGATCGTCCCCGAGGGGGCATCCGACACGCTCTTCCGCTGGGTAGCCATCCTGACCGGCTCCAAGAACGCGGTCAAGGGCGTCGGCTTCTTCGTCGGCGGCCTGCTCCTCACCGTGGTCGGATTCCAGCACGCGCTGATGATTCTGATCGGGCTGACGCTGAGCGCGATGACGGCCGTGCTGACGTTGATGCGAGGCAGGCTCGGAACGACGAATCGCAAGGCCAAGTTCAGCCACATGTTCTCGAACAACCGCGCCGTCAACATCCTCGCTGCCGCGCGGATGTTCCTGTTCGCCTCGCGCGACGTCTGGTTCGTCGTGGGCGTCCCGGTCTACCTGCAGTCCCAGCAGGGGTGGAGCTTCTGGCAGGTCGGCTCGTTCCTCGCAGTCTGGGTGATCGGCTATGGCGCCGTCCAGGCATCCGCCCCCGGCCTGCTCCGCCGGCGAAGCGCCGGCGAACCGACCGGCCGCACGGCCACCACTCTCGCGTTCGCCCTCGCAGCCTTCCCAGCCCTGATCGCCGTCGCTCTCTCCTCGTCGCTCGACCCATCGGCCGTCATCGTTGTGGGGTTGATCCTGTTCGGCGCCGTGTTCGCACTCAACTCCGCCGTTCACTCGTTCTTGATCCTCGATTACGCGGAAGGCGACAAGGTGGCGATGAACGTCGGCTTCTACTACATGGCGAACGCCTGCGGACGCCTCGCCGGCACAGTGCTCTCCGGTGCCCTCTACCAGTGGCGGGGCCTCGACGCGTGCCTCTGGGCCAGCGCCTGCCTGCTGATCGCTGCGGGCGCCGTCTCGCTGCTGCTGCCGCGCGATGTCCCGTCGGCCGCCCACGCCGCAACGAGCATGTAGCGAACCGCCGGAACCTGGAAGCAGCCGTTCCAGATCCAACACCCCCACGTCGCGAGCGACGATGCCGCCAGCGGCGTGCGGCAGTCGATCGCGGACGACACTTGATCAATCGACGACGATATCGAGGCGATCAGATTGTTGTGCCGAGGCAGGGTTCCTGGTACGATCATATCGATGACCATGGATATGAGAGAGGGCGATTTGCCTGTGGGCCCTCCAGCGGCCGCGTGTTGTGCGCCAACGACCGGCCTTGATCCTGCGCTCGCCGCCAACCGGTTGGCCGAGCTCTCATCGGCGCTGTCTGAACCGATCCGCGTTCAGATCGTGGACGTGCTTCGCCGACATGGGCAGCCGCTGTGTCAATGCGAACTGCTGGCCCTGTTCGGCATTCCCCAGCCGACGCTCTCACACCACGTCAACAAGCTCGTCCGCTCTGGCTTGGTGACCATCGACCGGCGCCACCGCTGGGCGTACTACTCCGTCTCTCCCGATTCCCTCAAGGAGCTTTCCACATGGCTGAACTGACCGCCGATATCTCAACCTGCTGCACGCCGGCAGATCAGACCGCCTGTTGCGAACCGGCGGAGAAGCCAGCATGCTGCGGCACCGCCGCAAGCGGCGGCAGTTGTGGATGCGCCGAGGGACTCTCCCCCTCGGAAACGAGTGGTGACATTCGCGAGCTTGTGCGCGACCGGTACGCCACCGCTGCACGCAGCATGGCGGAGGCCGGCAAGGGCTCGTGCGGCTGCGCGCCGTCGACGACGACAGACCCGGCCGGCCAGGAGGTGTTCGGCGCATCGCTTTACGACGCTGACGACGCCGAAGGCGCGACAAGCTCCGCCGTGTCGGCCTCACTCGGGTGCGGTGTTCCAACCGCGGTCGCTGACCTGCGCCCGGGCGAGACCGTGCTCGACCTCGGCTCGGGCGCCGGCGCCGATGTGCTCATCTCCGCCCGCCGGGTTGCGCCGACCGGCAAGGCGATCGGCCTCGACATGACCGATGAGATGCTTGCACTCGCGGGCGCGCACGCCGCCGAGGCGGGCATCGACAACGTTGAGTTCATCAAGGGCTACGTCGAGGCCATTCCACTGTCCGATGCCTCCGTCGACGTCGTTATCTCAAACTGCGTCATCAACCTCGCTGCTGACAAGCGCCGGGTGCTCGCCGAGGCGGCGCGCGTGCTTCGCCCTGGTGGCCGCTTCGCCGTCTCCGACGTCCTTGCCGATCCGGGCATGGACGAATCAACCCGCGCCGACATGGCCGCCTACACCGGCTGCATCGCCGGCGCGCTGACCGAGCACGAGTTCCGCAGCAGGCTGATCGACGCCGGGCTGGTGGACGTCGAGGTTCGGCGAACCCATCGCGTCCATACGCACGCCAGCTCGGCGATCATCCGGGCGCGCAAGCCAGCCTTGGCCTGACGCGGCGAGCCCCGACCGAGTCCGCTGCGAGAATCACCGAACGCCACGTCCGGGCCGTTCCCGACTCGACCGCCTACACCGTGTCCCACGGTGTGTCAGAGGCGCGCTCACTACCCGCATGGCCTCCGCCTCAAGTGTTCACTCGGCGTGGCTGCCGCCCGCCGGCGGAGGCGTCTAGGGGCGGAAGGACACCGGCCGGTTCGGTCGCGGGCGGCCAGGCGAGTCGGCGGCGGAGCCAGAGGGCGACGTAGACGAGGCTGACGAGCACAGGTACCTCGATCAGTGGTCCGACGACACCGGCCAGGGCTTGACCGGAGGTTGCGCCGAAGACACCGACCGCGACGGCGATGGCAAGCTCGAAGTCGTTCGAGGCCACTGTGAACGAGAGCGCGGCCGTCTGCGGGTACCGGAACCCCATTGCCCGGCCGGAGGCGAACCCGGCGCCCCACATGACCGCGAAGTAGACAAGCAGCGGCGCCGCGATTAGGACGACGTCGAGCGGCTGGGATGTGATCTTGTCGCCCTGGATCGCGAACAACAAGACGATCGTAAACAGCAGCCCGTAGAGGGTGATCGGCGCGATCCGCGGGATGAGGCGCTGCTCATACCACTCGCGTCCGCGTCGGCGAAGCCCGATCCGGCGGGTCAAGTAGCCGGCGGTCAGTGGGATGCCAAGGAAGATCAACACCGTGCGAGCGACCTCCCAGATCCCGACCTGGAAGCCCTGCGTATCCAGGCCCAGCCAGCCGGGAAGCACGGTCAAATAGAAGTAGCCCAACACGGAGTAGGCGACGAGCTGGAAGATCGCATTGAAGACGACCAGCACCGCCGCCCGCTCGCGGTCACCGAGGGCGATCTCGTTCCAGACCAGCACCATCGCGATACAACGGGCTAAGCCGACGATGATCACGCCGGTGCGGTACGCGGGCTGATCGGCCAAGAAGAGCCATGCCAATGCGAACATCAGCAGCGGCCCGACCACCCACGAGAGAAACAGCGAGACGCCGAAGAAGCGCGCGTCGTTAACGCCATCGCCCTGCTTCTTCCCGATGTCCTCGTAGCGCACTTTGGCCAGCACCGGATACATCATCAGCAGCAGGCCAACCGCGATCGGCACGCTGACCGTCCCCACCTGCAGCTTCTCGAGCCAATCATTCAGACTTGGCACCAGCGAGCCCAACACCAGCCCGGCCGCCATCGCCAGGGCGATCCACAGCGGCAGGAAGCGATCAAGCCGCGACAACCGCCCCATCACAGCCGCCTCCTCGGCCGCAACCGGTCGAGTCTTCTCGGCGCTGCTCACGGCGCCTCCCACCACGATCCCGCAAATACAGCGGCCACGGTCACGCCGCCCACAGCTTGTCACTGTTCGGGCCACGGATGAGGTCACCGAGCTGCTCGAGCGACCCGGCCGCGAGGCGGTAGTAGGCGAACCGTCCACGCCGCTCGCGCTCCAAGAGGCCGGCCTCGACGAGCAGCTTCAGGTGGTAGCTGACGGTCGGCTGAGCAAGCCCCAGCGCCGGCATCAGCTTACACACGCACACAGCGTCTCCGGCGCCTGCGAGCAGGTTCAGGATCCGGACCCGGTGGCGGTCGGCAAGCGCCTTGAACAGCCGTTCCAAGTCGGCCGCCTGTGCCGGCGACAGCTTGAGCGCACCAGCGGGCTGCAACAACACTCGATCAACGAAGACTTCGACATCCTCCGCACACTACCAACCAATCGAGAAGGCTGAATGGGTGGTTCCCCCTACATCGGCTAGGTGCCCGCCCCGATGCGACGCCACTCAGCTCTTGGCAAGGCGATCCAGCCGGGCGAGATCAACTCCAACTTCCAAATACCCACGGACCACACGACGGCATCGACGGCCACCCACCCATCAGCGGCGTCTCACACGCAGCGAGGTCATACACCTAGGGCAGCTCTAGCGCAGGATGGACCAGACGCGGCAGTGGGGCCACGTGCCGATGGATTGGCGCGGTCGGCGGTTGAGTCGAGAGCGACGCCCCGACTCCCGCGCTGAGACGTCGCGGCGGAAGGGTGATCCTCGCGCGAGTCGAAGTCCACTCCAATCTGTGGCGGTCTCACCGAGAAAAGGAGCACCATGAGTTACCCACTTGACCGGAAGCTCGCCGTCGAGTTCATTGGAATGTTCATGTTCGTCTTCACGGTCGGCATGGCGACCAACAAGGCGGGTGCCGGTCCATTGGCGCCGTTCGCAATCGGGTCGGTGCTCATGGTGATGGTCTTTGCCGGCGGTCACGTGTCCGGAGGTCACTACAATCCTGCCGTGAGCACCGCGGTCTTCGTGCGAGGAAGGATGACCTCCACAGAGTACGGCGCGTACATGGTCACGCAAGTCGTGGCCGCGGTCCTGGCCGGCCTCGCCGTTCGCGCTGTCGGCGGTCACGAGACGGCCGCCCCTGTCGCGAGCGCGGGAAAGATGCTGATCGCCGAGTTCCTGTTCACGTTCGCACTGGGATGGGTGGTGTTGAACGTTGCGACTGCGCGAGGGACTCATGGGAACTCCTTCTACGGGCTGGCGATCGGGTTTACAGTGCTCACCGGCGCGTTCGCGGTCGGCGGCATCTCCGGCGGCGTATTCAACCCAGCCATCGCGGTAGGCGGAATGGTCTCCGGCCTATTCAAGTGGAGCAACATCTGGATCTACTTCCTCGCCGAGTTCCTCGGTGGTGCCGCAGCCGCGATCGCGTTCCTCTACATCCTGCCCGCCGAGAAGATGGCCGGAGACATCGAAGCCGGCAGCACCGAATGAGCGATCTGCCGTCGTCCCAGCTGAGAGAAGAAGCGCTGCGGCAGTGACCGGGTGGGCGTCTCCCCTGAACACCACGGCGATGCTGTGAACACGCTGACCGACCGCGGCCCCGCCTTCTGATCGTTCGCAGCAAAGGTACGGAGCGGCGGCACAGCCTGGTCGAGCCAGCCGTGCTGGCAGAGGCTGGCTAGTCGGTGGCCGGGCGCCTGGGTTGGAGCCAAGTACGTCCTGTTCGTGTGTACCCACAACGCCGGCCGCTCCCAGATGGCGCAGGCGTTCTGGCAGAAGTACACACCGGCTGATGTCCGCGGTGAGTCGGCTGGCCAGGCGCCCGCGGTTGCGCCGTGGCCGGACGTGGTCGAGGCGATGCGTGAGGTCGGCATCGACATCTCCAATGAACGCCCGAAGCGACGACCTCGAATCGGGTGCGCGACTTCATCGACACCCGACATCGGCTGGGTGCCCGCCCCGGTGCGACGCCACTCAGCCCTCCAAGGTGACAGCCAGGCAAGATCGCACCCCCGTGCGCGAACTGGACGGCCCTGGGGCCATTCGCGTTCGGCGCCCTGGGAAGATCCCAAGACATCACCCGCCCCACGCCGGCGATGATGGATCGCCGCGACCTCGTCGCGTCCAAACTCTGGACGCGACGGACGCGATATCGCGCCTGTCGATGGAGAGATGCCGCGATTTTCCGTAGAACCAAGCCCTTTTCGGAGGCATGGAGCTAAGCGGATTCGAACCGCTGACCTCCTGGGTGCGATCCAGGCGCTCTCCCAACTGAGCTATAGCCCCGCGAAGGCCCAAGTATATCCGCGGCTGGCCCCGGCCCCGGCCCCACGGCGGCTAGGTCGAGCGCAGGACGACCGGGCCGCGGTCGGGGCCGCCGACCTTCTCGCGCGTGACCCAGCACCTGCCCCAGTGCATGTCGGCCGAGATGGCCGAGCGGACGGTCGCCTCGCCCGACGAGCTCGTGTTGAACGTGACGGCCGAGACCTTGTCGCCCGACACCTGGAACCACATCTCGTAGTACCAGCCGGGCCCGGCAGGCCGCAGGTTGTGGATCTTGACCAGCATCGGCCGGGTGCCGTGATTGGCGGAGCCGAAGTCGACGGTCGCCGATGCCTCGTGCGGCCCGGCGAGCGCGATCGTCGTCTGCGCGTCGAACGGCGACCCGTTCCCGCCGACGCCGATCACGAGCGCCGCCGCCGCGGCTGCCGCCATGACGGCGACGCCCGCCGTGAGCCGGCCCAGGCGAAGCCGGGGCACGCGGGGCCGCGCCACCGAGACCACGGTGCGCCGCTGCGCGCCCGGGCCGCCGAGGGCGGCCTCGCGGGCGACGTCGATCATCCCGGACGGGACGGCGGCCGGTGCCGGCGCCGAGCGCAGGAGCTGCTCGACCCGTTCGAACTCGTCGTTGGCGCTCACCGCATCACCCCCGCCTCTTCCAGCACGCCCGCGAGCCGCGCGAGCGCGGCGCGGGTGCGCGTCTTCACCGTGCCGAGCGGCAGGCTCAGCCGGTCTGAGATCTCCGTCTGGGACAGCCCCGAGTAGTAGGCGAGCTCGATGACCTCCCGCTCCCGGTCGGGGAGCGAGTCGACCGCCACGTGCACCTCGAACGCCTCCATCTCGGCGATCGCCATGGCCTCCGGAAGCGGCCCATGGTCGGGCACGTCGGGCGCCTCGCCGACCACGAGCGGCACGCGGGCCCGGGCGGCGTCGACGGCGGCGTTTCGGGCGATCGCGAAGAGCCAGGCCGAGGCCGTGCCGCGCTCGCGCCGGTAGCCGCGCGCCGCACGCCACACCGCCGCGAACGCCTCCTGCGAGGCGTCGTCGGCCGCGGAGTGGTCGCGCAGCACCCGCTGGACGAGCGAGTAGATCGCGCGGCTGTAGCGCCGGTAGAGGACCTCGAAGGCCTCGCCGTCGCGCGCGACGGCGACCTGTTCGAGCAATTGCTCGTCCGAAAGCCCCCCTGGATCCATGCGCCGGAGGCTACTTGATGGCGCACGGAGGGTCACCGGGATGGCGTAGGCGGCGGTGGTCATCTCAGGGAGATACGCACACCGGCTCGATCCGGTTTGTGACATGGGCCGATCCGAGGCAGCGCCGCCGGCGGCGGGCCTTCGCCGATATACCGGGGGCCGCTGAGCGACGCCGTCCCATAACGCCGAAGAGCAGCGTCCGGCCCGGCGGCACCGCCTCGAATCAGCGACACTCCCGCCGCGCCTCGGCGAGGAAAGACTCCGCGCATAGGCCGGGGAGGAGGGTCGATCTCACGATGCCTGGCGGCGGCCCTCCCCGCGTCCCCCGAAACGGTATTCGGCGCGCGAGCGGCGTCTACGGGAAGTCGGTGCCCATGTGGGCGTCGGCGGAGCCGATGCGGAGCCCGGCCGACATCAGGTCGCGGATGCTCACGATCCCCACGAGCTCGTCGCCCTCCATCACCGGGATGTGACGGAACCGGCGCTCGGACATGATCTGCGCCGCCTCGCTCGGGGAGTGATCGGGCGGCAGCGTGACCGGGTTGGCCGTCATGTACGACTGCACCTGGCCGACGTCGGGATGGCGGCTGTCCGCGATCGCCCGCAGCAGGTCGCGCTCCGTGAAGATGCCGACCACCGCCCCGCCCTCGACGACGACGGCGGCGCCCACGTCCCGCTTGCGAAGCGCCCGAGCGGCCTCGCCCAGCGTCGCGGACGGCTCGATGGTCAGCACATCGCCGCTGCTCATGAAGTCGCGCAGGGTGACGGCCATCGCGGCAGATCCTACTCGTTCGTGGAGGGCCGCAACCGCATCTCGAGGAAGAGCTCCGCGTCGAGCGCGTCGGCGATCCGCATCAGCGTGTCGAGCTTCGGCGGCCTTCCGCCTCGCTCCAGCCGGGCGATCGCCGACTGGGTCGTGCCGCACAGGATCGCGAGCTCCTGCTGCGACATCCCGCGCCGCTGGCGGTTCTCGGCGACCATCCGGCCGACCTCCACGAACCGCTGCTCGTGGTCGCGCCCGAGCGCCTCCGCCCGCTTGCGAAGCCCCTCGCGCATCCGCTCCAGCGACTGGGTCGTGAGCCGCGTGCGATGGGCGTGGGAATGGCTTGACACACCCCCATGGTATCGCGCACGCGCTATCGCCGCCACGCCTGCCCGGTCCCGCACTGCGCAACCCCGCCCGCGGATGCCCCGTCAGTTGCCTCGATGCGCCGCGTTGCCATCACAGGGCTGGGGGCAGTGACCCCGGTCGGAAACGACCTGCAATCGACCTGGGACTCGCTCGTCGGCGGGCGCAGCGGCGTCGACGTGATCCGGGCCTTCGACGCGACCGATTTCCCGGTCAACATCGCCGCCGAGGTCACGGAATTCGACGCCACGAAGGCGATGTCCGCCAAGGAGGTGCGGCGCACCTCGCACGACGTCCACTTCGCCGTGGCGGCGGCGATGGAGGCTGCCGCCGACGCCAAGCTCGTCGTCGACAAGCCGTCCCGCACCGGGGTCGTCATCGGCAGCGTGATGGGCGGCCTGCCGTACACGCTCCAGCAGCAACGGATCCTCGAGGAGCGCGGCTGGGAGCGGGTCTCGCCGCACTGGCTCCCGAACACGCTCGTCGACACGTCCACGAGCCACGTCGCGACGATGCTCGGCGCGCGTGGCATCAACTACTCGACCGAGTCGGCGTGCGCGACGGGCACCCATGCCATCGGCGAGGCCGCCGCGGCCATCGCCCGCGACCAGGCCGACGTCGTCCTGGCCGGCGCGACCGAGTCGTCGATGGTGCCGATCATCCTGGCGGGCTTCTGCGCCATGCGCGCGCTCGTCGACGGCCGCGACGACCCGGCCGGCGCGTCGCGCCCGTTCGACGCCACCCGGGCGGGCTTCGTCATGGCCGAGGGTGCGGGGGTGCTCGTCCTCGAGGAGCTCGAGCGGGCCCGGTCGCGCGGCGCGCGGATCTACGCCGAGATCGCCGGCTACGGCGCCTCCAACGACGCCTACCACATCGCCACCCCCCACCCCGAGTCGATCGGCGTCATCGAGATGATGCGCGACGCGCTCGCACGAGCCGAGATGCGGCCCGACGAGATCGACTACGTGAACGCCCACGGGACGTCGACGCCCTACAACGACGCCGCCGAGACGCAGGCGATCAAGCAGGTGTTCGGGGACCACGCCTACAAGATGGCGATCTCGTCGAACAAGTCGATGATCGGCCACCTGTTCGGGGCCGCCGGGGCGGTCGAGGCGCTGGCCACCGCGCTCACGATCCACCACGGCGTGATCCCGCCCACGATCAACCTGCACCATCCCGACCCCGAGTGCGACCTGGACTACGTCCCGAACGTGGCCCGGACCGCCGAGGTGCGGACGGGGCTCTCCAACTCGATGGGGCTCGGCGGGCACAACGCCTGCCTGATCCTGCGCCGGGTGGAGTGACCGACGAGCGCATCCGGGTGGTCGAGCGGGGCTACGACGTCCTGGCCGACCGCTTTCTGGAATGGTCGCAGCGGGTCGAGGGCGACCCGCGGCCGCGGCTCGTCGAGCGGTTCATGGAGGCGCTGCCCGACGGCGCGGGCGGCGCTCACGGACGCCGGCCTTGCGATCGAGCTTGACGAGACCGTGACGATCCGCGAGCCCGAGGGCGATGCGACGTTCCTGTGGCTGCTGGCTACGCGGCCTGGGAGCCGACCTCGAGGGCGGTGAGCCCGAAGAGGCCGGTCAGGTTGAGCAGCACCACCATGCGGTCGTCGACCTTCGCGATCGCCGTGACGGCGTCGGGATCCGCGCTCGGCGTGACCTCGAGCTGGTCGGCGGAGATCGTCCGCACCTCGTCCACGTCGTCCACGATAACGCCGACGGTGCCCGCCGGGGTCTCCGCGACGACGGTCTTCGGCGTCTCGGCCCCGTGGCCGGCCAGTCCGAGGCGACCGGCGAGGTCGCAGACCGGGATGATCTTGCCCCGCAGGTTGATGACGCCCTTGAGCCACTGCGTGCTCGACGCAAGCGAGCGCGGCTCCGTGTGCCGGATGATCTCCTGCACGGTCGTAATCGGGAGTGCGTACTGCTCGCCGTGAAGCGAGAAGATGACGAGTTGTTGCGTGTCGCTCATGCACCTGTGATCGGCGGCGCCGGTAGAGCTTCCTCGCCGGTTCCGCGTAACCGGGCTGCGGGAAACCCGCAATGGAAAAACGGGGTCAGACCCCAATTTTTCAGCCGAGGCCGGTGCGGCGCGCTGCGGCCGGGCGCGGAGCCCGGGTGCTGAAGACCCGGTCGATCAGCCCGTAGTCCTGGGCCTCCTCCGGCGTCATGAAGTTGTCGCGCTGGGTGTCGGTGTGGAGCTGATCCACGGTCTTCCCCGTGTCGCGGGCCATGATCTCCTCCATCCGCCGCTGAAGGGCGAGGATCTCGCGCGCCCGGATCTCGACGTCGGTGGCCTGCCCCTCGAAGCCGCTCGTGTGCCCCTGGTGGATCATGATCTTCGAGTTGGGAAGCGCCATCCGCTTGCCCTTGGCGCCTCCCGCGAGCAGGGTCGCGCCCATCGACATCGCCATCCCGAAGCAGATCGTGGCGACGTCGCAGCGCACGTACTGCATCGCGTCGTAGATCGCGAGCCCGGCGTAGACGTCCCCGCCCGGCGAGTTGATGTAGAGCGCGATGTCCTTGTCGGGCTCGTCGGACTCGAGGTGGATCATCTGCGCGACGATCAGGTTCGCGATCTCGGACGTGACGGGCGTGCCGAGGAAGACGATCCGGTCGTTCAGGAGCCGCGAGTAGATGTCGAACGAGCGCTCGCCGCGCGCGGTCTGCTCGACGACCATCGGGATGAGGGGTGCCATGGGATCTCCTTGCTAGAGTGCAACCGTTGAGTTGCATGATGGTAGCGCAACCATGAGGTTGCATATCCAGGAGGTAGCCGTGTCCGACGACTCCGTGACCCGCGAGACCGTGCTCGACCTCGATCCCGAGGAGGCCTGGCACGCTGTCACCGATGCCGAGCAGCTCGAGCGGTGGCTGGCCGACGAGGTCGAGATCGACCTGGTCGAGGGCGGCGACCTGCGCGTCCGTTTCGACGACGGACGCGAGCGCCACGGGACGGTCGAGGAGGTGGCGGCCCCGGAGCGGGTGGTCTTCCGCTGGCACCCCGTGCCCGAGATCGAGCTGGAGACCGTTGTCGCGGATCGAGCTCGAACCGGCCGAGGACGGCACACGCGTGAGGGTGGTCGAGACCGGGTTCGAGACGCTGCCGGTCGCGAGCACGCAGGCCTGCGCGGCGGTGAACGCCTGGGCCTGGGAGGCGCGGCTCGAGGCAGCGGCGGGGCCGGTGATGATCGCGGCATGACCGCCGACGCCGTCGGCGCGACCTTCGCCGCGCTCGCCGATCCCACCCGCCGCCACGTCATCGATCTGCTCGCCGACCGTGAGGCCGTGACCGCGAGCGAGCTCGCGCGCGACCTGCCGATCACCCGCCAGGCCGTGGCGAAGCATCTCGCGACCCTGGCCGACGCCGGGCTTGTCACCTCGCAGCGCTCCGGCCGCGAGACGCGCTACCGGCTCACGCCGGCGCCGCTCACGGACGCGCGGCGGTGGATCGACAACGTCGGCGCCGAGTGGGAGTCGCGGCTGGCGCGGCTCGCGAAGCACGCGAAGCGAAGCCCGTAGTCGCGGCCGCCGGTATCCTGGCGGCATGTCGACCGTGCGCCGGGCGAGCCCGCTCATGAGCCAGGCCGAGGCGCGCGAGCTGGGCCTCGACCGCGAGCACCTCGTCCGGATCTACCGCGACATGCTGGCGACCAGGCTGGTCGAGGAGCGCGGCAACCTGCTCTTCAAGGCCGGCAAGCTGCCCGGCAGCTACTACACCGGCCGCGGCAACGAGGCCGCGTCGGTCGGCGTCGCAAGTGCCATGGGCGAGCACGACGTCGCCTCGCCGCTTCACAGGAACCTCGGCGTCCACCTCGTCCGCGGCATCCCGCCGGCGGCGATCTTCTGCCAGTTCATGGGCCGCGACGGCGGGGCGACGCGGGGCCGCGACTCGAACCTGCGCTCCAACGACTTCGGCGCCGGGAAGGGCCTCCTGGCCGGCGTCAGCCACCTGCCGGCGATGATCCCCGTCATCACCGGAATCGCGCTCGCGTTCCAGCTGCGGCGCGAGGAGCGAGTCGCGATCGGCTGGTGCGGCGACGGCGCCGCCGCCCGCGGGGACATGCACGAGTCGATGAACCTGGCCGGCATCCGCCGCCTGCCCATTGTCTACATCATCGACAACAACCAGTACGCCTACTCGACCCCCAACCGGCTGTCGTTCGCGTGCGAGCACCTGGCCGACCGCGGCCCGGCGTACGGTTTCGAGGGCATCGTGGTTGACGGCACCGACGTCGTCACGGTGTTCCGCGAGGCGCAGCGGGCGATCGAGAAGGCCCGTGAGGGCGGCGGCCCGACGATCATCGAGCTCATCACGCTGCGGATGGAGGGCCACGCCGTCCACGACGACGCGGGCTACGTGCCGCGCGAGCTCCTGGCCGAGTTCGGCTCCAAGGATCCGCTCGAGCGCTTCCGCTCCTGGTTG
This sequence comes from uncultured Actinomycetes bacterium, assembly GCA_963757605.1. Lineage (GTDB taxonomy): Bacteria > Actinomycetota > Thermoleophilia > Gaiellales > JAICJC01 > JAICJC01. The sequence continues at coordinate 1,011,861 of CAVWSF010000005.1, forward strand.
GCCGAGGTCGAGGACTGCTCCGACGACGAGTTCTCGGCGATCGAGGACGAGGTGCGCGCGTGGATCGACGCGGGCGTCCTCGAGGCGGAGACGAGCCCGCCGCCCGACCCGGCGGCCGTGCGCGAGCGCGTGTACGCCGCGGACGACGCGCTAGGCTGAGAGGCATGAGCGAGTTCCCCTTCGGAATGTTCGGCGACCCCGAGGAGCTGCAGAAGCAGATGGCCGCCTGGATGGAGCAGGCCCAGCAGGGCCAGCGCGTTGCGTTCGCCGACCAGGCGATCAACCTGGCGGTCGGCATGACGGTCGCGGCGATCGGCCGGCTCGACTTGACCGGGACCGCCGATCAGCAGGCGAACCAGGTGCGCGACGCCATCGGCTTGATCTTCCCCGAGGCCGTCACCCTGGTGCGCGAGGCGCGCCAGGGCCTCTCCTAGACCGAAGCCATGGGGCCTGGCCCCGTACGGGGCCGGGCCCCGGTTGTCGGCCACCCCTGGCGGCGGGCTCACTCCTCGACGAAGAGCGCGAGCGTGGCGGTGAAGCCGTGCAGGAATGTGCGGCCGCCGACCGGCCCGATCTCGCCAGCGCAGAACATGCCTGCGACCGGGGCGCCGCCGAGCGCGGCGGCGGTGGCGGCGGCGTCGTGGTCGGGCGTGCCGAAGAGGCCCATGCCGCGCCCGTTGCAGGCGAAGAGGAGGCCGCCGGTCACCCGTCCCGGAAGCCCGGTGCCTGCGGCCAGCGCCGAGCGCAGGCCGGCGTCCGCAGTGGAGGCATCGCGCACGTGGAACCGGAACGTCTGCCCCACGCGCGGCACGTCGCCGACGGCGATGGCGCCCGACTCGGGGTCGCCGCCGAGGATGCCGCGCACCAGGTAGTCGTCGGGGCCGTAGTCCACCCGGTTCTCGTCGATCACGAGCCCGGCCAGGACGCCGCGGCGGGCCAGCTCGGCCTGCTCGGGATCGAGCGAGCCCACGATCTCGACCAGCTTGCCGTAGGCCGGGCGCCCGGCCAGCTCGTGGACGACGTTCGACTCCGCCCGCGTCACCACCATCTCGGGGCCGATCGGGGCGCAGCCCTGCGACACGACCGTCCGCAGCTCGACCGGGCCGTCCAGGTCGACGACGACGGCGCCCTCGCGATGGACCTCCTCGCCGCAGAGCAGGGCATGCTCGCCGGCCGCGTGCCCGCCGGACGCCATGCCGCCGACCGCGACGGCCATGCCCGCGTCGTTCATGTCGTCGAGGAGCCGCTCGACGGGGTAGGTGTAGGGGTCGGCGACGATCACGGCCGGCCCGGCCAGCTCCAGCTCGTCGGTGTCCGCCGCCGACACGTGCCGGGCCCGGGCCGTCCCCGACCCGAGCGCCGCGGCCAGCACGCTCACCGCCGGGCGGCCCTCGAGCTCGTGGCCGCCTCCGATCACCGCCTCCGTGCTGGCGCCCACAAGGACGCCCGGGTCGAGCTCGCGCCTGACATCCCCGGCCACCTGGGCCGCGTCGGCCGCGTGCTCCGCCGACACGAAGACGAAGGCCAGGTCGGCCGCCGCCCCGCCGAGCGCCGCCCTCGCGGCCGCCGCAGCCTGGGCGCCGCAGGCGCGCGCATCGGCGCCGAACCCCGACGCCACCTCCACGGCGCAGCGGACGGTCATTCGATGATCCGCCAGTCGGTCGAGACGTCGGCTGTCGTGGACGCCGAGATGAAGCAGTCGCGCTGCGCCTTCTCTGTGAGGTCGCGGGCGGCGGTCGCGTGGCCTCCCGCCATGCGGATGAAGACGACCATCGAGACCGTCTGGAAGGCGTAGCGGCGCTCGGCGTTGCGGGCGAGCGAGCCGGTCGCAGCCGACCGGTAGCTCACCATCTCGAGCCCGTTGTGCGCGCAGTGCGCCACGAACGACAGCATCGTGCACGACTGGAGCGACGCCAGGAACAGGTGCTCGGGGCTCCAGCTGGCCTCGTTCCCCGCCGGGAAGTCCGGCGGCGGCATCACGGCGAGCGCCGGCCGGCTGCCGGAAGTGACCTCCGCGTGCCTGCCGCCACGCCATTCCAGCTCCGCCTCGTACGTGAAGATCCGCGCGTCGAGCGCCATCCGGCTCCTTCGAGAGTGTGAGCGAAGACTCCCACAACAGGGGGTCGTCCAGTGATACCCGTCCGTCCGATCCTGTTATCGAAAGGGGGTTCCCATGAACGAGTTCGGGGCCGCCTCCGGCCCTGAGAGCGGCCAGACAATGGCCGAATATGCGATCACGCTCGGTGTGATCGTCCTTGCCGTCGTGGCCACGTTCGGGCTGTTCACCGCCAACGTCATCGCCATGATGGGCAACGTCTTCGCCCTCATCTAGAGGGTCGCTCTTTCTCCCAGCACGGCGCTCACCTCCCCGGAGGTGACGTCGTGCCATGGTCCGGCATGCCAGTCCGCGTCGGCGTACCGGGCCCGACGCAGCTCGGCCGCGAGCTCGCGCTCCCGGGCCGACGGCCGCTCCTCGGCAGCGTCCGCGCCGGCGAACGCCCTCGCGACCGCCGCCCGCGCGGTGGCCATCGCGACGCCGACGTTGGCCACCGTGTCCGGCCGGCTCTCGGCCGGGCGCGGCCGCCCGTCGAGGCTGCCCCCGCGCGGGCCGGCGAGGCAGGCCGTGAGCGCATCGAGGTCCGCCTCCACGAGCAGGGTGCCGTGCACGAGCGTGGCCCGGCGGCCGCGGTGGGCGGCGACGCCGGTGACCTTGCGGCCGCCGACACGCACGGTGCGCTCGTCCCGGCTCGCGTCGACGCCGAGCGAGCGGCAGGCGGCGGCGATCCCGTCCAGGAACGGGCCGTAGAGGTCAGGGACGCCGAGCGCCGCGTCGGGATGCCCGGCCGGGACGACGATCCCCGCGCACAACGTGCCGGGATCGAGATACACCGCCCCGCCGCCGGTGAACCGGCGCCAGACGCGCACGTCGCGGGCCGCGCAGGCCGCCGCATCGACCTCCCAGTCGGCCCGCTGAAACCGGCCGATCACCACCGCCGGGTGCGTCTGCCACAGCACCAGCACCGGCGAGCCGGGCTCGGAGCGGACGACCGCCTCGTCGAGCGCGAGCGCCTCGGCGGGCTCGACGAGCCCGGCCGAGACGACCCGGACGGGGCCCGTCAACGCACCCGCACTCCGGCGCGCTCGAGCTTCACCGCGGCGGAGGCCGGCGCATCCTCGCCGAGCGTCACCTCCTCCGGCAGCCGGGCGCGGAGCTCCTCCAACTCGCGCCGGAGCACCGCCGGGTCGCCCAGGCGACCGAGCTCGGCACGGGCGTCGGCGGCCCGCTCGGCGGCCGCAGAGCCGGCCTCCGCCACCTCGTGCGCCGCCTCCTGGGCCACGTCGGCGAGGGCCAGCGCCTCGCGCCTGGCCGCCTCCGGCCGGGCGTCGGCGCTGCCGTCGGGGATGTCGACGGCGAACGGTGAGCGGCCGACGACGCGGCTCATCGCCTCCCGCTCGCGGTCGATCAGCTCGCGCTGGCGGCGGGTGGCGAGCCGGGCGGACTCGACCTGCCGCCGGGCGGCCTCGGCATCCTGGATGCTCGGGCCGGGGTCGGCACCGGCGGCCTCGGCGATCTGCTCGAGCTCGAAGGCCCGCTGCCACGCGGTGACGAGCGGCCCCTGGTCGACCCACTCGCGCTCGAGCTCACGGGTGATCGGCTCGAGGGCCACGCCGGCCCGTTCCAGCGCCGCGCCGACCTCCGGCGCGGCGGCCACCACCTCCTCGTCGTGGGCGAGCTCGGTCGTGAGCGTCTCGGCCCGGGCGAGGCGGCGCTCGAGGCGCTCGACGCGCTCGGCGAGCTCCACCAGGTGCTCCAGCTCAGCCGGCTTCATCCGGGAGTGGCCGTAGGCGCGGCCATGCGAGCGGCCGGCGCTCGAAGAGCGTCCCCAGGCGCGGCCCGAGCGCCACGCCCGCGGCGTCGAGGAAGCAGTACCCGCCGGGGATGCCGCTCGGCGGGTTGCCGATGCTGAGCGTGCCCGACGGATCGTGGTGGGCCCAGGCCCACGCCCCCACCCCCGTCCCGATCAGCTCCAGGTAGCTGGTGACGAGGAACGCGCCCGCGTAGACCAGCGGCCGGCTCCCGCGCAGCGTGAACCGGAGCAGGAACAGGTACATGATCGCGCCGAAGACGTCGCGCCGCGGCGAGAGCAGGACGCCCCACGCCGCCCACGCGCCGCAGACGAGGAGCGTGAAGCCGATCAGCTGCCGGCGCAGGAGGTGCGCGACCTGCGAGCGGCCGATCGAGAGCGCAGCGAGGTAGACCAGGCCGTGGCCGGGCGGGACGTAGCTCGGCACGTTGTGGAGGCGATAGGTGTAGTAGCCGAGGAACGGCGAGGCGGTGTACTCGACGCAGGTGGCGACGATGATGACGCCGACCACCTGGAGCCGGACCGAGCGCTTCTCGCCGCGCAGGAGCGCGACCAGGAGCGTCCACGTGAGGACGCCGACCAGCCGCTGGCGCCAGATGCCCGCACCGGAGTCGGTGCCGGCGCCGAGCGCGATCCAGGCGAAGACGATCCCCGCGACGGCGAGCTCGCGCCGCGACGAGCGGGCCGCGGCGGCGATCTGGGCGCGGGTCGGCACGGCCCGCACTCTATCCGGCGGCCCGGGGCAGGATCGGCGTGCGTCGCATCACAGGCGCTTCGCCGTGCGAGGGCGACCGGTTCGGGATGGGCGCGGGCTCGTGGGGTCTGACCCCGGTGGTTCAGCGGCTCGCGAGACCGCCGGCGGTCTCGCCGCCGTCGACGGTGATGACCGAGCCGGTGAAGTAGGCGGCGTCGTCGCAGGCCAGGAAGGCGTAGATGGCGGCGAGCTCGTCCGGGCGTGGCGTGACGCCGGAGCGGGATCTTGGCGTCGACCTGCTCCAGCATCTCCGGCGTGTACTCCGCCTCCTGCATCGGCGTCAGCACGTAGCCGGGGCAGACGGCGTTGACGCGCACGACCGGCGCCCACTCGAGCGCCAGCGACCGGTGAGCTCATCAGCCCGGCCTTGGTCGCGTTGTAGTCGGCGTAGTAGGGATGGCCGACGTAGCCGTTCGTCGAGGCCGTGAACAGGATCACCCCGCCGCCGCCGTCGAGCATCCGCCGCCCGGCGGCCTGCGCCACTTGAAGACGCCGAGCAGGTTCGTGTCGCGCACTTGCCCCACGGCGCTTCGTCGATCTCGAGAGCGGCGCTCCGCACGCTGACGCCGGCGTTGTGACGAGGACGTCGAGCCGGCCCAGCTCGGCGAAGGCCGCCTGCACCGACTCGCGCTCGCACACGTCCACGCGCATCCCGTCCGGGCCCGGCTCGAGGTCGAAGACGACGACGTCGGATCCCTCCTCGCGGAACCGCGCGCACGGTGGCGGCGCCGATCCCCCGGGCACCGCCGGTGACCACGACTCGCTTTCCCCGAAGGCCGCGCACGGCCGGGAACGCTACCGTGCGGGCATGGATGACCGGCAGATCGAGGTGACCGCGCTCGAAGTGCAGCGGGCCCTCGCCCGCACGTTCCACGGGGGCGAGTCGCCCGGGCGGGCCTGGGAGGGCACCGTCGGCGTCGGCGACACGGTCGTCGCGGTCGACGTCGTCCCCCGCGAGGGCGGCTCGCTCGTGCACGCCCGCGCCCGCTCGATCGAGTGCGACGCCGAGCCGGCCCGGCTCGCGCGGGTGCTGGCGAGCGAGAACGCGGAGCTCGTGCTGGGCCGGTTCGCGGCCCAGGATGGCGCGGTCGACGTCGAGCACGCCATCCTCGCGGGCACCTCGATGGACGCCGTCGAGGTGCAGGCGTCGGTGTGGGCCGTGGGATGGGCGGCCGCCTCGTTCGCGCCGCGGCTGCGCGCGCTCGTGACCGAGGCCGTCCCGGTTCCGCCCGCGCCTCAGACCCCCGCCGCCCGACTGCGCGACGCCGCCGACCACGTCGACTTCACGACCCGGCGCGTGCGCCAGCATCTGGACGCGCAGTACGGCGGCTTCCAGCACCATCCCGACTGGGGTTTCCACGGGGCCTTCGGAAGCGCGCGCGTCTTCGTCGAGGTGCTGCCCGTGCTCGACGACTCGACCGCGGTTCGCGTCTCGTCCCCCGTGCTCTCGCAGATCGAGATGTCCGACGAGCTCGCGCTGCGCATGCTGGCCCTGGCGGGCGAGCAGCCGTTCGGCGCCTTCGCCCACGTTGCGGCCCGAAACGAAGTGTGGCTCCAGCACGCCATCCTGGGCGACGACCTCGATCCTGTCGAGCTCGCGACGGCCATCGACGCCGTGGCGGCGATCGCCGACGGCTGCGACGACGCGCTGGCCAACAAATTCGGCGGTTTGCGATACGCCGACCTGGGGTAGCGCCTGGACATGGCCCAATCTGGGATGCTCATCCCTGTCATGCCCTCGGCCGCCAAGCGGAACTGGACGTTCCTCACGAACCACGCCGCCGTGCTCGTGTGCATCGACCGCAACCCCGGCATCCGCATCGACGACGTGGCGAGCCAGATCGGCATCTCGCGCCGGGCGGCGCAGATGATCGTGACCGACCTCGCCGCCGACGGCTACATCGAGCGGACGCGCGTCGGCCGCCGCAACCAGTACCGCGTGCGCGAAGACATGCCGCTCCGCAGGCGGGGATTCCAGGACAGCGACGTCAGGACGCTCCTGACCCTTTTGAGGTAGCTGGGCATTTCACTCTAAAGGTGCAGCGAATCGCCGCCGATATTTGCATCACTGTCCTCTGTCGGTGCTTTCCGGCAGGTGTGGTCATCAAGGAGGCGATTCGGTGATCGAGTTCTTCAACCGGCTTCGTGACGAGAGTGGTCAGACCATGGCTGAGTACGCCGTGGTTCTGGGCGTCATCACCATTGCGGTGGTCGTCACTCTGGGTCTGCTTTCGACGGCGATTCAGAGCACGCTCAACAACGTCATCGCGTCTCTCTAAAGACGCGAGCCGCAGCGGCCGGCGCGAGGGAAACCTCACGCCGGCCGCCGCGTTTTAAGGGGCGAACTCTCGAGACGCTCTGGGCGTCATACGAGAGGCATGGACGCCGCTAGATGAGTGATTCCAGCCCCTTCCGAACACGTATCCCCCGACCTCGCGGCTGGGCGATCGCCGTCGGGCTCGCGGTCGCATCTGTCGTCGGCTCGTTGATCGTGAGCGGACGCGACGGCGCCACCTCGCTTCCGGCAACGCCGGCTCCCGCCCGTGTCGCGCTGGTGTACGCCACGCCGGTCGGGACAGAGTTCATCGCGCGCCGGGAGGTCATCTACGCGGCGTCGCCTGCCGACACGCACCCGCGCCGGTTGGCCGTGGGTGCAAGCCCCCTGCTCTCGCCGGACGGCACCACGGTCGCATACGTGGGCGGCCCGCTCCAGCACCCGACCGGTGTCCGCCTGATCGGCACGCTGGGCGGCACACCGACCGTGGTCGGGATCTCGGGCGAGCCGATGGTGTGGTCGCCGGACTCCCGGCTTCTGGCCGTGCAGGGCCCGCACGGCCTCGCCATCGTCGATGCCCGCACGCTCCGCGTGACGCCGATCCGACTGCCCGAGGCCTCGGGCACCTTCTCCTTCTCGCCGGACGGCACGATGCTCGCGTTCCAGCACTCCACCGGCTCAGGGATCGACGTCTACACGGTTCGGCGCACGGACGGCGCGATCCGGCGGCTCACCGACGACCACCGCAGCGGCTATCCGCTGTGGGGGCCCGGCGGCGAGATCGCATTCGAGCGCTTCGGCCCGGATCGGTGCGCGAATTGCCACGGCGACGTGTGGGTGATGAACGACAGCGGCGGCGATCTGCACCAGCTCACCCACACCCACGCCGGCATCTATCCGGCGGCGTGGTCTGCTGACGGGCGCCGCCTGCTGGCCGCGTACCCCGCCACCCACAACGGCGAGCTCTACGCCGTCGACGTGGAATCGGGCGGGGCGCGGCCGCTGACCCCGTTCGTCGGCGACCTCTTCGCCCAGGGCCTGTCGCGCGACGGGCGGACGGTGCTGGCGGCGATCGGCTGCGGTGGGACCGCTTCACCGTTCGGGCTCGTCGAGACCATCCCGTTCGCCGGCGGCCGGCCGACCGTGATCGTGCGCGGCCCCTGCCGCGCCAGCTCCAACTTCTGACCCGACGCATCCCGTCAGCCGAGCAGCGGCACGCCACCGGGGAACGTCCCCAGCGCCTGCACCGTGAGGCCCACGCCGAGGATCGTGATGACCGCGGCGCTGAACGTCGGCGCCGCCTGCACCAGCCGGCCGCTGGACGGCACCCGGTCGACGAGCCGGCGGGCGTAGACCACGAGCATCCCCACGCCCGTGAGCGTCGCCGCCAGGCCGAAGCTGAACGCCACCACCAGCACGAGCCCGAACGCGACCCGGTGCACGGCGATCGCGCCGAGCATGACGACGAGCGCCGACGGGCACGGGAGAATGCCGCCGGAGATCCCGAGCGCGAGCATGCTGCGGACCGTGATCGCGACGGGCGGCTCGTGCGTGTGGCCGCCGGGGCCGTGGTGGTGAAGGTGGTCGTGATCGTGGTCATGACCGTGATCGTGGTGGTGCTCGTGATGATGGTGGTGCTGTTGCGCCGCCCGCAGCCGCCGGGCCCGGCGCACCAGGATCGACCCGCCCATCCCGACGACGACCAGCCCGGAGATCACCGAGAGCCACGGGTAGAGGGTCTCGGGAAGGATGTAGTCGGAGAGGTAGAGCGTCACGATCCCGAGGGCGAAGATCGAGGCGGTGTGCGTCACCGTGACGGTGAGGCCAAGGAAGGCGGCATGCCTGGCCGTCCCCCGCGAGCCCACCAGGTAGGCGGCCACGATGGACTTCCCGTGCCCCGGAGAGAGCGCATGGACGGCGCCCCAGAACATCGCGATCAGGAGCGCCACGAGCACGAACCCGAGCCCGAGGTCGCGGTGCGTCACGAGGTCGGTGAAGGCCCCGCCGGAGATGGCGACGCTCTCGCCGCCCTGGCCCTGCGGGGCGCCAACCGAGACGCTCGGCCCGGAGCCGTAGCGGTAGCCGAACGACGCGCTCGTGACATCGAGTGGCGTCGACAGCATCCCGGTCGGGTAGTGGCGCAGCATGTCGGAGACGTCGTGGGTGGCGGCCGACGAGCGGGTGAGGACGGCGCCGGGCGCGGCCCGCATCACGATCTCCTTCCACCCCACCCGGTCTCCGAACGTGTCGTCCTCGAAGGTGGCGGTGAACGGCCCGGCGCCCGTGAGAGCGGCGCTGAGCGGCACCGTCACCCGCATGCAGTCCAGGCCGCCCTGGCCCTTGCGAAGCGTCGCGATCACGTGGCTCGTGTCCGGAACGAGCGGCACCGCGCGCCCGTCCACGGTCAGGTGGAGCTTGTCCGCGAACGTCGCCACGTGGGCCTCCGCCCAGGCCCGCGCGGCCTGCGGCGTCGGCCGGCCGCCGAGCGCCTGGAACGTGGGGATCTCGGCCTCGTCGAGGACGAAGGTGACCTTGACCGAGCCCTTGCCGACCACCACGAGGCTGTAGCGGTTGACGGTGAAGTTGCCGAGCGGGTGGGCCTGCGCGACCGCCGGCGCCGCCGCCGCGATGGCGGCGACGCCGGCGAGCACGAGCGCGAGGCGGCGGATCATGGCCCGACCGTCCGCAGGAGGCGGCGGGCGGCGGGCGCGTAGAAGAGCGAGAAGCGCGGGTTGAGGCGAAGCGCCGCGCGCAGGTCGCGGGCGGCCGGGCCGGCCATCCCGAGGGACGCCTCGATGGCGCCGCGGTGGTAGAGGAAGCTCGAGTCGTGCGTCCCGAGCCGGAGCGCCCGGTTGGCGGCACCCAGGGCGGCGCGCGGGTGCCCGGCCTTGAAGAGCGTCCATCCCAGGGCGTCCTCGACCGTCACGCTGGGCTGGATCCGCGCCACCGCCCGAATGCGGCCGAGCGCGCCGGCGACGTCCCCGTCGTGGTCGTCGTCGAAGAGCGCGAGCTCCACGTCGACGTTCACGCCGTTGGCCGCGTAGAGCCGCTCCTCGGCGCGCACGAGCGCGTACTGGCGCCTCGCGGCCGCGGGCTTCCCGGCCGCCCGGTAGACGTCGCCGAGGGCGATCACGTAGGCCGGCAGCGGATAGCGGGCGACCACGGCGGAGTAGCCGGCGATGGCCTGGCCGTAGTCCCCGCGGGCCGCGGCCAGCTTGGCCTGCGCCGCGCGCGCGTGCAGGAAGCCGGGGGCGGTGTGAAGGGCCGTCCGGTAGCTCCGGGCCGCGTCGGCGTCGCGGCCGTGGTTGAAGTCGAGGTTGCCCAGGTAGAGGTAGGCCCAGGCGGTGTTCTCGCCCGCCGGCGCGCCGGACTGGGTGGCCTGGACGAGCGCCCGCCGCGCCGCGCCGGAGCGGCCGTGCAGCTCCAGGTAGTAGGAGGCGCGCGAGTAGGAGGCGAGATCGGGGCGCTGGTCGAGGAGCCGCTCGATCGCCGTGCGGGCCGCGGCGTAGCGGCCGAGCTCGACGTTCGCGTCGACGACGACGCCCATCGCGTAGGGGCTCGAAGAGTCGATCCGAAGCGCCTTCCGGCCGAGCGCGAGCGCACCGGCGAAGTCGTGGCGGGAGAGCGCGAGCGAGCCCTGCCCGGCGAGCGCGGTGAAGTCGTCCGGCGCCAGCGCCACCGCGTGACGGAAGAGGGCGTCGGCGCGCGTGTACCAGGTCGGGTCGCCGTCCTCGCGCGCCAACTGAAGCTCGGCAAGGGCGAGGTTGTCGGCCGCCTGCGCCGAGCGCGGCTTCGCCGCCGCCTCGGCCCGGTAGCGGGCGACGAGCTGCGACGTCGTGAGCGTGCGCGGTGCGGCGGATGCGTAGGGGATCGCGACCTCGGCGTGATGAGGCCGCTGGGCGCTCGTGCCGCCTCCGTGGAGCGCCACCGCCGCGGCGACGGCGGCGACGGCCGGGAGGGCCAGGACGAGCGGCGAAAGCCTTTTGCGTGCGATCAGCATGTCTGTGTGTGAGAGCCGGAACCCCCGGGGCCCGGCGCGCGGCCGGGCCCCAGGAGTGGTTGGCGGTTACGGCGTCGGCATCTGGTGGATGCCGGCGGTCCCGGAGTTGGCGATTGCCAGGTACGGGAACGTGATCTCGAACGACTCGTCGTTTCGCTGCACGCCGTCCGAGGCCGAGTTCGGGATGGCGGGGGTGTCAGTGGCACCCGCCAGCGCGCGAAGCTCGATGTCGGTGACGTCGTCCAGCGGACGGCGGCCGTTCGGGAATCCGGCGTTGTCGGCGCCGAGGACGCCCAGCGGGCTCTCGTGCCCCATGGCCGTCGGCTCGATGCCGGTGTTCAGGCGCAGCATGTCGGCGTGCACCTTGCCGGTGAAGTTGAGGCCGGGCAGGCCGGTCTCGAGGATCGCCAGGATGTCGTTGCGCGGGGTGTGCGTGTCACCGAGCGCAGCGGCGAGCTGGGGAGCCTTGAAGAACGAGTCGAACTGGCCGTCTGCGGCCGGGTCGACGTGGTTCCAGTGGTCCTTCTGCCCGAGGGGGATCAGGACCTCGTTCACGAGCGGGTTGCCGAGGCGCTCGATCTGCACCCAGCTGCCGCGGCCGGCGCCCGTGAGCTCGTTCGAGAAGGACTGCCGCTCGGTCTCGGCGTACATGCCGATCGTCGGGTGGCCCTTCTTCACGAGCTTGAACTTCGGGATCTGCAAGGCGAGAGCCTGGACGTTCATGCCGCCGAGCGTGTCCTTGGCGGTGCCCTTGGGCTTGACGTGGAGGCTGTCGCCGATGTCGCCGAGCCCGAGGAAGAACGGGTCGTCGGACTGGCCCGCCCACACCTTCCCGCCGTGGCCGGCGAGGGGCTTCACGCCGAGCTTCACGAGCCCGGGGTAGTTGGGCATCGAGACCGGGCCGACGTTGTTCGGCACCGTCTTGATGTTCTTGGCCAGGTGGACCGTGCCGACCAGCTTGCCGTGCTTGCCGTAGTTCAGCCGGTCGACGGAGTAGGTCTGGTAGACGTTCAGACCCGCGTCGGAGAGCGACGTGACCGGGTTCCCCGGGATGTTGTAGAGGAACGTGCCCTTGTTGCGCACGTGCGTCCGGAACACGACCCGGTAGGAGATGTCGGTGCGGGCGTCGCCGTTGTTATCGATGTTGAACTGGTAGCGGACGTGCTGTCCGAACCCGTAGTAGTTGGGGGCGTCACCGGGGTTCTCGAGCGGGTTGGCCGTCATGACCAGGTTGATCTTGCTCGAGTCCTTCTGATCCACCCACATGAACGTGTCCGCGAGGTCGGCCACCGGATCGTTCGAGATCAGCGGGGCCTCGCGGTGGCTCGACGCGGCTGCGGGGGAGGCGGTCATGGCCGCCGCCGCCAGGCCGGTGAGCCCGAGGGTGACTACGCGCTTCAGCATCAGAGACGTGTGTCCTTTCGTTCGAAGGGGACGGAGAGGCCTCGTCGATGCGGGCTATTCGGCGCGTCCCCCGAAACGGTTCGGACACCCTCTGCGGGTGCTATCGTCACCGCCGCATGAGCGCGGGCCGAGCGGCAATGTGGATCATCGCGTCGGGCATCGCCCTGGCCGGGGTCGTCGTGTTCGCGGTGAACGGCCTCGAGGGCATCCCCGGCGAATGGTGGGGGGTCCTCGTCGGCGCGCTCCTGTGCGGCACGGCCTTCGGGCTCGGCTACGCCGAGTAGCGCGCGGCCGTAACGCTCCCGGGACGGTCCGTCCTGGATACTCCTGCCAACATGCTGCGGAGGAGCCGGGAGACCTGGATCGTGTGGACGATCCTCGGAGTCGTCGTCGTGATCGACGCCGGCGCGATCGTGCTCGGCATCCTCGACCGCCATGTCCAGTCGCTCGCCGCGACGATCATGTTCTCGCCGACGACGATCGGCTTCGCCGCCTTCGGCGCGCTGATCGTATGGAGGCACCGGGCGCACTCGATCGGCTGGCTCTTCGTCGCCGTGGCGTTCTTCTTCTCGCTGTGCCACAACCTGGCGCAGAACTACGCCGTCTACACGCTGGCCGTCGATCCGGGCTCGCTGCCCGCCGGGAAGGCCTCGTTCTGGCTCGCGTCGACCGCCCTCGACACGGTCTACGTCGGCGCCATGCTGCTCCTGCTCCTGCTCTTCCCGAACGGGCGGCCGCTCACCCCGCGCTGGCGCCCGGTGGTGGCCGCCGCGGTCGTAGCGACCCTCTGCGGGCTGTCCCGAGGCGGCCTCGACTTCACCTTCTCGCGGCCGCTCCAGGCGTACCACAACCCGATCGCCGCGTCCGGGAGCCTTGAGACGGCCCTGAAGGTGGTAGAGGCACTCGGATTTCCGTTCACCGTCGTCGCGCTTCTCGGCGGCTTCGCGTCGATGGTGCTGCGGTTCCGCCGCTCGGCCGGCGTCGAGCGCCAGCAGATGAAGTGGGTGGTCGCGGGCGTCCTCATCTGGTTCGTCGTGTTCGCCGCGAGCCTCCCGCTGTCGGCGGCCGGCATGAACGAATTCGAGGCCCTGCCGTTCGCCCTGTCGATCGTCCTCTTCCCCGCGGTCATGGGCTTCGCGATTCTGCGCTACCGCCTGTACGACATCGATCTGGTGATCCGAAGGACGCTGGTCTACACCTGCCTCATAACGGTCCTGGGCGCCCTCTACCTGGGCGGGATCGCCCTCCTCGGCTCGCTCTCACGCTCCGCCACGGGCCAGTCGAGCGAGGTCGCCGCCGCCGTCTCGACGCTGGCCGTCGCCGTCGCGTTCCAGCCGCTGCGGCGCAGGATCCAGCGCGCGATCGACCGCCGCTTCTCGCGCCGCATCGTCGACGCCGAGACCGCGATGCGCACGTTCTCCGGGCACCTGCGCGAGGAGGTCGACCTGGACGCCCTCTGCAGCGAGCTGCTCGGCGTGGTCGAGCAGACCTTCCAGCCCCACCACGCGAGCGTGTGGCTCAGACCGCCGGAGCAGGCGTAGCGGCAGCCGTCACGGATTCGGCGACCAGCTCGGCCGGGTGCACGATCCGCAGGTCGCCGCGGCCGAGGCGGCGCAGGGCCGCCTGAAGCTGGACCGCGCAGCCGGGGTTGGCGGTCGCGACGACGTCGGGCTCGGCCGCCAGGATCGCGCGCGCCTTCCGCTCCCCCAGCTCGCGCGCGGTGCGAGGCTGGACGAGGTTGTAGATCCCGGCCGAGCCGCAGCAGGTGCCGGCGGCCTCGATCTCGACCAGCTCGACACCGGGGATGGCGCGCAGGAGCGCGCGCGGCTGCGCGGCGACGCCCTGGGCATGGTTCAGGTGGCAGGCGTCCTGGTAGACGACCCGGGTGGACGGGAGCGGCGCGCGCTTGGCCGCCGGCCCGAGCTCGGCCAGGGCTTCGGTCACGTCGCGCACGGCGGCGGCGAACCGGCGCGCATCGTCGGTGCCGAGCAGCTCGCCGTAGCCCTTCATCGCCGAACCGCACCCGGCGGCTGTGACGACGATCCGGTCGTGGCCCGCGAACGCCGCGACCGTCGCGGCCGCCCGCCGGCGCGCCTCCCGCTCGCGGCCGGCGTGGAGCGCGAGCGCGCCGCAGCAGCCGGCGCCGGCGGGGATCACGACCTCGCAGCCGTCCGCCGCGAGCGCCTGCGCGGCGGCGCGGTTCACACGGCCGAAGAGCGCGCGCTGGACACAGCCTTCGAGCAGGGCCGCGGTCATCCGCCGCTCGCCGGCTGCGGGCGTCGTCCGCTCGGGCCTGGCGCGGAGGTCGGCCCGCGACACGCGCGGTGCCAGCGCGAAGGGGCGGATCCCGAGCGCGAGTGGCCAGGAGAGCGCGCGCAGGAGCCGCGGCCGCGGCACCGTGGCGAAGATCGCGGCGTCGAGCATCCGGGCCCGGGCGCCGCGAGGCGCACGCTCGCGCCGCTCGGCCCGGGTGCGCTCGATCAGGAGGTCGTAGCGAACCCCGCTCGGGCAGGCCGGGACACACGCCATGCAGCCCAGGCAGCGGTCGAAGTGGCGTGCCGGCGCCGGCCCCCACTCCAGCTCGCCGGCCTCGAGCAGGTGCATCAGGTGGATGCGGCCGCGCGGCGAGTCGGACTCGTCGCCCCAGAGCGTGTACGTGGGACAGGCCGGCAGGCAGAAGCCGCAGTGCACGCAGGTGTCGAGCAGCTCGCGTGTCGAGGCCTCAGCCACCGAACGCCTCCACCACCCGCTGCTCGAGGGCATGAAAAATTGGGGTCTGACCCCGTTTTTTCACGTCGGCGTGGAGGATGCCGCGGGCCAGGCGGCCGACAAGGCGGGTCGCGCCCGCCGCGCGGAGGTCGTCGATGGCGGCGGGGACGGCGGCCGGGAGCGAGCGATGCGCGGGCAGGCCGGCGGCCAGCTCGCGGTGCTCGGCCCAGAGCGGCTCGTCGTCGACGACGATCTCGCCGCCGACCAGCGCCTGCGCCTGCTCGGCCAGCTCCGCCGCGGCCGGGCTCTCGAAGCGGACGAGCATGTGGCCCGGCGGCCAGGCGTACTCCACGCACGCCGGCCGGAGCGGCTCGAGGACGAGAGGATCGGAGGGCTCTCCGACGACGGTGCGCGTGGCAGCCGGAAGCGGGTGCAGCCGCAGGCAGGCCCGCACGATCTCGCCCAGCCTGCCCTCCGCACCCGTGGCGAGCCTGGGCAGGTCGTAGCCGGCGACGTTCTTGACGACCCGGCCGCCGCCGTGGACGACCGAGCCGTCCGCCAGGCGCAGCGCCACGCCGAGCAGGAGGTCGCGGGGCGGGCCGTAGCCGTGCGCGCGGGGGCCGGTGACGGCCGCCGAGAACGCCTCGGCCACCGTGCGCCGCTCCGCGCCGGGCGGGTCGAGGGCCAGCATCTGGCCGCGCTCCGCCAGCGTCCGGCCGAGGTCGCCGAGCGTGACGGTGCCGTCGACGACGGCCGTCAGGTCGCCGGGCTCGTGCTCGATCAGAACCGCTCCGCCACCCCCTCGCGCTCCAGCGGATGGCGCCGGTAGGGGCCGGGCACCTCGCCGCACAGACGCGGCGTCGGCAGGAGCTTCCCCGGGTTGCAGAGCCCGTCCGGGTCGAACGCCGCCCGCAGCCGCTCCATGGCCCGCACGTCGCCCTCCGAGAACATCCACGGCATCGAGCACACCTTGTCGACGCCGATCCCGTGCTCGCCGGTGAGCGAGCCGCCCGCCTCGACGCACGCCTCCAGGATCTCGGCGGCGAGCCGCTCGGCCCGC
This sequence comes from uncultured Actinomycetes bacterium, assembly GCA_963757605.1. Lineage (GTDB taxonomy): Bacteria > Actinomycetota > Thermoleophilia > Gaiellales > JAICJC01 > JAICJC01. Next base: position 1,027,929 of record CAVWSF010000005.1, read on the forward strand.
TCCGCCTCGCCCTCGACGGCGGCGTCGTAGAGCACGAGCGGGTGCAGGTTCCCGTCGCCCGCGTGGAACACGTTCCCGACCCGAAGGTCGTACCTCCGCGACAGCTCCTCGATCCGGCGCAGCGTCTGCGGGAGGCGCGTGCGGGGGACGACGCCATCCTGCACGTAGTAGTCGGGGCTCACCCGGCCCATCGCTGCGAACGCGGCCTTGCGCCCGTACCAGAGCGTGGCCCGCTCCTCGTCGTCCTGGGCGACCCGCACCTCGGAGGCGGCGCCGGCCGCGCAGAGCTCCTCGACCCGCGCAAGGCTCAGTGCCACCTCGGCGGCCGGGCCGTCGAGCTCGACGAGCAGCACGGCGCCGGCGTCGCGCGGCAGCCCGGCGTGGACGGCGTCCTCGGCGGCCTGGATCGTGAGCGCGTCCATCATCTCGACCGCGGCCGGGACGATCCCGGCACCGATGATCGCCGAGACGACCTCGCCGGCGGCGTCGGTCGACGGGAAGGCGGCGAGCAGCGTCTCGACCCGCTGCGGCCTGGGGACGACGCGCACCACGACCTCGGTGGCGATCCCGAGCGTGCCCTCCGAGCCGACGAACACGCCGGCCAGGTCGAGCGCGCCGTCGCGCTCGAGCCGGACCGTCTCGCCGTCGGCGAGCACGACCAGGAGCTCCTGCACGTGCGTCGAGGTGAAGCCGTACTTCAGGCAGTGGGCGCCGCCGGAGTTCTCGGCGACGTTGCCGCCGATCGTGCACACCTGCTGGCTCGACGGGTCGGGCGCGTAGAAGAGCCCGTGGCGGGCGACGGCGCGGGTCACGTGGAGGTTCGTGACGCCGGGCTGGACGCGCACGCGCCGGTTCGGCACGTCGACCTCGAGGATCGCGTTCATGCGTGCCAGGCCGATCACGATGCCCTCTGCAACGGGCACCGCGCCGCCGGACAGCCCGGTCCCCGCGCCGCGGGCGACGAACGGGGCGCCGTGCCGGCGGCACACGCGCACGGCGGCCTGCACCTCCTCGGTCGAGCGGGGCAGGACCACGGCCTGCGGCACGGCTCGGTGGCCGGTGAGGCCGTCGCACTCGTAGGTGCGAAGCTCCGCGGGCTCCGAGAGGACGGCGTCCGCGCCGAGAGCGCGCTCGAGGTCGGCGACGAGGCTCACGGGGTCAGCGTACCGCCGCGCCTCCTACACGAGCTGCTTCATGACCATCTGCAGCAGTCCGCCGTCCCGGTAGACCTTGACGTCGGCCGGGGCGTCGAGCCTGGCCAGGCACGTGAACGAGCGCTCGCCGCCGTTCACCCCGACCTCGACCTGCGAGCCGACGTCGAGCTGGCCCAGGCCGCGGATCGTGAAGGTCTCGGTGCCGTCGAGCCCGAGGCTCTCGGCCGACTCGCCGTCGGCGAACTGGAGCGGGATCACGCCGAGCGCGACCAGGTTCGTGCGGTGGATGCGCTCGTAGCTCTGGGCGATGACCGCCCGCACGCCCAGGAGCGCCGAGCCCTTCGCGGCCCAGTCGCGCGAGCTGCCCGAGCCGTACTCGCGGCCGGCGATGACGACGAGCGGCACGCCCTCTTCGCCGTAGCGCTGGGCGGCGTCGTAGATCGTCATCTCCTCGCCCGACGGCAGGTGGCGGGTGAATCCGCCCTCGCGCTCGACGAGCGCGTTTCTGAGGCGGATGTTGGCGAACGTCCCCCGCACCATCACCTCGTGGTTTCCGCGGCGGGCGCCGTACGAGTTGAAGGCGCGCGGCTCGACGCCGTGCTCGACCAGCCACTGCCCGGCCGGCGTGGCGGGCGCGAACGCGCCCGCGGGCGAGATGTGGTCGGTCGTCACGGAGTCGCCGAGGAGCGCCAGTACGCGCGCGTCCACGATGTCGGACAGGTCGGCGTCGTGCGAGAAGAAGGCCGCCTCGCGGACGTACGTGGACTCCGGATCCCAGGCGTAGAGCTCGCCCTCGGGCACCGGCAGGCTCCGCCAGCGCTCGTCCCCCTCGAAGATGCGGCCGTACTCGTCGGTGAAGAGGTCGGGCGAGAAGGAGGCGGCAAGCGCCGCGCTCACCTCGTCCGCCGTCGGCCACACGTCGCGCAGGAAGACGGGCCCGTCGCTTCCCTCGCCCAGCGGCTCGGACGTGAGGTCGGCGTTCACCGTGCCCGCGAGGGCGAATGCGACGACGAGCGGCGGCGACGCCAGGTAGTTGGCGCGGACGGCCGGGTGGATGCGGGCCTCGAAGTTGCGGTTGCCCGAGAGCACCGCCGCCACCTTGAGGTCGTCGCGCTCGATGGCGCCGGCGACGTCCTCGGGCAGCGGCCCGGAGTTCCCGATGCAGGTGGTGCAGCCAAAGCCGACCAGGTTGAAGCCGAGCGCCTCGAGCGGCTCCATAAGCGCAGCCTTGCGCAGGTAGCCGATCACGACCCGGGAGCCGGGCGCCAGGCTGGTCTTCACCCAGGGCTTCGTCGTGAGGCCGCGCTCGACGGCCTTCCGCGCCACCAGCCCGGCCGCCACCATGAGGGCCGGATTCGAGGTGTTCGTGCACGACGTGATGGCCGAGATCACGACCGAGCCGTCGCCGAGGCCGTTGCCGTTCCGCCCGGCGCCGAACGCGTCAGTGAAGCTGTCGCCGACCCGCGGCAGCGGCACGCGGTCCTGCGGGCGACGGGGACCGGCCAGGCTCGGCTCGACGCCGGAGAGGTCGAAGTCGAGCGTCTCGGTGAAGGCCGGCTCGGGCTCCGCGCCGGTGCGGAAGAGGCCCTGCTCCTTGGTGTAGCGCTCGACCAGCTGGACATGGTCGGGCGCGCGGCCGGTGTCGCGCAGGTAGCGCAGCGTCTCGTCGTCGACCGGGAACGTCGAGGCGGTCGCGCCGAACTCCGGCGACATGTTCGAGATGGTGGCCCGGTCGGCGACGGTGAGCGAGCCGAGGCCGGGGCCGAAGAACTCGATGAACTTGCCAACGACGCCGTGCCTTCGCAGGCGCTCGGTCATGGTGAGCACGAGGTCGGTGGCCGTGACGCCGCTCTGGAGGGCGCCGGAGAGGCGCACGCCGGTCACCTGCGGCGCGGTCATGTAGATCGGCTGGCCCAGCATGACGGCCTCGGCCTCGATCCCGCCGACGCCCCAGCCGAGCACGCCGAGTGCGTTGATCATTGTCGTGTGCGAGTCGGTGCCGACGAGCGTGTCGGGCATCGCGACGCCGTCGCGCACCGCGACGACGGAGCCCAGGTACTCGAGGTTCACCTGGTGCACGATCCCCATCCCCGGCGGGACGACGCGGAAGTTCCTGAACGCCCCCTGCGCCCAGCGCAGGAGCGCGTACCGTTCGCCGTTTCGCTCGTACTCGTGCTCGATGTTGCGCTCGTAGGCGGCGCCGGAGCCGAAGGCGTCGACCTGCACGGAGTGGTCGACCACGAGATCGACGGGCACCTGCGGGTCGACGCGGGATGGGTCGCCGCCGCGGCGGGCGACGGCCGAGCGGAGCGCCGCCAGGTCGACGACTGCCGGCACGCCGGTCAGGTCCTGCATGATGACCCGGGCGGGCATGAACGCGAGCTGCGCGCCCTCAGCCGGCGCCGGCCAGTTGGCCAGCGCCCGCACGTCGGCGTCGGTGACGTGCTCGGTGCCGGCCCGGCGCACGAGGTTCTCGAGGAGGACGCAGACGGTGTACGGGAGCCGGGACGGGTCCGCCACGGAGTCGATGCGATGGATCACCTCGTCCGCCACACCCGCAGCCTAGCTCCGGCCTATCGCAATACGCCGCGGAGCGCCGCCCGGGCGGCGTGCCAGCCGCACATCCCGTGGACACCGCCGCCCGGCGGCGTCGACGACGAGCACAGGAAGATGCGGGGATCCGGCGTGGCGTGCGGCGCCGGCCGAAGCGCCGGCCGGGCCAGGAGCTGGCGCAGGTCGGCCAGCCCGCCGTTGATGTCGCCGCCCACGTAGTTGGGGTTCTTGGCCTCGACCTGCGCCGGGCCCATCGAGTGGCGGGCCGCCACGACGTCGCGGAAGCCGGGCGCGAACCGCTCGATCTGACGCTCGATCGCGTCGGTCATGTCGACCGCCGACCCGTTCGGGACGTGGCAGTAGGCCCACAGCGTGTGCGCCCCCGCCGGTGCCCGGGCCGGGTCGAAGAGGCTCTGCTGGGCGACGAGCACGTAGGGGCGGCTCGGTGTCGCGCCCGCGGCGACCTGGGCCTCGGAGGCGGCCAGCTCGGCGGCCGTCCCGCCGACGTGGACTGTGCCGGCCCTGCTGCACTCGGCCGCCTCCCACGGGACGGGCTCGCGCAGCGCGTAGTCCACCTTGAACACGCCCGGTCCGTACCGAAACCGCGCGAGCGCGCGCCGGTAGCGGCCCGAGAAGCGCCCGTCCGCGATCTGAAGCAGCGCCCGCGGCGTCACGTCGAGGAGCACGGCCCGGGCGGGAGGCAGCTCCCGCAGCGACGCGACGGGGCGGCCGGTCTCGATCTCTCCGCCCAGCGAGCGAAGGAGCGATGCCATCGCGTCGGAGATCGCCCGCGACCCGCCCGCGGCCACCGGCCAGCCGACGGCGTGCGCCAGCATGACGAGCAGGAGCGCGAAGGCCCCGGTCCCGGGCGCGGTGAGCGGCCGCATCGAGTGGGCGGCGTTCCCGGCGAGGAGCGCGCGGGCCGGCTCGCCGGCGAACCTGCCGCGGGCGAGGCCCGACACGGAGCGCAGGCCGTGCGCGGCGAAGCGGGCGGCGGGGATCGGGTGCCGCGGCGGGCGGAGCGGCGGGCCGAGCAGGAGGTCGGCGAGCGCCTCCCGGTCGCGGACGAGCGGGCCCAGCAGCCGCTCGTAGGCGGCGCCGTCGGCGCCGAGGCCGGCCGCCGTCTCGGCCACCGACCGGTGAAGCGCGACCGCTCGGCCGCCGTCGAGCGGATGCGCGAGCGGGAGGTCGGGGTGGATCACCGCGAGGCCGTGCTCGGCCAGCGGCAGCGACGCCAGAAACGGCGAGCCGATCAGGAGCGGGTGCACCGCCGAGCAGACGTCGTGCAGGTGTCCGGGTAGCGTGAGCTCCTCGGTGCGGGTGCCGCCGCCGATGGCCGGCTCCCCCTCGATAACCCGCACCGAGCGCCCCGCCTGCGCGAGCGCGATCGCCGCCGCCAGGCCGTTGGGGCCCGCACCGACGACGATCGCGTCCAGAACGTCAGGCACGCTTGAACGGCCTGGTCATGAGCCTCATCGGCGCCATGGCCGTGTACATACCCGACCGGATGCCGGCGTTGTGCCGGACGTTCCCGGCCTTCCCCCACTGGCGGCGGCGGTCGACGCACACGTTCTCGATGGTCACGTCGCCCTCGACGCCGAACGCCGCGGCCAGCGACGTGAGCGTGTGCGCCCAGTGGCGGTCCTCCTGCCGGTGCCCGCCGAACGTCATCCCCATCTCATAGAGCGGGTCGGAGGCCCGCATGAGGACGTGCGCCTGCGCGGCCGTCACACCGCCGTCGTCGAACGCGCTGAACGTGATCCAGCCGGCGAACATGTGCCCCTCCGGCGTCATCAGCGTGAACGACTCGTCGTCGGCATAGAGGACGAGAACGCCGGTCGAGAGCTTGAGCCCGCCCGGCATGGTCAGGGCGAGCACCGCCACCTCGCCGGGCGCGATGCCGGCCAGGGGTGCGAAGAAGCGGTTGCCCTTCGGCCAGAACGTGGGGAAGTCCCGCTTCCACACCTCGATGACCTCCGCCGGGCGGACGTCGGCTCCCTCGAGGCGGATGCGGTAGGTCTTCTGCCACATCCTGCCGAACCCCTGCACCGGCGAGGTGGGGCGGCGCCCGGCCACGTTGATCCCCGACGACCCGGGCTCGACGCCCGTCACTTCGAGATGGGCGACCGGCTTCGCCCAGGCGTCGCCGTCGCGCTGTGCGCGCTTCTCGGTCATGGTGTCGTTCCTTTCTGGTCAGGCGGCCGCGGCGATCGCCTCGGACTCGCTTCCGTGGATCGCGATCGCCTCGTCCAGCCGCGTCAGCTGGAAGATCTGGATGTAGTGGTCGGTGAGGCCGAACGCCAGCAGCCGCTGCTTCTGGCGGTTGGCGCGGACGAGCAGCGTGACGAGCAGCCCGATCCCGCTCGAGTTCATGTACTCGAGCTCGGAGAAGTTGAGGACGACCCAGCGCGTGTGCTCGCCGCTGGCGCGGCCGTAGGCGTCCATCAGCGGCCCTTCGCTGGCCGCCGTCACCTCGCCCGCGATGTCGATCACGCTCGCGCGCTCGGTCGGCGTCCGTACCGTCATCGAAACCGTTGTCTCGGTCATGTCGTGCTCCCCTCCGGGGCCGGAGCCCCAGCCTCGATGGTCATGAAGTCGGACAGGCGGGTGATCTCGAAGATCTCCCGGTAGTGGTCGGTGAGGGCCCGCGCCGTGACGGGCACGTCGGCGCCTCGGGCCCGGCCCAGGAGCCCCACGATGAGGGCGATGCCGGTCGAGTTGATGTAGGGCACCGCCGCGAAATCGAGCGTGAGCGACGTGGCCCCGGCGGCCGCCGCCTCGTTGTAGGCCCGGTCGAGGGCCGGCCCGGCCTCGCGGTCGACGTCGCCCGTGAGCAGGAGCGTTGCCTCGCCGCCGCTCACGTCCACCTTCACCTCAAGCGCGGTCGTCATCTCGGCCTCCTTCCAGGCGCATCACGAGCCGGGTGGTGTGGTGCTCGTCGTCGCCCGACACGTCCATCTCGTCCACCATGTTGCGGATCAGGAACAGGCCCCAGCCGCGCGGCGTCTGCTCGCCGGCGAGCTTGGCGTCGATGTCGGGCTCCGGGGCCTCGGGCATCGGCCGCGCCGAGCCCCTGTCGGTGACCTCGACGCGCAGCGCGTCGCCGTCGCGAACGAGCCGCACGTCGACCGGCAGCTCGGGCCGGAATCCGTTCCCGTGCTCCATCGCGTTCATGACCGCCTCGGCCACCGCCGTCTTCATCCGGTCGAGCCTGGCGGCGGGAAGGCCGGCGGCGACCAGCGCCGGCTCGAGCTGCCGGATCGCCTCGCGCTCGTTCCCGGGCTCGCTTGCCACCGAGAACTCGGCCAGGACGGCGGCGGGGCCTCCCGTCTCGCGGCGGATCGCGACGAGCGTGATGTCGTCCTCCTGCTCGGCGCCCGGCGCAGAGAACGCGGCGAGCGCGGCGATCAGCGTGCCCAGGAGGGCGTCGCCGCTCCGGGCACCCACCGCCGCCATGACGGCCGACAGGCGGTCGCCGCCGAACATCTCGCGATCGGCGTCGTGCGCCTCGGTCACGCCGTCGGAGTAGAGCAGGAGGTGGGCGCCGGGATCGAGCACCGCCTCGGTCTCCTCGTAGGTCATGCCCGTCATGAGGCCGAGCGGCATCCCGCGCGCCATGTGCTCGGTGACGGTGCCTCCCGAGGCGACCATCGGCAGGTTGTGGCCGGCGTTTGCGAACACGAGCCGGCCCGTGTCGAGCTCGAGCACGCCGTAGAGGCAGGTCACGAACATGTTCTCGGGGATGTCCGGGACGAGGTGCTCGTTCACGCGCTCCAGCACCGCGCCCGGTTCCACCAGCCGCTGGGCCGAGGCCCGAAGGACGCTCCGCGTGGCGGCCATCACGAGCGCGGCCGGGACGCCCTTGTCGGTCACGTCGCCGACCACGATCCCGAGCCGGCCGTCCGGCAGGTCGATGAAGTCGTAGAAGTCGCCGCCGACCTCGCGCGCCGGCCGGTAGTCAGCCGCGACGCTCCACCCCGCGGCCTCCGGCAGCGAGCGCGGCAGGAAGTTCTGCTGGATGAGGCGGGCGACGGCGAGCTCCTGCTCGAGCCGCTCCCTGCTTCGCACCTCCGCCTCCTGCTCGCGGACGAGCTGGCCGACGCGGACGGCCGGCGCCGCCTGGGCGGCCAGGCTCTCGAGCAGGCGGCGGTCGTCGCCGGAGTACTCCTGGTCGGACAGCCGCGGCCCGAGGTTCAGCAGGCCGATCAGCTCGCCCTGCGTCACCAGCGGCACCACCAGCTTCACGCCCGCCGCGCGCATCGCGTCGAGCGCGGGCGACTCGAGCTCGAGGGCCTCGATGTCGACGGCCCCTGCCGCGCTCTGGAAGTACGGGATGATCGGGTCGTTCGGTGCGATGTCGACCGGCACGGAGCTGGGCGCGAGCGCGCGCGGCGCCGGCTCCTCGCCGACCGACGCGGCGACGGCCGGAGCGGTGCGCCCGCGCGAGACGATGCGGCGAAGGCTGTGGGCAACCGAGCTCATGACACCTCCGTTGTACCGGGTGGGCGTTCCGGGTTCGTTACGGGATCGGGAATCCGGAGCCACAACGTCGCGTGGGCCGGGTGCAGCGTGTCGTTCACCGCCGCCAGGACCTCGCCTCTCGTGCTCTCCAGGTCGATCTGCCGGCGCAACCGCGATGCGAGCGCGTCGAGCGTCCGGCCGGCGTCGTATCGCGACCGGTAGAAGCGGCGATCGACCGTCGTCTGGATCCGCTTCCGCAGCGGCTGGAACGCGCCGGCGACGAGCAGCGTGGACGCGGTCACCGCGAGCGTGCTCGACTGGCCGCTGACCGAGCGCAGCGCGGCCTGGGCGACGTAGACGCCGCCGAAGTACAACGCCGCGAGCGAGGCGATCAGCACCGCGTAGACGACGGTGCGGTGGACGACGCGGTCGATGTCGTACAGCCGGTACCGCAGGATCGCCACGCCGGTGGCGGCCGGGAAGGCGGAGAAGCTGATGCCCATGACGGCCATCCTGACCTGGGTGTTTCCGTCCGGCCAGATGAGCCACGTCGACATGTCGATCACGACGACGACCGCCACCAGCGCCCCGACGCCGAGGACGAGCTCGAGCTGGCGGCGCACCACGCCGCGGGCCTGGCGCAACCGGACGATCAACGAGGCGGCGGCGAGGGCGATGCCGACGGGGGCCAGCACCCATCCGGCGCCGTTCAACGCAGTCGCCGCACCACGCATGCCGGGGACGCCAAGCGGGTTCGAAGCCGCGTGGAACGGCTCATCGAGTGCGCCCGGCCGCCCGACATCGGTGACCAGGAGGAGCGCCATCGAGAGGCCGAGCAGGGCGGCCACGGGCCGCCAGCGCCGAGACGGCAGGTGCCCGTCCGGGAACACGAGCAACGCGAAGCCGAGAAACGGCGCAACGGCCTCGCTCGGGAACGTGCCCGCGGCCGCAGCGCCGAGAATCGCGTCCGACGTCGCGTTCAGGCCGTAGTCGGCGTATGCCCACGCCAGCACCGACATGCCGCAGAGGACGCCGATCGCGCAGAAGATCCATCCGATCCGGTTGTCCGGAACGCGCGCCGCCACCATGGCTCCGACGGTCGCGAACGTCAGCGAGAGCACGAGGAACGACGCGCCGCCGATGCCCGCGAACACGTCGGCCGGCAACGGTTGCGCTGGACCGAGGACCAGCAGCACCGCGCTCGAAACGGCGATCACCACGCAGAGCGGCAAGGCCCACGGCGCGACGCGGCCCGCCGTCACGGCTGCTCCACGGTCGGTCGCTCGGCGATCGGAGCAGGCCGGAGCCACAGGCTGCTGTGCGCCGGGTGCACCGTCGAGGTCACCGCATCGAGCAGCTCGTGCCGGAGCGCCTCGAGATCGATCTCGTCCCGCAGGCGCCCGGTGAACGCCTCCGCCGCCGCCCGTGCGTCGTAGGCCGAGCGATAGAAGCGGCGATCCACGCCCGCCTGGAGCCTGCGCCGAAGCGGCTGGAACGCCGCGGCCACCGCGAGCGTCGAGACCGTCACAGCAACCGTCCCCGACGAGCCGGTGACCGTGCGAAGGAGCGCCCCGACCAGCGTCACGCCGCCCAGGTAGACGCCCGCCAGCACGGCGACGAGCACGGCGTAGACCAGCGTGCGGCGGATGATCACGTCGACGTCGTAGAGCCGGTAGCGGAGCATGGCGAGGCCGACGGAGAGCGGGAGGAGCGCGTAGTCCAGCGCGTACAGGGCCTCGTACGGGGCCAGAACGGAGATGGCGAAGAAGCCGACGAACGCGGTGCAGGCGGCGAAGACGCACTCGCGGATCTGGATGCGCTGGGTCGAAGCCGCGCGCCGGTAGCGGACGATGGCCGAGGCGAGGCCCGCCGCGACCAGTGCGGCGACGGTCGCCGCGGTCGCGACGACGACCGACTGCGGAGGCGAGTCGGTACCGCCCGCGAGCACGACGATCCACCCGACTGCAACGAGATCGGCGCGGACGAGGTGCCGCCATCGCGGTCCTGGAGGCCGGCCGTCCGGGAAGAGCAGCGGAACCAGGAGCGCGTAGGCGGCGAGCCCGGCCACCCAGGTCCAGCTGGAGAGCCAGTCGGCGGCGCCCGCTCCGGGTGCGCCGGGATGGTGGTCGTCTGCCCACGCCGCGTAGGTGCCCGCCGCGATCGCGACCGCGACCAGGCCCGGAGCGGCGCAGAAGATCCACCCGATCGGATTTCGCGGCTCGCGGCGCGCGATCAGTGCTCCCAGCGTGGCCATCCCCTGCATGACCGAGCCGAACAGCAGAGCATCGAGAACGTTGCCGACATTGAGGTCGGCCCCCAGGCTCACGAAGACCCCGGTGGCGAGCAGCAGGACGAGCGTCGCCAGCCAGGCGGCGGCCGCGGGCCGCGGCACGGAGGGCGGCGTCATCCCTGCGCCTCCGGCGGCCTGAGCCAGATCGTCGCGTGCGCCGGCTGGAGCGTCTGGCGGACGACATCCAGCACCTCGCCCGACACCGCCTCGATCTCGACCTGGTCGCGCAGCCTCCCGCTGAACGACTCGAGGGTGCGGGCCGCGTCATACCGCCCGCGGTAGAAGCGGCGGTCGACCGTCCGCTGGATCCGAGCCCTGAGCGGCTGGAAGGCGCCCGCCACGGCCAGGGTCGAGACGGTGACGCCGATCGCACCCGATCCACCCGTCACGTTTCGCAGGACGCCGCCGACGAGCGTCACGCCGCCCAGGTAGAGCGCCGCCAGGCTGCCGACCAGAACGGCGTACACCAGCGTGCGGCGGATGATGACGTCGATGTCGTAGAGCCGATAGCGGAGCACCGCGAACACGATGGCGACGGGAATCAGGCAGAAGCTCAGAAGCGACAAGGTCTGGGCGGCCGAGAGCCACGCAGGCGTGTGCTGCGACGAGGGGTCGACGTACCCCGCGAGCGGGACGACGACGGCATAGGCGGACGCCACTCCGGCAGCAGCCGCCGCGAGCCACTTCACCTGCTGCCGTTCCAGGCCCCGAGCACGCCGGTAGCGGACGACGAGGCTCGCCGCCGAGGCGACCATCATCGCGACGACCACGAGGATCGCCAGCCAGTCGGCGGTCGTGAGCGCGGGGCCGATGACGCCGATCCCGACGGGGTTCTGCACTCCGGGATACCCCGCATCCGCGAGCGGGCCGGGGCGGAACATGAGACCGATGAGCCCGACGCCCATCGCCACCACGGTGGTCCACGCGACGTATCGCCAGCGACGACTCAGCAGGTGCCCGTCCGGGAAGAGCAAGAGCAGGAACGTCCCCGTGATTCCGATCGCCGGCAGCCAGAACGCGCTTCCCACCGCCGCGACGAGTGCCCCGCCGGGGAGATCGTTGTGCAGCTTCAAGGTGTAGTCGGCGTACGTGCTCGTGGCCGTCAACCCCCACGAGAAGCCGATCGCGAGCAGGAGCCAGCCGATCGGGTTGTCGGGCCGGCGGGCCGCGACGAGCCAGCCGGCGGCGGGGTACGTGATGATCGCGACGATGATCGCAAGGGCGGTCCAGATCCCTCCGCCGGACCAGCTTCCGGATTGGTGGGCATCCGTGGAGAGCAGGCCGAACGCGACGGAGAACAGGAAGAGCGCGACGCACGCGGCGAAGACGACGGTCGCACGGGTGGCCCGGCGCCTCATCGCTCGGGCTCCGCGGGACGGATCCACAGGGTGGCGTGGGCAGGGCGAAGCGTCTCCCGGACGACCCCCAGCACCTCGCCGCTCACCGTCTCGATGTCCACCTGCTCGCGCAGCCGGCCGCTGAACGACTCGAGCGTGCGAGCCGCGTCATAGCGTCCGCGGTAGAAGCGGTGATCGACCGCCCGCTGGATGCGACCCCGGAGCGGCTGGAAGGCCGCCGCCACGAGCAACGTCGCGACCGTTACCGCAAGCGTCCCCGACTGACCGCTCAGCGACCGCACAGCGGCCTGGATGCCGTAGACGATTGCGAAGTAGAGCAGCGCGAGGACCGACACGAGCGCCGCGTAGACCAGCGTGCGGCGAATGATCACGTCGATCTCATACAGGCGGTAGCGGAGCACGGCGATGCCGATCGCGACCGGGATGAGCCCCAGGCTCAGCACGAACGCGTCGTCGAGCAGGAGGCGCCACACCGGCTCCGGCCCGGAGCCGGCGGCGAGGGCGGAGATGCAGAGGTCGACGAGGTAGATCCACGCGGACACGCCCGCCGCCGCAGCCAGCCACTTCACCTGCTCGCGCTCGACCATGCCGGCGCGGCGGAACCGCACGACCAGGCTCGCTGCCGACGCGACCATCGTCACTGCGAGCACGAGCACCGCGTAGTCGAGTACGGCAACGACCCCGCCGAGCGCGTCGATCCCCATTGGGTTCTGCGTGGGCGCGTAGGGGCTGTCCTTCAGCACGTCGGGGTCGACGAGGCCGGCGGCCGTACACGCCGCCGTGGCAGCCGCGCCGACATACGCGATCCATCGCCAGCGGGTACCGGGGAGGCGGCCGTCCGGGAAGAGCAGGAGGAGAAACGTCCCGGTGAGCCCGACCGGCGGGGCCCACACCGAGACCGTGAGGACCGCGGCGATGTCGGCCGCCGGGAGCGATCCGGGATGAAGCCGGAGGCCGTAGTCCGCGTAGCCGGTCGCACCGGCGAGCACACCCCAGCCTGCTCCGATGGCGAGCAGGATCCAGCCGATCGGGTTCGCCGGCTGGCGGGTGGCGATGACGACTCCGGCGACCGGGAACGCCAGCAGCACCACAGCCGTCGCGATCCCCACGAGCAGATCGGCGCCGCCGCTTCCGAGGCTCTCCGAGCTCTGGAGATCGCGCGTCAGCCACGCGGTCACGATCGCCACCGCCCACAGGACGCAGGTCGCGACGAACACCGCCCACGCCAGCCGCCTGCGGGCCGGGGAGCGCGCGCTGGCGTTCGGGCCGTTCATCGCGCGTTCAGCATCTTCGATCCTGCTCGGCATGGCAAGAGACCGCACGGCCGCCTGAGCCGGGTCAGGCGGCGATCCGGCGGCGGCCGCGAAGGCCGGCGGCGAGGCCGACACCGGCCAGGGCGGCTGCGACGCCCGCGGCCGCGCCGATGCCTGCGGCGGCTGCGAGGGAAGCGGTGCGGATGGAGCGGGACATCGTGACCTCCTGCTGTTGCGGTCGTCGTCAACCGATTCCCAGGATCATCGACGGCGACCGTCCCGGAATCGTTACGGCGCGGCCGGCATGGGCGCGGTCGTGACGCTCTGCCATACTCGGCTCGTGCCGCTACGCATCGATGTGCTCGGAACGCCCCGGATCGAGGTGGACGGCGAGCCGCTGCAGGTCGACACGCGCAAGGCGGTGGCGCTGCTCGCATATCTGGCCGTGACCGGCGGCCCGCAGGCGCGCGAGCTGCTCGTCGACCTGCTCTGGCCCGACACCGATCCGGACCGCGGCCGGGCGGCGCTCCGGCGCACGCTCTCGACGCTCCGCTCGGCGCTGGGCGGGCGCTGGGTGACGGTCAGCCGGGCCGCCGTGGTCCTCGAGCTCGAGCCGGATGCGGTGGACGTCGCCTGCTTCCGGGCGCTCGCCCGCGCGGCCGGCGACGGGCCGGCGGCGGTGGAGCCGCTCTCGGCCGCGGTTGCGCTCGCACCGCGACGACCTCATGGCCGGCTTCGGCCTGCGCGACAGCGTCCGTTTCGACGACTGGCAGCGCGATGCGGCCGGGGAGCTGCGCGCCGAGCTGGAACGTGCGCTCGACCGGCTCGTGGCGGCGCTCGAGGCGAGCGGCCGCCCGGACGACGCGATCCCCCACGCCCGCCGGCGGCTGGCGCTCGACCCGCTCCACGAGCCCGCGCACCGGACGCTGATCCGCCTCTATGCGGCGAGCGGGCGCCGGTCGGAGGCCCTGACCCAGTACCGCGACTGCGTGCGCGTGCTCGACCGCGAGCTCGGCGTGCGGCCGCTGGCCGAGACCACCGAGATCTACAACGCGGTCAACGAGGGCAGGCTGCTCGAGCCGGCGACCGCCGCCGCGCCCGCCGCGGCGCCGGCGGCCGCTCCGGTCGGCCCGCTCGTCGGGCGCTCCGGCGAGTGGGAGGCGGTCGTGGCCGAGCACGGCGCGTCCGGGCCGGACGGACGGCTCGTCGTGATCGAGGGCGAGGCGGGCGTCGGCAAGACCCGGCTCGGCGAGGAGCTGGCAACGGCGGTCCGCGGCGGCGGGCACGTGGCGGCGGTCGCCCGATCGTACGAGGGCGAGTCCGGCATCGCGTTCGGGCTCGTCGCGGCCGCGATCCGGGCCGCGCTCGACGCCGCCGGCGGCGAGCCGCTGGCGGACGTGCCGGCGCACTGGCGCGCCGAGGCCGCCCGGCTCGTGCCCGAGATCGGCGGCGGCGAGGCGCCGGCCGGCCCGGACAGCGCCGCCGCCCAGCGGCGGCTCTACGAGGGTCTGGCCCAGGTCCTGGCGGCGCTCGTCGGCTCCCGGCCGCCGGGGCTGCTCTTCCTCGACGACCTCCAGTTCGCCGACCCGGCGTCGCTCGCGATGGTCGGCTACCTCGTCCGCCGCCTGGCCGGGCGACCGATGCTCGTCGTCGCCGCCTGGCGCTCGGAGGAGATCGGCGCCGATCACGCCGTGCTGCGCCGGTCGGCCGATCGGGTGCTCCGGCTCGGTCGCTTGACCCGCGCCGACGTCGCCGAGCTCGCCGCCGCCGCCGGGATGGCCACCCGGGCGCCCGAGCTCTTCGACGAGACGGAGGGGCTGCCGCTCTTCGTCGTCGAGTACCTCGCGGCGCTCCGGGATCCCGCCCAGGACGGCGGCCTGCCGGCGGGCGTGCGCGAGCTGCTCGCCGCCCGGCTGGACGGGATCGGCGAGGCGTCCTCACAGCTCCTCACCGCCGCAGCCGTGATCGGGCGGACGTTCGACGTCGACACCGTGCGAGCCGCCGCGGGCAGGGGCGAGGACGAGACCGCGGCCGGCCTGGAGGAGCTCACCAGGCGCGGCCTGCTCGTCGAGCGCGACGCGGGCTACGCCTTCTCGCACGACAAGCTCCTCGCGGTGGCCTACGAGCGCGCCGGGCTGGCTCGCCGCCGGCTGCTTCACCGGCGCATCGCCGAGACGCTCACGGCCGGTCACGCCGACCCGGCGCTCGTCGCCCGCCACCTCCTGGCCGCCGGGCTGGAGACGGAGGCGGCCGAGGCCTTCCGGCGGGCGGGCGACCGGGCGCGTAGCGTCTACGCCCACCGGGAGGCGCTCGACGCCTACCGGTCCGCCATCGCACTGGGACACGATCAGCCGGCGCTCCTGCACGAGGCGATCGGCGACCTGCACACGCTTCAGGGTGAGTACTCGGCGGCGCTCTCGGCCTACGAGGCGGCGGCCGCTCTCAGCGAGCCCGGCGTCGTCGCCGGGATCGAGCACAAGCTCGGCAGGGTGCATGACCGCCGCGGAGATCCCGAGCTCGCCGACCTCCACCTGCTCGAGGCGCTCCGGCTCGGAGGCGAGTCGGCGCGCGTCGAGGCCGACCGTAGCCTCGCCGCTCACCGGCGGGGCGACAGCGAGGGCGCGGCCGAGCTCGCGCGCCGGTCGCTGGAGCTGGGCGAGGCCGAGGACGACCCGGAGGCCGTTGCCCAGGCATGCAACATCCTGGGAATGCTCACCGGGTCGCGCGAGCACCTGGAGCGGAGCGTCGGGCTGGCCGAGGCGCTTCCCGACCGCAGCGTGCTCGTCGCTGCGTTGAACAACCTCGCGCTGGCGTGCGCGCGGTCGGGCGAGACGGAGACGGCCATCGCGCTCACCTCGCGCGCGCTCGAGCTGTGCTCCGAGCAGCGCGACCGCCACCGCGAGGCCGCGCTCCACAACAACCTGGCGGATCTCTTGCACCGGGCCGGCCGCGAGCCGGAGTCGATGGAGCACCTGAAGCGCGCGGTGACGCTCTTCGCGGAGGTCGGCGACGGGGAGGCAGCCATGCAGCCCGAGGTCTGGAAGCTGGTCGAGTGGTGAACGGCTCGCGCGTGCAGCTCCCGCCCGAGGTCGCGCCGCCGTTCGAGGTCTACGTGAACGGCCTGCTCCAGACAGAGGGCACGGACTTCGTCGTGGAGGGGGGCGAGCTGGTCTTCGCGATGAAGCTCGCGCCGCCGGCCCGCGACACCGCCCGAAGCCTCTTCCGCGGCTTCTTCTTCGGGCGCTACAAGCCCGAGCACGTCGTCGACGTCGCCTATCAGGCGGGCGGCCGCGGCCACGTCGTGAGCGGGCTGCCGATCAGGGATCGGTGATTTCCCGTCTTAGATGATGTGCTTGCCCTGCCAGAGCCACGTCTCGAGGATCGCGAAGAGCGTGATCAGGCAGACGGCGATGATGTGCCCGCCGCGCGACCGCGGCGACATGAAGTAGCCGAACGTGGCTACGAGCAGCGCGATCACGCCCATGAAGATCGGGCGCGTCCAGGTGCCGACGACGGCGATCATGATCGCCCCTGCGTTGATGACCGCGACCGCGTCCTCGCGGAAGGACTCCTGCTCGGGCGTGTACTCTCGCATCGCGGGAGGATTATGACTGATGGCGGAGACGAGAGGGACCACCGAGCTGCGCCGGGCCGGCGTCGAGCACACGCTCATGCGCTACGCCTACCGCCACGGCGGCGGAGCCGACCAGGCCGCCGACGACCTTGGAGTCGAGCGGGCGCGGATGTTCAAGAGCCTGGTGGCGCGGGCCGGCGACGACCTCGTGTTCGCGCTCGTCCCGGCGACGTCGGAGCTCTCGCCCAAGAAGCTCGCCGCGGCGGCGGGGGTGAAACACGCGGGGATGGCCGACCCGCGCGACGCGGAGCGCGCGACCGGCTACCAGGTCGGCGGCATGACCCCGCTCGGCTCGCGCAAGCGGCTGGTGGTCTACCTGGACGAGAGCAGCGGCGAGTTCGAGCGCATCTGCCTGAACGCGGGCGGTCGCGGCCAGATCGTCGAGCTGGGCACGTTGGAGTTGGTGGAGCTCGTCGGCGCCCGGGTCGTGGACCTCGCTGCGGCCGTCAAAGAGTGAAGGCGACGGACGTCGAGGTGAACTCGGTGGCCGTGGTCGCGGTGACGAGCGCCGTGTAGACGCCGTGCGGAGCGGGCTGGCCGTTGTCCAAGAGCTCCCCCCAGCGCTTGAGGACGAGCCCGGCCGGGTGATCGGCGTTGTCGAGCTTCTTCACGATCGTCCCGGCGGCGTTTCGGATGACGATCTTGATCGCGGCGGCCTTGTTCAGGTCGAAGCCGACCGTGACCGTCGGCGAGATCGGCGACACCTGGGCGGTCAGGTTCGCGACCGTGAGCACGTTCGGCGTCACCGGGGCGGTCACCAGCGTGCGCGCGACGGTGTGCCCGGCCGAGCTGCGCGCCCGCACGGCCACCCGCAGCGTGGAGCCGAGGTCGCTCTGCATGACGACGTAGGTGGAAGCGGTGGAGCCGATCGCGACCTTGCACGCGAGACCGAGGGCGTTGCAGCGCTGCCACTGGAAGGTGACGGCGGGCGCCGGGACGCCGGCCCACATGCCGGTCGAGGCCGAGAGCACCTGGCCGACCTGGGCGAAGCCGCGAACCACGGGCTGGACGTCGGCCGCGGGTGCGATCCCCATCGTCGGCGCGGGCGCCGCGAGCGCGACCGCCAGATCGGCGCCGACCGAGTTGAACGACTTCGTGCGCGTGAGGAGCGTGAACGGGTCGGCGCCCTGGCCCAGGTTCCACCGCGCCCACGAGAGCCCGTAGCGGGTCATCACCGACAGCAGGTGGTGCTGGAAGTCGAGCACGCCGGTGTCGGCCGTCTGCGCGCCCCACTCGCCGATGACGAGCGGGATGCCCAGCGCGCGGGTGCGGTTCACCCCGGACTGGAGGTTCTGGACGAGCGCGTCCTCTGTCCCGTGGTAGTCGAGGAAGTTCTGGTTGTGGGTGGCATCCCAGGACGGCACCCACCCCTCCTGGTCGGGCGTGTACCCCGAGCCGTAGAGGCCGTTGTAGTAGTCGTGCAGGTCGAGGACGAGGTTCGTCATCGGCCCGAACTTCGTGAACTCGGCGTTCACGAGGCCGTTGTCGCCGCCGCCGCGGAGCATGAAGAAGACCGCGCGCTCGGGATCCTTGAGCCGGATCGTGTTCACGATGGGCGCCTCCCAGGCGATGACCGCCTGTGTCGAGACGTGGTTCTCGCCCAGGTTCCCGACCATCGGCTCGTTGAAGACCTCGTAGCCGACGACGTTGGCGTGCGAGCTGTAGCGGCCCACCATCATCCGCGCGAACGCGAGGTAGTCCGCGCGCCCGACGGCGTCGGTCCACCAGTCGCCCATCGCCTCCTTCATGCCGTCGTCGGTCTTCGGGTAGAGGCCCGGCCGGATGTCGTTGTAGAACCAGCCCGGGATCCCCGTCTCGCCAGAGCCGAAGTACGGCGACCACTTGTACTGGTGGAAGTCGATGAGGACGTTCACGCCGTGCTCCTCGTACCAGGAGACCTGCGCGTCGAGGCGCCGGAGGTACTCCTCGTTCCACGTGTGCAGGCCGCCCACCGGCGCGGTGTCCTCCACCGTGCTCCATGGAGCCAGGATGCGGACGAAGTTCGAGCCCAGGCTGAGCGCCATCCCGTTCGACTGGATGCCGGCGCCGCCCTGCTGGTTCACGCCGCGCAGGACGACGGGCAGCCCGTTCTGGTCGGTGAAGCCGACACCCTGGACGTGCACCCACGGCGAGACGACGGCCGCGGAAGCGGTGGACGGGACGATGAGCGATCCGAGCGCGAGCGCGCTCGTGAGAATGAGCGTCCGAAGAGAGAGCATCCGACCCCCGGTGGAGTTGCGGTTCGGGTCGGGTATCGGGCGCCGTCACGCGGCCGGAGCTACTCCATCTGCGGTAATCGCCCTCCCGCTATCCGTACCGCTCGCCTGCCACAGCAGACAACTTCTCCATCGAATGCGTGGCCTGGAGCGTGCGCACGGTGCCGGACTTCGACCGCATCACGAGCGAGGATGTGAGCGCACCGCCGGCGCGGTAGCGGACGCCGCGCAGCAGATCGCCGTCGGTCACGCCGGTGGCGGCGAAGAAGACGTTCTCGCCGCGGATCAGGTCGTCGGTGGTGAGGACGTGCTCGAGGTCGTAGCCGGCGTCGAGGGCGGCCTGCGCCTCCTCCTCGTTGCGGGGCCAGAGCCGGCCCTGGAACTGGCCGCCGAGGCACTTGAACGCCGCCGCGGCGAGAACGCCCTCCGGTGTCCCGCCGATCCCCCACAGGAGATCGATGCCGGTGTCGGGGCTGGCGGCCATCATGGCGCCGGCGACGTCGCCGTGCGGGATGAAGCGGATGCGCGCCCCCGCATCCCGGATGCGCTTCACCATCTCATCGTGGCGGGGACGGTCGAGGATCACCACCATGAGGTCGCGCACCCGCCCGCGCCGGGCCCGGGCGACGACCTCGAGCGTCTCCTCGATCGGCGCGTGCATGTCGAGTTCCTCGTCCACGTCCGCGCCGCAGGCCAGCTTCTCCATGTAGAAGACCGGCCCCGGGTCGAACATCGTGCCCGACTCCGCGGCTGCGACGACCGCCAGCGCGTTCGGCTGCCCGCGGGCGACGAGCTCCGTGCCCTCGAGCGGGTCGACGGCGACGTCGACGCTCACGCCCGAGCCGGTGCCGATGTGCTCGCCGTTGTAGAGCATCGGCGCCTCGTCCTTCTCGCCCTCGCCGATGACGACGACGCCGTCCATCTCGACGGTGGCGAGCATGTGGCGCATGGCGTCGACGGCGGCCTGATCGGCCGCGATCTTGTCGCCGAACCCGACCCAGCGCGCGGACGCCAGCGCCGCCGCCTCGGTCACGCGGACGAGCTCGAGCGCGAGGTTGCGATCGGGAGCTTCCGACATCCCGCGAGAGGATACCTAGACGCGGACGGGGGCGATCTCCTCGATGAGCTCGTACGCGGTGTCGATCCCGACCGACGCCAGGAAGGGCGCGATCGAGTCGAGCATGCCCTGGCGGCTCGAGCCGACGGTGTCGCGGAAGGCCTGGATGTCGGCGACGCGGACGATGCCGAGCTGGATCGTGTGGTCGGCGTTGGCCGTGTCCTGGAGCAGCATGAACTCGAGCCCGGCGGGCATCCCGCCCATCTGCTCGTTCATCTGCCGCCCAGCCTCCATGTAGTCGTCGAAGGAGCCCGGCTTCAGCATCCGCTCGGTGAGCAGGACGGCCTTCTGGTTCCCGGTCGCGCCGCCGTCCTCGTGGACGACCACGTCGAAGAGGCCCGAGACGATCGTCTCGGCGATGTGGGGCGCCATGCGGTCGTGCCGCGCCTGCTCTGACGGCCCGAGGTCGGTCTGGAGGCGGGCCGCCTCGTCGTCGGAGACGTCGAAGAGGCCGATGACCGTGATCTGGTCGGGGTCGGCCGTGTCGCGCATCAGGTGCGCGCCCTTGAACCCGGCCGGCCACTCGTCCGGCTCCCACGCCTTACGGAAGTCGTCGTAATGCCCGGCGTTTAGCCGGCGGGCGGTGAAGACAGCCTTCATCGGGACCCCCAATCGTGGCGATTGCTACGTCTGGAGCGGACTCTACGAACGCGTCAGGCGGTTTGCAAGCCCGCTCACCACCTCTTTTCGCAGGAGCGGCTCGAGCCACCGCTGCGGGATCCCACCGGCCCCGAAGCGGGCGCCGGCGAGCGCGCCCGCAACGGCCCCGTTCGTGTCCGCGTCGCCGCCCAGGTTGACGGCGAAGACCACGGCCGGCTCGAAGGCGTCATGCCGGAACGCAGCCGCGAAGGCGATCCTGAGCGTTGTCATCACGTAGCCGCGCTGCTCCTGGGCGGCGGCAGCGAGCTCGGCCGGGTCGGCAGCCACGGCTGCCTCGGCCACGCGGGCGACGTCCGAGGTCGACTGCGGCAGGCGCCGTCCCTGGATCAGCGCGGCCGCGGTCAGGTTGAGCCAGGCGCAGGCGTCGCCGGCGAGCGGGTCGTGGTGGGTGAGGCTCGAGTCCAGGCGCGAGAACCGTTCGATCGCCCCGGGGTCGGCGCGGTAGCGGATCGCGATCGGGACGGTGCGCATCAGCGAGCCGTTCCCGGCGCTTCTGCCCTCCGCCTCGTGGTGGGCCGCCGCGGCCGCGCGGGCCTCGGCCGGCGAGCGTGATCGCCGGAGCGCGGCGGACACCGTGGCGCCGATGTCCTTGGGGCGCGAGCGGGCCCAGACCGCATAGCGCCCGAAGACGTCGGCCTCGTCGTAGCCGCTCTGATCGGCCAGGCTCGAGGCGAGCTCGACCGCCATGGCGGTGTCGTCGGTCCACTCCCCCAGCTCCCACATCGCGGACGCCGCCATGTCTCGCAGCGGGCCGCCGTAGCGGCTCTGGATCTGGTCGGGATGCAGCCACTCGACGGCGGCCCCCAGCGCGTCTCCGACGGCGAGGCCGAGCATCGCGCCGCGGGCGCGGTCGTGCACCCCGTCCGGGTCGCGCCGGCGGATCACGCCGCCTGGCACCGCGGGCAGTGGTAGGTGCGGCGGGCGAGCTCGCCCTGGAGCGTGCTTCGGATCGGCGTCCGGCAGCGCGGGCACGGCCGGCCGGTGCGGCGGTAGACGTTCGCGGGCAGGCGGCCGCCGACGCCCTGGCGGAGCTGTCGGCGCGCGGTCGCGGCGAACTCGAGCAGGCGCCGATCGGAGAGCGCGGACTCCGGCTCGAACGGGCTCTGGCGCCGCTCCCAGAGCGTCTCGGACTTGACGATGTTCCCGATCCCCGCGAGCACGCGCTGGTCGAGCAGGAGCTCGCCCACCGGCCGGTCGACGGCCCGCGCCCGGCGCAGGTAGGCGGCCGCGTCGAAGCGGCCGTGGAGCAGGTCGGGCCCGAGCCGGAGCTGCGGCGGGCGGTTGGCGAGCTCGACCCTGCCGGCGATCACGAGGTCGCCGGCGGCGGTGCGGAGGACATGCCGTCCGCGGCCCTCGCCCGCCGGGCGCAGGCGCACGCTCCCGTGCAGGCCGAGGTGCGCGTGCAGGCAGCGCCCGTCCTCGGTGTGGACGAGCAGATGCTTCCCGCGCGCCTCGACGTCCGAGACGACCGCGCCCTCGAGCGGCCCGGCATCGACCCGCGCGCCGACGAGCGGGCGCAGGCGGCGCGCAGCGCGTTCCAGCGAGTGTCCCTCGGGCATCGGCGGGGAGCCTAGATCGTTGATTCCCAATCGGCGGGATGGCCGAGCCGCAAGCCGAAGGCTTGCTGCGGTCATGAGTGACCTGCTACCCAGCAGGTCACTCATGGGCGAGAACCGAGCAGCGCAAGGACACAGGGGCCCAATATCAGATGATATTGGGCTGACCGAGGACGCCGCGATGCGACGGTTCGCAGCCGCAGCCCCGCCACAGTCGCCATCAGTCCCCAGCTGGACGTCCAGGCGCGCGGCAATTGGGAATCAACGATCTACGCCCGCAGCACGAGCTTGCGGTGCCCCTGGAGGAACCCGTGCTCGAGCAGGAGCCGCTCGGCCTCGGTGCCCCCAATCGGCTCGCCGTCCACCCGCTCGGGCGCGAGCCGGCGCACGCGGCCGGACTCGACCAGGCCGGCCAGCGCCGCGATGGCCGGCTCGAGCAGCTCGGGCTCGATCGTGACGAGACCGCGGCCGCCGCGCTCCACGTAGAGCGCGGGCTTCCCGCCGGCCAGGACGACCCAGGCGCCGGCGATGCGAGCCAGCTTGCGGCTCGCCTCGGGCCACTGGAGCGCCGCGCCGTACGGGTTTGCGGGATCGACGGCGGCGAGGACGACCGGCGCCGTGGCCGGGTCGGCCTCCCGCACGTCGCGCAGCCGCTCGACCGCGGTGGTCACCGCGAACTGGGCTCCGCCGAGGCCCTCGACGAAGTAGCCGCGCTGGGCCAGCCCGGCCTCCTCCATCATGCGCAGCTCGCCGTAGACGGCCGAGAAGCCGCCCGGGATGCCCTCGGCGAGCGCACCCGCGCGGGTGACGATGCCCTGGCGGTCGAGCAGCGTCTCGGCCACCGCCCGTGCTCGCTCGCGCGGCGCGGGAGCCGGCTGGAGCAGGCCCTCGACGAGCGACCAGCGCCCGCGCGCGGCGGGGAGCGAGGCGGTCGGCTTCGTCCGCCGGCCGATCCGGCCGGGCCGCAGCTCGTCCACCGCCTTGAGCGTCGCGCCGCTTCGGAGCGGCTGCCAGGCGTCGTTGGTCACCGTGCCGGTCCAGACGAGGCTCCACAGCTCGGCCAGCGTCTCCCGCTCCGAGCGGCCGACAGCTGCGACGACGTCGGCGAAGAACATCGCCCCGCGGCTTCGCAGCGCGTCGAGGATCGGATGTGACTCTTCCGATGCCAAACCTGATACGCCCAGGAGGCGGGCGTCCGAGCGCGGGTGGAGGGCGACGCGGCCGCGGCCGGCGCCGATCCACACCACCTCGCCGCCGGCGGTCAGCTCGTCGAGCATCGCCGGCGTGTAGCCGGGCACGCGCAGCGGCAGGACGTCCGACTCCCAGGCCTCGACCGGGAGCGCGATGCCCTGGAGCTGGGAGACGGCGTCACGCAGGCGGTCGATGCCGCGGCCCTGGTCTCGGCCGATCCCCTGCCAGGCCGGGAGGAACCGGGCCAGCGCCTCGGACTCGACCGGCTCGACGGCCCGGCGGACGGCCGCAAGCGTCCGCCGGCGGACGCGGCGCAGGACGTCGGGAGCGACCCACTCGGTGCCCGCGCCGTCCGGCCGGAACTCGCCCTCGAGCAGCTCCCCCTTGGCGGCGAGATCGCGCAGGACGCCGGTCACGTCGACGCCCCAGCGGGCGGAGAGCTCCTCGGCGGTGAACGGGCCGTGCGAGCGCGCATACCGGCCCGCGAGCCGGCGCAGCGCCCCCTCGACCGGCTCGAGGAACGCGCCCGGAAGCCCGACGGTCGGCACCGCGCCGAGCGCGTCGCGGTAGAGGCCGGCGTCCTCCGCGGCGATCAGCCGCTCGCCCCCGGCGATCCGCACCCAGGCCGCACGCCGGGCGGCGACGAGGTCGTCAACGCCGGCCGCGCCGCGCGCCGCGAGCTCGTCGCGCGAGAGGTCGCCCAGCCGCCGCAGCAGATCGTGGGTGCGGTCGGCGTCAAGCGTGCGGCCCTCGCCCTGGAGCTCCGACTGCACGGCGCCGATCGCGTCCGCGTCGAGCAGGTCGCGCAGGTCGTCGGTGCGCAGGAGCTCGGCGAGCAGCGCCCGGTCGAGCTGCAGCGCCTGGGCGCGCCGCTCGGCCGCGGGCGCGTCGCCCTCGTACATGTAGGTCGCGATGTAGTCGAAGAGGAGCGACGAGGCGAACGGCGAGGGCACCGCCGACTCCACCTCCACCAGCCGCACCTCGCCGCCGGCGATCGCGCGCAGGAGGCCCTTCAGCGCGGGCACCTCGAAGACGTCCGACAGCACCTCGCGGTAGGTCTCGAGCAGCACCGGGAACGAGCCGTACTTCTGCGCCACCTGCTGGAGGTCGTGGGCCTTCAGGCGCTGCTGCCAGAGCGGCGTTCGCTGCCCCGGCCGCCGCCGCGGGATGAGGAGCGCGCGGGCGGCGTTCTCGCGGAACCGGGCGGCGAAGAGCGGGCTCTCCGAGACGCGGTCGATCAGGAGGTCGTCCAGGTCGTCGGGCGGGATCGCGATCAGGTCGACCGGCGGCGGCGTGTCGGAGTCGGGCAGGCGGATCGCGATGCCGTCGTCGGCCCACAGCGACTCGACCTCGATGCCGAGCGTCTCGCCCATCCGCCGCTCGACCGCGAGCGCCCAGGGCGCGTGGACGCGGCCGCCGAACGGTGAGAGCACGCAGACCCGCCAGTCGCCGATCTCGTCGCGGAAGCGCTCGACGACGATGGTGCGGTCGGACGGGATGACGCCGGTTGCGGCCTCCTGGTCGTCGAGGTAGTTCGTGAGGTTGGTCGCGGCGAGCTCGTCGAGGTCGCCGAACTTCCGCGTCCGCGCCGCCTCGCCCACCGCCCTGCCCAGCTCGTACGGGCGGCCGACGCCGTCGCCTTTCCAGAACGGCATCCGCCCAGGCACGCCCGGCGCGGGCGAGACCAGCACCCGGTCGCGGGTGATCTGCTCGATCCGCCAGGACGTCGCCCCGAGCTGGAACACCTCGCCCGAACGGGCCTCGTAGACCATCTCCTCGTCCAGCTCGCCGACGCGCGCGCCGGAGTCGGCCAGGAAGACGCCGTAGAGGCCGCGGTCGGGGATCGTGCCGCCCGACGTGACCGCGAGCCGGCGGGCGTCGTCGCGGCCGCGGACGATGCCCGCGGTCCGGTCCCACACCACCCGCGGGCGGAGCTCGGCGAACTCGTCGGACGGGTAGCGCCCGGCCAGCATGTCGAGCACGCCCTCGAGCTGGGGGCGGCTGAGGTCCGAGTACGGCGCCGCTCTCGTCACCATCGCGTGCAGGTCGGCGACCGTCCAGTCGTCCATCACCGTGGTCGCCACGAGCTGCTGGGCGAGCACGTCGAGCGGCTGGCGGGGGACGCGGGTGTGCTCGATCGCGCCATCGCGCATCCGGCCCACCACGACCGCGGTCTCGAGCAGGTCGCCGCGGTACTTGGGGAAGAAGCGGCCGTTCGAGGCGGCGTCGACATGGTGGCCGGCGCGGCCGACCCGCTGGAGGCCGGCGGCGACCGACTTCGGCGACTCCACCTGGACGACCAGGTCGATCGCCCCCATGTCGATCCCGAGCTCGAGCGACGAGGTGGCGACGAGGGCGGGCAGCCGCCCGGTCTTCAGCATCTCCTCGATCTCGAGCCGCTGCTCGCGGGCGATCGAGCCGTGATGGGCGCGCGCGATCTCCTCCTCGGCGAGGTCGTTCAGGCGGTGGGCGACGCGCTCCGCGGCCCGGCGGCTGTTCACGAAGACGAGCGTCGAGCGGTGCGCGCGCACGAGCTCCAGGAGCCGCGGGTAGATCGCCGGCCAGATCGACTGGCGCGGCTCGCCGTCGGCGGCCGGCACGCCGCCCAGCTCGCGCATGTCGGGGACAGGGACGACCACTTCGAGATCGAGCGGCTTGCGATGGCCGGCGTCGACGATCTCGACCGGGCGGTCGCCGCCCAGGAAGCGGGCGATCTCGTCGAGCGGCCGCTGGGTCGCCGAGAGCCCGATCCGCTGCGGGTCGCCGCCGGTCAGGTGCGCGAGGCGCTCGAGCGAGAGCGAGAGGTGCGTGCCGCGCTTGCCGGCGGCGAGGGCGTGGATCTCGTCGACGATGACCGTCCGGACGCCGGCCAGCATCTCGCGCGCCGACGACGTCAGGATGAGGTAGAGCGACTCGGGCGTCGTGATCAGGATGTCGGGCGGCCGCCGCCGCATCGCGGCCCGCTCGCGCTGGGGCGTATCGCCGCTTCGCACCGCCACCTCGACGGCGCGCGGGGTCTCGATGCCGTGAAGCGGTGCGCGCAGGTTGCGCTCGACATCGTGGTTCAGCGCCTTGAGCGGGCTCACGTAGAGGACGCGCGTGCCGCGCTCGGCCGGGTCGC
This sequence comes from uncultured Actinomycetes bacterium, assembly GCA_963757605.1. Taxonomy (GTDB): domain Bacteria; phylum Actinomycetota; class Thermoleophilia; order Gaiellales; family JAICJC01; genus JAICJC01. The sequence continues at coordinate 1,054,493 of CAVWSF010000005.1, forward strand.
GCACCAGCCCGTCGATGGCGGTCAGGAAGGCGGCCAGCGTCTTGCCCGAGCCGGTCGGCGCCAGGATGAGCGTGTGCTTGCCCTTCGCGATGGGCGGCCAGCCCTTGGACTGAGCCGGCGTCGGACGCTCGAAGCTCCGCCGGAACCAGTCCGCGACGGGCGGCGAGAAGCTTCGGAGCGGGTCGGCGGCCACCCCCCGAAGCCTACCGATGCAACATCGGATCAGACCCCAATGTTGCGGCGTCAGCCGCCCGCGACGTCGCGGCGCACGAAAACCAGGTACGCACCCACCCCCGCCGGCACCGCATAGAGCGCGCACACCCACACCGCCCGGACGATCGGCTCCCAGTCGGTCGGCGTGCGGAAGAACCCCTGCCACGCCTGGAACTGGGTCGTCAGCAGATACGGATCGAGGCCCGACAGCCCCGGCAGGATGCCCACGAGCTGCATGAGGAGCGCGAACATCAGCGTGCCGACCACCGCCGCGGCGCTGTTTCGGGTGAGCGCCGAGAGCAGCAGGCCGATGCAGACCACGGCGGCCACGGGGATCATGTAGACGCCGAAGCTGGCGGCGACGAGGCCGAGCGCACGGTCGGCGGCCACATGGGTCCCGGACAGGCTGACGAGCCCGTTGAACCCCGACTCGAGGCTTCCGGCGACGACGGCCACCGACCCCATGAGAAGGAGCGCGAGCGCGGCGTAGGTCGCCGCCGCGAGCAGCTTCCCCGCGAAGACCTGCCCGCGGTCGAGCGACCGGGTGAGGATCGTCTTCAGCGTGCCGTTGTGATCCTCGGCGGCGATGATGTCGCCTGCGACGAGCGCCGTCACGAGCGGGAACAGCCACACCGACGCGAAGAGGAGCAGCACGAGCGGGATGGCAAGGCCGGAGTCGCGCACGTAGCGGCCGAATGCGACGTCGTTCGGCGACCCGCTCTGGAGCGCGAGCGCCGCCACGAAGATGAGCGGCACCGCTGTCGCCGCGCCCAGGCCGAGGTACGTCCGCTTCTGCGAGACGAGCTTTCGCAGCTCCCAGCGGTAGGCGGTGAGGAACGTCGGCATCAGACGGCCTCCTCGGCGACCGCGTGGAGCACCGGCGGCGGGGGCGCTGCATCCTGCTCGGTGAGCTGGAAGAAGAGCTGCTCGAGCGTGGCCTGCTCCGGGATGAGCGCGTGGACGCCGATCCGTCGCTGGCCGAGGGTGATCATGAACCGCTCGAGCAGGCCCTCGTCGGCGCTGAAGCGGAGCTCGCCGTCCTCGCGTGCCAGGTCGGCCAGCTCGAACTCCGCCGCGGTGCGGTGGGCGGCGTCGAGGTCCGACGCGCGCAGCCGGTACCACGTGCCCACCGACCTGGTGAGACCCGTGACGTCGCCCTCGTACAGGATCCGGCCGCGGTTGACGATCGCCACGCGGTTGCACAGCTCCTCGACGTCGGCCATCTGATGGCTCGAGAGGAGCACGGTCATACCGCGGGCGGAGAGGTCGCGGATGAGCGCCTTCATGTCGCGCATCCCGGCCGGGTCGAGGCCGGTCTGGGGCTCGTCGAGGATCAGAAGGCGCGGGCTGCGAAGCAGCGCCGCCGCGATCCCGAGCCGCTGGCGCATGCCGTGCGAGTAGCCGCCGACGCGATCCCCGGCCCGGTCTGCGAGCTCGACCGTCGCCAGCACGTCGTCGATCCTCCGCCGGGCGTCGCCGCCGTCGTACGCCGCCAGCAGCTCGAGGTTCTTGCGGCCCGTCAGGTACGGGTAGAACTGGGGCGCCTCGACGAACCCGGCGACGCCCTCGAGCGCCCGCCGTCCGAGCCGCAGCGGATCGCGCCCGAACAGCCGGGCCTCGCCGGCGGTCGGCCGGATGAGGCCGAGGAGCATCCGAAGCGACGTCGTCTTGCCCGCACCGTTGGGGCCCAGATACCCGTAGACATCGCCCGCCTCGACGGTCAGGTCGACGCTGTCCACCGCCGCCAGGTCACCGTAGAGCTTGACGAGCCCGCGCGCCTCGACCGGCCGGTCGTGAGGGGGATCACGACGCATTCAGCCGAGGGCGCGGGCCGCCGCCTCGGCGGCCGCCGGCGGGAGCGATCCGACGAGCGTGTAGCGGACACCGACGCGGTCGAATTGGATCGCCGTTCCCAGCGCGGTCGCGAGCTCATGACCGGATGCGCCGTTGATGGACACCTGCGGGAGCGAGCCCAGCGGACCGGCGTCGCGCCCTTGAACCGACTGCTCGACGAGCACGATCGCGCCCAGGCCGTGGCCGTAGACCACGAGGGCGGCCGGCGTGCCGGAGCCGTCGACCAGCCGCACGTCTTGGCGGGGGAGCCCGACGAGCGACTCCGGCGCCGTCAGCGTGAACGGCACGGCGCGGCCGACTGCGCGAACCCCCTGGGCCGCAGGCTCATGTGCAGCGTGGTGGGCCGGCAGGTGCGGGGGATGCACGCGGACGATCTTGGCGCCCGGCGCGAGGTGGACCGTGAGGTCACCGGCCGGGACGGCCCCGAAGCTGATGTTGGTGGCCGTCAGCTGGAGCACGGGGCTCTTGTCGCCCTGGCTCAGGACGGCGACGCGAAGCGGCACCGCGTGGTTGGCGGCGAATGCGAGCTCGACCGCGCCGAGCAGGCCGCCGTCGTGCTTGGGCGAGACGCGCACGGTGTATGCCGGCTGACCGGCGACGTTCCCGGCGATCGCGCCGGACAGCGAGACGTGGCCGGCGAGCCGGTCGAGCGCCTGCTGGATTCGCGCGACCGACGGAACGCCGGAGTGCGACTCCGAGGCGTGCTCCCCGCCCGGCCGCTTGGGCACCGCCATCTGGTACGCGGTGTTCGTTGCGACGTTGTAGACGACCAGCGTCTTTCCGTCGAACCCGATCTCGGTGTCGCCGTTCTCAGCCTGAAGCTCGAGCCGCGCCTTGCCGCCCGTCGCCCAGAGCCGGCCGGTCGCGCCCGAGAGCAGCGGCTGGCTCGAATCCGGAAGGACGCCGGACGCGACGAGATGGTTCGAGAAGCGGATCCGCGCCGTGACGCCCGCCACCCGCGGGCCCGCGAGCGCGTGGTGGATCGCCGAGGCCAGCGAGCGCTTCGGCGGGGTGGGGCCGGCGGACCGGCTGGCGAGCGCGATGCTCGCCGCACCGGCTGCGAGCACGATGAGCGCTAAGCCAATGATGATGCGGGTGGTGGATGCGCGGCGCAGGATGTTCACAATGCCCTCCTTCGATCTGCGCCCGCAGTGTCGCCCCCACCGTCTGAGAACGGCTTGAGAGCGGGAAGCTCGATCGCAAACTGCGAGCCGTCGATGACGAGCCCGCCGCCGTGGCGCTCGGCTGTCGCGCGGACGAGCGCGAGCCCGAGCCCGGATCCCCCGGCGGCGTCGGCATCGGGGCCGCGCCAGAACCGACCGGTCGCGGCCTCCGCGAGATCCGGCGGAATGCCCTCGCCGGAATCGGTCACAGCGAGCACGACCGTGTCGGCCGTCGACTCGACGGTGATGCGAACCGGGCCGCTCGGAGGCCCGTGCCGATGGGCGTTCTCGACGAGGTTCCGCAGCGCCCGCTCGAGCGCGCCAGGGTCGCCGCGCACGAGCCCCGGACCGTCGGCCTCGACGACGACGCCGGCATCGCCGTCCGCCGCCTCCCGAGCCACGTCCGCGACCGACACCGGCTCGTCGGGCACCGCACCAGAGTCCTCGCGGGCGAGGGCGAGGAGGTCGTCGAGGAGGCGGCTGAGCCGCTCCGCGTCGGCGTGGATGTCGGCGAGGGCCGCGGCATCGGCGCCGTGGGCGCGCAGATACGCGGCGTTCCCGCGCAGCGCGGTGATCGGGTTTCGCAGCTCGTGCGACGCGTCGGCCACGAACCGGCGCTCGGATTCTTGCGCCCGCTCGAGCGCGGAGAGCATGCGGTTCAGCGTCTCGGCAAGCCGATCGACCTCGTCGGCGCCGCGGCGATCGCCCACGGGCAGGCGCAGCGACGGGTCGCTCGTCCGCTCGATCACGGCGGCGCCGGCCGAGAGCCGCTCGAGCGGCCGCAGCGCCCGGCGGGCGAGAATCAGCGACAGCGGGAACGCCAGCGCCGCCGCCAGAAGGGCGCCGCCGATGATGAGGCGCCGGGATTGATCGAGCGTGTCCTCGACGTCGTCCGTCGCCGCGGCCACGATGACGGCGCCGCCGGCCGCCGGACCGCCCACGTCGGAGAGCGGCGCGACGTACACCCGGACCTCCGCGCCGCGCAGGCGCGCATCGGCGTAGCGCCCACGCCCGCTCGTGATCGTCGTCGCGACGAGCGGGTCCACCGCGATGGTCCCACCCTGGAGGCCGAGCGATCGCGAGACGATCCGGCGGCGGCGGTCGACGACCTCGACGTCGACGAGGCGGGGGCCGGCCGACACGTCGAGGATCCCCGGCGACGTAAGCAGGGCCGGAGCCGTGGCGCTGATCTGCGCGATCTCGGCGGCGCGCTGGCGCAGCGTCGCGTCGAGCTCCGCGTGGAGGTGGTTCGACAGCAGGAGCTGCACGCCCGCGCCCAGCACCGAGACGGCGACGACGATCGCCCCAGCCGCCGCGAGGGCGACACGCACCCGCAGCGATCCGCGCCGGCGCGGGCGCCCCGGCGTCACTGCCGCAGGACGTAGCCGGCGCCGCGGACCGTGTGGATCAGCGGAGGGTCTCCGAGCTTGCGGCGCAGGTAGGCGACGTAGCGGTCGACGACGTTCTCGCTCGCGGCTCGGCCGTCGTCCCAGACTCCTGCCAGCGCAACGCGGCGGCTGACGAGGTGGCCCGGCCGGCGCAGGAGCAGGGCGAGCAGGTCCGCCTCGCGGCCGGTGAGCTGGATCGCCCGGCCGCGTCGTTCGACCGTCCGCGTGCCCGGGTCGAAGACCAGGTCGGCGTACGTCCGCACGTCGGCGGGCCGGCTCCGGCGCAGGAGCGCGCGCACCCGCGCCGTCAGCTCGACGACCGCGAACGGCTTCACCAGGTAGTCGTCGGCGCCCGCGTCGAGGCCGGCCACGCGGTCGTGGACGCCGTCGCGGGCCGTGAGCATCAGGATCGGGATCGACACGCCCTTCGACCGCAGCCGGCGGGCGACCGCGAGGCCGTCGATCCCCGGCATCGCGACGTCGAGGACGATCGCATCCGGCGGCGCCGCCTCGGCGTGCGCGAGCGCCGACCCTCCATCGGCGACGGCCGCCACGGCATAGCCCTCGGCCGCGAGGGTGCGTTCGAGCATCCTCCGCACCGGCGCGTCGTCCTCCACCACGAGGACGCTCGGAAGCGTGCCTGCCATGGACGGACTATGTGTCCGCAGGGTGAGAGCTACGTGAGAGACGAGGCCCGTCAGACTCTGTTAAGGAACGTGGGCCATACTTCCCGTGTGAGCGAGCGACGCTTCGGCAGGGCGGCGTTCCTGTCGGTCGTCGGGATCGGCGGCCTCGGCCTGCTCGCGGGTGACCGGATCTCCGGCGCCCTCTCGCGCCCGCTCGGCGTCGCCGGCGACATCGTCCCGCAGGGCGTGAAGGACATCCTGCCGATCGGCGGCTGGCGCATCTACGCGATCAACCCGCCGTGGCCGGAGTTCCATCCGCACCGCTACCGGCTCGAGATCGGCGGCCACGTGCGAAACCCGGTGAGCCTGACGTGGGACGAGGTGATGGGCCTGCAGTCGGTCCGGCAGACGACCGACTTCCACTGCGTCACCGGCTGGACGGTCGGGAGCGTCCACTGGCAGGGCGTGCGCCTGCAGACGCTCTGGGACATGGTCGAGCCGCTGCCCGAGGCCCGCTACGCCAACTTCGTCTCGCTCGAGCATCCCTACGTCGACACGCTCTCGCTGCGGCAGACGACGCTCCCGAACGTCATGCTGGCACATCACATGGACGGCGCCCCGCTCACCCGCGCGCACGGCGCCCCGCTCAGGCTGGTGATCCCGGAGATGTACGGCTACAAGAACGTGAAGTGGCTCTCGCGGATCGAGCTCGTCCCGAAGCTCGTCCCGGGATACTGGGAGCAGAACGGCTACGACATCGATGCCTGGGTTGGCCGCTCCAACGGCTACTGAGTACATCCGCCGGTTCAGCCGGACGGAGCGCACGGCCCACTGGGTCGCGGCGTCGATGTTCCTGGTGATGATCGCCACCGGCCTCATCCTCTACCTGCCGATGTTCGCCGCCCTGGCCGCCGACCGGATGCTCTGGAAGTCGCTCCACATCGGTGCCGCGATCGGCTTCTGGGCCGGGCTTCTGGCGGTCGTCCTGGCCAGCCCGCGCGGCCTCGGCCGCACCGCGTCCGAGCTCGACCGCTTCGACGACGACGACCGGGCCTGGCTCGCATGGGCGGTCCGCCGCCGCGGCCCCGAGCCGCCCGCGGGGCGCTTCAACGCCGGGCAGAAGCTGAACTCGGCGATCATCGCCGGGCTGGCGGTCGTCTTCACCGTCTCGGGCATCCTGATCCTGCTCCAGGAGTCCGACGCGTCGTTCCGAGGCGTAACGAGCGCGATCCTCGTTCACGACTGGGCGACGTGGGTGGCCGTGCCGCTCGTGGCCGGCCACGTCTACCTGGCGACGCTCAACACGAGCACGCGCCACTCCCTGCGCGGCATGACGCTCGGCACGGTGCGACGTGATTGGGCGCGCAAGCACCACCCGAAGTGGGAGGCCGAGTGCGAGTGACGGTGCTGGGCTCCTCGGGAGCCTGGCCCATCCCGCGCCTCGGCTGCGACTGCCCCCAGTGCACGTCACCCGACCCGCGCGACCGGCGCCTGCGGGCGTCGCTTCTCCTCGACGGGCGGGTGCTGGTCGACGCCGGCCCCGACGCCTATCAGCAGCTCCTCGCCGCCGAGGCCGTGCCTGACCAGGTGCTCCTCACCCACCATCACCACGACCACGTCCTCGGCCTGCACGCGCTGGCGAAGCTGGGCCGCATCCCGCTTCACTGCACGAAGGAGTGCGAGCAGGGCGTGCGGGTGATCTTCCCGCGGCTCGACTTCCGGGTGATGCAGGTGACGCCGGGAGTCCCGATCGAGCTCGGCCACGGCCTGCGCGCCCAGGCGTTCGACGTCGAGCACAGCGGCAACACGCGAACGGTCGCCTACCGCTTCACCGGCCCTGACGGCGAGTCGCTCGTCTATGCCCCCGACCTCGCCGGCCCGCCCGGCTCGAAGCTGGCCCGAAGCCCCGACCTCCTCATGCTTGGCGCCGCGACCCGCGAGCGGACGGTGAAGGACCACATGCCGATGACCGAGGGCATCGAGTGCGCCCGGAAGCTCAAGCCCGGCCGCACGCTCTTCACCCACGTCGGCCACCGCATCGGCACCCACGCCGAGCTGGAGGCATGGGTGCCGGAGGGGTTCGGCGTCGCGCACGACGGGCTGGAGTTGCAGCTCGGCTGAACCCCACCGGGGCCAGGCCCCGGTGGTCGGCCTAGAAGAGCCTGTCGCCGCTCTGCTCGAGGTCGAGCAGCCACTGCTTCACGTGCAGCCCGCCGCCGTAGCCGCCAAGGCCACCGCCGGTGCGCAGCACGCGGTGGCAGGGGACGACGATCGGCACCGGGTTGCGGGCCATCGCCTGCCCGGCCGCGCGTACGGCGCGGGGGCTGCCCGCGGCCGCCGCCAGCTCGGCATAGGTCAGCACGTTGCCGAACGGGATCGCGTAGCAGGCCTCGCGCGCCTTCAGGTGAAAGCCGTGCGAGAGCCGCCAGTCGACCGGCATCGAGAACTCGTGCCGGCGGCCCTCGAAGTACTCGTCGAGCTCGCGCCGGACCGGATCCAGCTTGGCCGGCGCCTCGAGGACGCGCGGCGACACCCGGTCGGCCAGCTCCTGGAGGACCTCGTCGAGCTCCTCGCCCTCGAAGGCCAGCCGGACGATGCCGGCGTCCGTCATGGCGGCCGTCAGGTGGCCGAACGGCGAGTCCACGCCGGCGTACGCCACGTCGATCAGCCCTTCGGCCGCAGCCCTGCGGGCGAATTCGGCCGTGTTCATCGCACCCACTCCCTTCGCACCGAGGCCAGGCCGGCGCGCACGTTCTGGCGCGCCGCGTCCTCGGAGCACTCGATCACTCGTCCTATCGCGGCGTAGTCCAGGTCGGCCGCGAACCGCAGCGTCACCGCAGCTCGCTGCTTCCCCGGAAGCTGCCGGACCGCCTGCCACAGCGCCGGGTCGGGGCGCTCCGCGGGCGGCGCTGGCCACTCGGGAACCGCCTCGACCGGCACCGGCCGGCGACTCGCCGCCCGGTGCGCGTCGAGCGCCTTTCGCTCGGCGATCCGAAGCAGCCAGCCGCGCAGGTTCGCCTGATGCCTCAGGCCCGGATAGGCCCGCAGCGCCGAGAGCATCGTCTCCTGCCAGCAGTCGTCGGCGTCGACCGGCCCGACACGGGCGGCCAGGTAGCGGTGGACGTCGGTACCGTGCTCGTCGAGGAGCATCTGGAACGGTGGCAGCTTCATGTCAGGAAAACGCCGCGGGCCCGCACGGCGTGAGATCTACGCTGGCTGGAGTTCCGGCGCGTGCCGGCGCTCCCACTCCTCAGCGTCCTGGCTGAAGTAGACGAGCCGGGTCTTCTTCCACTCCTTCGTCGAGTAGAGGACGATCCGCTCGTCGAGCCCGGTCTCCTCGGAGATGGCGTCGAGGACCGCCTCGCACTCGGCCCGGTCGCGGCCGTGGGTCATCGAGAACAGGTTGTACGGCCAGTCGGGATAGGTTGGCCGCTGGTAGCAGTGCGAGACGCCGCGGTAGGCGGCCATCAGCTTGCCCATCTCCTCGACCCGCTCGTCGGGCACCTTCCAGACGCCCATCCCGTTGGCCGTGAACCCGGCCGAGCGGTGGTAGAGGACGGCGGCGAACCGGCGCATCTGGCCGGTCTCCTGGAGCTCGGCCGCCTTCGCCAACAGCTCGGGGACCGTGAAGCCGTGCCGGGCAGCCGTCGCGGCGAACGGCTCGGGGAGCGGCCGCAGGTCGGACTGGAGCGCGCGGACGGCAGCGATGTCGCGCTCGCCGAGTGCGTCGGGCGCGGGCGCCTCGCGCACCGGCTCGGCGCGCACGCGCTTGGCCGCCGGGTCGCGGCCGCCGACCATGTCGAGGTCGACGCCGATCTTGAAGAACTGAAGCGCCGGGAGCGGCCGGATCGCCTCCACCTCGGCCAGCTCGCCCAGGAGCTCGACGGAACGGTCGAGACCGAGCTGCGAGGTGGGCGGGACGCCGAGCGTGAACCAGATGTTGAACTCGTGCTTTCGCTCGTAGTTGTGCGTGACGCCGGGATGGGTCGAGATCACCTCGGCCGCCTCGTCGGCCCGCTCGGCCGGTGCCCGGGCGGCGACCAGCATCGAGCGGTACCCGAGCTTGCGGGTGTCGAAGATCGCCGAGATCTGGCGGATGATGCGCTCGCCACGCAGCCGCTGCACGCGCTCCAGCACCTCGTCCTCGCCCATCCCGAGCCGCTCCCCGATCGCGACGTAAGGCCGCTCCACGACCGGGAACTCGTTCTGGATCAGATCGCAAAGGCGCTTGTCGGCGGCGTCCATCGCTTTCGAAGGATACGCTCGCGGGATGAGAGCCGCCCCCGTTTCGCTTCTGGCCGCGTCGCTCGCCCTGGCTCCGGCCTGCGGCGGCGGGGGGTCGAGCGGCTCGGGCGCGGCGTTCGTGTGGGAGCAGAACTGCGCCGCCTGCCACTCGCTCACCGCCGGGAAGCCGTCGCCCAACCCGGACGCCGCCAACCTGGCCGAGGTGCACCCGACCCGCGAGGAGGTGCGGCGGTCAATCATCGACGGCCGCCCGGGCATGCCGAAGGGCCTCGTCGGCGGAGACGACGTCGACAAGGTCGCCGACTACGTCCTCCAGAAGACCGGCTCGTGACCGCGCTTCCCCCGGGCCTCGACCCGGCCTCCGTGCGCGCGGTCGCGATGGACCTCGACCGCACCATCCTGCCCGAGACGCTCGAGTTCTCGCCGGCTGTCGTTCGCGCGGTGGGCCGCGTCCGCGAGGCCGGCATCGAGGCGATCGTGGCGACGGGGCGCATGTTCGCCTCCGCGCGTCCCTACGCGCTCGAGCTCGGGGTGACCGCGCCCGTCATCTGCTACCAGGGCGCGCTGGTCGCCGACCCGGCCACCGGGGAGTGGCTGCTTCACCGGCCCATGCCCGTCTCACTCGCCCACGAGGTGATCGAGGCGGTCGACGCGGCCGGGTTCCACATGAACGTCTACGTCGACGACCAGCTCTTCGTCGAGGACCTGAACGCGGAGGCGGTCACCTACGCCAGCCACGCGCGGCTCGAGGCGCACGCCGTCGGCGACCTCCTGGCCTGGCTTCACGAGCCGACGACCAAGATCGTCGTCGTCGGCGAGCCGGAGCCGCTCGACCGGCTCCAGGACGACCTGCGCGCGCGGTTCGACGGCCGCGCGTTCATCGCCAAGTCGCTTCCGATCTTCCTCGAACTGGCGCAGCCGGGCGTGAGCAAGGGCTCGGCGCTCGAGTTCGTGTGCGAGCGGATCGGGATCGAGCCCGCCGCCGTCGTCGCGTTCGGCGACGGCGCGAACGACGTCGAGCTGCTCGAGGTCGCCGGCCTGGGCGTCGCGGTCGCCGACGCCGACGCCGCGCTTGCCCCGATCGCCGGCTGGACGGTGCCGAGCGTGGACGACGACGGGGTCGCGGGCTTCCTGGACGCGTTAGTAGACTCACGGCCCTGATGCTGGACGTCGGGCAGATCCGCGCCGACCCGGAGGGCACCAAGGCGGCGCTCTCCCGTCGCGGCGAGGAGGCCGTGCGTGACGTCGACCTGCTGCTCGAGGCCGACGCGCGCCGGCGTGAGGTGCTGGCCCGGGTCGAGGCGGCCCGGGCCGACCGGAACACCGCCGCCAAGGCCATCGCCGAGGCCAAGCAGCGCGGCGAGGACGCCGCCGCCGAGATCGCCCGCCAGTCCGAGCTGAAGGATCGCCAGGCGGCCGACGAGGCGGCGCTCGCCGAGGCCGACGCCGCGATGCAGGACGTCCTGCTCCGCGTCCCCAACATCCCCCACCCCTCGGCACCCGCGGGCGCGGCCGAGGAGGACGCCGAGATCGTCCGCATGTACGGCAAGCCGCCCGAGTTCGGGTTCGAGCCGCGTGACCACCTCGACCTGGCCGGGCCGGAGGGGCTGCGCCTGATCGACCCGGAGTCGGCGGCCCGCGTCTCCGGGAGCCGCTTCCACTACCTGAAGGGCGACCTCGTACGGCTCGAGTTCGCCCTCATCCAGTGGGGTCTCGAGAAGCTCGCCGACAAGGGCTTCGTCCCCGTGATCCCGCCGGTGCTCGTGAAGCGCGAGGCGATGGTGGGCACCGGCTTCTTCCCGGAAGCCGAGGCGCAGGTGTACGCGCTCGGCTCCGACGAGCTCTTCCTGGTCGGCACGGCCGAGGTGCCGCTGGCGTCGATGCACGGCGGCGAGACGCTGGCCGAGGCCGACCTGCCGTTGCACTACGTCGGCTTCTCGACCTGCTTCCGGCGCGAGGCCGGCGCCGCCGGCAAGGACACCCGCGGCATCTTCCGCGTGCACCAGTTCGACAAGCTCGAGCTCTTCAGCTACTGCCACCCCGACACGTCGTGGGACGAGCACGAGCGGCTGCTCGAGATCGAGGAGGAGATCGCCCAGGAGCTCGGCTTCCACTACCAGGTGGTCGACATCCCGGCGGGCGACCTCGGCGCCTCGGCGGCGCGGAAGTACGACATCGAGGTGTGGTTACCCGGGCAGGAGCGCTACCGCGAGCTGACCTCCTGCTCGAACTGCACCGACTATCAGGCGCGGCGGCTCAACACCCGCTTCCGCCCCGACGGCGGAAAGCCGCAGTTCGTGCACATGCTGAACGGCACCGCGATCACATCGTCGCGGACCCTGCTCGCGCTCATCGAGTACGGGCAGCAGGCCGACGGGACGGTGGTGCTCCCGGAGGTCCTGCGGCCTTTCGGCGCGCCAGAGATACTTCGGGTTCCGACATAGCTTGCGTCCCGCGGCGAACGCGGGTACCGTCGAAAGTGGATGGGGGTGGCACGAACATGCGTGCTGTCGGTCGCGGCGGCGGTGGCGGTACTGGTCGTGCCGGCGACGGCCGGCGCGACGATCGCGTCGAAACCGCTCGACACCTGGCAGACGAACGGACGGGTGCTGGCCGTCCTCCAGATCGGCTCGATCACCTACGTCGGCGGCAAGTTCACGCAGATCTCCGACCACAGCGGCCAGACCCAGGCGGTGTTGAACCTGGCGGCGTTCAACGCCTCCGGGAACCCGACGTCGTGGGCGCCGCAGGCGAACGCGGCCGTGAAGTCGATCGCACCCGGCCCCGGCGGCACGATCATCGTCGGCGGCAGCTTCACCAAGATCGACGGCAAGGGCCGAAACCACCTCGCCGACATCGAGCCGAACGGCACCATCGTGCCGAAGTCCACCTGGGCGGGTGCCGCGAACGGCGATATCCAGGCGCTGGCCGTGCAGGGCTCGCGGCTCTACCTCGGAGGCACGTTCAGCCTCGTGGAGGGCGCGACGCGGAACTTTCTGGCCGCCGTGTCGCTCGCGGACGGAAGCCTCGACGGGGGCTGGACGCCGTCGGTCGACGGCCGCGTCGACGGGCTGGCCGCGAACGGCTCGCGCGTCGTCGCCGGAGGGTTCTTCTCGACCGTGGACGGCGTCAACCAGGCCAGCCTGGCGGCGCTCGACCCGTCCAGCGGCAACTTCCAGCCCGGGTTCGACCTGCACCGGAAGTCACCCGTGGTGGCGATGGCCCAGCGGGACAGCGACGGGGCCGTCTATGCGGGCACCGCGAACAACCGCCTGACGGCCTTCAACGCAAGCGGGTCGTCAACGCCGTGGCTGATCGGCTTCGACGGCAACGTCCAGGCGATCACGGTCTCCGACGGCGAGGTGATCGCCGGCGGCCACTTCGACAACCTGTGCGACGTCGGGACGAACTGCACGAACCCGATCGTGCGCCACCACATCGCCGCGCTGAGCCCGGGGAGCGGGGACCTCGACACCGGCTGGTCGCCGACCGTGAACAGCAACCTGGGCGTGTTCGCGCTCGCCGACACCTCGACCGGGCTCGCCGTCGGCGGGGACTTCACCAAGATCGGCGGCGTCGCCCAGGCCCACGTCGCCTGGATGGACACGGGCAGCTCGGTGCCGGTCGACTCGGCGCCGCCCACGATCACGACGGCGCCGGCGGCGATCCTGCGCAAGGCGACCACGATCAGCCACGGCCGCATCCCGATGCTCGTGGGCTGGGCGGCGACCGACCCCAGCGGCGTCTGCGAGTACCACCTCGAGCGCAGCCTCGCCGGGGAGCCCTGGACATCCGTCTCGCTCAAGAAGCCGACCTCCCGCTCGAAGCAGATCAACCCCAGGCCGTCGCCGGCGAGCATCCGCTTCCGCGTCTCGGCGACCGACTGCGTCGGCAACACGTCGAGCCTCGCGACAGGCCCGACAGGCGTCCTCTCGGCTGTCCAGAACACCAGCGGACGCATCTCCTACACCCGCGCGTGGAAGCGCGTCTCGGCCGGCCAGGCCTACCGAAACTCGGTCCACGTCGTCAGCCGCGCCGGCGCGACGGCCCGGTTCACCTTCACCGGGCGACAGGTGGCGTGGGTGGCCTCCCGGCTGCCCGGTCGCGGGATCGCGCGCGTCTACCTGGACGGTGAGCAGGTGGCAAGAGTGAACCTTCACAGCTCCAGGAAGATGCACCGCCGGATCGTGTTCGCCCATGTGTGGTCGAGCTCCGGTGAGCACCGGCTCTCGATCGTCTGTGCCGGCACCGCCGGCCACCCGAAGGTCGACGTCGACGCGATCCTGACCGTTCGTTAGGTGCAGTCGGCGCCGGGCCGGACGAGGCCCGACTCGTAGGCGGCCACCACCGCCTGGACGCGGTCGCGCAGGTCGAGCTTCGCCAACACGTGGGCCACGTGCGTCTTCACGGTGCCGGCGCTCAGGAAGAGCTCCGTGGCGATCTCGGCGTTCGAGAGCCCACGCGCCATCAGCCGCAGCACCTCGAGCTCGCGCTCGGTCAGCTCGTCGAGCCCCTCCGGACGGTCGGCGCCGGGACGCGGCCCGCTCGTGAACTCCTCGAGCAGGCGGCGGGTGATCTCCGGTGCGACGAGCGCGTCGCCGCGCGCCACCGTCCGCACGCCGGCCACGAGGTCGGCCGGGTCGGTGGTCTTCAGCAGAAACCCGCTCGCACCGGCCCGCATCGCCTCGTAGAGGTACTCGTCGAGGTCGTAGTCGTGAGGACGAGGACGCGTGTCGACGACACCGGGTCGGCGCAGATCCGGCGGGTGAACTCGATCCCGTCCAGGCCCGGCATGCGGATGTCCATGAGCGCCACGTCGGGACGCAGCTCGCGGACGCGCGCCACGGCCTCGTCGCCGTCGCCGGCCTCGCCGATGACCTCGAGGTCGTCCTGCGCGCCCAGGATCATCTCGAGCCCGCCGCGGACGACGGCCTGGTCGTCGGCGAGCACGATGCGGATCATCGGGCCGCCTCGTTCAACGGCAGCTCGGCCCGAAGCGCGTAGCCGCCATCCTCGCGCGGTCCGGCGTCGAACGTCCCTCCGAGCAACGTCGTGCGCCGAGATCGGGGCCGACCACCATCCGGCCCCGATCCGGCGTGCGGGGTTTCCGCCGCCCGATTCAGTGCGAACGCCGATGTGCCCGCATCGCCGCGCGCGCATGCTGGCATGGTGGTTTCTCACCTCGATCTCTACTGGCTGCCGCTCGGAGCCGGCGGCCGCTCTGTCAGGCTCAACGGCCGTGTCTTCGAGGCGTGTGCTGCCCGCCTCGCACACCGCGCGCCGTGCGATCTCTACCACTCGGCACTCGCGGGAGTCCTGCCGGACGTCGGGCCGTTCGTCGTCGAGATGACGCCGGTCGCTCGCGGTGACCGCTGGACGCGGGGCGCGGTCGTCGAAGGCCCGGTCGGCGCGCGCTGGGCCGCTCGCCTGCGGATCTTCCGCTACGAGGTGCGGCGATGGCCCGGCGGGGTCATCCCCGACGTCGCCGAGGCGGTCGCGAGCCCGCACCGCCTGACGGAGGACCCGGCGTTCGTGCAGCGGATCTGGGATCTCGTCCCCGCGCTGCCGACGCCCGTGTGGGGACGCGACGAGGTCGGCACCGGCGACATGTGGAACTCCAACTCGGTGATCGCCTGGCTGCTCGCACGGAGCGGGCTCGCCGCAGACTCCATCCACCCGCCGAAGGGCGGGCGCGCGCCCGGCTGGAGCGCGGGTATCGAAGCGGCCCACCGCTCGGGAGTTCCGATCCGGAGGCCAGCCCCGACCGCTATCCTCGACGCGCCGGCGGGGTGGCGGAGCGGCCGAACGCACCGGTCTTGAAACGCGCCAAGTCGACACTTTCGCCATCAGCGCGAGAAGCGCTTGACTACGCGGAATCTGGCTCTCCAAGCGCCATCGCGGGCTGTCGGGCGGGTTCCACGTTCGACCACGATTCTCCCCCGTCGAGTCGCGTCACTGGCCCGTAGACTGGCCCGCGAGCTCGTCGAGCCGGACCGAGCCATCGGCGCGGGAGGCGAGGAACGTGTCGAAGCGCTCGGCGTCTCGTCGGCCTGGCCGGGCAGCAGGTGGCCGTAGAGGTCGAGCGTAACCGTGATCGAGCTGTGCCCCATGGAGGTCTGAAGCTGCTTGAAGCCGACCCCGGCGGCAATCGCCAACGTTGCGAACGTGTGCCGCGCTCCGTGGAGCGTGATCGGCTCGCCGTCGAGCACCTCGGCCTTCCATGCGTCCTTGCCGCGCTTGCCGACCATGCTGGCGCTGGCCGGGTGGCCGGGGAAGCGTCCGGTGACCACGAGCGCGTCGCCCGTGACCCGTGACGGGTCGTCGAGACGTCCACGATGGTCGAACAGCAGGCGGCGCAGCTCGGCCGCCATCGGCGTCGAGCGGTGATCCGCTCCACTCTTCGGATCGGTGAACGTCTGCGAGTGCGAGCACCACGCGCGCTCGACGCGGACGCGACCCTTCCCTACTCGCGGGTCGGCGCTGGCAGCGAGGTCGACGTCACACCACCGCAGGCCGAGGATCTCGCCGCGGCGCAGGCCAGCGTAGAAGCCGAGCGCCCAGATCACGCGGTCCTCGGGGCGCAGCGCAGCGAGGAGCCGCTGGGCCTGCTCGGGCGTCGCTGCCTGACGCTTGCGGCCGACCCGTCGGCAGGTGACACCGCCGCCCAGGTACGGGCGAACGTCGCCGCCGCCAAGTAGCTCGACCACAGACAGCGCCCTCGACTCGCAGCCGGGGGCGCTAGTGCGTGATTCCCGCATGGGAACCGGCAGTTTCCCCGATGCGCTGACCAGCGCGACGCCGTAGCGTGCGAGTTGGGAAGGGGGTGAGTCTCTTGACGCGACACACTGCTGACCTAGCCCTGCGCGCCGTAGCTGTCGCTCTGATGCTCGGCGGCGCCGTGATGATCTTCACCACATCCAGCTCCGGGCTGGCGATCGCGATCATCGCGGTCGGAATCGGGATCGTTGCGATTCTGCAGATCGACAAGGCCTGTCGGGGTGACAGCGGGGTCGGCCACGGCGGACACGCCCACTCGTAGGTGCTCGTCGGCGGGCGAGGCATCGCTCGCACCGGGGGCAGCGCCACGACCTCGTCCAGACTCCCGCCGCGTGGACGCCGACAGCAAGCGGCTCGCGTCGCTCGATCTGCGAGCTCGTGCGAGACGAGCGGCGCGCTCAGTGGGATGCCGGTGCGAGCTGCTCACTCGCGCTGTTCGACCCGGTGGTGGCTACGAGCCTACGCGGGGGCGGGTCGCTGGCGAGAGCGCCCGTTGTGCGGCGGAGCCGTATGCGATGTGGGGTCATCCCCGATGACGTAGCCGGTCGGTCGATGCGACGCTATAGGGGAAAGGGGGCATTTCCCCATGTCGACGCATCACGTTCCTGTCGAGCAATCACATGGTGTCGTTTTCGCACCGACAACCAGGCTAGTGAAGTGGACACTGGCGTTGGTCGCAGCTTGGGTCGTGTTCGCCCTAGGCGTGTTTGTGACGCCTGGTGACAGCGTCTGGGCGGTAGCGGATGTCGTCGCCGGGGTCGCGACCGGTCTCGGCGCGGCCGTTGTCGCGCCCATTGCGGTCTTCCGGTGCGGCGAGCGGTCGATCGCCGTGTACGTCGCGGTGCTCGTGCTTCTCCTAGGCGTCCTCCTCGTCCTGCTCCATCCGCTCTTCATCAGCGACTGAACTAGGTGTGGCCGGTCAAGCCCCGATTGAGCGGCGCCTGCCGCCTCAGCGCCGATGGAGCGCATCGGGGCCGGCACCGAATCTCGGTTGCAGCAACACCGTACGTGCGAGCGCCCGGTGGCCGCGCAATACGAGCTCGCGTTGCGAGGAGGGATCGCTCGGGCGCACCATCGGACGCGCCGCTTGACGCGTCGGTCGACCCGCAGTCGAGCCGGGCTGAGAGCGCGACTTGATCCCGGCGACGCGCGAGCTCGTGCGACGCGAGCGGCGCGCTGGCGGCGAGCCCGGTGCGAGCTGCTCGCTCGCGCTGTTCGACCCGGTCGTAGCGACTGACCCTACGCGGGGGCGGGGTCGACGCCCGAGAGCCTGTTTTACACCGGTCTCGCCAGGTGGCCGGGGAGACTCGTCGAGCTACCCGCGAGCGCGTCGCTGGCCCATAGACTGGCCCACGAGCTCGATCGCCGTCGAGCTCGGCTGGGCGGATTCGAGTCTACGACTACGATTCACGAGGTTCCGGCGGGGTGGCGGAGCGGCCGAACGCACCGGTCTTGAAAACCGGAGATGGGGTGCAACCTCGTCCGTGGGTTCGAATCCCACCCCCGCCGCTCGCACCGCCACAAACGGACGCTTCTATGTTGTCAAGGCGGCTGTGTGTGATTCGCAGAGGCGATGGTAGAAGCGTCGGGCGAGGGCTCGTTCGACGCAGCGGCGTGCTTCTCGAGTGGTTTTCCCGGTGGTGAGTAGGCGCTGGTAGTAGGCCGCGGTCTCGGTGTGGTGGTGGATGCGTTGCAGGGCGATCACGTGCAGCGCCCAGTTGAGTTGACGATCGCCGCCGCGGTTGAGCCGGTGGCGGTGCTGGTTGCCGCTGGAGGCGTCGACGGGCGTTGTGCCTGCCAGGGCCGCGAAGGCGGCCTCGCTGGTCATTCGGCTGGGATCGCCGCTGGAGACGAGCAGTTGCGCCGCGCAGACTGCTCCGACGCCGCACTCGCTGAGCAGCTGCGGCGCCGTCTCGGCGACGATGACAGCCAGGCCGCGGTCGATCTCGGCGATCTCGTCCGAGAGCTGCTCGACTCGAGCAGCGATCCGACGCAAGACATCCGCGACCGGGCCTGGTCGAAGCTGGCTTGCCTGTTTGGCGAGCCGGTGCTTGGACAGGGGCGCCAGCTGGTGGCGAAGCGGATCGGGCGCCGTTACGACCAGCGCGCTGAGCTGGTTGAGCGCCGCGGTGCGCGCCCGCACGGCGCCGCGCCGCTCGAGCAACAGCAGCCGCAGCTGCTCGCGCTGGCCGCCACCACGAGGCACACTCAACCCCTGACCAGAAACGAGTCTGCGCGCCGCCAAGGCGGCGTCGATCAGGTCGTTCTTGCCGCGGCGACGCTCGCCCCGGCGCGGCCGCTCACACTCATACACCGTCACACGCTCGGCCTCCAGGAATCGCACCAGGCCGGCGCCATAGCTGCCGCAGCCCTCGACGCCGAAGATTGGGCTACCCAGTCGCATCGCCCACGACAAAAGACGCCGATAGCCGACCGGCGTCGCAGCCACCATGCAGGAGTCGATCTGGGCTCCCACCTGATCGACCGCCACTGCCACATGCACCTGCTTGTGGGTGTCCACCCCGATTGCCACCGTCCACTCGCTCACGTAGCCTCCCTCCCGGTCGATGTGGTCGACCGGCCTGGACAGGGCTGTGTCGGGCAAAGGCACGCAAGCTTCTATCAGGTCACCGGCCAGTCGAGCGACGCGACGGCGGGAGACAGGTCCGATTCAAGGCAGGATCAAACTCCGCCAGCTTGGTTACGGGTCATCCCGCCGCCGCATCGCACTCTCAGCCACGCCCCACACGGACGCAGCGACAACCGACGCTACACAGCCTGGTTGAGCTAGATACTCGCCGTGGAGCGCGTTGCGTCCGCGGGCGCCGCATATCGCCCGACCAGGCGGTTCCGCGGAGCTAGGCCGAGGATTCACAGTCGCCCGGACCATCGCCCACATCGCCGCATGGGGCCTCCAGGCGGCCCCGCTGACGCACTGGCAGCCGCGGGCCCAGGCCATTATTCGCCGTGGCCTCGGGGCTCGGCCGCTCAGAGGCCCGCATCGCATGGGGCTGGAGGCGCCCGGCGCCCGGGCTGGCGTGGACGCCAGCGTGGGGCCGCCCCTCAAGGCCGCAGTCCTCCACGTGAAGCACCGGCGTGACCGGACGCGCGGTTGCAACCCGCGGCGCTGACTAGTACGCCGTGGAGCGCGTGCGATGGTGCGGATGGGCTCGGTATTCGCGACCTTGGCCGCGGTTCCAAAGCAGCGGCGGCTGACCCGATCCTGCGGCATCCACCAGCCGTAAACGGCGCCCCGACTTCTTCCGGAGATAGCCTCTCCAAGCATGACCCAGCCAAAAGCCCGGATTGCTCTGCCAAGTGCCAGAGTCGCCCCGGGGATTCGAAGCGAGATACGAAATACAGCCTACTGGCACCTGGTCGACGCGACCGACGATCACGGGTTCGTCGAGCCGTTCGAGGGAGCCGGCGTGGTTCGGAAGTACTTCACGGTGACTCGGCTCTGTGGCTCGCGAACGACGATCACTGATGAGACGTGGGCACCGCTGGTCGAGAATCCGCCGGCCCGAGTCGAGGGCCACGATCCGCCGACCACACCGGGCGGGCCACCCGATTCGCAGTGGCGAGCCAAGCTTGAACACTACGCCACGACCGTCGCAGAGAGCGGGCAACAGGGTGCCGATCTCGTTGCGGTGGACGCGACCTTAATGACATTGGAGCCAAGTCGGGCCGCGACCTACCTCACAAAGCACGCGCCCGAGTTCTTCTCGTCGAACCGGGGGGGCTCGTTCTGGTTTTTCCGTACTGACCCGGTGCTCCCCCGGCGCCTCGGTGTGCTGCGCGTACTGCTCCCGTTCGAGCTTCTTCCCGACTACGCCGAGGCCGTTGATCCGAAGGCGCAGACTCACCCTAGGATCATGACGCTGCAGGAGCATTCACTCACCGATAGCTACTTTTTCGACCGCCTGCTCGACCCAATTCTGCTCGCGCTGCCGCCCGCGGCTCTCGGATACACCTTCTCATGGCCACCTCACGGTCTGCTGTTCGAGTTCGGGGTCGCTGCTTCGCTACTCGCGTCGCAGCGTCCACCGACGTTCGCGTCGGTCTATCAACCCGAGATCCAGGAAAGCGCTCACATGCGCTGGGAGGGCGAGTTTGTCGTCGGTATCCCTCATGGCCAGATTGAAAGCCTGGTGCAGTGGTGGGTCTCGCGGCTGAACGTGATCTACAGTCATGCGACCGACCCGACGGGATTCGTCAGCCCGGATACCGGACTCGCCGCGCCGTCACGGATGGTCTCGTGGTTGCTGACGTTCGAGCGGATGCTCGCCGATTACATGGCGATTGCATCAGCGCCGCAAGGAGCGCCAATTATCCGACTGACCATGGCGTTCGACCTGCTCGACAAGGCTGAGGCGCTGCTCGGCTACGGCAGGTCCAAGTCGGGCGAGGGCGCCAAGCAGCTGATGAACCGTCGAGTGATGGTCAGGCGGCTCGACAGCATCTGGGATCGTCGGCTCCCGGTTCAGCTTCGTCCCCGGTTCAAGGCCCACGGCCGCTGGCTCTACGACCAGATGTACGCCAAGATCGCCGACGGCGCCTACGACTACCGCCAGCATAAGAACGGGATCAAAGTCTGGTCGCCGAATCGAAGCAAACTCGACTACCGCACCTGGGACAGCTACGTCCCGGATCTAGTTCGCGGCGTGCGCAACTCAGCGCACGGCCTGCTCGAGGCACTCGACCGTAAAGAGCGAGGAGCGGTCGAGATCCACTCCGGTCAGCTCCCGCCAGAGTTCGCCGATCTGGCCTGCTTCTTAGCGCTCGCCCTAGTCGCCGACGCCGAGCGACTTTGCGCCGGGAGTTGGTTGAAGCCGGTGTGACGGCGGCCAATCGGCTGCATCCGAACGCTGGAGCCGGTCGCAGCCGCCTGGGGCTCTTGGTCTCGTACACCGGAGACGGGGTGCAACCTCGTCCGTGGGTTCGAATCCCACCCCCGCCGCCTCCGGGCCTCACGAACCGCATGGTTGGGCCGTGAATGGCGAGTGGCCGGATCGTCCACACAGCCACTGATGCACGTTGCCGGTTGCGCGACTGGGGCCACACGCGGCCCCGGGACCATCGCCAAACCGTCGCCCACGTCGCGAGACAGGGGCCTCCCAGCGTCGTGACCGCCGTCGCCTAGAATCGCGTCCGTGCCAATTTGTGCCGTATGTGGCGTGGAGAGCCCCGAGACCGCGAAATTCTGCATGGCATGTGCGGCGCCGCTTGATGAGCAGGCCGCGACCGACCGGCGGGAGCGACGCGTGGTGTCGGTGCTGTTCGCCGACCTGGTCGGCTTCACCGCCCGAAGCGAGCGGATCGACGTCGAGGATGTCCGCGACGTGCTCGAGCCATTCCACCGTGTCCTCCGACGTGAGCTGGAGCGGCATGGCGGCACGGTCGAGAAGTTCATCGGTGACGCCGTGATGGCGATCTTTGGCGCTCCGGTCGCCCACGAGGATGACGCTGAGCGGGCGGTGCGCGCCGGCCTCGCCATCCAGGGGGCGGTGGCTCAGCTCAACGAGCAGGGTACGGGCCCAGATCTTCAGGTCCGTATTGGAGTCAACACGGGCGAGGCATTAATCGCCTTCTCTGCAAATCCGCTCGCCGGCGAGGGCATGGCTTCGGGTGATGTGGTGAACACCGCGGCGCGCCTGCAGGCGGCGGCGCCGGTCAACGGGGTGCTGGTCGGGAAGACGACCTATCGGGCGACCGATCGGGCAATCCGCTACGAGGCGACGGCACCGGTGCTGGCGAAGGGCAAGTCGGATCCCGTACCGGTGTGGCTGGCCCTTGAGGCACGATCGACGGTGCCTGAGCAGCAGCGAGGCGACGACGTCAGGCTCGTTGGGCGAAACAATGAGCTCAGCCAACTCTTGGCGGTACTCGACCGCTCAAAGAGCGAGCCTTCGACACAGCTGGTCACGCTGGTCGGACCGCCGGGCATCGGCAAGTCCCGGCTCCTGCGCGAGCTCTTCTCGCACATCGAGCACGATCCCGATCCGGTCAGGTGGCGGCGCGGCCGATCGTTGCCATACGGCGAGGGCATCGTCTTCTGGGCGTTGGGCGAGATGGTGAAGTCCGAGGCGGGCATCCTTGAGTCTGATCCCGCCGACGTGACGGCCGAGAAACTCCGCCTCTCAGTCGCGGCGGTAATCGAGGGCGAACGCGATCGCGATTGGGTGTTCCGGCATCTGCACCCGCTGGTAGGGCTGGACGTCGACACCGCCGAGCGGGGCCAGGTCGAGGGCCCCGCCGCCTGGCGGCGCTTCTTCGAGGCCCTGGCCGAGAATCGCACCACCGTGGCCGTATTCGAGGACATCCACTGGGCGGATGATGCACTGTTGGACTTCATCGACGTCCTCGCCGAGCGGGTCGGCGACATGCCGCTCCTGATCGTCTGCACGGCCCGGCCCGAACTGCTGGAGCGCCGCCCGACGTGGGGCGGTGGGAAGGGCAACGCCACCAACGTCTCGCTCGCACCGTTGTCGACAGAAGCGACGGAGCAGTTCGTCGAGGAGTTGCTTAGAGATGTGCGCCTGCCGAATGTCATCCGCCAATCACTCAGCGCGCACGCCGACGGCAACCCGCTTTACGCCCAGGAATACGTGCGCATGTTGCGCGATCGAGAGCTCCTGATCGCTGAAGGCACCGAGTGGCGGCTCGCGGACGAACCGGGCGAGGTACCCGAGTCTGTCCACGGCATCATCGCCGCCCGGCTCGATACCCTCTCGGCCGACGAGCGAGCTTTCGTGCACGACGCCGCGGTGGTTGGCAGGACAGCGTGGGTCGGCGCCGTCTGCGCGCTGTCGGGCACCGATGCGGAGAAGATGGATGACGTCGTGCACGGCCTGGAGCGAAAGCAGTTGCTGCGCCGGTCGCGGCGCTCATCCGTAGAGGGTGAGGTCGAGGTCTCGTTTGCGCATGCCCTGGTGCAGGACGTGGCATACGCGCAGATCAGCCGTCCGGACCGGGCGCAGAAGCACGAAGATGCGGCCGCTTGGATCGAGGGATCGGCGGGCGATCGAGACGATCGGGCCGAACTGCTCGCCTACCACTACTCGACGGCATTACACCTGCATCGGGAGATCGGCGACGACACGGACTCCTCCATCAACCGGGCCCGTGTGGCGCTCATCGCCGCCGGCCGTCAGGCCAACGCGGTCAACGGCTACGCGGCAGCCGCCCGTCACTACGCGGCCGCGGTTGACTTGATGTCCCCCGACGATCTCGAACGTTCCGAGGTTGTGTACGCCCATGCACTGGCGTCGTTTCACGCGAACACCGACGAGGCTCCCGGCCTGCTGGCTTCGGCCGTCGAGGCGCTGGAAGGCGCCGAGCGGTGGCGATCGGCGGCTGAAGCCTCTGAGCTGCTCGGGGAGTGGATCTTCGAGCGCGGCGACTACGACGACGCAGAGACATGGTTCGCGCGCGCCGAACACCTTGCGGAGAGGTGCGGGCACGAATACGTGCTCGGCCGAGTCGCCGAGTGTCGCGCCACGCGAATGCTCAACATCTACCGGCCCACGGAGGCCGTGGCGATAGCCGAGCGCGGGAAGGAACGGGCACAGCGCGCGAACGAGCCGGAGGCGTACGCTTTGCTCCTGCGACACGCTGGAGGAGCACGCGTCTTGACCGGGGATGACCGTGGCGTCGGCGAGGTCGCCGAAGCGACCAACCTTCTCGCGGAGATGGGCAGCCGATACGCCGCATGGGGCTACATCGATCTATGTCAGGCCCTGGCGCTCACCGGCGATCTCAACGCAGGTCGCGTCGCATGTGACGATGCAGTGGTCTGGGCTGAGCGGTTCGGCGAGACCCGCGTCGTGCACGACGTAGGCGCACGCCGCGCATTCTTCGCCTACCACACCGGGGACTGGGAGCTAGCACGCGAGCTCTCAGGCACCTATTTCCGCGCCGCCATCCCACACGGTCGGTGGCTCTACCTGTGGGTACACACATCGATCGCGATCGCGGACGGGGCCACCGACGACGTCACGGACGCTGCGCTCGAGGCGCTGGACCAGGACGAGCGCGCGACCACTGCCGGCGAACCGCTCTCGACGCGAACGCTACAGGCCGTGCGGGCCGAGGCTCGTGGAAGCCCGGACGCGACGGCGGCCGACGCAGCCATCAAGGCCGCGGAAGACCTCCCGATCATCTACTGCTGCTTCGATCTCTCCGAACTGCTCGCGGTCCAGTCCCATCACGGCGAGATCCAGCGGATGGCCTCGCGCCTGCCGGAGGCCAGCGCCTGGCGAAAAGCCCTCATGGCCGCGACGGACGGCAGGGCCGCCGATGCGGCCGACATCTTCCAGCGTATGGGCAGCCAGGCCCTCGCCGCCCGCATGCACATGCTCGCAGCCACAACCGGAATCAACGACGGCCGCACTGCGGAAGCTCGAGGGCACGCCGAGCTTGCGTTGGCATTCTACGAGAAGGTCGGCGCCTCGCTGTACGCCGAGCAGGCCGCTGTCCTACCGCGTTGAAGCAGGCACCGCCGACGCCGTAGCTACCGGCTGGTACCCGAAGCCAACGGACAGCACCCAGCTGGTCTCATTGACGAGCACCAGATCTTGAAAACCGGAGACGGGGTGCAACCTCGTCCGTGGGTTCGAATCCCACCCCCGCCGCTTACCGCCCCGCAAACCCCGTGGTTGAGCCGACTGAGCGCCACGAGCACGCCCGGCGGAGCGACGATAACGGCTCTAATCGACCGCAGTTCGCCCTAACCAGGCCGCACATGGACCATCGCCCGACTGTCGCCCGACCTGCGCCGGCTGACGCCTCCCAGACGCAGCTCTCCCATCAGCCGCGCGACACGGCGACGGCTGATCCGGATGCCCTGGTCGCGCAGCTCGGCGTGGATCCGCGGCACGCCGTAGGTGCCGTCGCTCGCGCGGTGAATGGTGGCGATGGTAGCTGCCAGGACGACGTCTTGGACGCTTCGCCGTGACGCACCGCGCTGCCGCCAGGCGTAGTAGCCGCTGCGGGAGATACGCAGCACCCGACACAGCCGGGCCACCCGGTGACGTCCCCTCTCCGCGGGATCTCCCGCTCCTCCCGCAAGATCCGATTCTCCCGCTCAAGCTGCCACAGCCGCGCCCGCTCATCCGTCGTCAACACGTCCGAGCGCTCACCCGATCAGCCTCATCCTGGCGCAGCCAGTTACGCAGCGACTGCTCCGCAACCCAGCTCCCGCGCCAACTGCCCGGTTGCGCGCTCCCCCGGCGCGCCCAGGCTACGCGCCGAAGTAGATCCGCCGCGCCGTTCCTGCCAGTATGTCTGCGGCCACCCGCTCCGCCTCGGTCGTGCTGAGCGCGGTCTCGACCAGCTCTGCCAGGGCACGGCCGAGCGTCCGGCGCGCCTGCCGGGCGCCCAGCGCGATCTGCTCGGACAGCCCGGCCGCGTCGGTCGAGGCGTGAATCCGCGACAAGGGCACCATCGCAAGCGCCGTGCGCCACACCTGCAGCTGGATCGCCTCAGTGAACGGCGGCACGCAGGTGGCAACGTCGAAGTAGACGTTCGGGTAGATCGCGGCCAGCACGGCAGCCTCTCCGGTGTAAGGGAACGAACCGTGCAGAAGCACCAGCGGCACCGTCCGCGCGATCTCACTTCGCTCGAGCAGCGCCCGCAGCAGCCACGGGTTCGACCGCGGCAGGTCGAGGTCGCGGTCGCCGTAGCCTGTGTGCAGCTGCATCGCCATGTCCTCGCCACGGGCAGCCGCGAGCGCTCGCTCGAACATGAAGTCGAGCAGCGGCTTCTCGGCCAGGAACAGCGGGCCCGCGCCGGCGGCGGCGGACCGCGCGCGACCGTAGGCGGCCTTCGCGTCGGCGGCCGTGGCCGGCTCGGCACCGAGGCCGCTGCGGTAGGCGAGCACACTCTTGAGCCCCATGTAGCCCGCCGCCCTCGCCCCGGCCAGCTCGGCGTCGAAGCGGTCGATGAACTCGTCGAAGCGCTCGCACTCCGCCGCGATCACCCCCGCCCGCTGCTCGATGCGAAGCAGCGGCGCCACCTCGAGCCCGGTCTCGGCGAGCTCAGCCGGCGAGAACGTCTCCTCCGGCGGCGGGTAGCCCATGTCGGGCACCACTCCAGCCACTCCGCCGCGCCTGACCAGCTCGGCCAGCCACTCGACCGGGTCACGCCGGCGGACGATGTCGAACACCGCCTGCTCGTCGGGCTCACAGCCGAGATCCCGGGCGAGCTCGCGGATCCCCCAGCGGTAGGCGGCGGTCTCCGCGGCGAGGGAGACGTCGGCGGGGTCGCCCTCGTACCAGGGCCAGCGATAGGCGGCGAGGTCGGCGGGCTGCTCCCGGTAGGGCGGGTGCATGTGCGCGTCGACGAAGGGCACGCCGGTGAGGTCGAGGGCTTCGGTCATCCGCAGAGGACGAGCGCGTCGGCGAACTCGAACAGACGGAAGGTCGTCCAGGACAGCGACAGGCTCTCGCGGCGGCTCGCCCGCTCGAGTTCGTGCGCCCAGCACTCCCCCGCCAAGTCCATCATGTCACAGGCTGCCTGGAGCTCTCGGCTCTCGGGGACGCCAACGGCGTGACGGGCCAGCCGCAGCGCCTGCAGCAGGTCGGGCTGACGCGTCCACACCAGCGGCGCGCATGCCAGCAGATACTCGTGCGTGCGCAGCCGCCGGTAGTCGAAGCTGCCCGTGCTCGGACCCATCGGAGCAGAACGCGTGCCCGGGGAACGCCCCTCGGCTACGCGCGCGGCGTTCTCCCATAGCACCGCGCGCAAGTGGCGTTCGCAGCCCCCCGCCGACCACAGCGCCAGCAGCAGCTTGGCCTGCGTGCAGGCGTGCCCGTAGTAGGGGGCGTCGGTGCCGTAGAGGATCTGCTCGGGTGCCACCCGCGCGACCAGCGCAACGATGTCGAGCAGGTTCCAGACGGCCACGTCGAACACCAGGTTGGGGTGGCGGCCGGCCACCTCGATGCTGGCCTCCTGATCGCCGATGCCGGCATGGGCGAGGATCACCTGTGCGCCCGGATGGCTCTCGAGCATCGGCTCGAGCTGCGCCGCGAAAGCGTCGATGCCGCGCCCGGCGTGGAGGAGCACCGGTAGCGATCGCGCCTCCGCCAACGCGATCGCGGCGGCGACCAGCGGATGCCCCACCTCGAACCGTCCGGTGAGCGGGTGCAGCTTGATCCCGCGCGCACCGGCGTCGAGCGCCCGCTCGAGCTCGGCCACATCACCCGGCCCCGGCTCGACCCGGCAGAACGGGATCAGCATCCCGCCCGACGCGGCCGCCTCGGCGATCACGGCGTCGTTGCGCTCGCGATAGGCGCCCAGGGCGTCCTGGCGGAAGGGAAAGACGAATGTCCGGCCCACGCCGAACCGGCCCGCATCGTCGAGCAGGAGCTCGCGATCGAGCACGGAGCCGTCGGGATCCTCGCCCAGGTGGGCGTGCACGTCCCAGACCGGCTGCCGTGCGGGCAGCCGCGGCGCGATCAGCTCGCGGTGGGTGCGCTCGATCAGCCCGGTTCCGGCCGCGACAGGATCGGTCATCAGTAGCGCCAGCGGTACGCCTCGAACAGCCTCTCGTCGTCGAGCTGCGCGGCCGACGCGGCCTCGCCGCGACGCACCGCCACGATCGCGTCGTGGAGGCGCTCGCCCAACGCCTCACGGAGGAGTCCGACCGCTCGAGCGCATCGGCCGCAGCGTCGAGGCTCTGGGGCAGCAGCTCGAGGCCGAGGTCGTCGGCCACCCGCGAGGGCTCGATCTGCACAGGCTCGGGGAGCTCGATGCCGTCGGCCACCCCGGACAGACCGGCCGCGATCACCGCGCCCGCCATCAGGTAGGGGTTGGCGGAGCAGTCGAGCACCTTCACCTCGGCGTTGACGCTGTCCGGCCGCGACCGGCTGCCGCCGCGGATGAAGCGGAGCGACGCCTCGCGGTTCTCGACGCCCCAGCAGACGTACGCCCGGTCCATCGGTTGGGTGCGAGCCGCCGGTACGAGATTGGGCATGCGCCGCCGAGCGCTGCCAGCGCACGGTACTCGCACAGCACCCCGGCCATGAACGCGTTGCCCTCACGGGTCAGGCCCAGCTCCCGGTCGGGATCGCTTCCCATCAGGTTGGTCCATCCCGCCACAGGCTGACGTGGAGGTGGCAGCCGTTGCCGAGGCCGTCGGCCCGCGCCATCGGCGCAAACGAAGGGCGAACGCCCGTGGCCGGCCAGGCCGTGCGGATGGCGTGGCGGGTGGCGACGCAGTTGTCCGCGGCGCCCAGGGGGTCGGCGGTGGCAACCGACACCTCCATCTGTCCGGGCGAGTACTCGGGGTGGATCTGCTCGACGGAGACGCCGTATGCGCCCAGCCGTCTCGCCACCTCGCGCAGATATCCGGCTGCCTCGGCGGTCGAGTTGAGACTGTAGGCCGGCGTCGAGTGGGCGGGACGGCCAAGATCCGTCTCGGCGTACCACTCGTGCTCGTACGTCATCCGCATCTCGAGCCCGGACTCGCCCAGGCGGCCCGCCTGCCGCTTCAGGAACGCCCGCGTGCAGAAGTCCCAGGGCTCGCCGTCCTGGTCGTAGAGATCGCCCGGCGCCCAGCCCCAGCCGTCCAGGCCGCCGGCCAGACGGCTGAGATCCGGCACAAGTCGCGTATCGCCGGTCGCCTCGAAGCCGGTGGCCGTGGCCATCCCGTCATCGCCCTGGAAGATCGAGAACGCCTGCGGCGATCCGACTCCCCGGGTGGACGCCGCCTCCGCCTTCGCCGCCGTGATCGACTTCGCGCGCGTCAGGCCGGCGTTGTCGACGAACGAGATGGCGATCAGCTCGATGCCGCGATCGAGAATGTCCTGCTCGGCCACGCGGCAATCGTACTAAGAAGCGCTGCGCGTGCCCGACAACCGCATAGAGTTGCCGCCAGTGTCCCAGAACGCCGTCATGGTCGCCAGCGAGCGCGGGGAGGTCGGCCTGCCGGCCGGCATCGAGATCCTCCGCGGCGGCGGCACCGCCATCGATGCCGTCGAGGCCGCGGTGCGCGAGGTCGAGTCGAACCCGGAGGACCACTGGGTCGGCGTTGGCGGCATCCCCAACCTGCTCGGCGTGGTCGAGCTTGACGCCTCGATCATGGACGGCCGTACCCGTGCAGCGGGCGCTGTGGCCGCGGTCAGCGGCTACGCCCATCCCATCTCGATCGCCCGCAGGGTGATGGAGCGGCTGCCCCAACATGTGATGCTGGTGGGCGAAGGCGCCGAGCGGTTCGCCGCGGAGATGGGCTTCGAACAGGAGCAGACGCTCACCGACGAGGCAATGCGGCGATGGCGCGAGGGCCTGGACAAGCCGTCATGGGATGGGTCACAATCGGAGGGCGACCGCCGCTACCGCGAGGCCGCCTACGAGTTGATGCAGCGCATGGCGCCGCCGGCCGAGAACTGGGGCACTGTGAACATCATCGCCCGCGACCGGCACGGCGATCTCTGCGTCGGCGTCAGCACCAGCGGCTACCCGTGGAAGTACCCGGGCCGGGTGGGAGACTCGCCGATCATCGGTGCCGGTAACTACTGCGACAACCACGCCGGCGCCGCCGGCTGCACCGGCCGGGGCGAGTTGGCGATCCGGGTGCAGACTGCGCGGATGGCAGTGGAGCGGCTGACAGCCGGGCTGTCACCACAACAGGCATGCGTCGAGGTGTTGCGCGCGGCGATGTCGCTCGACGACGAGTTCCGTTCCCCGCTGCAGGTGCTGGCGATGGCGCCCGACGGGTCACACGGCGGCGCGTCCAGCCGCAAGGATGCCACCTACTCGATGATCACGGCCGAGATGCGCGAGCCAGAGAGCCTGCAGCGGGCCTGGCTCGACGCCGGCTGACCGCTTTCATACCGAGCTCACTCCAACGGTGAGGCGTGAAGCACCGTCCCGCACCGCCGTCTCCTGTGACTTCGATCAGCCCTCGGCGATTTGCTGAGAGCGAGTGGCCGGGTCGCTGACGAAGGATCAGCTGCCGCGGGTGACGCTGGCGGTAGCGACGGTGGGTCTCAGTGGCGCGTGGAAATGCGGGCTACGCCCGCGCCCCGGGCCGCTGCGAGGGCGTCCTGGTCCCGCCGAACGACCACCTGGCCGTCGGCGATCTACCCCATGATCCCGACCTGCATGTCGTAGACGAGGAGCGCCAGCCGGCGTGGGTCGCACGCGTCCTCGAGCGACCGCGGAACGTCGAGCCCGTTCACCCGCTCCATGGGCCGAAATCTACGGCCGGCCCGTCGGCGCGCCGCCGGATTGCTACGGGCGCCGGTAGGTGAGGATGACGACGCCGTCGCGACGGTGCGCGACTCGGCGAGCTCGAGCCGCTTCTTCGATCCCGACCCGAAGAGCCGCCTGCCGCTTCCCAGGACGACCGGGTACACCATCAGCCGCAGCTCGTCGGCCAGGTCGTGCTCGAGCAGGCCCTGCGCAAGGCCGGCGCTGCCGTGGACCACGACGTCGCCGCCGACCTCGTTCTTGAGCGTGGTGATCTCCTCGACCAGGTCACCGCTGAGCACGTGCGAGTTCGTCCACTCCGGGTCCTTCAGCGTCGACGAGACCACGTACTTGGGCATGGTGTTGAACTTCTCGGCGAACTCGCCGTCCCTCGACGGCCACGCTGCAGCAAACCCCTCGTACGTGACCCGGCCGAGCAGGAGCGCCTCGCAGCCGGTACCGAAGACCAGCAGACGGCGATCTCTCCGAAGACAACACATCTTGAAAATCGGAAGGGGGCGCGAGCTCCCTCGTGGGTCCGAATCCCACCCCCGCCGCTGGCTCGCTGGGTCGCTCGCTAGGGCCGAATTCGGCACGAACGGCGGCACGACGCACAACGTGGAGCGGCCGGCGGAAGCAGCGCGGCGTCGTCGCCGCACCCGTCAGGTCAGTCGCTTCTGCGCCGTCGCTGGAATGAGACGTCGAGGCCTTCCGCAGCCGCATGCCCGACACAGCAGGCGGACCAACCAGCTGGGAGCCGACGCTCCCAAAACCCAGAGGCCCGCTCAGCGACCGGACCGACCTACGGGGAGCCCGACAGGCGAGATAGCGCGGCGGTTCCCTGACCAGTACGCCGCCTGGCGGTCGCCATACGTCGATCGACGGATTGAGCTCGGCGCCTGGAATCCCCTAGCATCTCGCCGTGAGCGAACTCACGGCTGGCCGGATCGGGATCGACGTGGGCGGCACCTTCACCGACGCGGTGATCGTGGCCGGAGATGGCAGCATCCGTATCGCCAAGGTGCCGTCGACGCCGGGCCGGATCGAGCGCGGCTTCATGGATGCGCTGGGCGAGCTGCTGGAGCGGGGTACCTCCGCCGCCGGCCGGATCGGCTACCTCGCCCACGGGTCGACCGTCGCGACGAACGCCATCGTTCAGCGCCGCCTGGCTCAAACAGCGCTTGTCACGAACGACGGCCTCCGCGACGTGCTCGCGATCGGCACCCAGATGCGGGCGGCTGTCTACGACCTGTGGACGCCCGAGCCGAGCTCGATCGTCCCGCGCGACCTGTGTTTCGCGGTACGCGGGCGCATCGACGCCGAAGGTGCCGAGGTGGAGCCGCTCGACGAGGACGGCGTCCGCAGCGTGGCGGTCGAGCTTCGCGCCGCCGGGGTCGAGGCCGTCGCTGTGATGCTGCTGTTCTCGTTCCTCAGCCCGGCCCACGAGCTCCGCGTCGGCGAGCTCCTGGCCGAGGAGCTGCCCGGCGTCCCGGTCTCGCTCTCGTGTCGCGTCGTCCCGGAGCTCCGCGAGTACGTGCGTGCCTCGACAACGGTGCTCAACGCATCGCTCCTACCGCTCATGAGCAGCTATCTCGCAGCTCTCGGCTCCGAGGTGGAGGAGGCGGGCGTGACCGTCCCGATCCACCTGATGCAGACGAACGGCGGCGTCGCACCGGCGGCCCGCGCCCGCGAGCTGCCGATCGCGTTGGCCGCGTCGGGCCCTGCTGCCGGGGTGATCGGCGGTGCCCGCCTTGCGGAGCTCGTGGGCGAGGGCGACGCCCTCACCTTCGACATGGGTGGTACGACAGCTGATATCGGCCTCGTGCTGGGCAGCGACCCGCAGGTGCGGTTCTCCGGGGAGGCGGCCGGGATGCCGATCAACCTGCCGCAGATCGACGTGCTGTGCATCGGTGCCGGCGGCGGCTCGATCGCCCGGGTTGACGAGTTCGGCTCCCTGACCGTCGGTCCGGGCAGCGCCGGCGCGGACCCCGGCCCCGCCGCATACGGCCGCGACGGCGACGAGGCGACGGTGACCGACGCTCACGTCGTGCTGGGGTCGCTCTCGAGCGAACGAAGCCTGGCCGGCGGCGTCCCGCTCGACCAGGAGCTCGCCGCGGCGGCTGTGATGCGCTCGGTCGGCGCTCCGCTCGGGCTCGGCCCGGAGGCCGCCGCCGAGGCAATCCTGCGCATCGCAAACGCCAACATGGCAAACGCCCTGCGCCTGATGACGGTCGCGCGCGGTCACGACCCGCGCCGCTTCGCGCTTGTGGCGATCGGCGGCGCCGGCCCGATGCACGCCTGCGCCCTGGCCGATGAGCTCGGGATCCCGCGAGTTGTCATCCCGCGGTATCCGGGTGTCGCCGCAGCCCTCGGCCTCCTCGCCACCGACATTCGCCACGACCTGCGCCGGAGCTGGCTGCGGCCTGTCGCCGAGGTCGAGTCGGCCGACCTGGACGCGGAGCTGGGACGGCTCGAGGCGGACGCCGCCGCCCTGCTCGCGACATCTGCCACGGTCACGACCGCCCACCGAACGGACCACGAGCTCGACATGCGTTACCGGGGCCAGGCGTACAACCTCACGGTGCCCTTCGCCGGTCGGCCGGTCACGGCCGCCGCCATCGCGGAAGCGGTCGCCCGCTTCGAGGACGAGCATCGGCGCCTGTACGACTACACGCCCTCCGTCACGGAAACGGAGATCGTGACGCTGCGGGTGTGCGCACGGGCGTGCATCCCGGACGTCGACTGGGACGCGCCGGAGGACGATGCCGGACCGCCGCGCCCCGCCGGGCGCGAGGTCCACGCCGGATCCTGGCGGACGTGGACGCTCGTCCACAGAGCCACGCTGCGACCCGGCGACGCGCTCGAACCGGAGACGATCGTCGAGCAAGAGGACGCGACGGTCGTCGTGCCGGCCGGTTGGAGCGGCCGGGTCGGCACCGGCGCGACGCTCATGCTGGAGCGGGGGGAGGACTGAGCGTGGCCACGACCTCGCTCGACCCGGTCACGCAGGAGATCCTGGCGAGCGCCCTCCACCACATCGCCGAGGAGATGGCCGTGGTCGAGTACCGCTCCTCGTACTCGCCGATCATCCGCGAGATGCTCGACTTCAACTGCGGCCTCTTCACGGCCGACGGCCGCATGGTTGCCAACTCCGAGCAGATTCCTGCACAACTCGGGCTTATGCAATTCGCGCTCGAGTCGGTGCTCGCGAAGTGGGGCGACGAGGTCGACGAGGGCGACGCGTTCCTCACGAACCATCCGTACATGGGCGGGACGCACACACCCGACCTCCAGGTGTTCACCCCACTTCACCATGGCGGCGCCGTGATCGCGTGGGCCGGCTCGATCGCCCACCACATCGACATCGGCGGACGCTTCCCGGGAACGGAGAGCGCGCAATGCACGGAGCTCTTCCAGGAAGGGCTCATCTTTCCCGCCGTGCGGCTGGTCGAAGGCGGCCGCCGGGTACGAGCGCTGTACGAGCTCATCGCAGCCAACGTGCGTGACCCGGCGTCGACCCTGGGCGACCTGGACGCGCAGCTGGCCGCCTGCAAGCGCGGCACGATGCGGCTCGCCGAGCTGGCGGGAGCCCACGGCATCGACACCGTGCTCTCGGCGATCGAGACGCTGCTCGACACCACCGCCCGCCGCGCCGAGGCGGCATTCCGGTCATGGCCGCAGCGGACGGTCGCGGCGGAGGGATTCATGGACGACCAGGGATTCGAGGGGACGCCGCCGATCCGCGTGCATGCGAGCGTGGCGGTGGAGGACGGCACGCTCGTGGTCGACCTGTCGGAGAGCTCGGCGCAGGTCGACTCCGGGATGAACGTCCCGATTGCGAGCACACACGCCGGCACGTACTTCGCCGTGCGCGCCTTCCTGGGCCCGTCTGTGCCCCAGAACGCCGGTCTCACGAGCCGCGTCCGCGTCGTTGCCCCCGAGGGGAGCGTGTTCAACCCCGCCTTTCCGTGTGCCTTGAGCGCCCGCCATCTCGCTGTGCAGCGCCTCACGGACGTGCTGATCGAGGCGCTCTGCGACCTGCTCCCGGAGCGCTCGGTGGCGGCCAGTCAGGTGTCGTTCCCGGCGCTCGTGTTCCAGGCCGTCGATCCCCGCTCGGGCCGGCTGACGCTGCTCGCCGACATCCTCGGCGGTGGCGGCGGCGCGCGCCGTGAGGCGCCGGGGGACGACGGCATCGACCCGTACTGCTCGAACTGCGCGATCCTGCCGGCCGAGATCGCCGAGCTGGAATACCCCTGGCGGATCGAGCGCACGGAGCTGGTCGACGGATCCGGCGGCACCGGGCGCATGCGGGGCGGAATGGGCATCCGCCGCGACTACCGGCTGCTGGCCGAGGCCGCTGACGGCATGTACTACGTCGAGCAGACGAATCCAGACTTCGGCGCGCGCGGCCGCGAAGGCGGCGGCCCCGGCAGGCCCGGGCGCGCCACGGTGCGCCGGGCGGGCGGCAACGCGCACGCCCCCGTCCCCGGCAAGGGTTATATCGTCCTCCACCGCGGCGATGTGCTGTCACTCGTCGGCGCCGGCGGGGGAGGGTTCGGCCTGCCGGATCGCGGCGGTCTCTGACGGCACCAGTCCCAGCGAGGAGGAATCATGAGCGACACCCCCAGCGGCGACACTCCGGGCAGCGCCGGCCCCGACGAGCCTCCCGGCAGCGCCGGGCCATCCGGCACCCCAGGCGGCGCGGGCGGGCCGGCGCAGCCCAGCCGCCGCCACCGTCTGCACCCGCGGCACCGGTCACATCCGGATCGGGCGGCGGCTCCAGCGGCGTCAGCCGCAAGAGCTTCCTCCAAGGAACGGTCGGCGCCGGAGTCGGCGGCCTGATCGTCGGCGGCGGAGCGGGCTACGCGATCGGCAATCGTCGAGCTCGTCGTCGTCCTCGGGTGGCGGCGGGGCGCGGCGGCGGCGCGGCGACCATAAAGGTCGGGGCGGCAGTGCCGATCACGGGCCCGTTCGCCGGAGACGGCGAGCAGATGCTGCGTGGGCAGGAGATGGCCGTCGCGGAGATCAACGCGGCCGGCGGCGTTGCGGGCCGCAAGATCGAGCTGGTCAAGCTAGACACAAAGGACCAGTCCCCCGACGTGATGAAGACGGTCATGCAGAACCTCGTGTCGCAGAACGTGACGGCCATCTTCATGCCGTTCTGCTCGTACACATCGGTCGAGTTCCCGATCATCGCCGGCAAGAAGATCCCGTCGTTCCACGTGAACACGTGGCACGGCAACGTCGACTGGGTGGAGCAGAACGGCGCTACCAACATCTTCCAGGGCGATCCCAGCGAGCTGTCGTACGGCTCGGGGATCGTCGCCGTCCTGAACAGCCTGATCATGTCCGGCGTCTGGAAGCCCGTCAAGAAGACGGCGTACGTGGTGACATCCAACGACCCGTACAGCCTGAACATCGCCCAGAGCTTCCAGAAGTCGATCGAAGCCGAGGGGTGGAACGTGGTCGGGTTCGAGAAGTTCACGGTGCCGCAGGCGAACTGGGGCGGCTCGCTCGTGAACATCCGTAAGGCGAACCCCGACGTAATCGTCTTCTCCGACTACGCGGCGGGTGACGAGGCGGCGTTCATCAAGCAGTTCGCCCAGGCGCCGACCAAGTCGCTCGTCTACCAACAGTACGCGCCCTCGATTCCGCAGTACCTGAACCTGGCGGGCGACGCTGCGAACGGCGTGATCTGGTCGACGGTGGTCGGGATCCTCCAGAACGACCCGGTTGCTCAGCCCTTCATTGACAGCTTCACCGCGCTACGGCGACGGCCCCGGGTTCTCGAACGCCGGCGACCAGTACGACCTGATGCACATCTGGGCGCAGGCGGTGGGAGTCGCCGGAGACCCGTACGACTTCGACCGCATCAACGCCTACATCAAGGCGACCCCGTACCGCGGGGTGTGCGGGGCCTATTCGTTCGGCCACCCCGGCCTCACGTGCATCCCGTATCCCGACGACACCTCCGACCCGTCGCTCGGCATGCCGCACCTCACATTCCAGATTCAGGACGGCCAGCAGAAGATCATCTCTCCTGATCCCTACACCACGGGCAAGTTCGAGCTTCCAACCTGGCTGCAGTGACCGAACCCGCCCCCGGGCTGGCCGCGCCGATCCTCGATGTGCGCGGCGTCACCAAGCTCTACGGTGGGCTGCGGGCCGTGGACGACCTGTCGTTCTCGGTGGCCCCGGGTGAGGTGCTCGGCATCGCCGGTCCGAACGGCGCCGGCAAGACCACGCTGTTCGACACGATCACCGGCCATACGGTCTCCACCTCAGGGGAGATCGAGCTGGCTGGTCGATCGATCGCGCGGCACCAAGATCCACCACCGCTGCCGGCTGGGGCTGGCCCGCACGTTCCAGCACCCCTCGGCGGCCGAGACGCTGACCGTGGTCGAAAATGCCTATCTGGCGGCCAGCTTCCGCCGCGGGCGCGGCCGCGGGGGCCGTCGGGCCCGGTCGGTCGACGTAGCCCGCGGCATGGCGGCACTGGAGCTGGTCGGGCTCCAGCACCGCGCGACGACCGTTGCCGCACAGCTTCCCGTCTACGACCGAAAGCGGCTCATGATCGCGACAGCGCTGGCAACCGAGCCGCTCGTGCTGCTGCTCGACGAGCCGTTCGGCGGCCTCAACCCGGGCGAGATCAACGCGACGGTTGCCCTCCTGAAGCGGGTGGGCGGGACGGGCGTCGCGATCGTCTGTATCGAGCACGTCATGCGGGCGCTGATGGCGCTGGCGGACCGCGTCCTCGTGATGCATCACGGCGCCCAGCTCTTCATCGGAACGCCGGCCGAGATGCTGCGCGACCGGCGCGTGATCGAGGTCTACCTGGGCCGGGGCGGCCGCAGGGGCGCGTGAGCGCGGCGCTCCTCGTGCAGAGGGCTCACCGCCGGGTATGACCGCACCGTCGTCCTGCGCGACCTCTCGCTCACGGTGAACCCCGGCCAGACCGCCGTCGTGATCGGGCCAAACGGCCACGGCAAGACCACCCTGCTCCTCGCGATCTCGGCCTCCTGAAGCCCATGGCGGGCTCGATCCAACTCGACGGCGACCGCATCGACGGCATACCCGCCGAGCGCTCGCCGGCCGGGGCGTCGTCCACATCCTCCAGGGCGACGGACTCTTTCCCGACATGACGGTCGAGGAGAACCTGCTCATGGGCGCGTTCCTCCGGGCTCCATGGCGGGAGCGGCGCGCGGCACTGCGGCGCGTGTACTCCGATCTGCCGGCAGTCGAGCTGAAGCGCGCCCAGAGGGCGCGGACGCTGTCGGGCGGCGAGCGGCGGTTGGTCGGCCTGGGCCGCGGGATGATGCGGCCGGCGCGGATCCTGCTGATCGACGAGCCGTCGCTGGGCTTGGCGCCAGTGGCGATCGAGGCGGTCTACGCGGCGATCGCGCGCCTCAAGCGCGAGTCAGGCGCGACCATCGTCCTGGTCGAGGAGAACTTCACCACATCGCCGCCACTGCCGATCGCGTGCACATCCTCGAGGCCGGCAAGATCGTCCGCAGCGGCAGCTCGACGACGTGTCGCAGGACCGTACGGTGGTCGAGACGTATCTGGGATCGATCGTGGAGGGCGGCCCGTGACTGACGTCGTTGCCATCCTCTCCAACGGCGTCGTGTACGGCTCGATTTACGGGCTCGTCGCGATCGGGATGACGCTCATCTACGGCACCATGCGCATCCTCGACATGTCGCAGGGGTCGATGGTGATGATCGGCAGCTATGTCGGCTGGTGGGCGCTCACGAGCCACGGCGTGAACGCCATCCTGGCGCTGGCCCTGGCCTTGTGGTCGCCTTCGCCTTCGGCATGGCCACCGAGCTCGTGTCGGTGCAGCCGCTGATCGGCCGCCGCAACGAGGTGGACTTCGAGATGGTGACGTTCATCACGACATTTGCCGTCGCGATCCTGCTCACCAACGTTGCGCTCCAGCACTACGGCCCGTTCCAGGAGAACGTGCCGCCGGTCGTGCACGGCAACCTCGAGCTTCTAGAACGGCGTCTCGATCAGCTACCACGAGCTCACGATGGCCGCCGTCTCCGTCGCCCTGATGGCGGCGCTTGGACTGTTCCTGGCGCGCACCCGCTGGGGCTTCGCGATCCGCGCCGTGGCGCAGGACCTGGACGCCGCCCGCACCCTCGGCGTGCCCGTGACGCGACTCTATCCCGTTACGATGGGCCTGGCCTCCGCCCTGGCCGGCGTCGGCGGCGTCTTCCTGGGCGCGCTCTACTTCGCGTCGCCCACGGCCGGCGACCTGCCGTTGCTCCAAGCGCTGATCGTGGTCGTCCTCGGCGGGCTCGGTAGCCTCTCGGGCACGCTCTACGCCGCCTACCTGGTCGGGCTGATGCAGGCGTTTTGCGAAGTCGAGATCGGCACGACGTGGACGCTCCCGATCCTGTACGGGGCGATCCTGCTCATCCTCGTCGTCCGGCCCTACGGCCTGCGCGGTACGCCGAGCGAGACGCGGCTGTGATGGGCGCGCTGCCGGCGCTGTCAGGTGCGCGCTGGGCCGCGATTGGCGTCACGGTCGTCTTGGCGGCGCTGTTCCCGCTCGTCTACACCGATCCCTACTACATGACGATCATCGTGACGGCCGAGATCGTCCTCGTGCTGAACATCTCGTGGAACTTCATCCTGGGGATGGCGGGCGTCTGGAACTTCGGCCAGCTCGCGATCTACGCGCTCGGCGCCTACGGCTCGGGCTGGCTGATGCTGCACCAGACATGGCTGCCGCTGGGCCTGGCGATCCTGGCCGGCGGCGCCTTCTCCGCCGCCGTTTCGGTGCTCCTCGCATTCCCAACCCTGCGCCTGTTCGGGATCTACACCTCGCTCCTCACCTTCTCCTTCGCGCAGGTCGTGCAGTACGTGGCGCTGAACGACCCGCGCGGGCTGACCGGCGGCTCGTTCGGCTTCCCGACCGTCCCATCGCTCTTCTCGGCGATCGACCAGGAGGCCTATCTGCGCGACTACTACTGGGTCTGCGGCGCGCTCGCCGTGCTGGCGTGCTTCGCCGTCGCCTGGCTGCGGCAGTCGCACCTCGGGATCGCGCTGCGGTCGATCCGCGATGCGCCGGCCTACGCCGCCGCGCGAGGGGTGAACCCCCGGACCACGCGCGTGGTCGCGTTCGGGCTGTCCGGATTCCTCGCGGGCGTTGCCGGCGGTCTCTACCTTTCGTTCGAACAGTCGTTCACGACGAGCCAGATGGGCCTCACGCCGATGTCGATCGACGTGACGATGCTCGTCATCGGGGGACTCGGGACGGTGACTGGCCCCATCGTCGGCACGGCGCTCGTAACCGCCATCCAGACGGTCCTGATCGACTACCCGGGCTGGCAGCTCACGATCCTGGGCGCTGCGCTGCTCGTGATCGTGGTGTTCGTCCCCGGCGGCATGGTGGGGCTGATCTCGCGCTGGAACCGGCGGATCTCGGCCTGGGTTGCCGAGGAGGCGGCCTGAGGCATCCCGTCAGGCCGTCGTCGATCGGGAGTGCCGCCCCGGTCACGTATGACGCTTCGTCGGAGACCGGAAACGCAACGACGCGCGCCACCTCGATCGGATCGCCCAGCCGGGCCAGTGGCACCGCGGCCCGCACCCATTCGGCTCCGGCATCCGGGTCGTCCATCACGCGCAGCATCGGCGTGTCGATCACGCCGGGGCAGACGCAGTTGACCCGGATCCGGTGCGGGGCGAGCTCGATCGCCATCTGGCGCGTGAGGGCAACCACGCCGGCCTCGCTCACGTTGTAATGCGCGCTGGGCTCGGCCGCGTCACCCCCGCTGCTACGGCCGTCGAGGCCAGGTTCACGATCCCTCCCGGGCGGCCGGCCTCGATCAGGAGGTTGGCCACCGCGCGGGCTGTCAGGAACACACCGCGCAGGTTGATCGCGAGTACGTCGTCCCACGTGTCCGGATCGAGCTCGACGAGCCGCTGGATCCGGTAGACGCCCGCGGCCGCGACAAGCACGTCAGGCGGTCCCTCCAGCGCCTCGGCCGCCACCGCCACGGCCGCCGTCACGGCCTCGGGGATCGCTCAGGTCGGCGGTGACGTCGCTGCGGGCGAGATCCACCGTCACCACACGGGCCCCGCGCTCGCGCAGGACGGCGGCACTCGCTCGCCCGATGCCGGAGCCGCCGCCGGTGACGAGCGGCCGCCGGCCGTCCATCTACGCGACCGCCGCGGCGATCTCTGCGCAGGTCGCGATCCAGACGTCGCCGCGCGCCTTCACGTCGGCGATGAAGTCGTCGAGGAACGCGAGCCGGTGCGGCCGGCCGATCACCTGCGGGTGCATCGTGATGATGCAGGCGCCGCCGAGAGCGACGATGCCGTCCAGCTCCGCCCACCAGATGTCGCGTACCTGGCTCGGCGGTACGATGTTCCGCGACCAGTCGATGCCGCTGCTCGAGAACCAGAAGTGGGCGGCGTCGTCCAGGATCCACTGGATCGGCAGCTCGACGAGGCCGCTCCCGGGATGCAGGTACGGGTGCAGGTCGTCCATGTAGTTCGACGAGTAGCGGAAGCCGTGCTTCTGGAGCAGTTCGATGGTGGACGGCGAGAACTCCCACGACGGCGACCTGTAGCCGACGGGATCCGCGCCGAGCCCATGCAGCACCTCGAGCGCCCGCACGAGCTCGGCCTCCTCGGCGGGGCGCTCCAGCTTCGCCGGCGAGGTGTGGGTGTAGCCGTGGTGGCCGACCTCGTGGCCGGCTGCGACGATCTCGCGCAGCCGGCCGGGATAGCGCTCCGCCACCCTTCCTGGCACGAAGAACGTTTGCTGAAGGTCATGGCGCTGGAGCAGCTCCAGGATCCGCGGCACCGCCACCTTCGCGCCGTACGTGCCCTGGGAGAGGACACCCGGCCGATTGACGTTCTCAGGATCATCGCCGATCCACACCTCCTCGGCGTCGAAGTCGAAGGTGAATGCGACGGCGCCGCGGGCGCCGGCCGGCCACGTGGTCATGGGGTGCGCTCCTCCCGGGGGACGGTGGCTGGGTACGATAGGCACCGGCCTGGGAGGGGTGCAATACGTTGATCTCCGGAGCGGTCATCCTGCATGCCGGCGGCGAGCTGGTCGAGCTCGAGAGCGGCGCGTGCGCGCGGATGTTGCGGTCAGAGCCGGAGCTTGAGCGGTTTGCGCGGGCATTCGCCGCGAGCGGCGAGGCCAGGCTGGCGGGTCTCTGGCGGAGCGGCCAACGGCTCTGCGCCTTCGAGCTCGAGTCCGAGCACGGGGACCGGGCCAGGGTCGAGCTCGCCGACGTCGAGCCGCCCCATGGGCTGACACCGCGCGAGCTCGACGTGGTGACGCTCGTCGCCGGCGGGCTGTCGAACGACGACATCGGGGCGCTGCTCGGCTGCGGCGGCCGCACGGTTGGAAAACATCTGGAGCGGATCCTCCCCAAGCTGGGCCAGTCAACCCGGGCCGGGGTCGCTGCCGTCGCCGTCGAGCAGGGCCTCCTGGTGCTGCCGCTACCGGGCTCGGGACGGTCGCTGATGTCGCTTGCGGCTGGCCGCGTCCAGGCGGCGGCCCAGGGAGCGGCGCCCGCGCCGCCCGTGCGCCCGCGCCGGCCGCGGGGGCGCTACGTGATCGGCTCCGCCTACCCTCGCACGGGCCCCGTCGCCGCCGACGGCGACGAGATGGTGAACGGGTCGGCGCTTGCGGTGTCCGAGATCAACGCGCGCGGAGGCATCGCCGGCCGCCCGATCGAGCAGATCGTCGTCGACGTCGACCCACTGCGCCCCGAAAGCGTGGTGCAGGCGATCGAGTCGCTGGTCAACCGCGAGGTCGACGCGATCACCGCCGGCTGGATGCTGCCCGAGCGGGAGGCCGTGGACGCAGCTGCCCCGTACGGATGCCCGCTCCTGAGTGCGTTTACGTCCGAGTACGTCGCACAGCTCGTGCGCGAGCAACAGACCGAGTACGCGTCGATCTTTCAGGTGTGCGCGACAGAGGCGGTCTACGGGCCAAGTTTCGTCCGCTGGCTCGACGAGCTCGAGGCCGTGGCGGCATGGCGCCCGGCCACCCGCCGCCTCCTCTTCATCGAACCACGCGTGCAGTCGAGCCACATGGCGACGGAGCCGACGCTACGGGCCGCGG
Organism: uncultured Actinomycetes bacterium; assembly: GCA_963757605.1. Taxonomy (GTDB): domain Bacteria; phylum Actinomycetota; class Thermoleophilia; order Gaiellales; family JAICJC01; genus JAICJC01. The sequence goes on from CAVWSF010000005.1 coordinate 1,097,046, forward strand.
AACGCTCCGGATGGGAGGTCGATGTGCGGTCGATCCCCGCCCGGCTCGAGCGCTGGGACGGGGTCGTCCGGTCCATCCACGCCAGCGATCCGGCGGCCGTCCTGCTGGCCCAGTGGCTGCCGAACGAGGCGGCCCGGTTCCAGCGGGCGTTCGCGGCGGCGCCAACCGGCGCCCTGGTGTACGTCGTCTACTCGCCGTCGATTCCGGCCTATGTCGACCAGGCCGGCCCGGCCGCCGAGGGCGTGGTGTGGTCGACCGTCACGGGCAGCTACGGCGACGCGATCGGCCAAGGGTTCGCCCGGCGCTTCCACACGGCCTTCGGGCGCGAGCCCGGCCGCTCGCACGCCGGGATCGCATACGACGAGGTGCACGTGCTGGCCGATGCCTGGGCGCGCGTGGGCAACCCGCGCCGCTTTCGCGACGTCGCCGCCGAGCTGACTCGCGTGCCCTATCGCGGCGTCAACGGCGTCTACTACCTGAAGGGCGAGTCGCATTGCGCGCTCTCGTATCCCGAGACCACCCCCGATCCTTCGCTGGGCCAGGCGCACCTGGTGCTCCAGATCCAGGACGGCCGCAGCCGCGTGCTGGCGCCGGCTCTCTATGCGGAGGCGGCGTTCCGCATGCCGTCGTGGTTGGCGGCGGGCTACCCGTCCTCAGCCCTGGCAGACGCGCCGGGAGGGGTGCTGCGGCGCGTCGACCTTGCCGACCGGGTGGTGCTGACGGCGTCCGGGATCACGCGGCTGCTGGAGGGGCTGGAGCGGGCCGGCTGGGTCTGCAAGCAAGCCTGCGACAAGGACGCGCGGGTCACCTACGCCGTGCTCACCGACGCCGGGTACGAGAAGCTGAAAGAGGGTCGCGCACCCACCACGAGGACATCCGGCGCATGTTCACCGACCACTTCAGCGAGCAGGAGCTGGACGAGCTGTCCGACCTGCTGGGCCGGCTGGTCTCGGATCGCCGCTGCATGCCGGAGTGAAGCTGCGCTAGCGTGGCGCCATGAGTGCGCCGGCTCACGTCGAGATCGACCGCGCCCGGCTGAGGCGGCTGCTGGAGCGCGAGCGGGCCCGCTTCGCGGAGCAGCACCCGCGGTCGCGCGAAGCCGGGGTGTTGATTTCCTGCGCGACGGGCCGGGCGATGACCAGGTGTACGGCGGCCGCGGAGACGACTGGATCACCGCATCACGCGGGCATGACCAGTACCGAGGCGGCCCGGGCGAAGACCTGGTCGACTTCTTCTTCGTAGCCCGGTTCGCCCCGATCACCGCCAACCTGACCAGCGGCCGCGCCTCCGCCTCCGGCTCAACAGCGCGGCTGTGGAGCATCCAGAACCTGTTGGGCGGCCGGGCCGCCGACACCCTGATTGGAAACGCCGCCGCCAACAAGCTCACCGGCGACGCCGGCAACGACACCATCTTCGGCCGAGCCGGCAAAGACAAACTCGCCGGCGGTCCCGGCACAGACCGCCTCAACGGCGGCCCCGGCACAGACACCTGCACCACCGGCGAGACCACCACCAACTGCGAATAGCTTCGCCGTCGCCTTAAGAGGCTGCGTAATGGCACGCAAGCCATGCATGGCATTTGTGCCCCTAGCCCCAATCGGCGCTCAACCCGCCCGGCGACGGGGGTCTAGCGGCGCGCGGATCGCAGTGTGCAACGCCAGCGTCGCGGGGCACGATCGCCGAAACCAGATCGACGACACGGATCGTGTCCGCCAGCCCAGCCGACTGCGGCACCTCTAAAAGACGCCACACACCGGTGCCGAAGACCAGCAAACCGCGATCTCTCCAAAGACAACACATCTTGAAAACCGGAGACGGGGTGCAACCTCGTCCGTGGGTTCGAATCCCACCCCCGCCGCTGACCGCCCGCAAACCCTATGGTTGAGCCGACGGTGCACGATGACGACGCGTCGACGGACCGACGATCACGGCTCTGATAGACCGCAGTTCGCCCCAACCAGGCCGCACACGGACCATCGCCCAACTGTCGCCAGACCTGAACCCGGGTCGCGAGCACGAGTCGGCAGCACAAGGGGATCGCTCGCCACACGCGGAAAGTGCAACCGCGGATCCACCCGTCGGGGCGTCGCACCCGTACGCGTGGGCGAGCTCTGCCGCACGGCGAGCGGGAGGGTGACGCGGGGGACAACTGGGGATCTCCGTAACGCCGGCGGCCAAGAGACGATCAGCTGCCGCTGGGATCCGCGGCGGTTGAGGGGCGGCCTGCCCGGCATGATTTCGGCCTAATCCCGCTGGCGCGACGCTCCCGGTTGGCACGACGGGCATCGGCTGGGTACGCCCACGCGGATGACTGTCTAGCTCAGCGCATCGTTACGGGCCTGACGAATGGCTGATCGGCGAGCGGATGTCTGCTGTGTCGTCGTAGACTGGGCGTGTGGCCGTGTGTCCGCAGTGTGGCCGGGAGAATCCGGATACCGCGCGGTTCTGCATGGCGTGTGCGCATGCCCTCTCCCCGGAGGGTTGGGCGCCGTGAGGAGCGGAAGGTCGTCTCGGTGTTGTTCTGCGACTTGGTCGGGTTTACGGCCTCGGCGCATGCGGCGGACCCAGAGGATGTGAGCCGGAGGCTGAGCGGGTATCACGCGGCCGTGCGGGCGGAGATCGAACGCTTCGGCGGTGTGGGATTGACCCGCTTCGGTGGATGGGTGCGGTTAGGCGGCATCGGCCGCCTTGGTGGTGATCTTCTCGTAGTCGGCGGGGCTTTGGTTGAAGCACCCCGGAAATGTGGAGGCTCCCGCGCCCGGCGGTCTGGAGGAGGGAGAATCCTGGGTTATGTCCAGACCACGGAAGTACCCGCCGGAGCTCTTGGAGCGTGGCGTGCGGATGGTGCAGGAGTCGGGCCGTCCGATCGCGCATGTGGCCAAGGATCTGGGGATCACGAGTGAGGTGTTGCGAAAGCGTGTGCGGCAGGCGGAGGCTGACCGTGGTGAGCGGCCAGCGTGCTCTCGACCAGTGAGCGGGAGGAGCTTCGCCTTCGGCGTGAGGTGTCCCAGCTGCGGCGAGCCAACGCGATCTTGAAGGACGCGACCGCCTATTTCGCAGCGGAGCTCGATCCGACCCGGCAAAGATGACCGCCTACATCGAGTCGCGGCGGCCAGGTCTTTGGGATCGAGCCGACCTGCCGGGCGTTGGGCGTGGCGACCAGCACCCATTACGCGCGATTGTCGCGGCCGCTGTCTGCACGGGCGATCCGCGACGCCCAGCTGATCGCAGAGATCCACGAGGCTCGTCAGGGGTACCGGTCGGTTATGGCGTCCGCAAGACGTGGAAGCAGCTACGCCGCGGGGTCACCGACGCCGGCCGTGAGCGGGTCGCCCGCCTGATGCGTCAGGAAGGGCTGCGCGGCGTCCAGCGCGGCCGCAAACGGCGCACGACCAGGCCGGACGAGGCCGCGCAGCCCGAGCCAGGAACTCGTCAACCGGGACTTCACCGCCAGCCGACCAAACCAGCTGTGGGTGGCTGACCTGACCTACGTCCGGACATGGCAGGGCTTCGCCTATATGGCCTTCATCCTGGACGTGTACGCCGGATGATCGTGGGCTGGCAGCTGGCCACCCACATGCGCTCAGATCTGGTCGTCGACGCGTTGGAAATGGCCGTCGGGCTGCGCCGCCCGAAGCCGGGCGGCTGGTCGCACATACCGATCGCGGATCGCAGTACACCAGCCTGCACTACACCGACCGCCTGGACGAGCATGGCATCGCGCCCAGCTGGGATCAAGGGGCGACGCCTACGACAACGCGATGGCCGAAGCCTGGGTCGCGACCTACAAGAGCGAACTGGTCACCGGGCCTCTCTGGAGCTTCGAGCGGCTTGAACACGAAACGCTGAAATGGATCAGCTTCTACAACCACGACCGGCTGCACGAGGAACTCGGCGACATCCCCCGGTCGAGTGCGAGCAGATCATGCCAGGATCACCAACGCGGCCCTGCGGGCCGCCCGAGACCAACCGGCCAGCGCTACCGAGGGCGCGCCGGCAGGCCTCGGAAGAATCGAGGAAACCAACCAACCGAGCCTCCACTAAACCTGGGGCGCTTCAACGACAGTAGTCCACGAAACCGGGTCAATCCCAGGCGTCCACGGTCTCACGCGCGTAGGCGTCTCCCAAAACTCCCAATACCCCAGTCGCCCGATGATCACCCACTTCAACCCGATCGCCACAACCCGCCGCACACACCCGAAATGCCCGCGCCCGATCCATCGTCTTGAAAACCGGAGACGGGGTGCAACCTCGTCCGTGGGTTCGAATCCCACCCCCGCCGCTGATAGAGCCGAATCCCGCACGGTTGAGCCGATCAGGCGGGCTGTGGACCACCCTGGTATCACCCATCGGTTCGTCGCGATCTCGTGATTCGTCTAACCGTGCGGCACAAGCGACCATCGCCCAACTATCGCCCGCCCCGAAAGGCGCTCCCGCTCATACCAGGCGGCCAAGGGCCGCGAACTAGTGTCAGAAGCCGGCGAGCTCGCCGCGGCATCGCTGATCGATGCCTACCCCGCACGCGTGGGACGCAGGAAGCGCCCAAATCCGCAATCGCCTGAGGTCTGACCCAGGCGACCCGTATCCCGTTCGCATCCGACCATCAGCCGGCGATCTCCTGGGGCTTCGTCAGACGTCACAATTAGGACCGCCACTCCGATGGCCACAGACGCGGTGCATAGCCTCATCGCCCGCATCCTGTGATGCGACCCTCGGTATGCTCGCGAGTGTGACCGTCCATGCCGACCCCAACGTTGTCCGCGACGGCGTCCAAGGCGTCGCACTCGAGAATGCGTTGGTCCGCGCCACCATCTTCCCGTCCGCGGGAGCCAAGGTGTTCGACCTCGTGCATAGGCCCACCGACACCGACCTGCTCTGGAAGAACCCGCGCGTGCCGCTGGCTGCGACCTATCCCGGCCCCGCCTTCGACGATGTCTGGTGCGGCGGATGGGACGAGCTGTTCCCGACGGACGCCGAGTGTCAGATCGGCAGCAATCGCTTCCAGGATCACGGCGATCTTTGGTGCGGGTCGTGGGAGTGGTCGCTCGAGTCCAGCGACGATGCGGCGACCCTGCGCCTTCAACGCCACGCCGTCTCGTTGCCCTGCCGGATGGAGAAGTGGATCACGGTTCGCGCCGGACGCCCGGAGCTCGAGTTCCGCCACCGCCTCATCAACCTGTCGTCGACGCCGGTGGCGTACACGTGGAACCTGCATGTCGCACATCCCGTCACGCCACAGACTCGCCTCCACCTGCCCGTGCGGCGCGTGGCGGTGGAGGCGCCCGACACCGGCCGGCTCCCGGAGGGCACCACCGAGGCTGGATGGCCCTGTCACGGCGACCACGACCTCAGCCGCGCGCTGCCACCCGAGGCGGCCGTCACCGAATGGCTGCACACGCTCGGCCTGGACGAGGGCTGGTGTGCCGTCAGCCATGGAAACGGTGTCGGGCTGGGGCTGCGGTTCGACCCGGCGGTCTTCCCGCGGGTCTGGTCGTGGGGTGTTTACGGCGGATGGCGCGGACACAGCATGCTCTTGACGGAGCCGTCGACCAGCCCGCCGGGAGGGCTGGCGGTCGCCGCGCGTGATGGGATGGCTGCGACGCTCGACCCGTCGCAGGTGCTCGAGACGACGGTGACGGCGGTCGCGCTGGACGGCGTCCCCGGCGACCTGCCCGGCGACGTTGCGCCGCCCGGCCTGTGAGCCCCGCCGCTACCCGCCCTTGATGGCGCCCGCGACCAGACCGCGCATGAAGAACCGCTGGCCAAACATGTAGAGCCCGAAGATCGGAAGCGTTGCCAGCGAGAGGCCCGCCATCACCACCGGGATGTCCAGGTTGTAGCGATTCTGGAATCCGGTCAGCCCCGCCATCAGCGTCAGCGAGTCCTGGCTCTGAAGGAACACGAGCGCGATCAAGAGCTCGTTCCACACCCACAGGGCGTTGACCACCGCCAGCGTGATCAACGGCGCGCGAGAGAGCGGGAGAACAACCCGCAGGAACACCTGCAGCGATGAGGCGCCGTCGATCTCGGCCGCCTGGATCAGCGAGGACGGGATCGTCCGGAAGTAGGCGGCCAGCATGTACACGGAGAACGGCATCATCAGGCCGACGTAGATCGCAATGACGATCCTGCGCGTATCGATCAGGTTGAGCTGCGCTCCCAGCAAGAACAGCGGCACGACCAGCACCACCGGCGGAATCACCATCAGGGAGATGATCATCGACAGCAGCGCCTCGCGCCCGACGAACTGCCACCGGGACAGCCCCCATGCCGCCATCGCCGAGATCGCGAGCGTGATCACGACCGACGCGGTGGTCAACACCAGACTGTTGAACAGCCACTGCAAGAAGTTGTTGTCGACCGCGGTGCGGTAGGCGCTCAGCGACGGCGATGTGGGGAACCCAAGCGGGTGATTGAGGAAGTCGCCCTGAGTGCGCAACGAGCCGGACACCATCACGTACACCGGCAGCAGCGCCGAAAGCGTGAAGGCGATCAGCACCGCCTGGCGAACGACTCGCCCGCTCCGCTCGATCACGCCGGCCTCCAGCGACCACTCACCCACCGCGCCAGCAGTGTCACGCCGGCCAGCGCGGTGAGCGCGATCAGGAGCACCGTCGCCGCAGACGCCGCCAGCCACGGGATGTCCGAGTTGAACGCATTCTGGTAGATGTAGGTTTCGGTCACCTGGGTCGACTGGCCGGGGCCGCCGCCGGTCATCACATAGACGTAGCTGAAGACCCACGACATCAACGTAATACCCTCGATCACCAGGTAGAAGCTGATGATCGAACGCATCAGCGGCAGGGTCACGTGCCAGTGGGTGCGAAACCAACCCGCCCCGTCCACCCGCGCCGCGTCGAACACGTTCTGGGGCAGCGAGAGCATCCGCGCCAGGAACAGGACGACGCCGAAGCCCAGCTCGCGCCACACGATGACCCCGGCGAGCGAGCGGAGCGCCCAGTCGGGACTGCCCAGCCAGTCCTGCGAGATCCCGTCCAGGCCGACGGTCTCCAGCGTCGAGTTGAGCGGGCCGTGCAGCGTCAGGATCTCGCCGAACAGCACCCCCACCACCGTCACGGGCAGCATGTAAGGGATGAACAGGGCCACGCGGTGGAAGCGCCAGCCGCGCAGCCCCTCGTAGAGCAGGATCGAGACGAGCAGTGCCAACCCCGTGATCAGCGGCAACGTCAACAGCAGCCGCAGGTTGTTGCCGACGGCTGTGCGAAAGAACGGGTCGTCGATCGCGATCCGCAGGTTGTCCAGTCCGACCGAGGGCCCGCCTTCGCGATGCGTCGCCTCGAGCAGCAGCCGGTAGATCCCGTAGCCGTACACGAACAGGATCGCGATCAGCGCCGGCGCCATCCACAGCAGCGGCTGCAGCGTGACTCGGCGGCGCCGGCCCGTCGGGACCGTCGCCGCCGCCACGCCGTCCGTGACTACCCCTGGCCTGCCCACTTCTTGAAGTTGTCGATCAGGTCAGGTTGGATCAGGCGGATCCGTGCCATGTCCGACTCCGTCGTCGCCGCCGCCTGCTCCGGGGTCGTCTTGCCGGCGAACATCAGCTGTACGCCGCCGAAGTTGGCCTTCGCGTCGAGGTCGGTGGGTATGAAGTTCTCGAGGTACGGCGAACCGTCCTTCACCATGTCGAACAGCTGTTTGACCTGCGGCACGTCGATCAGCGAAGAGTCGAACCGGTCATCGGCCGGCAGCGCCCCGGTGTCGGCGTAGAACATCGCCAGCTCGTCCGGGGTGTGCAGGAACCGGATGAAGTCCGCCGCCTGCTGCTTGTACGGCGACCACGAGCTGATGCCGAGCGTCTGGGAAGTGGAGCCGAGCTTGCCGGCACCGACTCCGGTGCCGTACGCGGGAATCGCCATGACGCCGACCTTGTCCGCTCCCACCTGACTGACAAACTTCTTGACGTCGGTTCCCGCGGTGATCGTCATCGCGCTCTTGCCGTCGACCCAGGTCTGCTGCGCCTGGTAGAGGTCGAGCGACCCGATGTCGTCGTTCCAGCACTTGGCCGAGATCATCTGGCCGAGGCGCGTCCACCACTCCGACAGCGCCGGGTCGGTGAACTTCTTGGTGCCGATGACGGCCTGCTTGAGATCGTCGATCGAGGTCAGCGACTGCGATCCCAGGATCGAGTAGAGCCAGCCGCCGAACCAGCCGTCCTTGACCCCGCCGGCCATCGGCGTGATGCCCTTCGCGCGTAGCGTCGAGCAGTCGGCCAGGAGCTCGTCCCATGTGGTCGGCGCCGCCGCAATGCCCGCGCTCTGCAGCACGTCCTTGCGGTACAGCACCGGGAACGAGGGCTGGACGTACCACGGCGCCGTCCACACCTTTCCGCTGGACGTGTCCTCGGAAGCGTTCAGGTAATGCGAATACTCGCTCTGCGGGAGGTAGTCCGAGATCGCGGCCAGGTTGCCGTCCCAGGCGTCCTGCAGCGCCCAGATGCCGCCCCACCGGTATTCGATGTCCGGCCCCTTCTTGGCTTTCGCGGCCGCGGCGAAGTTCGGCATCAGGTTGTCGGTGGATTGCAACACCGTGTTGATGGTGATGTTCGGGTGCATCGCCTCGTACTTCTTCACCGAGTCGGCGACGAACCTGTTCAGGCCGGCCGCCTCCTGCTGACCCCACCACCACATCGTGAGGGTGATCGGCTTGCCGCCGGCAGCCTGGCTGGACCCGCTCGTGCCGCCGCTGCCGCTGCCGCCGCAGCCGGCGGCTGCGAGCAGCGCCACCACCGCCACGGCTGCGATCAGTACGCGCGGACTGCAACGTCGTCTGGCGGTCATGGCTCCTCCTGGTCTTGGTCACCCGGCACAGAGCATCTGTGCGGTGCGCAGCGCGGAACTCCGCTGGAATGCTGGAAGTAAACGCTATAGCATCCGCTTCGTCAAGCGCGGGGCGCCGGTACCGGGAGGAATTCGAGGCATGCGCGGGATCGAGCTGCAGGGAGTGACCAAGGTCTACGGAAACGGCGTCCGCGCCGTTGATCGCATCGACCTCAGCATCGGCGACGGCGAGTTCATGGTGCTGGTCGGCCCGTCGGGCTGCGGGAAGTCGACCCTGCTACGGATGATCGCCGGTCTCGAGGACGTCTCCGAGGGCCGGGTGGTGATCGGCGATCGGGACGTCACCGACCTCGCGCCGCGGGCCCGCGACATCGCGATGGTGTTTCAGGACTACGCGCTCTACCCGCACATGACCGTGAGCGCCAATCTTGCCTTCGGGCTCAAGCTGCGCCACGTCAGCCGGCGTGAGATCGCGGAGCGCGTCGACGCCGTGGCCGGCACCCTCGGCCTCGAGCCGTACCTCTCGCGCCGTCCCGGCGCGCTGTCGGGCGGCCAGCGTCAGCGGGTCGCAATCGGGCGCGCCATGGTGCGCGAGCCGCGTGCGTTCCTGATGGACGAGCCGCTGTCGAACCTGGATGCGAAGCTGCGCGTCTCGATGCGCGCCGAGCTGGCCCGGCTTCATGACCGGTTGCGGGTGACGACGGTCTTCGTCACCCACGATCAGACCGAGGCGATGACGTTGGGCCAGCGGGTGGCGGTGCTCCGCGACGGCGTGCTGCAGCAGTGCGACACGCCTCAGGCGCTGTTCGACCGGCCGGCAAACCTGTTCGTCGCGGCCTTCATCGGCTCTCCGGCGATGAACCTGGTGCGTGCGGAGATCGACGGCGCGGTTGCCCGGTTCGCGGGCGTGAGCCTGCCGCTGGCGCCGGACTCAGCGGTGGCCGGCCAACGGCGAGAGGTCATCCTTGGCCTGCGTCCAACCGACTTCGAGCTGCCCGGCCGGGACGACGGCCTGCCCCGGATCACCGTGTCTCCCGAGGTGGTCGAGGGTCTCGGCGCCGAGAGTCACGTCATCTTCTCGCTGGATGCGCCGCGTATCGATAGCGACTCGGTGCGTTCGGCCTCGGAGGAGGGCGATTCCGGGGTGCTGCTGGCCGGCGACGACCGGGCACAGTTCACGGCCCGCGTCGCCAGCCGCCGCCCGATTCCGGCGGACACGCCGCTCGAACTGGCCGTCCATGCCGAGAGCATGCACTGCTTCGACCCCGATACCGGCGTGGCTCTTCGATGATCACACCGCCGCGCGTTGCTTGAGCCCGGCCCGGACCGGGGGCTCGCGGACGCAGTGGCGGCGCGGATCCGCGACGGGATCCGGTCGGGCGAACACCAGCCGGGCGGACGGCTGGTCGAGCGCCGTATCGCGGCCGAGCTCGGCGTCAGCCACATCCCGGTGCGCGAGGCGCTGACACGGCTCGAGGAGGAGGGATTGATCGTTCGCCTGCCCAGACGGGGTGCGCGTGTCGCAGAGCTCTCACCGCGGATGCTCGAGGAGGTCTCGAGCCTGCGGGTGCTGCTCGAGCAGTTCGTCGTCGCGCGTGTCCAGCGTGACTGGTCTTCGAGCGACGCGCACGAGCGGTTGCAGTACATCGTCGACGGGATGGTCACCGCGGCAGTCAACGGCGACGTCGATGCGGTCCACGAGCTCGACCAGCGTTTCCACGAGGCGTTGTGGGAGCTCGCCGATCACCGCATCCTGCTGGACGTCGCCGCCCAGATGCGGGGCCGCACGAACCACTTCTTCCGCGCCGCCGCCGCGTCACTCGGCCCTGACGAGCTCCGGCGGCATGCCGAGAGCCACCAGCTTCTGGTCGACGTCATGGCCTCAGGCGACCGGGTCGGCGCCAAGCGGGCGATGAAGGTGCATATCGAGACCGCCGCGCGCCGGATCGCCGAGGCGGCGAACCACCACGAGTCGGATGCGCCGGATCCGTGATCGTCGGATATCAGCCCGCCCTCGGCGGTACATCGCCGTACCCGGGATTCACGATTGACGGCACTTCCCGCCCGGCCAGATACGCGATCGTCTGGCGGGTGGCGGCGACCGGGAGGTCGGCTAGCGCCGCGGGCGAGTACCAGGCGGCGTGGGGTGTCAGCGTGACTCCCGCCAGGTCGCGCAGCTCGCTGTCGAGGGGCAGCGGCTCGCGTTCGAACACGTCGAGACCGGCGCCGGCCACCCGGCGTTCACGGATCGCCGTGGTGAGTGCCGGCTCGTCGACGAGCCCGCCGCGGCAGGTGTTGACGAGGTACGCCCCGCGGCGCATGTGCGTGATCGCAGATGCGTCGATCATGTGCTTGGTCGCCTCGGTCAGCGGCGCGTGGAGTGTGACCACGTCTGCCTCTGCCAGCGCCTGGTGGAGCTCGAGCGGCTCGTGTCCTTTCGCCCTGATCGCATCGCCCGACACCAACGGATCGTGGACGACGACGCGAAATCCGATCGCCCGCAACGCGTCCGCGACCCTCCGCCCGATCCGTCCGTACCCGATCACGCCGACCGTAACCAGTGAGGGACGCATCGCGGCCGGAAAAGTCTGCACGGGCTCCCAGCGGCCGTCCGTCACGGAGCGATCGAGCTCGACGATCCCGCGGGCCCGGTCCAGTATCAGCGCAAGCGTGTGGCAGGCGACCTCCTCGATGCAGTAGTCGGGCGTGTTCGCCACCGCGACGCCGCGGCGGCCCGCGGCAGCCAGATCGACCATGTCCACTCCGATGCCGAGGCGGCTTATGAACCTGATCGAGGGCAGGGCATCGAGGACTCGAGCGGTGATCGGAGCCCACTGCACGATCAGCGCGGTCGCGTCCGCGCAGCGAGCGATCACGTCCTCCTCGGTCCGGCACGCCTCACGCCTCACCCGTAGCCCGGCCGCCTCCAGCAGCCGTTCCTCGGCCCCCTGTGACGGCAGGTCGGAGTCGGTGATCACCACCAACGGCGTGCCGCCGGCCGGGGCAACCTCGGGCTCTGCAGCGGCCCCGGTCAGAAGATCCATCCCTGTGCCGACCAGCCGCCGTCGACTCGCAACGTGGTGCCGGTCACGAAGGAGGCATCGTTCTCGCAGGCCAGGTACAGCGCGGCTCGGGCGATCTCGTCCGGCTCGGCGAAGCGATGCATCGGCGTGCGCGCCAGGTAGCGGTCGACATCGATCACGCCCTCGTCGATACCCTTCTGCACCAGTGCCGTGCGGGTAACGCCCGGAGCGACCGCATTGACCCGGATGCCGTGGTCGGCCCACTCGATCGCCAGCACCTCTGTCATCGCCACCACCGCCGCCTTCGCCGCGCAGTACGCCAGCCGCATCGGAAACGCCTCGGACGCGTTGATGGAGCTGATGTTCACGATCGCGCCACCGCCCTGCTCGATCATGTGCCGCCCGATCACCTGCGAGCAGAGAAACACGCCGGTCTGCATGATCCCGATCGAGGTCTGCCACTCGGCATCCGAGAAGGTGACCGACGGCCCGGCCAGCGCGACCCCGGCGTTATTGACGAGCACGTCGATCCGTTGGTGCGCCTCGAGCGTCGAGCGCGTGGCCGCTTCGACGTCGTGGCGGTCGGACACGTCGCAGCGGTGAGCTGAGCCGTGCAGCTGCGCCGCCGTCGTGCGCGCCGCCGTCTCGTCCACGTCCCAGACGGCGACCGTGCCCCCCTCCCGGCGGAACCGCTGCCCGATCGACTCGCCGATCCCACGCGCCCCGCCGGTGATCACGCAGACCTTGTCCTGCAGCTTCATACGGTCACCCCGTGGTCGATTGTGGCGCGAACAGCTCGACGACGTGGCCGTCCGGATCGCGAAGGTAGACGCAGCGGCCGCCCCGGTTTGCGCCCGTGTCGACCTCGATCGGGTCGCCGAACGGTGTGCCCCCCACGGCGACCAGCCGTTGCAGCAGAGCGTCGACGTCGTCGCACGTCACGCAGACGTGGCTGAACCCGACGTCCGCGGGCCGTCCGCGGATCGCTCCGCCGGGTGGTTCCAGGTACTCGAACAGCTCGATCCGCGCCCCACCCTCGGGCGGCTCGAGATGCACCATCAGCACGTGTGCGCCAGGCTCATGAACGATCGCCTCCAGATATCCGCCGCGCTTCTCCTGCCTCATCACCTCGCGCATGCCGAGGCCGTCTCGCCAGAACCGAAGCGACGCCTCGAGGTTCCGCACCGTCAGACCGGTGTGTGCGACCGTGCGTGCGCCGATCTCGCTCACGCCGCGGTTTCCCCGTCGAGCAGGTCAAGCCCCAGCGGATGGCGGGAGAGCAGCCGCGGTTCGCGTTCGGTCACGACCGCGACACATTCCACGCGAACGCCGAGCCCGTCCCCGTAGGCGCCGGGCTCCAGCGCGACCACCATTCCCGGCTCGAGCACCGTTTCGCCCGCGGGGACGATCCGCGGCTCTTCGTGCCAGTGGAAGCCGATGCCGTGGCCGGTGTGATGGGGGTAGTCGAAACCGTCGCCCCGCAGCGCGCCTCGCACGACGTCATCGACCGCGCCGGCCCGCACCCCGGGCCGCAGGGCGTCGAGCCCGGCAGCGAGTGCCGACCGGCAGCTTCGGTGCATCTCGGCCGCGCCTGGCGGCGGCGTCTCGACCGCCCACGTCGCGCACGAGTCACCCCAGATGCCGTCAAAACGCGGCACCAGATCGCACAGCACAAGATCGGATCGCTCCAACCGGCGAGTCCCCGGCGCACCGCCCACATCCGCCGTGCGTGAGCCGGTTACGAGGTCGGCCATCACGGTTGTGCGGCCACCCGCGGCGTGCTCGACCGCAGCCGTCACCGCTGACCACAGCTCGAGCTCCGTGGCACCCTCGGCCGTCGCCGTGCGGGCGGCGAGGTGGCCGGCCTCGCACAACCTGAGCGCAGCCTCGACCGCGGCCACCTCGGAGCCCGTCTTGACGGCGCAGGCTCGGGCGAGCACCTCGCGGGGCGCCTCTGCCGCTCCCGGCAGCTCGTGTGCCAGCGCCAGCGGGACATGGGCAGCGTCGACGAGGATGCGGCCGGGGCCGGCGACGCCAACGGCGGACCGAAGCGCGGCGCGAGCGCCGCCGACGGGGTCGAGCGCCGTCACCACGAATCCCGGGTAGCTGTGCACGTCGTCGCCCTCGGGCGCCTCGTCGGTCGCACAGACGAGCTGGGGGGCGCTCGCCCGCCCCGCCACCACGATCGCGGGCAGCTGGAACGGGGACGGGCCGAAGGCGATCTCGCCGGCGTGCCCGGTGAGCATCCGCACCAGGCCGGGATCGGCGCTGACCAGCGCGTCCGCCGAGGTCTCGTCGAGCAGTCGCAGCAGCCGCGGATCCATCAGAACCCGACCGTCAGTCCGCCGTCCACGACGACTCGCGCTCCGTTGACGTAGCTGTTGTCGCGGGAGACCAGGAAGGCGACGACCGCCGCAATCTCCGGCGGCTCGGCCGGTCGGCGCAGAGGCAGACGTCCGCTTGCCAGGTAGCCGTCACGGAAGGCATCGGTCTGAAGCTCGTCCTGACCGTCGACCACTGACATGCGCGTACGCACGAATCCCGGTGCAAGGCTGTTGACCAGCACTCCGTGCTCGCCGAACTCGATCGCGAGCGTCCGGGTCGCGGCCTCGAGGCCACCCTTGGCGACGTCGTAGCTGAGCGCGGTGCGCTCGCTGTTGGTTCCGTGAATCGAGGTCACGTTGACGATCCGGCCGCCGCCGCGCTGGGCCATGTGCAGTCCGGCTGCGCGGGCCAGCCAGATCGGCCCGTCGAGCATGACCGCCAGCTGTCGCCGATAGGCGGCCACACTGAGATCGGCGATCGCTTCCGGAATGAAGATGCCAGCGACGTTGACGAGTCCCCAGATCGGCCCATGCTCGGCAACGATCCGGGCGATCAGGGGCTCGTGACCCTCGAGATTGGAGACATCGACCCGCATGTCCTGGCCCGGCTCGATATCCAGGCCGACGACGGCGTGGCCGTCCTCCCGCAGCCTCGCCGCCACCGCAGCGCCGATTCCGTTCCCGGCGCCTGTGACGATGATCGTGGAAGGGGGCTGGGTCGTCGGCATGGGTCGAAGTTAAACGCTATAGCGTATGGCGCGTCAAGGGCTCGGGGGCCGTCGTACCTCACTGGATGGTGAATCCGCCGTCGACGACCAGCGTCTGGCCGGTCATCCACGCGCTGTCGTCGCTCAGCAGGAAAACCGCCGGCCCGGCTATGTCCGCCGGCCGTCCGATGCGCCGCAGGGGATGGCGCTGGGCGATCTCAGCGACCATCTCGTCGAAGTTCGGCCGGTTGACGTAGGCCATCGGCGTCTGCACGACACCGGGGGCCAGCACGTTGACCCGCACACCGTGGGGCCCTGCGTCGACGGCCAGCGACCTCGCCAGCGCGGTGACGCCCCCCTTTGCCGCGGTGTAGCTCGGATAGCCGGGCACGCCGACCTGCGCGATCTGGCTGCCGAGCAGCACGACTGAGCCGCCGCCGGACGCGGTCATATGGCGAAGCGCGGCGCGCGCGAACCGGAAGGTGACGCCGAGATTCGAGTCGATCTGCTCGGCGAACTCCTCGTCCGTCGTCTCGCGGATGTCCTCTCCGCGGCGCACGGTTCCGGCCGCGTGGGCGACACCGTGCACCCGTCCGAACGCTGCGACGGCCGCGTCGAGCACGCGATCACACGCGTCCGCCTCGAGCAGATCGGCGACGTGGGGTACCACCGATCCCGCCGGCGCGGACGCGGTCAGCGCGTCCAGAGCATCTGCTCGGCGCCCCACGGCCAGCACGCGGGCGCCGGCATCGGCGCAGCGGCGCGCGATCGCCTCGCCGATGCCCGACGAAGCACCGGTGACGACCACCCCTCGCTCCTGCAACGCTGCCACGCCGTTCTCCTCCTGCCGCGGGGGCGTAGCATAGAGAGCAGGTGAAATCTGCGAAAGCAGTCGAGCTGTCGGGCCGGGTCGCGGTCGTCACCGGAGGCGCGGCCGGCATAGGCCACGCCATCTCGACCGCGCTGGCCGAGGCCGGCGCGGCGGTGGCCCTGCTCGACATCGACGGCGTCGCGGCCGGGCGAGCCGCGGGCGATCTCGCCGCGGCCGGCGCCGCGGGTGCGGTCGGCGTCGCCTGCGACGTCGCCGATCGGGAGCAGGTGGAGCGGGCGCTCGATGATGTATCGGAGCGACTGGGCGCCGTTGACATCCTGGTAAACAACGCCGGCGTCTCGCACGTCGGCAAGCCGACGCATCTGGTGAGCGACGAGGAGTGGCTGGGCTCGGTGGCGGTGATGCAGACGGGTGCCTTCTTCTGCATGCGGGCGGTCGCCCCCGGAATGATCAGCCGCGGCCACGGCTCGATCGTGAACATTGCGTCGATCCGGGCGACCGTCCCCAACCGCGACCGCATCGCCTACTGCGCGCCGAAGGCGGCGCTCGTGATGATGACGAAGGTCGCCGCCGCCGATTGGGGGGCAGCGGGCATCCGGGTGAACGCCATCTGTCCCGGGTTTCAACGCACACCGATGTGGGACAGGGACGTCGAGAGCGGAGCGGTGGACGGCGCGCGACTGCTTGCGATGGTGCCACAGGGCCGGATCGGCGACCCCGGGGAGGTCGGCGCGCTGGTCGTGTTCCTGTGCACCGACCATGCCGCCTACATCAACGGCGCGGCCATCACGATCGACGGCGCGCTCACTTCGGCGATGATCTGATGATGAGGATCTCGGTCTCATGAGCCCGTTCGACCCCGCGGACCTCGGCAGCACGCCCCACATGGCGCCGCTCGTGCCGATGCTGCCGATCCGGCTTCGTCGCACCGAGATCCTGACCATCGTCTATCGCACGGACGTCTCCGCGGCCGACGCGCTGATACCGGAACCGTTGCAGCTGACATCCGACCTCGCCCTGGCGCATGTCTACCGGATGCACGACGCGGAGTGGTTCGGCGTGTACTGCGAATCGGCGTTCCAGGTGCCGGTGCGCATGCCCGACGGCCGTCAGGCTGTCTATTCCCCGTTTCTCGTGCTCGAGTCCGACGGCGCCGTGGCCACGGGGCGTGAGACCTACGGCCAGCCAAAGAAGGCGGGAAAGGTCTCGCTGGTTCCCCATGGGGATCTGCTGGTCGGCCGGGTTGCCCGAAACGGCATCGAGGTGGCCACGGCCACTATGTGTTGGAAGCAAACGCCGAGCTCCGGGTCGGAGCTGGAACGGATCGTGCCCGGCGCGGGACTGAACGTCAATCTGCGAATCCGGCAGGAGGAGGCTGATTCGGTCAGCCGCTCGCTGGTAGCGCGGACGTTCGATGACGTCGTGGAGCATGAGGCGTGGACGGCGCCGGGCACCCTCGATCTGCGTGCGAACGCGCAGCTGCCCGTGCACGTGCTGGCGGTGCGCGAAGTGGTGTTCGCGCTGCACCGGATGGTCGACCTCACGCTGGCGCCGGGCACAGTCGTGCACCGCTACTGACGGCGCGCACTCTGGCAGGCCTCGTCAATCGCTCTACGTCGCGCGGCACGATCGGAATCAACTGTTTCCGCCAACTTCCGCCCCGGAATCACCTTGCCCGGTGAGGGGGCGGTCATCCTGGAGCAGATGGTGTGGGTGACCTCGGATGACGCAGAGCGCCTTAGCCGCCTTCCGCTCCTGCTCTGGTGATTGCATGCTCCTGCCCGGGAGTGGCTTCGGGTGCCGTTCCGGCGGTGTTCGGCGGACTCTCGCAGTATAGGATGACGACGCGCCGCCACCATGCTGCCGTCGGTCCGGATAGGGCTCCTCGATCGGTCGCCCATCAGCCGGAACCGGCAGGCTGTTCCAGCCGCCACCGGAGGAAGCCGAATATGCCCGACCAGCCACCTGTCTCCGCCGATCCCGCGTTGTGGCGCGGCCTGACGCAGAGCCGCATGACGCGGCGCTCAATCCTCCAACGAGCCGCCGTGCTCGCCGCGCTGGGCGTCGCACCGCTTGCCTCCGGGTGCGGAGTGGCCGGCTCGAGCGCCGGATCGTCGCGCAGTGGGCGCGACTGGCCGGCCTGGTGGGCCAAGCAGCCGAAGACCGATCGACTGGTGTGGGCCAACTGGCCTTACTACATCGACACCAACAAGAGTGGCTCCAGCCACCCGTCGATCGACCGGTTTCAAACGGAGACCGGAGTCCACGTCACGTATGACGAGGTGATCCAGGACTATGCCGGCTTCTACGGCAAGATCTCTCTTGAGCTCAAGGCCGGAGAGGCGACGGGGTATGACATGATCATGATGGGCCCGAACTACTACGAGTTCACCGAGCTCATCAACAACGGCTGGGTGATCCCACTCGACCACTCCCGTCTGCCGAACTTTGCTCGCTACGCGAGCCCGAGCGTCAAGAACCCCGTATACGATCGCGGCAACAGGTACGGAATCGTGTGGCAGTCCGGCTTCACCGGCATCGGCTACAACCCGAAGCTCACTGGCCGCGAGATCACCAGCATCAACGATCTCTGGGACGCGAAGTTCGCCGGCCATATCGGCATGTTCAACGACCCTGTCGACCTCGGCTGCTTCGGCCTGCTCAAGAACGGCGTCGAACCCGCCACCGCCAAGGAGGCTGACTGGCAGCAGGCGGCCGCAGCACTTGAGCAGCAGCGCCCGCACGTGCGCCAGTACTACGGCCAGCCCTACATCACCGCACTCCAACAGGGCGATCTGTGGATCACCCAGGCGTACTCCCCAGACATCTTCCAGTCCAACCTCAAGGGCTATACGGACCTCAAGTTCCTGTACCCGCCCGAGGGTGCCATGTACTGGCATGACTGCATGATGATCCCCGCTCATGCCAAGAATCCGGTGTCTGCTCTGGAGTGGATGAACTTTGCCTACGAACCGTCCGCGGCCGCCGAGGTCACCGATTGGGTCGGCGCCGTCTCCCCAGTGCCGCCAGCCAAGCCGATCATCGCGAATCAACTCAACGACCCAGCGGTCGCCAGCAGCCCGCTGGTCTTCCCGACGACGAGCGACCTCCAAAGCGCACGCGACTACCCCATTTTCACCAGCTACGACGAATTCCGCCGGTGGAATTCAACCTTCCAACCGATTATTCAATCCTAGTGCTGGCGGCCTGTACGCCTGCCGCGAACCACCCGGCACTTCGACGAGGCTGCAATGAGTACGGCGGATGATGCGGCACCGCCCGACCGCGGCGCCGCATCGGCCGATAGGCCCGCCGTCGTGCGACTTGATCGCGTCACCAAGACGTTCGGCGAGACGATCGCCGTCCATGCCATCTCGCTGAGGGTCGCCGACGGCGAGTTCTTCAGCCTGTTGGGCCCGTCGGGGTGTGGCAAGACCACCACGCTGAACATGATCGGCGGGTTCGAGGATCCGACCTCCGGGGCGATCTACCTTGGCGGCTCAGAGGTGACTGGACAGGCCGCGCACAAGCGCGACGTGAATACGGTCTTCCAGTCATACGCGCTCTTCCCGCATCTCAACGTCGGCGAGAACGTGGCGTTTGGGCTGCGCCGCCGCAAGGTGACGAAGGACGAGGTCAAGCGCCGGGTCGGCTCGATGCTGGAACTGGTCGATCTGCAGGGGTTCGAGAAGCGCAAGCCCGGCCAGCTCTCCGGAGGTCAGCAGCAGCGTGTGGCGCTCGCCAGGGCACTCGTGAATCGTCCCAAGCTGCTCCTGCTCGACGAGCCGTTGGGTGCGCTCGACCTCAAGCTGCGTAAGCAGATGCAGCTGGAACTGAAACGAATCCAGACCGAGGTTGGCATCACCTTCCTGTACGTCACCCACGATCAGGAGGAGGCGATGGTCATGTCCGATCGCCTCGCCGTGATGTCGAACGGGCACGTTGAGCAGGTCGGTCCGCCACACCAGGTCTACGACAACCCGTCGACCGAATTCGTGGCGAGCTTCCTCGGCGCCTCCAACCTGATGCCCAGCCAGGTGGTCGGTTCCGGGGCGGACGGCGTGGCGGTACGGCTGAGCCACGGCGAGACGATTGCGCTGCCAAAGAAGCGGGTGGGAGACCTGAGCGGCCAGGTGATGGCCGGCGTGCGCCCCGAGAAGATCCTGATCGGCCCGCCGGACGCTCCCGCCCCCGATGGCTGGGCGTCGATCGAAGGGACGGTCACGGTGATCGCCTACATCGGCGTTTCGCACCAGTATTCGGTGCTTGCGCCCGGTGGGGCAACCTTCACCGTCTACAGCCAGAATGTCGGCGCCGAAGCCGGCCCCACACCCGGTGACCGGGTGCGCCTGCGCTGGCATCCTCGGCACACCTTCGTCGTCTCGCCGAATGACGCCTTTGCCGACCCCGAGCCGGAAGGCAAAGGAGCGGTATGACCGACGGGTCGTACGCTGACCACTCGAGGTGGACTACCGCCGTAAGTCCGATCATTCAGGCGTAGATGGCAGGATCGGACGTCATCGATTCAGCTCCTCCGGTCAGCCGTCTGACCAGGGGGCAGCGGCTCCGGCGAGCCAGCACGCCGTACCTGCTGAGCCTGCCCAACTGGGTGTACCTGGCCCTGTTCTTCGTGGTACCGCTCGTGTCGGTGCTGGCACTTGCGGTGGCGACCGGCAACCCCGACATCGGATACACGTACACGGGGCACGTGCGTGAGTTTTGGACGGCGATCGATACCTACCATGCGCAGCTCGTGCGGTCGTTCTGGTACGGCATCGCTTCGACGGTCATCACCCTGGCGATCGCCTACCCCGTGTCGTACTGGATCGCGTTCTACGGCGGACGGCATAAGTCGACCTACCTGTTCCTCGTACTGTTGCCGTTCCTCGTCTCGTTCATCATCCGCACGCTGGCCTGGCAGTTCATCCTCTCCGATCAGGGACTGGTGCTGGGGCACCTCAAGGACTGGGGCCTGCTCTCCCAGGACTTCCATGTGCTGTCCACGTCCTGGGCGGTGATCTGGGGGCTCACCTATAACAGTCTGCCGTTCTACGTGCTGCCCCTCTACGTCGCCATCGAACGCATCGACCGGCGTGTCGTACGGGCTGCCAACGATCTCTACGCGGACGCACCGCGTACGTTCTTGCGAGTGATCCTCCCGCTCTCGATGCCGGGCGTGTTTGCCGGGTTCCTGCTCGTGTTTGTGACCAACGTCGGCGATTACGTGAACCAGCAGGTGCTGGGAGGTACCGGCACTTACATGATCGGCAGCGTCATCCAGGACAGCTTCTTCACGAACCAGGACTACCCGATGGCCTCCGCCCTATCCGCGGTACTCATCCTGATCCTGGTGGTGGCGATCTTCCTCTATGCGCGCACGTTCGGGGCCGACTCGATCCAGGAGTACAACGGATGACCGACACGGTGTCCGAGCTGCCCGCCGTCGACACCTCCAAGCCGGTGACGGTGCACCGCAAGCGACGAAAGGCGAGCTCCTACGTGCTCCCGGTGTTCTTCTGGCTGGTGATGATCTGGACGGTCACCCCAATCGTGTTCATGGTGATCTTCAGCTTCAACCAGGCGCCCGAGGGCCGCATCGCATTCAACTGGTTCAGCGCAACCGATACGTGGTATCGCAACGTGTTTGCGATCGGCGGCCTCACCTCGGCACTCGAGCATTCGCTGGCGATCGCGTTTCTCACAGCGATGATTTCGATGTGCCTGGGCACGCCGATGGCGCTTGCGATGGCCCGCTACCGGTTCTACGGAAAGACCGCCACCGACGTTGTGATCTTCGCCGACATCGCGGCGCCGTCGGTGGTGGTCGGCGCCTCGCTGCTCGCGTTCTTCCTCACACTCAACGTCCCCCGCGGGCTCACCACGGTCCTGATCGCCCACGTGGCGTTCAGCGTGGTGTTCGTCGTGGTCGTCGTGCGGGCTCGACTCTCCGGTCTCGACCGGTCGCTCGACCGCGCAGCGGCTGACCTCGGTGCGACGCCCTGGGTGGCTTTCTGGAAGGTGATCTTCCCGTTGATCTTCCCAGGCATCATCGCCGGTGGCATGCTGGCGTTTGCCACGTCGATCGACGACCTGATCATAACCTCGTTCGTCGCCGGCCAGGCGGTCACATTCCCGATCTGGGTCTATGGCGCAGTCAAGACCGGCATCCCGCCGCAGGTGTTCGTGATGGGCACGCTGATCTTCTTCGCCGGAATCCTGATCGCGCTCGTCAACACGCTCGCCAACAGCCGCCGCCAGGCCTGAGTGCGCGGCGAATGCCCGCAGGTGCTGCCACCGCTGGGGATCGCACTTTGAGAGCGCCTCGGGCTGGCCTTGAGCCAGCTGTCTCAGTTCCAGCGGGCCTCGGTTGCCTGGCCCTCGTTTGTCGGTCATGCCCTGGTCGAGGAGTGCGTGTGACGGTGCGTCGAGGTCGAGAGCGGCGACCGGCACCTCTTGATCGTCGGCGGCGAGGAATAGCAGCCGCATCTCCTGCGGGTTGAGGTCGACGCCGGCGTCCTCGGCGAGACGTTCGTAGATGAGATGCCGGCCCGCAGCTGGCGAGGATGGTCTGGATCGTGGAGGCCGGATCGCAGTACCTAGTCTCAGCCGCTGTCCCCAGTTGGGTGTTGACAGGTGGCTGGGTTGGGGCGCCGGGCAGGTCCGGAGGCGCGTAGCGCCGAGGGGTGTGTCCGGCGGCTGGCTCAGGATGGGTCGCTCGACCGAGGAGGGGATGGGGTTGAGCGAGCAGAGGAAGTACCGCAGCTGGACGGCAGAAGCTGGAGATTGTGCTGGCGGGGCTGCGCGGTGATCGCAGCGTCAGGGACGTGTGCCGTGAGCACGCCATCTCCGAGACGCTCTACTACGGCTGGCGCGACCAGCTACTTGAGGCGGGCCGGGAGCGGTTGGCGGGCAAGGAGGAGCGCCAGGGCGAGCGGGAGCTACGCCGGCGGGTGGCCGAGCTGGAGCGGGCGCTGGGCCGCAAGACGTACGAGTTGAAGATCGCGGGAAAAGCCTTGGCGGGCTGGGAGTGAGCGTGCGCGTCGCCCGGTCCCGCCGTCTGGTCGCCGAGGGCTACCCGTTGGCGACGGTGGCGCGCGTGATGCAGATCAGCCGCCAGGCGCTGTACCGCGTGCCACGGCCGTGCACGCCGCCGCAGCGGAGAGCACCCATCGGCGTGATCGAGCAGACGATCGTGGCGGAGGCACAGGCGAATCAGACCGACGGCTACCGGATGATCTGCGCGTTCGTCCGACGCCGGCTGGGCATCGCCGTGAACCGCAAGCGGGTGTTGCGGGTGATGCGCGAGCACAAGCTCGTCCAGCGGCGCCGGCCGCTGGAGCGGCGCAAGCGACCCGGCTTCTTCCGCGTCGAACGTCCGCGGCAGCTGTGGCAGCTGGACATGACGTCGATCTGGGCTGCCGAGCACGGCTGGACGTACCCGATGGCGATCATCGACTGCTGCACCCGCGAAATCGTCGCCTTCGAGCTCGAGCTGCGCTCCCGCGCCGACGAAGCGATCGCCCTTACGAACGCGCCGCGGCCGTACACGGGATCGAACCCGGCGAGCTGACGCTCGGCTCGGACAACGGCTCGGCGTTCACCGCCCGCCGCTTCCGCGCCCGGCTCGCAGGGCTCGGCATCCGCCACCGCAGAGGCGGCTATCGCGACCCCGAGAGCCAGGCCTTCATCGAAAGGTGGTTCGGGAAACTCAAGGAACGGGAGGTGTGGCTGAACGAATACGAGACCCTCGACCAGGCCCGCCAAGCAATCGGCGGCTACGTCGACCGCTACCACCACCGGCCCCACTCGGGGCTCGACTACCGCACGCCGCACGAGGTGCGGCAGACCTGGGATGATCACCAAAACATCGCGGCCTAGCCCGTCAACTCCGACGGGGAGCAGGTCACTACGGCTCCACGCCAGTGTGTGTACGTTTTGGGCGACCTCCGACGAGAGATGCAAGGAGATGGACGACTACGAGGAGCAGCACGACGAGGTCTTCCGCCGACCGCACGAGTCGCGGGGGCGTGAGTTGGACGCGCGGCGATGACGACTGCGGGCGGTCGCTGGCCGCGCCAGCGAGCAGCCGGCTCGGCGCGGCCGTGGGTCAGCCGCCGTGTCGTCTCGGGACTGTTCTTCTTTCCGCGCGGCGGGTCGGCGCAGGTGGCGCGCTCACTCTGCCGTGCCTTGGCGCGGACGGACTGGGAGGTGACGCTGGTGTCCGGCTCGCTCGGACACGCCGGAGATCAGACCCATGCGGCCACGTTCTTTCGCGGCATCGACGTGGTCACCGTCGACTATTCGCCTGGTCGACAACGCGACGAGGGCGAGGTGCCGTTCCAACCGTCCTATGAGGACCGGCCGGGCGCACCCGATCGTGTCTTCGCCATGGTCGACGACGACGTCTACGAACGGCTGGTCGGCGCCTGGGCGGATGCGCTCGACCGCGCCGGGGCCGGGCGCGCGGCGCTGCTTCACCTCCACCATCTCACCCCTGTGAACGAGGCTGCGTCGCGCGCCTTCCCCGCCGTGCCGGTGGTGGGGCAGGTGCACGGTACCGAGCTGGCGCTGCTGCGCGCCATCGAGGCGGGCGCGCCGGCCGCTTGGCGGTTCGCGGAGCGCTGGCGGCAGCGCATGCGCGGGTGGGCACACGCCTGCGAGCGGCTGATCGTCCCGCCCGGAGCGAGCGCCGAGGTCGCGCGTCTCCTCGCCCTTCCGATCGGAGCGTTGGTCGAGCTCCCGAGCGGTGTCGAGCTCGACCTGTTTCGGCGCCGGCCGCTCAACCGGAGCCAGCGGCTCGCCCACTGGCGCCGCTGGCTGGTCGAGCAGCCGCTCGGCTGGGACGAGAGCGGCAAGCCCGGAAGCGTCGCCTACAAGGACAAAGACCTGTGGCCGTTCCGCGAGGCGGAGGCGATCCTGCTCTACGTCGGTCGCTACACGGCCGTCAAACGGCTGCCGCTCCTGGTCAGGGCGCACCGGCAGGCGGTCGCGCGGCTCGGCCGGCCGCTGCCACTGGTACTCGTCGGTGGCAGCCCCGGCGAGTGGGAGGGGGAACACCCAGGCACGGTCGCCCGTGCCATCGGAGACGACCAGGTCTTCCTTGCCGGATGGCGACCCCACCAGGAGTTGCCGGAGGCGCTGAATGCAGGCGACTTGCTGGTGCTTCCGTCCGTCGCTGAGGCGTTCGGGCTGGTGCTCGTCGAGGCGATGGCCTGCGGCCTGCCGGTGATCGCCGCCAACACCCATGGGCCCGCCGAGATCGTCACCGCGGAAAGCGGCTGGCTTGTCCCGGCCGATGACCAGAACGCGCTCGCAGAGGCGCTGCTGGCTGCAGCATCCGATCCACGGGAGCGAACGAGACGCGGCAGCCAGGCCTACCAGCACAGCCACAGCTACGGGTGGTCGCTGATCACCGCCCGCACTATCGACATCTACGACGAGCTGATTCGCCGCCGGCAAGGGCAGCGGACTGCACACACCTGAACCGAGGGTCTGCAGGCGCACACAACAGGCGTGCCGATGACGACGCTCGAGCGCTCACGGCGTCACCACATTGTCACCGGACCGTTACCGGATCGCGATGAAGTCCGGCGGAGCGGGGTGCTAGCGTCAGGACACGGGTGCCGATGAAGACGCTCGCCAGTCGATACGAGCTACTCCGACACCGTCTCGGAGACGGGGAGCAGACAACCGTCTACGTCGTGCGGCACCCGCGTTCGCAGACCAGTCTGAGCGTCCAGCACTTCGCGGTTCCTCAGCAGCTCGACCGCTGGTGCCGAGATCTTGGCGTCCGAGAAGCGATCGTCGGTGGGTTCTTCGTCCGCCCTCACGGGCCGCCGCTGGGCGAGCTCTGGATCGACGGGCGCCAGATCGGCACGGAGCCCGTTCTCCACCCCTACGGTCCAGCACGCGC
Organism: uncultured Actinomycetes bacterium; assembly: GCA_963757605.1. GTDB lineage: Bacteria > Actinomycetota > Thermoleophilia > Gaiellales > JAICJC01 > JAICJC01. Next base: position 1,122,643 of record CAVWSF010000005.1, read on the forward strand.
TGCGATCTACGCCTCGGGCTCGGAGATCCGCATCAGCCCCCGCTCGGAGTTGCCGCCGCGTCCATCCGGCCACCTGCTTCAGGCCGGGCCACTTCTGGTGCGGGACGGAACTCCGCTGCGCGCCCATCACGAGCACGAGGGATTCGTCGCCGGAGCCCACCAGTTCGACTCGGACATCACGTGTGGCAGACATCCACGAGCCGCACTCGGCACCTCCGACCACGAACTGATCGCGCTCGTCTGCGACGGCCGGCGGACCGGCATCGACGCGGGACTCAGCCTCCCCGAACTCGCCGACCTCATGGTCGACCTCGGCGCCCGCCAAGCCATCAATCTCGACGGCGGCGGCTCCACCGCACTGATCCACCATGGCCACCTCCTCAACCGGCCCTACGACGCTCAAGACCACCCCGCCATCAACTCCCGCGCGGTCGCGACCGCCGTGATTCTCCACACCGCGCCAGCACAACCAGCACTCATCGGAGCCGCGTAGGAACCGTGCACAATCTCTTGTGCGCTCCGTCCGACACCGCGGATCGAACGGCGTCAGGTGTGCGGCGAACGGGCTTAGACTGGTCGAGTGCCTGCCGAGGCCGACGCACTGCTGGCGGAGGGCCGGGCCGCTCTCGCTCGCGGCGACTGGGCGACGGCGCGGGCATCGTTCGATGCCGTTCTGGCGGAGGGGGAAGCTCCGGAGGCGCTGCTCGGGCTGAGTGATGTGCTCTGGTGGCTCGGCGAGACGGAGGGTGCGGTTCGATGTGGTGAGCGCGCCTATGCCGCGTTTCGGCGTCGACGGGATCTCGTCGCTGCCACGATCGCCGCGGTGACGCTCTACTTCCACTACCGCGTGAGCCTGGGCAACGCGGCGGCTGCGCAGGGCTGGCTGGGCCGTGCGGCTCGCTTGGTCGAGGAGTTCGAGCTGGCGCCACTTCGCGGCTGGGTGCTGCTGATGCGGGCGCACAACACGCGCGATCCGGGTGCGGCCGAGCGCTGGGCGCGGGAAGCCCGGGCGTTTGCCCGCACGTACGAGGACGCCGATCTCGATCTCTGCGCGCTCAGTCAGCTCGGCGTCTCGCTGGTCGAGATGGGCCGCGTGGAGGAGGGCGAAGCGCTGCTCGACGAGGCGATGGCCGCCTCGCTCGGGGGTGAGTGCGAGAACCTGCGGACGGTCGTGTACACGAGCTGCAACCTGATCAGTGCCTGCAGCCAGGTGGCGGGGATCGAACGGGCCGCGCAGTGGATACACGCAGGGGACGAGTTCGCGCGTCGCTACGGCAGCCCGCACCTGTATACGACCTGTCGCACCTACTACGGGACGATCCTTTTCGAGACGGGCGAGTGGCCCGAGGCGGAACGTCAGCTGGCGGCGGCGCTCGCCAGTGCGAGGACGGCGGAGCGCGCGCTGTACGCCGAGGCGCTCGCCCGGCTGGCGGAGCTCAGGCTGGCACAGGGGCGCTTGGACGAGGCCGAGCGGCTCCTGGACGGCTTCGAGGACGAGTCGAGCTGCGCCTCGACGCTGGCCGCGATTTGGCTCGCGCGGGCTGATCCCGTGAGCGCAGAGACGGTCCTCAACCGTCGTCTGCACGAGCTGGAGCAGCGCGACCGACCGGGCCCGTATCCCGCCGGCGCCTCGTCCTTTCTGGAATCGGCAGGCCTGCTCGAGTTGCTGGCCACAGCCCAGCTCGAGCAGGGGGCGCTCGGGGAGGCGCGGACGACGATCGAGCGGCTCGTCGAGCTCGGCGAGCAGGCAGGTTGCGAGGTGATCGTCGCCAGGGCGGCTCGCGCGGTCGGTCGAGCACTGGTGGTCGAGGGAGAGGCGGAGGCGGCTGTCGCTCACCTGGAGCGGGCGCTGGTCGTCTTCGCCCGCATCGGAGTTCGGCTGGAGGCGGCACGGACGCACTTGCTGCTGGCGGCCGTGCTCCGCAACCGGAACGCCGCCGTGCGCGAGGCTCGTGCGGCGCTGGAGGCGTTCGAATCACTCGGGGCGGGGAGCGACGCCGATCGCGCGGCTGGCGTTCTCCGCTCGCTCGGCGAGAAGGCGGCGCGCCGCGGGCAGCGAGACGTCGGCGTTCTCACCAAGCGTGAACGGGAGGTGCTCGAGCTGCTGGCCGAAGGGCTCACGAACAAGGAGCTTGCCGAGCGGCTCTTCCTCACCCGCAAGACCGTCGAGCATCACGTGCGCAGCGTCCTGCGCAAGCTCGGCTTGCGCAGCCGTGCCGAGGCCGCGGTCTACGCCGTCCGCCACCTCGAACGCGATTCCTCCTCCATTTAGGGGTTCTGACCGGTGCGGCGGCCGCTTCGGGCCGCCAGGCTGCCCCAATGGCTGAGACACACCCGAACCAGAACGTCCTCATCAACCTCTCCACCGGTCTCGAGGACGGCGAATGCGTTACCGTGGCCCTGCTCGTCGCGGTCGCCGCGCTCGACGGAGGCCGGCGCGTCGGAATCTGGCTGACCAAGGAAGCCGTCCGGCTCGCGCTCCCGGGGTACGGCGTCGGAGTGGCGTGCGACGGTTGCCCGTCGCTCGAGCGGCTGCTCGAGCAGTTCCGGGAGAAGGGCGGGGAGTTGCTTCCATGCCCCATCTGCTTCAGCGCGCGCAGGCTCGACGAGGGCGCGCTCGTCCCGAACGCACAACTGACCGGCGCAACACCGATGTGGGAGCGGGTCGGAGCCGGTGCGACCGTCTTCAGCTACTGATGAGACGGACGGCGCACTCACCGATAGTCGCGGCCCTGGCCGAGGAGCCGCTGCTCGCGGAGCTCAAGCGGCGGGCACGGACAACCTGGGCCGCAGGCGACTACGCAGAGATCGCCCGCCGCGAGCTCTGGCCGCTCGGCGAGCGAATCGTGGCGCGCATGGGCGTCGGGCCGGGCGAAGACGTGCTCGATGTCGCATGCGGCACCGGGAACGCGGCATTGCGGGCTGCCGGGGCCGGTGCCCGCGTCGTCGCGCTCGACCTCACCCCCAGGCTGCTCGAGGCCGGCCGCACGCTTGCCGCCGAGGCCGGAGTGACGATCGACTGGGTCGAGGGGGATGCCGAGGCGCTGCCCTTTGCCGACGAGAGCTTCGACGTCGTTCTCTCGACGCTCGGTGTGATGTTCACGCCGCGCCACCACGTCGCCGCCGCGGAGCTCGCGCGCGTGCTGCGGCCCGGCGGACGGATGGCGCTGTGCAACTGGTCCGAGGAAAGCGTCCTCACGGAGATCTTGCGCACGACGGCCGCCTACCTGCCGGCCCCGCCCGCGTTCGTCGAACCGCCGTGGCTCTGGGGCTCCGAACAGCATGTCCGCACGCTCTTCGCAGACACGGGGGTCGAGCTCGAGTTTGAGCGTGGCACGGCCGAGTTTCCATCCTTCGACTCCGCCGACGACGACATCGAGTACCACTCGACGCGGTTCGGCCCGCTGATCGCGGCACGGGCCGCGACCGAGGCGGACGGACGCTGGCCCGCACTCCAGTCGCGGCTGCAGGAGCTCCACGAAGGCCTGAGCTCCGCCGAATACCTGCTCGTGGTGGGCCGTAAAGCCGCCGCAGCGAGCGCCCACCCGAAGAAGCGAGCCTGATCCGACTTCCTCCCAGGCGGGAGAAAGGAGACGCGAAAATGCGGAGAGACATCCCGTCAACCGCGACGACGCCGCTTTGGCGGAGGCGGAGGATCCTGGCAGGCTCCGCCGTAGCCGCGGCGCTCATCCTCGGCCTCGTTACCGTGGCCCTCGGGTCGAGCTCACCCGCGAAGGCCGCCACCGAGGTCTCGTGCAACACCCCGGTGACGAGCGCCCCGGCCGGGCCCGCGATCGTATCGGCTGCCTCGACGGCCGACGGGAGGGTGCTGGTCCTCGGCGGCTCGGGCCCCAAGGCCCGCTGCTCCCTCTACGTGCTCACCTCCGACCAGCTCCACGCGCTCACCGGCGCCCACTTCGCGTGTTCCGACACGAAGATCCCGCAGCTGGGCAATCCGGCGCCGACCTGCGCCAACGCCCTCTGGCCGGCGCTGCTCACCCACGGCGCCCCGATCGCCGGGAAGGGAGTCAACCGCCACCTCCTCAAGACCGTGACCCGTACGGACGTCATCCCCGGCACCTCGGTGAAACAGGTGACCTACGCCGGGCTGCCGTTGTACTTCTTCTTCACGGACGAGAAGGCGGGGGAGACGGATGGCGCCAACCTGTTCGACAACGTCGTCAACCCCACGGGCATCTGGTACCTCGTCCACCCGTACCGCGGCCGGATCGCGCCGGGTAGAGCTCAGCTGCAGCTCGAGTCGTTCCAGGTTGGGACCACGCAGCAGAAGACCGTGTTGGCCGCGTCGATGAACGACGGCTTCCGGCTCTTCCCCGACGCTCCGTTCCCCGTCTACACGTTCCGCAGCCACCGCGGCCACAAGAGCGCATGCACGGGGCGGTGTGCCGTGGACTGGCCGCCGCTCCTCACCTCCGAGCGGCCGGAAGCGATCGGGTATGCCGTCGACCAGCACTCGCTCGGGACGATCGTGAGACGGGACGGCAGCCACCAGGTGACGTATCACGGCAAGCCGCTGTGCCTGTTCAAGGGGGACGCCTATATCGGCACCCTCCCGCCCCCATTCAACGGTCCCGGGGGCATCAACGGCGACGGCGCGTCCGCCGGCGGAGGGACGTTCAAGGCGATCCCGTTGCCCTAGTAGCGGAGACGCCGGACCACGCGGTACCGATCAGCAGACGGCGAACTTGCGCCGGCGGAGTGCCATAGGCGCCCGGTAGGTGAAGTCAGGATCTCGCACCTGAGCCGCTGCCACCGGCCGCGGCTCAGCCGTCCACCTCGCCGCCGCCCAGGCCAAAGGGACGCCGTTCGACCTCGGTGCGACCTGACGGCGCGTTCGAGGCATCCCGCAGGAAGAGCCTCGCTGACCCCTCACATGGAGGATGGCGCAAGCCCTCTGACCGACTCGAAGGGAGTGCACGTGCGCGGCCCGACGAGGAGTTGGAGGTGCTGGGCGAACAGCTCGAGGGTGGGCGAACTGGGCGGCTTCTCGGTCAGGCGCGGCTGCCGTGGGCGGGTGCACGTGGTCCCCATGCTTGAGCTCACGCGGGTTGAAGAGCACCGAACCAAGGCAACGAAAACCGCCGTTGCGGGCGGTCTCGCTACGCAACGAGCCCTCCTGATCGACTCGACCGTCGACCGTTCCTGACCATGGAAGTACTCGACAGCCGAACCCTGATCTCTTCACCCGGCGGCGCGTACCGCCCGCGACCGGGAACGGCACGCGGGTAGCATGGACGCACGCGGGCAAGAAGGAGGGTGGACTCATGCTGACGGTGATCTCGGATCTCCCCGCCGGGGTCGTCGGTGTTGAAGCCGAAGGGCAGGTCACGGCCGACGACTACGAGCGGGTGCTCGTGCCGGCGGTCGACGCGGCCCGCAAGGCGACGCCCGACGGCAAGGTGCGGATGCTCTACGTGCTCGGCACCGACTTCCCCGGCTACACAACCGGCGCCGCGTGGGAGGACGCGAAGCTGGGCCTTGGCCAGATCCGTGCTTGGGAGCGGATCGCGATCGTCAGCGACGCCGACTGGCTTCGCCGGGCGGTGCACGGGCTCGGCTGGATGATGCCCGGCGAGGTGCGAGTGTTCGGTATGGGCGAGCGCGATGCGGCGCGTGCCTGGGTGACCTCCTAGCGGCCCACCCCAGTCGCAGTGGGCGTTGAGCTGCCCGGGGAAGCGACCGGGATCCTCCTACTCCTCTACGGTGCGCCATCAGTGCGATCAGGTTCATCGTCTTGAAGACCCGAGACGGGTGCAACCTCGTCCGTGGGTTCGAAATCCCACCCCCGCCGCCTCGCCTCTTGCTCTCCGCGCGCCAGGTGGCAAGATCTCGCAGGTGAGCAAGGCACCAGCCTCGGCGCAGCACCTGCGCGAGCTCGCGCGGCTGCGCCGCGTGCGCGACCGGATCGACCGGGAGTACGCGCAGCCGCTGGACGTCGAAGCGCTCGCCCGCGGCGCGCAGATGTCGGCCGGGCACCTCAGCCGGCAGTTCCGGCTCGCCTTCGGCGAGTCTCCGTACAGCTACCTGATGACGCGGCGGATCGAGCGCGCGATGGCGCTGCTGCGTCGCAGCAACCTGAGCGTCACCGAGGTCTGCTTCGCAGTCGGCTGCTCGTCGCTCGGCACGTTCAGCACTCGCTTCACCGAGCTGGTCGGCGTGCCGCCCGGCACCTACCGCCGCCGTGCGGCGGGCGCGATTGCGGGGATGCCGCCGTGCGTTGCGAAGCAGGTCACGAGACCGGTCAGGAATCGAGAAGCGTCTGGACGGAGCCGCAACTAGCATGGGCGCCATGATGGACATCACCATTCACGCGAGCTTCCTCCCGCACGACGACCCGGACGCCTCGCTGGCCTTCTATCGAGACACGCTCGGCCTCGATGTCAGAAACGACGTCGAGTACGGCGGGATGCACTGGATCACTGTCGGCCCTGCAGATCAGCCCGACACGTCGATCGTCCTCTACCCGCCAGCCGCCACCCCGGGCATCACCGAAGACGAGCGCCGCACCGTGGCAGAGATGATGGCCAAAGGCACCTACGCCAGCATCAACCTCGCGACCACCGACCTCGACGGCACCTTCGAGCGGCTGCAGGCCGGCGACGCGGAGGTTGTGCAGGAGCCGACGGAGCAGCCGTACGGGATCCGCGACTGCTCCTTTCGCGACCCTGCTGGCAATCTGATCCGCATCCAGGAGCTGCGCGATGGCTGAGAGAACACTCAGGACGTCGGCGGTCCGCTTCGAGGCGGAACCACGCAACACCGGAGGCTGGACGATCGTGACGTTGCCCGACGATGCCAGCGCCAAGCTGCCGTCCCGTGGCCAGGTCGCGGTCAAGGGAGTGATGAACGGGCACGCCTTTCAGACGGTCCTCGAACCGGATGGCAGACGCGGCCACTGGCTCAAGGTCGACAAGAAGCTGCAACAGGCCCTTGCACTGAGTGACGGCGAACACGTGGCGCTCGAGGTCGAGCCAACCCAGGACTGGCCAGAGCCCGACATGCCCAAAGATTTTCAGACCGCTCTGGCAGACGCGCCCGACATCTCCGAGCTGTGGAAGGACATCACGCCCATGGCACGCTGGGAATGGGTGCGCTGGATCAATGCCACCAAGAATCCCGAAACTCGCAAGCGACGCGTCGAGGTGGGCATCTCAAAGCTCCGATCGGGAAAGCGACGGCCCTGCTGCTTCGATCTCGCAGCATGCACCGACCCAGACCTCTCGAAGAACGGCAAACTCGTCGAAGCGGTGTGAGGGCTCCCCTGGATGCGGGGAATCCCCGATGCGCGTGCGCCGGCGCGGGCCTAGGTTGGCGGCCTGTGACGAGATCCGATGGGCAATCGGATCGTCATCCGACTGAGGAGGGCCCGATGTTCGGAATCCACAACCTGGCGAGAGTCGTCGTGATCGGCGGCGTGCTCACCCTGTGCCTCGGCGGCGCGGCCTACGCCGCCGACGGCGGCAACCTGATTCTCGGCCAGACGAACACGGCAGACTCGGCCACGACGCTCTTCCAGGGCGGCCAGAGCGCGACCCTGCAGGAGCCGGGCACGGCGTTCTGGGCCTATGGAAACACCGTCGGAGTCCTCGGCCAGGCCGGCCAGGACGGCACCGTGCCCGCCAACCAGAACATCGGCGTGGTCGGGTTCGGCTCCGATTGGGGCGGCTACTTCTTCGGGATCGACCGCGGGATCGTCGCGCAGTCGGTGGAGGACGGGCCGGCGGTCGCGGCGAGGGGCGACACCGCCGTCCGCGCGCACGGAACCACGACGGGCCTCCAGACGAGCGGCACCACCGCCATCCAGGCGACCGGAACGCTCAAGTTCAACGCCGCCGGGACCGCAACCGTCCCCACGGGCAGCCAGAGCGTCACGATCACGCCCCACGTCGACCTCACCGTGGGCCATCCGAAGGTGTTCGTGACCGTGCAGTCGAGCGGCGGCACGTTCGAGCGCGTCGGAATCAGCGGCACCCAGCTCACGCTGTTCCTGACCAGCGCCGCCCAGGGGAACGTCAAGCTCGCCTACTTCATCATCAGCTGAGCCGCAGAAGAGCCCGGTCGAAGAAGCCGACGACGCGCCGCTCGTACTCGCGGGGTCGCGCCTCGATGCCGCCGGTGTGCTCCGCTTCCGGGATCACCCAGATCGCCTTCGGCTCGTGCGCGGCGGCGAAGTAGACGGGGTTCAGATCCTCGGAATCGACGCCGTGGGTCGTGTAGATCAAGAACATCGACCGGGGGGCGATCTCCGCGACGAGATCCTTCAGGTGCGGCGGGGGAGTCTCGTTCGAGAACACCGACATCCCGGCCGTGATCATGGCCGAGATCGGATAGGCAGCGAGCCATTTGTCGCCGCCCCCGCGCTCGAGCTCCTCGCCGAACGACCGGGAGCCCGCGCCCTCCGAGACAACGGCTCGCAGGTCGCGCGTGTGCGCGGCCGTCTCGAGCAGGAGCTCTCCGCCGACCGAGAGGCCGAGCCCCCCGATCCGGCCCCGCTCGACGTCGGGCTGCCGCTTCAGGAAGGCGATCGCCGCCATCACGTCCTTCTCCCCGTCCCAGCCGAGGCCGTTCGGGTCTCCCTGGCTCTCGCCGTCGCCCGTCTGGTCGAAGAGCAGGACGCCGTATCCGTGGCCGGCCAGCATCCGGGCGTGCGCCTGCGGTCCCTCGCGGCCCGGGAAGGCGATCACCGCGGCGCCGTTTCGCGACGGGATGTACGAGCCGGCGAGCTCGACCCCATCGCTTCGGGTGAGGACGACCTCTCGCGCGTCGGCGCCCAGATCGACGTCGGACACGGGCAGCCGTCCGACATGGGAGGCGACGTACGCGACCGTGACCGGAAGCCCGACGTAGAACAGGGCAAGGCCGCCGAGGACGAGGATGAGCGAACGGCGCAGGTAGCGACGCGCCCGACCGCCGTCCCTGCGCCGTTCCCTCCAGAGCGTCGCCAGGGCGGCGCCGATGAGCGTGAGCCCGGCCGCGAGCGACAGAAGCCCTGTGAAGTCGTCACCCGACGGCCCGCCGTGCATCGTGTAGTACACCCCCTCGACGCCGGCGACGATCCCGAAAAAGCCGGCCGCCAGCGCGATCGCCGACCGGCGCCCCGCGCCGCCGCGCCAGACGCCCACCCCCGCCAGGACCAGGAGGCCGAGGGGGACGAGCGCGCTGACGAGATGGTTGCCGGCCGAGGTGCCCGGCTGCGGCTGCACCAGGGTGTCATCCACGACGTGGACTGCGATCGCCGCAAGGCCGAGCAGCATCAGGCCGCGAGGCGATGTCCAGGGGCTGGTCACTCGTACGGGATCTGCAGGGTCTGGGTGATATCGCTCATGCTGGTGGATCAGCCCGGTCTACACGGGCGCCAGCGCGCGGGTCTTCGCCGCGTGCCAGCCGAGCCCCATCGCCTCGAACCGCTCGACGGCCTGGTCGGTCAGGGCGCGGTCGCCGCGCACGAGGCCGAGCGTGCGCAGCGCGAACGGCTCGAGGTACGTCCCGGGCTGAAGAAGGGGAGTCGCGGCCTCCTCGGCCTCGTCGGTCCGGCCGAGCGCGATCAGCGCAGCGAGCTTCGTCGCGAGCGCGTAGAGGCTGCCGTCCGTCGACCAGTGCCACATCTCCCCGGACGCCTCGAGCAGGGCGGCGACCCGGTCGAGGTCTCCGCGCAGGAGCGCCAGATGCGCCGGCGGCGGATCGACCCAGAACCCGAGGCCGAGATCCTGAAAGCCCTGCGCGGCCGCGGCGGTCTCGAGGCGCCGGGCCTCGGCGTCGACGCCGAGCTCGCCGCACGCGACGGCACACGAGAAGAGCGTCCTCGCGTTGAGCACGCACGGCGTGCCCTGGTTGGCTGCGACCGCCGGCTCGACGCGGCCCTGAAGCCGGCGCACCTCGTCCCAGTGCCCGAGCGCCTCCTCGACGTAGAGCAGGACGCCCAGGGCGTGCACCTCGTGGTGCGGGCTCAGCCGCGAGGCGACGAGGTCGTGCTTGCGCACGAGCGCCTTCGCCTCCTGCGGCCGCCCGGCGGCGAGCGCGGCCGTCGCTCCGTAGTAGTGGATGTGGGCGATCTTGTCGGGATCGGTCAGGCGATCGAGTAGCTCGAAGCGGCGCTGCGCCCACCGGTCCGCCTCGCGGAAGTCGAAGGTGATGAACGCCGCGCCCGACCGGGCCCAGTAGGCGTAGGACAGGAGCACCGGGTCGTCGAGCCGCTCGGCGAGCGCGACCGCCTGCTCCGCCGCCTCGGCGTCGTCCTCCCAGGTCGACTTCGTGACGAGCGCTCTGGCGTGGGCGGCGACCGCCGGCCGCGGCGAGCTCGAGCGCCCGGGCGAGCCAGCGCTCGACGAGGGCGTGGTCGAGCGGGCGCTTCCACATCCCGCCGCGCATGACCGTCTCGAACGTGAGCTCCCCATAGAGGTCGGCCAGCGCCTCCGGTCGCTCGGTGAGCTCGATCGCCTTCTCCATCGCCGGCCACATGGCCTCGCCGTCGAACTTGAGCGCGTTCACCCGGCCGATCGCATGCCACACGTCTGCCTCGCTCGGCGCGAGCTCGGCGGCGCGGTGAAGCTGGGCGAGGGCGTCGTCGAGATCGAAGCGCGCCAGCGAGAGCTCGGCGGCCCGCCTGAGCCACCGCAGCGCCGCCGCCGAGAGCTGCGCGAGCTCGTCCCCCGGTCCCGCCAGGCGAGCTCGGCGATGCCGGGATCGACCGCCTCCGAGTAGTGATGGGCGAGCACACCCGCACGGCGATCCGTCGCACCGTCCGCCTCGATCCAGCGCGCGAAGGCGGCGTGCATGCGCGCCCGGGCCGCCTTCGCCAGGGTGTCGTAGGCGACCTCGCGCGTGAGCGCGTGCTTGAAGACGAGCTCGGGCTCCGTGGGGCGGACGAAGCCGCGCTCCACGAGGGTTCGCACCTCGGCGCTCGATCCGGTCAGCGCGGCCAAGCCTCCCGGAGTGAACGAGCGGCCGATCACCGAGGCGGCCTGGAGCGCCTCCTTCGCTTCCGCCGATAGCAGGTCGATGCGCGCGGCGAGGACGCCACGGACGGTGTCCGGGATGCCGAGATCCACGGCCCCGTCGCGCAGCGACCAGGCGTCGCCGCTGCGCTCGAGCAGGCCTCGGTCGAGGAGATCCGCGAGCACCTCCTCGACGAAGAACGGGTTTCCCTCCGCGTGGCCGGCGACCAGCTCCAGCGCGCGTGGCTCGAGCGGGCCGGCCAGCGCAGCCTCGGCGAGCTCGGCCGTCTCCGCGTCGGCGAGGCGCTCGAGGGTCAGCGCCTCCGCCGTCGGGAACGCTGGTCCCATCGGGCCGCATCGTGCCGAGGAGAAGCACCGGGCCCTCCGCGTCCAGGAGCACCCGCTCGAGCACCTCGACCAGAGGCCCGGCGGCCCAGTGCAGATCCTCGATGACCACGACGGCAGGCCCCCGCGCGCCGAGCTGGGAGATCAGCTCGACCCACCTGTCCTGGAGCTGCAGGAGCGCCGCCCGCGGGTCGAGGTCGCCGGCGACGTCGAGCCCAAGCGTGAGCCCGAGGATCTCGCGGCCGGCGAGCCGCTCGAGGACGTCCTCGGCCGGGTCCTCCTGGCGCAGGCCGAGCTCCGCCCGCAGCACGTCGGCGAGCGCGCTGTAGGTGACGCCGCGGCCGTAGGAGAGGCAGCGGCCGAGCCGAAACGCCGTCGCCTCCGGCAGCCGATCCCGCAGCTCGAGGACGACGCTCGTCTTTCCCATGCCGGCCTCGCCCATGACCTTCACGAGGCGCGGGCGCCCGTCCGCCTCTGTGCGCGCAACGGCGTCCTCGAGCCAGCGAAGCTCGCGCTCGCGACCGACGAAGCTCGATGCGAGCCCGTGCCCGCCGCGCGGCCGCCGCGGCGCGAGCATCCGACCGAGCCCCCGGCAGGCGACGCCGCCCTTCTTCCCCTTGGCCTCGATCGTCCGCGGCTCACCGAGCTCGAACGCCCCGCCGACGAGCGCCGCCGTGCGCTCCCCTACGAGCGTGTGGCCGGGCTCGGCGGCCTGCTCGAGCCGCGCGGCCACGTTCACCGCGTCGCCGGTCGCGAAGGAGCTGCCCTCGCGAGGGCGGCCGACCGCGACCTCGCCCGAGTTGACGCCGATCCGAAGCGACAGCCGGCCGCCGAAGAGCTCGGCCAGGCGCTCCTGCATCCACAGCGCGACCTGCAGCGCCCGCTCGGCGTGGTCCTCCTGGGCCGCGGGCGCGCCGAACACGGCGACGACCGCGTCGCCGATGAACTTCTCGACCGTCCCGCCGCCAAGCGCGATCTCGGCCTCCATCGCGTCGTAGAAGCGGTCGAGCAAGTCGCGCGCGTGCTCGGGGTCGAGCGAGGAGCCCATTTCCGTCGAGCCGACGAGGTCGGCGAACAGCATCGTCGCAAGCTTGCGCTCCACCCTGGCGAGTATAAGTCGCACCTCGCACAAGGCGACTGGCGACAGCGCCACTGCGGGCGTACCCTCTGCCGGCCATGCAGGACGCCGACGACCATGCCCGGCTTCCCGGCGAGACGCCGAAGCAGCGCATCAACCGCGAGCTGATCGAGCTCCTGAACGAGATCCGGATCGCGCTGCCGGGCGTGCAGGTGCTGTTCGCGTTCCTGCTCGTCGTCCCGTTCGGGCCGGGGTGGCGGCATACGACGAGCTTCCAGCGGCACGCGTACGTCTTCAGCATCGCGACCGCGGCGCTCGCGACGGTGATCATGATCGCGCCGTCCAGCTATCACCGGCTGCTGTGGAGGCAGCCGCACAAGGAGCACATGCTCATGACCTCCAACGTGCTCCTGATCGCCGGCATGGCGTTCCTCGCCATGGCGATCAGCGGGTCGTTGTTCTTCGTCGTCTCCTTCGCGCTCGGCACGTGGGAGGCGGTGGTGACAACGGCCGCGATCGTCGTCGTGATCCTGGTGCTCTGGTACGCGATGCCGCTCGCGCGCCGCAACGAGGTGTGGCGCCACCGCGACTGACGCCGCCCCGGCCCGGGTGCCATACTGGCGGCGGATCATGCTCGGCCAAGCAGCGAAGGAGGACAACCATGGATCTCGGCAAGCTCACGAAGAAGGCGAAGCAGGTCGTGGACGACCGGGGCGGGGTCGACTCGCTCAAGGGCGACGCCGAGGAGCTGAAGGACATCGTCGGCAGCAAGGGCAGCGCCATGGACAAGGCCAAGCAGGCCGGCAAGGCGCTCAAGGATCCCGGCAAGCCCGGCCGCTAGGTCGTTCGGAGCGCGGCTGCGAACCCGGCCGCGTCGGTGATCATCGCGTCGCCGGCGAACTCGAGGGCCTCGAGCGATCGCGCCCCCGCCTCGGCGTTCCCGGCGCCGCAGGCGTCGCGGATGACGATCGGGACGTAGCCCAGATCCGCGGCGTGGCGGGCGGTCGGCTCGATCCCGATCTCGAGTGCGACGCCGACCATCGCCACCGACGCCACACCGCAGTCGCGTAACACGATGTCGAGCGGCGTTCCCTCGAACGCCGACATCGTCAGCTTGTCGAACACGGCCTCGTCGGCGGCGGGGGCGAGCTCGGGGACGATCTGCGACCCCTCGGCGCCGGGCGGGAAGGCCGAGACGACGTCGCCCGCCGAGTCACGCCGCTGCCAGGCCCGCCACATCCGAAGCTGCGACGCCCCCATCAGCCGCGTCGGCAGCGTCACGTGCCGGACGAACACGGTGCGCACGCCCGCGTCCCGGGCGGTGGCGAGCACCGCCGCCACGCGGCTCGTCACCGCGTCGCCGTCGGCGATCTGGCCCAGGATCCCGACCTGCATGTCGTAGACGAGCAGCGCCAGCCGCCGCGGTTCGCACGCGTCCTCCAGCGACTGCGGAACATCGACGCCGTTCACCCGTTCCATGGAGGCGAAGTCTACGACCGGCTCCGCGGCCGGCCGCTCGCTATGCGCGCCGGTAGATCAGGATCAGGACGCCGTCGCCGACGGCGCGCGACTCGGCGAGCTCGAGGCGCTTCTTCGAGCCGGCCCCGAACAGCCGCTTGCCGCTTCCGAGCACGACCGGGAACACCATCAGCCGCAGCTCGTCGACGAGGTCGTTCTCGAGCAGGCCCTGCGCCAGGCTCGCGCTGCCGTGGACGACGATGTCGCCGCCGACCTCGCCCTTGAGCTTGGTGACCTCCTCGACCAGGCCGCCGCCGAGGACGTGCGAGTTCGTCCACGTCGGATCCTCGAGCGTCGACGAGATGACGTACTTGGGCATCGCGTTGAACTTGTCGGCGAACTCGCCGTCCCGCGACGGCCACGCCTCGGCGAAACCGTCGTACGTGACCCGGCCGAGCAGCATCGCCTCGGAGCCGAACGTCTCGTTCATCTTGAACTCCCCGCCCTCCGCGCCCTGGTTGATCTCGAACGTCCAGCCGCCGTGCTCGAAGTCCTCGCTTCCGCCCGGGTCCTCCATCACGCCGTCGAGCGACACGAACTCGGTGATCACGATCCGTCCCATCGGTCGATCCCCTTCCCTCGGTTCCGTCCGGATTCGGCGGTACTATACTCAAGTGTTCACTTGATAAAGCTGATCAATGAATACTGTCGCCCACGACCCGCTCACGACGACCTTCGCAGCCCTGGCCGACCCCACCCGCCGGGCCATCCTCGCCCGGCTTACCCAGGGCGAGGCGACCGTGAACGACCTCGCCGCTCCGTTCCCCATCTCGACGCAGGCCGTGTCCCAGCACCTGAAGGTGCTCGAGCGAGCCGGGCTCATCACCCGCACCCGGTCGGCGCAGCTGCGGCCGTCGCGGCTCCAGGGCGCCCGGCTCAAGGACGCCACTGAGTGGCTCGAGCGGTACCGTCCCTTCTGGGACGAGCGCTTCGACCGGCTGGACGCCCGCCTGGAGGCCTCCCGGAAAGGACGGCAGGATGGCTGAGCCCGAGCCGGGCCTCAGGATCACGCGCGTGTTCGACGCCCCTCGCGACGAGGTGTGGAAGGAGTGGACCGAGCCCGAGCGCTTCGCCGACTGGTTCGGGCTGCGCTCGACGCCCGTGCCGCCCGAGAGCGTGGCCATGGACGTCCGGCCGGGCGGCGCCTGGCGCCTCACCATGGCCGCCAACGACCAGCACCCCGAGAGCCGCTGGGCCGGCGAGTACCGCGAGGTGGTCGCGCCCGAGCGGCTGGTCTTCACGGTCACCGACCGGCCCGACGGCAACGAGTACGAGCTCGTGACGGTCGACCTCGCCGACCTCGGCAACGGCCGTACCCGCATGGACATGTCGCAGACCGGCGGGCACCTCACACCGGAGGAGTACGAGCGGGCCGGCCAGGGCTGGGGCGCGTTCTTCGACGACCTCGCCGCGCGCCTCGCGGGCTAGCCGCCGCTCAGCGCGTCGACTGCGCCGGGCTGCAGGTAGGCGAACGTCAGCTCGTAGTCGGAGCTCTCCTCGACCGTCACGTCGGCCATCGACGTCATCCGGCCCAGGAACTCCATCCGCGTGGGCAGGTGCTGGTCAGACTGCTCCTTCGTCTCCCAGAAGGTGATCCCGATCGTCGTCCCCTCCCGCGACAGCGTCACGAGACCGCGGAAGCCGTCCATGTCGCGCAGCCAGGCGAGCATCTCCTCGGCGACGATGGTGGCGCGGTCGATCGGCTGGTCGGCGGTGTTGACCCTTGTGAAGCGGACGTGCACGGGCCCAATGTTGGCATGCCCGCCCGGTCGGGCGCGCTAGTCCTGGCGCAACGCCGACCGCGGCCAGAACCGCATCGAGCTGAGATGGACTGCGAGGGCCGCCACGCCGACCCACATTGCGAGCACGGAGAGCTCCATCTCGTCCAGGAGGTGCGCCCGCTCGGCGCTCACGATCCGGATGAAGACCGCGACGCAGACGACGAGGACGACGATCGTGCGGACGCGGGCGTCGAGGATCGTGCGCCGCACCGGCGTGAGGGCGGCGACCCGCGCCAGGACCGGGTCGGTGACCCGGCTCGCGAGCCGGATGAGCGGCACGAGCACCGGGCCCATCGCCAGCCGCGCGGTCAGGAACCCGGCCGCGACGGCCACGACGAGGCTCGCGAGGACGTCCGTCGGGTGGTGCATGCCGGCGAGGACGCGCGACGCGGAGACGAGGCCCGCGAACGCCAGGAAGAACCAGCCGGCGCGGCGCGACACGAAGAAGACGCCGAACGCGATCGCAAGCGCAGCGGTCGCGTGGTCGCTCGGGAACGAGGGGTCGGTCGAGCGCGGCAGGAGCGGGACGATCGAGTGGTGCGCCTCGTACGGCCGTGGCCGGGCCCATGCGTGGGAGATGGCCTGGTTCACGAGCAGCCCGAGCGCTGCGGCCGAAAGGCCGGCGGTGCAGGCCCGCTTCCAGCGGGTGTCGCCCGGCGGAGAGAGCAGCCACAGGCCGACCGCGAGGACGCCGAACAGGGCCACGCCCCAGTTCGAGAACTCGACGACGACGCTTCCGACGAGCGGGTGCACATGCACCTGCGTGTTCACCCACTGCTCGAACGAGTACTCCACGACGCCTCCCAGGCCGTTTTCACCGATCCTTCACCAAGGGTACGGGCGAAAGATGAGAAGTGCGCCGACGGAGGCGAGCGACTAGCTGGGCTTGGCCGTCATCGCCCAGATGGCGACGACGAAGAACGCGACGGCGATCGTTGCGAGCACGGTGGCGACCTTCGCCATCCCACCGCCACCGCCGCCGGAGCGAAGGCGGCGCGCGCCCAGGTACGTCAGGATCGTCGCGAGCAGGATCAGGATGCCGCTGGGCTCGGCGATGGCGTACCCGACCCCAACCCACGTCGGATCGTTGTCGCCCGAGTACTCCTTGCTGTAGATCCACTCCGCGCCGATCCGCATCACGAACCAGGCCGGGATGCCGGCGAAGAGCAGCGTCCGGAACGCAAACCGGGTGAGCGCGGCGCGGTGCTCGCCGGTCGCCCGCCATGCGAGCACGAGCGCTCCGATCGCGGCGACGACCGCGGCGGTGACCACCATCGCCCCGGCCACGTGGACGAAGAGCGGGACGTTCCAGCTGTCGGGACGGATGAGGAGGAACGTCATGCGCCCGGCTTCCAGACCATGTCGATGAGGAGCAGGAGCACCGCGCCGCTCGCGATCAGGTGCGCGGAGAGCGCGGGCGGCCCGCCGACGCCGCTCGCCACGTTCTTGTAGCCCTGCGAGAGCTTGCTTCCGAACGCGCCCTGCACGAGCCAGAGCACGATCGCGATGAGAATCCAGCCGTCATAGACGTTGTAGACCGAGACGTCGAACGAGAGCCAGATCCCGAAGACGAGCACCGCGATGCTGCCGAGGCCCCAGAGCGGGAACGCCAGGTTGCCGAGCGGGGCGATCCATTCGGGCGCCCCGGCAAGGTACATCGCCCAGAAGACGCCGAGCATCGCCACCAGGAGAAAGGCGCCGAGAACGTGGAGGAAGAGGAGCGTGTCGTACATGCGCGGGAGATCATACGGCCCGAGGCGGGCGTCGTGAGCGTTCCGGCGGTAGGGTTTCCCCACACGAGTTGGGGGTAATCATCGCGCCATGAAGCAGACCAGCACACGCATAGGCCTCTGGTTCGTCCGCCGCCATCCACGCCTCGCTGCGAAGTGGGGATGGACGGTCGTGAAGCACCCGCGCCGCACGGCGATGTTCGTGGCGGCGGCCCGGCACGCGCCGATGGTCGCCCGACGGACCCGCGTTGCTGCCAAGGATCCTGAGGTGCAGGCGCAGTTCAGGGTCGGCCGTGACGCGCTCGGAAAGGCGGCTCGGCGGTTGCGCGACAAGGATACGCGCGAGGCCGTCGCCGACGAGAAGCTGCGCGACGAGCTCCGGCGCGCCGCCGAGGCGATGGCGAGCGGCTACTCGGCCGCTGCACATCCGAAGCGACGGCGACGCCGCTTCGGACGGGCCGTCCTCACGGTCGGCCTCGTCGGAGCGGGCGCCTACGCCGGCTACCGCGCCGTCTGCCAGATGCGCGAGGACGGCTCCGTGCCGTTCACGCCGGCGGCTGACGACCGCGACGAGACGCTCGCCGCGTCGTTCCCGGCGTCCGACCCGCCGCCCGGGCCCGCAGCCTGACGTCCCGGCGGGAGGCGGCGGCCGCTAGTCCGGCGCGCCGCCTCCCGCCGCGATCGCCTTCGCGGCCATCTGCTTCAGCATGAGGTCGTGGTCGATGTCGATCACGGCGCGGGCCTCGGCGCACGCGACCGGATCGCGGCTGATGGTGAGCTGGTTGTCCTGCTTCTCCTCCCCGCCGAACGACCAGTTGGTCGAACCCGTGACGAGGAAGAGCCCGTCGATCACCATCAGCTTGTCGTGGCTGATATCGCCGCGCTCCGAGCGGCCGACGGCGATGCTGTTCCCGGGGAGGTCGTTCCGCAGCCGCTCGAGCAGCGCCTTCTCGCTCTTGCCTCCGGCCTGTGTCGAGTCGAGCGACAGCGTGACGACCATGTGGGGCGACTCGGCGTGGTGCTGCAGGAGCGCCACCACCTGCGGGTCCGTGAAGCCGTACATGTTGATCGCGATCGAGCTCCCGGCCTGGAGGATCGCCCATAGGAGCACCTCGTGGACGCCCGTATCGCGCGGCGCATAGAAGGTCAGGTACTCGGTGCTGTAGCCGTGCGGGAACGACTGCGCCTGCTTGAAGCGCCCGAGCTCCTCGAACGGCACGTCGGCCAGCTCCTGCAAGGACATGCCGTCCAGGTCGTCGCGCGGCAGGGAGAAGTCGAGCGGTAGCTCCCACTCGACAAAGGCATCTGGCGGCATGGCGTCCTCCGGTCGGCCCAGGCGGCGACAGGGACGCCGCCGCACCACGGCGCGACCCTACCGGACGCTAGCCTCGCGCGCCGGACGCGCGCGAGAGCGTCGTCGCGCGCTCGAACCGGGCGGTCGCGGCGGCGTCCACCTCGGTCACGACCGGGCCGTGGACGACGAGCCCGTCGCCGCGCTCGTGCAGCAGGCTGTGGATCAGGTCGCCGGCCAGCCACTCGCGCCCGGGCGGGACGAAGCCGCCGGCGCTGATGCGCACAAGGTCCGGGTCGATCAGGTCGACGTTTCGGATCCACGGCTCCTGGATGAAGTTCGTGGGGCCGACCGGGACGAGCCGGACGACGTCCTCGAACAGCGCCCGGCCGGCGGACTCGTCGTTCACGTACACCTCGATCTGCACCTCGCGCGAGCCGCGCGGGATCCGGCGGGCGGCCTGCACCTGCGAGTTATGCACGTTCACGACGTCGCCCGAGAGGGCGCGCAGTCGCGTCGAGCGCAGGCTGAACTGCTCCACCACGCCCGCCACGCCCCAGGGCTCGATGACGACCGTGTCGCCGACGGCGTACCAGCCCTCGAACACCATGAAGACGCCCGTCAGGATGTCGGTCAGGAACCGCTGCCCGGCGAAACCGATGAGGACGACGAGGACCGACGCCCCGGCGACCGTTGTGAACGTCCCGCCGCTCAGCTGGCTCAGGAGCGCGAGCGTCGCGGCCAGGAAGGCCAGGTAGCGGATCGTCGTCTGCGCAAGCGACAGGGCGGTCTCGCGCCGCTTGAGGCCAGCGATGACGCTCGTGGAGTCGTCGCGCTGGAGCCGCCGCTCCTGCCGGTTCACGATCCAGGCGCCGATCCGGGCGCTCGATCGGGCGACGACCCACGCCGCGACGAACGCCAGGACGGCGATGGCGAGCCGGCGCGCGTCGCCGGTGGGGAGCTGAGGCATCGAGACCGGCTACCCACCCCGGGAGAGCGCGAAACACCCGGCGCGCGTGCGGCGAAGCTCCGCATGGGGTACTGCGCCGAGATGGCGATCCGGCTCGGATGCAGTGGCTGGAGCTACGAGGACTGGCGCGGGCCGGTCTACGAGGCGGCGCCGCCGCGCACGTGGCTCGCCCGGTATGCCGAGCGCTTCGACACCGTCGAGGTCAACTCGACCTTCTACCGGCTCCCGCGCCGTTCGGCCGCCGCCGCCTGGGCGGACCAGACGCCGGACGGCTTCTGCTTCGCCGTGAAGGTGAGCCGCTACGCGACCCACATCCGCCGGTTGCGAGATGCGGGCGCGAGCCTCGAGAAGCTGCTCGAGCGCATCCAGCCGCTCGCCGACGCCGGCAAGCTCGGCCCGCTCCTCTGGCAGCTCCCGCGGACGTTCACCCGCGACGACGAGCGGCTCGCAGGCGCGCTCGGCGAGCTTCCCCGCGACCTGCGGCACGGCTTCGAGTTCCGGCATCCGTCGTGGTTCGCGGCCCCGGTCATGGACATCCTGCGCGACCACGACGCCGCGCTCGTGATCGGAGACCACCCCAAGCGCCCGTTCCAGACGACGGCGCGGACGGCCGGCTGGAGCTTCGTTCGGCTCCACTACGGCCACCGCGGCCGGCGCGGCAACTACTCCGAACGCGAGCTCGAGAGCTGGGCACGCCGCATCCGCGCGTTGGCGCGAGCCGGAGACGTCTTCGCGTACTTCAACAACGACTGGGAGGCGTTTGCCGTGAAGAATGCGGAGCAGCTCGAGCGGCTGCTCGCGGCCGGGCGGGTCGCGCCGGCGGCCGGGGCGTCGTCTCGACGGGCCGCGCCCACGTGGGGCGGACGTCGTCGGCGAGCATCTTGAGGAGGAGGCGCATCATCAGATGGGTGATTCCCAGTTCATGGGCGTCTTAGACCTTCGGCTAGGAGAACCTCGTCAGGGCCGCGACGCCGGCCGGGCCCAGGGCCCGGGCTACCTCGGCATCGCGCAGGATCCAGACGGAGCCGTCACGGATCAGCACCTCGGCGGACAGGGCGTCGATACCAGACGGCTCTTTCTGCATCGGCGTCCCGTCGAGCGGGCACTCGTGGAACCGCGCGGCGAGGCGGCCGCACTGCGGGCACGAGAAGACATCGATGTCGACGGCCTCTCCCGTGAGCAGGCACGACACGCGCGCGTCGGAGATGGCGCTCAGGAGGTCGTCGGGATCGACGGGTGAGGAGTCGTCACGCGCGCGCTGCGTGTCGAGAGCGGCGAGGAGCTCCTCCTCACGGCCGCCGTGGAGATCGGCGAGGGCCTCCTCGGCGAGGTCGCGGATGCCGTCCGTCTGCAGATGGCGGACGTCCGCGTGCACGGCGGCGACATGCTCGGACGACCACGGACCGAGCTCGTCGGAGAAGGCGCTCGTCGCCTCCACCGGGCCGCAGACGACGATCGCGTCGTGGCCGTAGTCCGCTCGCAGCCGTTCCAGCCGCTCGGCCGCGTCGCGAAGGTGCAGCCGGGCCTCGCGATCATGCCAGCGCTGGAGGTCGGCCTGCTCCCATCCACCCTGATCGTGGCGGCGCTCGGCGTGCACGCTCGCGTCGAAGAGCTCTGCCACCCGGCCGTCGTCGTACCGCCAGGCCTTCCCGAGCTCGCGCGAGACCTCGATCACGACCGCCGAGGTCGGCCGCGCCGCGTGGCCGGCGATCTCCCAGACGGCGGCCCGGGAGCCCACGACGACCCTGTCTGCCACGGGACGCGCAAGCCACGTCTGCGTCACCTCGCCGCCGTCCGCGACCGCGACGAGCCCCCTGACACGCACGCCCTCGGGCGGCGTCGGGTCGGCGCTTGCGAGCGCCTCGACCGCGTCGTCGAACTGGGCCCGCCCGGCCCGCTCGACGCGGTGGCGCTCACGCCGTGCGGCGTCCACGAGCGCGTGTCGGCGCCGGCCGATGTCCGCCCTGGTCGGCGAGTCGCGCGGGTCGAGGTCGAGCACGAGCGACACCAGCGCCCCGTCGTCGGAGCGAAGCTCGGCGAGCGCCCGGGCCCGGGTCGGTGCTCCCGTGGCTGCCATAGGCTCGTGCCTACCCCCTTCCCCCGCATCCCAATCGGGGTGAAAACCATCACTGAGAGGGACGAAGGCCTACCGCCAGCTCACGGCCCGCCGGCGGTTGGGTCGGGCGGCGGTCGGGTCAGGGCGGAGTTTGGCCACTGGGCCACCTGCTGGAAGTCATTCGACTCTCTCCACAGAGTCGACACACCCCGTGACCCACACGCGACACCTCCCGTCGGGTTGGCGGGTTCTGGCCACTGGGCCGCCTGCTGGAAGTCATTCGAGTTTCTCCACACAGTCGAGACACCCCGTCACCCACACGCGACACCTCCCCCGCCACACTCTCCCCATGCCGACCGACCGCTATCTGCCCACGCTCTACAAGGCTCGGCGCGTGCCGACCAAGCAGGCCGTGTGCGCGATCTGCGCCGAGCGGACCCGCGGGAAGACCAGTCTGGTCGAGCTCGGCTACGGCGTCTCGGTGCACCTGTGCGGGGGGCATGCCTCCCGCGAGTTCCAGACCCAGCGCAGCGGCCGCGACTTCGTCCTCACCCTGCAGCGGCTGTGGCACGCACACGGCTGCCTCAGCGTCGCCCGCTCGAAAGCCCTGCGCCGTCACCTCACCGCCTGCTCGGGCGCCGAGGCCCGGCCGCGACCCGGCTCCTACGCCTGGCCCGAGCTCCGCCACCTCGCCGAGACGGCCTTCGCGACGGGCACACCGGCCGACACCGTCATCACCACCCTGCGCCGCATCCACGAGCACGGCCCGGCCCACCCACCCAGCCACAGAACCATGCGCCGCTGGCACACCGAACGGCGCTGGCTCGCCCGCGGCCCGTGACGCCGCCGCCGAAGCGGCGGTTTCGCCGCCCGGCGCGGCGGGAATTCGACGCTCATGACCGCGACCAACCGTGACCGGACGATCGCCGTGCTCGGAGCCGGCGGGACGATGGGCTTCGCGATGACGCAGGCGCTGCTTCGGAGCGGCTTCCGCGTCCGGGCGTGGAACCGCTCGTTCGAGAAGATGGAGCCGCTGGCAGCGGCGGGCGCCGAGCTGATCGGCACGCCGGCGGGGGCCGCCGACGGCGCCGACACGATCCTCACGATGGTCGACGACGCCGACGCGGTCATCGACGTCATGGACGGGACGGACGGCGCGCTCTCGACGGCAGCCGGCGAGTCCCTGTGGCTTCAGACGAGCACCATCGGCGAGGACGGGACGGCGCGCTGCGAGGCCATCGCCGGCGAGCACGGCCTGGGATTTGTCGACGCACCGGTGCTCGGCACCAAGCAGCCCGCCGAGGAGGGTGCGCTCGTCGTCCTCGCCTCAGGCGCGGACGAGCTGCGCGAGCCCGCGCAACAGGTCTTCGACGCGATCGGCGCGCGGACGCTGTGGGTCGGCGAAGCGGGCGCCGGCACGCGGCTCAAGCTGGTCGCGAACACGTGGATCGTCTCGGTCGTCGAGAGCGTGGCAGAGACGGTCGCGCTGGCCCAGGGGCTCGGCCTCGACCCCGAGCTCCTGTTCGAGGCGGTCGCGGACGGACCGCTCGACATGGGCTACCTGCGCGCCAAGGGCCGGGCGATGATCGACCGCAACTTCGAGCCCTCGTTCAGCCTGCGGCTCGCAGCCAAGGACGCGAGGCTCGTCGAGGAGTCGGCGGGCCGCCGTGGGATGGAGCTCCCCCTGCTCACGGCAGTCCGCCGGCAGCTCGACGCCGGGGTCGACGAGCACGGCGATGCGGACATGAGCGCCGCCTTCCTCGGCGTCGCGCCGCGCCAGCCCGCCTAGACCGCCGCGTTGGCGTGCGTGCGCCCGAAGCGCAGGTAGAGCGTCGGCACCAGGAACAGGTTGAGCAGGGTGGAGGTCACCAGGCCCCCGAGGATGACGATCGCCATCGGGTACTCGACCTCGGCGCCGGGGATCTCGCCCGAGATGACGAGCGGGACGAGCGCGAGGCCGGTCGCGAGCGCCGTCATGAGGATCGGCGCCAGCCGCTCGCGGGACCCGCGCAGCACGAGGTCAACGCCGAACGGCTGACCCTCCACGTCCTCGAGGTGCTGGTAGTGGTTGACGAGCAGGATGCCGTTCCGGGCGGCGATGCCGAACACGGTGAGGAAGCCGACCAGCGACCCCAGCGAGATCACCCCGCCGGCGGCGAACGCCGCCAGCACGCCACCGACGAGCGCAAGCGGCAGCGTGAGGAACGAGAACGCCGCCACACGCCAGCTTCCGATGCACGTCTGAAGCAGCAGGAAGATGCCGAGCGCGGCGGCCAGGCCGAACGCGAAGAGCCTCCCCTGTGCATTCTGGCGCTCGGCGAACTCGCCCAGGACATCGGCGTGGTACTCGTGCGGGAACTTCACGTCCTGAAGCCGGTCCTTCACGTCCGCGACGACCGAGCCCAGGTCGCGGCCGCGCACGTTCATGGCGACGTCGATCCGGCGTGAGTTGTCCTCCCGCGAGATCTTGTTCGGCGTCGGACGGACGCTCACGTCGGCGACCTCCGACATGTTGACGTGCCCCCCGCCGGGCGTGTCGAGCGGCAGGTCTCGGATGCTCTGCACGTCACGGCGCGCCTCCGGCACGCTCCACGCGATGACGTCGTACACCTTGTTGTCGACGTGCAGGTCGCTCACCTCGTCGCCCGCGACGATCGCGGCAGCCGCCCGGCGGATGTCGCCGGGCTTCAGCCCGTACTGCGCGGCCTTCTGGAGGTCGGGCTTCACGCGGATGTAGGGGACGTCCACCTGGAGCTCGGTGCGGAGGTCGACGACGCCCTCGATCCCCCTCATGGCCGCGTGCACCGCATGGGCCTCGTCGCGGAGCACCTCGAGGTTGGGGCCGAAGATGCGAACGGTGATCGCCTCGCTCGAGCCGGCGAGGACCTCGTCGATGCGCTCGTTCAGGTAGGTGGTCTGCTCGCGGAAGAGGCCCGGATAGGCGGCGACGGTGTCCTGGATCTGCTTCAGCGTCTTGTCGTAGTTGGCGTTCGGGCTGAGGCTCACCCAGTCCTCGGCGAAGTTGATGCCGTTGACCTCTTCGCCCTGCACTGCCCGGCCGATGTGCGCCCCGAAGCCGCGAACGCCGGGGATGGAGCGCAGGTCGCGGCTCGCGCGCTCGACGATCCGCACGACCTCCTGGTGTCCGGTGCCGGGGCGGGTCACCCAGAGCGCGAGGAAGTCACGCTCCTTGAAAGTCGGGAAGAGCGACTCGCCCAGGAGCGGCGTCACCACCACACCAGCGACCAGCGTCGCCGCCGTCGCGCCTACCACCAGGATCGGCGTGCGCACGACGCGGCCGAGCGCCGCGGCGTAGGCACGCTGGAGCACCCGCACGAGCGGCGGCTGCTTCTCGTCCAGCGGCGCCCGTCCAACCAGCAGAAGCGCCAGCGCCGGGGTCACGGTGAGCGCGACGACCATCGACGCAAGCACGGCGAGTCCGTACGACGAGACGAGCGGCCGGAAGAACGCACCCGAGACGCTCGTGATGAAGAACACCGGTATGACGGCGAGCACGATGATGAGCGTCGCGTAGACGATCGCCCTGCGCACCTCGAGTGACGCGTCGAGCACCACGGACATGACGGGTCGCGGCGAGCCCGCCGCGCGGTTCTGACGGAGCCGGCGCACGATGTTCTCGATGTCGATGATCGCGTCGTCCACGACGACCCCGACCGAGATCACAAAGCCGGCAAGCACCATCGTGTTGATCGTCGCGCCGGTGGCGTAGAGGACGAGCGCGGCGGCCATCAGCGAGAGCGGGATGGCGGCCAGGCTGATGACGGCAGCCCGCCACTCGAAGAGGAATGCGACCAGGACGAGGACCACGAGCAGCGTCCCGAGGAGCAGGGCGTCCGTCAGGTTCGAGATCGAGATCTCGATGAACCCGGCGGGCCGGAAGATGTGGTTGTCGATGTGGATCCCGGGCAGGCCGGGCCGCATCTGGTCGAGCGCCTGGTCGACCCCGCGGGTCACGTCGAGCGTGTTCGCCCACGGGAACTTCTCGACGACCAGGAGAACGCCCTGGTGGTCGTTGATCACGGCGTCGCCGAAGAGCGGCTGGTGACCCCAGGTCATCGTGCCGAGATCGCCGAGCTCGAGCGGCGACCCATCGGCCCGGTGCTTGCCCGACACCGTCACGGCGGCGAGCTCCTCGGGGGAGAACACGGGCAGGACGTGATGGATGCCCAGGCGCTGGTTCGGGGTCTCGATGAAGCCGCCGACCCGGTTCTTGGCCGCATCGGTGTACTTGAGGAGGCCGTAGTCGAGCGCGTCCGAGGCGACGGACATCGCATGGTCGATCGTGATGTTGTGGGCCTGCAGCTTCTCCGGGTCCATCTGGAACTGGAGCTGCTGCCAGCGATCGCCCCAGATCACGACGTTTGCGACTCCGGGCACGGCCATCAGGCGCCAGCGCATCGTCCAGTAGGCGATCATCGAGAGGTCGGTCAGGTTGCAGTGGTCGCAGGTGAGCCCGATCTTCAACGCCCGGCTGGTCGCCGAGAGCGGCTGGAGCGTCCATGGGATCCCCGCCGACGACGGCAGACTGGGGATCGCGGTCGCGACGCGCTCGTTTACCAGCTGGCGGGCTTCGAGCGGATCCGTGCCGCGGTTGAAGATCAGAGTGATCGCCGAGAGGCCGGGGACGGTGGTCGAGCGCATCGTGTCCAGCCCCGGCGTCGAGTTCAGGGCCTGCTCCATCGGGATGGTGATGAGCGTCTCGACCTCCTCGGTCGACATCCCGAGCCCCTCCGTCTGGACCTCGACGAACGGAGGCGCGAACTCCGGGAACACGTCGACGGGCATGTTGCTGACCCGGGTCGCGCCGAAGCCGACCATCCCCACCGCCAGCGCAACGACGATGAAGCGGAAGTGGAGGCTCGACCGGACGATCCACCGCATCATGGGCGGGCGGCCTCCCGCGAAGACGTCGTTCGCAGGACGATCACTCGCCCTCGATCGCGAATTCCGTGCCGAGGAGCTCCTCGCCGCCGACCGTGACGACCTCGGTGCCCGGGTCGGGCCCCTCGCTGAGGATGGCCGTGTCGCCCTGGATCGACTCCACCGTGATCGGCGCCCGAACGAACGTCAGCGGCCCCGTGCTGGTGTATGTCCAGACCCCACCCTCGACGCCGTAGATCACCGCCGCGTACGGGATCGTCTTGTGCTCGCCGCCACCCGTGTACTTGACCTGGACCCGCACCTTCTGCCCCGCATGCACCGCCGACCCGGCTCCGTCCAACCGGTAGGTCAGCGTGCCTCCGGCCGGGGCGTCGCCGACCAGCGGGGCGACCATCCCCTGGCTCCCGACCACCCCGAGCACGAGGGCGGGCTTGGTCGTGTCTACCTGACGAAGCTGTGCCGCGGGCAGCGACACGTGGACGAGCAGGGAGCCGGGCCCTGCGGGATCCGCCGCGACCTGACCGCGCACGATGATGTCGCTTGTGACCGCCGACATGGCCACCGGGGCCGTCTCGAGGCCGATCCGTTTGGCGGCGTCCTCCGTGAGCACGACCTTGCTCAGGTCGGAGTCTTCGACGGCCTCGACCTTGGCGGGCCCGTCGCCCTCGCCCTCTGTGGGGGCGGAGTACCCGCACGCCGTCGCCTGGAGCCCGACGACCATCAGAAGAAGCAGGAGTGCGGTGAGGTTACGACGCGGCATCGTGCGTCCTCCGTTGCATCGTGGACAGGTAGACGGCGGGGATCAGGAACGCGACGACCAGCGTCGAGGTGACGAGGCCGCCGAGGACGATCACGGCGATCGGGTGGGCGATTTCCTGGCCGGCGATCGTCCCGGTGAGGACCAGCGGCAGAAGCGCCACCGCTGTGGCGATCGCCGGGACGACCGTCGCGCCGAGGCGCTCGCTCGCTCCACGGACGACGAGGCCGACACCGGGCGTGACGCCGGCGCGCTCGAGCGCCTGGTACCGGTCGACGAGGGCGATGGTCCACCGCGCCGCGAGCGCCAGCACCGCCAGGAGGGCCGCGAACGCACCCAGCGACATCCCGTCCCGAGCCAGGAACGCCGCGAGCACGCCTCCGGAGAGGGAGACGGGAAGCGTGAGGAACACGAGCGCCGCGAGCCGCCAGCTCTGGAACGCCGCCTGCAGGAGCAGGAGGATGCCGATCGCTGCGGCGAGGCCGGCACCGAACATCCGCCGGTGGAGGGTCTCGCCGCTCCTGTAGTCGCCGACGACCTCGGCGTGGTACTCGAGCGGAAAGTGGGTCGCGACAAGGCGGCGGTTGATCTCGGCTGCGACCGAGCCCGGATCGCGCCCGCTCACGTCGAGGCCGATATCGATCTGGCGCGACACCGCGCTGCGCTGGATCAC
This sequence comes from uncultured Actinomycetes bacterium, assembly GCA_963757605.1. Classification (GTDB taxonomy): domain Bacteria; phylum Actinomycetota; class Thermoleophilia; order Gaiellales; family JAICJC01; genus JAICJC01. The sequence goes on from CAVWSF010000005.1 coordinate 1,150,699, forward strand.
CGTCGGCGTGGGGGCGATCCGGACGTCGGCGACGTCCTGGAGGCGGACGTGGCCGCCGTCGGGGGTGTCGATGACAAGGTTCTGGATCCCCGTCACCGACGTCCGGCTGTCAGGGGTGCTCCACACCGTGACCTGGAACACCTTCTGCTGCTCGAAGAGGCTACCGACCTCGAGGCCGGCGAGCATGGTCGCCGCCGCGCGCCGCACGTCCCCGGGCTTCAAGCCGTACTGCTTGGCCCTGGCGACGTCGACCTCGACCTCGACGTTCGGCTGGTCGACTCGGTGGTCCATCCGGGCGGCCGCAACGCCGTCGATGTGCGACACCATGGCTCTGACCTTTCCGGCGGTCGCCTCCAGGGTGTCGAACGCCGGGCCGAAGACCCGGACGGTGATGTCGTTCGACGATCCGGTGTTGAAATGGCGGACGCGGTCGTCGAGATACGAGCTCACGCTCTGGGCGATGCCGGGATAGGCCGCGACGGTCTCCTTCACCTGCGACACGGTCGAGCCGTAGTCCGCCGAGGGGTCGATGCCCACCCAGAGCTCGGCGGAGTTCACGTCGACGATCTGGTCGCCGAGCACGGCCCGCCCGACATGCGCGCCGACGTTCGCCACGCCGGGGATGCCTCGAAGATCGTTGGCGACGCGGGTCGTGAGCCGTGCCATCTCCGGCTCCGAGGTGCCGGCCGCAGCGCTCCACCGAACCACGAGGTCGCGATCCCTGAACGACGGGAGCAGCGACTGGTCGAGCGACGGAGCCACGACGAGGGCGAGCACCAGGACGGCCGCCGACGCGCCGACTGCGGCGCTCGGCAGCACGAGCACGCGCTCGAGCGCCGGGGCGTACACGGCGGAGATCCGACCGATGTGCGGCGACTCGCGACCGCTGCCTCCGCGCGCATACAGCACGTACGCCAGTGCGGGCGTGATTGTCAACGCGACGACGGCGGACGCGAGCACTGCGAGGACGTATGAGAGGACGAGCGGCTGGGAGACCGCCTGCGCGACGCTGTCCGAGAAGAGGTACGGCAGGAGGGGCAGGAGGGCGATCAGCGTCGCGTAGACGACGCCGCTCCTCGACGCGACGGACGACTCCACGATGGCCGCGGTCAGCGACGTCTCCCGTCCCGCCGCGCGGTCCTGGCGGAGCCGGGCCGCGATCGCGCCGGTCGAGCTCACGGCGTCGTCGATGAGGACGGCGAGGGCGATCGCAAACCCCGCGATCACCATCAGGTTGATCGACTGCCCGCGGACGTCGAGCACCAGCACCCCGGCCATCAGCGAGATGGGAACCGCCAGAGCCGCGATCAGCGCCGCCCGCCACTGGTACAGGAACGCGCCGAGCGCCGCCACGAGCAGGATCGCACCGATCACCGCGGCCATGGTCAGGTTGTCGATCGACTCGTCGATGAACGTCGCCGGCCGTGCGACCGACGTGTCGATGTCGATGCCGACGAGGCCCGGACGCAGCGTGTCGAGCGCCTTCTCGACCCCGCGCGTGACCTCGAGGGTGTTGGCGTTCGGGAACTTCTCGATGACGATCAGGCTGGCCTCGCCGCCGGTGAGCACGGCGTCGCCGATGAGCGGCTGGTGGTCCTCCACGACGCTGGCGACGTCGCTCAAGCGCAGTGGGGCCGCGCCGTCGACCGTCACCTGCGAGAGGTCATCGGCCGTCACGATCGGGAAGATGTGGCGCACCTCGAGCCGCTGCTGCGGTGTGTCGATCCAGCCGCCCGAGCCAGGCGTGGACGCCTGCAGGAACGTCAGCGGCGAGACCCACATCGCGTTGCCGGTCGTCTCGATGATCTGGTCGACCGAGACGTGGTTCGCGAGCAGCCGCTCCGGGTCGACCTGCACCTGGAGCTGGCGCTCGCGTTGCCCCCAGATCGAGACGTTGGCGACGCCGGGCACGGCGAGCAGGGCCGGGCGGATGTTCCACCGGGCCAGGATCCCCATCTCGATCGGCGAGACGGTCTTCGACGAAAGCCCGACCATCATCACGCGGTTCGTCGTCGAGAGCGGCTGGATGATGACGGGCGGCTTGGCGACGTTCGGGATCGCGAACGACAGCGCCAGCCGCTCCTGCACGAGCTGCCGCGCCCGAAGCACATCGGTGTTGGGCTCGAAGGTGAGGAGGATCGACGAAAGGCCGGGCACCGTCGTCGAGTGGATCGACTTCAGCCACGGCGTGCCGTTCAGGAGCTCCTCGAGGTTCAGCGTCACGAGGTCCTCGACCTCGGGCGCCGAGAGCCCGAGCGCCTCGGTCTGCACCTCGATCATGGGCGGGGCGAACTCCGGCAGCGAGTCCACGGACATCTGCCGCGCCTGGTAGGCGCCGGCGGCGAGCACGGCCGCGCCGAGCGCAACGGCGAGGAGCCTGAAACGGAGGCTCGAACCGACGATCCATCCCAACATGACGGGGGCTCCCCTCCCTGTCCAGCGGTCGACGAGGGAAATCCGTATCGCCCTTCCGTCACCCCGCCGTCACCGCGGCGTCACCGGATCACGCAGTGGCGGCGCCGGTCAGGCGGCGGCAACGGGACCGATGCTGACATCGGTCGCGTCGCGGAGCAGGCCGCGCACCAGCTCGGCCATCTGCGGCGACGGCTCGACCCCCAGCCGGCTGCGGGCCAGGTCGCGGTAGAGCCGGAACTGGCGCAGCGCGTCGAACGCGTTGCCGTCGGCCAGGTAGATCCGCACGAGCAGGCGGTGGGCGCTCTCGCGCAGGGGATCGCGCGCGAACGCCGCCAGCCCGACCTGGAGCGCCTGGCGCAAGCGCCCCTGCGCCGTCAGGTGCTCGCACAGCGACTCGAGCGCCTGGAGCGAGACGTTGCGGAAGTGCTCGCGCTCCACGAGCGCCCAGTCCTCGTCCCAGTCCGGCAAGACCTCGCGCGTCAGGGGCACCCAGTCCACGTCGGCGCCGGCGCCGAGCGGGACGCTTCCGGTGAGGCGGCGGGCGAGCGCCGTCGCCTCGTCCAGGTCGACGCGGACGTCCGGGGCAAGCCGCAGGCTGTCGCCCGTCGACTCCACGAGCCTGACCCCCGACCGGTGGATCCGCCACAGCGCGGAGCGCAGGTTGGCGAAGCCGCGCTCCTCGGGCGAGTCCAGCCAGAGCGAGCCCGCGACATGCACGCGGAGCACCGGGTGGCCGCGCAGCGCGAGGAACGCGACGACCCGGCGCGAGGTCATCGGCAGCCGCACGACGTCCCGGTCGCGCGTCACCTCGAAACTGTCAAGCAGGCGAAGGCGAACGCGCGACCGATGCCCGCGAGCTGGTCCCTCGAACGGCGGTTCGGACCGCATGTTCATCTTCCGTTCATACTCCCTCGCAGCGAGCGTAATAGTTCCGCTCGTCACATGTCAAGAGTGCGCGATCACCCGGCGCCGGGCACGCTCAGCCACACGTCCGCACCGGTCTCGGCGGGGGCGGCGTGCGCGCTTCCGCCGTGGGCCTCGGCGATGGCGCGGACGATGGCGAGACCGAGGCCGGCTCCTCCCCGGGCCCGGCCGTGGTCGTGGCGGGTGAAGCGCTCGAACGCCAGGCCGAGGAACTCCGGAGGAAAGCCCGATCCCTCGTCGGCGACATGCAGCTCGACCATCGCGCCGGCCGGGCGGGCGGAGATGCGAACGCCCCCCTCGCCATAGCGCAGCGCGTTGTCGACGAGGTTGGCGAGCGCCTGCTCGAGCCGCAGCTTGTCGCCCTGGAGGCGAATGCCGTCGGGCTGGGCGATGACGATCGGCCGGCCCGCGGCCTGCGCCCGCCACTCGAAGCGGCTCGCAACCGACGTGAGCAGCTCCGAGGCCTCGAGCGGCTCGACCCGCAAAGGCAGCCCGCCGCCGTGCGAGCGCGCGAGGAGCAGGAGGTCCTCGGCGAGCTGTGCCAGGCGGTCGACCTCCTGCGACGAGCGCTGCACCGCCTCGCGGAGCTCCTCGGCCGAGCCGGGGTGGCGCAGGGCCAGCTCGAGCTCGGTGCGAAGGAGCGCGAGCGGCGTGCGCAGCTCGTGGCCGGCATCGGCGACGAAGCTCCGCTCGCGTGCCAGCGCCTCCTCCAGGCGGTCGAGCATCTCGTTCAGCGTCTCGCCGAGCCGCTCGAGCTCGTCGCGCGTATGCGGCACCGGCAGCCGCTCGCCGGGGCGTTCGGCCGAGATCGAGGCCGCGCGCCGCCGCATGGAGTCGACCGGGCGCAGGGAGAGCCCGGCCAGGAGGTAGCCGGCCGCCGTGGCGACGAGCAGCGCGACCGGCCCGGCGACGAGCAGCTGGTCGCGCAGGCTCGCAAGCGTCTCGGCCCGGTTCTCGAGGGTTGCCCCGACGACGAGAACGTAGCCTTTGCCGTCCCGCGTCACCGGGACCGCCAGGTAGCGCGACGGCTCGTCCAGGCCGGGGACGGTCGCTCGCCTCCCCATGGTCGAGCCGCGGAATGCCCGCCGGAGCTCCGGGCCCGTCAGGATCGGCGCCCCCTGAAGTGGGTGCGTGGACTGGATGACGGTCCCGTCGGCTGCCACGAGCTCGGCGTAGATCTCGCCCCGCTCGACGAACGGGACGTTCGTGGCCGATGCCAGGCTCGCGTCGGGATCGTCGACGACGGCGGTGAGGTCGTCCGCCCGCACGCGCAGCTCGCGGTCGAGCGCGTGCGAGAGGTGATCCCCGAGGCTCGTGTAGAGGTACCAGCCGCTCGCGACGAGGACGACCGCCATCGCGATGGCGAAGGCCGCGGCGACCCGTAGCCGGATCGGGACCCGGCTCATGCCCCGCCGTCGCTGCGGAGCCGGTACCCGGCGCCGCGAACGGTCTCGATGGTCTGGAGCCCGAACGGCTCGTCGATCTTCTTGCGCAGACGACGGACGTAGACGTCGATGATGTTCGAGCCGTCGGCATACGAGCTGTCCCAGGCGTGGGCGACGAGGTGGGCGCGGGAGAGGGCGTCGCCGGGCCGGCGCATGAAGGTCTCGAGGATCGCGAACTCCTTCGCCGAGAGCCGCACCTCGGCCTCGCCCCGCCACACGCGCCGGCTGGCGGGGTCGAGCCGCAGGTCGCCCGCATCGAGGACGCTCGGGCGCTCGGGCTCACGCCGGCGCGAGACCGCGCGCAGGCGGGCGAGCAGCTCCGCGAACGCGAACGGTTTCACGAGGTAGTCGTCGGCGCCGGTATCGAGGCCGACGACGCGGTCCTCCACGGAGTCGAGCGCTGTCAGCATGAGGACGGGCGCCCACACCTGCCCGGATCGCAGCCGCCGGCACGTCTCGAACCCGTCGATGCCGGGGAGCAGGATGTCGAGCACGATCGAGTCGTAGTCGGCGGCCGTCGCCATCTCGACCGCCTGCTCGCCGGTCGACGCGATGTCGACGGCCATCCCCTCCCGCTCGAGGCCACGGCCGATGAGCTCGGCCATGTGCGGCTCGTCCTCGACGATGAGCACGCGCATGCCGGCATTGTCCCAGACGCGCGGGAAGGGTCGGGCGCCCGCGCGGCGAACGTCGAGGAGATGATTGGCTGGGTGCTCGCAATCCTGGGGCTCGGGGCGCTCTTGGCCGGAGCCGTGGCGCTGGTGGTCGGAGGGCTCCTGCTCGGGCCGCTCCTCGTGTGGCTCGCGTGGAACGTGCTCGACCTGGCCCATGCCGTCGGCGCGCCGGAGCTCGGCTTCTGGGGGATCGTCCTGGCGGCGATCTTCCTCGCGATCGGCCTGGCCGGCCGAATCGTGATTGTCGCCGTCGTCTTCCTGGTCGACCCCGACTGGTTCCACGGCGCGGCCCGCCTGCACTGGCCCGAGCCGACGTTCCGCAACTTCATCGCGATCTGCCTGCTCCTGATCGTCGCGAGCGCGTCGGCCCACCCCGGCCGTCACCACGGCGACGGGCGACGGTCGCGCGAGCCCGCCTACGACGGCTGAAACACCTGTACCCTGACCCGATGGAGGGGCCACAGGGCGAGCCACCCGTCGAACGGGAGGAGCTGGAGGTCGCGATCCACGCGCGCCGGGAGCTCTCGTCCGAGCACGAGCAGGAGATCGTCGACGGGTTCCTCGAGCGGGTCGGCCAGTCCATCGACGCCCGCGTCGACGAGCGGATCGCCCGGCATGAGGACGACGAGGACGAGGGCTACGACGGCGGCGCCGTCACGATCGCGATCGGCTCGATCGCGCTCGGCATCCCGATCACCGCCGTCGCCGGCAATAGCGCGGGCCTCGGAGGCGTGGTCGCGGCCTGGATCGGCATCGCGGCGATCAACGTCTGGCACTCGCTGCGCTGGCGCTGACCGACCGAGCGTTGGACCTGGTCCATGATGTGCTCGTGAAGGCGATGGTGCTCTCGGCCCCGAACGAGCTCGCGCTGCGTGAGGTGGACGACCCCGCCGTGGCCGAGGGCGAGGTCGTCGTCGAGGTCGCCGCCTGCGGGGTCTGCCGGACGGATCTCCAGATCGTCTCGGGCGACATCGAGATGCGCAAGCGGCCGGTGATCCCCGGCCACCAGGTGGTCGGCCGGATCGCCGAGACGGGGGAGCGTGTCGGCCTCGCGTGGCTGGCCGGGGCCTGCGGCCGGTGCGCCCAGTGCCGCGCCGGCCGCGAGAACCTCTGCGAGCTGGCCGAGTTCCGTGGCTGGACGGTGGACGGCGGCTACGCCGAGCGGGTCGTCGCCCGCAGCGACTACACCTTCGCGCTCCCCGACGCGCTGGACGACATCGAGGCGGCGCCGCTCCTCTGCGCCGGGATCATCGGCTACCGCTCGCTGCGCCTGAGCGGCATCCAGCCTGGCGGACGGCTCGGGCTCTTCGGGTTCGGGTCGTCGGCCCACCTGGCGATCCAGGTGGCCCGCCATTGGGGATGCGAGGTGATCGTCTTCTCGCGGTCCCCGGCCGAGCACCGGCTGGCACGGCAGCTCGGCGCGGCCTGGGTCGGCGGGTACGACGACGCCCCGCCCGAGCCGCTGGACGCGGCGGTCACGTTCGCGCCGGCCGGATCGGTCGTGATCTCGGCGCTGCGGGCGCTCGCGCCTGGGGCGACCGTCGCGATCAACGCCATCCACCTCGACGGCATCCCGGCGTTCGACTACGACCTCTTGTGGAGAGAGCGGGTGCTGCGCTCGGTGGCGAACTTCACCCGGGCGGATGCGAACGAGTTCCTCGAGCTGGCGGCCCGGATCCCGATCCGCGCCCAGACCCAGACGTTCGCGCTCGCCGAGGCGCCCGAGGCCCTCGCCCGCCTTGCGGCGGGCGAGGTTCAGGGCTCGGCCGTGCTGATGATCTAGTCGCCGAACATGGCGAACCCCTGCTGGGCGTGGTTTCCGGTGTGCCGGAAGTCGCCGCCCGAGAGGAGGTTGCCCGTCGACCCCATGCCCGTGAGGGCGAACACGCCCAGCGCGCTGTCGGCGCCCGGCGCCCACGGAAGCAGGTTGCCGTTGTCCTCATCCACCGCGAGCAGCTTGTCGCGGGGCGTCGGATTCGTGCAGGTGTGCTGGCCGTGCTGCGGCCCGCAGTAGGTCTGCATGTGGCCGCCGACGTAGACCACGCCGCCGAGGACGGCGATCGCCTGGACGTTGCCGTTCGTGCCGCCCATCCACTTCGCCTGACCGGTCAGCGACGTTCCTTCGAAGTTGCCGCCGCCGCCGGCTCCGGCGACGTACACGCCCTTCGAATCGGCGGCGAGGTCGATCACCGGGTAGTTGACGTGGCTCCCCCAGCTCGCCTGCGTCCCGCTGCCGCCGGGGTTGATCGCCGCGAGATGCTGGGCCGACGTGCCGTTCACCTGCGTGAAGAGGCCGCCGATGACCACGCGGGCACCCCCCGGCGTGATGACGAGCGCCTTCACCTGGTCGTCGGCGGACGGCGACCATCCGGCCAGATTGCCGGTCTTGGTCGAGAACGCGGCGAGATGGGCGCGGGAAGCGCCGCCCGCGGTCGTGAACCCGCCGCCGACGTAGAGCAGGCCCTTCGCGTGCCCCATCGCGAGCACCTCGGAGTTCGTGCCGGGATGCCACGCCGTCAGCGCGCCGTTGGTCGTGTTGACCTGGGCGAGCCGCTGGCGGCCGGAGTTACCGACCCGCGTGAACGAGCCGCCGAGGTAGACCGTGCTGCCGATGACCTGGATCGCCCGGACGGTGCCGTTCACGTTCGGGTTCCACGCCACAAGCGTGCCCTTGGCGACGTTGAACGCCGCAACGTGGTTCCGGGTCACCTCCTGCGAGCCCGCGGGCGCGCCCGGAGGCCGGACGGCGGTGAACTGCCCGCCGATGTACACGCGGTTCTTGTGGACCACGATCACGTTGACGCGGCCGTTCGTCTGCCACGTCGGCGTGGGCGTCGTCGACACGACGGCGAACGCCGGCGTCCCGATCACAAGCCCCCACGCACCGAACACCACGGCCATTGCAGCCGCCCGCAATACCCGACCCCTCATCAGCCCCCCCGATGGTCGATTCGAATCCCCGGTCCAGGGTACCGCCGGAACGGGTCAAGTCAAGACGCCCGGTATTCGCGCACACGAATCACCCGATTCGAGGGTGCGACGTGGTGGATTCCGCACCCGCAACGCCGCTGGAATCGACTGTCAGCACCATGCCTCCACAGCGCCCTCCGACATCGCTATAGTCGCGGCGGGCGGCATCCGGGAGTTCGCCCACCGTGCTCTCCGAGCGCAGGTTGACCTGTTCTCGTTGGCCACGGCTGAACAGAGTATTGTTGTCCATACCCGGTGACGACCGGTCGCGAGGAAGTGGGGTCCGAAGCGAGCACACGAGTACGCAGAGCCGTCGCGGCGGCGATCGCGACGGGCGCACTCCTGCTCGGCGCGGCAGCTGCGGTCGCGGATCCCGGGCAGCCCGCGCCACCGCCTCCGCCGCCCAGCACCGGAGGCGGGCAGACCTCGTCGGGGACGACGCAAGGCCAGCCGACCAGCGACTCGAAGCCGCCGCCGCGCGTGCGCGACCTGCGCGTGAGCACGCCCAAGCCGGGGGAGATCGCGCTCGCATGGACACTCGTCCACCCGTCCGACGTCGCCCATGTCTTCGTCGTGCGCGGGCCCGCGGGGCACTGCCCGAAGGAACCACTCCAACTCGGGGCGACGAGGGTCGGGGCGCTCGACCCCCGGTCGAGCCAGATCGACAAGCACGAGCACGACACGACCCGGTACTGCTACGCCGTGTTCGCGCTCGACGCGGCCGGCAACTGGGCCCCGCCGGTGACCCACCTCGCCCGGAACAAGGGCGACACGGTTCCTCCGGCGCCAGTCTCTGCCGTGGCGGCCGTGCTCGGCGGCGGCGGCGCGATCCACGTGACCTGGACGAATCCCCCCGACGCCGCCCACGATCTGGTCGTTCGCGGGCCCGGATCGACCTGCCCGCACTTCGCCACGGACGGCGAGCAGATCGGAACCCGCCGCGCCCGCGAGTCGCAGGTCGACTCGTCGGTGCCCGGCACCGGCACCTACTGCTACGCCGTCTTCGCCTACGACGCGGCCGGGAACGCCTCGCCGCTCACGACGACCACCTTCGCACCGGCGTCGGCTCCGACCACGAGCCAGACGTCGTCCGGGGCATCGCCCCCGCCGAGCGAGCCCGCGTCGTCGGGGTCGTCGCTTCTCGACGCGGTCGGAATCGTCGGCGGCGGGGCGATCGTGCTCGCCGGCCTCGCGTACGCCGCGCTCAGGTTGGCGCGGCGCGAGTGGGAGTGGCACTCACGGACCGGCTACGGCATCCGTGACCTGATGTCGATCGACGTGCGCGACTACGACCGCACCGCACTCGTGATCCCGGCCATCATCGGCGTCTGCATCGCCGGTGCCCTCCTCGTCCTCCTCCTGTCGCTCTAGCCATGCGGAAGCTCGTCGCCCTCATCGCAGTCGTCCTCGCTGCAGCCGGCGGATCGAGCGCCCTCGGGGCGGGCGTGCTCACGGGGCACCCGGGCGACATCCAGTTCGGCTCGGTCGCGCGCGGCGACTCGGCGACACACACCGAGACGCTCGAGAACGCCAGCGGCGCCGATGTCGACATCACCGGGATCACGGTGAGCGGCGCGGCGTTCGACAAGGTCTCGGCCGACTGCCCGGGGACGCTGCCCGACACGGCCACCTGCCAGGTCACGGTCAGCTACCACCCGAACGGCACCGGGCCCGACAGCGGCTCGCTCGACGTGGCCGAAGGCTCCGGGGACACCGACAGCTTCAACCTGAGCGGCACCGGGACGGACCCGATCGACGTCCAGGCCACGTCGCTCTCGTTCGGCAACCAGCGCGTGGGGACGAACAGCCCGGCCCAGCCGGTCCCGGTGACGAACACGAGCGGCCACGACGTCGACCTGAACATCCAGCTCCAGAACCAGCAGGATTTCAGCATCTCCGGCTGCGGCGGCCTCGGCAACCCGAACGTCCTCGCCGGCGGCGACTCCTGCAACGTCCAGGTTGTGTTCTCGCCGAACTCCGCCGGTCAGAAGAGCGGGACGCTCACCGTCGCCGGGCACGACATCCCGCTGAGCGGGCGCGGCACGACGAACACGATCAGCGTGTCGCCCCAGTCGATCGCGTTCGGGAACCAGCCGGTGTCCACGATGTCGGCCGCCCGGGTCGTGACCGTCACGAACTCCGGCACCGAGGACCTCCACGTCGGGGCGCCGTCGGTCGGCGGCTCGAACCCGCTCCAGTTCTCCGTGAGCGACAACTGCACCAGCGTCGCCGTCCTCCAGCCGGGTGACCAGTGCACCATCACCGTCGCGTTCGCCCCCACCGTTCGCGGCGGCCTGAGCGCGACGCTGCAGATCAGCTCCGACGCGGTCAGCGGCGACGAGACCGTCGATCTCGCCGGCACGGGAACGCCCTCGGCGGTCGTGTTCGGCCCCGCGCCGGTGCAGTTCAAGCGGCCCCACCACGCCGGGACGTTCTCGAGCAAGAAGACCATCACGCTGACGAACCGCACCAGCGGCCAGCTCGTGATCTCGAGCGTCCATCTCGGAGGCCAGAACCCGAAGAGCTTCCGCATCACCGGCGGCACGTGCGGCGGACGCGCGCTCGCGGCCGACGCGACCTGCACCGAGATCGTGCGGTTCGCGCCGAACGACGTCGGGGTGAAGAGCGCCAGCCTCGTCGTGAATGACGACGATCCCGACTCGCCGCACTCGGTCCAGCTGAACGCCCGGGCGACCTATCCGCGTGACGACGCCAACGTGATCGGGGCGGTCGGATGCGACGCGACCAAGATCACCTGGCGAAAGGGCGGGACGTCGCGCCGGTTCGCGCGCACGGTCATCGTCCGCAGCCGCGGGCACATCCCGACCGGGCCGAACGACGGGAGCCGGCGCCCGCACGGCGTGGGCGTCCTGCACGACGTCGGCCTCGCCCACTTCACCACCTACCAGTACCGGGTGTTCGCGCTCTACCGGTCGCACACGCGGCCGGGGACGTACAACCACTCGCGCGGGGTGCTCCTGCATCTGCGCACCGGCGAGATCTGCACGCCGATGGACGGGGCCGTGATCGGCACGACGACGCCGAAGGCGTCCTGGCTTCGCCATTCGACGCTCTTCGGCTACTCGTTCCTGCTCTTCCACGGGCACGAGCAGGTGCAGGTGAAGCGCTCGGTGAACGCCCTGGAGTTCCGGTTCCGCGGCCACCGCCGCCTGCACCGCGGCTTCACGTACACGCTCTTCCTGTACGCCTACCCGCCGTCGCAGCCCGAGGGGACCTCGATCGGCCGGACGACCTTCCGGGTCCGTTAGGGCGGGCGGTAGCCGAGCGCGGCCGCTGCGAACAGGATGATCTGGGCGGTCGGCGCGTAGACGATGTAGGCGCGGTGGACGCGCTCGCTGCGCAGGCCGAGGTCGGCCATCGCGAACACGAGCGGGAACGCCACCAGGCCGAACCGTCCCGACGACTGCAGGACGCCGGACAGGAGCGGCAGGGCGAAGATCCCGCCGACGTAGAGCACGTCCTCCCACCGGTTCGGGGCGAAGATCTCGCGGCGCAGGATGGGCAGGAGGAGCGCCAGGTACGCGACCACGGTCACGCCGACGATCAGGAAGAAGACGTCGTGCGTGCGCACGAAGTCGAGGAACTGGTCGGCGAGGCTCACCAGCGGAAAGGCCGGATGCCCTCCCCAGCGGCTCTGCACGTGCACCATGGCGAGCGGATCGTCGACGGCGTGCTGGAGCCACGCGGCGTGGGCCCCGAAGGCGGCCAGAGGCGTCGCTGCCAGCACCCACGAGCCGACCGTCTTTCGCCGCCATGCGCGCAGTGCGAGCGGCGCCACGAGCGCCAGGCCCGTCACCCGGGTGAGACCGGCGGCGAACGCGAGCGGCACGGCCGCGAGGTCGCGCCGGCGATCGGACAGGACGAAGAGCCAGGTCGCGAGGGCGAGGAAGAGCCCCTCGGAGTAGGCCATCGCGAGCGCGAACGCGTATGGCGACAGCACGAGGTAGAGGATGCCGCGGCGGGCGTGGGCCTCGCTCAGGCGGTCGCGCGCGAGCACGTACATCCCGAGGAGCCCGACCAGGAGCGCGAGGTTCGAGATCGCCACCGCGGCGACCGCGTCGCCGACCTGAAGGACCTCGCGCGCCGCCCAGATCGTGGCCGGGTAGAACGGGAAGAAGGCCACGTCCTTGCCCGGGTGGTAGCCGGTGTGGGAGAGCTTCAGGTAGTAGACCGAGTCCCAGCCGGTGATCGAGCGGAAGAACTTGGTCTGCCACGGCTCGAGCGCCCGGTGCCAGCCGAGCTGGGTGGTCAGGAGCAGGCCGAGGCTCAAGACCGCGAGGCGGCTGGCCGACCATACGACGAGCACGCGCCGCCACATGAGGCGGTATCGTACTGAGCGGGGTTCGGCGCGTTTGGCCGTACGGGCCCCGTACCCGGAGAGGTGGCCGAGCGGCTTAAGGCGCCCGCCTGCTAAGTGGGTATGGGGGGTAAACCTCCATCGAGGGTTCGAATCCCTCCCTCTCCGCTCCTGGGCCAGGCTCGATCGACTTAGACTCCAGTCGATGGCGGGCGCCCCTGAGATCGGCCGTCTGGAGTACGTGGACCTGCGACTGGTGTGGCCGCACGAGGCCCTGTCGTTCACTCCGTGGCTCTTCCAGAACGCAGACGTTCTGGCAGATGTCCTTGGAATCGAGATCCAGCTGGACGAGCCGGAGCATGCGGTGGGGTCGTTCTCGCTCGACCTTCTGGGGCGCGACCTCGACCACGAGGTACCGCTGATCGTCGAGAACCAGATCGAGGCAACGGATCACGGTCACCTCGGCCAGTTGGTTACGTACGCCGCCGGCACCGACGCGGGGACCATCGTCTGGGTGGCCAGGCAGTTTCGCGATGAGCATCGCCAGGCGCTCGACTGGTTGAACCAGCGGACGAACGAGGACATCCGGTTCTTCGGGATCGCCATCCGAGCGGTCAGGATCGGCAACTCGCCTCCAGCACCCTTCCTCGAGGTCATCGCCAAGCCCAACGACTGGCAGAAGCAGATTCGCGCAGCGACCGCGAAACAGCAGGGTGCACGCGCCGAGGCGTACTTCGCGTTCTGGAGCTCCGTCGCGGACGAACTGCACGCGAAGGCACCTCACGTGATCCGCGCCGATCAGCGGATCGGTGAGAGCAACTACCTGAGCCTGCCCGGCCCGATCAAGGGCACCACCATCTACGCGGTCTTCGGGTCAGGCCACATCAGAGCCGAGCTGTACATCTCCCCGGGCACCGCCGACCGCAACCGCGAGATCCTGCGCTTCTACGAGGCGGCCCATCGAGACCGCTTCGCCGCCCTCTTCACCGAGCCGGTGGAGTTCGAGGACAACCCAGAAAGATCCAAGATCGTCTACCGCAAGCCGGTCACGCCCGGTGTGATCGACCGCCCCGGAGGACTACGACGAACCACGACGGTGGTTCGTCGACCATGTCATCGGATTGCGAACACTCCTCGACGAGATCGGCCCGCCACCCGCATCGTCGGGCTAGCCCGTTTCGCGCCGCCGCGCCCGGGGTAGGCACCGCATGGATCGTCGAGATCTCCCCATGGGTTGGGGGGAGAGCGGGCGGCCCGCAAGGGCCGCCCGCCACTCATCCCAGCCGTGCGTCGAGGTCGGCAAGCGCAGCCCGCAGGAGCCGCGAGACGTGCATCTGCGAGATTCCGAGCCGCTCGCCGATCTCCGCCTGGCTCAGCTCGAGCCCGAAGCGCAGCAGGAGGATGGCCTGCGACCGGGCGTCCAGCTCGCCCAGCAGGTGGCCGACGGCCAGCCGCGCCTCGAGCGCCTCGACCTCCTGATCGGTCCCAGCTGCGTCCTCGAGGACGGTGTCGGGGACGGGCGGCGCCAGCGCGCGGCGAGCGGCGAGCCCCGTCACGACCTCCTCCTCCTCGAGCCCGGCCGCCGTGGCGATCTCCGCCGGAGACGGGGCGCGCCCATAGGCGGCTGTGAGCGCATCGGCGGCGGTCTCGACGGCCGCGGCCAGGTCGCGGCCCGTGCGCGAGACGTGCACCGGGGCCGAGCCGCGCAGCACCGCCATCATCTCCCCGACCGCGAACGGGGCGGCATAGCTCGCAAACGCCGTCCCGCGGCCGGGGTCGAACCCGTCGAGCGCCGAGAGGACTCCGACCATCCCCGCCTGCTGCAGGTCCTCTCGGGCGGCGCGCCCCTCCCAGCGCCGGGCCAGTCGCGCGACGAGCGGCGTGAGGCGCTCCACGAGCTCGGCGCGGGCCGCTGGGTCGCCATCCGCCGCCCGCGCTGCAAGGGCGTCGGCGACCTCAGCCATCGAGCGTGAGCGCGATCGCGTCGCCGTTCTCCGCGACGCCCGCCGCCAGCTCCTCGAGCAGGCCCCTGCGCCCGTGGAGGCGATCCGGGGCGACCGGCGAGACGGTCACGCTGAGGCGACCGCCGGTCAGGCGCATGTCCGCCCGGACCGGCCCCGGCACGGCCGAGGCGATCGCGATGTCGAGCGCGATCGCGAATTCGTCGAGCCGCCCGACGTCGAAGCCGGCCCGGGCACCGAGCGCGAGGAGCACGGGCGCGGCGACCGCCTTCGCCACGGCGGGATCGGACGCCTGCAGGCGCACGTCCTCGGGCGCGGTCGACATGCCGGGAGCCTAGCGTTGACATCGTCCGGGACCGGGGATAGCGTGCTGCCGTCGAGACAAAGCTCGGGGGCCATGCGCGTCATCGAGGACATCGTGGCGGCGGATGTGATTGGCCAGGCTCCGACAGCCGTCGTGGTTGCCAACCCCGACTTGCAGGTTGCGGTCTGGAATCCGGCCGCCGAGAAGCTGTTCGGGATCGCCGCGGACGCGGCGCTCGGGCGGTCGATTCTGGACCTCGTCATCCCCGAGGGCCAGCACGGGCTGGCCCGCCAGATCGGCGTGCGGGCCGCCTCGGGCCGCGCCTGGCAAGGGGAGTTCGACGTGCGCCGCGGCGACGGGTCGCCCCTTCGCGTGCACGCGGCGGTCGGGCCGCTCGCCGACGCGGACGGCCGCCCGGTGGGCGTCGTGGCGACGGCGCTCGAGGCGGCCCGGACAGAGGAGGCCGACCGCGAGCGGCGGCTCGAGCTCCTCGTGCAGACGAGCGAGATCCTGGCGGCGTCGGTCGAGCCGCGCGCTGGCCTGCAGAGCGTCGCACGCATGGCGGCTGCGTGGCTCGCCGATCTCGTCGTGATCGACCTCACGGTCCCGGAGGGCGGCCTCGAGCGGGCGGCGATCGCGCACGCGCGACCGGAGCTCTCCGACCTCGCCGAGGAGCTGCGGCCTTTCCCGTCCGACCCCGAGGCGCCGTACGTCCGCCGCGTCCTCGGCGACGCCCGGGCCGAGGTGGTCGCGAACCTCACCGAGGAGATGCTGCGCGAGCGCCTCCACGACCCCCGGCACCTCGCCATCGTACGGCGGCTCCACGTCGGCTCGGCGATGTTCGTGCCGCTCGCGGCCCGGGGGCGCGTCCTCGGCGTGATGGTGCTCGCCGGGGGCCGCGACCGCGCCCCGTTCGCGCCGCCCGACCTGGCGGTCGCAGAGGACATCGCCCGCCGCGTGGCGCTGGCGCTCGACGGCGCGGCGCTCCTGCGCGACGCGCGCGAGTCGGCCCGGGTGTCGCGCAGCCTCCAGCGGATCACCGATGCCGCGCTTGCGCACCTCGAGCTCGACGACCTGCTCCCCGAGGTGCTCGACCGCCTCCACAGCGAGCTCGAGACCGACTCGGCGGCGGTGCTCCTCACCGACATGTTGGGCACCGCGCTCGAGATGCGGGCGGCGCTGGGCTTCGAGCGGTCGACAGGCCCGCTGCGGATCCCGTTCGGGACCGGCGTCGCCGGGAGGATCGCCGAGGCCGTCGAGCCGATGATGTTCGACGACCTCGGCCCGTCGGACTTCGTGAACGCCTCGCTGCGATCGGCCGGCGTCCGCAGCATGCTCGGCGCGCCGCTTCGCATCGGACACCGCGTCCTGGGCGTCATCCAGGTGGGCTCCGTCGAGCGGCGCCGGTTCACGCGGGACGAGGTGGAGCTGATCCGGCTCGCCGCCGGCCGAATCGCGCTCGCCGTCGACCACGCCCACCTGTACGAGGCGGAGATGCTGGCCCGGGGCCGGCTCACGCTGCTCGCCGAGTCGAGCGAGGTGCTCGGCGAGTCGCTCGACTACCACGCCGCCCTGGCCAGCCTCGCCAGGCTGCTCGTGCCGTGGCTGGCCGACTGGTGCCTGATCGAGGTCACCGGCGAGCCCGGCGCCGTCCTCGCCGCTCATGCCGACCCCAGCATGAACCGGCTCGTCGAGGCGCTCGGCGGGCCCGGCGGCGGCGGGCCGGCGGCCCACCGGGTGGCGCAATCGGGCGTTCCGGAGCTGGCCGCCGAGGCGACCGCCGGCTTGCTCGTCAACCGAGACGACGACGATCGCCGGCGCGCGCTCGAGGAGCTCGGTCTGCGCTCGGCGATGGTCGTCCCCCTGCAGAGCCGGGGGCGCACGCACGGCATCATCACCCTCGCCACCTCGGTCTCCGACCGCCGCTACGACGAGTCCGACCTCGGCTTCGCCGGCGAGCTCGCGCGGCGGGCCGCGACGGCCGTCGACACGGCCCGCCTCTACCACGACCGCGATCAGGTGGCGCGCACGCTCCAGCGGACGCTCCTCCCCCCCACCCTGCCCGACATCCCCTACGCCGAGATCGCGGCGATCTACCACCCGGCGGGCGCGGGCTCGGAGATCGGCGGCGACTTCTACGACGCGTTCGAGACCGGCGACGGCGCGTGGGCGGTTGCGATCGGCGACGTGTGCGGCAAGGGCCCGGCCGCGGCGGCGATCACCGGCCTCGCCCGCCACACGCTGCGCGCGGCGGCGTTCCGGGAGGCCTCTCCGCGGGCCACGCTCGAGCGGCTGAACCGGGCGCTCCTGCGCGAGGTGCGCGAGGAGAGCTTCTGCACCGTCGCCACCGCGCGCCTCGCAGCGCATCCGGAAGGCGCCCTGCTCACGGCCTGCGCGGGCGGGCACCCGGCGCCGCTCGTGCTGGGCGCGGACGGGAGCGTCGAGGAGGCGACCTGGCCGGGGACGCTGCTCGGCATCTATCCCGACATCGACGTGTCGGACCGCGAGACCGTGCTCACGCCGGGCGATGCGGTCGTCTTCTACACCGACGGCGTCGTCGAGGAGCGCCGAAGCGGCGAGCAGTTCGGCGAGGGCCGCCTGCGCGAGCTTCTGGCGGCATGCGCGGGTCTGTCGGCAACCGGGATCGCCGAGCGGGTCGAACGGGCGGTGCTCGAATTCCAGCCTGTTGCCCCTGCAGACGACATCGCGGTGGTGGTTATCCGGATCACGGACGCCAAATGAGGGTTCTCCGTGGGGGGCCACGGGTATCCTGGGTGAATGGAGACGGTCTCGGAACGCGTTGAGATCCACATCGCGGCGGCCGCCCCCGGCGTTCCGCTGGTTCGGCACGCCCTGCGAGGGCTGCTCTCGGGCCTCGAAGTCCCCGACGACGTGGTCGCGGACATCGCCCTCGCCGTCACGGAGGCGTGCACGAACGCGGTCGTCCATGCGTATCCCGACGGCGCCGGCACCATCAGCGTCACGGCGAGCCACGTCGACGGCAGCCTCACCGTCACGGTCACGGACCACGGCTGTGGCATGTCGGCACGCGTCGACACCCCCGGGCTCGGCGTCGGCCTCCCCGTAATCGCAGCGATCGCCAAGTCCGTCGAGATCGGCACGCCGGACGGAGGCGGCACCGAGATGTGCATGCGGTTCGCGCTGGCGGGCGGCGTGGACTGACTGCGCGCGTTGGCTAACCTGCCGCAGATGGAGAACGGGATCGACGTGGAGCGCGTCGCCGGCGGGATCGACGTCCTGACGCTGCGTGGAGAGCACGATCTCTCCACCGCGACCGACGTCAGCCGCCGCATCGAGTCAGCGCTCGAGTCGGCGAGCGGCCTCGCGATCGATCTCTCCGAGACGACGTTCATCGACTCGGCGGTGCTGCGGGTGCTGATCACGGCCCAGGAACGGGCCGCAGAGCGCGGCGCTGGGTTCGCGATCGCGGTGGCCGACTCCTCGGGGCACGGCGTTCACCGCCTCCTGGCGCTCACCGGCCTCGACTCGAAGCTCGCGACGCGACCCTCGCGCGAGGACGCGATCGCCGCCGCGGCGGCGGCCTGACCCGTTTCGCCGCGGCGGGGGGAGGGAATGAGGAGCGCGTGTATCGCCGGTCCGCGACAAGCGTGCTGAGCGCGCCTGTCGTCGTCGGCAGCCAGGTCCTCGGCCACGTCTCCGAGCTCGTACTCGACCGCCAACTGGAGCGGCTGGTCGGCTACGAGGTGGAGCTCGCTTCGGGCACGCGCCGGTTCCTGCCGACCGGGGTCGCCAACCCCGGTCCCGCCGGGATCGAGGTGGCCTCGCCCCTGCACCTCGTCGAGCCGGACTACTACCGCCGCCACGGCGTGCCGCTCGCCGACACGCCGGCCGGCGCCCCGTTCGAGATCGACCTCGACTCGGGCGACGTCATCCGGCGGAGCGAGGTCTAGGCCGCCCCTTCGATCGTTCGCAACTCGTCGCGGAGCTGGTCGAGCGACGCCCGCAGCAGGCGCGAGACGTGCATCTGGCTGATCTCCATGCGCGTGGCGATCTCCGACTGGGTGAGGTCGTCGAGGAACCGCAGGGCGACGATCTGGCGCTCCCGCGCCGGCAGCCGCCGGATCGCGCGCTCAAGCGTGTCGCGGCGCAGCACGCCGTCGAAGCCGGGCTCCTCGACGCTGAGCTCCCGCCCGGCCGCGCCGGATCGCTCGGAGTCCTCCGTGGCCGGGCTCTCGGTCAGCGGCTCGACCGTGTAGGCGCGCTGCGCCCACAGCGCCTCGGACACGCGCTCGACGTCCTCGCCGGAGGCCTCCGCCAGCTCCTCGGCGGTCGGCGTGCGGCCGAGACGGTGGCTCATCCGCTCGGAGAGCACGGCCATCCGGCGGCTCATCTCCTGGAGCGACCGGGGGACGCGGAGCGCCCAGCCGCGGTCTCGAAAGAGGTGCATGATCTCACCCTCGATCGTGCGCGCGGCGTAGGCCCGCAGCGGGACGCCGCGGTCGGGGTCGAACCGGTCGACGGCCTGGATCAGCCCGATGTAGCCGCTCTGGACGATGTCGTCGTAGGCCAGCCCGCGCCCGGCGTAGCGGCGGGCGATCGAGCGGACCAGCTTGGCATGGCGCATGATGACCGCGTCGCGGTCGGCGCCCTCGGGCGAGGGGGCGGTCTCGGAAGGTGTCGTGTGCCGGGTCGTCATGGGTCGGGGAGCTCCTTTGATGGGGTTCCACCCGGAGATGTGTGCGGTCGGCCCGGTTCGTCAAACATCCGGCACGCGGCGAAGCGAGGCCCGCTGCACACGCACGGCGACGCCCGTGGGCGTCCGCTCGACGTCGTACTGGTCGAGCCGCGCCACCGCCCGGTCGGCCCAGCCGTCGTCGGGCGACGCGCTGAGCTCGAGCTCCAGGCGGCCCCGCTCGGCGACCGCGTCGATCGTGAGCACGCCCTCCGCCTCGGCGGCCACGCCCTGCACCGCACGGCGCAGGCGCTCGCCCGCCAGCGGCCCGGTGCCGCACGCGATCGCGAGCGCGAGCACGACCTGGCCCGCGACGGGCGCCCGGCGCGCGGGGTTTGGAAGCTCGAGGCGGACGGTACGGTTCATATGTGTCGTCCGATTCCCATGTCCGCCTGACGCTGCCGGCCGATGCGTCCTTCCTCATCGTGTGCCGGGCGGCGCTGAGCGGAATCCTCGCGGACGCGGAGGACGACGAGGTCGAGGAGTCGAAGCTCGTGCTCTCGGAGGTGTGCGCGGCCGCGCTCGACCATGCCGAGGACGGCCGGCTCGAGATCGAGTTCCGCCAGTTCCCGGGAGCGATCGAGATCGTCGTCTCCAGCCTCGGAAGCCGGACGTTCCTCGACGATCCGGTGGCGCTCGAGGTGGTGGACCGGCTGACGAGCCGCTGGCAGGTCGACCGCGACCCGCAGACGGAGAGCGCCTCGGTCACCTTCGCCCGCCGGCTGCGGCTGATCTAGTGGGTTCGCCGCATGCGGAGAGCGGGTAACGTGGACCGCATGGAGCGGAACACGGCAGGTCCGACCTTCACGCACAGCAAGGTCGACGAGTCCGCCACCATCGTGCACGTCCAGGGCGAGCTCGACATCGACTCGGCGGACGCGCTCCGCGACGCGCTCGAGACGGCCGAGGAGACGGTCGGAACGATCCTCCGCCTCGATGCCAGCGGCGTGACGTTCCTCGACTCGACGGCGCTGGGCGTGATCCTGGCCTCGGCGCAGCGGATGCAGGAACGCGGGGCGCGGTTCGAGCTGGTCTGCACATCGCCCTCGATCCGCCGCATCCTCGACATGACGCTGATCAGCCGCACGGTGCACCTCTTGCCGTAGTGCCCCTGGTTCGGAGCGGCGAAACGCTGGTAGCGTTGTCGGCCGTGGAGGGTGTGAACGTGCACGGCGGCGAATGGGACGGGGGCAACGACCGCGACGGCTGGCGCGCCCGGCGGCTGAGTGTGGCCAAGCGGCTGGGCGCCGAGAAGCTCGGCGCGACCCTCTACGAGATCGAGCCCGGCCAGCGCACCTTCCCCTACCACTGGCACAACGCGATCGAGGAGATGTGCATCGTGCTCTCGGGCGAGCCGACGCTGCGCGACCCGGCGGGCGAGCGGCGCCTGAAGGCGGGCGACGTCGCGGTCTTCTGCTGCGGCGAGCGCGGCGCCCACCAGCTGCGAAACGACACGTCCGAGCCGGTGCGGGTCCTCATGGTCTCGACCCAGGCCGACCTCGAGATCGCCGTCTACCCGGACAGCGACAAGATCGGCGTCTCGGCGCGCGGGATGGGCGGCGGCGACCCCATCCGGATGCTCGTTCAGGGGACGCCCGACGTCGGCTACTACGACGGCGAGGAATAGACCTGCGTGAAGAGCGCGACCCAGTCCCAGACGTCGAGCTGGCGGGGACGGGCATCGTAGGGAAGCCCTCGGTCGCGCGCGAGCCGCTTCCATGACGCCCTGCCCGGCCGGGCAGTGAGGCGGACCGGGGTCTCGGCCCGGTCGAACGCCCGTCGCAGGAGCGCCCGATACGCCGGCGCGGCGTCGGGTGGGAGCAGCGCCGGCTGGCGGCGGCGGACGGCAAGGATCGCTGCGTCCACCGACGGCCGCGGCTCGAACGAGCCGGCCGGCAGCAGGCGCTCGATTGTGAGGCTCCACCACGGAAGCCACGAGAGCGAGAGCATCGTGCACGGCCGCATGGCGCAGCGCTTGCGGGCCAGGCCCTCCTGCACGATGAGATCGGCGGCCGTGCACGACGATGCGGGATCGCCCAGGACTCGACGCAGGAGCGCCGTCGTGATCCCGAACGGCACGTTGCCGGCGACCCGGTACGGCCGTGAGGGGAGCGGAACCAGGAGGGCGTCCCCCTCGACGACGGCGACCCGCGGCTCGCGCCCGAACCGGCGGCGCAGGCCGTCGGCGAGGTGGGGGTCGAGCTCGACGGCGATGACGCGGCCCGCCGAAGCAGCAAGCGGCGCGGTCAGCCGGCCGGTGCCGGCTCCGACCTCGACGACGAGGTCGGACCGCGCGACGCCCGCGGCGGCGACAACCTCTGCGGCCAAGCGAGGGCTTCGGAGGAGGTGCTGCCCGTCAGCGAGCCGGGCGTGGCCGCGACCTCGCGCGACCACGGAACGTCACCGTGCAGAACGTCATTGAGCGCGAGTTTACTGGATGGCTGATCGACAACTCCCGTGATGTCCAAGCGGCAAGCACGCAGGGAGGGTCAATATCGCACGAGATATTGACCCGACCGAGGACGCCGCGATGCGACGGTTCGCACGCAGCGCCGCCCGCAGACCGAAACGCCCCAACCGACGTCCGTCCGGGCGCGCGGGAGTTGTCGATCGATCATCTAGGGTCGAGGGCATGGCGGGCTTCCTCGACCGGCACCGCGGCCGGGTCGCCGTCGCGACGGCGTTCCTGGCCCATTCGCTCGTCGCCGGGTCGTGGGCGTCGCGGATCCCGGCGATCAAGCACAGCCTCGACCTGTCGGACGGGCAGCTCGGCATCGCGCTCTTCGGGATGGCCGCCGGCACGCTCGTCGGGGGCCGGGCAGGAGGCGTCGTCGCCGGGCGATTCGGGGCGCGTGCCGTGGTGCGGGCCGGGATCCCCGTCTTCGCGGCGACGCTCGTCGTGGCAGCGCTCGTCGGGAACCTCGCGGCGCTCACCGCGACCATGGTCGTGTTCGGCATCGAGGCGGCGATGGTCGACGTGGCGATGAACGCGGAGGCGGTGGTCGTCGAGCGAGCCGCGGCGCGGCCGCTGATGTCGGGCTTCCATGGGATGTGGAGCCTCGGCCTGCTGTGCGGGGCGCTCGTGGGCGTGCTCGCCGCCGCGGCCGGCGCGCGCCCGGCGCTCCAGTTCGGGATCGTGGCCGCCGTCGTCGCGGCGGCGTCGGCGCCGATGCTCGCACGCCTCCCGCGCCGTGCCGCCCGCGCCCACGCGGCGGGCGCGGCGCCGGACGCCTGGTCGCTGCCCCTCGTCATCCTCGGCCTGATCGCGTTCGGCTCGTTCCTGAGCGAGGGAGCCGCGGCCGACTGGAGCGCGGTCTACATCCGCGACGAGGCCGGCGCGACGTCCGCGGTTGCGGCCGCCGGGTTCGCCGGCTTCTCGCTCGGCATGGTCGCTGCCCGATTCGCCGGCGACCGCGCGATCGCGGCGGTCGGGCCGGTGCGCCTGGTGGGCGTGTCGGCGACGGTCGCGCTGGGCGGGCTCGCGCTGGCGCTCGCGGTCCCGAGCGCGGCGACGGGCATCATCGGGTTCACGCTTCTCGGCCTCGGCCTCGGGCCCGTCATCCCGACCGTGGTGAGCGCTGCCGGGAACGCCGGCCTGGGCACGCTCGAAGGCGTCGTCTCGCGCCTCTTCACGATCGGCTACTTCGGCGGCGTCAGCGGCCCGGCGATCATCGGCTTCGCGTCGAGCCAGGTCGGCCTGCGCGCCGCGCTCCTCATCCCGCTGTGCCTCGTCGCGGGCATCGTCCTCGCGTCGGGACGGCTCTCGACCGGAGCGGGCGAGCACGGCTCGGTCGAGGCGGGGCGGGCGGAGGTGTTGTGAGGGGGACGGCTGGCCACTTGGCCGTGGGCGCGGCCACTCGGCCGTGGCCGTTGGCCGTGGCCACTTTGTCGGCCGTGTGGCCACTAGGCCGCGCGGTGGGTGTCATTTGCCTTTCGTGACACAACCGACACACCTTCACCGCGCCGTACGATCCGCCCTGTGGAACCCACCGTGACGGGGAGCGACCGGCCCGTCGTCCATCTGCTGTGTGGGTTCGTCGGCTCGGGGAAGACGACCTACGCGCGGGAGCTCGAGCGGTCGGGGGTCGCGCGACTGTCGATCCGGCCTATTCCGCCGAGGTCGCCGACGAGCTGGACGACCGATTGGTCGCGCTGCTGGCGGCGGATACCTTGGTCGTGCTCGACTACGGGGTCTGGTCGAAGGAGGATCGCGAGCACTACGAGAGGCTCGCGGAGGCGAACGGCGCGACCTGGCGGCTCGTCTATCTCAGGGCCGGGCCCGACGTGCTTCGGCATCGTCTGGAGGGGCGCAACATCCGCAGCGATCACGATCCCAACGCCGTTCTCGTCAAGCCGCGCCGCTTCGAGGAGTTCCTGACCCGGTTCCACCCACCCGCGGGAGAGGGCGAGGAGATCCTGGAGCAGACGTAGCTAGATTGACCCCGATGCCGTCCTCACCAGCGATCGAGACGAGGGCGCTGCGGGTCGTCCGCGGCGGGACGGAGGTGCTGCACGAGCTCGACCTCGAGGTGCCCGTGGGCGAGATCACCGGCCTTCTAGGGCCGTCCGGGTGCGGCAAGTCGACGCTGATGCGGGCGATCGTGGGCGTCCAGATCGTGCAGGGCGGGTCGGTGACGGTGCTCGGGGAGGCCGCCGGGTCGGCCGGGCTCAGGGCCCGCGTCGGCTACGTGACGCAGGCGCCGTCGGTCTATCTCGACCTGTCCGTCGAGGAGAACCTGCGCTACTTCGCGACGATCGTGCGGGCGGCGCCGGCACGGGTCGCCGAGGTGATGCGGGCGGTGGACATCCAGCAGCTCGCCGGCCGGCCGGTGGGCGCCCTCTCCGGGGGCCAGGTGGCCCGCGTCAGCCTGGCGACGGCGCTCCTCAACGAGCCGCCGCTGCTCGTCCTCGACGAGCCCACCGTCGGCCTCGACCCGGTCCTCCGCCGCGACCTCTGGAAGACGTTCCGCGCGTTGGCGGACGGCGGGACGACACTGCTCGTGTCGAGCCACGTGATGGACGAGGCCGACCGCTGCGACCGGATCCTGCTCATGCGCGACGGCTCGATCCTCGCCACCGGTACGCCGGCGGACCTCCGCGCCGATACCGGGGCGGACGACCTCGACGGTGCCTTCCTGGCCCTGGTCGAGCGTGCAGAGGCCGCCGCGTGAGGCCCGATGCGACGCTCGCGACCGCCGGCCGGGTGCTGCGCCAGCTCCGCCGCGACCCGCGCACCGTGGCCCTCCTGCTGGTCGTCCCGTGCCTGCTGAGATCCTGCTGAAGTACGTGCTCGACGGCCAGCCGGGGACATTCGACCGTATCGGCGGGCCGCTGCTCGGGCTGTTCCCGTTCATCACGATGTTCCTCGTCACGTCGATCACGATGCTCCGCGAGCGAACGACCGGGACGCTTGAGCGCCTGATGGCGATGCCCATCGCCAAGATGGACCTCCTGCTGGGCTATGGGCTTGCGTTCGGCGTGATGGCGGCC
The DNA here is from genome assembly GCA_963757605.1 of uncultured Actinomycetes bacterium. GTDB lineage: Bacteria > Actinomycetota > Thermoleophilia > Gaiellales > JAICJC01 > JAICJC01. The sequence continues at coordinate 1,175,914 of CAVWSF010000005.1, forward strand.
ATCCAGGCGGCGCTCACGACCACCGTCGCCTTCGGGCTGCTCGACCTCTCGGCGACGGGCTCGGAGGCCGACGTGGTGGTGTTCGCCATCGCCAACGCCCTGCTCGGGATGTCGCTCGGGCTGCTTCGTGAGCGCGTTCGCGAACACCGAGTTCCAGGCGGTGCAGTTCCTTCCGGCGACCGTCTTCCCCCAGCTCCTCCTGTGCGGGCTCCTCGTGCCGCGCGACCAGATGGCGGACGTGCTCGACGCCGCCTCCAGCGTCCTCCCGCTGACCTACGCCTACGAAGGGCTCCAGCGCGTCACCACGGGCCCGGGATTCGACAGCACCGCCTGGCGCGACCTCGCGATCGTCCTCGCCGTCACCGTCCTCGCACTCGCCCTCGGGGCGACCACGCTCCGGCGCCGGACCGGCTGACGGGCGCGGTACAGTGTCGGCGTGCAGACGATCATCGGGCTGTCGCGCGGGCTCATCCTCCTCTCCTGCCTGTGCTACGTGGCGGCCGTGATCCTCGCGCTGCCGCTCGGCGTCCCGGGCATCGTGCCTGAGGAGTGGGCCCTCGTCCCGCTCGGCGCCGGCGGCATCCTGCTGGGCCTCGGGATGATCGGCGAGGTCGCAGTCAAGTAGGAGACCTACGCGACCTACGCGACCTCGTCGTCCGGCGGTGAGACGAGGTTGGGCCGTACGTAGGCCTCCCGGAAGCCGAACCGTACGATGTTCGAGTACGAGGCGCTGGGCCGGTCCATCACGCGCTCGCCTGTCTCCGTGCCGATCGCCGTGCACCCCGCCTCGATCGCCTCGTTGATGCGGGCCGCCATGATCGCGCCCTGCGCGCCGCGGCGGCGAAGCTCCGGGACCGTCCCCGCGAGCCCGAGCCACGCCACCGGCGGGCGGATGTAGACGCACCCCGCCGCCGCGGGCTCGGAGCCCGAGAACGCCACGTAGCAGCTCCAGCCCGGCCGGCCCACGAGGCCCGCTACCCAGTCCTCCATCCAGCCGGGCATGTCGTACCCGGCGATCAGCGCCTGCGCGAACGCGCCGGCTTCCTGCGGCCCGGCCCGCCGCACCTCGAGCGCCGTCCTCGGCTCCGGCAGCGGCTCGCGGCCCCGCTCGAACTTCATCCACGCGTAGCCGCCTTCGAACCCCCGGCCGCGCAGCCACGTCGTGAGCTCCGTCGGCTGGCATTGGGGCGCGACCGGGATCATGTAGCGCGTCTCGCCGAACGCCTCGTCGGCCAGGTCGAGCATGGCCGGGGTGGCCGGCGTCCCCACGCCCAGGCCGATCACCCGGTTCAACATGAGCGAGGGCACGTCGCGCGCGACGATGCACGCCGCGGCGGCGCCCAGGTCGAGAACCGCGATCCCGTGCTCCTCGGCCAGCTCGGCTGGGGACGGCGCGGTAGATGTCCGCCCACGCCTCGGCCTCGATCAACTCGAGCAGTCGCGCGTCCACCATGGCCGCGCGACTCTACTCCTGCTTCAGCGCCCCCATGTAGCCCTCCTGCTCCAGCCAGTGGCCGCCGTCGATCGTGAGGTTGGCGCCGGTGATGTAGGCGGCCTGCGGTGCGCACAGGGCGGTCGTCCACCAGGCGATCTCCTCGACGCGCGCCAGACGGCCGATCGGGACCGACGACGCCACCCGGCCCTCGTCCTCGGGCGTCGGCCAGAGCGCCGCTCCGGCGCCCTCGGTGGCCGTCGGCCCGGGGCAGATCGTGTTCACCCGGATGCCGTGCGGAGCCCACTCGACGGCCAGCGTCTTCGTCATCGCCATCACCCCGGCCTTGGCGGCGGCGGAGTGCACCGTGCCGGGCCCGCCGGTCCAGGCGTAGCTCGCGATCACGCTCACGATCGCGCCGCCCTCGCCGCTCTCGATCATCCGCCGGCCCGCCGCCCGCGCGCACAGGAAGCCGCCGTCGAGCACGATCGACGTGACCGCCCTCCAGCCGTTGGGCGAGAGCTCCTCGGCCTTCACCACGAAGTTCCCGGCGGCGTTGTTCACGAGGCAGTCGATCCGCCCGAAGGTGTCGACGGCGGCATGCATGAGGGCGTCGACCTGCTCGGGATCGCGCACGTCGGTGGGCTCGGCGAGCGCCGTCCCGCCCGCGCCCTCGATCAGGGCAGCCGTCTCGGCGAGCGGCTCCGCCCGGCGGCCGGCGACGATGACGGCGGCGCCCAGGCGCGAGAACTCGAGCGCCATGGCCCGTCCCATGCCGCTGCCGCCTCCGGTAACGACCGCCACCTGCCCGTCAAATGTGCCGTCAACCAGCATCCTCGGCGTCAATCTCTATCACGCGGGCGTCGAGGGCGACGGCCCCTTCGGCGGTGACGAGCAGCGGATTCACCTCGATCTCGGCGATCCGGGGGTACGCGGCCGCCACACGGGACAGGGCGACCGCCGCCTCCGCTGCGGCCCGCACGTCGCAGGCGGGCCGGCCGCGGGCGCCGGCCAGGAGCGCCGCTCCCCGCAGCGAGAACAGCATGCGCTCGGCCTCGGCGACGTCGAGCGGCGCCAGCCCGACGGCGACGTCGCCGAAGATCTCCGTGTAGATCCCGCCCAGGCCGACCGCCGCGACCGGTCCGAAGCGGGGGTCGCGGCCGGCGCCGACGATCAGCTCGACACCGTCGCCCACGGGCGCCATGCGCTCGACCGAGTAGCCCGGCGGGTCGAGCCGCCGACGCAGGTCGGCGACCGCCGCGCGCAGCTCCTCGGGCCCGGCGATGCCGACCACCACCCCACCGGCGTCGGACTTGTGCAGCGTCCCCAGCGCCTTCAGCACCACCGGATAGCCGAGCTCCTCCGCGGCGGCGGTGGCGTCCGCGTCCCGGGCCACCTCGCGGGCAGTGGCGAACGCGATCCCGGCCGCCTCGAGCAGCCCGCGGGCGCCGAAGTAGCCGTCGATCGCCGGCAGCGCCTCGGCCGGCGGCAGCACCGGGGCGCCGGGAGCCGGCGGATGAGGCAGGAGCGCGGCCAGCGCGCCCACCGCAGCCCCGATCCCCGGATAGACCGGGACGCCGTCGGCCCGAAGGACTGCCGCGGTCGGCGAGTCGTGGTACATCGTCTGCGCCACCAGCGGCCGGCCGGTCTCGTGGGCGGCGCGCGCCACCTCGCGGGCGACATCCGCCTCCTGCCCCGCGAACGCGAGGGAGTACTGGCTGTAGCCGCCGAAGTAGCCCGTCAGGAGCACCCCGTCGACCTCGCCCGAGCCGAGCACCGTCCGCGCCACACGGGCGTAGGAGTGGAAGTCCTGCTCGCCGCCGCCGGCCAGGTCGACCGGGTTGCGGGTCGCCGCCGTCGGCGGGAGCGCGGCGGCCAGCTCGGCGGAGAGGTCGGTCGAGAGCAGTGGCAGCTCGAGCCCGGCCTCGGCCGCCACATCGCAGGCGATCGCCCCGTGCCCGCCGCCGTCGCCGACCACCGCCACCCGCGGGCCGGCCAGCGGCCGGGCGCGGAGCAGGGCCTGAGCCAGGTCGATCATCTCGCCCGGGGTCGAGACGAGATGCGCGCCGGCCGCCCGGCAGGCCGCCTCGACCACCGACACGTCGCTCACCAGCGCGCCGGTGTGCGAGGCCGCGGCCCTGATGCTCGCGGCGCTCCGCCCCACGGTCAAGAGGACGACCGGCGTCGACGCCGCAGCCGCGGCGTCCACGAACGCCCGGCCGTCGCTGAAGTCCTCGGCGTAGACGGCGATCAGGTCGGTGCCGTCGTGCGCGGCGAACGACGCCACCAGCTCGGCCAGATCGACGTCGGACTGGTTGCCGACCGACGCGAACCGCGAGAAACCCATCTCGACCGCCCGCGCCAGGATCCCCAGCTCGAGCGCCAGGTTGCCGCTCTGCGAGATGAGGCCGATCGAGCCCGGCGGGAACTCGTTCGACGCCAGACCGAGGTCGGACGTGGCGTCGTAGACGCCCAGGCAGTTGGGGCCGAGGAGCATCGCCCCGGCGGCCCGAACGCGCTCCACCAGCGCCTGCTCGCGGGCCTGCGCCTCGGGGCCGAGCTCGCCCAGGCCGGCGGTGATCCCGACGAGCGCGCGTGCGCCGACGGCCAGCGCGTCGTCGACCGTCTGCTCGAAGGCCGCCGCCGGGACGGAGATGACCACCAGCTCGGGCGCGTCCGGGAGGTCGTGAAGCGACGCGTACGCGGGCCGGTCGAGCACGGTGCCGCCGTTTCGGTTCACCAGGTAGACGGGCCGGCGGTGCTCGCCCCGCAGGGCGCCGCGGCCGAGCCAGTTGCCCCACTTGGCGGGGTCGTCGGACGCGCCGACGATCGCGACCGAGCGCGGTGCGAAGAGAGGCTCGAGGTCGCGCGCCATGCCCGCGAATGCTGTCACGCCTCGAGGATCGCCCGCGCCGCCGCCCGGCCCGTGCGGACCGCGCCCTCCATGTAGCCGGCCACCCAGTGGTCGGAGCCGGCGACGTAGAACGGCGGCTCGTGGGTACCGTGGAGCGGGCCGACCGCCATCACGTCGCCGGGCGCCCACTGCGTCACATAGCCCTGCGTGAACGGGTCGAGGCCCCAGTCGCGGGTCATCATCGCGGCGGGGTCGGCCGCCTCCGGGCCGAAGAGCCGCTCGAGGGCGCCAAGAAGCTCCTCGCGCCGAACGGCGTCAGCGGCCGAGACGTGGTGGAGCAGCCGCTCCGGCGGCACGAGCACCGACAGCAGGCCCTCGCCCTGCGGCCAGGTCGACCCGAACAGGTTCTCGCTCTCGGCCAGGCCGTTCTGGCCGCGCTCGCGCCAGAACGGCGAGCGGTAGGCGAGGGCGTACTTGCCCGCCCGTGCGTGCCGCAGGCGGTGGAGCGACTCCAGCCGGGCCGGCGAGAGCCCGTCGATCGCGATGTCGCGCAGCGGCCCCGCGGGCACGGCGCAGACGACGGCGTCGGCATCCACCCGCTCGCCCGAGTCAAGCGTGACCGCCGCACGCGCGCCGACCTCGATCCGGCGCACGACCGCACCGAGCCGGAGCCGCTCGCCGAGCTCGTCGGCCATGCGCAGCGCGACGGTGGCGCTGCCCTCGGCGACGGTCATCGACTCCCACGCCTCAAGGTCGTAGGCCCCGAGCCCGCCGGCGACGGCGTCCATGCGGAGCGCCGCGAGCAGCGACGTGCGCTCGGCCGAGCCGGCTGCCACACCCAGGTGCGCCAGCTCGCGGGCCCGGATCACCGCCGGGAGCGCGCCCTGCTCGCGCAGCCACCCGTTGACCGAGAGCCGGTCGAGCCGGTCGGCGTCGGGGTGACCCCACGGATCGTCGGGATCGACGGTGCGCGCCAGCTCGCCGGCCAGGCCGGCGAGCCGCTCCGCGTCGGCCCGCTCGGCGTCGGTCATCCACGGAAGGTCGTCGCCCCGGTGGACGCCGTCGACCAGGTCGGTCGTCATCTCGCCCGGCTCGGCGACATAGCTCGGCCGCATATGAAGGCCCAGCTCGGCGGCCAGCTCGAGGTACGCGGTGTGGAACTCGCCGACGAGCTCGCCGCCCAGCTGGACGACTCGCGCGTCCGGCAGCGTCTCCTGCTCGACCCGTCCGCCGGGCCGGGCGCGGGCCTCGAGCACCACCACGTCGGCGCCCGCGTGGTGCAGGTCGCGCGCCGCGGCCAGGCCGGCGAGGCCGGCGCCCACCACGAGGACGTCGGTCACCGGCCGGCCCGCCGTCCCAGCCTGCGCACGAGCTCGCCGATCCGCGAGCGCTCCGTCTCGGCAGCGTCCTCTTCGCCGGGCACGGTGAACGCGAGCAGCCAGTGGTTCTCGAGGACGTCGGCCACGAGCTCCGACAGCGGGTCGGCGCCCAGCCGGTCGACGTACCGCTCGAGCAGGAGCCTGCGCTCTCTCAGGTACGCGAGCCAGTCCCCGTACCCGCCCGCGACGACGATCCGCTCGAGCGCGGCTCGCTCGGTCTCCTCGGCCCGGCCCGGCTCGCCGAGCGCTGCGGCAAGCGCCGCCACGGCCGACGGCAGCACGGCCTCGGATTCGGGCGTCAGGAAGAGCCAGCGGTCACGGACGGGCGTCTCGGTCATGGTGTATCCTGACTGATCCGTCAGTCAGACTTGCAATGATGACCGAGCCGGCTTCCCGCCGCAAGCACACCATCCTCGACGCCGCCTGCGTGGTGATCGCTCGCGACGGCGCCGCCCGCCTGCGCGTCGCCGACGTGGCCGCCGAGGCCGGGGTCTCGACGGCCCTCGTCCACTACTACTTCCCCGCGCGGGCCGACGTCATCGAGGCCGCCTTCGCGCACGCCGACGACCTGGCCGACGCCGTCGCCGAGGCCAAGCTGCGCGCCATCGCCACCGGCCGCGGCCGGGTCGAGAAGCTGTTCGCGACGTGGGCGGGCGACGAGCCCGCGATCCGCGCCAACTGGGCGGTCTGGAACGAGATGTGGCAGTACGCCGCCCACAACGACGGCGCCCGCGCGCTCGTCCAGAGCTCGCACCGGCGCTGGCTCGAGCAGATCCACGACCTGATCGCCGAGGGCGTCGAGGACGGGTCGATCCCGGCGACCGTCGAGCCGTGGCCGGCGGCCCGCCGGTTGGCGGCCTGCGTCAACGACTGGGGCCGCGAGGCCCTCCTCGGCCTGCGCACGGCCCGTGATCTGCGCCGCGATCTGGTTGCGACGGCAGAGCGCGAGCTGGGCCCCGCCAAGGCGGCCAAGAGCCGGGCGGCATGAGCGAGGGGCCGATCCGCACGCTCCCGGCCTGGGTCTACCGCTCGCCGGAGTTCTATCGCGCCGAGCGGCGGGCGATCTGGACGCGCCAGTGGCTCCTCGTCGGCCACGTCTCGCAGCTCACGAAGCCGGGCGACTACGTCAGCATGCGGATCGCGGGCGAGCCGATCGCAGTCGTCGTCGGCGCCGACGGCGAGCTGCGCGGCTTCTCCAACGTCTGCCGCCACCGGGGCTCCCGGATCCTCGACGGCGCGGGAAACTGCGGCAAGGCCATCCGCTGTCCCTACCACGGCTGGACGTACGGGCTCGACGGGCGCCTGCTCGCCGTGCCCGAGAAGACCGGGTTCCCGGGGTTCGATCGCGAGGAGAACGGGCTCTGGCCCGTGCATGTCGGCGTCTCGGCCGGCTTCGTCTTCGCCAACCTGGCTCCCGAGCCCGAGCCGCTCGACCTCGCGCTGGGCCCGTTCGCGGAGTGGCTCGCGCCCTATCGCCCCGAGCGGCTCGTGCGCTACCAAACGGGATCGTCCGTGCTTCCCATCAACTGGAAGAACTCGATCGACAACTTCCTGGAGGGCTACCACGTGCCGGTCGGCCACCCCGGCCTGCTGCGCCTGCTCGACTACAAGAACTACCTCGTCGAGACGTCCGACGTGAACGTCTCGATCGCGCGCAGCCCGATGCGCGACAAGGCCTCCCACGACCGCCGCGAGCGACTCTACCAGCGGCTCATGAGGCCCATGCCCGGCCTGCGCTCCCCGGAGTCGGAGCAGTGGAACTTCGTCTTCGCGTTCCCGGGGACGACGGTCAACCTCTATCCCGACCAGATCGACTTCTGGCTCAACTACCCCCTCGACGAGCGGCGCACGCTCACGATCTGGAACGCGTTTCGGCCGCCCGAGACGTCGGGCCGGCGCGACCGGCTCGTGCGCAAGCTCAACTCCAGGATCAACCACCTCGTGCAGGAGGAGGACAACGAGCTCACCGAGCGCGTCCAGGAGGGGCTCGAGTCGAGCCGCTACCGGGCCGGCGTGATCGGCGCGCGCGAGAACGGCATCAAGCACTTCCACGACCTCATCCGCGCGGCGATCCCCGCCGCGGTCACCGACGCCGAGGCCGAGGGCGTCTCCGCCTTGCGCGAGGCGGCGCTGGCATGATTGGATCGACTCGAGGGAGGGACGGATGACCTGGCACCCCAAGGAGCGCGGCGCCACCCGGCGCGACTTCCTGATCAGATCGGGCGGGGCGGCGCTTGGGCTTTCGAGCGCGGGATCGCTGCTTGCGGCCTGCGGCAACACGACGACGCCCTCGGGCGCCGGAACCGGAACCGGCGGCGAGCCGGTCGGGCCCGGTGGGCTCCCGCTGGCGCGGCCGGACAAGCGCGTGACGCTGGCGATGTGGGAGGACCCGATCGAGTCCGGCCTGGAGCCCGAGACCGGCGGCACGTTCACCGTCTTCAACTACCCGGCCTACTTCTGGAAGAAGCTCCTGAAGGACTTCGGGAAAAAGTACGGCGTCGAGGTTCAGTACACCCCGTTCGACAACATCGCCTCGGGCATCCAGCAGCTGGCGTCCGGCTCGGTGCAGCCCGACGTCATGGAGATGACGCCCGACCACCTCGATCAGGTGGTCGCCGGCAAGCTCATCAAGCCGCTCAATCTCGACTACATCCCAAATCTCAAGAAGAACATCTGGCCGGAGCTGGTGGATCCGTTCTACGACGGTGGATCGCACTACACGGTGCCGTACACGACCTACGCGACGGGGATCTTCTGGCGCAACGACCAGGTCACCGAGGACATCGCCTCGATGCAGCAGCCGTGGGACATCTTCTGGCAGGCCGAGGCCTACAAGGGCAAGACCGTTCTGCTCTCGGAGGACCGCGAGACGATCGCGATGGCGCTCCTGCGCAAGGGGATCACCGACATCAACACCGAGGACCCGAAGCAGATCAACCAGGCGGTCGCCGACCTCAAGGAGCTCTACGGCGTCTGCAACATCAAGGTCGGCGACTCGCAGTACCAGGCGATCCCCGAGGGCACGGCCTGGCTCAACCAAGCCTGGTCGGGCGACCCCATCGCGGGCTACATCTACTACCTGCCCGCCAAGACGCCGCCGGCGACGCTCTCCTACTGGAAGGCGCCCAAGGGCAACGTGCCCGTGCAGAACGACTGCTTCTCGATCTGCTCGACGACGAAGAAGCCGGTGCTCGCCCATCTGTTCCTGAACTGGATGATCGACAACGGCATCGCGACGTCGAACTTCATCAACTTCAACGGCTACCAGCCACCGCTGAACGAGATCGAGCCGACCGGTCTCCTCGAAGAGTTGCGGAAGGTGCGAAACGCCTCGTGGGGGACGAATGAGACGGCTCCGCCGGAGAACCTGTCGACGGCGATCCTGACAAACGATGACTTCGGCCCCGACTCGCTCCAGGAGATGACGCTGACCGCTGAGGGCAACGCGCTCTGGCAGAACGGCTACTCCGACTTCCTTTCGGGTGGCTGAGGTGGCGGCCTAGCCGATGTATCCGCGCTGGCTCTGGCCGGGCTTCGCCCTTCCGGGCGTCCTCTGGCTGATCATCCTCTTCGTCGTCCCGTTCTACGCGGTGATCGGCGTCGCATTCGGAACCGTCGATCCGATCCTCCTGTCGGCTGTTCCGATCTGGAATCCGCTGGAGTGGAACGTCGGCTGGGTCAACGAGACGCTCCAGCGGCTCTCGCCCGGCGGTGACCTCTGGGTCGTCTTCGTGCGCACCTGCGAGTACGTGTTCGTGTCGCTCGGGCTGAGCCTGGCGATCGGCTACCCGGTCGCCTACTACATCGCGAGGCACGCGTCTCGGACGAAGAACACGCTCCTGATCCTGCTCATCCTGCCGTTCTGGATCAGCTACCTGATGCGGATGCTGGCCTGGGTGAACCTGCTCGCCCCCGACGGCTTCGTGAACCGGTTTCTCCAGTTCGCCCACGTCATCGACCAGCCGTACGGCTTCCTCGACGGCCAGAGCTCGACGGTGATCCTGGCCCTTGTCTACGGCTACATCCCGTATCTGATCCTGCCGCTGTACGCCTCGCTTGATCGGATCGACAAGTCGCAGATCGAGGCGGCGCGCGACCTCGGCGCAAGCCCGTTCCGCGCCTTCCTGCACGTGACGCTGCCGCTCTCGAAGACCGGCATCCTGGGCGGCTGCGTACTGATCGCCCTGCCGATGTTCGGCGACTACTACACGCCGAACCTGGTCTCAGGCGCACCGACCACGTCGATGCTCGGAAACCAGATCGACCTCTACTTCCACAGCACGTCACAGCCCACGATCGGCGCGGCCCTGACGATCCTGCTCTCGCTCTTCCTCGTCGTGCTGATGGGCTACTACCTCATCACCGTCGCCCGAGCGACCAGGAACCTCGAATCGGTATGAGCGACACCGCCCTCCCCACAGCAGCCGCGCCCACCGCCTCGCTCTGGCGGCGCACCCGCGGCTGGATCACGAACCCCTGGGGCCGACCGCGCTTCCTGGTCCTGATCACCTGGGGCTACATGCTCTGGGCGATCGTGCCCGTGCTGATCGCGATCCAGTTCTCGTTCAACGAGACGCGCTCGCGCACCATCTGGTCGGGGTTCTCGCTCCGATGGTACACCTGGGACCCGTCCGACTCGGTCATGAACGATCCAAGCCTGCGGCAGGCGCTCGCGCAGAGCTTCAAGCTGGCCGGAGCAGACGTACTCGTCGCGGTGCCGATCGGTGTCGCGCTGGCGCTTGGCCTTGCGCGCTGGCGCGGCCGAGGATCGGGCACGTCGAACTTCATCATGCTCTTCCCGCTCGTCACGCCCGAGATTGTGATGGGCGTGTCGCTCCTGCTCGTCTTCACGCATATCTTCACGTTCGTCCACACCGGAACGCTCGCCCAGATCCTGGGCCACGTGACGTTCTCGATCTCATATGTGGTCGTGATCGTGCGCGGCCGCCTCTTCTCGATCGGCCGCCAGTACGAGGAAGCCGCGGCCGACCTCGGCGCACCACCTGGGGTCGCCCTCTACCGCGTGCTCCTGCCGCTCCTCACGCCTGCGATCGTCGCAAGCGCCGCGATCACTTTCGCCCTCTCGATCGATGACTTCGTCATCAGCTTCTGGCTGTCGAACGGCGGCGGCACCGTGACGGTTCCGATGCAGATCTATGCCGCGACGCGCGCTGCACCGCTGCCGTCAACGAACGCGATCGCCACGATCATGGTGGCGGTCACGCTGCTGACGGTCCTGGCCGGCTTCCTCGTCTACCGCGCCTTCACCCGAGGGGAACGGGCCGCGGGAGGCGGCATGGTCGGCGACATGGCCGCCTTCGACATCTAGTAGATTTGACCGATGGCCGGCGAAGTCACACTCGTTGATCTGGTGAAGAAGTTCGGCGACGTGAGGGCCGTCGACGGGATCAACCTCGAGATGCCGAGCGGCGAGTTCTTCTCGATGCTCGGCCCCTCCGGCTGCGGCAAGACCACGACGCTCCGGATGATCGCCGGCTTCGAGCAGCCCACCGAGGGCCGGATCCTGCTCGACGGCAACGACATGGCCTACACGCCGCCGCACAAGCGCAACGTGAACACGGTGTTCCAGAGCTACGCGCTCTTCCCGCACCTGAACGTGACCGACAACGTCGCGTTCGGCCTGAAACGCCAGAAGGTCGGGAAGCACGAGATCCGCGAGCGGGTCGCCGAGACGCTCGAGCTGGTGCAGCTCACAGGCTTCGAGAGGCGAAAGCCGGCGCAGATGTCGGGCGGCCAGCAGCAGCGCGTCGCGCTGGCTCGGGCGCTCGTCCTGAAGCCGTCGGTGCTGCTCCTCGACGAGCCGCTCGGTGCGCTCGACGCCAAGCTGCGAAAGGCGCTCCAGCTCGAGCTGAAAACGCTCCAGCAACAGGTCGGGATCACGTTCATCTACGTGACCCACGACCAGGAGGAGGCGCTCACCATGAGCGACCGGATCGCCGTGATGGCCGACGGCCGGGTCGAGCAGGTGGCGCCGCCGCGCGAGGTGTACGAGGAGCCGTCGACGGTCTTCGTCGCCGACTTCCTGGGCGTCTCGAACCTGATGGACGCCGAGGCGGTGGGCGGCGCGAACATCTGCCGCCTGCAGGTGGGCGACTTCGAGCTCGACGCAACGCAGGGCAAGACCGACGCCCGCGGCTCGGTGAGGGTCACGATCCGGCCCGAGCGGGTGCACCTCGAGCCGCAGGAGTCGACCGGCCAGAACCGTATGCCCGGCATGGTCGAGCGGCTCGTCTACCTCGGCAACTCGGTGCAGGTGATCGTGCACCTGGCCGTCGGCACGACGATCCAGGCCCTCGTCCAGAACGTCGGCACCGAGATCCCGTGGAAGCAGGGCACCGCCGTGCAGGCCCACCTCCCGGCCGACGCCCTGCGCGTCCTCGAGGACACGGGCGCCGCCCTGGCCCCGCTCGACGAGGGCGCCGTCCCCGCGTAGGCTGAAAAATCGGTGCCAGGCACCAAATTTTCAGCCGGCCGCTAGCCGCGGCTGTCGAGCAGGCGGCGCGAGATGATGAGGCGCTGGATGTCCGACGTGCCCTCCTCGATCTCCTCGAGCTTCGCGTCGCGCATCCACTTCTCGACCGGGTACTCGCGGGAGTAGCCCCAGCCGCCCAGGTTCTGCACCGCCGCCCATGTGCACCACATCGCGGCCTCGGAGGCGAACAGCTTGGCCATCGCGGCCTCGGCGGGGACGTGCTGCCCAGCGTCCATCATGCGCGCGGCGCGGTGGGTCAAAAGGCGAGCCGCGTCGATCCGGGTCGCCATGTCGGCGAGCCGGAACCCGACGGCCTGGTGGCGCCCGATCGGCTTGCCGAACGCGTTTCGGCTCGACGCGTACTCGATGCTGTAGTCGAGCGCCGCCCGCGCGATCCCAACCGCGCCGGCCGCCAGGTGGATTCGCGACTCGTCGAAGGTGTGCATGAGGCTGTAGAAGCCCTTGCCCTCCTCGCCGAGCAGACGGTCGGCGGGCAGGTCGACGCCGTGCAGGAAGACCTCGGTCGAGAGGATGGCGCGCTGGCCGAGCTTCTTCATCGGCACGCCGAACGAGACGCCCGCGTCGCCCTTCTCGACGAGGAACGCCGTCACGCCCTTCGACCCGGTGCCGGGCGCGACCGTGGCGAAGACGACGTAGAACTCGGCGAGCCCGCCGTTCGAGATCCACGACTTCTGCCCGTTCAGGCGGTAGCCGGCCTCGGTGCGCTCGGCGGCAGTCGTCATCGCCGCGGTGTCGGAGCCGACGCCCGGCTCCGTGGACGCGAGCGCCGTGAGCGGCGGAGCCTCGGAGCAGAGCGGCGTGAGCCATCGCTGCCGCTGCTCCGCCGTGCCGACCTCGACGACCGGGCGGGCGAAGAACCCGCCCGACGTGACGAGGTTGCCGATCCCCGCGCAGCCCCAGTTCAGCTCCTCCTGGACGATGCAGCCCGTCAGGACGTCGGCAACGCCGCCGCCGCCCACGTCCTCGGGCAGCATGAACGACGTCAGCCCGACTCCTGCGGCCTTGTGGACGAGGTCGACCGGGCAGTGCGTGTCGCGCTCGTCGACGTCCGCCGCGGCCGGCCGGACCTCGGTACGCGCGAACTCGGCGGCGAGGGCCTGGATCTCGCGCTGCTCGTCGGTCAGGTCGGCGGTCGGCGGGGCGGCGTGGGCCATGCCGGCAAGCGTAACGGAGCGGGAGGATCGGGCCGCGTCAGCGCCGTCATGCACTCACTCAGCGAACGGGCGCCGCTTGGGCTCCGGATCCCTCATGGTCGCCTGGCGCCCGCGACTGAGCCGTCGGTCAGTGTGGCGAGCCTCACACGCGTGTTTGGATTCGAGGCGTTTGGGGTGAATACCCAACTGAGGCATGGTTCGTGGCTCCAAGAGGGGGCTGGACGTTTTGGGCGTCCCAGGAGGGGCGGAGTCCACGCCCCCGAGGGTCCCAAGCCGGTCTTAAGAACGGTGGAGGGACATGAGCGAGTATGCGCGTAATGATTCGCCGTTCCGCGAGTGGCTGAGCCTGCTCTCACGACAGCGCTGGGTCGTGGTGGCCACCGTGACTGCGGCGATCCTTGCCGCGTCCGTCGTTTCGCGGAGCGAGCAGCGCCTGTATCAGGCGACGGCACGCGTGCTCGTGAACGAGCAGAATCCGACCGTCGCAGCGCTCAATCTGGCCTCGACGCCGGCCTCGCCGCCTGACCGGTACGCCGCCACGCAGGCTGCTCTGGCACGGGTCGGGCAGGTCGCCCGGATGACGGTCGCCGCCGCGCACGTCCAGGGGTTGAGCGCAGGAGAGCTCCTGGCGGCTTCCAGCGTCAGCGCCAACCCCGCCGCCGACCTCCTGGAGTTCTCGGTGACCGACCCTGACCCGGCCGCGGCGCAGAAGCTGGCGACCGCGTACGCCCGCGAGTTCGCGGTGTACCGCCGCCAGCTCGACACGTCCGCGATCACGGCTGGGCTCACGGACGTCCAGCGACGGCTCGATCGCCTCGAGGCCCTCGGCGAGGGCAACTTGCCGCTCGCCCGGCAGCTGACGAGCACGATGCGCCAGCTCGAAGGCCTCCAGGCCCTCGCGGCGTCCGGATCGAGCGCCATCCCAGTCGGCGGTGCCGGGAACGCGTCCGTCGTCCAGCCCCGCACGACGCGAAATGTCGCGCTGGGCCTCCTGGCCGGCCTTGCGCTCGGGGTGGCGCTCGCGTTCTTGCGCGACGCGCTCGACCCCCGTGTGCGCTCAGAGGACGATCTGCGCGAGCAGCTCGGGCTGCCGGTGCTCGGCCGCATCCCGCGCCGGACCGGGCCCGCCTCGTCCAACGGTCGCCTGACGGCGCTCGCGGAGCCTGCCGGCGCAAGCGCCGAGGCGTACAGGATTCTCAAGACGAATCTCAGCAACAGCCAGCGTCAGCACGGTGTGTCCTCCATCGTGGTCACGAGCACAGGCGAGGGCGAGGGGAAGTCGACGACGGTGGCCAACCTGGCGGTGACGCTTGCGCGTGCGCAGCGTCGTGTCGCGCTCGTCGATCTCGACCTCCGGCATCCCGGCATCGACGGACTGTTCGGGCTGGCCGGGCGGCCGGGGATCACAAGCGTGGCCGCCGGCGAGATGATGCTGGCGGATGCGCTGAACGAGATCGACGTCCGCCCGGACGCCCCGGCGGATGGAGGGAAGCTCGAAGTGCTGACGGTCGGCCCGACCCCGCCCGATCCGGGCGAGCTTCTGTCGTCGGCGTTCATCGCCAACGTGCTCTTCGCCCTCAAGCGGCGCTCCGATGTCCTCCTGATCGACTCGCCACCGATCCTGTCTGTCGCAGATGCGATGTCCATCGCCACCCAGACGGACGCACTGCTCCTTGTGGTGAACGTCAACACGGCCCGCCGGGAGACGCTCGCTGAGGCGCGCCAGGTGCTTGAAGCCTGCCCGGCTCGGGCGCTCGGGTTGGTCGCTACCGGGTGGAACGGCGCCGGGACGCACGAGTATCGCCTGAACGGGTACCGGCAGGTGAAGGCCGATGCATGACGACCTGACGACCGCGGCCCGGCACGACGCAGGCGCAGGCGGCGACGCGGCCGACGTCGTCCTGGCACGGCGGCACGAAACGGGGCGGCGTGCGACGTCTGCTGACCACGCGCCGACCATCGCACGCACAGCCCGCGATTGGGTGCGTGCCGGTTGCCTGGCCCTTGTTGGGGCTGGGATCCTCCTGTTGGCCGTGCAGACGATCGGGATCGACAGCCCCGCGGGCCGTCTCGCAGCGGCAGCCGGCGTCGCGCTTGCGCTCGTGACCATCGGCCGCACGGCGGGAGTGAGGGCGGTATCGAATCGGCACACGCGCACCGAGAAAGCCGTCATCGTCGGCGCCGGCGACGTCGGGCAGCTCGTCGCACGAAAGCTGCTTCGTCATCCGGAATATCGAATCAACCTCGTCGGATTCGTAGACATGCCTCCGAAACGGTGGCGCTCCGACGCCGTCGGGGTGCCGGTTCTCGGGCCGTTTGACGACCTGGTCTCGATCGTCCGAGCGTTCGCCATCGACCGCGTGATCGTCGCGTTCTCGCGGACCCGCGACGACGAGATCCTCGGCCGTGCGCGCGCGTTGCTCGATCTGAACGTCCGCGTCGACGTGATACCGCGGCTCTTTGAGGTCATCGGGCCGAGGTCGGGCCTGCCGAACGTCGAAGGGATCCCACTCGTCGCCATCGTGCCCTGCACTCGCTCCGCCACCGCCGTGCGGCTGAAGCGCGCGATCGACGTGGTCGGTGCCACCGTGGGGCTCGTTCTTGCAGCGCCCGTATTCCTCTGGGCCGCATGGCGTATCCCGCGCGAGACGCCTGGGCCCGTGCTGTTCCGCCAGACGCGCCTCGGACAGCATATGAGGGAGTTCACGATGTTCAAGTTCCGCACCATGCGGACGGACACGGATCCGGCGCCTCACCGAGCCTATGTCCAGCAGTCGATGAGCGATGAGACCGCGGTCGGAGCGGGTGAGCTCTACAAGCTGGATCGTGGCGACGCCGTCACACCGACGGGCCGCTGGCTGCGACGAGCGAGCCTCGACGAGCTTCCGCAGCTCATCAACGTGCTGCAAGGCACGATGTCCCTGGTCGGTCCGCGGCCGTGCCTGGAATACGAGACGGAGCACTTCGCGCACCACCACTACGGGCGCTTCCGGGTCCGCCCGGGGATCACGGGCCTGTGGCAGGTCACGGCGCGGGGGCACGCGAGCTTCGCCGAAGCCATCGAGATGGATGTCGCGTACGCACGCGACTGGTCGCTTCGGCTCGACCTCTCCCTGCTGCTTCGAACGCCGGCGGAGGTGCTGCGTCAGCGGAGAGCCACGGTCTAGTGGCCCCGGGCGGAGTCACGACGGATGCCTCGCGCATCGACCCTCTCGCCGCGAAGGGTTCAGTGCGCGTCGGAGTCGTCGGGCTCGGCTACTGGGGGCCGAACCTCATCCGAAACCTCCACGAAATTCCCGAGGCCGAGTGCGCATGGATGTGCGACCTGCGCCCGGAAACGCTCGCCGCCGTTGGCAGGAGGTACCCAGCCGTGCGCCAGACGCGGCACCTGGACGAGATGCTGGATGACGAAACCCTCGATGCGGTGGCCGTCGTCACGCCCGTTGGGACCCACTACGACCTGGCGATGCGGGTGCTGGAGGCCGGCAAGCACGTGTACGTGGAGAAGCCCCTCGCGGCGTCCTCAGACGACGCACGGGCGTTGATCCCCGCCGCGTCCGACCGGCGGCTCGTGCTGATGCCCGGCCACACGTTCCTGTACAGCCCGCCGGTCATCCGCATCCGAGACATGATCCGCTCCGGCGAACTCGGCGAGATCTACTTCATCTCGATGTCGCGGGTGAACCTGGGGCTGCACCAATCGGACGTGAGCGTCCTTTGGGACCTCGCGCCGCACGACTTCTCAATCCTGTTGTACTGGCTCGACCAGCCGCCCGTCCGGATCCACAGCATGGGCCGGGCCTGCATCTTGCCCCGCCAGGACGACGTCGCGTTCATCAACTGCCAGTTCGAGTCCGGGACGATCGCCCACGTAGAGATCTCGTGGCTTGCGCCGGGCAAACTTCGTCGGACGACGGTGGTCGGGTCGGAGAAGATGGTGGTCTACGACGACTGCAGTAACGAGCCCGTCCGCCTCTACGACTCCGGCGTCATGCCGCGGAACCCCGAGTCGTTCGGCGAGTACCTCAAGTACCGCGCAGGGGACATCGTTTCCCCCCACATCGAGGGGGTCGAGCCGCTCGCGCTGGAGATGGAGGACTTCTGTGCCGCTGTGCGCTCCGGATCGACCCCTCGCTCGTCGCCGGAGCTCGGGCTTGGGGTCGTGCGCATGATCGAGGCGGCGGAGCGCTCGCTCGTTGAGGAAAGCGCGGTGAGCTCCCTTGTCGGATGATTCGGCCGTCGTGACGAGCCAGGACGTTGCGGCATCGCCCCGCGCGGAGGGCCTGCGCGTCCTCGTGATCACGAACATGTATCCGACGCCCGCCGAGCCCGAGTTCGGGTGCTTCGTACGGGACCAGGTCGACGACGTCAGGGCGCTCGGTGTCGAGGTCGACGTCCTCCCGTTCGACGGACGTCCCAGGCGCAGCCGCTATCTCGGCGCGGTGCGCCACCTCCGCCGGATGCTGAGCCGCCGGCGGTACGACATCGTTCATGCCCACTACGGCCTCACCGGGGCGGTCGCAGCGTCGCAGGTGCGGATACCGGTCGTTACCACGTTCCACGGCAGCGACGCGTGGGTACCGTGGCAGCGTGCCCTGTCGCGGCTTGTCGCGCGCCGCACCCAGCCGATCGCGGTCGCGCCGGTGATCGCCGACAGCCTGGGCGTCCGCGATGCTCCGGTTATCCCCTGCGCGGTCGACCTCGAGCTGTTCGTGCCGGTCGAGCGGAGGGAAGCCCGGCGCGCGCTGGGATGGCCGACCGACGGCCCCTGCATCCTCCTCCCGGCGGCGCGCGGTGATAGCACAAAGGTAGTCAGGAAGCAGATCCACGTCTTCGACGCGGTGATCGAGCTCCTGTGCCGCGAGAACCCGGAGGTGTTCCCGGCGAGCCTCGACGGGCTCTCCCGCGGGGAGGTGGCGCTTGCGATGAACGCGGCGGACGTCGCCGTCATGACGTCCTTGTGGGAGGGCGCGCCCGTCGGCGTGAAGGAAGTGCTCGCCTGCCGGACGCCGGTCGTCTCCGTCGTCGTCGGCGACGTGCCGGATGTCGTCCACGGCCTTCCCGGCTGCGCGATCGTGCCGCGGGATCCCGCCGCGTTGGCGGCGGCCGTCAGGCAGGCGCTCCGGGCCGGCCGCGACCCACGCCTGCGCGAGGCGATGCACGAATACGGCCGCCGGCCGATCGCCGAACGCGTGATTCGCGTCTACCACCGCCGGATTGCGACGGCGGCCCGGCGATGACGAACCGCCGATGGCCGAGAGTCGTGTTCGTCTGTGGCAACCTCGGCGCCGGCGGCGCCGAGCGGCAGTGGTCGATTCTGATCCCGGGCCTGTGCGGGCTCGGCTTCGACGTCGGGGTGATGACTCTCGACGGCCGCGGCGTGTTCTTCGAGGAGCTGCGCGCGCACGGCGTGGCGGTCGCGTGTGCCGGCTTGCGCCATCGCGCCGACCCTTTGGGGCTCTCCCGCGCCGTGCGGCTCGCCGGGCGGCGGTCGTCCGCCGTGGTCACGCGCGGCGTCAGCGCACACGTCGTCGGGCACGTCCTCGCGCTGCGACAGCGGGCGGCGCATGTCGTCACGGAGCACCTCGGCCCGGACCCCGAGGGGCTGCGGCCGTACCGCCGGCACCAGCGCCTGCTGCTCGCGCCGATCCGGCCGCGCGCGACGGCCGTTGTCACCGTGGCCGCGACGCAGACGGAGCACCTCGTGAAGGACGGGTACCGCCGCAGCGCTGTCCGGGTGATCGCCAACGGCGTCGCCGACGATCCCCCGGTCCGCGACCGCGACGCCGTGCGTGCGGAGATGGGCGTCGACCGCGCGGAGTTTCTGGCGGTGCTCGTCGCATCGCTGCGACCCGAGAAGCGGGCCGGCGTCTTCGTCGAGCAGGTGGCCGCTGCGCACGTCGTGGAGCCCTCGATCGTCGGCGTCGTTGTCGGGGACGGACCTGACGGTCCGACCGTCCGCCGCGCCGCCGAACGGTCCCGGGGCGCCGTCCGCGCGATGGGCTACCGCACCGACGCCCTCGACATCATGCACGCGGCGGACGTGGTCTGCCTGACGAGCGCGGTCGAGGCGTCTCCGATGTCGGTGCTCGAGGCGATGTCTGTTGCCCGGCCCATCGTCGCGACAGACGTCGGCGGCGTCCGGGACCTGGTCGTGGACGGCGAAGTCGGTGTCCTCGTCCCTCCAGACGGCTCCAGCCGGATGGCGGAGGCGCTCGTGGCACTGGCTCGTGACCGGCCGCGCGCCGAAGGTCTCGGCAGGGCAGGCCGGCTCCGCCAGCAGCGCAGCTTCTCGATCGACGCGATGGTCCGCGACTACGCCGAGCTGCTTGTAGACGTCTCATTGCGGCCGGGCAGGCGCAGGCTCGGGGCCGGGAGCGGCGGAGCCTAACGGGGATGCGGCCGCCGCACGTCGTGATCGTGAGCCAGAACGCGCCGCTCGAAGGCGACTTGCGCCCGCGGCGAGAGGCCGAGGCGCTGGCGGCAGCCGGGTACGAGGTCACACTCGTCGGAGGATGCTTGTCGTGGTCCGACGTGCGGCGGGCGACAAGTCCAGATGTGAGACTCGAGCTCTTCTCACACCCCGTGGATGGAACCGGCGTCAGTGGACAGATCCGCGAACAGGGCCAGGCGATGGCGAGAGCGCTCCTCGCTGTGCGGCGGGCCGGTCGACACGCGCCCATTTCGGTAGTGCACGCCGGGAATCCACCCGACAGCCTGTTCCTGGCGCCGCGCGTCCTCTCGCCGTTCCAGGGCTCGACTCCACGCTTCGTCTTCGACCAGCACGACGCTGCTCCGGTGCTCCTGGCCGAGAAATTCAGCCATACCCGCCTCTTCCCACCCCTGAAGGCCATGGCCGCCGCGATGGAGCGCCGGAGCTTCGCCGCCGCGCGTCTCGTGGTGTTCGCGAACGAGGAGTACCGCTCCCGGGCAATGCGTCACCGTCTGCTCCGCAGCGACTTCGTGGTGGTGCCGAACGGCTGGGCGCTGCCGCGTGTGCCGACGGATCCGCACCGACGGGACGGCGTCCCGCACCTCCTCGCCTACGTCGGCACGATCAGCGAGCAGGACAACGTCGACCATCTGGTCGACGCCGTGGCGGCAACCCGCGCCCGGCATCCGGTCAGGGTCGTCGTGGCCGGCGCGGGCTCTGCGCTCGAGTCCGTCAAGCGGCGTGCAGACGCCCGGGGCGTCGGCCGTTCGTTCGACTGGCTCGGGTTCGTGCCAGACCGCGACCGGATTGCGCGCATCGTGCGCGCCGCGGACGTGTGCGTGGCGCCGGAGATCGATACGGAGTTCAACCGGCTCGCAACGTTCGTCAAGATCGTCGAGTACATGTCGGCCGGAGCGCCTGTCGTCGCCCACCGGCTGCCACAGACGGAGGCTCTGGCTGGGGACACCATCGCCTATGCGCCCGACATGACCGCTCAAGGGCTGGCCGACGCCATCTGCGACATGCTCGATGCACCCGAACGGCGGCGCGTGCTTGGCGACGCCGCGCGCGAGCGGTTCGATGAGCGGGTGCGATGGGAGCGGAACGGCGCGCCGCGCCTCGTCGCCGGCTACGAACGCCTCTTCGGTCGAGAAGATGGCGGCTGACGCCCGCACTCCGCTCCGAGTTGCGGTCATGATCGATCCGCCGCCGGTGCCCGAATGGGTCGCATGGACGGTCGCCCGAATTGACTCGATGGAGATCTGTGATGTCGAGGCGATCGTCGAGGTTCCTCCGGATCGCCGGCGGCGTGCTCCGCCGCCGCTCGGATATCGGCTCTACGAGCGGATCGACGAGTGGGTGTTTGGCCCGGCAACTTCGATGCGCGACGCCGATCTGACGCCGACGCACTTGCAGACCCGGCTACCGCCGGGCCGGCTCGACGTTGTCGTCTCGTTCGTGCCCATCGGCCGTTCGGAGTGGCCGGGGCCGGCACCTCGGCACGGCGTGTGGGCGATCGCGCCGGCCGATGTGGACCGGCGCCGCCCTGACCCAAGCCGGTTCTGGGACGTGTACACCCGCCGCCCGAGGACCGCGACGGGGGTCGTAGCGATGCGTGATCGCCGTCCCGAGGTGCTCGCCCGAGCCTCCACGCCGACCGATCCGCTCTCGGTGACGCGCACCCGCGACGCAGCGGCATGGGCCTCGGCGCGTCTCCTCGTTGACGCGCTCACGGCGCTCCATCGCGGGGATTCGCCTGTCCTTGAGGATCACGGGCTCTGTGAGGCGCGGCGTGCGCCGGGACCCGGCGTCATCACGGCCCACGCCCTGCGTACGGCGGCGGGCGGGATCGCCGCCAAGTGTCGCAAGCTCTGGATCCGCGGCGAGTGGTTCGTTGCAGTGCGCGCGAAGGATCGCGACGGGCACGTCGAGGACGGAGTCTGTACGCTGCCGAACCCACCAGGATGCTATCTCGGTGACCCATTCCCGATCGAAATGGGCGGCCGCCACTACCTCTTCGTGGAGCAGTTCTCCATGGCCGACGGCCGGGGGGTGATCTCGGTCCTGGAACCGCAGACCGACGGTTCCTGGTCGCCGCCGCGTCCCGTCCTCGAGCGCGACCACCACCTGTCCTACCCGTTCGTCTTCGATCTCGACGGAACGGCCTACATGCTTCCGGAGACAGGCGCCACGGGCCGGATCGAGCTCTATCGTGCGGTCGACTTCCCTGACCGCTGGGAGCGGGCCCGGGTGCTGATCGACGGCCTCACCGCCTTCGACGCGACGCTCCATGTCGAGAATGGGCTCTTCTGGCTCTTCGCCAATGTGGCCGAGAGCCCCGGTGATAACGGCGAGCTCCGGCTGTACTGGGCGCGGGCATTGGACGGAGAGTGGCGGCCCCATCCGGCGAACCCGATCACGAGGGATGCGGCCGGCGCCAGGCCCGCGGGCCGGCTCTTCCGGCGTGCGGGGACGCTCATCCGGCCGGCCCAGGACTGTTCCCGCCGGTACGGCGAGGCGGTCGTGCTGCACCGCGTCGAGGTGCTGTCGACGACGGAGTACCGGGAAACGCCCGTGGGCCGGATCGAGGCCGACTGGATGCCCGGCATCGAGGCCACTCACACGTACACATTCGACTCCGGATACGAGTGCTTCGACGCCTACCGACATGTGCGGCGGCTGGCGCGGCGGCGCTGACGGGCCACGGGCCTTACGTTGGCAGCTTCTTCCGTGCCTCCTGCAGCTTGAGCCAGGATCGGATGACGGCCTCCTTCGTCTTGTCGACGGACTCCGATGCGCCGGCCGGTCGCGGTGACAGATGCATCCGCCGCATCCGCTTGTTGATCCGCGAAACGGCCTCCGCCCGCTCAACGTACCTCGTGTGGAACGGGATCGAGAACGATATGGAGATGCCGGCCTCCGTGTCGACCCAGTGCGGGACGTACGACGGCAGGTACACGCCGACGCCAGGCTCGAGGACGAACTCCTCGGCGACGGCCTGCATGGCCGCGAAGTCACACTTGCGACCGTCCACGTAGTGGTCGAACTCGCGCTGGAGCGCTGCCGGATCGTCCTCGAACGCGGCGACGTACACATGCTTCACGCCCCTGATCTGGAGGAGGAAGCTGTGCTCGACGTCGAAGTGCATCGGCGTCGTCGAGGCGGGGGCGGTGATGAACAGGTAGCCCGCTCGCTGCGTCATGCCCCCCTCCCGATCGGCGACCAGCTCATCGACCTGGTCCAGGCATTCGTTGATGAGCTCTGCGTACTCGGGCGCCTGGTGAATGTCCCGCAGCGAGATCCTGACGCCGTTTCGCTCGACGTCCTTGACGGTCTGCGACGGCGGGCCGTCCCCGACGTCGACGTAGCTGCCGTAGTTCGCGAGCGGGAGGTCGCCGCGCTCGCGCCGCACGGATTCGGGTGGCAGGCGATCGGCGAGATCGGCGATCGCGTCGATCGTGAACAACGGATGGTCGGCGAGATGGTGCCGGATCTCGACGGACCGGTGCGCGAACGCCTCTGCGAACGCTTCCGCATCGATCTCGACAACACGAGTCTGCTGCATCCCCGCTCCCTTCGGCCCCGCGTGCCGCTTCGGTTTGTCGCACCCGGCCCCCTCAGCGCCGGGATAGGCCGGATCATAGAGGACCCCCCACAGGGTCGCAACGCACCGCGGAACCCCGGCAAACCCCCAGCTATCTCGAGTGCAGCGGTCCGGACGACCGGCAATGTTCCGGACAACGGCCCGCCGGGCATGGAGTAGTCGCGGCGAAGGAGTGAGGATCGTTCCCATATCCAGTAGGCGCGACAGCGAGGCGAAGGTCTCGGGACTGGTGACGCCCTTGTCTTCGCATGCCGCGACCCCGCTGCGCGGTCGGCCACTGCTCCTCACCGGGGCGCATCGATCGGGCACGACATGGGTCGCGAACACCCTGGCGGCCGACGAGACGACTGCCTATCTTCCCGAGTTGTTCAACCCTGACCATTTCCACCAGAAATTGTGTGGAATCCGGTTTCCGTTCTGGTTCATGCGGATCGATACCGCCGGCAACCCCCGGTATCACACGTACCTCTCCAAGATGCTCTCCTGGGAGTTTGGCTGGCACGACGCTGCCGCCGCGACGATCCGCTCTCCAAGCGCATGTGTACAAGCGGCACGCGTGGCTCATGCGTTTCGGCAATCGCGGACGCGCAATCGCCGGCCCCTACTGAAGGATCCGATCGCCGTCTTCTCCGCCGAGTGGCTGGCGGAGACGTTCGCGATGGACGTCCTCGTGCTCGTACGCCACCCCGCTGCGTTCGCCGCGAGCCTCTCCCGGCTCGACTGGAGATTCGATTTCACGAACTTCCTGTCCCAGCCGTCATTGATGTCGACCGACCTCGCACCGTTCGCCGGCGAGATCGAAGCCGCGGCGCGACGCCCACTCGAACCGATAACCGAGGCGGCACTGCTCTGGAAGTCGATCTACGCCACAGTCGATCGTTATCGCAGGGAACGGCCGCGATGGATGTTCCTTCGCCATGAGGATCTCTCGGCCGAACCCTCGAACGGCTTCCGTGCGATCTGTCGACACACGGGAATCGGCCTGTCAGGCGCCATCGCGGACATGGTCCGGCGCTCCACGTCGCCCGAAAACCCGATCGACGCCCCTCGCGGCGTAACACACGCCGTAATGCGGGACAGCCGCCGGATCGCCCGGAGCTGGCGTCTCCGAATGGACTCTCGCGAGATTGCACTCCTGCGTGCGTCGGTCGAGGACGTCGCTTCCCGGTTCTACACCGACGAGGAGTGGCCGGAATGAGACCGTGGACGGGGCGCGGACCTGCACGGGAGGCACCGCCGGTGGTCGACCCGGGCGAGGGTCATCTCGCACCGCACGAGGTCAAGGGACGCGCCACTGCCGGCGCAGTCCTCATCGGCGTCCGGGCGGCGACGACACAGACGCTTGCCCTCGTCGGCAACGTCATCCTCGCTCGCCTTCTCGTTCCGGACGACTTCGGCGCAGTGGCGTTCGGTGCAACGCTCGTTACCGTCGCGGGCTTCCTCTCCGACGGCGGTTTGGGAGTGGCCCTCATTCGCCGAACCGACGCTCCCAGCATCGACGATCTGCGCGCGTTGCTGGGACTCCAGCTGCTCACCAGCACTGCTCTCGCGGCGATCACGATCGTGGCAGGCATCATCATCGGCCACGTCGGACTGGTTGCCGCCATCATGGCGTTGTCGCTGCCGTTCGTGGCCGCCCGCGCATCGTCGACCGTCCTGCTTGAGCGGCGCCTGCTCTATCGGCCGCTGGTGGTAGCCGAGTTCGTCGAGTCGCTGACGTACTATCTCTGGGCGATCCCGGCCGTTCTCGTCGGGTTCGGAGTATGGGGCCTGGCGTCCGGAGCGGTGGTCCGGAGCGTGGTCGCCACAGCAGTGCTCATATACCTCTCACCCGCCGGGTGGATCGGAGTCCAGCTCAACTTCGGACGCCTGCGATCGCTACTCGGGTTCGGCGCCCGTTATCAGGCCCGCGGTCTCGTCGCCCTCATCCGTGACGAGGGCCTCAACCTGGGGATCGCGGCAGTCGCCGGGCTTTCCGTCTTGGGGATCTGGTCCCTCGCAGCGCGGGTGATGCAGGTTCCGTTCCTCGTCTTCTCCGCGCTTCTTCGCGTCTCCTATCCGGCCATGTCGCGGCTCAACCGGGCAGGATCAGAGCTCCGGGTGACCGTCGAGAATCTCGCGGCGATGACCAGCCTCCTGGCGGTGGCGGTTCTCGCACCTCTGGCCGGCGTCGCTGACCAGCTCATTCCGGCCGTGTTTGGCGGAACGTGGGCGCCGGCAGCTGAGATCATCACGTGGGCGAGCGTCGGCCTCATCTTCAGCGGACCTATCTCCGTGGCGTGCTCCGGATATCTCTATGCGACGAACGACCCCAGGACTCCGCTACGCGCCACGGCGGCAAATGGAGCCGTGTGGCTGGTCATCTCGCTAGCGTTGATCCGCACGGTCGGCCCCGCGGCCGTCGGGATCGGGTGGCTGGTCGCGTCCTTGACCGAGGCCCTCATCTTCTCGCGGACGGTCAAGTCACGGCTGGGTGCTCGTCTCTTTCCGGTGTGCCTGCTCCCCGCGTGCTTCGCTCTTCCGACTGCCCTCTCGGCACGGATGCTTGAGATCTCGCTTGGCGGCGGCCTTGGCGGGGCGATCGTTGGGGCACTCTTCGGCGGCGCGGTCTACTTGGCACTCGTCCTCCTGTTCGCGCGCCGTTCTGTGGGGCTACTAGCTGCGGCTGTTCGCCGTGCCCGCACGCATTGGCGGCCTCCCGAGGCGGTTCAGGCGTGAAAGCTGGCGGTGCAGCGGTGATGCGGGGCTTGGATGTTGTCATCGTGAACTTTCACAGCGAGCGGTGGATCCGCACGGCCATCGCGCTTGCATGCGAGTTCGGGGGGGAGACGACGAGGGTGATCATCGTCGACAATTCCCCGGGAGACGGCGCAGCGGACGTCGCCCGCGCAACGCGCCGAAACGCCACCATCATCACCAACTCGACAAATCGCGGCTACGCGGCCGCGGTGAACCAAGGGGTAGCGATTGGGAGTGCCGACACGGTTCTTCTCCTAAACCCGGACGTCCTGCGGATCTCAGGTCGCTACGCCGACGTTCTGGAAGCGTTCCGCGAGCCGGATGTCGCAGCCGTGACTACGCGCCTATGCGACACCAGCGGGTCCGTGTCACCGAGCTGCTTTCAGACGCCACGGCCCATGGATTTCGTTGCCCAGGACTTGGCGCTCGCCGCCCGTTTCCCTGAATGGAAGTGGCCGCGGCGATACCGGATGATCGATTGGGACTATGCGTCGCCTCGGTGCGTCGATGCGGCGACCGGAGCATGTCTGTTCCTCCGACGCGCAGCGCTGGGCGATGTCGGGCCGTTTGATGAGCGCTTCTTCGTCTACTACGAGGAGACAGATTGGCTCATTCGAGCCAGGCAGTGCGGCTGGCGTACAATGTTCCTGCCGACCGTCGAGGCTGTGCACGCTTCAAGCGCCAGCTCACCGGGTGTCGGCGCTCAGCCCTCGCTTCTTCTCCTCGAGAGCCAGCACCGGTACGCGGAGAAGCACTTCGGCCGGGCCGCAAGCGCAGCGCTTCGAGCGACACAGACGGGCATCGACACAGCCCGATTGGTTCGGCATGGGTTGAGAGGCAACGCCGACCGCACGGCGATGGCTCGCAAGCGGATTCGTGTCCACTTGATGATGCGCGCTCCTCGCCCCTCGTAGCGACGTGGACGTCGAGTACGCCACGTCGCTCGACGCCGTGCCACGCGCCGAATGGACTCGGCTGGCCATGGGAGCCGGCAACATCTTCGCAACCCCGGAATGGCTCTGCGCCTGGTGGCGGCGGTACGGTGGCGGGCGCGAGCCGCTGATCGGGCTTGTCAGGCGCGACTCCGAGATCGTCGCGATCGTGCCTCTGTACATCTGGCGGAAACGTGGCTTGCCGATTCTTCGCTTCATCGGGCACGGAGTGAGCGACCGACTCGGCCCAATCTCGCCGCCACCCACGGACCGAGCTGCCGCTGAGGCGATCGAACGCGCAGTCGATGCGATTCCCCTCCGCCGTTTCATCCTGCTGGCCGAGCTCGTTGCCGGCGAACAGCAGTTCGGCGGACTCGTCGGGGCACGTACCCTCTACACGGATGCCAGTCCGCTCTTGCGCGTCGAACATGCCTCGTGGGACGACTTCCTCCGGGCCCGCGGCTCGAACTTCCGCCAGCAGGTCCGCCGGTTCCCCCGCAAGTTGGCCGAGCTGGGAACCGTTTCATATCGGCTCGCGTCGGACCCCCTCACCCTTGACCAGGATCTGGACACGCTGTTCGATCTTCACCGTCGGCGCTGGGACGGCGCAACGACGCCCTTCCTGCTCGCCGCGGGGCTGCACCGCGATATCGCCGCATGTGCGCTGCGACGAGGCTGGCTGCGGTTGTGGTTCCTGGAGATCGACGGTAAGCCGGTTGCCGCATACTATGGCTTTCGTGTCGGCAGCGTTGAGGTGGCATACCAAGGCGGCAGGGACCCAGCACTTACGAAGTATCCGCTCGGCTTCGTTCTCCTTTCCCATGCCGTGCGTGAGGCCATGACCGACGGTATTCGGGAGTACCATCTCCTCCGAGGCGGCGAGGAGTACAAGGCGCGTTTTGCAAACACCGATCTGGGGCTAGAGACGAGTGCCGTGGCGCGCGGCGTCGACGCCCGCCTCGTCCTGGCAGCGGCATCCGCACTGAGGGGCCACTCGCTGGGGATCCGACGGCGCCTCATCGACCGTATCTAACGGCCCGGCCACGACACGGCGAGGCACTACACGGGCGGCGGAGCGGCGGTGGTGAGGCGAATGTGCTTACTCCGGACCAGGTTCACCACTTGCGTTGCGTCGTGGGGATCGACAGGGAGCACGTGCCTTGACCACCACGACGCTGCGCCGGGTGATGGCGACGGCTCGACGAACTCCGAGCCCGCGTATTCATCCAACGGTGGGTCATACACGAAGTAGACGTTGATTCCTCGCTGATGAAGGGCGCTCGCTACTGAATCCCTGTTCTCGATCAGGAGGGGGACGCGCAGTAGCGGCTGTGGGGGCCCGGCCCGGGCCCCCGGCGCGACCGCGTCGAGTTCCCGAAGGCGGACCACGCCGGCGAGGCGTTCTTCCCGATCCCGTTCAACGTCGCGCAGCGCCGCCAACGTCCTCTTCACCCCACCGGATCGCTGTCCCATGCGGTAATCGGGGTACGCCGTGTTCATCCACTCATCAAAGGCGTCGAGTCCGCGGTCAGCCGATACGGCCCCCCTCAATCGCGAGGCCCGCAGGGGCACTCGCCACTCGCCCAAGCCGCGCCGGCGAACGCTCCGTCGAGCTCGCTGCACCGCCGCCATCAGGCGAACCGCTTCGAGTACTTCTCTCACCCCGGATCTTGCGGTATCGGCGGCACGACGCCTCACAGACTTCTCCGCGATGAGGGCTGTCCGCAGCGGAGATGCGGCAGCCGCGTCGTCCGGCGCGGCGAGCGAGAGAACCCCACCGCGTCCGGGGAGGTGTTTCGACAGGCTGAAGACGGACGCCGCACCGAAGGTGCCGATAGGACGCCCTTCCACCTCCGTCTCGAGGGCATGGGCAGCATCCTCGATCAACGGGATCTCGAGCTCATCGCATCGCCGCCGCAGCTCGGTGACACGATCGGGGAGGCCGTAGATATTCGCCGACAGTACGGCATCGAGGCTTGACCACGTGCTTGGCGCCACGGCGTCCAGTCGCAAGTTCCCATCGGCCGTCGAGACCGGGCCCATGACCGGGCGAAGTCCGGCCGCCAACGCGCCAAAGAAGACAGTGTCGTCTTCAAGAGGCGACATCAGAATGCGATCGCCAGGCGACAGCAGAAGGCGGAACGCGAGGTGAAGCGCAAACCGGCCGGACGGCATGAACGCACACGCGCGTCGCGTGCGAGCCTCGAGGATTGCCTCGATTTCCGCCTCGACGTGCGTGGTGGAGTTCATAACGCGTTTCACCGTATCCGCGCAGACGCGTCCGTTCCCAGGCGCTACCTCAATGCCCCGCGAAGTCGCGATCCAAACACCGCTCGTACGTGGGAGCCGACCGGCGCCGAGCCGTGCCGATGGTGACCCATGCTACATTCTCCGCGACGTGCCGCCGGATCGCACCGATAGCTGATGCGTATCTTGATCGTATGCGATTTCCTCTTCAAGTACGGTGCCCAGCAGGCACGATCGCTTTCGCACGCAGGTCAAGACGTTGCGATGCTTGTCCGGGCACACGCTCTCGAGTTCGGTGGATCGATCGACGAGCGACGCCGGGCGCACGAGGAACTCCGCGACGACGGGGTGCGCCAATTCGTCATTCCCGGACGAATTCGTGCCCCCTCTGCCGCACCGGCCATGCTCAAGGTTCGACGACAGCTGCGGGTTTGGCAGCCACACATCGTTCACGTCCACGAGAACCATGACCCGCGACTGCTGGCAGTCACCCGTGGTTTTCGAACCGTCTTCACCGTCCATGATCCGGTCGAGCATCTTGGCGCCCGAAGTTTCACCCGCCTCGACGCATGGGTCGCCAAGCAATGGCTCCGCCGTGCGCAACGCATCGTCGTGCATGCCGACGGACTTGCGCGTGAGCTCGCCGCGACCGTGGAACCGGCGCGAATCGCCGTCATTCCGCACGGCACGTGGCCGCTGGGCCACCCGCTCGCCGTTCCCGCGACACCAACCGTTCTCCTCTTCGGGCGACTCGAACGGTACAAAGGCGTCGATGTCCTCGTTACAGCAATGCACTCGGTCTGGCAGGAACGGCCGGACGTCCGGCTGATCGTGGCCGGCGAGGGCCCGGCCGCCGAGCTGGTGCCGGAGCATCCCCGCGTGACGCTCATCGACCGGTACATCCGCGAATCTGAGGTTCAGCCGCTTCTGTCCGAAGCATCTCTCGTTGCACTCCCGTACACACAGGCGAGTCAAAGCGGTGTCGGCGCTCTTGCGGTCGCGGGCGGCGTTCCGGTAGTCGTGACAGATGTCGGAGCTCTTCGGGAACTCGCGTACGATCCCACGTTCGTCGCGCGAGCTTCGGACCCGCCTGCACTCGCCGCAGCGATCCTCCGCAATCTCGACCATGACGCGGCTGTGAGGGCGGCGGTCCTAGAGCACGCACGCACGCGCTTCTCATGGGATCATACGGCAGACCTCAGCCTCGATCTCTATCGCCACGTTCTGCGTGGGTCATGATTTTCGAAGCACAACGCCGCTCGTCGCGCGCAGCGTGACGTTCCGCACGTGGTGGAGACCCGACCCGGAGTAGAGCCCGCCGAGCTGAACACGGCCCGCTGGACGTGCGTGGGGGTTAACCAGAACGACTCCGTGCACGAAATTCCTCCGGTACACCCCGTTCTTGAGCACGCGGTACGCGCCAAGCGGACGCCCGAGCGACCTTGCCGTCGTGTATTCAGGCCACCAGAGCTCTGTCGCGTAGTGTGCCGAGGCGTAGAAACTGTTGTTTCCGTTCGCCGCGAGAAGCATCGTGGCGAACCCGTATCGTGCGCCACCGCGGGTGCGCGTCCTCGCATGGTCCAGGCTGATCTTCTGATGCGTCTCAGACCAGACGGCATGCCTCAGCTTTGGTAGCCATCCGCCGTTCCGTATGGAGTCCCGGCCCGCGCCACCGTTGGTGAATGACTCTTCCATGGCTCCGTTGAGCGGCCCGTTCCACTTCTGCCAGACGCGGCCCAGGGTAACCGTCGACCCGCCGATGTTTGCGACCACGAGGAGCCCGGCCTTCTGGAGAGCTGGCCCGACATTGCTCAGAAACGAGTACACCGCCGTCTGCCAGAGCTGATCAGTTGGATACTTCGCACACTCGGCCGAGCCGCCCGCAATCACCCAACGCAGGGAGGCGTTGGCGTCATCCAAGAGGACGCCGTCGAACCCACCCGCCTTCAGTTGGGCGGTCACGTTCGCCAGTCCGGCCTGCTGGTACTCCGTGTTGCCGACATCCATCACGAGCGCCTGCGGAAAGTGCTGGAACTTGAGCCTGTTACCATCGGCATCGGTCACGAACCACTCAGGATGGTTTGCGCTGGCATCGGTATACCCGACCCAGTTTTCCGTCCCCGCCGAGTCGTTGGGGTCGGTGCTCATCATGTCGATGAGTGTCAGGATCTTTAGGTCCGGATTTCCTGCCTTCAACGACGGAATCATCGCCGCGTCAGCCGGATTCAGGACCATGATGCGATAACGCGCGCCCTCCTGCGCGGGGGTCAGGGGGGTACCGCCGTAGGAGGCATACACAGGCCGGAAGAACGCATCGGCTACTCGACGCTGCGTCGCAGTGACCCCCACCAGCGGCGCCGCGGGCGACAGGGACGCCTCGCCGCCGTTCGTAGCGAGCCATCCCCCGCCGGCCGCGGCTGCCGCCAAGAGAGCCACCACAACAGATCCGTATCGGAACCACCGACGCGTGTTCACTTCTCGTACCTGGTTCGTCTAGATCGCGGCCCGGCCCGTTCAAGAGCCGAGGCCATGGTAGCAGGCATCATCACGCTGGCCTCACGCCGGACAGCCACGGCTCCCTCTCTCCACGTCGCCAGACCGCCACCGAAGCTATCCTTGAGATGACCCGCTAATCCTGCTCCGTCATGGACCGAGACTCACCGAGTTTTCGCAAATCGGGCGACCTTCAGAGCGCCGCCACGACCCGGTACATCATCGCCGGTCTGCCGCGTAGTGGTACAACCCTCATCCACAAGGCGATTGCCGGCCACCCCAACGCGTCTGCTCTCAACGACGAGCTCCGTGTTTCTCCCTTCTGGGATCAAGGGCTCTCGACATTCACATTCGGCCACGAAACGCCCGACGAACGCCGCGCTGGCCATGGGGTTCTCTTCGACGCGGTCACGTCGATCGCCGCCTCCGCCGAGACCCGAGCGTTCGGCGTAAAGTGTTGCGTTAGCTCGCCCAACGAAGCCGAGCTCGTGGTCACGTCCGCGATGCGCACGATTCCCGACGTGAAGATGATCCTCGTCGTCCGGCGAGACCTTGTAGCTCAGTACGCCTCGTTACTGCGAGCTCGCCGCAGCGGGGCTTGGCATTCTTGGCGCCGTGCTGACCGCCCACCGGTCGCTCGGGTACACATCCGTCCGCTCCTGTTCAATCGCTACGCGACAAACGCTCTCGATACTTTGGCACGACTCCAGCGCGCCCCGGCCGCCCACCGAGTGGTGTTCGAAGAGCTCGTGGCCGGCAAAGCGGAGGGATTCCGTAAGATATTCGACTTCCTCGATCTGCCTGATGTCCCGGTTGACTGGGAGCTCGGCGATAAGGTGAGCCCTCCCCCGGAAGCCTATATCGACAACTACCGTGAGATGAGTGATCGCCTCGCCTCCCTCATGGAGAAACACGCGTCTGGGACATTAGCCCCCTCTTCACGATTCGCGGGGACCATGATCGATGTCGCCTCGCGCGTCCGGAGAGTGCTACGCAGGAGCTAACGGTCACGAGTCGCGTTGCGGCGTTCTAGGCCGGCCGAGACCACCCGCTCCGCGGGTTCGTCCGGCGGCCTGCGATGGCCCGCGAGAGCGCGTTGGTGATTACCCGCTGCAGGGTCGGGGAACATCACCATCGTCACGGCAAGATCGATCGCGCGGCCCGGTGCGGCACGTGCCGCGCTGACGAGCAGCGTGGAGGGAACGTGCAGGCGGAGATCGCCCGACGGTACGGCGGACTCGGATCGAGGATCGGGGCAGCCCGCATTCAGCCCTCCATGTTGCTGTGGCCGACGGCGGCGCTCACCGGAGGTCTCGGCTTGGGGGCCGCCGTGGCCAGGGGGCAAACGAAGCTCGGGATCTTGCCGATGGGCGTTCTCTTCGCGCTCGTTGTCGCACGGATCCCCGTCGCCGGTTACGTCGGGATCCTGTGGAGCGTCGGGACAGCGGTCGACGTTCTGGCCCTCCCGGAGATCGGAATGTCTTCACTGCAGTTCGTGCCTGCGGAGGTGCTCCTCTGGATCTCGCTCGGTTGCCTGCCGCTGCTGGCGCGCGATGTGCGGCGACAGGTGACTGACCTCGCGTGCCGCCGAGAGAGCGTTGCGATTGCGGCCTTCCTGACAGCGGTTCTGGGTGGTGTCGCGGTCGGTGTGGAGAACGGCGCCAGCCTCCACGCCGCGCTGTTCGATGCGCGCTACATGCTCTTCTACGCCGCGTTCTGGCCGGCGCTGGCCGCCTTCGCCAGGGGTTATGGCCTCGTCTTTCGACTCGTCTGCGTCGGCGTGATCCTCGTCGTCCTCCTCCAGGCGATCCAGGTGGTCGTCGGCCCCTCGACGCACATGTTCCTGATCGCCTCGTCCGACCTCAAGTCGTCCCTCACCTCGGACGGGACGGGATTCCTGCGCGTACGCCCGCCCGGACTGACGACGGTCTACATCGTGGCGGCCTTCGCGCTCGCGCGCGTGCTGTGGGGGCCAAAGCAGCGTCGGGCAGCAGTCTGGTGCATCGCACTCGTTTCATTGACGGGCGTCATCCTCAGCCTCAACCGCAACATGGTGCTTGGCCTGATCCTTGGACTCACAGCCGCGGCGCTTGTGGCCAAGCGGCGGCATCGTGTCGTCGTTATGGCCACCGTTCTTGCGCTTGCGCTCTCCGCGGCTGTGTTGATGGCACAGGGATCGGCGCTCAACTCGAACCCGGTCGCGTCCCGGTTCGCCGGTATCACGAACTATTCCGCGCTGCGCACACAGACCCTGAACGATCGCTACTACGAAAACGGGATCGCGATGCAGCGGATTCGGGCCCATCCGATCGCAGGATTGGGATGGGGGCCGACATACGGCGCTGTAACGCAGAGCTACGACGACGGCTTCGTCGCCACGACGCCACGCACCTTCATGCACGAGCAGTATCTGTGGATCTGGTTGCGAGCGGGCATCGCGGGCCTGATCGCGCTGCTCGTTATGCTGGCGTTCGGCATTCTCACCGGTGTGCGGTGGTGCCGGGCTCGGGGGCACGTGGAGGACGGTTGGTTGGGAGCGGGAGTGGTCGTGTCGCTGGTCGCTCTTGCGGCCAGCTCGAACGTCGCCATCTATCTCACGCCGCCCGATTCGATCGTGCCGCTGGTTGGCGTCCTCGCCTTGGCCGCGTACATGCGCCGGCAGCTGACGGTCGGCGAGAGCATCGCCGGAGCTTCGACGTCATCATCGTCAACTTCGACAGCGCGCCGCTGATTCAGAGGGCGGTGTTGGCGGGCGAGTTCGGGTGCGAGACGGCGAGCGTGATCGTGGTCGAAACTCGCCCGGTGACGATGCCGCCGACATCCCCTCACGGCTACCCACGAGACTCGGGGCGGTGCTCACGTGCGGGGTTGCCGCTAACGATGACTCCGGCACCGACGTCCCGAGTGACAACCGCACCCGCGCCGACCAGGGCACCCGAGCCGATCCGAACACCGCCGAGCACCACGGCCCCAGAGCCGATCGAAGCACCCCGCTCGACGGTGGTTCGCTGGAGCTCCCAGTCCACATCGGACTTCATGTCCCCGACAGACGTGGCCGCCCGAGGGAGCCGGTCGTTGATGAACATCACGCCGTGTCCGACGAACACCTCGTCCTCGATAACGACCCCGGTACAGATGAACGCATGGCTCTCGACCTTGCATCTTGGGCCGATCGCGACGCCGCGCTGGATCTCGACGAACGGCCCGATCCGCGTATCGTCCCCGACCGTGCAGCCGTACAAATTCGTGAACGAGTGGACGAAGACGTTGTGACCGAACTCGACTTCGACGATCAGCCGCCACGGAGCGTCGTTCGCTGGGGATGATGGCACTGCCCTCGGATCCTTTCTTGTGCGCATCCTGATCGTTTGTGAGTTCCTTTTCAAGGACGGATCGCAGCAGGCGCGGTCGCTCGCGGCAGTGGGGCATGACGTCGCGATCCTCTGCTGCAGTCAAACGCTGGATTGCGGCGACTCAGATGCCCGAACGCCACGAGCCCGAACGACGGCGCGGAGAGCTGGTGCGCGAGCGCCAGCGTCCCGGCGAACGCCGCCGCCTGACCGGCGGCCGCCCTCACCGGGAGGAGCACAACTCCGACCCCGCCCCAGTCACGGATCGTGTCCGGAGTCTCGGGTGGCGACTGCGCGCGGGAGCTCACGGCCGGGCGGGCACGGGGGTGCACGCAGACGAGCGGCATCCACGCCCTTGCTCCTCGCCGGCTCAGCACAAGAGACGGGACCCGTCAGGCGTCCACACCGATGGCGATCGTAGCGGAGCGCGGCGTTCAGATCCGCGAACTCGATCGCGTCGGTTTGCGTAAGCCGGTGTGGACCCCAGCAAGGCCCGGAATCCGGCGCTTCCGTCGCGTACGTCGATCGCGAATCACATCGGCGGGCAGGTACCACACCCAGAACGCGAACACGGTCGCGGCGCGACTGGCCAGGTCGGCCTCCCAGTCGCGCGTTTCCGAGTCGTCTACGCACCTGGAGTGCTTGCCCACGATCCAACCTCGATGCCCCACGAGCCCGGCCTCCTCGAAACATTCGTCATGGCTCGTGACCCGAAAGCCTAGCCCCGGTGTTCGATGCAGGTCGCTCTATTCCGCAAATTCTCCAATCTGCGCGGCGCGATCCGGCGGCGCCGGTGCCACGGTGAACATCTGGAGGACTTCCTGGGCATGCGGGATCGGTGCAGGTAGCCTGATCCGCCAACGGCACCGGGGGCGTGCGAGGTCCAGCCGTGTGTTCCTGGCTGCCGGTTTCCGGGCAGCTTTTCGCTCCTCGTGAGCCGGCGGGGAGTGACCCATGCGCCGACCCGGCCGCCACCCTCCGCGAGGGGGCGACGAGCCGGGCCGGCACTGGAAGAGCGCGGAACCGCGATCGATTGTTACCAAGCCGCGGCGAGCCCGCGATCGGCGTTGACGGTGGCGGCGGGCCTGCCCCTTGGGAGCAAACGGTGATCATCGGTCTGCGCGCCTCTGGAGTACCATTCCCCCGCCTCCCGGAGGGGTGGCAGAGTGGTTGAATGCGGCGGTCTCGAAAACCGTTACTGGGGGTTTTCCTCAGTCGAGGGTTCGAATCCCTCCCCCTCCGCTCGCACGGCCGAAACCGCACGGCTTCGCGGAAGCCAGGACCGAGAAGCACGCGCCCGCTCGTCCGCCAACATCCGGCGACGTCCGCCGAAACCGGGCTCACTGGCGCACACCTTGCGCACACGCCATCGCATGGGACAAGCTGAGACAGCCTGGGACACCACATGTCCCACCTCACGAACCGCATGGCCACGCCCCTACCATCCCCTTGGGACACCTGGGACACCCACCGCCACACAGCCGGACGGAATGGTTCCTCGAATCCGCGACAGGGTAGAGCCCCTCCATGATCAGCCCCGAATGGATCATCTCCCTGATTGCGATCCTCATCGTCGCCGCAATCGCCCTCCGCATCGCAGGAAGCCGGTGACCCCACACACCAGTCGAACGCGGGCACCGGAAGATGTCGATGCCCGCCCTCGCCGACGCACTCGCGATGATCGAGCCGCTGGAGGCTGGTGTCACGCCTGGACGTCGCGGCGATCCACGAGCAGCGCCACATCTGCGAGCTCTGACTGCGGCTCGCCCTCGACCTGGTAGGCGGTGCCGATACTCCGTCCCAGGTTGCCCGCGCGGAACGCCTCGAACGCGTCCTCGCTCTCCCAGACGTAGACGGCTCCGTGCTCCCCCGACCGGTAGCGCAAGTAGATCTTCTCGACGAGGCCCGGCACTTCTCGGTACCGGTCAACGCGGGCCTCGTAGAGGTCCTGCACCTGCTCGTCGGTCAGCCGGGATCGGAACCTAACGATGGAAACGATCACGCCGCCCTCCTTCCCGAGTGGGTGTCCAGAGTCTAGGTTCGGCGCGCTTCATCATCTCTCGTCGCCAAACACCTCGCAAAGCGGGCGACGAAGACAGTGGCGGCCAGGATCGAAAAGGCTTACGTCCTCATCCCTCGACGAGGCGCTTTGCCAACTCGACAGTGGTGACGTACTCCTCGTCGCCAAGGCCGATCGGCTCGCTCGCAGCCTAGGCGCCTACGTCCGCTTGATCGACCTGGCGCGCGCGGCGGTTGGGAGATCGTCGCCGCCGACGGGTCGATCGAGCTGATCACGCCGCACGGCCGCGCGCCGCTACGTCCACATCGAAGTGGCTCCGGGCGGCGATCCCCGTCATGCACTTTCGGGCGGGATGTTCTGGTTCACGTGGAAGACGTTCTCGGGGTCGTAGATCGCCTTGATCCGTACGAGCCGGTCGTAGTTCTCTCGGTAGGTTCCGCGAATCCGCTCTTGCCCTTCGTCCATCATGAAGTTGACGTAGGCGGCGCCCATCGAGTACGGACGGACCGCGTCCGAGTACGCGCGCGCCCATTCGCCGAGGGCTTCGGCGTTGGCCCGATCGGAATCGATGCCGGCGATCGCCATGGACCAGCTGGCATCGCGGTGGCTGAAGGCCGTGTCGTCGGCCGCTACGGCGTGGGCGACGCCGTCGATCGGATAGAGATGCATCCCCGACTTCCAGGTCGGCATCGTACGGGCGAACTCGAGATGGCGGTCGATCGCCTCGTCCGGTATCTCGACGACGAAGTCTCCTCGCCAGTACCACTGGTCGCCGGGCGGCATGAGCTCGTCGAACGCCCGCTGGAGCGCCGGATAAGGCAGCTCCTGCGGGCCGTGCAGGACGGGCGGCGCCGGATCGTTGACGGCGAGAAGCGCGTTGTGCGCCCGCTCCGGCGGGCCGGTGCAGCACCAGACCACTCCGCACATCTTGCGCAGGTGCAGCTCCTGCGGAAACGGCGGCCCCGGCGGCACCGTCATGAAGGCGAAGAAGCCGTAGACGTCCTCCGTGGCAGCCGGCAGGAATTCGCGATACCACCGCAGCACCTCCGGAGCCGCCTCCAGCGGCCAGAGCGTCGGGCCGCCGAAGACGAGGGGAACCGGATGCAGCCGGAACGTGAACGACGTCACGACGCCGAAGTTCCCGCCGCCGCCCCGCAGCGCCCAGAACAGGTCGGCGTAGCGATCCTCGTCGGCCGTCACGAACGTCCCGTCTGCGAGCACGACATCGGCGGAGACGAGATTGTCGATCGTGAGGCCGTGCTTGCGCGTGAGGTAGCCGTGCCCTCCGCCGAGCGTGAGCCCGCCGACACCGGTGGTCGAGATGATGCCCGCGGGGACGGCGAGGCCGAAGGCACCCGCCGCGTGGTCGAGGTCGCCGACCAGCGCACCGCCCCCCGCGGTCGCAAGCCCGGCGTCGGGATCGATCCGGACACCATTCATCTGCGAGAGGTCGATCACGACGCCGCCGTCGACGCTGCCGAGGCCGGCCCCGTTGTGCCCGCCGCCGCGGACGGCGACCTCGAGCCCCTCCCGACCCGCGAAATCGAGGACGGCTCTGACGTCGCCGATGTCGCGGCAGCGCGAGATCAGCGCCGGCCACGGGTCGATCATCCCGTTGTAGACCAGGCGGGCGTCCTCGTAGGCCGGGGTGCCCGGCTCGATGAGCTGCCCGCGAAGGCCGGCACGCAGCGCGGCGAGAGACGGAGTGGTCGTGGACATCAGTGTGCTCCTTTCGTCGTGACGGGCTGCTTGTGGCCGACGGCAAGCAGGTATTCGGACGAGTCGAGCGTCTGGTGGAGCTCGACGAGCTCCGCGTGCAGGGCCGGCCGGCGCCCGTCGGCTTCCGTCAGCGCACGGGCTGCGACGAGCGGCCCCAGCCTCCGCGTGTGGTACTCGACGCCGGCGTCCGCGGGTCGAACGGCGGGAACTCCACCACGCCCCGCTCGAACTCGAGGTCGACGCCGGTCCCGGCGAACAGCGCCCGGACGTGCTGCTCGGAGCCCCAGAGCCACGGCGGCGATGCGAAACCGGGTGCGGGCGGGAGATAGCGCGCGACGGCCTGGAAGACACGAGCGAGGGGACTGTCCAGCGACCAGGCGCACACCACCAGGCGGCCGTCCGGGCGCAGAACACGTGCGAGTTCGCCCGCGGCCACCCGATGACGGGGAGCGAACATCACCCCAGCACCGAGAGGACGATGTCGAAGCTCTCGCCGGGCCACGGTAGGGATTCGGCGTCCCCCTCGAGCCATCGGAGCTGCACACCGCGCGCCGC
Organism: uncultured Actinomycetes bacterium; assembly: GCA_963757605.1. Lineage (GTDB taxonomy): Bacteria > Actinomycetota > Thermoleophilia > Gaiellales > JAICJC01 > JAICJC01. The sequence goes on from CAVWSF010000005.1 coordinate 1,215,339, forward strand.
GGCTGCGGCACGCCCGGCCTCGAGCAGCGCGGGCGTGAGGTCGAGCGCGGCGACTCGTCCGCCGGCGGCGACAGCCTGGATCGCGGCATTTCCCGTGCCGCATGCGACATCGAGCACGTCGTCACCGGCCCGCACGCCGGCCCGCTGCACGACCCGCTCGCCGAGAGGCCACAGCTCCCGTGCAGCGATCTCGGCGTAGTTGCCGTCGGCCACATTGCCCGGGCGCGTCGCTCCACCTCGTGCAGGAGCGGCTCCTCTGCGAGCTGCGAAACGATCGGCGAATGCCTGGGAATGGTCGTGGGGGCTCCTGGCGGTTGCGGTCTGATACGAACCGTCTTCGACCCCCGGTCGCGCCGAATCGGTCAGAACCCTGAATTCGAGGCGGAATCTCAACGGACTGTGCGGGCGGCGTGGGGCGGCCGCCTCGGCGCGGTTTCGGAGCTCGAGCTTCTGGAGGACGCTGTGGACGTGATGCTCGACCGTCTTTCGGGTCAGGAAGAGTCGCTCGGCGATCTCGCGGTTCGAGAGGCCCTCGGCGATCAGCTCCAGCACCTCGCGCTCCCGCCCGGTCAGACTGCCATTGCCCCGGCCCCGGCCCGCCGCGCTCCCGCTCGCCGCTCGCCGCTCGCCGCTCGCCGAGGGAGCGCAGCAGGGCGGCCGCCTCGTCGGCGCCCCGGCCGGCGCCCAGATGCTCGAACGCGGTCAGCGCGGCGCGGCCCTCGCGGACTGCGGCTGGGCGATCGTCCACCGTCTCTGGCCGGCGTGCGCGGGCGGACGACGCCATCGCCCACCTCCGCGAGGCGATCGCCGTGTCGGAGGACATCCGCGCGCTCGGCGCCGGCGACTCCGACTTCGAACCGATCCGCGACCAGCCAGGCTTCCGGGAGCTGCTGCCTGACGCTGATCGCGACGGGCGCGTAGGCGGCGAACCTCCCCCGTCGAAGCCGAGCAGGACGACGCGATACGAGGACGGTGAGACGTCGGGGATGCGGAACGAGACGCGGTACGCGCACGGGTTCGGCACGGGAACGCGCACGACGCCGAGTTCGAGGCGGCCCGGCCGGTCAGGCACCGAATGCCGTGACGCGGCGTCGCGGGACGGCGCGGAGGCGACGGGCTCGAGCCGCCGAAGCACCCGGCGGCGAGCAGGAATGCGGCGAACGGCCATCCGCGTATCGAGAGTCGTACGGGCGAGCCGGCGGTTCGCGTCCCATGACGCGACCGACGAGCTGGGACGAGGCGTTCTCGGAGCGCTACGAGGAGTGGGCGGCAGCCATGACCGCCGACATCGCCTTCTACGTCGAGCTGGCCCGCGCGGCGGACGGCCCGCTGGTCGAGCTCGCGGTGGGAAACGGCCGCGTCGCCGTCCCCGTTGCCCAGGCGACCGGAAGGGTCGTGGTCGGAATCGACACCTCGCCCGGCATGGTCGCGCAGGCCCGCGCGAACGCGGCCGCCGCCGGGGTCGAGCTCGACCTGCGCGAGGGCGACATGCGCGATCTCGCGCTCGAAGAGGCGGCGGCGCTCATCTACTGCCCGTTCCGGGCGCTCCTTCACCTGCCGACGTGGGCCGATCGCCGGCGCACGTTCGAGCGCGTCGCCGCCTCCCTCCTCCCGGGCGGCCGGTTCGCGTGGAACGCGTTTGCGTTCGACCACGCGTTCGCGGCCGCCGCCGACGGCGTGCACGACGCCGAGCCGGTGCCGCACACCGTCCGCTACGCCGTCGGCGAGAACCGGATCGACATCGTGCTCGACGAGGGCGGCACGAGCTCCCTGTGGTGGGCGACGGGGAACGAATGGCTCGGACTCCTCGACGTGGCCGGCCTCGAGGTCGAGTCGCTGCACGGCGGCTTCGCCGGCGAGCCGTTCACCGCCGACAGCCGCGAGTACGTGTTCGTGGCGCGACCCGATCAGACTTGACAGTTTCTTGCAAGCCGGTACCATCACCCCGAAGGGTGGGCCAGTCCACGCTGTCTAGGGGGATCTGATGAAACGTGCTGTGCCGATACTTGTAGGGCTCGCGCTCGCCGCCGCGTTCCCGGCAACCGCCGCGGCGGCGACCGTCGCGCACTGGAAGTTCGACGAGGCGAGTGGTAACACCGTCGTCGACTCATCCGGGTTCGGAAACAACGGGACGGCCACGAACGTCACATTCAACCTCGACGGGTTCACCGCCCAGACGGACCCGGGCGACCGCGCCTACGGCTTCGACGGCGTCTCCTCGCGGATCACGGTCCCCGATTCGCCGAGCCTCGTTCCCGGCGCGCAGGACATCACGCTCTCGCTCTACTTCCGTTCCAGCTTCCATGCCGGCAACGGCGACTTCGACTGGGACATGGTGAAGAAGGGCGGCTACAAGATCGAGATCTACAAGCAGAAGAAGAAGGAGCAGGCCCGCTGCGCCTTCACGGGCTCGAAGAGCAAGATCGACTTTCAGGACGGCCCGCAACTGACCGACGGCCTGTGGCACCACGTGGTGTGCAAGAAGACGTCAGCCGGCGTGACGTTGACAGTCGACGGCATCACCTACCCGATGCGGGCCGGGAACGTCGGCACCGTGAAGAAGGGCAAGGAGCTGACCATCGGCTGGGACGAGACCGACTTCTTCCACGGAACGCTCGACAACCTCCAGATCGACATCGGCTGAACCCAGCGCTTAACCCCTTACACCTCCCGTGAATTGCGTTCCGGCGAGTGCGCTACACTCGCCGGAACCTGTAACGCTCGACGGGAGGGGATGTACATGCGGCATGGCGGCTCGATGAGAGCTGGAGTCGCGGGCGTGGTTTGCCTGGCGGCGGTGGCGGTTTCAGGATCGACGGGCCTCGCACGAAGCACGGCTCCCGCGACCGCCAGGCTGGCGCACAGCACGCCGGCGTGGGCAGCGGGCGCACGCGCGCTGCGGGCGACACCCGCGTCGCAAGCGGTCGGCGTCCGCGTCTACCTCGCCCCGCGCGGCGGGACGGCGGCGCTGAACGCCGCCATCCGGGCGGTGTCCACCCCCGGCAGCGCGAGCTATCGGCACTTCCTGACGCCGGCCCAGTATCAGGCCCGGTTCGCCCCGTCGGCGCGCACGATCGCCTCGGTCAAGTCGTGGCTGCGCGGCGCCGGCATGCGCGTCACGGGCGTCGGCCCCAGCAACCGCTACGTCATGGCGACGGGCACGGCGGCCTCCGCCCAGCACGCGTTCAGCGTCAAGCTCGCCATGTTCCAGCGCGGGTCGCGCGTCGTCCGCGCACCCGTGGGCGACGCCCGCATCCCGAAGGGGCTGCGCTCCGCCGTCCTCGGCGTGACCGGCCTCGACACGGGACGGCACATCATGCGGCACTCCGACCTCGGCCCGCCGCCCGCGTTCGTGAACGGCCGCCCGTGCTCGCTCTTCTACGGGCAGGTGCTGGCCGACAAGCAGGCCGACTTCACGACGCCGCTTCCCAAGTTCAAGGGCTCGTTCCGGCCGTATGCGCACTGCGGCTACACGCCGCTCGAGTTCCGAAGCGCCTACGGGACGAGCGACTCCGGCCTCACGGGCAAGGGCGCGACCGTCGCGATCACCGACGCGTTCGCCGCGCCGACGATCCGCTTCGACGCCAACCACTACGCGACGAGGCACGGGGATCCCGCGTTCACGCAGTCCAACTTCACGCAGTCCCTCCCCTCGCAGCCCTTCCGCAACGTGAACCTCTGCGGCGGCAACGGCTGGTTCGGCGAGGAGACGCTCGACGTCGAGGCCGTGCACGCCATGGCGACCGGCGCGCACGTCATGTTCTACGCGGCCCGCTCCTGCACCGACACCGACTTCCTCGAGTCGCTGCAGCGGATCGTCGACGACAACAAGGCCTCGATCGTGACCAACTCGTGGGGCGATCTCGATCAGAACACCACGAGCGGCATCGTCGCGGCCTACGAGCAGATCTTCAAGCAGGGTGCGATGCAGGGGATCGGCTTCATGTTCTCGTCCGGCGACGACGGTGACGAGTTCCTCGCCAGCGGCCGCGTCCAGACCGACTTCCCGACCAGCGATCCGTGGGTGACCGCCGTCGGCGGCACCAGCACGGCGATCGGCGCCGGCGGAGAGCTCCTCTGGCAGACCGGCTGGGGCACCCACAAGTTCGACCTGACCGCCAACGGCAAGGGTTGGGTGCCGTCCTTCACGCCGCCGTTCCTGTACGGCTCGGGCGGCGGGTTCTCGACGCTCTTCAACCGGCCGGCCTACCAGGACGGCGTCGTGCATGAGGCGGCCGCGGGCCGGGCCGTGCCCGACGTGTCGCTCGACGGCGATCCCACCACCGGGATGCTCGTCGGCGAGACGCAGGCGTTCCCGAACGGCGTCCGCTACGGCGAGTACCGGATCGGCGGCACGAGCCTCTCCTCGCCGCTCTTCGCGGGGGTGCAGGCGCTGGCGGCCGAAGCGGCCGGCGGCCGGCTCGGGTTCGCCAACCCGACCATCTACACGCTGGCCCGCGAGCATCCGGGCGCGTTCCGCGACGTCCGCCACCGCGCCGGGGCGAACGTCCGCTCCGACTACGTGAACGGCGTCAATCCGAAGGACGGGCTCCTCTACAGCGTCCGCACCTTCGACCAGGACTCGAGCCTCGTCACCAAGCAGGGCTGGGACGACGTGACCGGGATCGGTACGCCGAGCCCGATCTACCCAGAGGTCTTCGCGGGCTCGTAGCAGTCGCGGTCGGGGGCGCCGTCGCGGACGGCGCCCCCGACCGGGTCAGACCCCGCATCGAATGCGTCACGCCGGCGTCACGACCGCCGATGCGGGGTCTGACCCCGTGATATAGGGTGACGCATGCCTCCCCCCGGCGATACGCGGGACGCCGCCCGCGCGCCGGCCGGTGAGGCCGAGTTCCGCCGGTTCGTCCTCGCGACGGCCGTCAGCGTGCTCGGGACCTACGCGGCGGCGATCGCGCTGGCCGTCCGCACGTTCGAGGACACCGGCCAGCCGGCCTGGGTGTCGGCGATCTTCGCGGCCGAGTTCCTGCCGCCGGTCGCGATCGGCGTCCTCCTCGCCGACCGCCTGAACCGGTTCCAGCCGCGGCGCGCACTGGTCGCGTCGGACCTGGTGAACGCGGTGGTGTTCGCCGTGGTCGCAGGCATCCACGCGCCGGCGGCGGTCGTCGCCCTCGCGGCCGTCTCCGGAGCCGCGACCGGGATCTTCCGGCCGATCTCCTTCGCCGTCGTGCCGGCCATCGTGGGCGAGGAGCGGATCGACGCGGCCAACGGCACCCTGGCAGCCGTCGACACCGCCATGACGGCGATCGGCCAGGCGGGTGCGGGCGCGGTGGTCGCGGTCGCCGGCGCCGCGGTCGTCCTCGGTGGGAACGCCGTGTCGTTCGTGCTCTCGGCGGTCCTGCTCGCGTCGTGCCGCTCGCTGGCGACCGCCGTCGCCCACACGGGCTCCCGCAGCCCGCTCCGGCGGCTGCGCCGGAGCGCGCGCACGATCAGGCGCAACCTGCCGCTCCGCCAGGTCGCGGTGGCCTGGCTCCCGGTGCTGGCCGCGATGGGGATCGTGAACTCGATCGAGGTGCCGCTCCTGCTCGGGCCACTCGCCGCGGGCGCCGCCCTCACCGGCCTCACCATCGCCGCGGCCTCCGCAGGCCAGACGCTCGGCAGCCTGCTCGCATCGCGCGTGACCGACTGGCTCGCGGATCACTACGCCTTCGTACTGCTGGTGGTCGGCGTCTCCGTGCTGGCGGCCGGCGCGAGCCCGACGGTCGCCCTCGTGATCCTGCTCTTCATCGTCGGCGGAATCGCCAACGGCCTGGCGGTGGTGTACAACCGCTCGACCGTCCAGCGGGCGACCGACCCCGAGGAGCGGGCGGGCATCCTGGCGCTCCTCATGTCGGCGGGCGGCGTGATGACGGCCGTGGGCGCGGCCGCCGGCGGCGCGATCGCAAGCGCCGCCACGTCGCGGGCGGCCTTCGCCGTCGCGGGCGCGATCGTCCTGGTCTCGGCGCTCGCGGCCCGGCTGACGGCTGCGCAGGAGAGCGCGGAGGGCGTGGCTACACTCTCGCCCCGTGCCGGACGCATTCGCCGCTAGCGGGCTGGAGAAGCGGTACGGGGGCGTCACGGCCCTGGCCGGCGTGAACCTCCAGGTGGGCGAGGGCGAACTGGTCGGCTTGCTGGGCCCGAACGGGGCCGGGAAGTCGACGCTCGTCAAGATCGGCTGCGGCCTCGTGCGCCCGAGCGGCGGCCGCGCGGAGGTCTTCGGGCGACCCGCCGGCTCCCGCGAGGCCCGCCGAGCGCTCGGCTACCTGGCGGAGCTCTTCCGCTTCCCCGGGTGGCTGCGCGCGGACGAGGTCCTGCGGCTTCACCAGGGCCTCGTCGGCTCGGCCGGGGCCGAGTCCGAGCGGGGCGAGCTCCTCGAGCTGGTCGGGCTCGCGGACGTCGGCCGCAGGAAGGTCGACCAGATGTCGAAGGGGATGCAGCAGCGGCTGGGGATCGCCCAGGCGTTGATCGGCGGGCCGCGCCTGCTCGTGCTCGACGAACCGACCAGCGCCCTCGACCCCGCCGGCCGCCGCACGGTGCGAACGCTGCTCGAGGAGCTGCGCGGGCGTGGCGTCTCGGTCCTCCTCAACTCCCACCTCCTGAGCGAGGTCGAGCTGGTCTGCGACCGGGTCGTCATCATCACCCGCGGGAAGGTGGTCGCGCACGGCCGCCCCGACGAGCTGACGCAGGCCCGCGGCGTCACGGTCGAGACCGACCAGGGCGAGCAGCGGTTCGACATCGGCCGCGACGAGGTGCCGGAGCTGGTCGCCCGCCTCGTCGCCGAGGGGCGGCGGATCTACGGCGTGCAGGTCGTCCGCTCCACGCTCGAGGAGGTCTACCTCAAGGCGGTCGAGGGCGAGGCGCCGTGACGGGGATCGGGGTGATCGCAGCCGCGACCCTGCGCGAGTGCACACGCCGGCGGGTGTTCGTCGTGATCGTCGTCCTGACCGGCCTCTTCCTGGCCCTCTACACGCTCGGGACGGTGACGGCGTTTCACCATCTGGGGAAGCCGGCGCCGGGCGACAACGTCGACATCACCGTCCTCGCCGGGGCCACGCTGCTCGGCCTGGCGATGTTCGCCACGCTCTTCCTGAGCACCGTGGTCGCGGTGTTCCTCACGTTCAACGTCCTGCGCGGCGACGCCGAGCAGGGCCTGCTCCAGCCGATGGTCGTGCGCCCGCCCGGGCGGATCGTCTTCCTCGCCGGCCGCTTCGCCGCGGCCGCGCTCGTCTCGGCGGTCTACGCCGCGACGGTGTACGCGGCGGCGGTCGTCATCACCGGGCTCGTGGGCGGCTGGTGGCCCGACGAGGTCGTGCTCCCGGGCGTCGAGCTCGCCGCCGGCGCGGCCGTCGTGACGGCGATCTCGCTGGCCGGGTCGGTCTATCTCTCGACGATCGCCAACGGCATCGCCGTGCTCATGCTGTTCGGCGCCGGGCTCGTCGGCGGGCTCCTCGGTCAGATCGGCGATTCGATCCACTCCGACACGCTGAGCTCGATCGGGACGGTGACCAGCTGGGCGCTCCCGTACGAGGCGCTCTACCAGGCCGGCCTGCACGCGCTGACGAGCGAGACCAGCGGCCTCACCGGCGTCATCGTCCACCTGGGCCCGCTGGGCGGCGCCCAGCCCACGGGGCCGCTACTGGCTCCCTGGGTGCTCGTATACGTCCTCCTCGTCGTGTCGCTCGCCGGCGCCGCCTTTGCCCGGCGCGACCTTTAGGCCCCAGAAGGCGAGCGCCGAGCCGGCGACGCACAGCGCCGCGGAGACTCCCAGTGCCGCCCGGAACGCCGTCACCGTGGCGTCCTGGTCGGCCGGCGACAGGCCGTGGGTGGCGAACGGGCCCAGGTGCGGATGGGCCGCCTCGGCCGAGAAGACGAGGGTGATCACGATGCCGAGAATCGGGGTCGCGATCAGCCCGCCGAGCCGCGAGACCGTCGTGTTGACGCCCGCGGCGAGGCCGGCGAAGCGGTCGGGTGCGGCCTTGAGGGCGGTTGCGGTCACCGGGGCGACCAGCACGGCCAGGCCGAGCGCGAGGACGAGGACGCCGGGGAGCGGCGCCAGCGGGTTCGTGCTGCGAACGAGGGTGAGGAGGCCGTAGCCGGCGGCCATGACGAGGGGGGCGACCGTCAGGTAGCGGCGCGGCCCGTCGCGGTCGGCCAACCGGCCGAAGCGGGCGGCGAGAAAGAACATGACGATGCTGATCGGCACGAAGATGAGCGAGGCCCGGGCGGGCGAGTAGCCGACGGCCTGGGATTGGAGGTAGAGCGCGAGGTAGAACGACGACGCGCCGAGGGCCGCGTAGACGAGGAGCGTGTAGACGTTCGCGACCACGAAGACACGGGCCCGTAGGAGCTGCGGCGGAAGCAGCGGCTCCGCGGCCCGCCGCTCGCTCCAGACCAGCGCCGCCATCCCGGCGAGCGAGACGGCGAACCACGGCCACACCGCGCCGAAGCCGGCCCGCGCGCCGTCGATCAGGCCGTAGGTGAGCGTGCCGAACGTGACGGCGATCGCCACCGCACCCGGGACCTGGAGCGGCCGCGGCCGGGCCGGCCGGTCCTCCGTCGAGCGGCCGGCGAACGCCATGAAGAGGGCCACGGCGGCGAACGGCAGGTTCAGGAAGAAGATCCAGCGCCACGACGCGACCTGCACGAGCAGCCCTCCCAGCGGCGGGCCCATCACCGTGCCGATGCCACTCCACGCCGTCCACTGGCCGACGGCCTTGCCGGCGTCGTCGCCGTAGGTGGCGCGAAGCAGCGCGAGGCTGTTCGTGGTGAGGAGCGCACCGGCGACGCCCTGCAGCACCCGCCCCGCGATGAGGAGCTCGACGGTCGGCGCGATCCCGGCCAGCGCCGATGCGGCCGCGAAGCCGGCGACCCCGACGACGAAGAGCGTCCAGCGCCCGTAGCGGTCGCCGAGCGCGCCCGAGACGACGTAGAGCGACGCCACGGCGAGCGAGTAGGAGAGGGCGACCCACTGCTGCGCCGACAGGCCCGCGTCCAGATCGCGCCCGATGGTGGGCAATGCGATGTTGACGACGGTGCCGTCGACGAAGGTGATGGAGGAGCCGATGATCGTCGCCACGAGGATGAGCTCCCGTCGCGGCGGTTGCGCCTCGTCGCCCGAGCGTGCGACCATACGGCGCATGGGTGTCACGTACGACCTGATCGACGCACCCTACCCGTACCTCTGCGCGGTCTATCGGTGCAGGTGCGGCGCCGCCGTGACGCGGCACGGGGACGAGGCGGGCGCCCCGCCGCCGGGCTGGCAGGTGCACGCATCCGAGCCCGGCGAGAGCGACGACTGCGTCTGCCCGGAGTGCGTCGCCCGCCTCGAGGCGGCGCGCGACGAGCCTGCCGGCGACGCCCCCGCCGAGACCCTGTAGGCGCGCGTCGCCGTGTCCTCCGGGGAGACCGACATCCGCTACGTCAGAAGCGGAGGCGTTGCGATCGCCTACCAGGTCGTGGGGGACGGCGACACCGACCTGGTCTACGTCCCCGACTTCATGTCGAACCTCGTCTACGCGTGGGAGTATCCGCGCTGGCGGGACTTCTACCGGCTGCTCGCACGCTCGTTCAGGTTGATCCTGTTCGACAAGCGCGGCACCGGCCTGTCGGACCACGGCGGCCAGTTCGCGACGCTCGAGACGCGGATGGAAGACCTGCACGCCGTGCTGGATGCGTCGGGATCCACGCGGACCGTCATCCTCGCCTCGCATGAGGGCTGCGGCATGGCAGCCCTGTACGCGGCGACCTATCCCGAACGCACGACGGCGCTGGTCTTGTTCCATCCCCAGGCATGCGGCGACGGCGTCGAGAACGAAGACGCACTCGCCTACCTCCCGGAGCTTCGCGAGCGATGGGGGACGCAGGAGTACTCCGACGAGATCCTGCTCGATGGCTGCCCGTCGCTTCACGGGAGCGAGGAGGACCGGCGCTGGTTCGCCAACTACCTCAGGATCGGCGCGAGCCCCGCCGTGGCCTACGCCCTGAACCGCGCGCTCGAGGAGATCGACCTGCGGGAGGTGCTCCCGGCGGTTCGCGTCCCAACCCTGGTCGCATACCGAGCGCCGGAGCGGGCGACGGCCCTCGAGGTCGCCGCCCTGATCCCGTCGTCGCGGGCGGCTCAGGTGAGCGGCGACGACTATCTCGAGATCTACCTCTCACCCGAGATCGTGGCCGACATCGAGCAGTTCGTGGCCGGCGAACCTGCGCCTGAGGTCCCGCAGAGCGTCCTTGCCACGGTCATGTTCACCGACATCGTCGGGTCGACGAAGCACGCCGCCGCGGTCGGGGACAGCGCCTGGCGCGACATGCTCGTTCGCCATCATGCGGTGGTGAGGCGCGAGCTCGGCCGGTTCCGCGGCCAGGAGCGAGACACCGCCGGCGACGGGTTCTTCGCCACGTTCGACGGGCCGGCACGCGCGATCCGGTGCGGCCAGGCCATCCTGGCCGGGATCGAGCCGCTCGGCCTCGAGGCCCGCATCGGGATCCACATCGGCGAGTGCGAGGTCCACGAGGACAAGCTCGCCGGGCTCGCCGTCGTCGTCGGCGCGCGCATCGCCGCGACGGCACGGGCGGGCGAGATCCTCGTCTCGGGCACCGTCCGCGACCTCGTCACGGGATCGGGCCTGCAGTTCGCCGACCGCGGCGACGCCGTCTTGAAAGGCGTGCCCGGGACCTGGCCGCTCCACGCGATCGCCGGAGCCGCCGAGTACCCGCCGGAGGCAGGCCGATCGGCCTCCCAGCCGAGGCGGCCGAGCGCGGAGCGAGACCCGGTAGACTCCGCAGTCCCGCGCCCGTAGCTCAGGGGATAGAGCGCTGCCCTGCGGAGGCAGAGGCCGCACGTTCGAATCGTGCCGGGCGCATGGCTCAACCATACGGTCCCAGGCACGGGGCTCATCCGCCACGCGCCAGGATCCACGCCTCGAACCGCCCCGGCCTGGTCCCCGGTGCCACCACAGTCGAAGGCGGTGGCCGGCTTAGCTGCGGTTCCGCAGCATTCGGCGCAGCACGTTGTCGGTCAGCCGCTGCAGTGACGGCCGCACGTTGTTGTGCGTACCGTCGCTGCTGCCGCCTGGAGCGAGCGCCCAGGACCAGTCCATCGTTCCGGTCGCCCACACCAGCGCGCCCGAGTGGGCCTTGTAGATGGACATGTTGTGGGTGTAGCCGCCCACGCCGGCGAAGTTGACGAACGGCGAGGCCGCCAGCAGCTTGCGCCAGACCGCGTCCGGCGCTGGATAGCTGCGGTCGAAGGAGTCGATCTCGTAGCCGACCAGCTCGCCCGGCACCGGCACGCCGTTGCGAAGGCCCGTCGCGTGGAACGGCCAGCTGCGGGTGTTGATGGGCACCAGCGGCAGTCCGCCCCAGTCGAGGAAGCCGTCGGTCGGCAGCTGCACACCGGATAGCTGCTGCTCCGGCCGGCCGAGATCGCGCCACTTGATCGTGCGGACGGCCGGGTTCGTGACCGGATCCCGGCGAAAGTCCTTGTAGCCGACCATCACCCGCCGCGGCCGGCCCTGGGCGTTGCGCTCGAAGCGCACCTGCCAGTAGATCTCGTTGGACGTGATGAAGGCAAGGCTGACGCCGTGGTCGCGTGCGGCGTAGGCGCCGTCGTACATGCGCTTCGACCAGTACTCCGAATGCCCGGCGACGATCACTGCTCGGTGCGTTCGCAGCAGCCAGGGATTGGCGTCGGCGTCCACGTCGGTGATGTAGGTGACGTCGTATCCGCGCTTCTCCAGGAACGCGATCAGAAACGGCTCGAAGTCGGTGAGCCCACCGTTGCCGGGGTTGCCGTACTGCGAGGAGTAGGGCCGGTCGAAGCTGACCTTGACGGCCGGCTTACCGTCGGGGTAGCGGTGCGTGGTCGGGCTGTTGAAGTCGTACAGACTGCGTCCGGTGAGCGGGTGAGCGCCCTCGTCCCAGCCAACCCCGGCCGGCGGGTTGTAGGGGAAGTTGTTGTACGCCTGGTACGTGTTCACCGACGACATGTAGACGACCCCGGCGGGGCGGCGGTCGCGGACGGTGAACATGATCTCCGACTGATAGTGCGATCTCGGCGTCGTCAGCACCGCGAAGTAGACACCCGATGTCCATGTGTGAGGGACATGTAGGCGCAGAGATGTGTGCCAGGGACACGTGACCATGCCGGTCGCCCGCACCGTGTAGCAGGCCGACTGGGGTGACCCGGCCAGCGGGCCGAAGTGAGCGATCAGACGGCCGCCCTTACCGTCGTAGTAGCCCAGCCGGAACACGTCGATCGTGTACCGCTCATGTCGCGCGGTGGTGATGCGCAACCCGATCGAACGGCCCTGCAGCACGCTGGCGGCGGTCGCATACCCCTTGATGTCAAGCTGGCGGTCATCGGTGATCTGATAGCCGGCCCAGGGGATGTCCCAGCGGTCAGAGCCGGCGTGGCGGTTCTCGGCCACGATCGGATTACCGTGGCCGGAGGCGAGCGCGGGCGCGACGGCCAGCGCCGCCCAGATGATCCCGACCAACGCCTCCAGCATCAGGCTCCGCTTCAGCACGGCCAGCACGGTACGCCGTCGCGCGCCGGGATTCAAGGCGTCGCCATGGCCGGATGAGGTCTGTGACCAAGCAGTCGAGGAATCAGCGAGGCCACACGCGGTCGGCGACTCGCCCGACGAGCTCGAGCTTCCGCCACTGCGCGTCGGCGTCGGTGTCGTTGCCGACCATGACCGAGGCGAATCCGCATTGGGGCGAGATCGCCAGCCGATCGATGCTTCCCGCGATCGCGGCTGCGTGCTCCATCTGGCGGATGAGGTCGTCCTCGGACTCCAGGTCGCGCACCTTGGAGCTGATCAGGCCCATCACCATCACCGCCTCCGGCCGGAGGAAGCGGATGGGCTCGAACCCGCCGTCGCGGCCCATGTCGTCCCATTCCACCAAGAACGTGTCGTATGGGAGGCCTGCGAACACCGCCTCGGCGACCGGCTCCAGCGACCCCTCGCACATCCACGAGGAACGGAAATTCCCGCGGCAGATGTGGAGAGCGGTGGTGACGTGTTCGGGGATACCGTCGACGACGGCGGCGTCGGCGGCCAGCGCGGCGTCCAGGATGGCCGCAGGATCATGACCCCGCTCTCGGAATCGGGCGATCCAGGCCGGATCGACCAGATACGGATACAGCGGGAAATCGAACTGGATGTAGCCCGCGCCGGCTGCGACCGCGTCGGCGACCAGCGCACGCTCGATCTCGATCGCATGCGCGACGAACTCGGCCAGGTCGACGTAGCCCTTGTCGGTGACCCCGCGCTTGAACGTGAACGGATGGCCGAAGATCGAGGCAGCCGGGAAGGTGACCTTGAAGGGGTGGCGGGTGATCGACGCCATGAACGCCGCCTCGCGGGCTGCCGGGCTGTCGACCGGACGCAGCCGGTCGACGATCTCGTGAACGGCCAGCTCCGCCGCTCGGCCGCGATCGTTCTGGAACGTCACGACGTTGTCGGTGCGGAATCCGTCCACGGCGTCGTAGAAGGAGTTCAGGAACATCCACCGGCGGAACTCGCCGTCGGTGACCACATCGAGCCCACACTCGATCTGGCGGTCGACCACCTCACGGATCGCTCGGTTCTCGAGGTCGGTCAGCGACGCTCGATCCTGCGCCCGCTCCTCATCGAGCACCGCCGAATGGCCAGGCGCGTAGAACCCCTCCACGGCTGTCCGCAACGATCCCGGTCGCAACAGGCTGCCCACCACCTCGGCCCGAGCCGGCCGCCGAGCAATTCCTGCGTTCATCTCTAGGGCCGCGGTTCGCGCGTGAGCTCTTGGACGGCCCAGGTGTTGCCGTCCGGATCGGCGAAGAACGCGAAGCGCGAGCCCCGGGAGCCCTCAGGTCCGAGCTGCTGCACGTCGCTGATGGGAACGCCGCGGGCGGAGAGCGCCTCGCTGGCCGCGTCCAGATCCTCCACGACGAGCTGGACGCCCTTCACCGAGCCCGGCTCGCCGAGGGGCAGACCTTCGCCGATCACCACGGAACATGCCGAGCCCGGTGGCGTCATCTGGACGACTCGCATGCTGTCGTTGGGGCGGACATCGTGGTCGAGATGGAACCCGACGCGCTCCGTGTAGAACGCCTTCGCCGTGTCCACATCCGAAACCGGCAGCGCCACCACTTCAAGCTTCATCTGCATGGTCCCTCCTCGGGCGATTCTTGGCGCCAGGTTAGCGGCGCCGAACACGCGAAGTGTGGTTCGTCTATCCTGGGGAGTTCGCTCAGTCGACGGCGTGGAACACCCGAGGCTGAGCGGTCGTGCTGTGTCTCGCCGGCCTGGGAACTCGCGGGCGCCTGGCGCCTTTCCCCTCCCTCTTGGCCGGCGAGGCACGGCCACTCGACGATCCTGCCGCATATGCTGCGAGGAGGCTTGCGGGAGGTCGATGGATGGCGCAGTCACGCGCCCGTCGCGCGGGCGGCCGGGAGTTGACGCTGAGACTGGACGCCGGCGTGGTTCCGGCCGGCGGAGCCATCGGCGGCGAGCTCTCGGGGCCGACCGGCACAGCGACCGTGACGCTGCAGCGTGTCGAGCAGTCCCCCAGCGGCCGGTTCGCGTTCGCCGTCGACTCGTGCAAGGTCGATCTGGGCGACGCGCCAGCCCGGTTCGAGATCGAGGCTCCGGGCTCGCTGCCACCGGCGGTGGTGGGCAGGCGGTGCCGGCTGGACTACGTGGTCAGCGCCCACGCTCGGCCGTCGCGCTGGACGCATCGCCGGGCCCTGGCGCCCGTCGCCCTCACCGCGGGCGACCGCCCCGTGCACGAGGACCCGGGACGGCTCGACCGTGTCATCCCGTCCAATACGGCACGCCGGTTCCACCTGGAGCTGGTCGAGGCGCTGCTCGAGCGCGGCGGCCACGTCAGCGGGCGTGTGCACTGGGAGTCCGATGCTCCCGAGGGCGGGTTCTCGGTGACGGTGGCGTGTGAGGAGGCGTGGTGCACGAACTTCCGGTTCCGGTCGCGCCGGTCTCCCCTGCTCTGGGAAACCGAGCAGCTGTGGAAGGAGACATGCACGGCCGCGGCGGACGCGGATCGCCGCTGGAGCCCGTTTCGGGTCGAGATCCCCGCGACGGCACCTCAGGCGGTCGAGGGCAGGGTCATCGCGTGGCGCTACACCGTTGAGGCGGTGTCGGCGGTGCACCGCGCCTTCGCCGGGCGGGCGGTGCTCACGCCGCTGCGCTTCGAGGCGTGATTCGGCTGTCAGTCGAGCTCGGCGACAAAGGATGCCCATGCCGAGCGGCCGGGTGTGGCTTGTACCACTTGACGCAACCGCGACGTGGGTGTATGTTCGGTTGTTCCGGATTGACCTAAGAGGAGGGTGGCGATGATCCTCAGTGAAGGCACCGGTTGGCGGGCGGACAGGGGAACGGTATCGGGCTACCGGGGGCACGACCATTTCTGGGATCGGGCGATGTCTCGTGGCGTGTTCCTGCGGGCGACGGGCACGGCCACGGCGGCCGGGCTGATGCTGCCGGGGCTGGCACACGCAGCGCGGCTGCCGTCCGACGGTGACCTACCGCGCCGAATTCCGCAGTCGCTCCAGCCGCTCGGACCTGGGACTCCCAGAATCCACTTTGAGTTTCCCGGCCCCGATGCGGAGCCGTCTCTTTTCACCAACATGCGCGGGCGGGTGGGCGTGGCCAACGTCGCCGGAATGGGCTGGCGGGTGGACCATGCCGCGGGTACCAGAGAGCACCTGCCGTTCGACGCCGACGTGCGGTTCATGAAGGCCAACTACGTTGGCCGCGACGGGGACGTCCACCACGGCACGTTCGCGTTCGTTTGACTGGATGTCTTTCGGGGTCAGTTGGATCCCGCTCATCAGATCCACGATTTCAACCCAGGGAGCGACAACGGCCTGTTCTGGACCGTGCCGATCCCCGGTAGCTCCGTGTTCGCCGATCTCGACCGCGCCCAGGCGCATCTGGTCGTGGACGACCTCGATGTCGAGGACTATCACGACGTTGTGAACGCGATCCTCGACGGGCCGAGTCTGGAGGCACAAGTGAGCCTCAAGGCCCGCTGGCATGGCATACGCCATCGCCGGCACGTGCACAACGCGGAACATCGCTTCGATTTGAAAGCCGTCCAGACCTGGGCGACACTCGAATGGACGGGCCGAAGCGGCTCAGTCGTCTACCGATCCGACCCCGCTGACACCTCCCGAACGGAGTTTGCGGAGATCGCGTTCGAGCGCAACGGTTCGTACTTCAACTAAACGAACGAACATCCCCGCTGCCGAGAATAGCAATCACGTCCGGATCGCGGGTTAACTGATCACCCGGCGGGTGAAGTTCCGCGTGCCGACCCACAGGAAGAGCGCGCTGAACGCGACGAGCGCCGGGTAGACGGCCCACAGCGTCATGTGGTTGGACGAGGTCAGCGCCGCGCGGGATCCCTCGTTGATGTAGACCAGCGGGTTGATCAGCACCAGGTACTGGAGCCACGAGAGGCCCTCGGCCTTGACGGGCTCGAGCGTCGTCCACGCGTAGTACGTGCCGCCCAGGAACGTGAGCGGCAGGATCACGATCCCGAACATGAGCGGCACGTTGCGCGGGTCGAAGATCGTGCCGAACGTGAGCCCGAGCGCCGAGCAGGTGATGCAGGCAAGCGGGATCAGCGTGACGAGGGTGAGCCAGTGCACCTGGAGGTTGATGTGGATCGACGATGCGTGCACGACGGCCGCGATCGGGAACACGATCGCCGCGGCCAGCAGCCCCTGCAGCGCCCCGAACACCACCTTCTCGAGCGCGACCAGGACGACCGGCAGCGGGGCCAGCACCCGATCCTCGATCTCCTTCGTGTAGCCGAACTCCTGCACCATCGGCAGCGCCACCGCCTGGATGCCCTGGAACATGATCGAGAGGCCGATGACCCCGGCGACCAGGATGGTGGCGAAGCCGGATTCGCTGACGCCGCCGCGGCCGCCGCCGACGCCGGTGCCGATGGTCGGGAAGACGTAGAGGAACACAAAGCACAGGAGCAGCGGCTGGACGATGGTCCGCGGGATGAACGCGCGGAGGTTCTTGCGCAGCACCCACAGGTCGCGGAGCAAGAGCGCACCGAAGGCGATCCGGCTCGAGCGTGCCGCCGAGTCGGTCCGGTAGAGGTCGCTGGTGGCGGTGGCGGACATCAGTCGCGGAGATCCTTCCCGGTCAGGCCGATGAACACGGTCTCGAGCGACGGCGGCGCGACCTGCACGTCGCTCACGGTGTAGCCCGCCTCCTCGGCGGCGCCGATCACGCGCACGAGCACCCGGTCGGTGCCGCGCACGGCCACCTGCACCGATCCGTCGTGCACCGATGCGCCGTCGATGCCCTCGACACCGTCGCAGAGGCTCTTCGCCAACCGCTCGAGATCCCCGTCGCTGGAGACGGTGACGATCGTGTCGGCACCGACCGACTGCTTCAGCTCCGCCGGCGTACCCAGGGAGAGGATGCGGCCGCGATCCATGATGCCGATGCGATCGCAGAGCTGGTCGGCCTCCTCCATGTTGTGGGTGGTGAGGACGACGGTCTGGCCGGTCTCGTGGAGCGCGCCCACGATCTCCCAGAGACCGATCCGGCTCTGCGGGTCGAGCCCGGCGGTCGGCTCGTCCAGGAACAGGATGGCCGGGTTGTGGAGGAGTGCCCGGGCGACCATCAGCCGCTGCGCGAGGCCGCCCGAGAGCGCCATCACGGGCGCGTTCGCGCGCTCGGTCAGCCGGAACTTGACCAGGAGCTCGTCGGCGGCCGCCCGCGATGCCTTCGCCCCCATGCCGAAGAAGCGGCCGTGGAAGTAGAGGTTCTCCCAGACGGTCAGCGACCGGTCGAGCGTGTTCGTCTGCGGGAGGACGCCGATCAGCTGCTTGGCGACGGCCGGATGGCGGACGACGTCGACGCCGCCCACGATCGCCCGGCCAGAGGTCGGGATGACGCGGGTGGTGAGCATGCTGGCCGTCGTCGTCTTGCCGGCGCCGTTCGGCCCGAGCAGGCCGAAGATCTCGCCCTGGGCGACGGTCAGGTTCATGCCGTCGACGGCAGTGACGCCGCCGGGGTAGACCTTGGTCAGGTCGATCGTCTCGATCACGGCGGACGCTGCCACGAGCCGTGACGATAGCCCGGGGGGGACATAGCGGGCGACGAACGCGTCGAACACGACCTTCGCCGACGCGAAGGAGGCGTTCCGGTTCCCAGGGGCCTGATCGTGATGTGGTGCGCTCCCGGCCCGAACCGTGTGTAAGACATCTTCACACGCCAGTGACGACGAGCCATCCGGTCGATTTCGAGCATACGCTTGCTTGGCGATGTGGAACGCCCTGCCCGATGACGGTCAAGCGCCGGCTAAAGGAATGACTCGCTCCACGGGTCTTATGTCTCGGATGGAGTCGGTCGAGCATGGGTGGCCCGCAGCGACAGCGCATGTGGTGGGACGGACAGCGGTCGAGGACGCGCTCGAGCAGGTGTACCGCGAGCGCCTGGAGGCGTTCGTGAGAGTGGCGGCGGCGATCGTCGGCGATCGCGATCGGGCGCTCGACGTGGTGCAGGAGGGATTCGCGCGGGCGCTCGCGCATGCCGAGGAGTTCCGCGGGGAGGGCTCGCTCGAGGGGTGGGTCTGGCGGGTCGTCGTGAACGAGGCTCGCCGGAGACGGCCGTCGCCGCCGGCTCCCCGAGACGTGCCGGAGGCGCCGGCGGAGTCCCGGCCGGACGACGTCGGGTCGCTCCACGCCGCGGTGGCGGCGCTGCCGGAGCGGCAGCGGACGGTGCTCTTCCTGCGGTACTACGCCGACCTCGAGTACGACGCGATCGCCGAGGCGCTCGGCGTCGCGTCGGGCACCGTGGCGGCGACGCTGAACCAGGCTCGTGCGAGCCTGCGGCGCACGTTGGAGGAGGCGGGCGATGGCGTCTGACGACCGGGTGCGTGACGTGCTCCTTCAGATCGAGCTGCCGGCCTCGGGCGTGGTGCCCGATTGGGGCGACGTGCTCGAGCGGGCGCGGAGGATGCGGGCCGGCCGCGAAGGCGCGCGCGTCTTCGCGCGAGTGCGCCGAATGCGTCTCACGCGCGGGCTCCTGCTGGCCGCGGCGATCAGCGCCGTCGGCGTCGGAGCCGCGGGCGCCGCACATCTGCTCTCGGACGGCGGCCCGCTCTTCGGCCGCCACTACCCGATCAGCCGTCATGTCGCACACGTTCGCTATCTGCACGGGGCGGCTCCGGCGAGCCTGCAACACAAGGTCGGCATCGGCCGGGGATGGAATCTGCCGAGGTACCAGGAGCAGCTTCGTCCAGGCGCCGGCAGATCGCTGGCATCGGTGGCCGTGGCGGGAAAGACGTACCGGTACTTCGGCTGGCCCATGACCGAACGTCACGGGTATTGCGTCTTCGACGACAACCCTCGCCCGGGGCTCGTCGCACCGCAGCAGTTCTGCGTCTACGGGACGCAGAAGCCAACCCCGTGGGTCAACCAGCCGCCACCGTACAAGTACAGCGTGAAGGAGACCATCAGCCCCTTCGGTGCGATCGGGTCCCCGCTTGTGGCGCAGGTCAGCGAGCCGATCTCCGGGTACACATCCGGCGGGTTCACCGTCGATCGCCCGGAGGCCGTCTTCACCGTGGCGGGACTCGTCCCCGACGACGCGCAGCGGGTGGAGCTCCGTCTCCAGAACGGCTCCTCCGTAAATGCCAGCGTCAACCGGCCGTTCTTCTTCGCCGTCGTCCAGGGCCGCGAGACACGCGCACATCATCGGCCGGTCGCCGTGGTGGCGCTCGGCGACGACGGAAGCGAGCTCGCCACTCAGCGCCTCTACCCGGCGGCGTTCGATCCCGAGCAGTACGCCCTCAGCCAGGCGCTCGATCTCGTCTCCAGCCTGACCGACGACTTCATCTCGAGCAACGAGACCATCAAGACGGACGCGAGTCCGTACACGCTCCACACCGACCACCTGACGACAGCAGACCGGGTCGCGCAGGTCTTCGGCGGGCCGCCATCCCGTTATCCGAAGGTGTCCGTGGTGGTCGTCTTCCAGGGGCCGATCACGATCGCAAAGCGCCAGCTCTGCGTGAACGGGTCGGTTCACTGCACCCTCAAACGAGGCCGCTACCGCTGGATCGCACTGATCATGCCCCCGGTGATCCGCCGGCTACCACCGGGCGCCTTCGGACCGGGCTCTCAGAGCACCCACGGCTACTACGTGCCAGAGCGCCGCTTCAACATCCTCGCCCGGGAGATCCGTATTCTGGAGGCTGCCCCGCTCGACGCGCCACGCCGAGACCTCGGCCCGCTCGGGCCGTGGAAGTCGGCGGTCAGTGTGTTCCACCCCCAGCAGAACGCCGCTCCATAGGGTTCGTGCGACGGTTGCACTCCAGGTACCCGGACCTGGCCGCCCCGGCGGGTGTGGTAGAACCACCTCGTGAACGGCTCCGACGTGTCGCGGATCCGATCCGACCTTCTGCTGGAGGCGGTCGCGCAGGCGGGACGCGCGAGCCCCTACTCTGCCGGCACTCCCAAGCTCGTGGCGCAGGTGCTGGCGGAGCTCCCGATCTTCGCCGGGCTGAGCGGCCGTCAGCGCCGTCGCATCGCCGAGCAAGCGGAGATCGCCGAGATCAAGGCGGGCACGGCGATCGTGCGGGAAGGGTTCACGGGCGAGGCGGCCTTCGTCCTCCTCACCGGCGCGGCCCGTATCGAGCGCGGCGGCGCCCCGGTGGCGGAGGTCGAGAGCGGCGCCGTGTTCGGCGAGTTGAGCCTGCTGACCGGCCGGGCCCGGTCGGCCACCGTGACCGCTGCACAAGACCTGTGGGTACTCCGAATCAGACGCCAGACGTTCCGGCGCCTGCTCGAGCGGGAGCCGGCGATCGCGGTGCATCTTCTCGAGAACGTCGGCCGGCGCCTCTGGGAAGCCGAGCACGAGATGGCGACGAGATGAGCGGCCGAGATGACGATCGGATCATCCGGGAGATGCTCGCGCCCGCGGTCGAGGAATCGGTGGAGGCGCTCGGATTCTGGCTGCAACGGTACAGCTACTTGCCGTTGTACCGACGCTCGGCGCGCGCCGAGGCGCGAAGAATGATCCGCTATTGGCAGGGCCGTGTCCTCGCCGACGCTCCGCACGACCCGTTGACCACGCTCTGGGCTGCCCGCTCGCTGCTGCATGTCGGCCGCTTGGCGGTCGCGTACCACTCCCGGCGAACAGCACAACGGATCTCGGTGGTGGCACTCGCACTCCTCGCCGTGGCAGGCGTCGCGACATCAGGGCACTGGTAAGCGTTCGGCGGGCTGCGGCCGCCTAGGCCTGACTCTGTGCCGAGCGCGGTGCGGTCGTTCGCCACCAGGCGAGAAGCTCGTCCTGGCTCAGCGTGCTTTGCGCCCAGATCGTGGCGTTGAGCGCGCGGTATGACCAGAGAATGACGTTGCGCGGGCGGCCGGTGACGAATCGGTCGATCCGTCCTTGGGGCGTGCCGCTCTCGTCCGCCCACGTGCCGGAGTAGTACACGTTCAGGCCGCTGCTGTTCTCATCCAGCACGTGATTCATGGCGGCCTGGCTGGGCCACAGCTCGTAGTAGGCCTCGATCTGACCGCCTTGGGTCGAGCAGCGAATCAGCGCGAGCGCTTCGGGATAGTCGGTGTCGGGTTCCGCGTGGCAGTTCTTCGACGAGCGCCTGAACCCAGTGTCCGCTCGATGACCGCCGCTCAGGATTCGGTGGTCGTCATGGCACGAGCACGAGCTTGCCTTTCGATGCTGCGCTCCCGAGGAGCTCGTGGGCACGGCGAGCGTCGGAGAGCGGCAGGCGCTCGGCGACCGTGGGATGGATCTCGCCGCGACGAAGCATGTCGAGCAGCACGCCGAAGTCCTCTGCGAACCACTCGGGGTACCGCGGCACACCGCCGACCGCTCCGGTTCGCTGCTCCGCCGAGTCGCGGAACGTCTGGATCTGGTATTTCATGACGTGTCGGCGCGGTGACAGCTTCCCCCACACGAAGACGGCCACCACCGACGCGTACCACTTGATCACCGCCGGCCAGTCCTTGTGCCCGTCCTTGAGGGTGTCGTACCGTCCGAAGACGACGAGCCGTCCACCCGGCCGCAGCGCTCGGAACGAGCGAAGCGAGATCGGGCCGCCGAGCGAGTCGGAAACGACGTCCACGCCGCTGCCCGTCAGCCCGCGCACCCTCGCCAGGAAGTCCTCGTTCCGGTAGTCGATCGCGACAGCGCCGAGCCGCTCGACCTGCTCGCGGTCCCGAGCGGACGCCGTTCCAAAGACGCGCACCCCGGCCAGAGCCGCCAGCTCGAGCATCGCGATGCCAACCCTGCCAGCTGCGCCGTGCACGAGCAGCGTCTCCCCCCGCCTCACCTTCGCCGTGCGGTGAAGCACCTGGTAGGCGGTCATGTAGGTGAAGACGAGGCTCAGCACCTCCGCCGGATCGAGATCATCGGGCACCTCGACTGCGCCGGCCTCCGGCAAGCACACACGCTCCGCGTCGGCGCCCCACACCGTCAACGCACCGATGCGGTCTCCCACCCTGAGCTTCGAGCACCCGGGGCCAAGCTCCTCGACGACGCCGACGAGCTCGTAGCCGGGCGTGAACGGGGGCTTTGGTCCGCCCGGGATGTACGTGCCGGCCCGCAGCTGAGAATCGGTGAACGACACGCCGGCCGCCAGGACCCGCACGCGAACCTCGCCCGGAGCCGGTCGGGGATCATCCTCCTCCACGACCTTCAAGACCTCCGGCCCACCGTAGTGATCGACGACGACGCGCTTCATCTCAATCACCTCCGCTGGTTTGGAACGCCGCACTCTGCCATCACGTCCGTCGCTGCGCATCGGGACTTCGTGCAAACCCGATGAGGGTTTTCTACGGATCTGCGAACGGGCGCGGGCTTGGAGCCTCCGCGCGGCGTCAGGCTGAGAGCAGCCGGATCAGGATCCCCGTCGCGACCGCCGCGACGAGACCGATCCACAGCGCGTCCTGGTGCAGGTAGACATATCTGCGCAGGCGTGAGCGGTACCCGGGGCACCCCGCCCGCCCCGCGCCGATGAGTGCGACCGCTCTGAACCGCCATGCGTGCGCCCTCGCCGCCCCGCCGGTTAGGGCACGGCGGACCGCGACGCCGGCTCCGTCGAGCGCAGCCGCCACAGGGTGGGTGACGTCGCCCAGCCTCAGAGCCGTGGGCGCAGATTCGAACAGGCTGATCGCCGGCGTCGGGCCGGGCCCCGCCGCGCCGAGCGGCGGCGCAGGAGCAGTCGCCGAAACCAACCTGACCCGGGCGAAGAGCCTGGCCGTCCCCACCGACATCAGCATGGCCGCGGCCGCGATCACCACGAACACCCACGTCCCGAATCGCTGCACCATGACGAGGGCGGCCTTCGGCGGGACGAAGGCGGCCGGCGCGATCGACCGCCCGCTGCACGCGAACGCCCGGTCGCTGCCTCCTCGCCCCAGGAAGGCAGCGGCGATGGCACGCCCCTGAGCCGAGTCGATCGTCTGATGCTCCGCGAACCCGCACTGAACCTCACGACGGTCGTCCAGACGCGTCCACACAAGCCCCAGAACGTCGGCAGCTGTGAGGTCGGTGGCGGTCTCGGCCATGGCCGTCCTCGTCGCCGGGAGCTGCGTGAAGCTCGTGGGCGCCAGGGCCTGGCCGACGATGTCGCGGAGCACCCGTTGCTCCGTAGGGTCGCCCCGCGCGCCGTCCGGAGAGACGTGCGACAGATCGACGATCGCCACGTGCGAGATGCCAAGGCCGGCCGTCGTTCGCAGACCGCGTACGAGTCCCGGAGTGCCAAGGCGGCCGACGGGCTCCCCGGCGAGGATCGCGCTGCGCGGGATCGAGAGGAGCGCCGTCGTCTCCGCGCCGGGCACCGTGCGGAGCAGGACAACGCCTCCCGATGCAGACGTCCCCGTCCCTCGCACCAGGGTGATCTGCGGAGCGTCGACCGTTCCCGCCGGCCGTGGGAGCACCGCGTCAACTGTCGCCGGGAGCGATGCCGTCGCCATACGCACGTCCGTTGAAAGGCGGTGGTAGTAGACCGCGATCGCAATGGACGCGCCCGCTCCTACGGCAGATATCGCCATCAAGACCAGAACGAGAGCCTGTCCGAGCCTGCGCATACGTCTCCCCCCCAGGGGCCCACTTCGAACGGGGCCCCTCTCAAGGATGTACGGGAAGTGCGTGTCCGCGTCAATCCGTTCGGGCACGTCGTGCGGCACCATGCCGCCCCAGGATCATCCGATCCGAGTGAAGCGGGCCGGCCGTGGCGCGCTGAACACTTGGCCGATGGGCGGAACCGGCGCCACACCTGGGCGCAGCCTCGAGCCGCCGGTGCTCAGGGCTGCCGAGCGTGAGCTGCGCACCCCGGCGGCGGCGGGCGTGGCCGGCCTCGTCTTCGCCGCGCTCTTCGTGGCGTCGATCATCCTGCTCTACCCGCAGCCGGCCAGGGGCAGCAACCACGCCGAGATCGCCGCGTGGTACGTCCACGGGGGCGGCCACACGGCGACCATCGTGGGGCTCTATCTCGCGCCGTTCGCCGGGATCGCCTTCCTCTGGTTCATCGCGGCCGTGCGGCACCGCATCGGCGCATACGAGGATCGCTTCTTCGCGACCGTGTTCCTGGGCGGCGGCCTGCTGTTCGTCGCGATGCTCTACGCGGCGGCCGCCGCGGCGGGTGCACCATTGGCGGCGGTCAAGTTCCAGGACGCGCCGCCGCCGAGCCCTGACGTGATCGTCTTCGCCCGCGGCCTCGGCTACACGCTGCTCTACGTCTACGCCATCCGCGTGGCCGGCGTGTTCATGATCGTCAGCTCCACCATCGGGCTGCGGACCGGGACGCTCCCGCGCTGGCTCGCGTTCCTCGGCTACGCGGTCGCGCTGGTGCTCCTGCTGAGCGTGTCCTACTCCCGCGGGTTCGTGCTGATCTTTCCCGCCTGGGTGTCGCTCGTCAGCATCGAGCTCCTGCGGCGCGCACTCTCCGAGCGCTCCCAGCCCACACCGACGGACGCATGACGGAGGCCGCGGCTGTGAGGGGCGAGGCGCGCTGGCCGATGGCGCTGGCCGTGCTCACGGTCGGCGTGATGCGCCTGTTTCTTCCGCCGGAGCTTCGAGTCAGCGACGCGTCCGGGCTCTTCCTCGCCGTCATCCTCGTGATGGTCGTCGCTCTGATCCTGGGAGACCCCGGCCGCATCGATCGCCAGGTCAGGTGGCTACGCGTCCTCACCGGCGCCCTCATCGCCGTAATCACCCTCGTGAACGCCGGCTCGTCGGTGCGGCTCGTGATCAGCATCATCTACAGCGAGCCGTTCACGCAGACGGCGCGCGTCCTCCTGGCGTGCGGCGGCATCATCTGGCTCACGAACGTCATCGCCTTCGGGCTCTGGTACTGGGACCTCGACCGCGGAGGTGCCGCGGCCCGCGCGGCGGGCTCGACTCGCAGGCCGGCGTTCCTCTTCCCCGAGATGTCGAACCCCGACTTCGTCGGCGAGGACTGGTCACCGGCCTTCGTCGACTACCTGCACCTCTCGTTCACCACGGCGACCGCGTTCAGCCCGACCGACGTCTCCCCGCTCAAGCCCTGGGCGAAGGTGATGATGATGAGCGAGGAAACGATCTCCCTGGCGCTCGGGATCCTGGTCGTCGCGCGGGCCGTGAACATCCTCACGTAGCGTTCCGCTAGATGATTGATCGATAACTCGCGTGATGCTTGGGCGGCGAGAACCGAGCAGCGCAAGGACGCAGGGAGGGCCAATATCGGGTGATATTGGCCCGACCGAGGACGCAGCGATGCGACGGTTCGCAGCCGCAGCCCCGCCAACCGCCGCCCACCCGCACAGTCATGCGTCCAGGCGCGCGGGAGTTATCGATCAATCATCTAGGCGTGCAGCCCGGCCCGCCGCCGCAGCCGGGCCTCGATCTCGGCCGCGAGCGCCTCGTCGCCGCCCGCCGCCTCCGCGACAACCTCGTCCACGATGAGCGGGAGCGACGCGATGCAGACCGCCTCGCCGACGTGCTCGAGTTCGTCCTCGAACTGCTGCTCGGCGAGGCGGATCCGCGCATCTCGGTCGGAGGGGCCCACGCGAATCAGGGTAGCGCGAGCCCGGCGCCCTACATGAACCGGCGCTCGATCTCGGCCAGGAACGCCGCCGAGAGCCGCTCGAAGTCCTCGGCGCTCAGGCTGACCTTCTCGCCGACCTCGATCCCGAGGACGGTGTCGGCCGGCACGTACTTGATGACCGCGCTCTTCGGCATGACGCCGTCGTGCAGGATGACCGCCTCGGCGATCAGCTCGACCTCGTTCAGCGGGTTCCCGTCCTTGCCGCTCACCGGCCGGATCCGGTGCACGAACCAGCGGTCGAGCACGAGCACGAGGTTGGTGAAGAAGGGGCCGTCGAAGTCGGCCAGCGCGGCGGCGCCGCCGTTTCGGCCTGCGGCCTCGGCGACCCGCGTGTAGGCGCCGACTTGCTCGTCGAGTGCGGCCCGGCAACCGTCGAGCTCCTCCTGGGTGAACGTCTTGCGACCGAGCATGGGGACCATCCTTTCCGCGTTCGCCGTGTCGAGAGATCGACAAACGAGAAACCCGGTTCTCGACACCCGACCCGAAATTCACCCGCCGAGCCGCCGCAGCAGCTCGAGCGCGATCGGCGGCACCCGGCCCTCCGGGTCGAAGCCCGGGTCATACGCCGTGAGCGAGACCGCCCGCACCGGGCACTCGCGCAGCACCTCCGAGACGAGGTCGCACAGCTCCCGGCCGGTCGGGCCCCCGGCCGCGCCGTAGACGTTGACGTGCGCCTCGGCGAGGTCGAGGACGTCGAGGTCGACGTGCAGGTAGACCCCGGTCGGAGCCGGCGAGACCGCCCGCACCGCCCCGGCGAGCTTGCCCAGCTCCGCCGGCCGCAGGTGCGTGACCGACGACGCCTCGAGCCGCGCGACCTCGGGCGGGTCGAAGCTCCGCGCCCCGGCCAGGACGACGGCGTCCTCGCGCACCGGCCGGGCGCCCGGCACCGTGCCCAGCATCCCCTGCCATGCGCCGCCCGTCAGCACCGCGAGGCCCATCCCGTCGAAGTAGCCCTCGATCGACGTCGCGGGACTGTTGAAGTCCGAGTGCGCGTCGAACCAGACCACGCCGGGATCGGCCTCCCCCAGCCCGGCCACCACCCCGACGCCGGCGAAGCAGCTCCCGGAGAGGACGACCGGGAACTCGCCGGCGGCGACCGCCGCGCGCACCTGCTCGGCCACACGCCGGATCAGCTCGAAGCAGGCGTCCACCTCCCCGACGCCCGTCGCGTTCCACGACGCATCGATCTCGACGAGCTCGGTGCGCACCGGCCCGCCGGATGCCGCGAGGGCGGCCTCCGCTCCTGCCTCGAGCAGGCGCTCAGGCCCCCTGCCGACGCCGTCGCGCAGGCGGCCGAGCTCGTAGGGGACGACGATCAGCCGGTGGGCGGTCACGGCTGCCTACCTTACGGCGCCTCCGCGGGCGGCGCAGCCCCTGGCAGGTTGTGCCAGTTGACACGAAAAGGCCCCGCGGGCTAGCATCCGCCCGCGCCGGCGCCCCGCCGGCGGAAGGTGCGTGTGGACGTGGCGGACGAGACGACGAGGACGCAGGTCCCCGAGGGCGCGACCGGCCCCGACGTCGTCGCGCCGCCGGAGCGCGGCCGCCCGCTCGCCCCCGACGCCGCCCTCGGGATCGGCGAGTCGAGCAGCATGGCGCCCTCGTTCGCCGAGCTCGTGTGGGCGCACTTCCTGTGGCGCCACCAGCTCCAGGGCCTCGGCGCGGCGTTGGAGGGGCACGAGCTCGAGGTGCCGCTGGAGCAGGCCTACCGGCGCAAACTCGGGGCGTTCGAGGCGCGAAACGGCCGCATCGTCGACGCCTACTGGTGCCGCTCGGAGGCCTCCGCGGTGGCGATCACCTGCCGCGACCCAAAGCCGTTCGCCAGGCACTTCATGCGCCGGACGCCCTCGATGCGGTTCCACGCCGCGACCGATTGGAAGACCAGCCGCTCGCCCGGCATCGCGATGCTCCTCCAGGACTGTCAGACGCTCGCCATCCGTGCCGGCGAGGTCCTGACCGGCACCAGCCAGTGGATCGCGACCCGCTGGATCATGTCGGTCGCGAGCTTCCTGCTCGCCCGCTGCGACGCGGAGTCGCCGCGCCTCCAGGACAAGCGCCGCACGGCGGCGACCACGCAGGCCCGCGCATACGCCGCGCCCAAGCTGCGCACGATCGAGAGCTACTACCTGAAGGCTGCCGAGAAACGGGCGCGGATGGTCTACGTGTGGGGCATGGTGCAGGGCATCATCGGCTTCGCGGCGCTCATCGGCCTCGTCGGCGCATACCTCGCCGCGACCTCGCGCCCCAGCCTCCACGACGCGGGCGCCCAGCAGCTCGCCGCCACGGTCGTCGCCGGCGCCGTCGGCGCGCTCATCAGCGTGCTCCTCAGGATGGACGAGCGGCGCACGTCGACGTTCAAGATCGACGCGGAGATCGGCGGGAGGGCGGTGCGGCGCCTCGGGCTCTTCCGCACCACCGTCGGCGCGATCCTGGCGACCGCCGTCTTCTGCGCGCTCAAGGCCGGCCTCGTGCAGCAGATCAAGCTGCCCAGCGGCACCTCGGCGATCTACTTCTACATGGTCGTGGCGTTCCTCTCCGGTTTCAGCGAGCGCTGGGCGCAGATCGTGCTCGGGAGCGCCGAAACCGTCCTCGCACCGGCCGCCCCGGCAGGCGGAGCGGCCGGGGTTCCGCAGACGGTCACGAGCGAGAACGGCGCCGAGCCCAACGACTAGAGCCTCCGGCGCCACGCGCGCGCGGACGTCGCTACGGTGTCCACGGTGCGCATCGCCACCTGGAACGTCAACTCGCTGAAGCAGCGCATGCCGCGGCTGCTCCCGTGGCTCGACCAGCGCCGCCCGGACGTCGTCTGCCTCCAGGAGACCAAGCTGGCCGACGATGCGCTCGCCAAGCTGCTCGGCGACGCGCTCGAGAGCCGCGGGTACGAGGTGGCGGCGCACGGGGAGGCGGCGTGGAACGGCGTTGCGATCCTCTCCCGGGTGGGTCTCGACGACGTGGAGACCGGGGTCGCGAACGGGCCCGGGTTCCCGCATCCGGAGGCGCGGGCCGTCGCCGCCACGTGCGACGGTGTCCGCGTGCACTCGATCTACGTGCCGAACGGCCGCGAGCCGGACTCCGACCACTACGAGTACAAGCTCGCGTGGCTGGCGGCGCTCCGCGATGTGCTCGCGGCCGGGCCGGGCTCCACGATCGTCTGCGGCGACGTGAACATCGCCCCGACCGACGACGACGTGTTCGATCCGGACGCCTACGTCGGCCAGACGCACGTGACACCGCGGGAACGCGAGGCGCTCGCCGAGATCCAGGCACTCGGCCTGCACGACGTCGTCCGCGACCGGTGGCCCAACGAGCGCGTGTTCACCTACTGGGACTATCGGGCCGGGATGTTCCACCAGGACATGGGCATGCGCATCGACCTCGTGCTGGCGGACGACCCGGTCGCCGCGCGGGTGCGGGCGGCGTGGGTCGACCGTCACGCCCGCAAGGGCACCGGGCCGAGCGACCACGCCCCGGTGATCGTCGACCTCGACGAGGCGTACGACGGAGACATCGGACCGGTCGTGCCGCCGCCGTCGAACCCGGTCACGAAGCGCGGCGCCAAGAAGCTGCCCCAGGCGCGCTGAGGCCATGACGCCCGGCGAGCCGCCGACGTTCGCGGAGATGGAGGAGCGCCTCTACGGCGCCGATCTGGACGAGTTCGTGAAGGAGCGCACCGCGGCCGCGAAGGACCTGCGCGGGCGGGGCGAGCGCGGCGAGGCGGCGGCCGTCGCCAAGCTGCCCAAGCCATCCGTCGCCGCCTGGATCGTGAACCAGCTCGCGCGCGCCGAGGCGGGCCCGACGGGCACGCTCCTGGAAGCCGGGGCGCGGCTGCGCGACGTGCAGCTCGGGGCGGGGTCGGCGTCCGACCTCCGGGACGCCTCCGACGCGCAGGAGGCGGCGCTGCGCTCGCTCATGCGCTCGGCGGAGCGGATCGCCGCCGCGCGCGGCTCGGCCACGCCGGCCACGCTCGACCGGGTGCGCGAGACGCTCCATGCCGCCGCGCTCGACGCCGGGCTCGCCGAGCAGGTGCGGCGCGGCGTCCTCGTGCGCGAGGAGCGCGCGGTCGGGTTCCCGATGGGGCTCGCCATCCCCGAGGAGCGCCGCCGGCCGGCGCCGAGGCCGAAGCCGGCGCCGGCACCGAAGCCCAGGCCGGCGTCGAAGCCCGCCCCGAAGCCGAAGCCGCGCGACGAGGTCGCGGCGAAGCGGCGCGAGCGGGCCGCGGCGGCGGCGGGCAAGACGAAGGACGCGCTCGCGTCGGCCGAGGCGAGCCTCGCGGCCGCGCGGCAGGAGCTGGCCGAGGCCGAGGCGCGCGCGAAGGACGCCCGCCGGGCCGCCGAGCGGGCCGAGAAGGCCCATGCCAAGGCGGCGAGCGACGCGGAGCGCGCGCTGGAGCGGCTCCGCGAGTTGGACTAGCCGACCGGCGAGGCTTCGGCCTGCTTCAGGTACTGGTGGACGAAGGCGATCGCCATGCTGCCCTCGCCGACCGCAGCGGCGACCCGCTTCACCGGGCTGCAGCGAACGTCGCCGCAGGCGAAGATGCCCGGGACGCTCGTCTCGAGCAGGTACGGATCGCGGCTCGAGGTCCAGCCGTCCACGGCCGCCACGTCGGGGCCGGTCAGGACGTAGCCGTGGTCGTCCAGGGCGATCTCCGGCGGGAGCCAGCCGGTCTCGGCATCGGCTCCGATCAGGATGAAGAGCCCGCCCGACTCGAGCCGGGCGTCCTCGCCCGTCTCGGAGCTCCTGACGTCGATCGCCTCGAGCGAGGCCCCGCCGTGGGCGGCGATGACCTCCGTCCGCCTCCGCACCTCGACGTTCGGCCGAGCGGCGAGCTGGTCGACCAGGTAGCGCGACATGCTCCGCTCGAGCCCGTCGCCGCGGCACAGGATCGTGACGCTCCTGGCGTGGTTCGAGAAGAAGAGCGCCGCCTGGCCCGCCGAGTTGCCGGCGCCCACGATGTGGACGTCGAGACCGTGGGCGCTCGAAGCCTCGCTGCGCACGGCACCGTAGGAGACGCCCCTGCCCGCCAGCCGGTCGAACCCGTCCATCTCGAGCTGCCGCCAGGCCACGCCACAGGCCAGGATGATCGTGCGAGCCCGGAGCACGTCCCCGCCGTCGAGGTGCACCTGGCGGGTTCCGGCGTCGATGCGGGTGATCGTCCGCGTGACGAGGATCTCAGCGCCGAGCCGGCGCGCCTGCTGGAGGGCGCGGCTCGCCAGCTCCTCGCCCGACACGCCCGACGGGAAGCCGAGGTAGTTCTCGATGCGCGACGACGTGCCGGCCTGGCCGCCCGGCGCCTCGCGCTCGATGACGATGGTGCGTAGACCCTCCGACGCGCCGTACACCGCGGCGGCGAGCCCTGCCGGCCCTGCTCCGACGATGACCGTGTCGTACTCGGCGGCGGCGGGCTCCGTGGAGAGGGCGAGGAGCTCGGCCACCCGGCGGAGCTGCGGCTTCACGACCGTCTTGCCGTCGATCACCCGCAGCACCGGGCAGTCGTCCGCGGCCGGCAGCGGCCCGTCCCAGTGCTCATCTGCGTCCGGCGTGTCGGGCTGGAGCCACCGGAACGAGACCTGGTTTCGGTCGAGGAAGTGCCGCAGCTCCGCGCAGGCCGCGTCCCAGCGCGGCCCGACGACGATCGCCCGCGGCATCCACGGCTCGGCCACGATCCCCTGGAGCCCACGCGATCCGGCGATCCGGTGGCTCGCAAGCCGGCCGACCTCCCGGCCGACGTCCGGGGCGACGTCGGTGATCGCGTGGAAGTCATGCGGCTCGAAGCGCGCGACCCGGCACGGCTCGGCCGCGCGGAAGCCCGCCGGGAAGACGGTTCCCAGCGTGACGGGCACCTCGCCGAAGATGTCGCCGGGCTTGCGCTCGCCAACGACCTTGTCGACGCCGTCGACCCGCTTCACCGCCTCGATGCGGCCCTCCAGGAGCCCGAAGAGGGCCCGCTCGCCGCCCTCATAGGCCGCGTACTCGCCGGGCACGAGCGAGATGTCGGCGGCAACCTGCGAGAGCCGCTGCAGGTCGCGCTCGCTCAGGGCCGCGAAGACCGCGATTCGGGCGATTTCCTCCGGCGTCACCATCGCTCGGCCAACGGTACTGCCTGGAGGCGGGTCACGGCGGGGGCTAGATGAGTGATTCCACGCCCCCGTGATGTTCAAGCAGCAAGCCGCAGGCTTGCTGCGGTCATGAGCGACCTGCTATCCAGCAGGTCGCTCACTGGGCGAGAGCCAAGCGTCGCCAGGACGCAGGGAGGGTCAATATCGGGTGATATTGACCCGACCGAGGACGCCGCGAGGCGCCGGTTCGCAGCCGCAGCCCCACCACGGGCCGACAACCCCCACGGTCGGACGTCCAGACGCGCGGGGGCGTGGAATCACTCATCTAGCCTGCGTCGCCCGCGGCACGGGTCAGGCGGTCGGCCAGCTCGCGCGCGGTCTCGGGCGAGAGGTTCACCCCCTGGATCGGGGCACCGGGCGCCTCGATCCACACCGACACCGTGGGCGGCGCGCTGCGCGGGTCGACCGCGACCCCGACGGCGGAACCGCCGACACCTGTGACGACACGATCGTCGCTCATCTCGCTGACCCCCTCCTGGTGGTGTTTCGCCGGGCCGGACGGGGAACTGTAATCGTGAGCCACCCGGCACCAGGACGATCGCGACAGTGCAACCCGACCCGACTCGCAGCCTCATCGACGCGCTGGCGGTCATCCGGCTACGCCCCGTGGCCGGCGCTCGCCCATCGAGCGGGTCGTCGCGCACCGGCGCGACTGGGTCATCCGAGCGCGCTCCAGGCGCGGGCTGGCGGCGTCGCTGCGCTGGCGGTTGCGGCCCGCGCAGGGGCGGACGAGGCCGACGCCGGGCTACGTGCGGGCGAGCGGCTTCCCGGCGCTTCAGCAGTCCGACAGCCGGGTGCTGCTCGAGGAGCTCCCGCTGGTCAACCGGCTCGCCGATCGGATCGAGTCGGACCGGGCCGATCCGATGGCGCTGGTGCTGCCGTGGAGCGTCGTCTCGGCGCCGCCCTCGTTGCAGTCGCCGGCGAGCCCGGGCCCGACCGAGGACGCCGCGATGCGAAGGTTCGCAGCCGCAGCCCCGCCAACCCGCCGCCCACCCGCACAGTCGTGCGTCCAGGCGCGCGGGAGTTATCGATCAATCATCTAGAGACCCATGAACGTCTGCTTGGCCGCCTCGAGCATGCCGACGTAGCCGGCGCGCCGGCGCGTCTCCGGGTCGGGCTCGCGCTCGACGCTCATCAGGCCGCGCACGTCGTCGAGCGAGGTGAGCTCCTTGGCCCGCATCCACTCGACCAGCCCGCTCAGAAGGGCGCCCGCATGGTCGCGGCCGTGGCGAAGGAGCGCGGACGTGGTCATGACGACGTCCGCGCCGGCCAGCAGGTAGCGAGCCACGTCCGATCCGGTCTCGACGCCGCCCGACGCGGCGAGCGACGCGCCGACGCGGCCGCGCAGGATCGCGATCCACGTCATCGGCAGCCGCTGGTCGGCGGGTGTCGACAGGTCGATCCGGGCCGACACCGACAGCGAGTCAGGGTCGATCTCGGGCTGGAGGAAGCGGTTGAAGAGGACGAGGCCGTCGACGCCGGCCGACGCGAGCCGGGTCGCCATCGCCCCGAGCGAGCTGTAGTAGGGGCTGAGCTTCACCGCCACCGGGATCTCGACCGTGTCGAGCACGCGGCGCACGACGTCCAGATGGCGGGCCTCGACATCCGCGCCGGTCACCTTCGGGTCGCCCGGGACGTCGTAGACGTTCAGCTCGATCGCGCTGGCGCCGGCCTCCTCGATGGCGCGCGCGTAGCGCGTCCACCCGGTCGGCGTAACGCCGTTCAGGCTGCCGATGAGCGGGATGTCGACCGCCTGGCGGGCCCGCTCGATCAGGCTGACGTAGCGCTGGGCGGCGTCGGCGCCGTCGACCTCCTCGGGCAGGTAGGTGAGGGCCTCGGCGAAGCTCTCCGTGCCCGCGGTGCCGAGCACCGAGAAGAGCTCGGCCTCGCGCCGCAGCTCCTCCTCGAACAGCGAGTAGAGGACGACGGCGCCGACGCCCGCCTCCTCGAGCCGGCGGATGCCGTCCACGGTCTGCGAGAGCGGCGAGGCCGACGCCACGAGAGGGTTGCGAAGCTCGATCCCCATGTACGTCGTCGCCAGGTTCACGCGCTCGTCCTCCTGGTGTCGGGCGGGAACCGCTCCGGCCCTCGGGTCGCCATCTCCTCGTACACCTGCCAGCGTTGATTGACCGCAAGCTGCGCGGCGGCCGCCAGCCGCTCGGCCTCCGCCGGGTTCGTCCGCTGAAGCGACCGGAACCGCAGCTCGCTCTTCGTGTACTCGGCGAGCGAGATGCGCGGGCGCGGCGAGTCGAGCAGGAACGGGTTCCCGCCCTCGTCGCGCACCACCGGGTCGTAGCGCATGAGCGGCCAGTACCCGCTCGAGACGGCCCGGTGCTGCTGGTCGAGCCCCTTCTGCATGTCGATCCCGTGGGCGATGCAGTGGCTGTAGGCGATCACGAGCGACGGCCCGGGATACGCCTCGGCCTCGCGCAGCGCCCGCAGCGTCTGGTGCTGATCGGCACCCATCGCCACCCGGGCGACGTAGACGCTGCCGTAGGCGATCGCCTGGAGCGCCAGGTCTTTCTTCGGCACGTGCTTTCCGGCTGTTGCGAACTTGGCCACCGCGCCGAGCGGGGTGGCCTTCGACATCTGGCCGCCGGTGTTCGAGTAGACCTCGGTGTCGAGCACGAGCACGTTGACGTCGAGGCCGCTCGCGAGCACGTGGTCGAGCCCGCCGCTCCCGATGTCGTAGGCCCATCCGTCGCCGCCGACGATCCAGACGCTGCGGCGCACCAGGTGGTCGACGACGCTTCGCAGGTCGGCCGCCGCCGGCCCGGGGAGGCCGTCCAGCCGCCGCTGCAGCTCGTCGACGCGGGCCCGCTGCGTCTGGAGCTCGGTGTCGGTCACCTGCGGCGCCTCGAGCACCTCGTCGACGAGGCCGTCGCCGTTCAGCTCGGCCCGCAGCGCCCCCAGCCGCTCGCGCGCAAGGCCGACGTGCGCGTCGGCCGTGAGGCGGAAGCCGAGCCCGAACTCGGCGTTGTCCTCGAAGAGCGAGTTCGACCACGCCGGCCCGCGGCCGGCGGCGTTCGACGTCCACGGCGTGGTCGGGAGGTTGCCGCCGTAGATCGACGAGCACCCGGTCGCGTTCGCGACCATCAGCCGTTCGCCGAAGAGCTGCGAGAGCAGCTTCACGTACGGCGTCTCGCCGCAGCCGGCGCAGGCGCCGGAGAACTCGAAGAGCGGTTGCAGGAACTGGGCGCCGCGCACGCTCGCGTAGTCGACCCTGGAACGGTCGTTCACGGGCAGCGTCTCGAAGAACGCCGTGCGCTCGCGCTCGGCGGCGACGATCGGCTCGCGCTCCTCCAGGTTGATGGCCTTGCGCCCGGGGACGGCCGGGTTCTGCACGGGGCAGGCCTCGACGCAGAGGGCGCAGCCGGTGCAGTCCTCGACGTAGACCTGGAGCGTGAAGCGGGCGTCGGGGAGGCCGCGGGCGTCGAGCGGCGCCGAGCGGAAGCCCTCCGGCGCCCCCTCGAGCCGCGTAGGCTCGTAGAACCGCGACCGGATCACGCTGTGCGGGCAGACGAAGCTGCAGCTCCCGCACTGGATGCACGTGTCCGGATCCCACACCGCCACGAAGTCGGAGATGTTGCGCTTCTCGTAGGCCGCCGTCCCGCTCGGGTAGGTGCCGTCGACCGGGAGGGCGCTCACCGGCAGTTCGTCGCCGCGCCCGGCCAGCATGGTGCCCGTCACCAGCCGCACGAACTCGGGCGCCGAGTCCGGCACCGGCGGGCGCATGTCGTGCTGGGCGGTCAGGCGGCCCGGCACATCCACGGCGTGGAGCGCTGCGAGCGCGCTGTCGACCGCGGCGTTGTTGCGCTCCACGACGTCGGCGCCGCGGCGCGCGTAGGTGTGCTCGATCGCGTCCTTGATGCGGGCGATGGCGTCGTCGCGCGGCAGCACGCCGGAGAGGGCGAAGAAGCACGTCTGAAGGACGGTGTTCGTGCGGCCCGGCAGCCCCGCCTCGCGGGCCACCCGGCTGGCGTCGATCGCGTAGATCTGGATCCCCTTGGCCAGGACCTGCTTCTGCACCGTGAGCGGCAGGGCGTCCCACACCTCCTCCGGCGCGTCGGGGCAGTCGAGGAGCAGGGTCGCGCCCTGGGCCGCGCGGCCCAGGACGTCGATCGCGCCCAGGAGCCCGAACTGGTGGCAGCCCACGAAGCTCGCGCCGCTCACGAGGTAGGGCGCCTCGATCGCTTCGCCGCCGAAGCGCAGGTGCGAGACGGTCTGCGAGCCGGACTTCTTCGAGTCATAGACGAAGTAGCCCTGGGCGAAGAGGCCGGCGTCGCCGAGGATCTTGATCGTGTTCTTGTTGGCGCCCACGGTGCCGTCGGAGCCCAGGCCGAAGAACACCGCCCGCACCGTCCCCGCCGGCTCGATGTCGACCTCGGGGCCCACGGCGATGCTGGTGCCGCCGACGTCGTCCAGGATGCCGACCGTGAAGCGGCGCCGGGGCCGGTCGGCGGCGAGCTCCTGGAAGACGCCCGCCACCATGGCCGGCGTGAACTCCTTCGACGAGAGGCCGTACCGGCCGCCCGTGACGAGCGGCAGGTCGCGCTCGCCGTCGGTGTGGGCCTCGCTGAGCGCCGAGACGACATCCAGGAAGAGCGGCTCGGCCTCCGAGCCGGGCTCCTTCGTGCGGTCGAGCACGGCCACCCGGCGGGCGGTCGCCGGGAGCGCGTCGAGGAGCGCCCGCGCCGGGAACGGCCGCACGAGCCGCACCTGGACGGCGCCGACGCGCTCGCCGCCCGCCACCATCCGCTCCACCGTGCGGCGGGCCGTGACGGCGCCGGAGCCGGCCAGGACGATGACGCGATCCGCCTCGGGGTGCCCGTGGTAGGAGACCAGGCTGTAGCCGCGGCCCACGCGTGCGGCGAGCGCGTCCATCGCCTCCTGCACGATCCCGGGCGCGGCCGCGTAGAACGGGTTCACCGTCTCGCGGGACTGGAAGTAGGTGTCCGGGTTCTGGGCGGTGCCGCGGATGAACGGCCGGTCGGGCGAGAGCGCCCGGGCCCGGTGGTCGTGGACGAGCTCCTCCGGGACGAGCGCGCGCAGGTCATCGTCGGAGAGCGGCTCAATGGTGTTCAGCTCGTGCGAGGTGCGAAAGCCGTCGAAGAAGTGGATGAACGGCACCCGCGAGCGCAGCGTGGCCGCCTGGGCGACGAGCGCCAGGTCGTGCGCCTCCTGGACGGAGTCCGAAGCGAGGAGCGCGAAGCCCGTGCCGCGGGCGGCCATCACGTCGGAGTGGTCGCCGAAGATCGAGAGCCCCTGCGCCGCGAGCGAGCGCGCGGCGACGTGGAACACCGTCGGCGTCAGCTCGCCCGCGATCTTGAACATGTTGGGCAGCATGAGAAGCAGGCCCTGCGACGCGGTGAACGTCGTCGCCAGCGCGCCGGCCTGGAGCGAGCCGTGCAGCGCGCCCGCAGCGCCGCCTTCGCTCTGCATCTCGACGACCGTCGGCACCGTGCCCCACACGTTCGCCCGCCGCTCGCTCGACCACTGGTCGGCCAGCTCCGCCATCGGCGAGGACGGCGTGATCGGGTAGATGCAGCAGATCTCGTTCAGGCGGTAGGCAACCGAGGCGGCGGCCTCGTTGCCGTCCATGACGACCCTCACAGCACTTCCCTGACCATGTCGATCGCGTGCACAGGGCACTGCTCGAAGCAGGCCCGGCAGCCCGTGCAGCGGTCGTAGTCGAACCGGTAGCGATTCCCCTTGCCGAGCTTGATGACGGCGTCCTCCGGGCAGGCGCCCAGGCAGCCGTCGCACTCGAAGCAGTTGCCGCAGGAGAGGCAGCGCTTGGCCTCGTAGACCGCCGCATCCCGGTCGAGGCCGCCGACCACCTCGTCGAACGTCGCGGCGCGCTCGCCCGCCGGCTGCTCGGGCTGGGCCTGCTTGGGCGCGTCGGCGAAGTACCAGACGTGGAGCTTCTCGAAGGGCGCCTCGTCGTGCTTCTCCGGCGACGCGTACTCCGCGCTGCGAAGCCAGGCGTCGACGTGGCGGGCCGCGGCCTTGCCGTGCCCCGCCGCAACGGTGACGCTGCGAACGCCCGGCACCATGTCGCCGCCGGCGAAGAGGCCGGCGCGGTTGGTCATGAGCGAGGGCGACACGCTGACGACGCCGTCGCGGGCCACCTCCACGCCGGGCACGCGGCGCAGGAACTCGGTGTCGGCCTCCTGGCCGAGCGCCAGGACGACCGTGTCGGCGGCCAGCGTCTCGTAGCGGCCGGTCGGCTGCGGCCGGCCGTCGTCGTCGAGCTCCATCGCCTCGATCTGGAGCTCGGGGCCGTCGAATGCGGTGATCGTGCGCAGCCAGTTGATGCGCACCCCCTCGCGCTCGGCGTCCTCGGCTTCCTCCTCGTGGGCCGGCATCTGCGCGCGGGTGCGGCGGTAGACGATCATGGCCTCCACGGCGCCCAGCCGCTTGGCCACGCGCGCGGCGTCCATGGCGGTGTTGCCGCCGCCGTAGACCGCGACCCGGCGGCCGATCTGGGGCCGCTCGCCCTCGGCCACACTGCGGAGGAGGGCGACGGCGTCGATGATCGGCCCGGCGTCCTGGGCGGGGATGTCGACCCGCTTGGCGAGGTGGGCGCCGACGGCGGCGAACACCGCGTCGAACCCGCCCTGCTCCTGCTCGGCGACGACATCCTCGACCCGGTGGTTCAGGGTGATCGTGACGCCGAGCGCCTCGATCCGGCCCACCTCGGCGGCCAGCACCTCGGGCGGGAGCCGATAGGCGGGGATGCCGAACCGCAGCATCCCGCCGGCCTCCGAGCCCAGATCGCGGATCTCGACCGCGTGGCCGCGGCGGGCCAGGTGGTAGGCGGCGCAGAGCCCGCTCGGGCCGGCGCCGACGATCAGGACGCGCTTGCCGGTCGGAGCCGCCGGCGGGTCGAACGCCCACCCCTCGGCGATCGCCATGTCGCCCAGGAACCGCTCGATCGAGTGGATCGAGACCGTGCTGTCGAGCTGGGCCCGGTTGCAGGAGTCCTCGCACGGGTGGTAGCAGACCCGCCCGTGCACCGCCGGGAGCGGGTTGTCGACCACGATGGTGCGCCAGGCATCCTCGAACCGGCCGTCCTCGACGTGCGCCAGCCAGGCCTGGATGTTCTCGCCGGCCGGGCAGGCGACGTTGCATGGCGGCAGCAGGTCCACGTAGACCGGCCGCTCCTCGCGGCGCGGGCCGGCCGTCGACGCCGCTGCCGCGAGGTCGGGAACGCGCGTCAGGTCTTGCCGCTCGCGGGCCATCTGCGCATGAATGCCACGCGGGGGCTCCCCGATCATCGGGGAGAAGCCCCCTTCGCGGCTTCGGACTTCTACGGATGGTACTACCCGGGAAGCGATGCTCCCAGCTCGGTGAAGGGCGGCGCCTGGTAGGCCGCGCCCGGCGTGCCGCCGATGGCGAGCAGCTGCACCGGCTCGTCGCCAGTCGTCACCTTGCGCCGCTCGCCGGCGCCGATCCTGGCGAAGACGCCCGGCTCCAGCCGGTACTCGCGGCCGCCGGCGTGCAGCGTCGCCGACCCGGAGAGGGCCGTGTAGACCTCCTCCTGGCCGTCGTCGGCGTGGTCGTGCTCGGGGTGGTGCTCGAAGTGCGGCGGGAAGTTCTCGACCTGCATTCCGAACGCGCTCACGCCGAGCGTCGCGCGGGCGCGGCAGAAGCCGCCGCTGTTGGGCGTGTCGAACTCGTCGATCCGCTTGATGGTCACGTCCGGCATCTCGTCCCTCCTGGTCGGGTGGTGCGTCATCTGAGAGACGAACGGGGCAGGCCGAAATCGACAGCTCCACTACGATCGCCCGATGGACGACCTCGAGCGCTCCCTCCACCGGGCCGCCGATCTCATCGCCGAGTACCGCCGGGGCGCGGCGACCGCCCGCGTGGGCCCGACCGCCGGGCGGGAGGCGGTCGCCGCCGCCCTCGACCCGGCCCTGCCCGACGGCCCGGAGCCGCTCGGCGCCGTCATCGACGACCTCGTGGCCGGGGCGGCGCCGGGCCTCGTGTGCACGCCGGGGCCGCGCTACTTCGGCTTCGTCGTCGGCGGCTCGGTCGACGCGGCCCTCGTGGCCGACCTGCTCACCACCGGCTGGGATCAGAACGCGTTCAACGCCGCCCTCTCGCCGGCCGCGATGGCGTTCGAGGACGTGGCCGGCGCCTGGCTGAAGGACATCCTCGGGCTCCCCTCCTCGGCATCGGTCGGGTTCGTCACGGGCGCCGGGGCGGCCAACACCGTCGGACTCGCGGCGGGCCGCTCGCGCGTCCTGGCCGCCCGCGGCTGGGATGCCGGCCGGGACGGCCTCGCCGGCGCGCCGCGGGTGCGGATCCTGGCGAGCGTCGAGCGGCACGCGACCGTCGACCGCGCGCTTCGCCTGCTCGGGATCGGCGACGGGGCGATCGAGGAGCTGCCGGCGCTGGCAAACGGCGAGATGGACGCGGCGGCGGCGGTGGCCGCCCTCGCCGCCGACCCCGGCGCGCCGGCCATCGTGTGCGCCCAGGCGGGCAACGTGAACACGGGCGCCTGCGACGACCTGGGCGCGATCGCCGCCGCGACCCGCGAGCACGGCGCGTGGCTCCATGTGGACGGCGCGTTCGGGCTCTGGGCCGCGGCCTGCCCGCGCACCGCCCCGCTCGTCGACGGGGTCGAGCTGGCCGACTCCTGGGGCTGCGACGGCCACAAGTGGCTGAACGTCCCGTACGACTCCGGCTACGCCTTCTGCGCCCACCCCGAGGTGCACGTCGAGGCGATGACCTACACCGCCGCCTACCTCTCCGGCCAGGTGGAGGGGCGGGCGTTCGGCGGCGGCGACTTCACGATCGAATCGTCGCGGCGGGCGCGCGGCTTCGCGACCTGGGCGGCGCTGCGCTCGCTGGGCCGGTCGGGCGTGGCCGGCATCGTCGACCGCTGCTGCCGGATGGCGGCGCGGTTCGCCGAGCGGCTCGACCCCCTCGACGGCTTCGAGGTCGCAAACGACGTCGTCCTGAACCAGGTGCTCGTGCGGGTGGGCGACGAGGAGTTGACCGGCCGGGTCGAGCGCCGCGTCCAGGAGGACGGGACGTGCTGGCTGGGCGCGACGACGTGGCGCGGCGAGCGCCTGCTTCGGATCTCGGTCTCGAACTGGTCGACCGGCGAGGCCGACGTCGACGCGAGCGTCGAGGCGATCCGGCGGGCGCGGGCGGCGGTGACCTAGATGATTGATTCCACGCCCACGTGATGTCCTGGGCGGCGAGAACCGAGACTCGCAAGGACGCAGGGAGGGCCAATATCGAGTGATATTGGCCCGACCGAGGACGCCGTGAGGCGAAGGTTCGCAGCCGCAGCCCCGCCACAGGAAGGCAACCCACCACAGACAGACGTCCAGGCGCGCGCGGGCGTGGAATCAATCATCTAGCGCTCGCGGGGATCGACGCCGGCCAGCCGCTCCACGAGCGCCGCCACCTCGGCGTCGGAGTAGCGCAGCCCGCGGCGGTCGGTGCCCGCGGGGTCGTGGGCGAGGCCGGTGCCCTCGCGCCACTCGCCCCGGGGCCGGATCGGGCGCGGGACGAACCCGCCGCCGCAGTTGGGGCAGACGTTCCGGAGCGGGCCGTCCGCGCACTCGACGCAGAAGGTGCACTCGTAGGTGCAGATGCGCGCGTCGGCATCGGGCGGAAGGTCGCGGTCGCAGCGCTGGCAGTTGGGCCTGAGGTCGAGCATCACCGGGCCGGCTCGGGGCCGATCAGCTTCGCCACGCCGCGCCGTCCGCGCTCGAGCACCTCGGGTCGCGGGTCGAGCACGTAGATCGCGTTCGCCATGAGCAGCATGGCGTCGATCTCGAACGTCAGCTGGTCGGCGTCCATGGCCGGGTCGAGCTCGCCGGCGGCCTGCGCGTCCTCGACCGCCTGGCGCACCTCGCCGACCCAGCTCACGATGAACTCGACGATCCGGTCGCGGACGCGGCCGGGGCGGGTGTCGATCTCCGCCGCGACGGACGCGAAGAAGCATCCGCCCGGGAAGACGCCGCGCTCGAGGTGCGCCAGGAACTCGTTGGAGAGCGCCCATACCCGGGCGAGCCCGGCGGGGGCAGCCGCGGCCGGCTCCACCACCTCCGCGTTGAAGATCTCGGAGGCGGTGTCGATGGTGGCGAGCTGGAGCTCCTCCTTCGACTTGAAGTGGGCATAGAGGCCGCTCTTCGACATGCCGATGTGGTCGGCCAGGCCGCCGATCGAGAGGCCGTTCAGGCCCTCGATCGTCGCGAGGCGGGCGGAGGCGTGGAGGATCGCCGACCGCGACCTCTGGCCGTCCGAGCGGGGCCGGCGGGTGGGAGTCTGCGCGTTCATGTTTGACAAGATAGCACGAACGGTCGTATAGTTCTCCTCACATCAAGCACGACCGTTCGTTCTACTTACATCCCTGAAGGAGATCCCACCAATGAGCACCATCGAAGCACCGCCCGACCTGGCAGAGGTGACCGCCCGCCAGCGCCAGGTGTGGTCGACCGGCGACTACTCCGTGATCGCCAACCTGGTCCACCCCGTCTCGGAGCGCCTCGTCGACGACGCCGACCTGCACGCCGGCTGGCGTGTGCTCGACGTCGCCACCGGCTCCGGGAACGCCGCGATCGCGGCCGCCCGCCTGGGGGCCGAGGCCGTCGGCATCGACTACGTCCCGGCCCTGCTCGAACGGGCCCGCGAGCGAGTGACCGCCGAGCGGCTCGACGTCCGGCTGGCCGAGGCCGACGCCCACTCGCTGCCGTTCGGCGACGGCGAGTTCGACGCCGTCACGTCGGTCTTCGGCGTGATGTTCGCGGCCGACCCCACCCGCGCGGCACGCGAGCTCGTGCGCGTCGTCCGCCCGCGCGGCACGATCGCTCTCGCGAGCTGGACGCCGACGGGGTTCATCGGCGAGATGTTCGGCGTCATGACCGCGCACGTCCCGTCGCTCGTGCGCGTCCCGTCGCCGTTCGTGTGGGGCACCGAGCCCGGCCTGCGGGCGCTCCTCGCGCCCGACATGGCGTACCTCCAGCTGCGCCCGCGGACGTTCACGTTCCGGGCCAGGTCGCCCGAGCACTTCGTCGAGACGTTCGCCCGCTCCTACGGCCCGACCGTCCGCGCGCTCGACGCGGCCGGCCCCAACCGGTTCATGCTCGAGGAAGACCTGGTCGACCTCGTCCGCACGCGGAATCGCCTGGGCGATGGAGCCGTCTCGATCCCGGCGACGTACCTCGAGGCGATCGCGACCCGGCGGTAGTCGGCAAGAACGGGGCCCGGCACGCCCGGGCCCCGCCTTCCCCGCGGTCGGTTGACATCCCGTCGCCATCTCTGACATCATGGCGCGGGGCTCGCTTCGTGCGTTCTGCTACGAGGCGACAGAGGAGGTCGGCGATGCCGACGCG
Organism: uncultured Actinomycetes bacterium; assembly: GCA_963757605.1. Classification (GTDB taxonomy): domain Bacteria; phylum Actinomycetota; class Thermoleophilia; order Gaiellales; family JAICJC01; genus JAICJC01. The sequence continues at coordinate 1,258,897 of CAVWSF010000005.1, forward strand.
CCTCGGTGTCGTGCGTCGCCCGACCTCGAACTTCGGGCCAGGGGGTACGCGATGCCGCGCACGGAACAGTTCCTCGAGCGTGTCGGAGCGGTCTTCCTTCCCCAAGCGGAGGCCATCGCCGCGGCATCCGATTTCCCGGCACCCGGGGGACCGCTGCCGGCTCCGCCGGCGCCGTTCCCATTTCCACCCCAGTCACCCGTGCCGCTCCCGGCCCCCCGACCGCCGTTCCCGTTCCCGTGGCCGCCGCCGGTCCAGCTCTGCCCCACGAGCCTACGGCCCGGCTGCTACACCATCAGCTTCGTCCCGACGGGCACGCCGTTCCTGGGAACCCGCTATCGCGGCACGCTCCGGGTCACCACCGATCCCAAGCTGACGATCTCCGGCGACCTGTACGGCTACCGGTTGATCGACATCTTCACGAACCCGGTTGTTCTGAGGAGCCCGATCCAGCCGGTCCTGAATCAGACCGACGACGCGGCCGACACCGGCGGGGCGATCCCGATCTACTCCCGCCGCTCGTACCACTCCTACCTGAAGGGCACGGGCGTCAACTTCGTCACGTTCGTGACCCAGGGGACCGACTGCCCGTTCAGCCTCAGCTTCGACGAGTACGTCTACAACCGGCCCGCGACCGGATTCACGGGGACGTTCAACACGACCCCCACCCGCAGCATCGTCGCCAGCCTGCACCACACGGGCACACCGGACCTCTACGCGGGGAGCGCATTCGAGGGCACGACGAACCTGGGGTTGTTCTCGATGCGATGGGTGTCCGACCGCGTCCGGCGGGCACAGGTCGAGATCCACACGCTGAACGGCGCGACCACGCCACCGGCGGACGTCGGCGGGACGACGATGGCGTCCATCTTCAGCGCGATCGGCTGGGAGGTCTCTGTCGCCGACGGGGGCGGCTTCGCCCTTCCGGCGTCGCTCACGGGGGTGGACATCGACGCGTGCTGGTCGACCCCGAACCTCCACATGCTGATGTCCGCGCTCGCCGACTACAACCCGGCCGAGCTCGACTCGACGTGGAAGGTGCACCTCGTCGCCGTCCCGGCGGCGATGGGTTGCAGTCGCGGGGTCATGTTCGACACCGGGGCGGGAGATCCGAACAGCATCCCACGGGAGGGCTCGGCGACCTTCAGCGACGACGGCTACCCGGCGGGCGAGGTACCCGACGGGCACGGCGGCTCCCACTACGACGGTGCGGCTGACCACGTGCAGAAGGACGTGCCGAGAGCATTCCTGCGATCGGCCACGCACGAGATCGGCCACGCGTTCAACCAGATCCACCAGAACTTCGAGGCCGGCCTCGACAACTCGATCATGAGCCCGACGCCGTCGGTCGCCGAGGTTCTGGGCCTGGCCGGGACGTTCCCGGACCAGATCAACCTGGCCTTCAACGACACCGTCAAGGCCCACCTTCGCCACCTGCCGGACCCGGCCGTGCGGCCGGGCGCGATGGACTTCTTCGGGGCCGCCGTCTCGGCCCCTCAGGCGGCCGATGTCGCATGGCTGGACGCCCTCAGGGTCACGGTGGTCCCCTCGGAGAAGCGGGTCTCGCTCGGGCAGCCGGTCAAACTGCGCTGGACGCTCACGAACGACGGTGACGCCGAGATCCCGGTGCCGGACGACCTCAGCGCGCAGTCGCTTCATGCCCGGATCAGCGTCACCGACCCGGGAGGCGGCGTCACGTTCCTCCGGCCACCGGACATCGACTCGTGCCCCAGAGTCAGCCACACGGCGCTCGCGCGGGACGAGTCGGTGGAGGCGGGGACGACGCTCTATTGGGGAACGGACGGCTTTGCATTCGAGAAGCCCGGCCGCCACCGCATCGAGGTGATCTGCCTCTGGCACGTCGCGGGCGTCCCGGTGGGGGCGACGGGAGAGGAGTACGTCTTCGTCACCTACCCGGGCACGGCGGCGGACAACGAGGTCGCGGCCCAGCTCCTGCACCCGGAGGTCGGCCGAGCCGTCGCGACCGGTGACACCGGGGATTCCAAGGTCGCCAAGGATCGGATCACGAAGGCCGAGAGCGTGGCGGCCGACCACCCCGCGGTCGAGAGCATCCGTTCCCTCGGCCTCCTGCGGGCCAAGAAGACGAAGAGCCGGCGCCGATCGACCTGACCGGCGATGTCGGACACTCGGCAAGGCCCCCGCTCTGGGCGCCGGCGCTTCAGCGCCGACCCACGACCGCGCAGGTCAGGTGGCTGCGGTCCGCTGTGACGGGCCAGAGCCAGGGATCCTCAATCGTCACGTCGCGAACACCCGGCAGGCGGCTCACGATCTCGCAGATCCTGTACGGATTCGTGCCGGTGAAGAAGTTGCGCGACGCGACGAGGTCGCTCATCGCCTCCTCGAGCCGATCGGGTGGCAGCGTCAGGAGATGCGGAGCCGACACGGTCGAGACCACGTCCGTCACGAGCGCGAACGAGCCCCCCTCACGCGTGAGCGCGACGAGGTCGGCCAGGTGCTTGTCCCGCAACGCCACGGACACCTTGTCGGCCGCCCCACCCTCGAGGGCCGACTCGACGACGGATTGGAGGAGCTGGCTGAGGACGCCTGTGGACGCCGTCACGTCGAACGGCGCGCCGGGTACGGGGCAGCGATGGCGACCGAGGTAACCGACCAGCAGATCGGCGACCGGGGCGGCGCCCGCCCCGGACGCCTGATCGGCAATCGGGAGCTGATCGAGCACTCCCGTCAGATCGAGCGCGGGATATCGCCGCACGGCCTCGCAACCGGCGAGCTCCTGACGCACGAGGCCGTCGTCTACGGACGCCGGATCGATGTCGACCAGGTCAATGGTGCGATACGTCGCGAGGAGCGGTGCAAGCGCGACGTCCGTCAGGTGGCCGGGGCCGAGCAGGCACAGCGAGCCTCCGCCGCCTCCAAGGGACGTGAGCAGCCCTGTGACCCGGGCGCGATGGCCGGCGACGCGCGCCCACGAGCTCACCGCCTGGCGATTGCTCTCGACAATGCTCGCAACGAATGCCTCTCGCACGCCGCCTCGCGTGGAGAGTAGTGTGCGGGCGTGAGGGTGTGGACGCGTTCCATGCCCGCCCCGGTGCGCCTCGCGGCTGCCGACAGCGTCCGCGTGTGGTGCGTAGCGGGTCGGCGCGTGTGGATCTATGAGCCCGGCGGCGACGAGGTGGCGGCGAGCGCCATCCCGGAGGAGCTGGCCTCGCTTGCGGCGGCAGGCGGCACCGCCGTCGGCGCAACGAGCGCCGGGGGCCTCGTCTGGCTCGATCCGCAGAGCGGCGCCGCCATCGCCCGAGCTCCGATCGGAGGGAGCCCATACGTGGTCGGTGGGAACGACGCCGTCTGGGCGATTGACCCCGTGTCCGGGAGGGCGTGGCACCTGACGGAGCCGGGGACCCTGGGTGAGCCCGAGGCGGTCGGCGATGTCGAGCTCGCAGCTCCGCTGGGCGGTCGCCTCTGGTGGACGTCACGGCTCGACACGCTGCTGCGCGACGGCGCGCGGGAGGTCGACCTGGGCGCCGCGGCAGGGGAGCGCGGAGCGATCGTCGCGTGCTCGGGTGCCGTCTGGGTCAGCGCCCACCGAGCCGTCATGCGGGTGGGCGGATGGTCCGCCGACACGAGCCCGCCGCTCGCTGCGCCCGAAGGACCGGTGCGGCATCTGGTGTGCGCCGACGGGACATTGGTGGGCGCGTCAGGTCGCCACGGCCTCTTCACGCTGAACCCCGCCGTCGACGCGTCGATCCAGCACCACGACGTCGACCTCGGCGGCGAGCTGCACGCACTCGTGGCGGCAGGAGCGGTGGTCTGGGCCTTCCCAACGGAGCGGGACGAGGCCCGGGTCATTGCGCTGACCTAGGCCCCGCCACGCTCGCTGGGGCTCAGACCCCGGCCATCGTGACCTGGGTCAGCCGGACGTTGTTCCCGGACGGGTCGCGGAACGCGGAGTCGATCCCGTAGGGGTACTCCGACGGCTCCTCGGAGAACTCGACGCCACGGCCCTTGAGCTCCTCGTAGGAGGCCTGGCAGTCCTCCGTCGTCAGGAAGATCGTGCCGGCGAAGCCTTTGCTCATAAGGCTCCGCACCTGCTCGGCCGTCTCGGCGTCCATCACCGGCGGGCCGGGGATCGCCATGAGGACGATGGCGATGTCGGGCTGGTTCGGCGGACCGACGGTGAGCCAGCGGAAGTCCCCCAGCTCGGGCAGCGTGACGTCGGATCGCACCTCGAGGCCGACCTTGTCCGTGTAGAAGGCCAGCGCCTCGTCCTGGTCGTCCACCCACAGCTGGGCGGTGCTCAGCTTGATCGACACGTGAACCCCTCCTTGGTCAAGACGAACTGTTGCGAAGCACGCTAACCGCGAGGCTCGCCGCTGTCTTCTCGAAACGTGCGGCGTTGCGGGCGGCCGTAGAACCGCAGCACGCAGCTCGGCACGCGCGCCTGGTGGGCGGCCGGTGGATACGCCGCCCGGTAGGCCGTCGGCGAGGCGCCGAACGTGCGGGTGAAGCTCGTCGTGAACGATCCCACGCTGCGCAGGCCCACCGAGAAGCAGATGTCGGCGACCGAGCGGTCGGTGCCGCGCAAGAGGGCCGCGGCCCGCTCCAGGCGGCGGGTCAGGAGATAGGCGTGGGGCGACTCGCCGAACGCGCGCCGGAACTCGCGGCTGAAGTGGGCCCGCGAGAGGCCGGCCGCATCGGCCAGGTCGTCGACCTCCAGCGGCTCGGCGAAGCGCGCGTCGGCGAGATCCTTGGCGCGGAGCAGGTGACGGGAGGGATGCGGATAGGTGGCGACCACGTCAGGCCTCCTCCGCGTTCTCGGCCAGCCATGCCTTGGCGATCCGCTTCTGCGCCCGGGTCAGCCAGGCGTCCACGACGACGTCGCGCAGCTCCTCGCAGTCGAGCCGCTCGAGGTCGGGGATGCGCACCAGCACGGCTGGATAGCCGCGGAAGTGGGGCGTCGTGAAGTAGATGCCGCGGTCGTCCGAGAGCAGGAGCTCCTTCTCCTCGAGCCCGGGGACGCGGAACATGAGCACGTCCGCCAGCCGCTCGCCCGTGTCGGCGTCGACCGCGTCCGGCCGCCGGCTGCGGTGGAAGCAGAACATCTTGCCGTGGACGAGGTAGGAGGGCCGACCGTCGTCGGCGACCTCCTTCACGGCCTGCGGCATCGCGAGCGCCAGCTCGTCCAGGTCCGCCATCGTCGCCATGAGAGCAGTCTGCCACTCCTGCCGCGAGGCGGATCGTCAGCAGGGCATCGCAGCCCTCGATCTCACGACTTCTTGGCGGCCGCCTTCCCGCCCTTGCGGCCGGCGGCCTTCTTCTGGGCCGTTGTCCCGCCCTGCTTGGAGTTCCCGCCCGAGCCCGAGCTCTTGCCGCCGCGGCTCGACGCGCCCGGCGAGTTCGCGATCCGAGCCGCGCGCTCTTTCGACATGCCCTTCTCCTTGAGCGCCTCATACTGCTTCTCGTTCTTGACCGCCATGTCGTTCCTCCTGCTCGAGTTGGGCGGGCCGACGGCGCGAGGCCGGCCGACCCGCCCGGTCGTTCTAGGTCGCCGCCCGCTCGTTCACGCGGCTCACGGCGATCTTCGTCAGGGTCTGGTCGGCCGCGCTCTCCTCGTCCAGCGTCTCCTGCAGAAGCCCTGCCGCGTCGTCCTTGCCGAGCTGCTCGGCCAGCGTGCGCGCAGTGCCATAGGCGGCGATCTCGTAGTGCTCGACCCGCTGGGCAGCTCCGATGAGCGCAGCATCCTTTGCAGCGCCGTCTCCGTCGGCCTCGACGATCTCCTCGCCCTCGCCGATCAGGCCCTCCATCGCCTCGCAGTGCTCGCTCTCCACGTCGGCGCCGAGCGACTGGAACACCTCCTCGAGCCGCTGGACGTGGCCACGCGTCTCGTCGAGGTGATGCTCGATCGCCTCGCGGAGCTCCTTCGACGAGGCGGCCTCGGCGACCTTCGGCAGCGCCTTCACGAGTTGCTTCTCGGCGCTCATGAGGTCGCTCAGCTCGGCCATGAGCACGTCTTCGAGGGATTGCAGTTTCACTAGTCCTCCTCCGTGGTCGGCATCCTCTGACGGCTCCGTGATACCCCCGGGCGGACGGAGGCAAAACCGGTTTTCGGCGAGGCCCGCCGGGGTAGCCCAGAAGGAGATGGCAACCACCCGACGGCACCGGCCGCAACCCGCAGCACGACGCGCCAAGGAGGCCGTGAAAGATGCCGTCGACCGGTCGCGCACGCGCCTCGGCCGCGAGTACCCGCAGCTCGGGGTCCGCGGGTCAACGCCCCCGCCGGACGCTTCCGAGGCCGTGCCAGATGCGGGTGCGCGCCGGCCTCGCGGTGGATGAAGAGACCGTGCTGCCGCTGCACCGGCGCGCCGACGCCCTCAGGTGGTGGTGCGGCCCCGGTGCGTCGTGGCGTCGATCGTGACGGCGGCCAGAAGGACGAGCGCGGTCACCATGTACTGCGCCGGGGCGCCGTACCCCATAAGGCCCATGCCGTTGTAGATCGCCGCGATCACGATCCCGCCGAGCACGCCGTGGAGCGCCTGGCCGCGCCCGCCCATGAGGCTCGTGCCGCCGATGACCGCGGCGGCGACGGCGTAGAGGACGAGCGTGCCGCCGTCGAGCGTGGTCGAGATCGAGCGCAGCCGTGAGGCGTAGACGATCCCGGCGATGCCGGCCGTGAGCCCGGTCAGCGTGAAGGCGAGCGTGCGGATCGCCGATACGTTGATGCCCGCACGGCGGGCGGCCTCGGCGTTTCCACCGATCGCGTAGACGTAGCGGCCGATCTGCGTGCGGCCGAGCAGGAAGCTCCAGGCGCCGAGCACGCCCAGGACGAGCAGCACCACCCACGGCACGCCCGAGATCGGCTCGATGATCCCGCGGTTGACGGTGCAGAGGATGACGAGGCCGACGCCCGCCGCCGCCGCGATCGCGATCTTGAGCAGCGTGATCGTCGGCGGCGGTGCGACGAGCCCGGCCGCGCGACGCTTCGCGTCACGCCGCCATGCCAGAACGGCGAACGTCCCGACGATCACGAGCATCACCACCCAGCTCGCCGCATTCGACAGGTTGTTGCTTGCGATGTCGTTGATGACGGTGTCGTTGATGGGGATCGTGCCGCCGTTTCCCAGGATCTTGAGCATGACCCCCTGCCAGAAGAGCAGGCCGCCAAGCGTGACGACGAACGAGGGCAACCCGATCTGGGTGATGATCAGCCCCTGAATCAGGCCGATCCCGGCGCAGGCGAGGAGCGCGAGCGCGATGGCCGCATACCACGGCCACCCGTGGGCCGGGCCGGCGGCGTCAGCCATGATCACGGCCCCCATGCCGGCGACGTACCCGATGGAGAGGTCGATCTCGCCGAGGAGCAGGACGAACACCTCGCCCATCCCGAGCAGCGTGAACACGGCCGCCTGGATCAGCAGGTTCACCAGGTTCTGGGCGGTCAGGAAGTGCGAGTTGAGCGACTGGAAGAGGATCGAGACGACGATCAGACCGGCGAGGACGGGCAGGACTCCGGCCTCGCCCGCCTTGATGCGGGTGATCGAGGAGCGCAGGTACTCCGAGGCGGAGCCCGCGATGAGCTGCGCCGGGACGGCCAGCTCGGCCTTGCGCGCGGCCTCCTCGCTCAGCTCCTCGGGCTCGACCGGCCCGACCGGCTCGTCGACCTTCGACATGCTCAGGCTCCTCCGCCGTTCCCGGCGCCACCGGCCTGCCGCGACGACGCGCCGGTGGTCATGAGATCGACCGCGATCTGGCGGTCCATCTCGGACGCCGGCCGCACTGCAACCATCTTGCCCAGGTAGAGGACGGCCAAACGGTCGGCGACCTCGAAGACGTCGTTCATGTTGTGGGAGATGATGAGCGCGGCGTGGCCCCGGTCCGCCAGGCGGCGGACGAGGTCGAGCACCATCCGCGTCTGGGCCACGCCGAGCGCGGCGGTCGGCTCGTCCATGATCACGAGCTTCGCGTTCCAGAGCACCGACTTCGCGATCGCCACCGACTGGCGCTGGCCCCCCGAGAGCGAGGCGACCGGCTGGCGGATCGACCGCACCGTCGTCACGGCGAGGCTCGACAGGGTCTCCTGCGCCGCTGTCTCCATCTGCTCCTCGTCGAGCACGAAGCCGTTGGTGCGCTCGCGGCCCAGGAACATGTTCTCGACGATGTCAAGGTTGTTGCACAGGGCGAGATCCTGGTAGACGGTCTCGATCCCGAGCGCCGCCGCGTCGCGCGGCGTGCGGACGCGGACCGCCTTTCCCTCCCACTCGATCTCGCCGTGGTCGGGGCTGTGGATGCCGGCGACGGTCTTGATCAGCACCGACTTGCCGGCGCCGTTGTCGCCCAGAAGGGCCGTCACCTCACCTGCACGCACGTCGAGATCGACGTCGGTCAGAGCCTGCACGGCCCCGAACGACTTGGAGATCCCGCGCAGGCGAAGCAGCGGCGTGTCGTTGGAGGCCGCGCTCACGCAGCCCCGCCACGCCGCGGTGCAGGCCGCACCCCGCGAACGGGGTGCGGCCCGAGATGCACGGCTAGCTGATCCCCGCCGCCGAGCACGCGTCAGCCAGTTTTCCGCCGCAGAGGTCGGCCACCGTGACGGCGCCGTCCTTCACGACCGTGTCGGCCATGTTGTCCGTGGTCACCCACGTCGGGGGCGTGTAGACCGACTGGATGTCGTCGCCGGTCTTGGAGTCCTTCGTCGTCGAGTTGACGAGGGAGTCCGGCGGGGTCATGCCCGCGCGCAGGTAGAGCGCGAGCGAGGCCGCCGCCTGCGCCTCGAGGTAGATGGGCTTGTAGACGGTGCCGCACTGGTAGCCCTTCAGGATGTTCTGGAGCCCGGACGGAGAGGCATCCTGACCGGTGGTCGGGAACGTCTTCGGCGGGATCTTGTCCTTCTGGAGCACCGAGATCACGGCGTTCGCGTTGTCATCGTTCGGGGTGACGACCGCGTTGATGTTCGAGTGCGCCGTGAACTGCTGCTCGAACGTGGTCGCCGCGGTCGGCGGGTCCCACGTCCCGGCCGGCTCGCCCACCTTGGTGTACGTGCCGTCGGAGAACATCGGGTTCAGGACGCCGTTGTAGCCCTGCGCGAACAGCTTCGCGTTGTTGTCCGTCGGGTCGCCGTCCATCACGAGGATGTTCGGCTTCTTGACGTTCCACGCGGAGATGCAGTCCACCTCGCCCTGGCCGATCAGCTTGCCAACCTCGACGTTGTCGAAGCTCACGTAGTACCGGTCGGACGGGCCGCCCAGGACGAGCCGGTCGTAGTCGATCACCTTCACGCCCTTCGACTCCGCGTTCGCCTCGATCGCCGCGCCGGAGCCCGGGTCGAGCGGGTCGATCAGGAGCACCGATGCGCCCTCCGTGATGTCGGCCTCGGCCTGCTGCTGCATCGTCGAGGCGCTGCCCTGGGCGTTGTCGATCTTGAAGTCGGTGAACCCGGCGGTCTGGAACGCCTTCGTCAGGAGCGGCGCGTCATAGGTGACGTACCGCGCCGAGGTCGTCGTGTCCGGAAGGAGCACGCCGACCTTGCCCTTCCCCTGGGCCGCCAGGCCCTTCAGGGTCTTCATGACGGAAAAATCAGCGGTGAACGAGTTCACGTCCACGTTCGGAACCGATGCGGCCGGCGTGCTGCTCGAGCCGCCGCCCTCCGATGAGCTCGACCCACCACCACACGCCGCCGCAGTGGCCAACCCAAGCGTGGCCACGACGACGACTCCTCTGCGCAGGAGCCTCATCTCCATTCTCCTCTCTCGGGTGCCAGACCGACGAGATGGCAAGGCCGGGAGGATATACCCGTGCTGCCCAAAGCGACAATGCGCGTGTGGCGCAGGTCTCAGGGTGCGCCAGCTGCACCAGATGTGGAACGGGGTTGCCCCGGCCTGGGCCGCACACCTGGGCTACGTGGACTCCCGCGGCCGGCGCGTGAGCGACCGCATGCCCGCCCGGCTCGACGAGCGGGGCGGGCGGGTGGTCGTCTCGGACTTCGCGGCCGAGATGGTCGCCGTCGCCGCAGACCGGGCCCGCGCGGCCGGTCTCGCCAACGTCGCCGGCAAGGTCATCGACCTCGAGCAGATCGACGAGCCCGGCGCCTGGTTCGACGTCGTGCTGTGCCGGGAGGGCCGCATGCTCGTCCCGGACCCGGAGCGCGGCGCCCGTGAGATCCGGCGCGTCCTTCGGCCCGGCGGCCGGGTCGCGATCACCGTCTGGGGCCCGCGGGAGCTGAACCCGTGGCTGTCGACGAGTGGTGGGAGCGGACGGCCGCGCTCGCCGGGCCGCTGGCCGGACGCCTCGCGGCACTGCCGCCGGAGGCCGCCCGGGCCCTGCGCCAGCGCGCCACCGAGCGAATCGGCGCCTACCGCACGCCCGCCGGTCTCGAGATCCCGGGCGTCTGCCTGGTCGCCACCGCGGTCAGTCCGGAAGCAGCGGCACGGTGAGGCCGGGATCGCGGCCGAGGAGCACCGCCCGGCTCACCGCGGACGAGCCGAACCGGCGCCGCACCTCGTCGAGCGCCGCGTCGAGCGCCTCGCTCGGGTCGGGCTCGAACGGCAGCTCGAGCTGACGCCGGCCGGCGTCCTCCAGGTTCGTCACCGTCACGCCGACGAGCGTCACACCCCGGCGCTCGATCATCGGCGTGGCGGTGGCGACCAGGCCGCGCATGGCGTGAAGGACGGTGTCGGCGTGAGCCGTCGGGCGGCGCAGCGTGTGCGAGCGGGTCGAGCGCGAGAAGTCGCCGAACCGCAGGCGCAGGACGACCGTCCGCCCGACCCGCCCGGCCGTCCGCATCCGGCGCGTGACCCGCTCGACCAGCGTGATCACGCTGGCGTCGATCTCGGCGGCAGTGTGCGGACCGCGACCGATGGCGCGCTGCGAGCCGATCGAGCGCCGCCGCGGGCGCGTGCGGACCACGCGCGGGTCGCGGTTGTGGGCGAGCGCGTGCAGGTGCGCCCCCACCGCCCGGCCGAGGAGCGACACCAGCGCGCCCTCGCCGAGCCGGGCCACCTGGCCGACGGACGCGACCCCACGGTCGTGCAGCTTCCCCGCGGTCACCGGCCCCACCCCCCACAGGCGCTCGACGGGAAGCGGCAGGAGGAACGCCCGCTCGCGGTCGGGCGCGACCACGAGCAGTCCGTTGGGCTTCGCGACGCCGCTTGCGACCTTGGCGAGGAACTTCGTCCGCGCGACCCCGACCGTGATGGGCAGGCCCACCCGCTCGCGCACGTCCCGGCGCAGGCGGACGGCGATCTCGGCCGGCGTGCCCGCGATCCGCTCCATCCCGCGGACGTCGAGGAACGCCTCGTCGATCGAGAGCCCCTCGACGAGCGGGGTCGTGTCCTCGAACACCTCGTACACGGCCTTCGAGGCCTCGGAGTAGGCCGCCATCCGCGGCGGCACGACCACCGCTTCAGGGCACAGGCGGCGGGCCTGGCGGCCGCCCATCGCCGTGCGCACGCCGTGCACCTTGGCCTCGTAGCTCGCCGCCAGCACCACGCCCCCGCCGACGATGACCGGCCGCCCGCGCAGGCTGGGATCGTCCCGCTGCTCGACCGACGCGTAGAACGCGTCGAGGTCGGCGTGGAGGATCGTCGCCTCGGCTCGCATCGAACGTATGTTCGCACAGCAGATCGTTGATTCCCAACTGACGTGATGTCCTGGGCGGCGAGAACCGAGCAGCACAAGGACGCAGGTCGGGTCAATATCAAGCGATATTGACCCGACCGAGGACGCCGCGATGCGACGGTTCGCAGCCGCAGCCCCACAACAGCCGCCAACACTCCGCAGCCGCGCGACCTGGCGCGCGGCAGTTGGGACTCAACGATCTCTAGGCGTTCTGGAGGTCGCGGCGCGTGAAGACCGCGACGCCCGAGACGGCGGCCGCGGCCGCCAGCACGAGCATGACGGCCGCGCCGGTGGTGTCGAACCGCGCCACCGGGACGGCGGCGACGTGATGGAAGGGCGAGAGCGCAAGCGCCCACGCCGGGGCGCCGACCACCGCCCCGACGAGCTCCCACAGGAATGCCGCGCCGACGAGCGCCATGGCCGCCCCCGCGCTCTGCCGCGGCACGAGGGCGAAGAGCAGCGTCCCGAGGCCGAGGAAGAGCAGCGCCGCCGGGATGCAGTTGGCGCCGGCGGCGACCAGCGACCCTAGCCCGACACCGGCGTCCTGCGTCGCGGCCCCCGCCCAGGCCAGGATGCCGGTCAGGAGCGCAAGCACGACGCTCGCCACCGCGGCGATCGCGACCCGGCCGAGAAGCCAGCGGCTGCGGGCGACCGGGAGCGCCAGGAGCGTCTCCAGCCGGCCGGAGCCCTCCTCGTCGCGAATGCCGTTCAGGTGGCTCGCGGCGAAGAGGGCGACGACGAGGGCGAAGAAGACGAACGTGAGGGCGAGGTAGCCGCCCGGCGTCGTGTAGTCCGTCCCCAGGGTCGAGTGCAGGTCCGCCTTGCGCGCCTCCTCGGCGATGCTCTTCGAGAACCCGCCGATCAGCGCGGCGAAGACCCCGGCGCCGATGAGCCACGTGGCCAGGGTCGGCCCCTCACCCCGGATCGCGGCCCGAAGCGGCGAGCCGAGCAGCCTGCCGTGGGATCGCGGGGCGTGCCCGCCGCCCACGAGCCCGGTCGCAACGTCACGGCGCCGCGCCATGGCGAGCGTGGCCCCCACGGCGACCGCCGTCACGGCCGCGAAGAGGAGCAGCACCGCCGGGCGGCTTCCGGTCACCGGGCGCACCTCGCCCGCCCAGCCGAGCGGCGTCGCCCAGCGCAGGTCGCGCGCCCCGCCGACCAGGTCGGCCGTGATGCGAAGCAGCAGGAAGAGCGCGACGAGCGCGCCTCCGAGCGCCTGCGCCCCGCGATGGGTCGGCGCCACCTGGCAGGCCAGCGCTCCGACCGCGGCGAACAGGAACCCAGGCGCGACGATCGCCACGCCCAGCATGAGCGATTGGCCGAGGGAGATGTCGCCGAACGCCGTCCCCGTTGCGATCAGCACGAGCACGGTCGCAGCCCACAGGGTGAGGCACTCGATACCGAGAGCGACGAGGACGGCCGCGGTCACCTCCCCCCGGCGCATGGGCGCGGCGAGGATCAGCTCGAAACGGCCGGCGTCCTCCTCGCCGCGCAGGGCGCGCACCGCCGCGAAGACGGCCCAGGCCGCCAGGAAGACCGACAGGATGCCGACGACACGGAACTCGACGTACCCGGCGACGGTCGCCAGATCGTGCGGGAGCCCGTAGAAGAGCCGCAGCGCGACGTTGTCGCCGAACGCCGCGGCGAAGCGCTCCCGCTCGGCGGCGGTCGGGTAGGTGTCGCGGTAGCCGACGACGTTCGCGGCCGTGTAGAGGACCACGATGGCGGCGATGACCCCGAGCCGGACGCGCTCCTGCCGGAGGGCGTGCTCGACGACCGCCGCCCGCGATCCCCTACCTCGCGCGCGCCCCGGCATCCTCGGGCTCGCGGTCGTACTGGGCGAGGAAGAGCTCCTCCAGCGACGGCTCCCGGCTCGTCAGCGCGATGACGCCGGTGCCGGCCAGGACGTCGAGGAGCGGCCCGATCGGCCCGCTCACGGCGAAGCGGAGGGCTGCCTCACCCGCAGGCGTGGCGGTCACGCCCGACGGCAGCTCGAGCGCCGGCGGCGGGCCGGAGAACGTCGCCTCGACGTAATGGCGCGAGAGGTGGCGCAGCTCCTCAAGCGTGCCCTCCTCGACCAGCCGGCCCTCCCGCAGGATGCCGACCCGGTGGCACAACGCCTCGACCTCGCTCAGGATGTGCGACGAGAGGAAGACCGTCTGGCCGCGCCCGCGCGCCTCGCCGACGGTGTCGCGGAACGCCACCTCCATCAGCGGGTCGAGGCCGCTCGTCGGCTCGTCGAGCACCAGCAGGTCGGGGCGGGCCCCGAAGGCGGCGATGAGCTGGATCTTCTGGCGGTTCCCCTTCGAGTAGTCGCGCACGCGCTTTCCGGGATCGAAGTGAAAGCGCTCGACGAGCTCGCTCCGGTAGGCGCGGTCGACGGAGCCGTGCAGGTTCGCCATGAACTGCAGGCACTCCTCGCCCGTGAGCGCCGGCCACAGCAACGGCTCGCCGGCGACGTAGGCCAGGCGGCGGTGCGAGGCCACCGGATCGGCCCAGGGATCGACCCCGAGCACCCGCGCGCTGCCGCCGGTCGCGCGGTGCAGGCCGAGCAGGAGGCGGATGGTCGTCGTCTTTCCGGCCCCGTTGGGCCCCAGGTAGCCGTAGACCTCGCCGGCGGGGATCGCCAGGTCGAGCCCGTCGAGGGCGAGCGTCGGCCCGTAGCGCTTCGTGAGCCCCTCGGCGTGGATGACGAGGTCGTCCGCCGCCGTCAGGCCTCCGTCTTGCGCGCGCGGCTCGGGGCGACGCGGGCTGGCTCGTTCGGCATCTTCGGGTAGACGGGCGGCCACGGTGCGTCCATCATCCCGGCGTCCATGTCGCGCCGATGAAGCGCCAGCAGCGGCTCGAGCGACTGCGGCGCGGCGACGGCCGCCTCCCACGGGTCGCCGCTCGCCTCCACACGGGCGGGGACGGTCGCGAGCGTCAGCTCGTCCGGCACGATCGACTCGAGCTCGTCCCACCGAAACGGCGTCGAGACCTGCCCGCCGACCCGCGGCCGCGCGCTCCAGGCGCCGAGCACGGTCTTGTGCGGCGCGTTCTGGTTGAAGTCGATGAAGACCCGCGTCCCCCGCTCCTCCTTCCACCAAGCGGCGGTGATGAGGTCCGGACGGCGCCGCTCGAGCTCGCGCGCCAGGGCGACGGCGGCGGCGCGGACGGTGTAGGAGTCCTGCTCCGGTGTAAGGCGGACGTAGATGTGGATCCCGTTCCGCCCCGTCGTCTTGGGCGCGCCCTCCAGGCCCAGTTCGACCAGGAAGCCGCGCACCACCTCGGCGGCCTCCCGCACCATGTCGAACGTGACGCCGGGCGAGGGATCGACGTCGATCCGAAGCTCGTCGGCGTGCTCGGGGTCGGCGGCGAGGTACGGCCACACGTGCAGGCCGAGGCAGCCCAGGTTGACGGCCCACACGATGTGGGCGACGTCGGCGGCGACGAGCGCCTGCGACGGGGTGCCGTTGGGCGTTTCGACGGTGGTCGTCTCGAGCCAGTCGGGCGCGTTCTTGGGCACGCGCTTCTGGAAGAACGACGGCCCGCCGGCCCCCTCCGGGTAGCGCTCCATCAGGATCGGGCGCCCGCCCAGGGCGCGCATCAGCGGCTCCTCGACCGCCAGGTAGTAGCGGACGAGATCGAGCTTCGTCTCGCCCCGCTCCGAGAAGTAGACCTTGTTCGGGTTCGAGACCGCGAACGTCCGGCCGGCGGCCTGGATCTCAACTCGTTCGTCCGCCATCGGCCCAAGGATAGGCCCGACCGTGAAACACCGGTGCCTGATGCCAATGTTTCACCGATCTCACGCCGACGGCCTCCGGCGCGTTTCTTGCTCGACACCGACCGAGGAGCCCGATGCCGACCTTCACCGTCCACGCTCTGTCAGACGCCGCCGCCGACGAGGCTCGCCGCAGCCCGGGCGCCGTCCCCGCCGTCGCCGGCGACGGCCCCTACCCGGTGCGCTGCTGCCTCTCCGACGCGCACGATGCCGGCGGCGTCGTCCTGGCGTCGGTCATGCCGTTTCGGGGGGAGAGCCCGTATGCGGCCCGAAGCCCGGTCTACATCCACGCGGAGCGCTGCGCCGGCCACTCCGAGGAGCCCGGCACCATCCCCGAGATGCTGCGCGGACGGCTGCTCTCGGTGCGGGCCTACGACGGCGCGCACATGCTGACCGGGACGGAGGTGCTCTCGGGCACTGAGCTCGAGGGGGCGATCGAGCGCCTGCTCGACGAGGCCGCCGGCGCCTACCTGCACGTGCACTTCGCCGGCCCCGGCTGCTACGCCTGCCAGATCGATCTCAGCGGACGATGAGCGGGCTCAGCGTGCGGTGGGCGACCTCGAGCCCCGCCTTCACCCGCTCGTCGTCGCCGCCCCACACCGGGTCCTCGTGCTCGACCGAGAGGACGCCGTCGAAGCCGCCCTCGTAGAGCGCGTCGACGATGTGGCGCCAGTCGATCTGCCCGAGCCCGGGCATCCGGTAGCGCCACCACCCCGACTCCCAGCCGTCGGTGCGCTCGACCGTCTTGCCGAAGACGCCGTAGCGGTCGCGGCGCTCCGGGAACACCTCCGCGTCCTTGGCGTGCGCGTGCGCGACCCGGTCGACGTACGGCCGCAGCGCCGCGACAGGGTCGATCCCGAGCCACAAGAGGTGGGACGGGTCGAAGTTGAGCAAGAGGCCGAGCGAGAACATCCACTCCCACAGCTCCGGCGAGTACGCAAGGTTGCCGGGGTAGCCGTCGGGATGCCAGCCCTCCATGGGGCAGTTCTCGACGATGAGCGCGACGCCGCGCTCGCCGGCCGCGTCGACGAGCGGCTTGAAGACGCCCTCCGCCTCGGCCAGGTTCTCGGCGACGGTCTTGCCGGGGTCGCGGCCGACGAACGTGCCGACGCTCGGACAGCCCAGCAGCGCCGCCGCCTCGATGCACGCCTCGACGTGGCCGTTGATCGCGCGGCGCGCCTCCGGGTCGGGGTGCAGGTTGTTGTCGTAGTAGGCGATGGACGACAGCTCGAGGCCGTGGCGGCCGAAGAGCGCGCGCACGTCGTCCGCCTTCGCCTGGTCGAGCCCGGCGGCGTCCAGGTGGCTGGCGGTGAAGTCGCGGTCGCCGATCCGCGGCCACGCGGCCACCTCGAGCGCCTCGTAGCCGGCACCCTCGGCCCATGCGGCGATGTCCGCAAGCGCGGCCCCGGGCATGCATGCCGTCAGGAACCCGAGCCTCATGCGACCTCAGGGTAATTGACCGGCGCGCCTGCGATGCCGAGATCGATGCCGGTCACGGCCTGGCCGCCCAGCGACGCGATCGCGATCCGGCGCGCGCCCTCGCCGTAGAACGCGATGTTCGTCGGCGTCGGCATGTGGATCCCGGTCGGGTCGTCCAGGACGACCTCCGGCGGGCCGCCGCCGGGCGGCACGCGCAGGATGCGGAAGGGGTAGTAGCAGGAGACGAGGAAGCCCCCGTCGGCGCACGCCGCCAGGCCGTCGGGCGTCGTCCCGGGCAGCTCGGAGATCACCTCGGCCCGGCCGTCCACGATCGTCGACAGGCGCGGCGTCAGCGTCTCGAGGAAGTGCACGGCTCCGTCGGCGGTGACGCACGTCCCGTTCGTGTAGTGCAGCGTGCCCAGGTCGAGCACCTCGCCGTCGCCGCCGCCGGGCGGCACGCGGATCATGCGGCCGTTTCGGATCTCGAGCGACTCCGTCCCCGAGTCGGAGAAGTAGAGCGCGCCGTCGGCCGCGAACGCGAGGTAGTTGGGCGTCTCGAGCGGGCCGCCGCCGGCCGAGTCGCACCAGACCTCGACGCCGCCGCTGCCGGGGTCGACGCGCAGGATCGCCGTGCGGCCGGCGTCGCACACGTAGAGCCTGCCGGCCGCGTCGTGGGCGATCCCAAGGACGAAGCCGCCGGTGTTCGCGACCTCGGTCGCCGCCCCGGAGCCGGGATCGAGGCGGTAGACCTGGCCCGCCTCGCCGCCCGCCCACAGCGTCCCGTCCGGCCCCATCGCGACGCCCTCCGGGTGGTCGAGCGGAGCGGCGATCACATACAGGTCGGCGATGGTCGCGATCGTGCGACGATATCGCGCCGCACATCTTCCGAGCCTTGTGATGCAGCCCGTCGTCGGGGCTCCGGCGAAGACCGCGCTCTTCGCCGGAGCGCGACAAACACCCCGCAACCCCCTTAAGGAGGGGGCTCGCGGGGGAACCCTGGGTTCCCCCGCGAGAGACGATATCGAGATGCGAGTGCTTGTGACCGGGGCAACCGGCTACATCGGAGCGGTCGTCGCCGCCGTGCTCGCCGAGCGCGGCCACGCGGTCATCGGCACCGCCCGCTCGTCCGCGGCCGAGGCCGAGCTCGTCGCTCTCGGCCACGAGGCCGTCCGCGCCGACCTGCGCGACCCCGAGAGCTTGGCCCGGGCGGCGTCCGCATGCGACGCGACGATCCATGCCGCCGCCACGCAGGACGAGGAGATGGGGCCGGTCGAGCAGGCGGCCGTGCACGCGATGCTCGCCGCCCTGGCCGGGACCGGCAAGGCGTTCGTCTACACGAGCGGCGTGTGGATCTACGGGAGCGCGCCTCCCGGCCGGCTCCTCGACGAGGACTCGGTGCCCGATCCGGTCGGGCTCCTCGCATGGCGCCCGGCGCTCGAGAAGGAGGTGCTGGCCGCGGCGACGACCGACATCCGCACTATCGTGATCCGCCCGGGGATGGTCTACGGCCGCGGCGGCGGGCCGACGAACCAGTTCGCGGCCATGGCCGAGGACGGGGTGCCGCGCTACGTCGGCGACGGCGAGAACCACTGGTCGCTCGTCCACGTGGACGACCTCGCCGAGCTCTACGCGCTCGCGCTGGAGCGGGCGCCCGCCGGGACGCTCCTGAACGGCATCCTCGGCCCGCCGGTCCGGGTGTGCGACCTCGCCGAGGCGGCCGCGGCCGGCGCAGGGCTGCCCGCACCGCGGTCGTGGCCGTTCGCGGAGGCCGCGCTCGTGCTCGACCCCGACGACGCCGACGGCGTCACCCGCGACCACCGCATCTCGGGCGACCGCGCGTGGACGCTGCTCGGCTGGGAGCCGCCGGCCCGCTCCCCGCTCCACGAGCTGCGCGGTCAGGCCGCAGGCGCAGGGTCGGGGATCTCGAGCCAGGCCATGCCGGACACCCCCAGCCAGTAGCGGCCGCCGCCGTGCACGACCACGGCCAGCGCATGGTCGCAGTGGACGCACCGCATCACCGTGCCCGGTGCGCTCACGTAAACGGCCTCCGCCCCGAGCGGCTCGGCCGCGCCGCATCCGGCGCAGCAGCAGCGGGCGGTGGTCAGGTCGACGGCGAAGAGCTCTCCCAGGAGCCCCGCCGCCGCGTTCCCGTCGAGTCGCAGGCTCGCGTCGTCCATGCCTATCCTCCTGTCGGTCCGAATCGCTCGGTTCTGACAACGGCCGGGTCGTAGCCGGCCGCGACGAGCCCGCTTGCGGCCGTCTCGACCAGGCTCGTCGGCCCACACACATACGCCAGCGGGCCGTGCGACGCCGGCCACGCGACCTCGGCCAGCATCGCGGCGTCGATGCGGCGCGCGTACCCCGTCCAGCCCTCGGGCTGCGAGCGCGTGTACGTGTGGAGCACCTCGACGCCCTCGAGCGAGGCCGCCCGCTCGAGCTCCGCGACGTAGATCACGTCCGCCGGCGTCCGCGACGAGTAAAGGAGCCGGACCGGCGTCGCATCGCTCGTCTCGATCCGCCGCCGCAGCATCGCCGCCAGCGGCACGATCCCCGACCCGCCGGCGACCAGGAGCAGCGGCTCGCCGCCCCCCGGCTCCCACACGAAGTACCCGCCCACCGGGCCGCGCACCTCGATCGCGTCGCCGGCCCGCAGCTCGCCCACCAGGTACGGGGAGACCTCGCCGTCGTCCAGCCGCTCGACCGTCAGCCGCAGCTGCGACTCGCCCGGCGCCGAGGCGATCGAGTAGCTGCGCTGGGCCTGGTAGCCGTCCTCGGCGGTGAGCCGCACGTCGACGTGCTGGCCCGCCCGATGCCCGGGCCAGCCCGCGACGTCCAGGACGAGCGTCGCCGTCCGCGCCGTCTCCGGCACGACCTCGGCGACCCCGGCCAGGCGCCAGGTCAGTCGCCCCAGTAGCGCTGTTCTTTCCACGGGTCGCCGTGATTGTGGTAGCCGTAGTTCTCCCAGAAGCCGGGCTCGTCCTCCTGCCGGAGGGCCAGCCCGCGCAGCCACTTGGCGCTCTTCCAGAAGTAGAGGTGCGGGACGAGGAGCCGCACGGGGCCGCCGTGCTCGGGCTCGAGCGGCTCGCCGGCGTAGGTGTGGACGACCCAGGCGTTCCCGTCGGCGACGTCCTCGAGCGGCAGGTTCGTCGTGTAGCCGCCGTCGCAGAAGGCGACCACGAACTCCGCGGCCGTGTCGAGGCCCTCCAGCAGGGCAGAGACCGGCACGCCCTCCCAGACAGTGTCCAGCTTCGACCACTTCGTGACGCAGTGGATGTCACGGGTGACCGTCTCGGTGGGAAGAGCCCGGAACTCCTCCCACGACCAGGTGCGCGGCTCGTCGACCTCGCCGGTGATGGAGAACGACCACTCGTCGAGCGGCGTGTGCGGCGTCGGGCCCGCCGACAGGACCGGGAAGTCGTCCGTCAGGTACTGGCCCGGCGGCACGCGCCCGCCGGCGTCGGCGTCCTTTCGCCTGCCTCGGAACCCTCGTGACACATACGACACTTCCGCCACCTCCCCGCGCTCGGTTCTTCCGCGGGAACGGTCCCGCGGGACAGGCGAACGTTACGCGGAAAGCCGGCGCAGCTTGCGCTCTTCGGCGATCACGACGCGGTTGATCGCGGCGCGATCGGCCCGCGGGATCTCCCCGAACGCGAGGTCAACGCCGGTCTTGTCGACCCGAACCGCCTGGGCCGGCAGGATGAGGTCGCGGCCGAACCAGCGCTCGTCGAACCGCACGGCCACCTCCTCGCGCTCGCTCACCGGGCATGGCGCGAGCTTGGTGCCGTCCGCGCACAGATTGACGGTTGAGCCGGGGTGAAGCTCGCCCTCGACGCGCTCGACGACGACCGGGATCGCGATCGAGATGCGCACCGTGCTGACGCGCTTGGCGGTCTCGGCCTCCTTCTGGAAGCAGAACCGCACGAGCTCGCGCTCGGTCGCCGACGGAACGCGCTCGAACCGCACGGCGGAGAGCCAGGCTCCGTCCGCCGCCCGGTCGCTCCGGACCACCCGGCCCCGCGCCGTCACATCGAGGTGCGGCTCGCCGCTTCGCAGCACGACCTCGACGAGGTGCTCCTCGGGCGCCGGCTCGCTCCCGGCGAGCAGGACGCCGCCGGCAGAGAGGTCGATCGTCTCGCCGCCGAATTCATCCCACGCCTCGCCCCCGGCATCCAGCCGGCGAACCACCGTAGGCACGGCAGCGTCGATGCGAAAAAAGGCGCGCAGATTTTCGCTCATGCCCGGGTCATCGCCTCCAGGCGGGGGCAGAACATCACTCGGTTGGGGGATCGACGGGCTACCGCAACAGGTGGCCGGTGGCCGGAGGCCACACTCCGCCTCGCGCGCGACCGTGCACATCGCCACCCCGGGGTCCGCGAAGATCCGCCGATGCGCGACCCCCGCTACGACGTGCTGTTCGAGCCCTTGCAGCTCGGGCCGGTGACCGCCCGCAACCGCTTCTTCCAGGTGCCGCACTGCAACGGGATGGGCCACCATCACCCGACGGCGCATGCGCATATGCGCGGCGTGAAAGCGGAGGGCGGCTGGGCGGTGGTGTGCACCGAGGAGGTCGAGATCCATCCCACCTCCGAGGTCAGTCCCTACATCGAGGGCCGCCTCTGGGACGACGCCGACATCCCGGCGCTCGCACGGATGACCGAGAAGATCCACGAGCACGGCTCGCTGGCCGGCATCGAGCCCGTCCACAACGGCATCCACGGCGCCAACATGTACACGCGCGAGACGGGGATGGCCGTCGGCCACCTGCCGGTCTCGACCTACGACCCCGTCCAGGTGCGGCGGATGGACGCAGACGACATCGCCGCTGTCCGCCGCTGGCACCGAGCGGCCGTGCGCCGCTCGCTCCAGGCCGGGTTCGACGTCGTCTACGTCTACGCCGCCCACGGCCTGAACTCGCTCGGCCAGTTCCTCTCGCGCCGGTACAACACGCGCACCGACGGCTACGGCGGCAGCCTCGAGAACCGCGCCCGGCTTCTGCGCGAGATCCTCGAGGACACGCTCGACGAGGTCGACGGCCGGGCGGCGGTCGCGTGCCGGATCACGGTCGACGAGCTGCTCGGGGCGGACGGGATCGACCGCGCCGACATCGAGGGCGTCCTCGGTCTCGTCGGCGAGCTGCCCGACGTGTGGGACTTCGTGGTCGGCGAGTGGGAGAACGACTCCTCCACGTCACGCTTCGCGCCGGAGGCTCCGCACGAGCAGTACGTGCGCGGCCTGAAGGCGCTGACCTCCAAGCCGGTCGTCGGCGTCGGCCGCTTCACGTCGCCCGACACGATGGTGCGCATGATCCGCGACGGGGTGCTCGACATGATCGGGGCGGCGCGGCCGTCCATCGCCGACCCGTTCCTCCCGAAGAAGATCGAGGAGGGCCGGCTCGAGGACATCCGCGAGTGCATCGGCTGCAACATCTGCGTGTCGGGCGACGGCACGATCACCCCGATCCGCTGCACCCAGAACCCGACGATGGGCGAGGAGTGGCGGCGCGGCTGGCACCCCGAGCAGATGCGGCCCAAGACGTCGGACGCGACCGTGCTCGTGGTCGGCGCGGGCCCCGCCGGGCTGGAAGCGGCGATGTCGCTCGGCCGCCGCGGCCATCGCGTCGTCCTCGCGGAGGCGACCCGTGCAGTGGGCGGCCGGGTGGCGCGCGAGGCGCGCCTGCCCGGGCTGGCCGAGTGGATCCGCGTCCTCGACTACCGGCGCGGGCAGCTCGAGCGGCTGCCCGACGTCGAGGTCGCCTACGACAGCCGGCTCACCGCCGCGGAGGTGCTGGAGTACGGGTTCGACCACGTCGCCGTCGCGACCGGCTGCCGCTGGCGGGCCGACGGAGTCGGCCGCTGGCAGCTGCGACCGCTCGAGCTGGCCGACGTGCGGGTGCTGACGCCCGACGACGTCATGGACGGCGCGGGCCCCGAGGGCGGGCGCGTGGTCGTCTACGACGACGACCACTACTACATGGGCGGCGTCGTCTCCGAGGCGCTGGTGCGCGCGGGCTGCACGGTGACCTTCGTGACGCCGGCGGCGCGGGTCTCGGAGTGGACGGTGAACACGCTCGAGCAGGTGCGGATCCAGCGGCGGATGCTCGAGGCCGGGATCGAGATCGTGCCGTCGCAGGCGCTCGAGGGAACGGGCGACGGGGTCGTGCGCACGGCGTGCGTGTACACGTCCGAGCCGAGCGAGCACGCCGCCGACGCGCTCGTGCTCGTCACGGCCCGGCTGCCCGAGGACGGGCTGGCCGCCGACCTGCGCGAGCGGGCCGGCGACTGGGAGGCCGCCGGCCTGTCGTCCGTCCGGCCTGTGGGCGACGCGCTCGCTCCCGGCACGATCGCCGCCGCGGTGTGGGACGGCCGCCGGTACGCCGAGCAGCTCGGTGAGCCGCTCGACGCCGACGGCGTCCCGTTCCTGCGAGAGATCGCCGGCTTGTCGCCGGCAGGCTGAGGCTAGTAGCCGTACCCCCCGCCGCCGCTGGTGCTCGCCGCCGGCTGGGCCGCGGTCTTCACGACCGAGCCGTTGGGCGCGACGACCCACCACAGGGCGCCGAAGGTGTTCTGGCCCTGACCGTTGGTGGCCCCGGGGGACGAGTCACCCGCGTACGTGTACAGCGGGTGGCCGTCATAGGTGACCTGGCTCGTCCCATCCGACCGCATCGTCGTTCCGAGGAGGGAGGCGTTCAGGCCCGTGCCGGCCTTGGGCGTGCCGGTGTACGGAGGCCAGTACTGCGCGCACGGGCCGCTGCACGAGCTCTTGCCGTTCTGGTCGCTCGCGAACATGTAGAGGGTCATGCCGTTCTTGGCCACGAGGATCTTCCCGAGAGAGGAGGACGCAGCGTCGATGGTGCCGCCGGTGGCAGCGGCCGCGGCGGCCGGGGTCGACGTGGCCTTCGGCGCCGACGACGATCCGCCGCCTCCGCAGGCGGCGGCGAGGGCGGGAAGTGCGAGGATGGCCGCCAGGGCGGCCAGTCGGGTTGGGCGGATCATGGTGAGTGCTCCTAGGGTCGTTTGGAGCAAGTACGACGCCGGGAGCACTGCGGGATTGCCGGTCCGGACCGGATTGGATGGTGGATCACAAAGCCGTCAGGGCGTGCCGATCTCGGCCTCCACCTCGGCCTGGCTTCGGGGGTCGCCGCTCACCTGGACGACGACGGCCAACATGATGATCGCCCCGCCGACAAGGGTGGCGGTGTCGGGCCGCTCCGAGAGCACGAGCCAGACCCAGATCGGGCCGAGGATGACCTCGAGCAGGGTGATCAGCGCGGCCTCGGCCGCGGGCACGAGCCGGGCACCGGCGGCGAAGAGCCCCATGCCGAGCCCCATTTGCACCGCGCCGATCGCGACCAGGAGCGCGAGGTCCTGGCGGCCCACGTCGCCCGGCGTCGAGATCGGCGCCATGGTCACGACGAGCAGGAGCTGGGCGAGGCAGGTGGCCGGCAGCATCGAGACGTCGCGCCGGTGGCGGGTGACGACGATGGCGACGGCGAACGCGATCATCATGACGAGCGAGGCCACGTCGCCGGTGAGGTCGCTCCCGCCCGGCGAGCCCATCATCACGCCCACCCCCGCGAGCGCGCCCCCCATCGCAACCCACCCGCGGGGCGCCACCCGCTCGCCCAGCGCGATCCAGGCGAGGAGCGCGGCCGCCACCGGCGACACCGCCTGCACGAAGAGCACCCGGGCCACGGACGTGTGGTTCAGGGCGACGATGAACCCGCCCGAGGCGACCGCCATGCAGACCGCGACGACGAGGCCGTCCCGGCCGATCGCGAGGAAGGCCTGCCGCACCCGCCCGCGCTCCGCCACCGCGGCGTAGGCCCCGAGCGCGAGGAACGCGAAGAGCGCCCGGCCCGCCATCTGGGTCGGCACGTCGAGGGAGAGCTCGCGCTGGAACAGACCGGCAGTCGACCACGCGATCGCCGCCAGGGCGATCAGGACCTGCCCCCGCCGATGCTCGGCGTGCGCCTCCCGCGACGACGCTTCCGAGGCAAGCATCGCCGAAGTGAAGCAGAACGCCGGAATGTGAGATGACCCACAAACCGGTCCGGCCGCTCGACCGTACCCCCGCCCAGTCAACCGCGCGCCCACGGGTGCGCCAGACAGAGGGGGCCACATGGGCTTACGCAACTCCCCGAGACGGCTGCGGCTGGCCGCAGCCACAGGGGCGATCCTCGTCACGGCCGCGCTCGCGGCGCCGGCCGCCGCACAGGCCGCCGGGTTCCACCAGACGAACCTGGTGTCCGACAAGCCGGGCCTGGCGATGCTGACCGACCCGAACCTCGTGAACCCCTGGGGCCTCTCCGCGGGTCCGACGACCCCGCTCTGGATCGCCGACAACGGCACGGACGTGTCGTCGATCTATCCAGGCGCGGCGCACGGGATGCCGATCTCGATCGCGCCGCTCGTCGTCTCGATCCCGGGCGGCGCGCCCACGGGCACCGTGTTCAACCCGACCACGTCGTTCAAGGTCCACGTCGGAAACCAGCAGCTGCCGGCGACGTTCCTGTTCGACTCCGAGGCCGGCATGATCACGGCCTGGCCGTTCACCGATCCGCCGATGACGTCGGCCAAGGCCGAGCTCAGCGTTCCCGGGGCGATCTTCAAGGGCCTCGCGCTGGGGTTCGTCCACGGCCGCGGGCACCTGCTCTACGCGGCGGACTTCCACCACAACCAGATCGTGGTGGTGAACGGCAACTTCGACCGCGTCCATCTGGCTGGCGGCTTCCGTGACCGGAACCTGCCGCACGGCTTCGCGCCGTTCAACATCCAGAACATCGGCGGGAAGCTCTACGTGGCGTACGCCAAGCAGGACTCGGCGGCCTCGGATGAGGTCGCGGGCGCCGGGCTCGGGTTCGTCGACGTCTACTCCCGGCGCGGGTTCCTGCTGCACCGCGTCGCGAGCCGGGGCGGTCTGAACGCTCCGTGGGGCCTCGTGCGGGCGCCGGGCGGGTTCGGCCGCTTCGGCCACGCCCTGCTCGTCGGCAACTTCGGCGACGGCAAGATCAACGCCTACAACATCCACTCCGGCCACTGGCTCGGCCAGCTGCGCCGGCCGAACGGGCACCCGGTCCAGATCGACGGGCTCTGGGGCCTGCGGTTCGGAAACGGCGTGACAGGCGACCCGAAGACGCTGCTCTTCAGCGCCGGGATCGACGACGAGGCCCACGGCCTCTTCGGCGCGATCCGCGCCCACTGAACAACCGGGGTCAGACCCCGTCGCCGCGCGCGATGGGGTCTGGCCCCAAAGGTGGAAAAACGGGGTCAGACCCCAATTTTTCAGGTGCCGCTCGCAACATCGGGGTCTGACCCCAGGGGTTACGGGGCGAGCATGTGCGCGTGCAGCGGGCGGCCGTCCGCGTGGCCGTCGATGTCGGCCATCGCCGCCCGCACCTGCAGCGACCAGCGCATCCGCAGGTGCTCAACCACTCCGCCGGCCCGCACCACGAGGTTCGCGCGCACGCGGCCGGTCGTGTACACCCATCGCGTCGTCCCGGACACGGCCACGCCGGGCACGAAGGAGTCGCGCTGGAACACGAACGTCGTCAGGTTCCCGCCGGAGTACGACCACCGCCCGCCCCGCAGGCCGACGCCGGTGCCGTCGTAGTTGACCCACCAGCGCTGGAGCGCGTCCGCCACCGTCTGCGCCGCCGCCGAGGCGACCCGGCGGTCGAGGAGCGTCGAGCGGTCGCGCCGTCCGGCCCGCGCCGGCGCGACGGCGGCGGCCGACCGGGCGAACGCCGAGACGACGCGCACCTCGGGCGTCCTTGACGCGCACGACGTGTCGCCCGCCGCGAGCGCCGAGACGAAATGCAGGTAGATGACCGACGCGCAGTCGTTCTGGTCGAGGAGCGCCGTCACATGGCCCGAGTTCTCGACGTCGACCAGCGTGCTGCGCGGGAACCGGTGGGCGACCACCGCCGCGTCGGCGAGCGGCGTGATGTTGTCGAGGTCGCCGTTCAGGATCAGCGTCGGCACCCGCGGATATGCCGCTCCGGGCGGCGCGGGCGGGTCGGGCCGGGCCGGCGAGGGCCAGCGCAGGCAGGCCAGGGCGCCCTCGAAGTCGGTCCCCGTCCACGCGGCCGCCGAGAACGGCGCGAACGTGCCGGCGGGATAGGCCGCCAGCGCCGCGCGCACCTCGGCCGGGCGCTGAGCGACGGGCGTCGAGGGGTTCCACAGCTCGGGGTAGTCGTGGCAGATGACCGCCAGGTAGAGCGACTCCGAGTACAGGCGGGGATCGCCGTTGGGCCCGTCGGTGGTGACCGTCTCGGCGGCGAGCCGCAGCAGCGGCCGGGTGTCGCCGGCCTTCGCCGAGCGGGCGGCGGCGACGATGTCGCGCCAGACCGCCTGGTCGTAGAAGCCGGACATCATGACCTGGACGAGGGCGTCCTCGTCGAGGCGAACGTGGGTCGGCGTGCCGTCCCCGTCCGGCGCCGTCCCCACGATCGGATCGCGGCGAACGCGGGCGACGAGCCTCGCCACGACCTTGACCGGATCCTCGCGCCCGGCCGGGCAGCCGGGGCGGCGCCCACAGGCCAGCCGCAGACCGCTTCTCGTGCTCGCGGCGAGGTCGGCCAGCGCCGGATCGGAGCCGGGCAGCTGATAGGTGCCGTCGAGCACCAGCGACCGCAGCTTGTGCGGGTAGCGCAGGGCGAACGCCTGGGCGGCGTAGGAGCCGTAGGAGTCGCCGTAGAGATCCACCCGGCCGATGCTCAGCGCACCGAGCACCGCCGCCAGGTCCTGCACCGACTGCGACGTGTCGTAGAAGTCGCGCGAGGCGCCGAGCTCGGCCGCGCACCGCGCCGCGCGGTCGATGTAGCCGAGGATGTGGCGGCGGAAGGCGGCGCAGTCGAGCGGATCGGAGCGACCCGTTCCGCGCAGGTCGACGAGCAGCAGGTCGCGCCGCGCCGAGAGCGGCCGCCACAGCTGGATGCGCGCGGAGCGGTCGGCGGTGGTCGAGAACCCGGGGCCGCCCTCGATCGAGAGCACGGTCGAGACCGGCGGCCGCGACCGGTCGGCGCGCGAGCGCAGCTCGAGGTAGATCCGGATCTTGCGCCCGTCGGGCAGCCTGCGGTCGAGCGGCACCCGGAGGAACCCGCACGTGTCGTGGGCACCGCCGCCGGGACACGCCGTTCGGACGATCGCGGGCGCCGCGCTGGCGTTCGGGGCCTGAGCGGGCACCTGGGCCGACATGGCCCGAGTCTACGGCCGGGCCGGCGCCGGCACAACGAGAACGGTCACGACGCCGGTACCCTGAGGACGCATGCCATCCGGCTCAGGCACGCCGCTTCACCGGCTCGTCGACGTCTCGAGCGCCGTGCGCGACACGTCGTCGCGCACGGCCAAGATCGCGCTCCTGGCCGCCTGTCTCACCGATCTGGGGCCGGCGGAGTCCGCCGCCGGGGTGGCGTTCCTCTCCGGGGCGCCGCGCCAGCGCCAGACGGGAGCGGGCTGGGCAGCGCTGCGCGACCTGCCGCCCCCGGCGGAGCAGCCGGAGCTGACCGTGGCCGAGGTCGACGGCGCCCTCGAGCGGCTGGCGGCGCTCGCGGGCCCGGGCTCGCGAGGCGCGCGGCTGCAGGAGCTCGAGCGCCTGCTGAGCCGGGCGACGCGACGGGAGCAGGCGTTCCTCGTCTCGCTCATCCTCGGCGACCTGCGCCAGGGCGCCCTGGCCGGGGTGATGATCGAGGCGGTCGCCCAGTCCGCCTCCGTGCCGCCCGCCGACGTGCGCCGGGCGGCGATGCTCGGCGGCGACCTGGCCCTGGCGGCGCAGACGGCGCTGGGCGAGGGGGTCGAGGGCCTGCGCCGGATCCGGCTCGAGGTCGGACGGCCGGTGGCGCCGATGCTGGCCGGGACCGCGCCCGACGTCGAGGCGGCGCTCGGGAAGATCGCGCCCGCCGCCGTGGAGTGGAAGCTCGACGGCGCCCGCATCCAGGTGCACCGAAGCGACGGCGAGGTCCGCGTCTTCACGCGCAGCCTCGACGAGGTGACCGACCGCGTCCCGGAGGTGGTCGCGGCGGCGCTCGCGCTCCCCGTCTCGGCGATCGTGCTCGACGGCGAGGCGATCGCGCTTCGCGACGACGGCCGGCCGCACCCGTTCCAGGTGACGGCCAGCCGCTTCGCGAGCCGCCGCGACGTCGACGCGCAGCGGCGCTCCGTGCCGCTCACCGCGCTCTTCTTCGACGTCCTGCACGCCGGCGGCGACGACCTGATCGACCGGCCCGCTGCTGAGCGGTTCGCCGTGCTTGCCGCCGCCGTGCCCGAGCCGATGCGGGTGCCGCGCACGGTCGCCGAGACCGGCGCCGAGGCCGCGGCGTTCCTCGAGGATGCGCTGGCCCGCGGCCACGAGGGCGTCATGGTGAAGGCCCTCACGGCGCCGTACGCCGCCGGCGGCCGCGGGGGTGCGTGGCTCAAGGTCAAGCCGCGCCACACGCTCGACCTCGTGGTGCTGGCGGCGGAATGGGGCCACGGCCGCCGCCAGGGCTGGCTCTCCAACCTGCACCTCGGCGCCCGTCTCCCCGACGGGAGCTTCTGCATGCTCGGAAAGACGTTCAAGGGGCTCACCGACGCGATGCTCCAGTGGCAGACCGAGCGGCTGCTCGAGCTCGAGACCGGGCGGACCGCGTACAGGGTCGACGTGCGCCCCGAGCTCGTCGTCGAGATCGCGTTCGACGGCGTGCAGCGCAGCCCCCGCTATCCGGGCGGCGTGGCGCTGCGGTTCGCGCGCGTCCTGCACCACCGGCCCGACAAGCGCGCCGACGAGGCCGACACGCTCGAGAGCGTGCAGGCGATCCACGACGGGCCATGACGAGGCGGACAAACCTGGCGCTGGCCGCCGTGCTCGCCGTCGCGACCGCGAGCGGGGTCGCGGCGCTCCTCGTCGGCGAGGGCCGGGCCGCGGTCGTGGTGTGGGCCCACGGCGCCACCGGCTTCGCCCTCCTCGCGCTCGTGCGGCCGAAGTCACGGATCGCCGTGCGCGGCGTCGCGCGGCGCGGCCGGGCGGCGGCGCCGGGGATCCTCCTCGGCGCGCTCGTGGCCACCTCGATCGCCCTCGGCCTCGCGCATGCCGCCGGCGCCGGGACGCTCGGGCCGCTGACGGCGCTCGGCTGGCACATCGGCCTCGCGCTGGCCGCGGTCCCGGTGGCGGCCGCGCACGCCTGGAAGCGTCCTCCCCGCCCGCGGGTCGGCGACCTCACCCGCCGGGCGTTCCTGCGCGGCGCGGCGGTGGTGGCCGTGGGCGTCGCCGCGAAGCTCGCCTTCGAGCGCGTCCTGGGCGCACCGCGCGCGGCCACCGGATCGCTGCCGCGCGCCACCCCCGTCCCCACCTCGTGGCTCGACGACACGACGCCGAGCGCGGTCGCGACGCCGTGGACGGCCGAGCGGCTGGCCGGCCTGCGCCAGACCTCGGTGGTGTGCGCGCTCGACTGCACGTCGGGCTGGTACAGCACCAACCGCTGGTCGGGCGTGGCGCTCGCCGACCTCGTTCCGCCGCTGCCGCCGGGGACGCGCAGCGTCGAGGTGCGCTCGGCCACCGGGTACGCGCGCCGGTTCGGCGCGTCCGACCTGGACGGCATCGTCCTCGCGACCCACATGGACGGCGTCCCGCTGGCGCCCGAGCACGGCGCGCCGGCCCGGCTCGTGGCCCCCGGCCGGCGCGGCTACTGGTGGGTAAAGTGGGTGACGGACGTCGAGCCGAGCACGCTTCCGGCATGGGCCCAGCCGCCGTTCCCACTGACCTGACTACTACAAATTGGGGATGCCCGCATCACGGCCGGAGTACGAGTCTACGGCTGAGGCGTTCACCCCCAGGAGGTGCACCATGGCCGAAAGCTGGTCTCAGGCGCGCCGGCTCGAATCTTGGCCGCCGCCATCGCTGTCTCGCGCGCTCGCCGACGCAGGCTCCGTTGCGGCGTCCCCCACGTTCGTCGCGCGCCAGCCGATCTACGACGGGCGCATGGAGGTGTACGGCTACGAGCTCCTCTTCCGGGCCGCCGACGAGAGCTGGGCGGACGTCGCGAACGCCGACGAGGCGACCGCATCGACCATCGTGACGACGTTCGGCGACATCGGCCTCGACACGCTCGTGGGCGGGCGGATGTGCTTCGTGAACGTCACACGCGAGTTCGTCCTGAACGACTTCGTGCCGCTCCTGCCGGTCGGCCGGGTCGGCCTCGAGATGCCGCGCGACATCGCCGCCGACCCGGACGTGGCGGCGAAGCTGGGCGAGCTGGGCGAGATGGGCTACATCATCGTCCTCGACGACTTCGTCATGCGCCCAGACAGCGCCCCGCTGCTCGAGCTGGCGCACATGGTGAAGCTCGACGCGCAGTCGTTCACCGACGAGCAGCTGCGCGAGCAGATCGCGGCGATCGCGGCCCACAAGGTCAAGCTGATCGGCGAGCGGATCGAGAGCTACGAGCAGTTCGACCGCTGCAAGGCCGCCGGCCTGGGCTTCTTCCAGGGCTACTTCTTCTGCCAGCCCAAGACCGTGGCCGGCAAGGGCATCCCGTCGAACCGGCTCTCGCAGGTGCAGCTCATCGGGGCGCTCCAGAACCCCGAGGTGTCGCTGGAGGAGCTGGACGCGGTGATCAGCCGCGACCTCGGCGTCTCCTACCGGCTCCTGCGCTGGATCAACTCCGCCTACTTCTCGCTGCCGCGGAAGGTGAACTCCGTCCACGAGGCGCTCGTGCTCCTCGGCGCGCGCAACGTCCGCAGCTGGGCGATGCTCGTGACGCTCGCGGGACTCGACGACACGCCCACCGAGCTCACCCGCACCGCGATGCTGCGCGGGAAGATGGCCGAGCTTGTCGCGCACGAGCTCGAGCGGCCCGACACGGAGGCGTACTTCACCGTCGGCCTCTTCTCGGTCATCGACGCGTTCATGAACATGCGCATGGAGGACATCCTGGCCGAGCTCCCGCTGGGGCCCGAGGTCGCGCTCGCGCTCCTCAGGCGGGCCGGCCCGATGGGCGAGGTGCTCGAGTGGGTGGCGGCCTATGAGCGGGGCGAGTTCGACGCCCTCGGCGAGCCGGTGCCCGCCGCCGACCGCATCCTCCGCGACGCCTACGTCCGCGCGCTCCGGTTTGCCGACGAGGCCTGCGGCAGCGTCGTCCCCAGCTAGATCGCCGGCTGCGCGAACGGGATCGGGGCCCCGGGACAAACGCCCCGAGGACCCGAGGCAGCGCGTCTAGATGCTCGGGAAGATCGCGAAGCGAGCCTGGTCGCCTCCGTCCACCCGGGTGAAGTCGCCGCCGACGTACATGTTGCCGCCGCCGCCCCGGAGCGCCCAGACTCCGAGCACGCCCTGGCTGGACGTGAGCGGAGGCGCCCAATCCTGCAGGACGCCGGCCGGGCTGAGCATGAACACCTTGTGGCGCGAGATGCGCTTGCTGGTGCCGTACTCCTTCATCGACATGTTCGCCTGCGGCGCGACGTAGTCGCCGTGCATGCCGTAGACGGGGTAGCCGCCGATGGTGGCGACGGCCTGGACGTTGCCGTCCGTCTTGTAGAACCACTGCTGGTGACCCGTGGCGAGGTCGTAGGCCAGGGCGGTGCCGCCCGGGCCGCCCATGGCGGCGTAGAGCTCGGGGCCGCAGCGGGCGATGTCGAGGACCTCGGACCCGGGGTGGCTCGCCCACGTGGCGAGGCCGCCCGAGGCCAGCGTGACCGCCCCGAGGCGCGCCGAGGACGTGTAGCCGTCCAGGGACTTGAACCAGCCGGCGACGATCAGGCGCCCGCTGAGCGGATCGGCGACCAGGTCGCGCACCTCGTCGGAGGCGCCTGCGCGCCAGCTCGAGTCGAGCGCGAACTGCCCGCCGGCAAGCGAGAGCTTGGCCAGGCGGCTGTGCGACTCGCCGGCCACGCTGGTGAACGCTCCACCGATGTACAGGTCGTCGCCGGTGGCGGCGATGGCCTTGACGGAGCCGTTCAGCCCCAGGTTCGGGACGACGGGCGACACCTGCCCGGAGGCGATGTCGAACGCGACGAGCCTGGAGTGCGCCGCACCGTTCACAGTCGAGAAGGCCCCGCCGACGTAGAGCGTCTTGCGGTCGGGCGAGGCGGCCAGGAAGTACGCGCGGCCGTTCAGCTGCGGCGCGAACGGCAGGAGCGCGCCGGTGGCGGCGTCCTCGGCGGCGAGGAAGGTACGCGCCTGAACGTTGCCGATGTGGTCGGCGGCAGTCGTGAAGTTGCCGGCGATGAAGACGATATGGCCGACGCGCAGGATGTCGTCGACCCGGCCGGCCTCCTTGTTCGTCTTCGTCCAGCCCGGGACCGGGAACTGCCAGCCCTGCTGGACGGCGGCCGCCGACACGTGCGGGACAACCGAGGTGGCGCCGGCGGTCGTGGTGACGGCCAGTGCCGTGGTAGCGGCGGCAGCGACGGCCAGGAAGCAGCCGAGTGCGCGCCAACGATGTACGAACATGATGTAGACCCCCAAGTGAAACAAATCAAACGAAGTCGCCGGAAAACGACGGCGATCACTTCGGAATTCGGCTCGTCCTTGGGCGGTCTTGACCGCTCGGGCGCAAGTTCACCGCAACTGGGAGGTTCTGTCACCCGGAAGGGTGCCCGCTGTCTACGCGAGTCCGGTCTCAGACCCTGCGCGTGCGCTCGAGCAGCGGCCCCGCCGCCCGCCGGAACGCCAGGAGCGCGGCCGGGATGTCGGCCGCCGCGCCCGTCAGGTGGTACACGGCGATGTCGAACACCAGCGCCGCGTCCTCGCAGTGCGCGCCGACCTGCGTCGCCGTGTCATGCCCGAAGACGCGGGCGGCGATGTCGAGCGCCTCGACCGCCTCGCGATACGCGTCCTGGTCGAGCGCGCCGCGGGGGTCGGCCAGGTCGAGCGCCGCACACAGCGACCCGTGGCAGGGCACCTGGGCCCGCGCGTCTCTGACTGCACGCACCGCCGCCGCGGTGTGTGCGGTCGGCGAGACGGGCAGCTCGAGCGGAGAGAGGCTCACCAGTCAAAGGTACGGGCACGAGCCGCGCCCGGCCACCCCCGGCGGATCAGCCGCAGCAGCCCTCCTTGTAGCGGCACGCCAGGCAGTGCCACGAGGCCTTGGTCCAGATCATCGGCGCGGAGCACCGCGGGCAGGCCGGATCGTCGCGGCTCTGGCCCGGGAGGGCGCACGCGGTCCGGGGCTCTGAGGCGATGGAAGCCACGGCCGTCACCGTAGCGCGGCGGGTGGACGACGGTGTTTACGGGATCCGTACACGCCGTTCACGGCGCTGCCGGAGGAGCGCAGTAGGCTCGTCCCGCACATGGGACACGGGATTGGGGATCGTTCCAACCGGCGCCCTCTCTGCAACTGGGAGGGGACGCCGTTCACGAGTTCGGTAACCGCGGGGCGGCGGTTGCCGACGCGCGGCGCCCGCCCCGCGTGGTCGCCCACGGCGACTTCGGCCCGACCAGATCTGCCGGAGCGCGACCGGGTCCCGGCCCGGCGTGCCGCAGGGTGGTTGCCGGCCAGGTCGACGGCCAGGCCGGCCGGCCACGCGGGCGGGGCCGCACCACCGTTCTGGAGCTGCTGGGGCTAGATCCGGCTGCTAGATTCGGCCGCTGGTGAAGGACAAGGTCGACAAGTCGGGCCGCACGAGCGCGGGCATCCTGCTCTGGCGGAGGCGAGAAGGGCGCCTCGAGGTGCTGCTCGCCCACAACGGCGGGCCGTACTGGGCCAAGAAGGACCATGGCCACTGGACGGTGCTGAAGGGCGAGGCGGAGCCAGGCGAGGAGCTCGAGGCGGTGGCCCGGCGCGAGTTCGCCGAGGAGACCGGCCACAACCTGCCGGCCGGGTCGATGATCCACCTCGGCGAGATCAGGCAGAAGTCCGGCAAGGTGGTTATCGCATGGGCCGTCGAGGGCGACCTCGATCCGTCCACCGCCGTCAGCAACACCTTCGAGATGGAGTGGCCGCCACGCTCCGGCCGCATGCAGGAGTTCCCCGAGATCGACCGGGTCGAGTGGTTCGATCCCGACGAGGCACGGGGCAGGCTGAAGGCCGCGCAGGTGCCGTTCCTCGACCGGCTCCACGAGGCCATCACGTCACGGTAAGCCGAGCGAGCATCCCCATGGCCCGGTGGCCGGGGATGCTGCAGTACAGGTTGTAGCGGCCCGGCCTGAGCGTCACCGTGAAGTGGGTGCGGGCCCCCGCCGGAACGCGCCCGCTGAAGCCGTAGCCGATCTGGTGACGTGCCACTTTCAGGTTATGGTCGTCCTGCCCGAAATTGGCGATATAGAACGTGATGCGGCCGTGGGGCACGGTCGCTCGGCCGAGGGAGATGCGGTACTCGGTCTCGTTCACGCCGACGCTTCGGGACGTGGACGCGGCGGCGCCGCTCGACGATGCCGCAAGGCAAGCGAGCACGATCAACACCAAGCACAGGCGAGCGAACCCCATTGGCTAACCAATACCCGACGCTGCCGCGGAATTCCACCGCCGCCCACTACCGCCGCCTGCTCTGGCGCTGCGGGTTCTCGGGCTCGGACAAGCAGATCTCCCACTATCGGACGCTCGGGCTGAACGGCGCGATCGAGAAGCTGCTCGCCCCGGCGGCGCCGGCGAGGCTCTCGGGCCCGGCTCCGCGGGTGAACGGCGGCCCGCTCGACCCGGCCAACGTCTGGGGGCACGACACGCTGTGGTGGCTCGACCGCATGGTGCGGTCGCACAACCAGCTCGAGGAGCGGATGACGCTCAACCTGCACGACCACTTCGCCACCTCGAACGCAGGCGTCGGGAACATCCGCCACATGCTGCGCCAGAACGCGCTCCTGCGCTCGCACGCCGTCGGCAGCTTCCTCGACCTCGTGACCCGCCTCACCCACGACCCGGCCATGCTGCTCTGGCTGAACGGGGCCGACTCCAACAAGTGGGCGCCGAACGAGAACTACGCGCGCGAGCTCATGGAGCTCTTCTGCCTCGGTAACGATCCCGGGCTCGAGGCGGCGACGTTCGGGCTGTGGAGACAGTCGAAGATGTACACGCAGGCCGACATCCACGCCGCCGCGCTGGCGCTGACGGGCTGGCGCTACGACTGGTCGAACACGCAGAAGGACAACCCGACGTTCTACGATTCGTCGTGGCACGCGACGGGGTCGAAGACGATCTTCGGCCACACCGGCACCTGGGACTGGCAGGACGTCGTGCGGCTGGTCATCCGCCATCCCAACCATGCGCCGTTCCTGGCGTGGAAGCTGTGGTCGTACTTCATCCCCACCCCGCCGCCCAAGTCGGCGATGCAGATGATGGTCGGGAACTACCTGAGCTCGGGCTACAAGCTGAAGCCGCTCCTGCGCGTGATCCTGCGCCACTCGGCGATGTACCAGGCGCTCGACGCACCCGACCTCGTGAAGGGCCCGATCGTCTTCGTCGCCTCGACGCTGCGCATGACCGGGCAGTTCATCACCGAGGACGCCTGGGCGTGGCTCCTCGATGCGATGGGCCAGGTGCCCTTCTACCCGCCCAACGTGTCGGGCTGGGACCAGGGCGCCGCCTGGCTCAACACCAACTCGGCGCACGCCTACTGGCAGACGACCGACTACCTGATCAGGAACACCGTCGCCGACCCGGGGCAGGAATCGGCGACCGACGCCGTCTCGCGCGCCGTCGCCGCGCTCGCCCATCCGTGGGTCTCGAACGGCGCGCGGGCCAAGCTCGAGGGCTACGCGCAGGCGTTCTTCGACGCGCACAGCTCCACGTCGAGCGGCAAGCGGGTGCTCGGCTCGCACGAGCGCGTCGAGCGCCAGCGGGTGTTGCGGGCGCTCATCCTGGCCGGCCCCGACGGCTTCCTTTCCTGAACCCACCCGATTCGAGGAGCTGCGATGACAGCCTGTGGCTGCAATGACTGGCACACCACGCAACGCGCGGCGATGCTGCGCCGCCAGGGCCAGCGCGTGCCGATCCCGCGCGCGGTGCTCGAGGGTGCCACGGCCGGCATCTCGCGGCGCGACTTCCTCCGGAACGGGGCGATCGCGACGATCACCGTCTACGGCGCGTCGATGCTCTCGTGGGGCCGGATCTGGGAGGCGGCGGCCGCCCAGGCGGCGACGCCCGGCGGCGTCACCGACCCGATCATCGTCTCGATCTTCCTCGACGGCGGAAACGACGGGCTGAACACGCTCCTCCCCGTCGACGCCCAGAACCTGGCGGCCTACCAGCAGGCCCGCAACTACATCGCGCTCGATCCCAACGACTGCCTCACCCTGGCGGGGCCGGGGGCGACGCCGGACTTCCGCTGGAACCCGGCGGCGACCGGCTTCAAGCAGCTCTACGACGCCGGCAAGATGGCCGTCATCCCGGCGGTCGACTACCTGCCGCCCGACCTGAGCCACTTCCACTCGCGGGCATTCTGGCAGGCCGGCGAGCTCGACCCGAACCCCGCCACCGGCTGGCTGGGCCGCTGGGTCGACCAGAACGGCGACGCGGACAATCCCCTCCAGGCGCTCTCGGTCGACTGGACGCTCCAGGGCTCGATGAAGAGCGCCGCCAACCCGGTCGCGGTGCTGACGAGCCCGCAGTCGGCGCAGTACGACCTGAACGGCGTGTGGACGGACGAGGCGCTCATGGTGCAGACGCTCGGCGACCTCGCCCAGCGATCGGCGAAGAACGCCCCGATGGCGGCGGCCGACAAGGCCGTGGGCGGCGCGGTCGACGTGGCGAACCAGCTCGCCGGCCTCGGCTCGACCACGATCCCGCCGAACGGGCTCGGTTACGGCACGACCGGCTTCGACGAGCGCATGTCGACGCTGGCGTGGCTCATCCGCTCCAACCTGGGCGTGCGGGTGGCCTGCCTCAGCTTCGACGACGGCTTCGACTTCCACGACAACCAGGTGAACCGCCAGGCGGACTGCCTCTCCTCGCTCGGACAGACGCTGGCCGCGTTCCAGGCCGACCTCGAGGCGCACGGGATCGCCGACCGCGTCCTCACCCTGGTCTGGAGCGAGTTCGGCCGCCGCGTCGACGACAACGACTCGGGCGGCGGCGGCACCGACCACGGCGCGGGCGGCCTGGCGATGGTCATCGGGACGCACGTCCAGCCGGGCATCGCGAGCCCCTTCCCCGGCATCCGCCCGGTCGACCTCGACGGGAACGGCAACCTGAAGGTCCCGGTCGACTACCGCCAGATCTACACCGAGCTCCTCGGAAACTGGATGGGCACGGACCCGGCGGCGGTCATCCCGAACGCTGCGAGCTTCAGCCCGCTGGCTCTGGTGGCCTAACCGCGGGGAACTCAGGGTTCCCCCGCGAGCCCCCTCTTAAGGGTGGCGCTTGTCCGGTGCGCTCCGGCGAAGAACGCGGTCTTCGCCGGAGCCACGAGCCATGCGGCCGTGAAACAGTCGAGGCGCGAATCGTTGCCGCCGCGTGACCGGTGTCGCGGACTTCGCACAACCACGAGCGGCACCATGGGCCCTGGCCCCGTTCGGCGCCAGGCCCCGGTGGTTGGCCGCCGACCGCGCGTGGCCCGTCCGCGCCTACCATGCGCCGATGCGCTTGACGCTGGGCCTCGTCGTCGTGCTCGCTTTCGTGGCGAGCGCCTGCCAGCACCGCCAGCTGTTCGGCCACGCCGACACGTCCGGCGGGCATTGGGCGGCGATCCATCCTCCCAAGCCGCACATCGTGTGGCGACCCATCCCCTTCTCCGCGACCCGGCGGGCCGAGACGGCGGCGTACGCGAAGCGCCACTACGGGCTCGACACGTGGCGGCTGGAGCGGCCGCGGGTGATCGTGGAGCACTACACCGCCGGCCCGACGTTCGAGGCGGCCTATGCGACATTCGCCGCCGACGTGCCCGACTCCGAGCTCCACGAGCTGCCGGGCACGTGCGCGCACTTCGTGATCGACACCGACGGCACCATCTACCAGCTCGTCCGCCTCGACATGATCTGCCGGCACACGGTCGGCCTCAACTACACCGCGATCGGCATCGAGCATGTCGGGATGAGCGACGGCCAGGTGCTCGGCGACTCCGCCCAGATGCGCTCGTCGCTTCGCCTCACCGCGTGGCTCCAGTGGCGGTTCGGCATCAAGCTCCGCAATGTGATCGGCCACAACGAGAGCCTCACGAGCCCGTTCCACCACGAGCTCTACGCCGCCTGGCGCTGCCAGACGCACGGGGACTGGACCCACGCCGACATGGACGTCTACCGCGGCCGGCTGCGCGGCCTCGACCGCCGCTACGGCGTGGAGGTCGGCCCGCCGGCGAGGCCGGTCTCGAGCGGCTGTTGACGCCGCAGGCGATCGGCGAACGGCACGCGCCCACCCATCGCGGCCGACACCATGACGACGGCGCCGACGGCGATCAGGACGTCGCCGACGGAGTACACGTTGCCGCCGGGGATCCAGGGCGGGACGGCCCAGCGGTCGACCAGCCAGGCCAGGTGCGGGTGGCTGGCGGCAACCTCGTTGTTATGGGCGCCCGTGTACATGTGGCCGGCGGCCCGAAGCGCCGAGGGAAGGCCGGGCATGTGGCCGCCGTTGGCGAGCACCGCGACCAGGTTGGACGCCATACCGAGGCCGACGACGGCGGCGCCCTTCACGCGCAGGTTGCACGCCGCCGCGACGACGAGGCAGCCGTAGGAGAGAAGCCACATCCCGATCGCCACCTGATCGCCGACGCTCCACGGGAGCGTCTCGGACGGGAAGGCGACGATCTGGAGGCCGATCGCCAGGTAGAAGAGCCAGGCCGCCCGCAGGCGCAGGTCGGCCAGACGCGAGAGCCGGCCGCCGAGCGCCCAGCCCACGACGATGCCGAGCCCCACAGCGAGCAAGAGCACCATCAGCCGGCCGCGCTTTCGAGCCCCGCGAGGTGGGAGCTCTCGGACGCCAGGTACTCCTCGAGCGCGCCCACGACGCGCGCGTCGAACTGCGTCCAGCTCCGCCGCCGGAGCTCCGCGAACGCGGCCTCGCTCGTGCCCGCGGCGCGGTAGACCCGGTCTGAGGTCATCGCGTCGAAGGCGTCGGCAACGAGGATGATCCGCGACCCGAGCGGGATCTCGTCACCCGCCAGCCCGAGCGGGTAGCCCGAGCCGTCCCACCACTCGTGGTGGTGGCGGATCCAGCGATCGACCGGCGAGACGCCGAGGCCCTCGAGCAGCCGGTAGCCGAGCTCGGGATGCTCGCGCATCACCCGCAGCTCGTCCGGGTCGAGCTTGCCGGGCTTCTGGAGGATGCGGTCCGGGATCGCGATCTTGCCGAGGTCGTGCAGGAGGCCCGCGAGCCGCACCTGCTCCACCGTCTCGAGGTCGAGCCCCATCGACCGCGCGATCCCCTCCGCGAGCCGCGACACCGACTGGGAGTGCGCGCCGGCGTAGGTGTCCTTGGCGTCGACGACCCGGATCAGGCCCTCGGCGGCCCGCAGGCGGGCGGTGCGCTCGGCGACGTTCGCGATCTCGGCGGGCGTGTAGATCCGCACGACCGAATCGGAGTAGAGGCAGGAGCGGTTCTTGCCGTGGTTCTTCGACCAGTAGAGCGACGCGTCGACGACCTTCAGGAGCTCGTCGCGGTCGTCCGCATGCTCGGGATACGTGGCGACGCCGGCGCTCACGGTGACCGGCTCGCCGTGCGGGAACGTGCTCTGCCACAGGCGGTGGTGCACGCGCTCCAGGTCGGCATAGGCGATCTGGCCGGGGCGGTCCGACAGGATCAGCGCGAACTCCTCGCCGCCGATGCGGTAGGCGGACTCGCTCCCGAACGCCTCGCGCAGCACCTCCGAGACCTCCTGGAGGACGCGGTCGCCGACGGGGTGGCCGTACCGGTCGTTGATGCTCTTGAAGTCGTCGAGGTCGATCAGCGCGAGCGAGACAGCGCTCCGCGTCGAGGCCGCCATGGCGAGCGCCTCGCGCAGGTCGGTCTGGAACGAGCGGTGGTTCCCGAGCGCGGTCAGCGCGTCGGTCTCGGCGTCGCGCACCGCGAGCACGGTCCGGTAGGCGTAGCGCTGGTAGAGCGCGAGCGCGAAGAGCGGCCCGGCGAGCAGGATCTCGAGCGTCGGGTTCACCTTCCACAGCGACACCGCCAGCGCCGAGATGAACGCCATGATGACGAACGCCGGGCCCGAGTGGCTCATGTACTCGTGCGACATCCGCCGCAGCGGCACCCCCTGGGCCAGGGTCACCGCGACGGCGACGAGCATGACGTTCGTGATGAGGTACGCGCCGCCGCCGGAGAAGGCGAGCACGACGAGCGTGTCGGCATTGGCGGCCCCGATGCGGGTGCCGTCGACGCCGAGCAGGAACGCCGGCAGCGCCGAGGCGAAGGCCGAGAGGCCGTAGGTCGCCGTGTTGAAGGCGCCGCGGAGCGAGACGCCGCGCTCCACCGCCTCGACGGCCGCCGCCGCGATGAGGGCGGCCAGCACGGCGTACTGCCAGCCGAAGAGCACCTGGGCGGAGAGGAGGAAGACGAACGCCAGCGACACGCGCCGGTGGCCCTGCTCGTCGAGCGGGACCGGCTTGGCCTCAGCAGCGAGAGCGGCGGTCGAGAACGCCAGGACGCCGATGACGACGTCGGCCGGCGGCGGCGCGGAGGCGATACGCAGAATCGCCCCGACTGCGACCGGGACGGTCACCGCGATGACGGTGACCACGTACCGGAGCAGCCGGGGCGGATACGAGTGGGACGGAGATGAAGCTTGAGGGCTCACGGGCGGTCGGGAGTTTTTATCGGCCGCTCCCGGCGCCTATGTGAGCACCAGGTAGATACTCGTGCCTAGCCGACCCAGCGAACGCCGGCGCCGGAGGACACGACGAACGACGCGATGGCGGCCAGCGCCAGGGCGACGCGGAGAGTGCGGTGGTTCCACTTGATCATGTCCGCAGCCTTTCTTGCTCGTGTTCAGAGGGGGTGAGCGACGTCCACGACCGCCGATCCGGGGGGAGAGGCGGTGGCCGGAGCAAGAGGCTCTTCGGGGGGCCGAACGGAGCGTCCCTCTCGTGATAGCGAGGGGCGCGGGAGGCGGGAATGCCTCGAAGGGGGTAAAGCAGTCAGCCTCTGTCAGTGAGGGCGACTACCGCTGGATGATCCCGCCAGGCCCGATCCGGACGCCGCGGGCGCCCAGGTCGCTGCGGGAGAGCTGCCCGACGAGCGCCGCGGCGGCGCCCGACGAGTCGGGGACGGGCTGCCCGGCGTCCACCAGCCGGACCGACGTGAGCCGGCCCGATCTGAAGCGGCCGTCGGCGGCGAGCGTGGCGTGAAGGACGACCGATTCGCCGAGGACGCCCTCGAGGCTGAAGTTGTGGTAGCCGGCGAAGTTCCCGAGGCTGTAGGCGATCAGCCGGCCCCGGTAGACCTCCATCCCGCGCAGGACGTGCGGCCCCGACCCCAGGACGAGGTCGGCGCCAGCCTTCACGGCCATGTGCGCGAAGGCAACGGGGTTCCCGCGATCCTCCCCCAGGTAGGTCTCGTCGCCGCCGGTGAGATGGAGGGCCGCGGTGCCCTCGGCCCCCGCGTGGATCGCGCACACGACGAGGTCGGCCTTCGCGGCGGCGCGGCGGATCAAGCGGCGGGCCGCCGGCAGGTCGTTCAGGGGGCCCGTGTTGGGATACGGCGCGAAACCCAGGAACGCGACCCGGAAGTCCTTGACGTGGACGATCGTGATCTCGCCCGGAAGCCCGGTCTGGGCGATCCCGGCCCGGTGCAGGGAGCGCACGGTCTGCTCCTCGCCGGCCTGGCCGAAGTCGTAGGAGTGGTTGTTGGCGTTCGAGAGGATCGTGAACCCCGAGTCGCGCAGGGCGGCGGCGAGCTCCGGAGGCGCGCGGAACGCGAAGCACGACGACGAGGGCGCGCCGCCGCACTTCGACGCCGTCTGGTCGGTGAGCGTCCCCTCGAGGTTGCCGAAGACGACGTCGCCGGCCAGCGCCGAGCGCATCGGCGCCAGGTACGTTCCCGGCGATGGCGGCAGCGTCGGCGTCGTCCCGAGCATCGTGTCGCCGACGGCCGCGATCGTGACTGTGCCGTGCGGCTGCGTGTCAGGGTGCGTGGTGGTGGTCGTGACCGTGCCGGTGGAGGTGGGCGGAAGGCTGCCACCGGCGCCGGAGCGCCCCCCGCGATCCGGCGGCGAGGACACGCCGACGGCGGCCGCGACACCGGCCACGACGAGCAGCGCGACCGCCAGCGCGACGACCGCGATCCTGCGCTGGCGGCGGACGCGGCGGCGAGCCCGGTCGCGACCATCGTGTGCACCGAAGTCGTCCAACGGTCACCTATCATCGCCCACCGTGACGCTGGAGCAGCGCATCCTCGACGAGGTTGCCGCCGGGCGCGAGGAGCTGGTCGAGCTGACGTCGGCGCTGATCGGTTTCGACACGACCGCGCGGGAGCCGAGCGACCCGGCCCGGGCCGAGGCCGACCTGCAGGCCTACCTCGGCGACCGCCTGAGCCGCGCCGGCGCTGCGGTCGACATCTGGGAGCCCGAGCCCGCCGACGTCGCCGGCACGCGCCAGATCCCGTCCGGGCTCACGTTCGAAGGCCGGCCGCAGCTCGCGGCCCGGTTCGCGGGAGCCGGGGGCGGCCGCAGCCTGCTCCTGAACGGCCACATCGACGTCGTCCCGTCCGACCCGAAGGAGCGCTGGACGAGCGACCCCAACCAGGCGGAGGTCCGCGACGGCAACCTCTACGGCCGGGGCGCGTGCGACATGAAGGGCGGCGTGGCCTGCATGGTCTATGCGGCCGAGGTGCTCGCGCGCCTGGGCGTGAAGCTCGCCGGCGACGTCGTCGTGAACACCGTGACCGACGAGGAGTCCTCCGGCGCCGGCGGCCTGGCCGCCGCCCGCCACGGCGTGCGCGCCGACGCCGGGATCGTGCCGGAGCCGACGGCCTTCGAGGTGTGGGTCGCCTGCCGCGGGTCGCTCACGCCGACGATCACCGTCGAGGGCCGGCCGGGGCACGCCGAGATGGCCCAGCCGCACTGGAAGGACGGCGGCGCGGTGAACGCGATCGAGAAGATGTCGGTCGTGCTCGACGCGGTGCGCCGTCTGCGGGAGGAGTGGATGGGGCGGCCCGACAAGCGCCATCCCCACCTGTCCTCGGGCACGATCGTGCCGGTCAAGATCTCGGGCGGCGAGTGGGCGGTGACCTACCCGGCGTCGTGCTCGCT
This sequence comes from uncultured Actinomycetes bacterium, assembly GCA_963757605.1. Lineage (GTDB taxonomy): Bacteria > Actinomycetota > Thermoleophilia > Gaiellales > JAICJC01 > JAICJC01. Next base: position 1,302,748 of record CAVWSF010000005.1, read on the forward strand.
CACGTGCGAGGTCATGTACCTGCCCGGGAACGCCGACGACGACGGCTGGGGGCGCGAGGTCGAGGCCGAGATCGAGGCCTGGATCGCGGCGGCGGCCGCCGCCGACCCGTGGCTCGCGCTCCACCCGCCCGCGATCGAATGGGCGCTCGACATCCCGCCCGCCGAGGTCGACGCCGCCCACCCCATCGTCGAGGCCGTGGCGAAGGCCAGCGCCGCCGCGGGCGAGCCACCGTCGCTCGGCGGGCTCGACTCCTGGTTCGACGCGGCCACGTTCACCCGTTTCGCCGACACGCCGTCGATCGGCTTCGGGCCCCGCTCGCTGGCGTGGGGCCACACGATCGATGAGTACGTGCCGGTGGACGACCTCGTCAGCTGCACGCAGGCGCTGGCGCTGGCGGCCGTCGACTACTGCGGGGTGGCCGAATGACCGCCGCGACGCCGCGCCTGGCGACCGCCGACGACGTCGACGTCATCACCCGGCTCCTCAAGGCGTTCTTCAGCCACGAGGGCCGCGAGGTGGTTCACCTGCGCCAGAACGTGGAGGCGATCCTCGACGATCCCGGGCGCGGCTTCTTCACCCTGGCCGGCGAGTCGGCGGTGGCCACGACGACCATCCGCATCTCGGCCGGCGGCGGCGCCTCGGCCGAGATCGAGGAGATCTGGGTGCAGCCCTCCGCCCGCGGGCGCGGGATCGGCTCGCGCCTCCTGCGAAGCGCGGTGGCGGAGTGCCAGCGACGTGGAATACAGTCGATCGAGCTTCGCGTCACCCCGGACGACCACGAGGTGGGGATCCCCGACTTCTATCTGAAACAGGGGTTCCGCGACCGGGGCCGGCAGATCATGGAGTTCGCAGGCGAATGAAAAGGGGCTGCGGATGAGCACCGCTGAGGGAACGGGCTGGAAGGTCGCGGAGGTGAACGCGATCCCGCCGGTGAAGCCCGACTGGCCCGCCACGTGGAAGTCGGTCCGGCATCACTTCGGGATCAGCAGCTTCGGCGTGAACGCCGTCACGAAGGACGCCGGGAACGTCCTCATTCCCGAGCACGACGAGCGCGAGTCCGGTCAGGAGGAGCTGTACTTCGTCCACGCGGGCGAGGTCCAGGCCACGCTCGACGGCGACGCCGTCACGATCCCGGCCGGTGGGCTGGTGTCGGTGGGGCCCACGGTCAAGCGGAAGATCGAGGCCACCGCGTCGCCCACGACGCTGATCGCGGTCGGCGGGACGCCGGGCAAGGCGTACGAGATCGGCCCCTGGGAGCAGTAGCCGACTAGAACGGCAGCGGGCGCACGACGGCGGGATTGCCGCCGGCGTCGACCTTCTGGCGGTCGGCCACCTCGCGCCGCAGGACCGCGAGCCCGATCGCACCGAACCGGGGCGACTCGGCGACCGACGTCACGCGGCCCACCTCGCGATCCTCGGCGGTGACGGGCGCGCCCACGTCCGGCAGTCCGCGCCGGAAGGCGAGCCCGCGCAGGCCGCGGTTGGCGTGGCCGCGGTAGTGCAGCCGCGCGATCGGCTCCTGGCCGGGGTAGCAGCCCTTCGTGAAGCTCACCGCCCGCTCGACGAGCCCGGCCTCGGCGGGCATCGTGTCGGGCCCGAACTCGTGCCCGAACCGCGGGATCCCGGCCTCGATCCGGGCCACCTCCCAGTCGCCGGCGCCGTTTCCGGCCGGGGACTGCTCCACGAGCCGGTAGGGCCCGATCGGGGTCTCGAGCGTCGCGAGCGCACCGTCGGCCTCGCCCCAGACGACTGCGCCGGCCGCGGGCTCGAGCTCGACCTTCTTGCGGAAGCGCGCCCGCACGAGGACGTCGACCAGATCGTCGCGCACCTCCGGCGAGCAGGCCAGGACGAGCTCGCTGCCCGTGTTGAACACCTCGAGGTCGGCGATCACCCGGGCCTTGGGAGTGAGCAGGAGCGCATATGCGCCGCCGCCGGCCGGGATCGCCTCGACGTCGTTCGACACCATGCTCTGGAGGTGGGCGACCGCGTCGGGGCCGGTCATCCGGACGAGGGCGCGGTCGGGAACGACGGTCATGACCGCAGCGTACAACCGCATCGCGGCTCTTCGGGAGGCGGCAGACTACGCCGATGGCGCGTGCCGAGGTCGTCGACCGTTTCTGCTCCCGACTCGAGGAGCTCGTGAACCACGACTCGCCGTCCGACGGGACCGAGCAGGAGTGGATCGCCGAGCGCGTCGCGGAGTGGCTCGCGCCGTCCGGCTGCACGACCTGGTGGGTGCGCGAGCCGGACGGGCCGGCGCGCAGCATGGTCGTCACGCTTCCGGGCGACGGCGGCCGGATGGTGGCGCTGCTGGGTCACACCGACACCGTCTTCCCGCTGGGTGAGGCGGCGCGGCGGCCGTTCCGGCGCGAGGGCGACCGCTGCTTCGGCCCCGGCGTTGCCGACATGAAGGGCGGCGTGCTCCTGGCGGCGGCGGCGATGGAGCGGTTGGCCGCCGCGCCGAGTCGGCCGTTCTCGGAGGTGCGCCTGCTCGTGTGCGCCGACGAGGAGACCCGGCTTCGGGCCCCCGCCGTCTGCGCCGAGGCGACCGGCGCGGCGGCGGCGCTCGTCTTCGAGTGCGCCCGCGAGAACGGCGACCTCGTATCGGAGCGAAAGGGCGCGATCTGGCGCACGCTGTACCTCCACGGGCGGCCGGCGCACGCCGGGGCCGACACCCACCGGGGGCGCAGCGCCGTCTCGGCGCTGGCCAATGAGATCGTGCGGATCGAGAGGCTCTCCGCCGGACGGCCCGAGATGACGTCGGTCGTGACGACGGTGCAGGGCGGGGACTCGGCCAACACCGTGCCCGGCGAGGCGCGGGCGACGCTCGACATCCGCTCGAGCGTGCCCGAGGACCTCGTCTTCGCCCTCGCCGAGCTCGGCCGCGACGGGGCCTACGACGGCGTGACGGGCGAGATCGAGGACCGCGGCACCTGGCCGCCGATGCCGAGCACGCCGTGGCTGGTCGACCTGGCGCGCTCGCTCGCGAGCGAACTCGGCCTCGAGATCGGCGAGCAGCACTCCGGCGGAGTCTCCGACGGCTGCTGGACGGGCGACGAGGGCATCCCCACGATCGACGGGCTCGGCCCGGTGGGCGGCGACGACCACACGCCGGCGGAGTGGATCGAGATCGCGACGCTCGAGCCGCGCATCGAGCTGGCCGCCCGCCTCGTCACGGCGATCGTTCAGCGCGGCGCGTAGAAGTCGACGTCCTTCGAGTCGACGGTGCCGGCGGTTCGCCCCGGCGCTGTTTGGTACGCCCAGTACAGGTTCGTGTGAGCGATGACCATGTCCGGCGGCGGCGCCCCCCACTCGGTCTGATCCTCGGTCGTGTGGGCGTCGCCGACGAGGGTCGCGTCGTACCCCCTGGCGAAGGCGCCGTGGAGCGTCGAGCGGACGCACCAGTCGGTCTGCGCGCCGACCACGACCAGCCGGCCGACGCCGAGGCCGGACAGCACGGTCTCGAGCGTGGTGCCCTCGAAGGAGTCGCCGTGGTGCTTCTCGACCAGCGGCTCCGCCTCGCCCGGAGTCAGCTCGGACACGATCTGCCACCCGTCGCTCTCGCGCGCCAGATGCTCGTCGCAGTGCTGTACCCAGACCACGGGCACCCCTTCTCGCCGCGCCCGCTCGACAAGGCTGCCGACGTTCGCGACGATGGCGTCGCGCCCGTGAGCCCGCGCGAGGGCGTTCTCCTGGACGTCGATGACGAGGAGTGCGGTGTTCGGCCGGTTCTCGAGCGTGGTCATCGGGCTCCCTCAACGCCGCGGCGCGTAGATCGGGACACCCGACACCACGGCCACGCGGCGGTACTGATCATGGAGGATACGCCCGGTCTCGCCGCTTCGGTCGATCCCGGCCGGCAGGTTCTCGACGACCACGAGCGCGGGCGGATCGGAGCTTGAGAGTGTCCGGCGAGCCTCGTCCAGCGCGCCCGGGATGGCCTGAATGTTGCGGTACCACATGTAGCGCACCGCCGGGTCGCGGTCGGCCAGGTAGTAGACGTTGGCAGCGGCCCAGAGCACGAAGATCCGCTGCCCCGGCTCGGTGTGGGAGCGGACGTAGCGGACGACCGCCCCGTCGGTCAGGAGGTGGGGGTCGTTCGGGAAGACGGCGCGGGCCTGCGCGGCCGGGGAGTCGAACCAGAGCGGCGCGGTGAACGCGAGCGCGACGGCGCCGACGGCCCCCACGGCGGCGGCCCACGCGCGCGAACGGGCCTCCCAGATCGCGGCGACGCCCACGCCCGCCATGAGCCCGAGCGGCGGCACGAGCTGCTGGTAGTAGTGGGCGTGGAAGTTGCCGCCGCCGATCACGCAGAGCGCCGCGACCGCGACCCAGATCCGGCCCAGGAGCGGCGAGTGGCGAAGGCCCGGGAGGGCGACGACGAGCATCGGTCCGAGCGCCTTGAGCGCGGCGGGCAGCGAGTCGCGGGCCATGTCGAGCCGGGCCGAGACCGACCCGGTCACGATGGAGTCGGCCTGGCCGCGGTAGGTGACGAGCGCGTACCACCAGTCCGACACGCTGGCGGCGGCCGCGGCGCCGATCGCCACGGGGACCAGGGCCGACCCGACGAGCACGGCGACCGGCGCCAGCCCGGCCCGGCGGCGGGTGACGAGCAGGTAGACGGCCGCGGCCGCTCCGGCGTCGAACCCGGACTGCTTCAGCATGACCGCGCAGCCGGTGAGGAGGCCCGCCGCAACGAGCCACTCCCGCCGTCCGCCGCGCAGGTGCGTGACGAACGCGAGCATCGACGCACATGCCAGGAGCGACGCGAGCAGCTCGCCCGAGAGCGTGAACGACTCGATGAACGGTGAGGCACCGGCGGTTGCGACCAGCAGGCCCGCACCGACGGCCGCTATCCTCCCCGCCACCCTGGCGGTGACCGCCATGGTCAGCGCTGCCACTCCTGCCGCCACGACCGCCGCCAGCGCCCGCATCGCCGTGGCAGAGCCGCCGTCGACATGAAGGACCGCCCGAAACACGAGCTCGAGGCCCTGCGGGCGGTCGACCCACGCGTCGCGATAGAGGGTGGCGCCGTGGCTCCAGAGGCGGGCGACCTCGCCGTAGCCGCCCTCGTCGGCGGTGAGCGGCGCGCCGAAGAACGGGGCGCGCAGCGCGAGGGCCAGGAGCCCGGCGGCGGCGACGGCGGCCGCTGGGGCCCGCCACGCACCGGCATCGACGGGAGGACGGCGGCCCTCGCGGGCGTCGCGTTCGGGATCGCCCTGCTCGCCCAGGTGCTGACGTTCGGGCTCTCGCTCACGCCCGACCGCTACGTCCTCGTCCTCCTCGCCCCCGCGCTCGTCCTCGGCCGCGGTCGCCGGTTTCTGCTCGATTTCGTCCCCTTCGTCGTGCTGATCGTGCTGTACGAGGAGTGTCGCGGAATCGCCCACACGCTGCACCCCCATCCGTACTACGCGCCGCAGCTCGACGCCGAGAAGGCGCTCTTCCTCGGCCACGTGCCCTCGGTCGACCTCCAGGACTGGCTGTGGACGGGGAGCCTGCACTGGTACGACGAGTTCCTGAGCGCGATGACGCGCATCCACTTCATCGTTCCGCCGACGCTGGCGTTCGCGCTCTGGCTCAAGCGGCGGGCGCTCTTCTATCGGTTCGCGGCGACGCTGCTGGTCCTCTCGTACGCCGGCGCGCTGACCTTCTGGCTCTTCCCCGCCGCACCGCCGTGGGCCGCCTCCGCGCGCGGCCTCATCCCGTTTCTCGCCAACCCGGCCGGCGTCCAGGCCGCCACGTCGCCGCTTCCGACGGACTCGGGGCCGGTCTACCGGCTGCTCGACGGCAACCCGTACGCCGCGGTGCCCTCGCTCCATGGCGGGTACTCGCTGCTCATCTTCCTCTTCATCGCGACCCTGGCCTGGCGCACGCGCTGGCGGTGGTGGGCGATCGTCCCGGCCGCCACATACCCGATCATCCAGAGCATCGCCGTCGTCTACACCGGAAACCACTACGTCGTCGACCTCCTGATCGGGTTCTGCTACTCGGTCGCCGCCTTCTACGGCGTCCTGCGCTTCTGGCGCTGGCGGGGATGGCCGGAGTGACCGACACCGCTGTCGAGCCCCCGGTCGAGCCCCCGGCCGTGCCGGCGGGCAGCCCGGAGCCGGCGAGGGAGGGGTGGCTCGCCACGTACCGCTATCCGCTCACGGTCTTCGCGCTGAGCCGGGTGGCGGTCTACCTCCTGATCGCCGCGGCGTCGTGGACGAGCCGCATCCCGCGCGAGTCGGGCGTCTCCTGGCACGGGCTCTTCGGCGCGCTCGGGCAGTGGGACGTCGTCTGGTACCGGTGGATCGCCGACCACGGCTACGACCCGGCGATCGGGCACGGCAACTCGGCCGCGTTCCTCCCGCTCTACCCGCTGCTCTGGCGGCCGTTCTCGATCCTCCCCGGGCCGATGGAGCTCTGGGGCAGCCTGCTCTCGACGGTGCTGTTCGGCGCGGCGCTGTGCCTGCTCTACCGGATCACGCTGGGGCGCTACGACGAGGCGATGGCGCGGCGCACGGTGCTCTACCTCTCGATCTTCCCGCTCGCGTTCGTGTTCTCGCTGCCGTACGCCGAGAGCCTCTTCCTACTCCTCGCGCTGGGGGCGTTCGCGCTCACCTGGTACGGGCGCCAGTGGGAGGGCGCCGCGGTCGGGGCGCTCGCCGTGCTGGCGCGACCGGTCGGAATCGCGCTCCTGCCCGCGCTCGCGTGGCGGACGTATCGCCGCCACGGCCTGCGCCTACGGCCCTACCTCCCGCTGCTCCTCCTGCCGCTCGCCGAGTTGGCGTTCTTCGCGTATCTCGGCTGGCGCACCGGAGACGTCCTCGCGAACGTCCACGCCCAGGAGCGCGGCTGGGAGCGGGGTGTCGGCGTGCTGCCGTACGTCTTCGGCTACACCCTCTGGCACGACGTGATCGAGGGCGGCCACCTGCGCTTCCTCGTCCACATGAGCTTCACCGTCTTCTGGTGCGGCCTCTTCTACCAGGCCTGGCGGATGCGGATCCCGGCCGAGTACCTGATCTTCGCGGCGCTCCTCATCCTGCTTCCGACGACGGGCGGGCTGCTCGTCTCGATCGGCCGGTTCGGCATGGTCGCGTTCCCGCTCTTCTGGGCGCTGGCCGACCTCGGCGAGGACGGGCGGGTCGACACGCTGGTCAAGACCGCCTTCCCGATGCTCCTGGCCGCCCTCGTCATGATCACGTACGGCGCGCACACGTTCACGCCGTAAGGGGCCTGCTACGGAGCGATTCGCCCACGTTGTCTGGCACACACACTGGTGAAGACGGTGCCAGCGACGAGAAGCTGCTCGGCGTCTATTCGACCGAGGAGCAAGCTGTGTCCCGAGTCGCCCAGGCACGGCTTCTCCCCGGCTTCCGCGATGCGCCTGGCGGCTTCGAGGTTGCCCGCTACGAGCTGGACGAAGACGAGTGGACGGAGGGTTACCGCACCGACGGCGCGGTAGACGTACCTCACTGGCTCGAAGGCGGCGGAGATCCGCCAGCCCGCACCTGAAGTCGGCTCGCCGCGATCTAGTGGCGCTGGCACCGATCTCGTAGTCGAGGCGCTCCTACGCTCACCCGTCGGCGTCCGGCACGAGCAGGTAGTGCGCCGCCAGGTTCGCATGCTCGCCGAACGTGAGGCACGCCTCGCGCACGCGTGCCTCCGGCCAGATCGGCTCGTCGGAGAACCAGCGCGCGATCGCCTTGCGCACGCCGAGGTCCCCGGCGGCGAAGGCATCCGGCCGACCGAGGGTGCGGGCCAGGAACCAATCGACCGTCCAGCCGCCGATCCCGGGGAGCTCGGTGAGGTGGGCGCGGAGCTCGAGATCGGTCATCCCCGACACGTCGAGGTCGGCCTCGGCGAGGGCGGCGATCGAGCGGATCTTGGCGCGCGAGAGGCCGACGCCCTCGAGGTCGGCGCCGGCGACGGCCTCCTGGCGCGGGAACGCCCACACCTCGACGCCGTCCAGCTCGTGTCGCACGCCGAACCGCTGCACGAAGCGGTTTCGGATCGCGCAGGCGGCGCGCAGCGAGATCTGCTGGGCGGTCACCGCGATGACGAGCGACTCGAACGGGTCGGCCGAGAGCGGCGGCCGGAAGCCGGGAGCGCGGGCGTAGATGTCCGGGTACGCGGCGGCGAACGACTCGAGGTCGAACCCGGTGCCCAGGATGTGGAGGAGCTCCGCGCGGTCGGGCGCGGCAGGCTCGGCTGACGCCTTGACCCCATCGGCGGAGACGCGCACGACGAGGCCGGAGCGGAGCACGCGATAGAGCCCGCCGTCGTGCCAGACGCTCGCCACGTCGTCGCCGAACGTGCGGTACCGGAACGTCGAGCGGTGGAAGTCGTAGGGCGCTGGTGGGAGGTCGAGCCGCATCGGCGGCACTGTAGGCTGTGGCCCCCTTCAGGAGGTTTCAGTGTCAGACAGGATGCTCGACCTGCTCGCCGCCCTCGACGCCGCTGTCGGCGTCTCTGGGGACGAGCGCCTCGTCGCCGACGTCGTTGCCCGCGAGCTCGACGGTCACTACGACGAGCACGACACCGACGCGCTCGGGAACCACTTCTTCACGCGGCGCGGCGGTGACGGTGCGCCGACGGTGATGCTCTGCGCGCACATGGACGAGCTCGGGTTCATCGTCCAGCACATCGAGGACGAGGGGTTCGTCCGCATCGCACCGGTCGGCTACCACGACCCGCGCATGGTCATCGACCAGGACCTCGCGATCCACGGCACGAAGGGCGCCGTCGCCGGCATCACCGGCGCGAAGCCGGCCCACGTGCTGCCGCCGGACGAGGCGAAGCAGGCGATCCCGATGGACCAGCTGCACGTCGACGTCGGGACGACCACCCGGGCCGAGACCGAGGCGCTGGGGGTGCGGGTCGGCGACCTGGCGACATTCGCGCGGACCGGTCTGGCCCTGAACGGCACGAAGGTGTTCTCCGGCAAGGCGGTCGACGACCGCGCCGGCTGCGCGGTCATGATCGAGGCGATGCGGCGACTGGGCGACTCGCCGGCGGCGACCGTCGTGGGCGTCGCGGCGGTGCAGGAGGAGCTCGGCATCCGCGGCGCCGGCCCGGCGGCGGCGCGGGTCAAGCCGGACGTGGGCATCGCGATCGACGTGACGCTGTGCGGCGACACGCCCGGCATCGAGTTCTCGCGGCTTCCGATCTCGATGGGCAAGGGCCCGGCGATCAAGTACTTCGACTGGGCGCCCGAAGCCGGCTACGGGAGCGCGGTGCCGCGGCACCTGACCGACCGGCTGGAGCGAGCCGCCGACGCTGCCGGGGTCGCGTACCAGCGCGAGGTGCTGATGGGCGGGGCGACCGACGCCTGGGGCATCGCCAACTCCGGTGTCCTGAGCGGGTGCATCTCCGTCCCGTCACGCTACATCCACTCCGCGGTGGGCTGCGTCCACCTGGAGGACGTGGAGGGCTGCGTCCAGCTCCTGCTCGCCTTCATCGACGACGTCGGCAAGAACGGCGTCGGCTGAAAAATTGGTGCCTGACACCGATTTTTCACGTTAACGGCTGAGGCCCGGAGCCGAGCTCCGGGCCTCGCAGTGCCGTATTCGGGTGCCCCGTGTGGTGGGCTCGTGGGGGGAGCCTGCTCCCCCCACGGTGTTACATCATGTCGGGCATGCCGCCGCCCATCGGAGCCTTCTCCTTCTCCGGGGCCTCCGCCACGACAGCCTCGGTTGTGAGGATGTTCTTGGCGATGGAAGCGGCGTTCTGAAGCGCAGACCGCGTGACCATGGCGGGGTCGATGATGCCGGCCTTCACCATGTCGACGATCTCACCCGAGTCGACGTTCAGGCCGAATCCGGCCTTCGCGCCGCGGACGTCGTTCACGACGACGGAGCCTTCCAGGCCGGCGTTCTCTGCCAGCTGGCGAAGCGGCTCCTGAAGCGCGCGCTCGACGATCCGAGCACCCGTCTTCTCGTCGCCCTCGAGCTTCTCGGCCTCGACGGCCTTGATGGCGTGCAGCAGTGCCACGCCGCCCCCGGGGACGATGCCCTCCTCGAGCGCCGCGCGGGTCGCCTGGAGGGCGTCCTCGACGCGGTGCTTCTTCTCCTTCATCTCGGTCTCGGTGGCAGCGCCGACCTTGACCACCGCGACGCCGCCGGCCAGCTTGGCCAGCCGCTCCTGCAGCTTCTCGCGGTCGAAGTCGGAGTCGGTCGAGTCGATCTCGGACTTGATCTGCTTGATCCGGCCCTTGATCTTCTCGCTCTCACCGGCGCCGTCGATGATCGTGGTGGCGTCCTTGTCCACGACGACCTTGCGGGCCTTGCCGAGCTGGCCGAGGGTGGTGTTCTCGAGCTTGAGACCCATCTCCTCGGTGATGACCTCGCCGCCCGACAGGATGGCGATGTCCTCGAGCATCCGCTTGCGGCGGTCACCGAAGCCCGGCGCCTTGACGGCGACGGCGGTGAACGTGCCGCGGAGCTTGTTGACGACGACGGTGGCGAGCGACTCGCCCTCGACGTCCTCGGCCACGATCAGGAGCGGGCGGCCGGCCTGGATGACCTGCTCGAGCACGGGCAGGAGATCCTTGACGGCGCCGATCTTCTGGTTCGCGATCAGGACGTACGGGTCGTCGAGCACCGCCTCCATGCGCTCGGAGTCGGTGATCATGTACGGCGACAGGTAGCCCTTGTCGAACTGCATGCCCTCGGTGAACTCGAGCTCGAGGCCGAACGTCTGGCCCTCCTCGACGTTCACGACGCCGTCCTTGCCGACCTTCTCGATCGCGTCGGCGATGACGTCGCCGATCTCGCGATCACGGGCCGAGATCGTGGCGACCCGGGCGATGTCCTCCTTGCCCGAGATCTCCTTCGACTGCGACTTGATGTCGTCGACGACCGCGCCGACCGCTGCCTCGATGCCGCGCTTGAGCGCCATCGGGTTCGCGCCGGCGGAGACGTTCTTCAGGCCCTCGTGGACGATGGCCTGGGCGAGCACGGTGGCGGTGGTGGTGCCGTCACCGGCGACGTCGTTGGTCGCCGTGGCGACCTCGCGAACGAGCTGCGCGCCCTGGTTCTCGAAGACGTCCTCGACCTCGATCTCCCGGGCGATGGTCACCCCGTCGTTCGTGATGGTCGGGGCGCCGAACTTCTTGTCGAGCACGACGTACCGGCCCTTGGGGCCGAGCGTCACCTTGACGGCGTCGGCCAACGTGTCGACGCCCCGCTGCAACGAGCGGCGGGCGTCCTCACTGAACTTCAGCTCCTTGTGTGCCATTCAGTCCTCCCTACGCCTTTGCGGCGACCTTGCCGGTGGCGACCTTGGCGAGGATGTCGGACTCGCGCAGGATCAGGTACTCGTCACCCGAGACCTTGACCTCGGTGCCGCCGTACTTGGAAAAGATGACCTCGTCGCCCTTCTTGACGTCGAGCGGGACGAGCTTGCCGTCCTCGTACTTGCCGGGGCCCACAGCCAGCACCTTGCCGCGCTGAGGCTTCTCCTTGGCCGTATCGGGCAGAACGATTCCGCTGAACGTCGTCTCCTCCTCATCGAGGACCTCGACGATGACGCGGTCGCCCAGTGGCTTCAAGTCCATGCAACCCTCCAGGTCGATCGTGGTGCAGATTCCCTTGGCACTCTGCCCTAGAGAGTGCCGAACGTCATGATAGCAGCCGAGAGGCGGCCGTCAAACCACCATCGTTGGCACTCGGTTTAGGGGAGTGCCAACGATCGACGCACACCGCCCGCCACGAGCACCGTCAGGACCGACAGGATGGCATAGGTGACCCGGTCGGAGGTCGCTTCGGCGATCGCGGCCCCGGCCGCGGGTCCGACGAGGAACCCCAGCCCCCACGCCAGGTTGAGGAGCCCGAAGACGCCGGAGTGCGGGATGCCCTCGCTGTCCGCCCCGGCGGCGCACAGCGGGAACGCCACGGCGTACTGGCCCGCGATCGGGGGCGTGGAGAGGAGGAAGATGGCGATGACGGCGACCACGGCGACGATGAGCGCCGGCACGGCGACGAGTGCCGCGGTGGCGAGCATCGCGACGATCGCGATGCGCACCCCGCCGATGCGGTCGAACAGGCGGCCGACCCCGTAGTTGCAGCCGGTCGCGATGACGCCCGCGGCGGTGAGGACCGCGGTGATGGCGAGCGCCGAGTAGCCCGCCTCGCCCATGCGGAGCGGGACCAGCGTGTCGAGCGTGCCGGAGACCGTCGCCACGAGCGTCATCACGACCAGCGCCGCGACCACGAGCCGGCTTCCGCGGACGGTTCGCAGGAGCGCGCGCGCCGGCATCGCCTCCGCGGCCTCCGGTGCCGGGGGCGCCGCCAGACAGGCGGCGGCCAGGGCGGCGGCGGCCGCACCGAGGACCACGAACGGGATCTTCACGCCGTACGCCGAGCCCAGGATCCCGCCGACGACCGGTCCGACCAGGGTGCCGATGCTCGCAAACGACATGGCGAGACCAAGGACGCGGCCGCGCTCGGCGGCCGGGCTGGCCTCCGAGAGCCACGCCATCCCGGCGGTCCACGAGACCGCCGACGAGAGGCCCTGCCCGACCCGGACGGCGAAGAGGCCGGCGAACGTCGTCACGCCGGCGAGCGCGATCGTCGCGATGGAGAGCAGCGCGACGCCGAAGATGGTGAGCCGGCGCGCTCCGATCCGGGGGCTCCAGTGGCCGACGATCGGCGAGCCGAACAGCACCGCGCCCGAGTAGGCGCCCACCGCGACGCCGGCCTGCGTCTTCGAGAGGTGCAGATCGCGGGCGTACTGCGGCAGGAGCGGCACGATGGCGAACATGAGTAGCGCGTCAAGGAAGACAACCCAGTAGATGACGCGCGGGCGCCGCAAAGTCGTGCGAGGGTAGCGCAGGAATCGCGCGGGGCCTCGACGCCCTCGAAGCGACCGATATGATGCCGACGCCGGTGAACGCCCTCAACTTCTACTCCTCCGTCGTGGCGGACCAGCTCCGTCACCGGCGCAAGACGGCGACCATCCGGCTCGGCGACAAGTCAGGCAAGTACCGCAAGGGCCAGGTCGTGATGGTCCTCGTCGGTCAGCGCTACGGCATCAGGGAGAAGGTGTTCGACGCGGTGATCGACAAGGTCGAGGTGAAGCCGCTCCGCGAGGTCTCGCCGCGCGAGATCCAGCACGACAACCCGGAGATCCGCCACATCGACGAGTTCACGCATTTCCTGGGCCAGCTCTACAACCGTGAGGTCACCGAGGACGACAACGTCACGGTGATCCACTTCTCCGAGATCCGCGCCTAATCCTCCGGCCGGCAGGCCGAACAATTCCGGTACAGGTGTGGGGACCCTTTCCCCCCGTCCGGGGGTGGCCGATGTCCCCTCGGCGCGCCGATCTTGAGAAGCAGATTTCTCATTTCTCCCCGCGTGCTCGCAGCGCCTTCATGAAGGACTTCACAATGCTCCACGCTCTCCGGCTCGCCGCAGGCGGCCGCCGACTCCGACGCACCACGCTCGTTGCGGCAAGCGTCGGCGCGCTCGCGATCGTCGCCGGCCCGGCCACGGCGTCGAGCTACTCCATCCTCACGAACGGCACGCCGCTTCCGGTCACGACGACGACCGGCGGCGAGAACGCCAACCTGACGTTCGCCGGCGTCGCCGGGAACCGGATCAGCATCCGGATCGCCAGCGTCAGCATGAGCCCCAAGCCCAACACGGGCATCAAGGTCTCGATCCAGAAGCCGGACGGCTCGACGCTTGTGTCGCCGTTCGACGTCGGCTCGGCCGGCACCTGGATGGAGCCGATCACGACGCCCGTCACCGGCACCTACAAGCTCATCCTCGACGGCCAGAGCACCTACAAGGGCAAGGCAACCGTCACGATCTGGACCGTTCCGGCCGACCAGGCCACGACGGCGACTCCCGGCGGCGCCTCGGGCACCGTCGCGCTGACGACCGCGGGCCAGAACGGCACGGTCACCTTCACGGCGACGGCCGGGCACCGCTACAGCGTGAAGCTCGCGGCCCCCGGGTTCAGCGGCAACGCGCTCAACTCGGCGCGCGTCTCGGTGCTGAAGCCCGACCTGTCTGTCCTCGTCGCCAACACGAACTTCGGGAACTCGGGGGCGTTCCTCGAGCCCTTCTCGACCGTTGTGGGCGGCACGTACACCCTCAAGATCGATCCGCGCCAGTGGTACGTCGGCAGCGTCACCGCGACGGTGTATGACGTCGCGGCCGACCAGGCCGGCACGATCACCGCGGGCACGCCGCTACCGCTGACGTTCGCCGCCGGCAACGCCGGCCAGAACGCCACCGAGACCTTCGCTGGCACCGCCGGCCAGAAGGTCAGCCTGAACATGACAGCCGTCTCGGTCGGGTCGAACCCGATCAGCGGCACGAAGGTCACGATCCTGAAGCCGGACGCCAGCACGCTCGTAGCGGCGACCGACGTCGGCACCTCGGGCAAGTTCATCGAGCCCGTGACGCTGCCGACCACCGGCAACTACACGATCAAGGTCGACCCGCAGGGCGCGAACACGGGCGGCATCACGCTCAGCCTCGCCAACTTCGGAAGCGACACGACCGGCACGATCACCGCCAACGGATCGGCAACCGTCGTCACCTCGACGGCCGCCGGCCAGAACGGCACGCTGACCTTCACGGGCTCCGTGAACCAGCGGATCGCCCTCAACCTGGGCACCAACTTCGGTGCGGGTTACGCGGGCGCCAAGGTGTCGATCAAGTCACCCACGGGCACGTCGGTTCTGTCGCCCGTCGGCGTCGGCACGAACGGCTTCTTCGTGGAGCCGGTCACCCTGACGGCCGCAGGCACGTACACCGTCAAGGTCGACCCTGACGGCGCCTACACCGGCAACGTCACGATCAACCTGTACACGGTCCCGAACGACGTCTCCTCGGCCATCACGGCCGGCGGAGCGGGCGTCGCGGTGGCCAACACCGTGCCGGGTCAGAACATGAAGCTCACGTTCACGGCCACGGCGAACCAGAAGATCAGCATCAAGCTCCTGCCCGTCACCATCGGGTCGAGCGCGATCTCTGGCACCACGGTCACCCTGCTGAAGGGTTCGACGACCGTCGGCCTCCCGACCGTCGTCGGCACGAACGGCGGCTACATCGATGTCACGACCCTGGCCACGGCGGGGACGTACACGATCAAGGTCGACCCGCAGGGGGTCAACACCGGCTCGCTCACCGCGACGCTGTACACGGTCCCGGCCGACGCCGCGGGCACGATCCTCACCACCGGCGCCGCAACCACGGTGACCAACACGGTCCCGGGCCAGAACATCGTGTACTCGTTCACCGGCGCGGTCAACCAGAAGGTCAGCCTCAACCTCTCGAGCGTCTCGATCGGCACGTCGCCCGGCGGCGGCACGCTCGTGACGATCCTGAAGCCCGACGGCACCACGTTCACGGGCCCGATCTCGCTCGGGACCGACGGGACGTTCGTGGACACCAAGGCGCTTCCGGTCGCCGGCACGTACAAGATCAAGCTCGACCCGATCGGTGCGAACACCGGCAGCGCGACGCTGAAGCTCTACACGGTGCCCGTCGACATCTCGACGACGATCACCAAGAACGGCGCGACGGTCACGCCGACCACGACCGTGCCGGGGCAGAACGCCACCGTCACGTTCACCGGCGTCGCCACCGACCCGCCGTACACGCTGTCGCTGGGCCCGGCGATCGCCACGCCCGTGGCGATCACCATCACCGGCCCGACGGGCACGGTGGTTCTGGACACGAACCTGAACCCGATCCAGAACTCCTCGTTCCCGACGGACGGGGCGACGGCGCCGTTCCAGATCCCGACGAACGGCACGTACACCATCAAGATCGACTACCTCGGCAACGGCGTCGGGGCCACCCCGATGTCGCTGATCGGCTAGCTCGACGCCATACCGGGCCGGGCGCGCACGCAGCGCGCCCGGCCCGTTCTTGGCTACCTCAAACGGGTGTTCACAGGAAGGCGCTCCCGGCCCATAGTGAGAGTGAGTGTGCCATTCGCGGTGCACCGCGTCTCAATTCGCCAAGGCCCAGGAGTCCTCCCATCCGCATCGCCCGATTCATCCGTCGCGTGCGCGCCACTCGCGTCGCCCCTGCTCTCGTTCTCGTTCCACTCGCCTTCACCGGCTCCGGCTACGCCTCGCTTGGCGCGCCGAACCCGACCAACCCGCCCGACGGGTCGACGAGCCAGTCGCCGCCTGTCTTCACATGGCAGGCCGTGTCGGGTGCCGACCACTACGTCTTCCAGCTCGGCGGCGCCTCGGGGTTCAACCCCTTCCAGTACGCCGTCGACACCAAGAACACGCGGGTCGCGCTCCTGAGCGCGCTCCAGGCCGGGGACTACACGTGGCGCGTGGCCGCTGTCTCATCGGGGGGTGCGCAAGGACCCTGGTCGGCGGTTCGTGCCTTCACCATCGACTGGTCGGACACTGCTGCGCCTCAGTCGCCCGACGATGGCGACACCATCGTCTACCCGCAGCCGCTGCTCCTGAACTGGGACACGGTGTCGGGCGCCCAGGAGTACCGCCTCACGGTCTCGACCGCCGCGGACCTCTCGACGCCCGTGGGCGGCACCCCGGTCACGACCGCGGCGAGTGCGTATGCCCTCACGGCCCGGCTGCCCGACGGCACCTACTACTGGGGCGTCACGCCGATCGACGCGGAGAACCACGACGGCACGCCGTCGGCGGTCTACTCCTTCACGTACAGCTGGCCGAACGATACGACGCTCTCGCTGAACGACCTCGACCCGCGGCCGGAGGTGTTCGACCCGCAGTTCTCGTGGACGGCCGTCCCGGGCGCGGCGTACTACAAGGTCGATGTCAACACCGACTCGAACTTCCCGAGCGGCTCGAACGTGTGCTGCACGGGGAAGACCGTCGCGACGTCGCTGACGCCCGTCACGCTCTTGCCGGCGGCCCAGGCCGACTACTGGCGTGTCACGCCGTACGACTCGACCGGCTCGCAGGCCGGCACGCCGACCGTCTACACCGACGTGAACGGCGACCCGCAGACCTTCACGATCACCTATGACGGCGGCCTGACCGCCGTTCCGAACCTGAGCATGCGCGACTCGTCCGACACGCCGGTGGACTGGCCGGGCGACTCCACCGGCGTCCCGACCGACACGCCGATCGTCGCGTGGGACCCGGTCCCCGGCGCGGCCTCCTACGAGGTCCAGGTGTCGCCGTACAGCGCCAACATCTGCGACTGGTCGACCAAGCCGTGGGACGTCCACACCGCCTCGACGGCCTGGACGCCGCTCGGCAGCGGCCATGGGCTCTTCGACCCGTGGCCCAGCTCGCACGGGCTCGCTACCGACGTCAGCGGGCTGGTCGACGGCAACGCCTACTGCGTCCGCGTCCGGGCGGAGCGCAACAACGACACCGCCAACCACCTCGTCACCGGCTCGTGGACCGACATCGGCGACGACGTGCATCCCTCGTTCACGTACGAGTACGCCGCGCCGGCGGACCCGTGCGATGCCTGCTCGCCCGGCTACCTGGGCAACGGCGACTACTACCTCCCGGTCACGGGCACCGTCTCGTCCGGCATGCCGGTCTTCACCTGGCATCCGATCGCCGGCTACAACAGCTACTACGTCGTCGTCGCGACTGACAACCAGTTCCAGAACGTCGTCGACTACGCGTGGACGCGGGTGCCCGCATACGCCCCGCGGGCCGGCCTGAGCGGCTTCACGGACTACCCGGACGCGACCTACTACTGGGCCGTCCTGCCCGCGACCGGAGCAACCGGAAACGGTGTCTCGGCAAGGCCCGACCTGGCGCCGCCGATGACGTTCCAACGCCGGTCCGACGCGCCCGACCTCACCTCACCCGGCGACGGCGCTTCCATCGACACCTGGCCGGTCTTCCAGTGGACGCCCGTCGACGGCGCCTACGACTACCACCTCCAGGTGGCGACCGACCAGAACTTCTCGAACATCGTGAGCGGCGGTGACGTGAAGGTCGACGAGACGTCCTACACGCCGGCATCGACATACCCCGCGAACCAGACGCTCTACTGGCGCGTCCAGGCCGAGGCCAAGGGCAGCCTGTCCGCCGTCGGCCTCAAGTGGTCGGCCAAGGGTACGTTCACGAAGACGCTGCCGGTGCCGAGCTTCACGACGCCCAGCGTCATCTCCAACCCTGGCACGTCGGACGGGATCCCGATCTGGCGCTGGAACCCGGTGCCCGGCGCGGTGTCCTACGACATCACGCTGACCTGCCCGTCCGGCTCGCAGTGCTCGAACGGCAACGGCTTCGACACGACCGCGGTCGTGGCGACCCACCTCACGGGCACGAAGCCGCTCACCTGGCAGGTGCGGGCGAACTTCCCGACGGTCACCAACGGCACCCCGTCGTCGGCCGTCCACGGGGCCTACGCGTCGCCGGTCTCGTTCCAGCGGACGATCTCGGCGCCGGCCAACCCGACGACCACCGTCGGCAACCTCACGAACTTTTCGATGAGCTGGGATCCGAAGGCGGGGGCGAAGCAGTACCTCGTCGAGGTCTCCTCCAGCCAGGCCGTGAACGCGACCGGAGCGTTCAGCTCGACCGTCGAGAAGATCACGACCGACACCACCGGCGCGGCGCCGACGCTGCTTGCGATCGGCGGCTCGACCTACCTGAACGGCGGCACGCTCTACTGGCATGTGGCGGCGAAGGACGCCGACGGGAACGTCGGCTCCTACACGGCTGTGCAGACGCTGACGCTCCCCGCGAAGCTCGTCGCGACGTCATCCAAGCCGGCGCTCGTCAAGAAGGTGAACACGTCGGTCACCATCACGGTGAAGAGCGCTCAGGGCAGCCTGATCTCGAACGCGTCCGTCAAGGTGTCGGGCGCGGGGGTCGCGACGAAGACCCAGAAGACCGGCGCCCATGGGACGACCACGTTCAAGCTGCACCCGACCAAGAAGGGCAAGGTCACCGTCACGGCGACGAAGTCCGGCGCTCAGAGGGCGACGATGACCATCACGGTCTCGTGATCTCGGGCTCGGCGCCCGCCGGAGCCGTTCTGCGGCCCGGCGGGCGCCAGCCGTCCCGACGCAGGCGCCACAGGATCAGCGCCCCCTCGGCGGCGATGCTCGACGACATCTTCGAGGCGCCGTGCAGGCGCTCGACGAAGACGAACGGCACCTCCTCGATCCGCACCCCGGCGATGTGGGCCCGACGGGTGGACTCGACCTGGAAGATGTAGCCGTTCGAGACGGTCGTCGTGACGTCGATCAGGCGCAGCGCATCGGCGGTCCACAGCTTGAAGCCGCCCGTCAGGTCGGGGTACGGCAGGCTGAGCACGCGCATGGCGGTGACGCAGCCGACGCGTGAGATGACCCTGCGTGCGACCGACCAGCCCTTCGTGCCGCCGCCCGCCACGTAGCGCGACCCGAGGACGAGCCCGGCTCCGCGGTCGACCGCTGCGTGCATCTGGGCCAGGGCGGCCGGCGGGTGGGAGAGGTCGCAGTCCATCTGGCCGATCCGCTCGTAGCCGCGCTCGAGTGCCCACGCGAACCCGGCCCTGTAGGCGGCGCCCAGCCCGCCCTTGTGCGGCCGGTGAAGCACGTGCAGCCACAGCCGCTCGCGCCCGAGCTCGTCGGCCAGCTCGCCGGTGCCGTCGGGCGAGCTGTCGTCGACGACGAGGCACTCGCCGCCCGTACGCGCGAACTCGTCCAGGAACAACGGGAGCATCTCGCGCTCGTTGTAGGTCGGGACGACGACGATCTCGCGAGGCACGCCGGAACCCTAGATGAGTAGCCCGATCCCTCAAGCGAGCCCGTGCTGGTGCCGATTCCGAAACCGTGCACGAGCGCGCCGCGACCTCCCGCCAGCTCGGCCTCCGGGTCGAGAGCCTCGCCGTCGACCTGCGGCAGCCGGAACCGCCGGAGACGGCGCCGTCGCGGCACGACCAGCTCGCCTGGGGCCTCGCGACGGCTGCGCTCGTCTTCACGACGGTGGCGTTCTCGTGGGGGCGGATCTTCTACTCCGACACCTGGATCTCGCTCACATCCGGCCGCTTCATCGCCGAGCACGGCCTGCCGCGCGTCGACACCCTCTCGGCCGCCGGCCACGGCCGGCCCTGGGTCGACCAGCAATGGCTGGCGCACATCGTCTTCTACGAGCTCTGGCAGGCCGGCGGGAACGCAGCGGTGGGCGCCGCGAGCGCGCTCGCCTTCGCGCTCGCGTTCGGGATCCTGGCGGCGCTTCTCATCCGTTGCGGCGCCGCGCCGCTCGCGGCCGCGGCCGCCCTCGGCGCGGCCCTCGTCCAGTGCCTGCTCTTCGCCGAGACGCGCGCCCAGAGCTTCGCCTACCCGCTGTTCGCCGTCCTCTTGTGGATCCTCCTCGGCGAGCGCGGCCGGCCCGCCGGCCGGCGGACGCTGCTCGTGCTGCCGGTGCTCGTCCTGTGGGCAAACGTGCACGGCTCCGTGCTCCTCGGCATCGCGATGTGCGTCGCCTGCCTCGCCGTGCGAGCGCTGGGAAGCGTCCGCGCGCGGGCGTGGCGGCTCGCGGCCGCCGACGCAGGCATCTCGCTCCTCGCCTTCGCCACGCTCTTCGCGACGCCGTACGGCACGGCCATGCCCGCCTACTACGCACGCGTGCTCGGCGACCCGGCGCTCAAGACGATCGCCGAATGGCAGCCCGCCTCGTTCGCGCCGCTCCAGCTGCCGTTCGTCCTGCTGCTCCTCGGGACGCTCGGCGCCGTGTGCTTCGCCCGCGGGCGAGGCGAGCGGATCCCGGCCGACGCGCTCGTCGTCGGCGTCCTCCTCGGCGCCCTGGCGACGCACGCGGTCCGCTACCAGACCTGGTTCGCGCTCGGCGTCGCCCCGCTCCTGGCCCTGGCGCTCACGCACATCCGGCCGGGGCGCGGGATGCAGCGGCCGCCGCGGCCGATCCTCGCGGCGGGCGGCGGCCTGCTCCTCGCCGGCGCCGTGCTCTCGGGCGTGATCCTGGCCCGCACGCCAGATGCGGCGTTCGCCCGCTTCGTGTCGCAGCCCGCCGTCCGGACGTCGGCGGCATACGCGGCCGCGCACCCTCACGTGAGGATCCTGGCCGACGACGTCACCGGCTCCGAGCTCCTGTGGCGGTACCCGGCGCTCGCCGGCCGCGTGGGCTACGACGCCCGCACCGAGGTCTACCGGCCGGCGGAGTTCATGCGCTTCGCGCGCTTCCTCACCGTGGCGGGCCCATCATGGACGGCCGCGACCCGCGGCTACGGCGTCGTCGCCGTCACCTGCTCGCTTCACCCGAACCTGTGCGCAGAACTGCGGCGCCTCGCCGGATGGCGGGTGGTCGCGGACGCCGGCGGCGGCCTCGTCGCCGTGCGCGCCTGACCGCGGACTCCCCGTTTCGGGGATCTTCGCCGCGGGCACTACACCCCGCGAGCCGGCGCGCCGATGTACGAGTCATGGCCGCCGACGACCGCCACCATGCAGTGATCCAGGATCCCGACGCACAGCCGGCTCTGCAGACCCGCGTCATCGCCGTCCCGGTCGAGCCGCCCGTCGACGTCGGCGGTCTCCGCCGGCTCGTGGCGAGCCTGGGGCCGACGTTCACGCGCTACTGCATCGTCGGCGGCTCGGGCTACTTCGTGAACGCGGCCGTCTTCTGGGTCGCCGCCAGGACGCTGCCCTATCCGGTGGCGTTCGCGCTGGCGTTCGTCGTCGCCGCGACGAGCAACTTCTGCCTGAACCGGCGCTGGACGTTCGCGACCGCGCGGCACCGGCGCGCGGCGCACCAGTTCGGGCGCTTCCTCGCGGTCAGCGTCGTGGCGCTCGTGTCCGACCTCGCCATGCTCTCGCTGCTCGTCGAGTCGGCGCTCCTGCCCGAGTTCCTCGCGGCCCTGGTCGCGATCGCGTTCACGACGCCGGTCAGCTTCGGCGCGAACCGGCTCTGGACGTTCTCACACCGCTAGATCGTTGATTCCTAATTGGCGGGATGGCCGAGCCGCAAGCCGAAGGCTTGCTGCGGTCATGAGTGACCTGCTACCCAGCAGGTCACTCATGGGCGAGAACCGAGCCAGCGCAAGGACGCAGGGAGGCCCAATATCAGGCGATATTGGGTTGACCGAGGACGCCGCGAGGCGACGGTTCGCAGCCGCAGCCCCACCACGAGGCGCCAACCCACCACAGCCGGACGTCCAGGCGCGCGGGGGCGTGGAGCCACTCATCTCCTATCCGTGGTGATACCAGGGCGGCTGGGCCAGCGCGTCGCGCAGCGCCCGCCGGCCGCTGTGCATCACCGATGGGCCGTGGGTGACGAGCACGCGCTCGATGTCGAGCAGTGCGAGCGGCTCGAGCGTCGGCAGGAAGCGCTCGGCGTACCAGCGCTCGCGGCGCTCGTCGCCGCCCGTGATCTGCTCCCAGACGCGCAGGCCCGCGGGTGTCCCCACCACCGCGTCGCCGAAGACGAGCGCCCGCTGCGAGGCGATCCGAAGCGGCATCTCGTGCCGGCGCGGCTTCCCGATCGTGTAGGCGCTCACGCCGGCCGGCGTGCGGTCGGTGCGGAGCTCGCAGAAGACGGAGGGGTCATCGAGCCGCTTCGCGCACGCCGGGTGGCCCCAGACCGGCGCGCCGCCGTAGCGGGCCGAGGCATCCGCGGCGGAGCGGACGTGGTACGGGTTCGTGGTCAGGATCTCGACCTTCCCGGCGACGACGCCGTCCAGCGCCTCCCACAGGTCGTCCGGGACGAGCGGGTCGACCAGAAGCGTCCGCCCCTGCTCGGCGATCGCGAAGCCCACGACCTCGGCGCCCCACTTCCCGGGGTGCCACTCCGGGTGGCGGGCACGCCACGTCCACAGTCCCTCGTCCAGCCGCTCGATCACGCGCGCACCCTACCCTGGGTGCGCAGGTGCTACGCCTCGTCGTCCCAGACGGCCATGGCGACCGGGACGGTGCCCGGGCGGCGGGGCTCGTCGCGGACGGCGCGGCGGGCGCTCCTGAGCGCCGACCCGGCCCGCTCGATCAGCTCGTCGAACGTGTCGGCATGCGCGGGGCAGGCCGCGATCCCGACGGCCGCCTGCGGCTTCGAGCCGTCCTCGGTGCGCGCCCGGGCGATGGCCCGCAGCACGCGCTCGGAGGCGACCGAGGCCGACCTGCTGTCCGTCTCGGGCATGATCACCCCGAACTCGCTCGATCCGACCCGGCACGCCACGTCGATCGACCGCACGCTCCCGCCGATGGCCTGGCCGAGGCTTCGCATCGCCGCCTCCAGCTCGCCCGCCTCGATGTCGTCGACCGATGCCAGCGCGAGCGCGACCGGGCGCTCGTAGGTGCGGGCGCGCTCGATCTCGCGGGTCAGCGTCTCGACGAAGTGGCGGCTGTTCCAGAGGCCGGTGTCGTCATCGCGCCGCTCGAGCAGCTCGGCCTCGGCGCCCAGCCGCTCGACCTCACGGGCCAGGATGTGCGAACGGCGCCGCTCGCGCAGGGCAACGCCGACGGCCGCGATGAGCGTGCCGCACACAAACCCGAGCAGAGGGAAGAAGAGGTCAGAGCTCAACGGCGGTACTCTCGTTATCCCGTCGCCGGGCGCCCGCGTCAACCCGCTTGTGGCGTTCGGGCTTGCGCCGGATGTCTCCGCCGAAGGCCTGCGAGCCGCGCAGCTCCGCCCCGCAGGCGCGGCAGGTGAGCGCCATGAGCGAGGCGATGCTCTCGCCGCATTCGGGGCAAGCGGTGATGACGGCGCCGCCGCAGTCGGGGCACTCGGCGGGGACCGATGCCGCACCGCCGGCCATGAAGCGCCGGCCCCACCCGCAGCGCAGGCAGAAGCCGCAGCAGTCGCCGAGCTCGCGGCTGCGATCGTAGGAAGCCACCACGTGATTGTCGCACACCCGCGATCCCGGCCCGCCGCAACGGGCGAGTAGGATCGCGCCGATGGCCGTCACCCCGCACGCCGACGACGCCGATCCGCTTCCGGCCCACGCGGTCGCCGGCCCGGACGCGCTCGGGCTCCGGGGCGCCAGGCGGTGGCCGGAGCGCGCGGACCGCGACTGGGCGTTCGGCGGCTCGACCGGCGCCGGCACCACCGTCTGCGTGGTCGACAGCGGCGTCGACGCCGCCCATCCACTCGTCGGCGGCGTCGAGCGAGCCGTCGCCGTGACGGTCGCCGACGACGAGACCCACGTCGATCCCGACGAGACCGGGGACGTCTGCGGCCACGGCACCGCCTGCGCCGGGATCATCCGGTCGGTCGCGCCGGACTGCGACATCGTCAGCGTGCGCGTCCTCGGCGAGGGGTTCGTCGGCAGCGGCCCCGCCCTGATCGAGGGGCTGCGGTGGGCCGTCGACCAGGGGTTCGACGTCATCAACATGAGCCTCTCGACGACGAAGGCGCGGTTCGTCGCGGACCTGCACGCGCTCACCGACGCGGCCTACTTCCGCCGCAGCCTGATCGTGGCGTCCGCCCACAACATGCCGGTGCGCAGCTACCCGTGGCGGTTCGCCTCGGTCGTGTCCGTGGCCAGCCACGACATCGCCGACCCGCTCGCCTACCTGCGAAACCCGGATCCGCCGGTCGAGTTCTACGCGCGCGGCGTCGACGTCGACGTGGCGTGGGCCGAGGGCGCAACGCTGCGCGCGAGCGGGAACAGCTTCGCCACGCCCCACATCGCCGGCATCTGCGCGCTCATCCGCTCCAAGCATCCCGATCTCACCCCGCCCGAGGTGAAGACCCTGCTCGGGCTGACCGCGACCAACGCCGAGGACGCCGGATGAGCGGCGACACGACGTCCATCGCCGCCGGCCTCCTGCCCAAGGACGACCTCCATCGGGCACTCCTGCGCTCGATCGTCGACGTCGCCCGGGCGATCTTCCGAGCCAGGGCCGCGTCCGTCTTCCTGCTCGACGCGGGCGCCGACGAGCTCGTCTTCGAGGCGGTGAGCGGCGAGGGCGAAGAGTCGCTTATCGGCCGCCGGTTCCCGTCCAGCACCGGCATCGCCGGCTGGGTGCTCGTCACCGGCCAGTCGCTCGTCCTGGACGACGTGACGGCCGACCCGCGCTTCGCGAGCCAGGCCGCGGAGTCCACGGGCTACGTCCCGAAGGCGATCATGGCGGTGCCGCTCGTCTCCGGCGAGCGGACGCTCGGCGTCCTCGAGGTGCTCGACCGGCCGACCGGCGAGCGGTTCACGATGGAGGAGGCCGACCTCCTGGGCCTCTTCGCAGTCCAGGCGGCCGTCGCCCTCGACCTCCTGCAGCGATCGCGCTCGGCGCGGGCGGTGCTGGCCGGCGGAGCGGGTGCCGAGGCATCGGTGCTCACCCGGCTCGCCGCCGCGCTGGAGTCGGCCGAGGGCCCGGACCGGGCCACGGCGCTGGAGCTTCTCGGCGCGCTCGAGCGACTGCTCTCACAACGCGGGTGAACGCCCGGCGCGGCTCGACGCCGCGCCGGGCATACCCCTTAGCCGCGCAAGCGACCGTGCGCCTCGACGTCCGGCGTCTCGTCCTCGGGCTCCTTCTTGCCGCCCTGATCCGCGCGAATTCTGCCGTGCGCCTCGACATCGGCGTCGGACCGCTTGCTGCGGTCGAGCTCGTCGAGATCGTCGGACCGCTTGATCCGGTCCCGCTCGTCGGTTCCCATAGGAGCTCCTCCTTATAGGGTAGGGATGCCCACCAGACGGCGAGCTCCGGACAGATCTTCCCACACGAGACGAGAGTTGCAAAGATCCGCGCGTGTATGCACGCGTCGAGCCGATCGCACTGGTCTTCAGAAACGCGCAGCTGCGCCGGCTCCAACTCGCCTGGGCCGCATCCTCGCTGGGCACGTGCGCCTATCTGATCGCCATCGCCGTGGTCGCGTTCCAGTCGGGCGGCGCCGGGGCGGTCGGGCTCATCATGTTCCTGCGAATGGCGGCCGCGGCGGTCACTTCGGCGCCGCTCTCGGCCCTTGCCGACCGCTACCCGCGGCGGCGCGTCATGGCGGTGAGCGACCTCATCCGGGCCGTGCTCACAGCCGGCCTCGCGCTCGCCACGGAGATCGACGCGCCGATCGCGGCGGTCTACGTCCTGGCCATCGCAATCGCGGTGGTGGCGACCTTGTTCCGTCCCGCACAGGCGGCGATCACGCCGTCGCTCGCGGAGACGCCCGAGGAGCTCACCGCCGCGAACGCGGTCGCCGGCACAATCGAGAGCACGAGCATCTTCCTCGGGCCCGGGATCGGCGGGCTCGTGCTCGCGGCCAGCGGTTCCGCCGCGGTGTTTGTCGTGTGCCTCGCCGCGTTCCTGTGGTCGGCATTCCTGGCGTGGGCGATCGACGAGCCGCCCCTCGCCGAGAGCGGAGCCGCGGAAGAGGGTGCATCCGCCGCCTCGCTGGCCGGGTTCCGGACGCTCGCCGGCAGCCGGTCACTCCTGGCCGTCACGGTGACGTACGGCGCCCAGGCGATGGTGGCCGGCGCGCTCAGCGTCTTCGCGGTCGTGCTCGCGATCGACGTCCTCCACATGGGGAACGCCGGCGTCGGCTACCTGGACTGCGCGTTCGGCGTGGGCGGGGTCGTGGGCGGCTTCGCCGCGTTCGGGCTGGCCGGCACGCCCAGGCTGGCGGCCGCGTTCGCGGCAGGCGTCCTGGCCTGGGGGATCGGCGTCGCACTGCTCGGCGTGACGGCGACCACCGCCGTCGCGCTGCTGCTCCTCGCGGGGGTCGGCCTGGGCAACACCGTCGTCGACGTGGCGGCGGTGACGCTCCTGCAGCGGTCCGCCGACGACGAGGTGCTGGGGCGCGTGTTCGGTGTGCTCGAGACCGTCCTGCTCTCGGCGCTCGGGCTCGGAGCGATCCTGGCGCCCGTCGCGATCGACGCCATCGGCATCCGCGCGTCCCTGATCGGGACGGGGCTCGTCCTGCCGGTCGTCGTGCTCATCTTCTCGCGCTCGATCGTCGCCCTCGACCGGCCCGGTCCCGAGGTCGCCGAGCGGGTGGCGCTCCTCCGGGCGAACTCGATCTTCCGCCCGCTCGCAGACGGCACGGTCGAGCAGCTGGCCCGTGCCCTCGAGCCCGAGGACGCCGCCGCCGGGGCCGAGATCGTGCGGCAGGGCGAGGCGGGCGACCGCGTGTACCTGATCGTCGCGGGCGAGCTCGAGGTGGCGGTCGACGGCCGGCCGGGGGCGCGGCTCGGCCCGGGCGACCTCTTCGGCGAGATCGCGCTCCTTCGCGACGTGCCCCGCACCGCCACCGTCCGGGCGGTGACCGACGGCGAGCTCCTGACGCTCGGCCGCGACGACTTCCTGTCGGCCGTCACCGGGCACCCGACCAGCGCCGCCGAGGCGGACATGGTCGTGGCGACCCGGCTCTCGGCGCTCCGGCCGGGCGTCGTCCAGGCCTGAGGCCGCTTCGCGGGCGATCCCCATCCGGGGTGCAGACACCGACCCGGCCCACGGGTACACTGCAGAGAAGGATGGCGATCGCCCGCGAAGCCACGCCGGTTTCCTCGGCTGCGGACATCAAGGATGCGGACCTCGACCGGGAGGATCTCCTCCAGATCTACCGCAACATGCTCGTGACCCGCGGGATCGAGGAGCGCGGGCATATCCTCTATCGCCAGGGGAAGATCCCCGGCAGCTTCTACACCGGCCGCGGGAACGAGGGCGCGGCGGTCGGCGTGGCCACCGCGATGCGGGCCGACGACGTCGGCACCCCGATCCAGCGCGACATGGGCGTACACGTCACCCGCGGCACCGAGGTGTGGCGGATCTTCGCCCAGTACATGGGCCGGCGCGATGGGCTCGCGATGGGCAAGGACGGCAACATCCACCTGGCCGACTTCCGGCTCGGTCTGATCGCGATGGTGAGCCACCTGCCGGCGCTCATGCCGGTCGCCGTCGGCTGCGCGCTCGCGTTCAAGATCCGCAAGGAGCCGAGGGTGGCCGTCGCCTGGAGCGGAGACGGCGCGATGGCGCGCGGCGACGCGCACGAGGCGATGAACCTCGCCGGCGTCCACCGCCTGCCGGTGGTCTTCATCTGCGACAACAACCAGTACGCGTACTCGACGCCCAACCGGCTCGAATTCGGCGTCGACCATCTCGCCGACCGGGCCGCGGCCTACGGCTTCGAAGGGGTCGTCGTAGACGGCTGCGACGTCCTCACCGTCTACCGCGAGGCGCACCGGGCGATCGAGAAGGCGCGTGCGGGCGGCGGCCCCACGCTGCTCGAGCTGGTGACGCTGCGCATGGAGGGGCACGCCGTCCACGACGACGCCTTCTACGTGCCGCGCGAGCTGCTCGAGGCGTACACCAAGAAGGACCCGATCGAGCGCTACCGGCGCTGGCTCAAGGAGCAGGCGTTCCTCGACGAGGAGTCCGACGACGCCATCACGGTCGAGGTGAAGAAGCTCCTGAACGACGCGATGAAGCGGGCCGAGGACAGCCCGCTCCCCGATCCCTCCGAGCTCGAGGTCGGCGTCTACGCCGAGCCCGAGGAGCTCGACACCCCCCACCACAAGTAGCGAGGCGACGTTGGCGACCAAGACCTACCTGCAGGCGATCTCGGACGGCCTTCGCGACGAGATGCGCCGCGACTCGCGCGTCTTTCTGATCGGCGAGGACATCGGCGTCTACGGCGGCGCGTTCAAGGTCACGCAGGGCTTCCTGCAGGAGTTCGGCGAGGACCGGGTGATCGACTCGCCGCTCTCCGAGACGGCGATCGTCGGCTCGTGCACCGGCGCCGCCCTGATGGGGATGCGGCCCGTGTGCGAGATGCAGTTCTCGGACTTCGTCTCGTGCGCATTCGACCACCTGGTGACGGTCGCCGCCAAGCAGCACTACCGGGTGGGCACGCCGGTGCCGATCGTCGTGCGGCTGCCGTCCGGCGGCGGCTTCTCCGGCGGCCCGTTCCACTCGCAGAACCCGGAGGGCTTCTTCGCCCACTGCCCGGGCCTGAAGCTCGTCTGCCCGGCCACGCCGGCCGACGCCAAGGGCCTGCTCGTCCAGGCCATCCGCGACCCCAACCCGGTGCTCTTCTTCGAGCACAAGCACCTCTACCGGCGCATCAAGGGCGAGGTGCCCGACGGCGAGCACACGGTCGAGTTCGGAAAGGCCCGCGTCCACCGCGAGGGCACCGACCTCTCGGTCATCACCTACGGCGCGATGGTCTACACCGCCGAGGAAGCGGCCACGGCCGTCGCGGACAAGGACGGGACGTCGGTCGAGATCATCGACCTGCGCACGGTGACGCCCTGGGACAAGCAGGCGGTGCTGGACTCGGTGGCGAAGACCTCGAAGGTGCTCGTGCTGCACGAGGACACGCACACATCCGGGTTCGGCGCCGAGATCGCCGCCACCATCGCCGAGGAGGCCTTCGAGAACCTCGACGCGCCGGTGGCGCGGCTCACCGCGCCCGACACGCCCGTGCCGTTCTCGCCGCCCCTCGAGAAGGCGTTCCTCCCGCAGGTCGAGGACGTCGTGGCGGCGATCGACCGACTGTCAGCGTATTAGGAGGCTCCACACCATGGCCACAGGAACTCTCGTCGATGTCGTCATGCCCCAGATGGGCGTGAGCGTGTCCGAGGGCACGATCACCCGCTGGGCGAAGAACGTCGGCGAGACCATCGAGGCCGACGAGACGATCGTGGAGATCTCGACCGACAAGGTCGACACCGAGGTTCCTGCGCCTGCAACCGGGGTCGTGAAGGAGCTCCTCGCCGGGGAGGGCGAGACCGTCCCGGTGAACACCCGCATCGCGGTGATCGATACGGGCGGCGGCGAGAGCGACAGCGAGCCCGAGCCCGCAACAACGGGGTCAGACCCGAATGTTGCGGCCGAGGCGCCGCCAGCGGCCGAGGCGCCGCCCGCCGAGACGCCGGCGGCAGCTGCGGCGCAGCCCGCTCCAGCCAATGGGAACGGGCAGGGCGACGGCGAGGGCCGCACCTTCGTCTCGCCGGTCGTCGCCCGCATGGTGGCCGAGCACAACCTCGATATCAACGCCATCCAGGGCACCGGCGCCGGCGGCCGCGTGACGAAGAAGGACGTCCAGGCGTTCATCGACTCCGGCGGTGCGAGCGCCCCAGCACCCGCGCCCGCCGCCGAGGTCCACGATGTCCCTCACTTCGCGCCTCCTGCCGAGCCCGAGGCCCCCGCTCCGCCGCCCCCGCCGGCAGCCGCGCCGGCCGCGCCCGCTCCGCCGGCGCCGCCGCCCGCGATCGTCGAGGGCGAGCCCGGACCCGGCGAGGAGCTCTACCGCTTCAACACTGTGCGCAAGGTCATCGCGCGCCATATGCGCCACTCGCTCGAGACGGCGGCCCAGGTGACGACCGTGATCGAGGTCGACATGACCGGCGTCGTCAACCTGCGCAAGAAGTGGAAGCCGATCTACGCGGAGCGCCACGGCGTCAACCTCACGTACGTCCCGTTCGTCGCGCGGGCGACGATGGACGCGATCGGCCGCTGGCCGTGGGTGAACGCCGAGATCCGGGGCGAGTCCGCCCTCATCAAGCGCTACGTCAACCTCGGCATGGCCGTCGCGATCGACGACGCCAAGGGCCTCATGGTGCCGGTGATCCACCACGCCGAGGAGCTGAATCTCGTCGGGCTCTCACGCGCGGTGATCGACCTCGCCGACAAGGCCCGCACGAAGACGCTCAGCAACGACGAGATGTCGGGCGGCACCTTCACGATCACGAACCCCGGCGTCTTCGGCGCGCTGATCGGCACGCCGATCATCCCGGAGGGCCAGGTGGCGATCCTCGACGTCGAGGCGATCGTGAAGCGCCCGGTCGTCGTCACCGACCGCCACGGCAACGACGCGATCGCGATCCGGCACATGATGTTCCTCTGCCTCTCCTACGACCACCGGCTGGTCGACGGCGCGTACGCCGCGCAGTTCATGGCCCAGCTGAAGCAGAACCTCGAGTCGTGGGGCGAGGACGCCTACGGATTGTGACCGGGGCGTACCTGTATGAGCTCGGCCTGACGCCCTACCGGGGCGCGCTCGCCGTCATGCAGGAGCTGGCTGCGGCGCGAACCCAGCAGGCGATCCCCGACACGGTGATGCTGCTCGAGCACGAGCCGGTGATCACGCTCGGGTCGCGGGCGGTGCGGGCTGAGGAGCTGCCGATGACCCCGGAGGAATACGAAGCCCGGGGCATCGAGATCGTCGAGGTTGGCCGCGGCGGGCGCTCGACCTATCACGGCCCGGGCCAGCTGGTCTGCTACCCGATCCTCGACCTCTCCGAGCGCGGCCGCGACCTGCGCCGGTACGTTGGCGCCCTCGAGCAGACGCTGATCGCGACGCTGGCCGACTTCGGCGTCGAGGGCCAGACGATCGAGGGGCAGCACGCGAGCGGCGTCTGGGCCGGCGAGCGCAAGATCGCGTCGATCGGCGTGCGCTGCGCGCGCTGGGTGACGAGCCACGGCCTCTCCCTGAACGTCGACCTCGACCTCGGCGTCTACGACCTCTTCGACGCCTGCGGCCTGGGCGGCATGCCCTTCACGTCGCTCGCGTGCGAGACCGGCGAGGCGGTCACGACGGCGCAGGTGCGCGAGCCGCTCCTGCGGCGGCTCTCCGAGGTGCTGGAGCTCGAGCTCGAGTCGCTCCCCGCGACGGAGGGCGCCGGTGCCCTGGTCTGAGCTCCAGCGGCAGCGACCGCCGTGGATGACCGTGAAGGCGCCGTCGGCCAACGGCCGCCACGCGGAGCTGCGCGGGATCATGCGCGGGGCCGGCCTGCACACCGTCTGCGAGGAGGCCCGCTGCCCCAACATCGGCGAGTGCTGGGGCCGCGGCACCGCGACGTTCCAGATCCTCGGCGACGTCTGCACACGCGCCTGCCGCTACTGCGCCGTCACGTCGGGGCGGCCCGAGGCCGCTCCCGAGCCGCTCGAGCCGCTGCGGGTCGCACGCGCCGTCGAGCGGATGGGGCTCGACCACGTCGTCGTCACGTCGGTCGACCGCGACGACCTCGAGGATCGCGGCGCCGGGCATTTCGCGGCCACGATCCGGGCCATCCGGCGGGCCAGCCCGGGATGCGGCGTCGAGGTGCTCGTCCCCGACTTCCTCGGCTTCCGCAAGGAGGCGCTCCGGATCGTGCTCGAGGCGGCTCCCGACGTCTTCAACCACAACATCGAGACGGCCGAGCACCTCTACCGGCGGGTGCGCCCGAAGGGCGACTACCAGCGTGCGCTCGACCTGCTCGACTCGGCCAAGGACGTGTGGGCGGAGCTCCACCCGAGCGCCCGGCCGCTCCTGACGAAGAGCGGCCTCATCGTCGGCATGGGCGAGACCGACGAGGACGTGCTCGGCGTCCTTCGCGACCTGCGCGAGCACCGTGTGGACGTCGCCACGATCGGCCAGTACCTGCAGCCGACCGAGCGGCACCTGCCCCTCGACCGGTGGGTGACGCCGGTCCAGTTCGCCGAGTACCGGCGCGCGGGCGAGGCGATGGGGTTCGCGTCGGTCTTCGCCGGACCGCTCGTGCGGTCGAGCTACCGCGCCGAGGAGCAGCGCCTGGCCGCTCGGGGCGAGTCGCGCGCCGTCGCGCACTGAGCGCCAGAGCGAGCGTACAATCGGCGCTGGTGTCGTCGGGGTTTCACATCCTCACGTGGGGCAGCGAGGAGCACCCGCCGATCGTCTGCCTGCACGCGGAGCGCGGCCACGCCCGCCGGTTCGAGCGGCTGGCACGCATGCTCCACGACCGGGTGCGCGTCGTCGCCTACGACCTGCGCGGCCATGGCCGCTCGCCGTGGCTGGGCGACCAGACGCTCCCGGGCCACGCCTCCGACCTGGAGGAGGTCATGGACGCGTGCGGGATCACGCAGGCGACGATCCTCGGCGACTCGTTCGGGGCGCGGGTTGGGATCCAGTTCGCGGCCACGCACGGCGACCGCGTGACCGCGCTCGTGCTCCTCGACCCGCCGCTCTATCCGCTCTACCCGACGCTCGACGAGCTCGAGGCGAGCGGGCCGGCGGGGACGTTCGCGAGCGTCGACGACGCGATCGAGCAGGTGCGGACCGAGACCGGGCTCGTGCACACCCCACGGGCGCTGCTCGAGGAGGAGATGGCCGAGCACCTGGTCGCCGACGAGGACGGCCGCTTTCGCCTGCGCTACAGCCGTGAGGCGGCGGCGCGTGCGGCGGAGGGCCTCTTCCAACACCCGCCGCTCGTGAAGGAGATCGTGTGCCCGACGCTGATCGTGCGGGCCGAGGAGTCGACGGCGCTCGGTGCCGCGGGCGCGGAGCGGGCGGCGGCCGAGCTGCGCCGCTGCCGGCTGTGCGTCGTGCCGGGGAGCCACGCCGTCCTCTGGGACGCGCTGGCCGAGACCGGCGCGCTCGTGCGCGACTTCGTCACCGAGCGGATCCGGGCATGACGACGAGCTTGCGACCACTGAGCGCCGAGGAGATCGCCGGTTACGTGCCACGGCTCAGCGCCGCGTACGCCGCCGAGCTCCACGAGCACCTGCACCTGAACGTCGAGGCGGCCGCGGCGCAGGCCGAGAACAGCGCCGCCGGCGCGTTCCCCGGCGGCGCGGTCGCCGCGGGCAATTGGCTCTTCGCCGTCGAGGACGGCGAGGGGACGCAGGTGGGGATCCTGTGGCTGGGCGAGCCCTCCGACGGCGAGGCCGACAGCCTGTGGGTGTACGACATCGAGATCGACCCCGAGCACCGCGGCCGCGGCCTCGGCCGCGACACGATGCTGCTCGCCGAGGAGGAGGCGCGCCGGCTGGGGCGGACGCGGATCAAGCTGAGCGTGTTCGCCCGCAACGCCGTCGCCCGCGCGCTCTACCTGTCGCTCGGCTTCGAGGAGATGGCGATCCAGATGTCGAAGGCGGTCGAGTAGGCGCTCAGCGCAGGAGCGCGTAGACGATCACGCCGAGGAGGACGACGAGCAGCACGGCGAGCGGCACGGCGGAGGAACCCGAGCGGGTGTCGAACACGCGATGCTCCGGCTCGGGGGTCGGATACATCGGCTCCTCGCCCGCGGCGATCCGGTGCGCCAGCGCCTGGGCCTCGTCGGCCTTCACGAGCGCGGCAACGATGTCGTCGGGTACGCGTAGCTCGCCGGCGATGTCGGCGTCGGCGGCCCCCGAGTCGCGCAGCTCGACGAAGCGGCGCACCGCGTCGTCCGTCATGCCGAAGTCGGTCGCGTCCTGGGCGGCGAAGCGCAGGGCGAGGAAGCGGCTATCGGGGGACGGCGACGGCAATCTCGACCCAGCGCTCGAACATGCGCCGGCCGACGTCGAGCATCCGCTCGCGGGCCGTGTCGAAATCGGCCATGAGCCGGTCGATCCCGCCGGCGCCGAGCACTCGGTCGGCGTACTCGGCGTAGGCCGGCACCTCGGCCCACTCACGGGCCATCTGCTCGGTCACCTCGACGTGGAACTGGACGCCGTAGGCGGTCCGGCCGACCCGGAACGCCTGGTTCGGGAACGCGGGCGACGAGGCCAGGACGACGCCGCCCTCGGGCACGTCGAACGTGTCGCCGTGCCACTGGAGCGTCAGGAACTCGGCCGGGAGGCCGGCGAAGACGGGGTCAGACTGCCCCTCGTCGGTGAGCGTCACCGGCAGCACGCCGACCTCGGGCTGCGTGCCCGGGTAGACCCGGGCGCCCAGCGCGGCCGCGAGGAGCTGCACGCCAAGGCACGAGCCCCAGTACGGCACGCCCGCCCGAACGGCCTCCGCGATCGCCTGCTTCTCGGCGGTGAGCCAGGGCAGCTGTGCGTCGTCGTTCACGCTCATCGGCCCGCCCATCGCCACGATCGCGACGAAATCCTGCCAGGGAGGGAGCGCGTCGCCCTCGTCCAGCTCGACCCGGTGGATGTCGGCCCCGGCGGCGGCAAGCACATCCTCGAACGCGCCGGGCGGCTCGCACGCGATGTGCTGGAGGACGAGCACGTCCATGCCGAGCGAGCCTACCGGTTCCCGCCGCGGGCCATGCCACGCAGGTCGAGCGCCTGGTCGAGGACTGCCTCATCGACGCCGTGCTCGCGGGCGACGTCGCGCAGCGAGCGGCCGGAGGCGGCGGCATCCTTCACGATCGCCGCGGCGGCGTCGTAGCCGATGTGCGGGTTGAGCGCGGTCGCGACGGTGAGCGACACCTCCGCGTAGTGCTCGTTTCGCTCCCGGTTCGCCTCGATCCCGGCGACGCACCGGTCGGCGAAGAGCCGGCTCGCGGCGGCCAGGAGCTCGATCGACTGGAGCAGGTTCCGGGCCATGAGCGGGATCTGCACGTTCAGCTCGAAGTTGCCCTGCATCCCGCCGACCGTGATCGCGGTGTCGTTACCGATCACCTGCGCCGAGACCTGGCAGACGACCTCGGGGATGACCGGGTTCACCTTGCCCGGCATGATCGACGAGCCCTTCTGGAGCTCGGGGATGACGATCTCGGCGAGGCCCGTGCGCGGGCCGGACCCCATCCAGCGGATGTCGTTTGCGATCTTCGTCAGCGACACGGCGACGGTCTTGAGCGCTCCCGACGCCTCGACGAGGCCGTCGCGGGCCGCCTGTGACTCGAACGGGTCGGCCGGGGGCGAGATGGCGAGTCCCGAGGCGGCCGAGAGCCGGTCGCGCACGCGCACGGCGAACTCCGGGTGGGTGTTCAGGCCGGTGCCGGTGGCGGTGCCGCCGAGCGGGATCTGGCCGAGCCGCGGGAGCGCGGACTCGACGCGGGCCTTCCCCTCGCGGACCTGCGCCGCGTAGCCGCCGAACTCCTGGCCGAGCGTCACCGGGACGGCGTCCATCAGGTGCGTGCGGCCGGTCTTCACGATGTCGGCGAACTCGTCCGCCTTCGCCCCGAGAGCCGAGGCCAGCCGGTCGAGCGCGGGCAGGAGCTCGTTCGTCGCGGAGTCGAGCGCGGCCAGGTGGACCGCGGACGGGAAGACGTCGTTCGACGACTGGCCCATGTTCACGTGGTCGTTCGGGTGCACGCCCTCGCCGGCCAGGTTCGCGATCACCTCGTTGGCGTTCATGTTCGACGACGTGCCGGAGCCGGTCTGGAAGACGTCGATCGGGAACTGGTCGTCGTGGCGGCCCTCGCCGACCTCGTCGGCAGCGGCGGCGATGCGATCGGCAACGGCGGAGTCGAGCAGGCCGAGGTCGGCGTTCACGTGCGCCGCGGCGGCCTTGATGCGGCCCAGCCAGTGCACGACCTTGGCCGGGATCGGCTCGCCCGAAACGGGGAAGTTCTCGACCGCCTTCCGGGTCTCGGCGCCCCACAGCTCGGTCTTCCCGGTCGTCTCGGTCACCGATCCGGAGACTAGTTGCGAGCGCGAGCACGGCGCGACATTCGCCAGGCGTGGCGGTAGGCGGCCGGGAGGCGGCGGCGGGCGGTGCGGAGGGCTTCCTGGAGGGCGGGCGCGGCCTGCTCGGTCACCGGGGCGCCGTGGCCGACGGCGATGGCGGCCGGCGCGACGCCGCGGACGGCGCGGCGAGGCGGGAACGGGCGCACGAGCGGATGGACCGCGAGCGGCTCCGCGTCGCTGGCGAGGAAGTAGCCGGCCGTGCCGAGCACGTCCGCGGCGACGAGGAGGCGGCGGTCGGGGAGCCAGAGCGCGACCTCGTGCCAGCCGGGGAAGCGGACGACTCGGCGGGGTTGGATGGCGCGCGGGAGCGGGCCGTTGATCGCGACGTCGTGGCGGGCCGCAATTGCGTCGGCGTCGCGGCGGTGGCGGTCCATCAGCAGCGCGATCCCGACGACCGGCGTTCCGGCCAGCGCGTCGTCGAGGCCGGGCGCGTCGAGCGGATCGGCGAGCAGCCAGCCCTCGTCCAGCCGGATCGCTGTGGAGGCTCGCCGCAGGAGCTCGTCCGGGTGGGCGAGCCACGCGAAGCTCCCGTGCTCGTCGAGGCGGTGCGTCTCCAGGGCGCGGGATGGTAGCCGTGCCTACGGCGGCGGTCGTGCCGTCAGCCAGCGGCATTGGGCTGCCCAGCGTTCCAGCGTCCGGCGGCTGGGCGGATGGGCCGGGCAGCTCGCGTAGGTGGTGTGGATCGAGTCGGCCAGGTGGTGCGGACGGAGGCCGTCGGCGTAGGCGGCCTCCACATGGCGGCGCAGCTCGGGCCAGGCGTAGCTTCCCGGCTGGGGCCGTTTCGCGTGGGCGTTGAGGCTGGCGAGGTGAGCTTGCAGCGCCCGGCTGCGGGCCGACGTCAGACACCCGTTCGCCTGCCACACCCCCGACAGCGTGCGCACGAAGTCTCGGCCACTCCGCCGCGTCTGAAAGTCGCTGCTCCCGTGGCCCGCGCACAACCACACCGTGACGCCGTAGCCCAGACTGACGCGCTGCGTCCTGCCCCTCGTCCGCTCAACACAGATCGCGCACACCGGCTGCTTGATGGAAGGCCACGCGCCTTGTAGAGCGTCGGGAGATAGCCGCTGGACACCCGTCACAGGTCGGTACCGAGAACCACCAATTGTCGTCACACCCCACCGACACCTGACGCCCTCGCCGAACCGACCCACCACCAGCCCGCCGACGCCCGGCGCCATCCAGAAGGCGCCGGACGGCGGCGTCGAGCCCCCTCTGGGAACCACCACGCCGCCGAGGCTGTCGAAGAACCATGCGACCACAAGCCGTTCTGATCCTGTCGGTGATCGCCGTCCTGTGCGCAGCGGGGTGCCTCGGGTCGGCGGGGGATGCGACGCATGCCAAGGGCGGGCGGCAGGGAGCGATCGCCGGAACGTTGTGGATGATCGGCGGCCCGGCGCCTGGCCACCGGCTGCTTCGGAACACCGGCATCCGCGTTCTCGCCGCGAACCGCGTTGTCGCGAGCACGACCACCGACGGGCGCGGTCGGTTCCACGTCGGGCTCGCGCCCGGCCGGTATCGGCTCGAGCTGACGAACGGCAGCGTGCTCCTGCCGCGGCACGTCGACCTCGCGGCGAGCCAGACGGCCCGGATTCGCCTGACGCTCAGCGTGAAGTAGCTACCCTGCCCCGCACGGAGAGCCGACGAGCCAGGGAGGACACCATGTCGCGTCCAGTGCACTTCGACATCACCGCCGACGATCCCGATCGTGCGGTCGCCTTCTACGAGAAGGTGTTCGGGTGGAAGATCACCCACTGGGGCGACGGCGGGCCGATGGAGTACTGGCTGATCACCACGGGCGAGTCGCAGCCGGGGATCGACGGCGGCCTCAGCCGGCGCACCGAGGGCGACGCGCCCGCCACGACCAACACGATCGGCGTCGACTCCCTCGACGATGCGATGGCCGCGATCCGGGAGTCCGGCGGCGAGATCATCCAGGAGCGGGCGCCGATCCCCGGCGTCGGCTGGTTCGCAGCCTTCACCGACACCGAGGGCAACCGCTTCGGCCTCATGCAGCCGGACGACTCGGCCGCCTGAGCCGGCTCAGCGCGAGACCCAGCCGATCGCGTCGTGCGGGGACGGGCGCAACGCGACCTTGACCCGCCGGTCGGCGCCGACGACCTCTTGGAAGGCCACGGCGACGCCCTCGGCGACCTCCTGGAGCCCGGCCTTCGTGCGCGCCTGCGTCTCCCACAGCTGCACGTCGATCCGCGCCACGGCCGGCTCGTACCCGGCTGGCGCGACCATGGGGACGAGGTCAACGTCGGCCGGGTCGATCGCCAGCTCCGGGACGCTCGTGAGCGCGGCGCGGATGGCGTGCTCGACCGCGTCGAGGTCGTCGCCGGGCCGCAGGTTGAACGCCGTGACCCGGGGCACCGCTACTCCGTCGAGTACTTCGGCTGGGCCTTCTCGCCGCGGATCCGCGCGACCGCGTGGTTTGCGGCGAGGGCAGCTTCCGAGAAGCCGACGGTGATCAGCGTGATCTTGCCGTCGTAGCCGGCCACGTCGCCGGCGGCGAAGACGCCGGGAAGGTTCGTCTCGCCGATCTGGTTGACCTTGATCTGGCGCTTGTTCTCGAACTCGAGGCCCCAGTTTGCAATCGGGCCGAGGTGCGACACGAACCCGAGCAGCGTCACCAGCTCGTCGCAGGCCAGCTCGCGCAGCTCGCCCGTGGCCGTGTTCTCGACCGTGATCGCCTCGAGCCGGCCGTTCCCCGCCGCGCCGCGCACCTCGCACGGCACCAGGATCTCGACGGCTCCGGCCTCCGCCAGCCGGCACACCTCGTTGTAGGACGACTCCAGCCCGCGGAACCGCTCGCGGCGGTGGATGAGCGCGATCGGGAGCTCCGCGGTGTCTTGAAGACCCATCGCCCAGTCGAGGGCCGAGTCGCCGCCGCCGACGAGCGCGACCCGCTTCCCCGCGAACACGTCTTTCCTCTTCACGAAGTAGTGCAGACCGTTCCCCTCCCAGCGCTCGAGGTCGGGGAGGTCGAGCTTGCGCGGGTTGAACGCGCCGTGGCCGGCCGTGATGATCATCGTACGGGTGAGCAGCGTCTCCCCCGCCCCGGTGTGGAGCTCGATCACGTCGTCGTCGCGGTGGGAGATCGACTCGATCACCTCGCCCAGCCGCACCTCCGGCTCGTACTGCATCGCCTGCTCGGTCAGCCGGTCGATCAGCTCCTGCCCGTTCACCTTGGGGTAGCCAGCGACGTCGAAGATGTGCTTCTCGGGATACACGGCGGCCACCTGGCCGCCCAGCTGCTCGAGGCTCTCCACGATCCGCACGGACGCGTCGCGGTGTGCGCCGTAGTAGGCCGCGGCAAGGCCGGTGGGCCCGCCGCCGATGATCGTGATGTCGACGATGTGCTCGTCCATGAGTTTGGATCCAAACCCTAGCGGGAGGCGGGGCACGAGCGCCCCGGCCAGATGTTCCGGATTCTACTTTTGCCCCGGCCACGACCTCGCCGACCCCGTGGGGTCAGACCCCGCATCGGCGACCGTGACACGGGCGTGACGCTTCCGAGGCGGGGTCTGACCCCACCCTGGCCCGATCAGATCAGCCGGCGCACTTGGCCTGGAACGAGCTGCCGCAGCTGCAGGCGGCCTCGACGTTCGGGTTCGAGATCCGAAAGCCGGCGTCCACGAGGCCGTCGACGTAGTCCACGTCGGCGCCGTCCACATGGCGCAGGCTGTACGGATCGACCACGATGCGCACGCCGTGCAGCTCGGCGACGGCGTCGCCCTCCTCGGGCCCCGCGTCGAAGCCGAGCGCGTACTGGAAGCCCGAGCAGCCGCCGCCCTCGACGGCCACGCGCAGGGCGGTCAGCGCCGGATCGGCCTCGGCCTCGAGGAGCTCCTTCACCTTGGCCGCGGCGCGCTCGGTGATCGTCACCATGCAGTCATCCTCGTACCCAGGCGCCCCGAGGTTTAGCCGCCGCCCCGAAACCGGCCGCTTGTAACACCGGATACCGCGGGCGATTCCCGCCACCGAAGCGGGTTTGGAAAGGTCGACGGGAGTCGCTTGTGCCCGGTGCTATAGTCGCGTTCCAGTGCTCGGCGACTGGGCAGCCCTGCTCGTTTTCGCAGCGATCGCGCTGATGATTCCGGCAAGCCTGGTCGCGGCCACGTTCCTCCTCTCGACGCGGGCGCCGCGCCGCGCCGGCGACAAGGAGGTCCCGTTCGAGTCGGGCGTCTCGTCCCACACCTTCACGCCGGGCCGGTTCACGATCTCCTACTACCTGACGGCGATGCTCTTCATCGTCTTCGACATCGAGGTCGTCTTCCTCTATCCGCTGGCGGTGCAGCTGCACGCGCTCAAGACCTACGGCTTCGTCGAGATGGTGACGTTCGTCGTGCTGCTGGTCGTCGCCTACGTCTACGTGTGGAAACGGGGGGCGCTGGAATGGCGGTGAGGCCGGTCTCGATCTCGCGTGCCGTGCGCTCGGAGGACCTCGAGCAGTACGTCATGCTCACCACCGTCGAGAAGGCGCTCGCGTGGGCGCAGTCCAACTCGATCTGGCCCGCCGGCTTCGGCCTGGCCTGCTGCGCGATCGAGATGATGGCGCTGCCCTCGCCGCGCTACGACATCGCCCGCTTCGGCGCCGAGGTGTTCCGCTCCTCGCCGCGCCAGTCCGACCTTCTGATCGTGTCCGGCAGGGTGAGCCACAAGATGGCCGCGCCGCTGCGGCAGGTCTACGACCAGATGCTCGTCCCGAAGTGGGTCATGGCGATGGGGGCGTGCTCGAGCTCGGGCGGCATGTTCGCGAACTACGCGATCCTCCAGGGGGTCGACAAGATCGTGCCGGTCGACGTGCACGTGCCCGGCTGCCCGCCGCGCCCCGAGGCCGTGCTCGACGGCTTCCGTCTGATCCAGAAGAAGATCCGCGCGGGCATCCCGCCGGCGTACGAGCTGGAGAAGTCGAAGGCGTGACCACGGACGAGCTGGCGGCGGCGGTGACCAAGGCCGTGCCCGAATCGGTCACGGCGCACGAGGACGGCCTCGACATGCCCACGCTCACCGTGGCGGCCGCCAAGCTCGTCGAGGTCGCGACCTACCTGCGCGACAAGCAGGGCAAGAACTTCCTCTCCGCGGTCTCGGCCGTCGACCACCTCGGCTACGGCGAGGACGTCGCCGGCTACTTCGGCACCGAGCGCGGCCGCGACGTCAACTCGCCCGGGAGCTGGGGCACGCCGATGACCGTCGCGGCGCCGGCCAAGCGCTTCGCCGTCCGCTACCACCTGGCCCACGTCGGCGACGGCCCGACCGACCGCGTACGGCTCCAGGTGTGGCTCGACGACGGCGAGGAGGTGCCGACCGTCGTGGGCGTCTGGCCGACGGCCGACTGGCACGAGCGCGAGCAGTACGACCTCATGGGCATCGTGTTCACCGGGCACCCGAACCTGAAGCGGCTCATCATGCCGACCGACTGGGCCGGCCATCCGCTGCGCAAGGACTATCCGATCGGCGGGGAGCCGGTGCAGTTCACGGACGCCGTATGAGCACCGTCGAGCGCCCGCCCGCCCCGGTGCTGCCGCTCTACGAGCCGGCGAAGATCCCCGCCGGCGCGCCGTCGAAGGTCGACCCGCCCCCGGGGGCCGACCTCATCACGGTCAACTTCGGCCCGAACCATCCGTCGACCCACGGCGTGCTGCGCCTGATCGTGACCCTCGACGGCGAGGTGGTCGTCGGGCTCGACGCCGACATCGGCTACGTCCATACCGGCTTCGAGAAGAACTTCGAGCAGAAGACGTACTGGAAGGGGATCCCCTACTCGCCGCGGATGGACTACGTCGCCTTCTTCGCCAACGAGCTGGCCTACGTGGGCGCGGTCGAGAAGCTGATCGAGATCGACGTGCCGCCGCGGGCCC
Organism: uncultured Actinomycetes bacterium; assembly: GCA_963757605.1. Lineage (GTDB taxonomy): Bacteria > Actinomycetota > Thermoleophilia > Gaiellales > JAICJC01 > JAICJC01. Next base: position 1,344,754 of record CAVWSF010000005.1, read on the forward strand.
AGTGGATCCGCATGCTGTTCGCCGAGCTGAACCGCATCCACAGCCACCTGATCTACCTCGGCACGTCGGCGGTCGAGATGGGCGCGCTCTCGGTCTTCTTCTACTGCCTGCGCGAGCGAGACAGCGTGCTCGACCTCTTCGAGATGGCAACCGGCGTTCGCATGCACGACCGCTACCCGCAGTTCGGCGGCGTGGCCGAGGACCTGCCCAAGGGCTTCTACGCCGAGTGCCGCCGGTTCCTGGCCGAGATGCCGAAGCGGATCGACGAGTACATCGACCTCCTGGCCGGGAACCCGGTGTGGAAGTCGCGCTACCAGGGGATCGGCACGATCGACGCCGAGACGGCGATCGCGATGGGGCTCTCCGGCCCCAACCTGCGCGGATCGGGCGTCCCGTACGACATCCGCCGCGCAGAGCCGTATCTGGCCTACGACCAGGTGCAGTTCGACGTCATCACGCGGGACAAGGGCGACGCCTACGACCGCTTCATGTGCCGCACGCTCGAGATGTACGAGTCGGTGAAGATCGTCGAGCAGTGCTTGGACTCGATGCCGTCGGGGCCGGTGATGTCCGACGACCGCAAGTACGTGCTGCCGCCGCGCCACGAGCTGCACACGTCGATGGAGTCGCTGATCCACCACTTCAAGCTCGTGACGGAGGGCTTCCGCGCGCCGCCCGGCCAGCTCTATCACCCGATCGAGTCGCCCCGCGGCGAGTTCGGCTGCTATCTGGTCTCCGACGGCGGGACGAAGCCGTGGCGGATCCACTTCCGCGCGCCGAGCTTCGTGAGCCTCCAGTCCACGGCGATGATGTCGGTCAACCGCTACGTCGGCGACATGATCGTGGTGGTCGGCTCGCTCGACGGCGTGATGGGGGAGGCGGACCGGTGAGCGACCCGGCGACCGAGCAGACGCTGGCCGGGGCGCGCGAGACGCGCCCGCAGATGCCGAGCCCGGCCCACGACGCCGCGCCCGAGAGGCCCCTGCGGGAGCGGATCCTCGACGTGATGGCGCTCTACCCCGAGCCGCGCTCGGCCATCATCCCGGCGCTCAGGCTCGCGCAGGACGAGTTCGGCTGGCTCTCGACCGAGGCGCTCGAGGCCGTCGCCGACGCGACCGGGTTCACGCCCGCCCTCGCCAAGTCGGTCGCGTCCTTCTACGACATGTTCCGGCTGACGCCGGTGGGCACCCACGAGATCTGCGTCTGCACCAACGTGTCGTGCGCGCTGGTCGGCGCCGGCGACACGCTCCGCGAGCTCGAGCGCCAACTCGGGATCCACGCCGGCCAGACCACGCCCGACGGCACGGTCACCCTGCGGACGGTCGAGTGCTACGGCGGCTGCGGGTGGGGCCCGGTCGTGTCGGTCGACGAGCGCTACCACGAGCCGTGCGGCCCCGACCAGGTCGCGGGCATCCTCGCCGAGCTGCGCGGAGAGCCGGCGTGAGCGATCAGACCCGCATCCTGCTCGACTTCGAGGGCGACCGCCGCGACGTCCACGGCTACGAGCAGGCGGGCGGCTACGCCTCCCTGCGCAAGGCGCTCGGGATGGAGCCCGGCGACGTGGTCGGGCAGGTCGACGCCTCGGGCCTTCGCGGCCGCGGCGGCGCCGGCTTCCCGACCGGCCGCAAGGCGTCGTTCCTGCCCAAGGACAAGAAGCCCGCCTACCTGTGCGTGAACGCCGACGAGTCGGAGCCCGGTACGTTCAAGGACCGCGAGATCATGCTGCGGAACCCGCACGCGCTGATCGAGGGCGTGCTCATCATGAGCTACGCCATCGGCGCCGCCTCGGCGTTCATCTACATCCGCGGCGAGTACCGCACCGAGTTCGAGGTTCTGCGGCGGGCGCTCGAGGACGCGCGCAGCCGCGGCTACGTCGGCCTGAACACCCTGGGCTCCGGCTACAACGCGACGGTGGTGCTGCACCGCGGCGCGGGCGCCTACATCTGCGGCGAGGAGACGGCGCTTTTGTCCTCGCTCGAGGGCGAGCGCGGCCAGCCCCGCTCCAAGCCCCCGTTCCCGGCGGTGGCCGGCCTCTACGCCGCCCCGACGCTCGTGAACAACGTCGAGACGCTGGCCTCGGTGCCGTTCATCCTCGAGATGGGCGCCGCGGCCTACGCGGCGCTCGGCACCGAGCGCTCGAAGGGCACGCGCGTCTTCTCGCTCTCGGGCAACGTGCGCCGGCCGGGGAACTACGAGCTGCCGCTCACCTCGACGCTGCGCGACCTGATCGAGGGCCACGGCGGCGGTGCGCCCGAGGGCCGCACGATCAAGGCCATCATCCCGGGCGGCTCCTCGACGCCGATCCTGCTCCCGGACCAGCTCGACACCGGCATCGACTACGAGTCGATCGCCGCAGCCGGCTCGATGGCGGGCTCGGGGGCGATCGTGGTGATCGACGACCGCACGTGCATGGTGCAGCTGGCCCTGCGGGTCGCGGAGTTCTACAAGCACGAGAGCTGCGGCAAGTGCACGCCGTGCCGCGAGGGCACGCGCTGGGGGGTCGACATCATCCGCCGGATCGAGATGGGCGAGGCAGCGCAGGGCGACCTCGACCTGCTCCTGAACGTGTGCGACCGCATCCTCGGCAAGTGCCTGTGCCCGCTCGGCGACGCCATGGCGATGCCCGTCGCGAGCTACGTCACCCGCTTCCGCGAGGAGTTCCAGCGCCACATCGACGAGGGCGGCTGCCCGTTCACCGACTCGAGCCCGATCGCCTCGCTCTACCACGAGCACGTCGAGGTGCCGGCGTGAACACGTTCCACGACGCGTTCCTGGACGCCCGCCGCCAGATCGAGGCCGGGGCCGACCCCGCGCAGGTCGTGCCGGTGCTCCTGAAGCTGGCCGAGGCGGAGGACGAGATCGTGCTGGCCGAGGAGCTGTACGAGGACGAGACCGACGAGGACGAGGACAAAGATGGTTGACCTCGGATTCCCGCGCGCCCGACCAAGCGGCTCTTCGCTCCGAGCCGACGCCGTTTGGGCTGCGGCTGCAAACTGTCGTCTCGCGGCGTCCTCGGTCGCGGCAATAGCGGCTATTGCCGTTCCCTGCGTCCTTGCGAGACTCGGTTTTCGCCGCCGGGGACATCACGTGAACCGACGGTCAACCATCTGATGGCGACCGTCGACACCGCCACCGTCACCCTGACCGTGAACGGCCGCGAGGTGACCGTCGCCAAGGGGCTCTCGCTGGTCGAGGCGGCCGCCGAGGCCGGCGTCGAGATCCCGGTCTTTTGCTACGAGCCGCGCCTCGGGGCGGGGGTCGGCGCCTGCCGGATGTGCCTGTGCGAGATCGAGGGCATGCCCAAGCTCCAGACGGCCTGCACGACGCCCGCGGGCGACGGCATGATCGTGAACTCGCTCTCCGAGCGGGCCCGCGAGGGCCAGGACGCGGTGCTCGAGTTCCTGCTCCTGAACCACCCGCTCGACTGCCCCGTCTGCGACAAGGGCGGGGAGTGCCCGCTCCAGGACCTGACGTTCCGCTACGGGCCGGGCGTGACGCGCATGCGCATCCCCAAGCGCACGCTCGAGAAGCCGATCCCGATCTCGCCGCTCATCAAGCTCGACCGCGAGCGCTGCATCCTCTGCTACCGCTGCACGCGCTTCTCGGAGGGCGTGTCCGGCGACGCGCAGCTCGTCCCCGAGAACCGCGGCGCGAGCTCGATCATCACGACGTTCGAGGGCCGGCCGTACACGAACGAGTTCTCCGGCAACGTCACCGAGCTGTGCCCGGTCGGCGCCCTCACGTCGACCACCTACCGGTTCCGGGCGCGCCCGTGGGAGACCCAGCAGATCCCGAGCGTATGCGGGCTCTGTGCCGTCGGCTGCAACACGGCCGTGAACATCCGCGAGGGCGGCGTGGTGCGCGTGCTCTCGCGCAACCACCCCGGGATCGACGAGGGCTGGCTCTGCGACAAGGGCCGCTACGCGTTCGGCCTGCTCGCGAGCGAGCACCGGGTCACGACGGGCCTCATCCGCGGCGGCCGCGGCCTCGAGGAGGTCGGCACGGTCGACGCGCTCGACCACGTCGCCGACCGGCTGCGGGCGACAGTCGAGCGGTTCGGCGGCGGCTCGGTGGCCGTCCTCGCCTCGGGCGAGCAGACCAACGAGGAGGCCCACGCCTGGGCGCGGCTGCTCGACGAGGGGTTGGGCGGCGGGATCGGTGTGTGCGGCCCGGAGGGCGGCGCGGGTTGGGACACGCTCGAGCCGTACGCCGCCGCCATCGCCGACATCGAATCCGCGGGTGTCGTCGTGGTGGCGGGCGACACCGACCTGGCGCACCGCGCCCCGGTCGTCGAGCTCCGGATCCGCAAGGCCGTTCAGGCCGGCGCGCGCGTCGTCACCGTCGGCGCCGGCGGGACGCGGCTCGAGACCCTGCGCGGATCGCATCACGTCTCGACCGGGCCGGGCACCGCCCACCTCGAGCTCCTGAAGGCGGCCGCGCAGGACGGCGAGCTGTCGGCGGCGGTCGGCGACGCCGCCGCAGTGGTGATCTGGGCCGGGCCGATGCGCCCCGCGATCGCCGCAGTCCTCGCACACCTCGCCCACGCCCGCGGCTGGAGCGTCCTTCGCACTCCCCGGGCCGCCAACGAGCTGGGCTGCCAGGCCGCCGGGCTGGGGACGGCCTCCCCTGACGAGGCGCTGGCGGCCGCCGAGGAGGGCCGGATCAAGGCCATCGTGCTGCTCGGGGCCGACCCGGTCGGCGACTGGCACAACGGCGAGCGCTGGCGCGCGGCGCTCGGCCGCTCGTTCTTCGCCCTCCAGGTGACGGCGACCCAGAACGACTCGAGCGGCTGGGCGACCACCATCGCCCCGGCGTCGTCGGTGCTGGAGCAGGACGGCACGCTCACGAACCTCGAGGGCCGCACCCAGCGCGTGCGCGCGGCGGCTGTGGCGCCGGCGGGCGTGCTCGAGGGCTATGCCTTCGCAGCGGCCGTCGCCGAGCGGCTGGGCGTGGAGCTCCCGCCCGATGCGCCGTCCGCGTTCGCCGACATGGCCGCCCGGCGGCCGGCGTTCGCCGGCTCGAGTTGGTCGGAGATCGGCGAGCGCGCCCCGCTGGGCGAGCGGCCGGCCCCGTCGACGATCCCCACCGCCCCGCACGCCGCCCCGTCGGAGGCGCCGCGGGGAACGGTCGTCGTCGGCTACCGCGAGCTCATGTCCGGAGCGGCGGTCGACCACAGCCCGGCGCTTCACTTCCAGCGGCGCACCGGCGTCGAGATCTCCCACGAGGATGCCGCCGCGCTCGGCGTGAAGCCCGGCGACCGGGTGCGCGTGACCCACGACGGCGGCGAGCACGAGGGTGCCGCGATCGTCCTTCGGCGCCTGCGGCCGGGCGTGGTTCGCATCGCCGCCCGCAGGCCGTACCTGGGCCCGGGCACGGTGGCGGCCGCCGAGGCGGAGGCCGGCGATGCCTGACGGCTTCATCCTCACCCTCGTGAAGGCGCTCGTGCTCGCGAACCTCGTCATGGGCGTGTTCGCGTTCCTGACGTGGCTCGAGCGCCGGCTTCTGGGGCGCTTCCAGGTGCGGCTCGGCCCGAACCGGGTCGGCCCGTTCGGCCTGCTCCAGCCGATCGCCGACCTCGTGAAGCTGATCCGCAAGGAGAGCATCCTCCCGGAGGGCATCTCGCCCGTCCTCTACATCGCCGCGCCGGCCGTGTCGCTCTTCGCGTCGCTCGCGGTCTTCGCCGTCATCCCGTTCGGCGAGGAGGCGACCATCCCCGGGACGGACTGGAAGATCTTCCTCTTCATCTCAGACCCCAGCGTCGCCTTGCTCGTCGTATTCGCGCTCGGCTCGCTCAGCTTCTACGGGTTCCTGGTCGGTGGCTGGTCGTCGAGCTCGAAGTACAGCCTGTACGGCTCGATGCGGGCGGTCAGCCAGCTCATCTCGTACGAGGTCAGCCTGGCGCTGGCGGTCATCGGCGTCGTCATGATGGCCCAGTCGCTCTCGCTGACCGGCATCGCCGAGGCCCAGGACCGCGACGGCCTCTGGTACGTGCTGCCGCAGTTCCTGGGGTTCCTCGTCTACGTCGTTGCGTCGACGGCCGAGGTGAGCCGCATCCCGTTCGACCTGCCCGAGGCCGAGGGCGAGCTGGTCGCCGGCTACCACACCGAGTACGGCGGCATGCGCTTTGCGATGTTCCAGAACGCGGAGTACGTCGCGCTGATCGCGTTCTCGGCGGTGGCGTCGATCCTGTTCTTGGGCGGGTACGAGGGCCCGTGGCTGCCCGGCCCGGTCTGGATGCTCATCAAGATGGCCTTCTTCATCCTGATCGCGATGTGGGTGCGGGCGACGCTGCCGCGCATCCGCTACGACAAGCTCATGTCGATCGGCTGGAAGGTGCTGCTCCCGGCCGCGACGCTCAACCTGCTCGTGACGTCGGCCTTCGTGGCGTGGAGAGCGTGATGCGGAGGGTGCTCTAGATGGCAGTCGTCGACTCGGTCAAGGGCTTCGGCGTGACCTTCCGGCACCTGTTCCGAAAGCCGGTGACGCAGCAGTACCCGGAGTACAAGCGCCCGGTCTACCCGCGCTTCCGCGGCCGCCATCGCCTGCACCGGCACGCCAACGGGCTCGAGAAGTGCATCGGCTGCTCGCTGTGCGCGGCCGCCTGCCCGGCCGACTGCATCCGCGTCGTCGCCGACGAGAACACCGACGAGGAGCGCTACTCGGCGGGCGAGCGCTACGCCCGGATCTACGAGATCAACATGAGCCGCTGCATCTTCTGCGGCTACTGCGAGCTGGCCTGCCCGTTCGACGCGATCACGCTCGGCCACGACTACGAGCTGGCTGAGATGAGCCGCGACGCGATGGTCTACACGAAGGAGATGCTGCTCGAGCCGATGCACCCGAGCCGGACGACCCCGGTCGCCCCGGCCGACCCCTTCGACGTCGTGGATCCCGGGACGGCGGGATGACCTACGACGTCGTGTTCGTCGTCGCATCCGCGCTCGCGATCCTCTCGGCGCTCGGAGTCGTGCTCTCGGCCAACCCGTTTCACTCCGCGCTCTCGCTGATCGGGAACCTGGTCGCGCTGGCGGCCATGTACCTGCTGCTCCAGTCCGACTTCGTGGCGGCGGCGCAGGTGATCGTCTACGCCGGCGCGGTCATGATCATGTTCCTGTTCGTGATCGCCTACCTCGGCGGCCGGGCCGAGGAGCCCGTGCGGTCGCGGCCGTGGTACCAGACGGTCGGCGCGGTCATCGCCGCGGTGGCGATCGTGGCCGAGGTCGGCTTTGCGATCGAGGAGCAGGCCTTCGGCAACGGCGCCTCGGTGAGCGAGGCGTTCGGCGCGCCGCAGTTGATCGGCGCCAGCTTCCTCGGCCGCTACGTGCTGACGTTCGAGGCCACCTCCGTGCTGCTCCTGATCGCCGCCGTCGGCGGCGTCACGCTCGCGGCCCGCCGGCCGGCGCCGCGCGAGGAGGGTGCGATCGGGGCATTCGAGATCGAGCGGCCGGTGACGTCGATCAGCCTCCAGGCCGACGTGGTCGACGCCGAGACGCGCTTCGACGTCGTCCGCACCGGGCGAGCGCGCGACGAGAACGGCGAGGGCTGATGCACGTCGGCGTCGCCTGGTTCCTGGGCGTGTCGGCCGTCCTCTTCGGCATCGGCCTCTACGGGGTCTTCACCCGCCGCAGCCCGATCATCCTCCTGCTCTCGGTCGAGATCATGCTGAACGCCTCCAACCTGGCGCTGATCTCGGCCGCCCGGTACTCGGGCCAGCAGGCCGGTCAGGTGTTCGCGCTCGTCGTCATGGCCGTCGCCGCGTCGGAGGTGGTCGTCGGGCTCGGGCTCGTCGTCGCGATGGCGCGCCGCCGCGCCGACCTCGACGTCGACTCCCTCACGGGGCTTCGCAACTGATGTCGAGCTTCGAAGCTCTGAGCTGGACCTGCCTCTTCGCCCCGCTGGCCGGCGTCGTCGTCCTCACCCTTACCGGGTCTCGCGTCTCGCGGACGCTCGCGGCCTGGGCCGGCACGGGGTTCGCGCTGGTCAGCTTCGCCGCGGCCGTCTACGTCGCCTACAAGCTTCACCACGAGCCCAAGTTCCACCACCACGGCGCCCGCGAGCACATCTTCACGCTCTACACGTGGGCCACGTCGGGCAGCTTCCGGGTCCCGCTCGACATCCTGATCGACCCGCTCTCGGTCGTCGAGATGCTGATCGTCTCCGGCGTCGGCATGCTGATCGTGGCCTACTCGATCGGCTACATGCACGACGACCCGAAGGAACGCCGGTTCTTCATCTACCTCGACCTGTTCCTGTTCTCGATGCTCCTGCTCGTCATGTCGGCCAACTTCGCGCTCCTCCTGGCCGGCTGGGGCCTGGTCGGCCTCTCGTCGTACCTCCTGATCGGGTTCTGGCACGAGCGCAAGGCGCCGGTCGACGCGGCCAAGAAGGCGTTCGTGATGAACGCGATCGGCGACGTGGGGATCGTGGTCGCGATCTTTTTCATGGTGCGCGACCTCGGCACGGTCGAGTTCCAGGGCGTCTTCGACCAGGCCGGCTCACGCTGGGCGCAGGGCTCCGAGACGGCCAACTGGATCGCGTTCCTCCTGCTGGTCGGCGCGGTCGCGAAATCGGCCCAGATCCCGCTCCACACCTGGCTTCCCGACGCGATGGAGGGCCCGACCCCGGTCTCGGCGCTGATCCACGCGGCCACGATGGTGACCGCCGGCGTCTACCTCGTCGCCCGCACTCACGTCCTCTTCGAGAACGCGCCCGACATCCAGGCGGTCGTCGCCCTGACCGGCGTCGTCACGCTGCTCATGGCCGGGGTGATCGCGCTCGTCCAGACCGACATCAAACGCATCATCGCCTACTCGACGATGAGCCAGATCGGCTACATGTTCGCGGCCACCGGGATCGGCGCCTACTCGGCCGGGATGTTCCTCCTGCTCGCCCACGCCTTCTTCAAGGCGCTGCTCTTCCTCGGCGCCGGCATCGTCATCCACGCGCTCTCCGGCGAGCAGGACGTGCGCAGGATGGGCGGGCTCCAGCCGGCGCTCAAGAAGACGGCGAACCTCATGTGGATCGGGACGATCGGCCTCATCGGGTTCTGGCCGCTGGCGAAGGACGCCGTGCTCGCCTCGGCCTTCGCGAAGGGCGGGACGACGGCGACCATCGTCTGGGTCGGCGGCCTGATCGGCGCCTTCTTCACGGGCGTCTACGCGACCCGGCTCATGCGGCTCACCTTCTACGGGCAGCGGTCGACCTACGCCGACGTCCACCTGCATGACACGTCGCACGGCGAGGCGCCGCGGACGATGTTCTGGACGGTGGCCGCGCTGGCAACCGGGACGATCCTGGTGGGCTTCCTCGCAATCGGCTTCGGCACGAAGGACCAGCTCGCGAGCTGGCTTCGGTTCGTCGCGCCCGCCGTCGAATCGACCGTCTCCAACGAGGTCCTGACGACGGCGCTCGGTTGGGGAGCCGGCCTGGCCGGCATGACGCTCGTGTTCTGGGCCTACTCGCGGCCGGAGCGGCTGGCGGCGGTCAAGCGGCCGTTCCGAGCAGGCGCGGTCGTCGCCGAGAACCTCTTCTACTGGGATACGGCCTACAGGTGGATCGCCTACCTGCCCGCGTCGGCCACCGCCAGCGCCCTCTACCGCTGGTTCGAGCGGTGGGTCATCTGGGGGACGGTCAGCCTGATCGCCTACGTGGTCCGTGCGTTCAGCCGCGCGGCGACCGAGGCCCAGAACGGCGTCGTGCGCCTGTATGCGACGGCGTTCGTGGCCGGAGCGGCCGTGCTCGCAGGCTACTTCCTGACGCGGGCGTCGCTATGACGAGCGTCCTCATCTTCCTCCCGCTCGCCGGCGCGCTCGTCCTCGCGATCCTGCCCCTCCCGCGGCGGATGACCGAGGGGCTGGCGCTCCTCGTCGCGCTCGCAGAGTGCGCCGTCGGCGCCGCCGCGCTGATCGGCTTCGATGCAAACGGCGGCCAGCAGTACGTCGAGAACCACGAGTGGATCTCGGACTTCGGCCTGAACGCGGCCGTCCGCTACCACGTCTCGATGGACGGGCTGTCGCTCTTCATGGTGCTCCTGACGGCCGTCGGGATCGCCGCCGCGGTGGGCGCCGCGGTGCGGCTGGGACGCGAGCGGCCGCGAGCCTACTTCGCCCTGATCCTCGTGCTCGAGTCGGCGCTCGTCCTGCTCTTCACCGCCCAGGACCTGGTGCTCTTCTACGTGGGCTGGGAGATCATGATGATCCCGCTCTACGTCCTCATGGGAGTCTGGGGCGGGGCGGGCCGGCGGGCGGCCACGATCCAGTTCGTCGTCTACACGCTGGTCGGGTCGCTGCTCATGCTGGTGGCGATTGCGACGCTGGGCGTCACCGCCGGCACGTTCGACCTGCCGGCGCTCGTCGCCAAGCCGCACGAGTCGACCTGGCTCTTCCTGGCCTTCGCGGCCGCCTTCTGCATCAAGGCGCCGCTCTTTCCGCTGCACGGCTGGCTTCCGTCCGCCTACCGCGAGTCGTCGCCCGAGGTTGCGGCGCTCCTCTCGGGCGTCGTCTCGAAGGCCGGTGCCTACGGGCTCCTGCGCTTCGCCGTCCCGCTCTTCCCCAGCACGGCCCACGACTGGCGCTGGCTCCTCCTCGGCCTCGCCCTGGCCGGCCTGCTGTACGGCTCGCTGGTGGCGTTCCGCCAGCCGGACGCGCGCGGCGTCATCGCCTACTCCAGCCTCGCCCAGATGAACCTGATCGTGATCGGGATCTTCGCGTTCAACACGAACGGGTCGACCGGGGCGATCTTCCAGATGGTGAACCACGGCGTGGTGTCGCTCGCGGCCTTCCTCCTGATCGGGATCGTCGAGGCCCGCACCGGCACCGACCTCTTCTCCTCGCTCGGCGGGCTCGCCAACGGCCGGCCGATGTTCTCGACGGTCTTCCTGATCGCCGCGCTGTGGGCGCTGGCGGTGCCCGGCTCAAGCGTGTTCGTGTCGGAGCTCTACATCCTGATCGGCGCCTTCCAGCAGGCGGCGTTGCTCGGCGCCGCCGCGGCGCTCGGGATCGTGCTCGCGGCGATGTACATGCTGCGGTGGTACTCCGCCCTTGCCCATGAGGACGACGGCGAGCGGGTGCCGGCCGGGATGCCCGACCTGAGACCGGGCGAGCTCGCAATCGCCGTCCCGCTGATCCTGCTCCTGCTCGCGCTCACCGCCTATCCGTTCGGCGTCATGGACCGGATCTCGTGAGCGACATCCAGATCCCGATCTCGTTCTCGGCCATCGCGGCCGAGATCATCCTGCTCGCGACGGCAGCGGTGGTGCTCGTCGTCGGCGTGTTCCTACCGGGCGAGCTCGCGCGCCGGCTCTCGGCCGCCGCCTCGGTCATCGCGCTCGGAGCCGCGGCTGCCGTCTCGGCGGTGCAGTTCGAGGACACGGCCCGGTACGCGTTCGACCACACGCTGCGGATCGACGCCTTCGGCCAGGGCGGGCGGATGCTGATCTTCGTGTCGGGCCTCCTCGCCGTGTGCGTCGCCTTCGGCATGCGCGACCTGCGCGAGCGCGGCGTCGAGTACCACGCGCTCCTGCTCTCGGCGTGCGCCGGCATGTCGCTCCTCGCGGTCTCGAACAGCTTCGTGACGACGTTCGTGGCGCTCGAGCTCTTCTCGATCTGCCTCTACGTGCTCGTCGCGATCGAGACCGACGACCTGCTCTCGCTCGAGGGCGGGCTCAAGTATCTGATCGTCGGCTCCGTCGGGGCGGCGTTCCTGCTCTACGGCGGCGCGCTGGTCTACGCCGCGTGCGGCCAGCTCGAGTTCGACCGGATCCGGACGGCGCTCGCCGACGGCGACCCGCACGGCGTCCTGCTCCTGGCCGGGATCGCGTTCGTCCTCGTCGGCCTCGGCTTCAAGGCGAACGCCGCGCCCTTCCACATGTGGACGCCCGACGCGTACGAGGGCGCCCCGACGCCCGTGACGACGTTCATGTCGGCCGCGACGAAGGTGGCCGCGCTGGTGATCGCCCTGCGCGTGCTGGTGACGGCGTTCCCGCGCCAGTCCGACGTCTGGGAGATCGGGCTCGCCGGCATCATCTTCGCGTGCTTCATCGCAGGCAACCTCGGCGCGCTCCGGCAGAGCAACGTGAAGCGCCTCCTGGCCTACTCGACGGTCGCCCACTCCGGCTTCCTCCTGACCGCGGTGGCCGCGCACAGCGCGCTCGGCGGGCGGGCGCTGCTCTACTACCTCACGATCTACGCGGCGATGAACGTCGGCGCGTTCGCCATCGTCGCGATCCGCGAGCGCGAGATCGGCCGCGCGGTCGAGGTGAGCGACTTCGCCGGCTGGGGGTACCAGCGGCCGCTGCTCTCGATCGCCATGGTCGTCTTCATGCTGTCGCTGGCCGGGTTCCCGCCGACGGGCGGGTTCCTCGGCAAGCTCTACATCTGGAGCGCCGCCGTCGCGAACGGTCAGACCTACCTCGCCATCGCCGGCGCGCTCGCGACGGCCGTCGGCCTCGTCTACTACCTGCGGGTGCCGTTCGCGCTGTTCGACCGGGACGCGGCCGTGCCCGCCGTCACCCGCCCCGTGAACTTCCCGCTCGACGCCGGCGTCTCGATCGCGGCGGCGCTGGTCGTCCTGGGCTTCGGGATCATCCCCTCGCCGCTGATCGACCTCGCCCGGACGGCGAGCTCGTCGCTCTTCGGCTGAGGTAGTCGAGCAGCCCGGCGCCGCGCGGCGAGAGCCGGTACCCGGGCCGCAGGCTCTCGGTCAGGCCCAGATCCTTGAGCCGGCGCACGTCGGCCTTGAACGGCAGCCGCTCGCGGCCGACCGCAGCGGCCAGGTCGGCGGCGGCCACCTCTGGCCGGTCGCGGATCAGCTCGAGGGTCGGGATCGTCCAGGCGCCGCGCTTGGCCGCCCGGTCGATGCGCTCGAGCTTGGCGGCGAGATCGGCCCACGCCGAGTCGGGCATGCTGGCGGCCCCGCGCAGTTCGATCCGGGGATCCGTGCCCGCGTAGTGGAAGCCGATCCGGTAGTGGGTGCCGGTGCGGCGGGCGAGGATCGTGCGGATCTCGTCGGCGTCCGCGGCGCCGGCCCGCCGGGCCGCGGCATCCGTGATCTTGGCCGGGTCGACCGCCTTCACGGAGTCGATCTCGATCACGCCGGCGGGCGTGCGGTGGCGGGCGCCCGGCCGAGCCCGCGGCTGCTCCCAGCGGCGGAATGCGAGCGTCACCGACCCGTCGGCGATGCCCGGCCACAGGCGCTTGGGGAAGAGCACCCCGTGAACCTAGACCACAGGGCTGCTCAGCGGGGGGTCTGCTGGTGGAACGCCAGCCTCCATCCGTCCTCTCGCCGGACGTACAGGCTGCTCATGAGTGCGGAGTACTCCTGGCCGTCTCGCTCGGCCACGACGCCGTAGGTGACAACGCCCGTCTCGGGTGTGAGCCGAAGACACCGCACGTCTTCGAGCGAGAAGCCGGACCACGGCTGTCCGGACATGGACTCGACGATGACTGCGCGGTCGTCGAGCACGGCGCCGCCCGGGAGAAGCATCACCACGCTGTCGTCGAGCACGCGCTCAAAAAACGTCCGCGCCGCGTCACCGCTCGTCGAGAGCGCGTCCCACCCGTCCCGTTCGAGCACAGCCAGTTCGTCAACCGCCATCGGTACCACTCCTTTCAGCGCTGCCGCTACCCGATCGCCGCCCCTTCGCAAACGCTCCTCCGCGATCGAACATATGTTCGATAGACTTCCAGCGTGGGCATCGAACAGCCGACCCTCTTTCCGGAGCCCGACGGGTGGGGCGACGGGCGCAACCTGCACGACGTGGAGTACATCCATACGCGTGCGAAGCGGATCGTGAACCGCGTGCCGGAGGCGTCGCGCATGCCGTTCCGGTTCACGATCAACGCCTACCGGGGCTGCGCGCACGCGTGCACCTACTGCTTCGCCCGGCCCACCCACGAGTTCCTGGGCATGAACGCGGGCGAGGACTTCGAGCGCCGGATCGTCGTCAAGGTGAACGCCGTCGAGAAGCTCCGCCGCGAGCTGCTCGAACCGCGCTGGGCCGGCGACCACATCGCGATGGGCACGAACACCGACCCTTACCAGCCGGCCGAGGGCCGCTACAAGCTCACGCGCGGGATCGTCGAAGTGCTGGGCGAGGCCCGAAACGAGTTCTCGATCCTCACCAAGTCGCCGATGATCGTCCGCGACCTGGACGTGCTGGTCGCCGCCGCCGAGCGTACGCACGTGCGCTGCAACCTCTCGATCGGCACCGTCGACGAGGAGGTGTGGCGGGCGAGCGAGCCGGGCACGCCGCCACCGCGGCAGCGGCTCGAGGCCGTGAAGCGCCTGAACGAGGCCGGCATCCCGTGCGGCGTCCTGCTCGCCCCGGTGCTGCCGGGCATCTCCGACGACCCCGACCAGCTCGCGGCGGTCGTCGAGGCCGTCCTGGCGGCGGGCGCCGTCTCGGTCGCGCCGATCTTCCTGCACCTGCGCCCCGGCGTCCGCGAGGTCTTCATGCCGTGGCTCGCCGGGTACCGGCCCGACCTCGTGCCGCGCTACCGCAAGCTCTACGCCGGCTCGTACGCGTCGGCCGCTGGAGCCCGCATGAGCCAGCTCGTCCAGGAGCTCGTGCGCGAGCACGGCGGCCTCCCGGTCGGACCGTCGCGAACGCGGCTCGCGGCGTAACGCTCAGCGCAGCGGACGGTGAGCCGACCGGCGGCTCAGTATCGTTGCTCCATGTCGTTGCCGAGGCATGCCTCATGGCCTGACGTTCGCGTGCCAGTGACGAGGGAGATGATCCGGCGGATCGTCGAGTTCCTGCCCCGATTCGAACGACCCGGCTTCCTCGCGGACGACGACAACGACGCACTCACGCCCGACGCCTCCGCGTTCATGGAGTACCTCTATGCCGACGGGTGGATCCTTCCGGTCACCCCGCAGTTCGACTGGCAATGGTGGGACGCGACAGCCGAGAACGTCGTCCGGCGCGGGCAGATCGAGGCGGCCGACGCCGAGACCTTGCGGCGACTGATGACGTTCGTGTCGCGGCTGGATCGCACCAACGAGGGCGCCTCCGCGAACGCGTTCGATCAGGGATGGTTCGTCCGCATCCTGAGACGCCTCACCGAGCTCGAGGCCGAGACGCCCACGGAGGCTGGGTTCGCTGTCGAATCCAAGCGGCTGGAGCGCGCCGTCAAGGAGTCCGCAGATGCCGTGGCGGCGACGCTCGCCCGCCGGGCGGGGAGGACACCGCCGTCGTCGCCTCGACTCACGTGTGGGCGGCATGCGGTGCGCGTACCGAGCTCTTCGCATCCGAGGCCGCTCGTCATCTCACGCTCGACCTCTTTCGACGAAACGCCGCCGCATGGGTGCACCTGCTTCGCGGCGGTGGCGCCAGGCCGCGGCTGGTGCCGGCGGAGATCCGCGTCCGGCCGATCGCGCACGTGCCGATCGCGCGGGAGCCGGGCCTTGAGCTGCGCGTCGCCTCCGTGGAGGCCGTGCCGGAACGCGGCGTCGTGGACTTCGATGGCGACTGGCCCGCGGGCCGCCTCTCTGGAGGAATCACTGGTTAGGGTGACGCCGCGCGCACCTAGCGCAGCAGGCCGGTGAGCCGGCCCCACACGGAGCGCGACCGGGCTCGCCCGGCGGGCTCGAGCAGGAACCGGGCCAGCCGCTCGGCCTCGGCCTCCTCGAGCGGGATGACCGACTCCGCCGTGCTCTCGTCGTCCCAGATGCTGAGGCGCACGTGCCGCTCGTCACCGTCGCCGCTCAGATAGCGCGAGACGCGAAGCGCGCGACCGCCCTCCGCCTCGAACGCGGGGTGCGGATGGAAGAACTCGACGAGCTTCGATCGCAGCGGCGCGGCGCACCACGGACAGAACCGGTAGCGGCCCGAGATGGTCTGGCCGCAACCCGCGCACACCTGCACAGCTGACCCCGAATCGCGTATGCGAACGAGCATATTACGGCGCCGCGAAATCCGCCAGAATCCGGCCGGCATGGGCGACGACTCCGACGCCATCAAGTCTGAGTATGCGGATGCACGCCGGCTCGAAGTGCGCATGGCGATCTACTCGAGAGCCGCCGACGCGGCCCTCGATGCGGTGGTCGAGGCCAGCCCAGAGCGCGTGCTGGACGTCGGTGCCGGCACGGGCGAGTTCGCGCTGCGGGTCGCAGCCACAGGTGCCAGCGTGATCGCGGTCGACTCCGCGGCGGGCCTCGAGGCGATGGTGGCCGACGCTCACTGCCTGCCGTTCGCCGACGGTGCGTTCGACTGCGTCGTCGCCAACTGGATGCTCTACCACGTCGCCGACCGCGATCGGGCGCTCGCCGAGATGGCACGCGTCCTTGGCCACGAGGGTCGCTTGGTGGCGGCGACGTTCTCCGAGCGAAACCTCGAGGAGTTGTGGGACGCGCTTGGCAACGACACGCCGCGTGCGCACGGCTTCACGGCCGAGAACGGCGCCGCCCAGCTCCAGGGGCGGTTCGCGCACGTCGAGGAGCGTCACGTGGAGTGGCGTATCGAGTTCGACGACCGAGTTCAGCTCCAGGCGATCGTCGGCGCCACGATCCGCCGGTCACATCTGGCCTCCGGCGTGCTGCGCCTCGCCATGCCGTTCGCAGCCACTGCTCGGCACGCGATCCTCGTCGCGACGCCGTAGGCGGACGGCGGAGACGTCCGCGAACGCCACTTGTCGCCGGCGACGCGCGCCACTCTCGTGTGCGAGCGAGCGACACTTGTCGTTCTCGGCGAGCGACCCAGGCGGGAGACCTGAACGACACTTGACGTCCTGTGCCGGTCGCCACTCTCCGGTGCGAGCGAACGTCATTTGTCGTACCCAGCAACCGCCACTCTCCGGCGCGAGCGAACGCCACTTGCCGTACCCAGCACCCGCCACTCTCCGGTGCGAGCGAACGCCACTCACCGTAGCCGGCGAACCGCCACTCTCCGGCGCGACCGAACGCCACTTGCCGTACCCAGCAACCGCCACTCCCCGCCACCCGGGAACGCCACTTGGCGCCGCCACCCCCCGACCACTACCCTCGCCCCATGCTCGACGACGCGCAGACCGTCGCCTTCGTGGCGACCGCAGACCTCGATCGCGCCCACGAGTTCTACGCCGGCGTCCTCGGGCTCCCCGTCGTCGAGCGCACGGACTTCGCGAACGTCTACGACGCCGGCGGGACGCCGCTTCGAGTGACGCCAGTCGACGAGCCGGTCGTGGCCGGGTACACGGTCCTGGGCTGGATCGTCTCCGACATCGGCGGTGCGATGGCCGAGCTCGCGCGACGGGGCGTCCAGTTCGAGCGCTACCCCGGCGTCCGGCAGGACGACGACGGCGTGTGGACGGCGCCGGGCGGGAGCCTGATCGCGTGGTTCCGCGATCCCGACGGCAACACGCTCTCGCTCCAGGAGCCTCCCGCCGGAGAGTAGGGCTACCGCTGCAGGAGCTCGCGCAGCCCGCGCCCCGCCCGCTCATGCAGCGACGGCCACGGCACCATCGGCGCCATCAGCGTCGCGACCACGAGCGCCAGCGCGACGAACGCCAGCTTCGTCGCGCCTGCCGGCGCGGTGGCCGAGACGACGCCCGGGACCCGCACCGCGAGATCGCCGAGGAGCAGCGCGCCGGCGACGGCGCACACGGCTGCCTCGTAGAGGCGAACCGGCCGCGGATCGTCGACGGCGACGAGATACGCGAGGAACGCCGCGCCCATCAGCGCGGCCACCGAGAGGGTCGTGACGTAGAGCGCGGCGACCGGAGGAAGCGTGCCGGCGACGACCGCCGCGGCTGCTCCGGCGAGCGCGATCCAGTTCGGTGTGACGGGGGCCACTGTCCCGAGGTTCGCCGCCGCGCCCGGCCCTCCTTCAACCGACTAGTCTGCTCGCCACGCGAGGCAAGGAGGGTGATCGCATGTCCCTGAACGGCGCACGGCTGACCTGGTTCGGCCACGCGACATGGCTGCTCGAGACCGCGGGCGGGAAGCGCGTCCTGATCGACCCGTGGTTCACCGGGAACCCGAAGGCTCCGGAGAACCCGGATCTCGGCCAGATCGACGTCATCCTGCTCTCGCACGGCCACACCGACCATACGGCCGACGTCGTGCGGATCGCGCAGGACAAGAACCCCGCCGCCGTCATCGGCATGATGGAGCTCCTGGTCCATCTCGGCGGGAAGGGCGTCGAGAACGGCGTCGGCATGAACAAGGGCGGGTCGACCGAGGCGGCGGGGATCCGGGTGACGCTCACCCATGCCTTCCACTCCTCGAGCATGGAGGGCGAGGACGGGACGATCGTCTACACGGGCGAGCCGGCCGGGATGATCATCACGCTCGAGAACGGGTTCAAGATCTACTACGCCGGCGACACGACGGTCTTCGGCGACATGGCGCTCATTGGCGAGCTCTACTCGCCGGACGTCGCGATCCTCCCCATCGGCGACTTCTACACCATGGGCCCATACGAGGCCGCGAAGGCCGTCGAGCTCCTGGGCGTGGAGCAGGTCATCCCGACCCACTTCGGCACCTTCCCGGCGCTGGTCGGCACGCCGGACGGGCTGCGAGACGAGCTCGGAAAGCGCAGCCTGGGCGACGTGACGGTCCTCGACACCGAGCCGGGCGGCACCATCGAATGACGTTCTCGCTCGTCGCGTGCGATCTCGAGGCCGGCGACTGGGGCGTGGCGGTCGCGTCGAAGTTCCTGGCCGTCGGCGCCGTGGTGCCGTGGGCGCAGGGCGACGTCGGCGCGATCGCGACGCAGAGCTACGCGAACGTGACCTACGGCCCGGACGGGCTCGCGCTCCTCGCGGACGGGGCCGACGCGCAGTCGACCCTCGACCGGCTCGTCGCCGACGACGACGGCCGCGACCAGCGCCAGGCCGGGATCGTCGACGCGAAGGGCGGCTCGGCCACCTTCACGGGCAGCGGGTGCTTCGAGTGGGCCGGCGGGCGCACCGGCCCGTCCTTCGCAGCCCAGGGCAACATCCTCGCCGGGCCGCAGGTGGTCGAGGCGCTGGCCGACACCTTCCTCGGCACGGAGGGGCCGCTGGCGGAACGCCTGCTGGCGGCCCTCGCCGCGGCCGACGCCGCGGGCGGCGACCGCCGCGGCCGCCAGTCGGCCTGCCTGATCGTCCGCCGGGCCGGGGGCGGATACGGAGGCACAAACGACATCATGATCGACCTGCGGGTGGACGACCACGCCGATCCCGTCACGGAGCTCCAGCGCATCTACGCCGTCCACGACCTCCTCTTCGGGCAGACGCCGGAGGACAAGATGATCCCGCTCGAGGAGGTCGGCGGCGAGGTGACCGAGCGGCTCGCAAAGCTCGGCTTCGACGGCCCAATCGACGAGGCGCTGCGCGCCTGGGCCGGGAGGGAGAACCTGGAAGAGCGGCTCCGCGAGGGCCGCATCGACCCGGTGCTCCTGCGGGCGCTGCGCGAGGATACTTGACGTGTTGCACGCGACCACCTAGCGTCCGCCTCGCAACCGACGAGAGGGGGAGCATGCGAAGCACACTTCGCGCTTCGGCAGTGATCGCTGTGGCGGGAGCCGCCCTTGTGCTGGCATCGCCGGCGCTCGCGACCGTCCGGCACGTCCACCCGGGCCAGTCGATCCAGGCGGCCATCAACGCGGCCCATCCCGGCGACACGATCAAGGTCGCCCCGGGCGTCTACCACCAGAACCTCACCATCACGACGAACAACATCACGCTGTGGGGAGCCGGGGGCGGCCGGGACGGGACGATCCTGAGGCCGCGCAAGAACCCGCTCGACAGCCCCTGCACGAGCAGGGACGGAAGCATTGTCTCCGTGAACGGCATCTGCGCAGTCGGCCAGTTCGACCCGTCGGGCGATCCGGCCGCACCGATCACCGGAACGACGATCCACGGCTTCCGGGTCGTCGGCTTCTCGAGCACCGGGATCATCTTCTTCAACGACGCCCAGACCGTGATCTCCGGGAACCACGCGATCGGGAACGCCGACTACGGGATCGCCGCGTTCGTGAACGACCACATCACCTACACGCACAACGTCGCGACCGGGAGCGAGGAGGCCGGGTTCTACGTCGGCGACTCGCCGGACGCCGAGGCGGTCGTCACGCACAACACGGCCACCGGGAACCTGTTCGGGTTCTTCTTCCGCGACTCCCAGCACGGGCTCTATGCGCACAACTTCGCGAAGGGCAACTGCGTCGGGATCATGACCCTCGACACCGGCTCGCCCGGCGCCGAGGGCTTCGTCGAGATCAGCCAGAACCGGATCTTCCACAACCAGAAGGCCTGCCCGGCCGGTGAGGGCCCGCCGCTCTCGGGCATCGGGATCTTCCTGTTCGGGACGACCCACGCCAACGTGTGGGGCAACCGCGTGACGAAGAACCTGCCGTCCGGCCCGAGCTTCGTGACCGGCGGCATCGTCGTGCACTCGGCCGGCATCGTCGCGGGCGCTGACCCGACCGACAACGTCGTGACGGGCAACTTCGTCCACGACAACCTGTCGAAGGACCTAAAGTACGACGGCACCGGGTCGGGGAACACCTTCTCCGGCAACGACTGCAGCACGTCGCACCCCGAAGGGCTCTGCCTGGGTTAGGAGAGCACTCCGAGCCGCTGGGAGATCCGCTCCGCCCCCGATCGGGGGCGGAGCGCCCCCGGAAGCGCCTCGGCCAGTGACGCGATGGCCCGGGCCGACTCCGCCTCCGGCGCCGAGACGACGAGCGGCGTGCCGCCGTCGGACGCCTCGCGAAGCGGCTCGTCGAGCGGGATCTCCGCCAGAAGCGGGGTCCCGAGCTCCGCGGCCAGCGCCCGCCCTCCGCCGCTCCCGAACGGGTGTGAGATCTCGCCGCAGCACGGGCAGCGCACGAAGCTCATGTTCTCGACCACGCCGGCGATCCGCATCCCGGTCTTGGCCGCGACGTCGGCCGTGCGCGCCGCCACCCGCTGCGCGGCCGGCTGCGGCGTCGTCACCACGACGAGGTCGGGCTCCGGCAGGAGCTGGCCGAGCGAGATCGCGACGTCGCCGGTGCCCGGCGGCATGTCGACGATGAGGTAGTCGAGCTCGCCCCAGTGGACGTCGGTCAGGAACTGCTCGAGCGCCCGGTGGAGCATCGGCCCGCGCCAGACGACGGCCTGCTCGGTCTCGAGGAAGAAGCCGATCGACATCACCCGCAGGTCGTGCGCGACCGGCGGCACGATCATCTTGTCGACGACCACCGGCCGGCGGCTCACGCCGAGCATGCGCGGGATGGAGTAGCCGTAGATGTCCGCGTCGACGACGCCGACCTCGGCTCCGCCGGCGGCGAGCGCCGCCGCCAGGTTGACCGAGAGGGTCGACTTGCCGACGCCGCCCTTGCCAGACGCGAGCGCGACCACACGCGTGCGCTGGCTGAGCGAGATGGACT
Source organism: uncultured Actinomycetes bacterium (assembly GCA_963757605.1). Taxonomy (GTDB): domain Bacteria; phylum Actinomycetota; class Thermoleophilia; order Gaiellales; family JAICJC01; genus JAICJC01. The sequence continues at coordinate 1,366,085 of CAVWSF010000005.1, forward strand.
TCTGCTCGGCGCCGTTCCCGTCCGGCTGAAGTCGCTGGCGAAGCGCCGTCTTCTCCTGGGCGCTCATCACGTCGAACGCGACGCCGACCGTGGAGACGCCGTCGACCGCCCCGACGTGGTGACGCACCTGGCCCTCGAGGTCGGCCTTCATCGGGCAGCCGGCGACGGTGAGCGCGATCGTGACGTCGACATGGTCACCGCGGACGTCGACGCCGCGCACCATGTCGAGCTCGACGACGCTGCGGCGGATCTCCGGATCGATGACGGCCCGGAGCGCCTCGCGGATCGACTGCTCGGCGATCATGGCCGCAGTGTAGGCGCGACGACGCCGAGCCGCGCGTCAGCCGTAGATAAGCCCGGCAAGGGTGCGGCACCAGTGCTCGTCGCGGGCGGCGACCGCCCGGGTGCGGCCGCCGAGCCCCAGGTCGAGTGCGTCGGCGTCCCAGGTGACGACCGCCGAGCCGGCCTCCCGCACGATCAGCGCCGCCGCCGCCAGGTCGACCGACCGGCTGGGCTTGAGCGTCGCCACGCCGTCCACCCGCCCGTCGGCGAGCTGGCACAACGCGAGCGCGAGCGCCCCCATGATGCGGATCCGGCCGACGTGCCCGTCCAGGCGCGCTGCGGCGGCGGCCACAAGGCCGGCGTTCGTCGCCTCGAGGTCGACGACGCCCAGCCGCTCCTTCGGCCGCACGCCTCCCAGCGGCCGCCCGTTCACGGTCGCGCCCAGCCCGCGCTCCGCAACCCACTCCTCGCCGGTTCCGAAGTCGCGGATGAAGCCGAAGCGGACATCGTCGAGCGTCGGCCCGTCGGCGAACGCCAGCGAGATGCACCAGAACGGCAGGCAGCGCTTGGCGTTCAGCGAGCCGTCGATCGGGTCGACGACGACCACCCATGGGCTCTCGCCGCCGAATCGGCGCTCGCCCAACTCCTCGGAGACGAGCCGGAAGTCGACGCCGCCCGCATGCAGCTCCTCCAGCCGCCGAACGACGACCGCCTCGGCATCGCGATCGATGACGGTCGTGTCGTCGCCGCCCTCGCCCTGGCCCACGACCGGCTCGCGCATGTCGCGCGTCGGGAGCGCGGCGAGGGCCGCGCCGACGTCGTCGGACACCTGCCGGCAGAAGCCGAGCCAGTGCAGATTGATGGCTAGATGATTGATTCCACGCCGCCGTGATGTCCTGGGCGGCGAGAACCGAGTAGCGCAAGGACGCAGGGAGGGCCAATATCGGGTGATATTGGCCCGACCGAGGACGCCGCGATGCGACGGTTCGCAGCCGCAGCCCCGCCACAAAGCGCCAACCCACCACAAACGGACGTCCAGGCGCGCGGGGGCGTGGAATCAATCATCTAGTCCTCGAGCGGGTTCACGAGGAACCCGCTCCAGAGCTTCGGGAAGAAGTAGGTCGACTTCTGCGGCATGACGGCGCCGGAAGCGGCCACCGCACGCACCTGCTCCACGGTCGGCGCCCGGAGGATGAACGCCGCGGCCGCCTCGCCGCGCTCGACCGGTGCGGTGGCGGCGCCCAACTCGCGCACGTACTGGACGGCGCCGCTCGCGGCGAACTGCTCGGCGTCGAGGAGCCCGAGCATCGGCTGCAGGATCGCGGCCTCGAGCACCGCCGCATCGACCTTCTTCACCGCGGCCGGGACGCCCGGCATCGCCATGGAAATGGCAGCCCGGTCGCGCAGCGTGCACAGGAGCGCCGGCCGGCCCGCGCCGTGCCAGACCGCGAACGCGATCGTGTCGGCCGGGATCGTGTTCAGCTCGCGCTCGACGTCAAGCGGCGTCGCCTCGAGCTCGCGCACGGCGAAATGCGACAGCAGGTCCGGCGTGACGTCCCGCTTCCCCGGGACGACCCGGTGGGTGGGATACACGACCAACCCCTCGCCGTGCATGTTCACGAGATGCATGAGGACGAAGTCGGACGGCCGGTCGACGAGGGAGTCGCCGTCGCGCGCCCGCACCTCGTTGCGGTAGGCGAGCGCGGTCTCGTACCGGTGGTGGCCGTCGGCGATCACGATCGTCCGCTCCGCCATCGCCTCCTGGACGGCCTCGATCGCGCCGGCGTCCGTCACCTGCCAGAAGCGGTGGACGGTGCCGTCGCCGTCGGTCGTCTCCATCGCCGGCGGGCCGGAGACGTGCGCGAGGAGCGCCTGGCGCGGCCCTCCCTCGGGGTCGTCGTAGAGGCCGAAGACCGGCGAGAGGTTGGCCTTGACCGCGCGGATCAGCTCCAGCCGGCCCTCGCGCGTCCCCGCGTGGGTGCGCTCGTGCGGGCGGACGCGCCCTTCGTCGTACGGCGCGAGCCGGATCGCGGCCAGAAAGCCGGATCGCTCGCCCTCGTCGCCGTCGGGCGCGAGGTAGGTCTGCGTGTGCCACCAGATCGACGGCTCCGTGTCGCGCAGGAGCGCCCCCTCGCGGCGCCAGTCCTGGAGCAGGCGGCCGGCCTGGCCGGCGCCCTCCGGCAGGAGCAGGTGCACGATGGAGTGCGGGCTCCGCCGCTGGTAGGCCTCCCGGTCGGCCGCCGAGATGACGTCGTACGGCGGCGCGACGACCTCGCCCAGCTCGACGAACTCCGGGTTGTAGCGAAGCGCCCGCAACGGCTCGAGCGCGGAGCGCGTGGCCGGAGTCGATGCCATCGGCGCCAGTCTAATAAACTCGGTCCGGATGGCCGGAAGCACCTACGTCGCCGACTTGGCCGAGGGGGCGGTGGTCGATGCGACGTTCGCCGTCCAGCGCAAGACCCGGCGCACGACGAGAAACGGTGACCCGTTCCTCTCGGTCGAGCTGGCCGACCGCACGGGCCGCGTCGCCGGCGTCGTCTGGAACGACGTCAACCTGCTCGGGGCGCGCTTCGACCAGGGCGACACCGTGCGGGTGCTCGGCAAGGTCGAGGCGTACGCCGGGCGGCTCCAGATCTCCGTGCGCGACCTGGAGCGGATCGAGGCCGGTGACCCGCTCGAGCTCGTCCCCGGCTCGCGCCGCGACGCGGACACGCTCGAGGGCTTCCTCGAGTTCCTCACGGGCGAGATCCACCACGACGGCCTGCGCTCGCTGGTCTCCCGGCTCCTCGACGATCCCAAGGTGCGCGAGCGGCTGCGGAACGCCCCGGCGTCCGAGACCCACCACGACTACGCCGGCGGCCTGCTCGAGCACACGGTCGCCGTCGCGACGCTGTGCCGCGAGGCCGCGCAGCTGCACCCGCGGCTCAACTCAGACATCCTGCTCGCCGCGGCGCTCCTGCACGACATCGGCCGCACCGAGACGTTCCGGCCGGGCGTCACGATCGCGGTCTCCGACGAGGGCCGACTGCTCGGCCACGTCCTCGCCGGGGTGCGCATGATCGACGCCGTCGCCCGGCCCGCCGGGCTCCCCGACGACGTCCTGCTCCCGCTCCTGAACGCGGTCGCCGGCCACCACGGCCCGCTGGAAGGGCGCCGGCTCGAGACGCCCGAGGCGGTGGCCCTCTATCACGCCAACTCGCTCGACGCCCGCCTCGGCGAAGCGCTCTCGGGTTAACCGAACGCAGGTGTCGGGATACCTCCGCGGATCGACAGGGCGCGCGGCCGTACGCTCTCTCCCATGAGCATCGCCTTCTACGACATCTTCGAGCCCGAGGCCGACGCCGGCCCCGCGCAGGCGCCCGGCCGCCGCTACCGGATCGAGGTCGTCCTCGACTCCCGCGGCCGGCTCGTCTCGGCGCAGGCCGACCCCGTTGCCGTCGGGCTGATCGAGCACCTCGCCCGCGGCCTCGAGGCCGGCGCCACCGCCCGCTAGTCCTCGTCGCCTCCGCCGGAGCCTGGAGACGGGCCCGGCATGCGCGCGTCGCCCCCGCGGATCGACCGCCAGATCGCCTCGTTCAGGATGTGCTCGTCCGGCCCGTCCGGCACGGAGTAGTCCTGAGCGGCCGAAGCGGCCGCCAGCGGGGAACCTGTGCGATTCACCGGGTAGCCGGGATCGCCGAACGGGATCACCCTCGTCGGCAGGACGGTGAACGGCCGCATGCCCGCCGTGGGCGCGAACGACGCCCACATACGGGTCGCGCGCTGGTCGAAGATGCTCATCGGGGACAGCCCGAGGAGGTCCTCGATCGTCCCCAGCATCCCGGCGGTGTCGTAGCGGGTCGAGTCGACGCCGCCGTGCTGAGTGAAGGGGCTGATGACGAGTGCCGTCGAGCGGTGCGCGTCGACGTGGTCGGGCCCGTCCTGGGCGTCGTCCTCGACGACGAAGATCGCGGTGCTGCGCCAGTCGCGACTGTGCGAGACAGTCTCGACCAGCCGGCCGACAGCAACGTCGTTGTCAGCCTCGTAGGAGGCCGGCGTGGCAGTCCCCGGAGTCGTGCCCTGGGTGTGGTCGTTGGGCAGGTACACGACCTCGAGGCCGGGCAGGTTCCCGTCTCGCTCGTACGCGCGGAACTCGCGCTCCCACTCGGGCTCGCGCACCGCGTGGTCGGAGCAGTCCAGGTTCCAGCCGGGGTAGCGCGGGTCGACGTGCTCGCCGAAGCGGGCCTGGAGGTGGGTCAGATCGGAGAAGACCTTGCCGCTCCGGCAGTTACGCGGGTCGTCCCACGGCGTACCCTCGCCGTAGTCGCGAAAGCTCACGCCGTGCCGGTAGGCGTCATCCCACAGGTAGCCCACGGTGGCGGCCGCGGCCGTGCGCGGCACGGTCCGATCGCCGGCGAGCGGCTCGGACGCGAACTGCTGGGCGAGCGGGACGAACTCGCTGTCGTAGCTTCGGAAGTAGGCCCAGGCGTAGTCGAACGGCCAGACCTTGTCCACGTAGTCGGTCGCCGTGGCCTGCGTCGACCACGGATGACCGTCCTGCGACACCTCGGCGTCGACGTAGAAGTTGTCGAGCAGGGTGAACCGCCGCGCCAGCGCGCGCTGATTGGGCGCCGACCCGTCCTTGAAGAGGGTCAGGCTGGGATCGCCGTTGCCCTTGCGCAGGTCGCCGAAGACCTGGTCGTAGGTGCGGTTCTCCTTGATCACGTAGATCACGTGGCGGATCGCGTGCACGGATGCGGGCGGCGCCGGATGCCGGTCGCCGGCGTGGTTGTTGCTCCGGACCTGTGCCGTCCACCGCCGCAGGCGGGCGGCGAACCCGTGCTCGTCGCGCAGATCGACCACCTGCACCGATCCGCGGATCATCGTGCCGCTGTACTGGTTCTCGAAATAGCCGGGCAGGTACTGGATGCCGCTTCCGCACCCCTGGGCGAGGAGTGGCGAGAAGGGGCCGCAGGGGTTGGGGCCGGCGCCGAAGCCGTTCGTGTTCACCACGACCAGTCGGTGCCCGCCCGGGGCCACCTTCACGTCGGCCGGGTACCACGCCGTGGGGATGAACCCGCGCACGCGGCGCGAGCCAAGGTCGACCACCGCCACCGCGTTCTCGCCGGCCTCGGCGACATAGAGCGTCCTGCCGTCAGGGCTCACCGCCAGGCCCTCCGGCATCGAGCCCTTCGGCGCGCCCGGAACGAGCGCCACGTCGATCGTGGCGGCGAGCCGGTCGGTGCGCGAGTCGATCACGCTCACGGTGTCGCTCGCGGCGTTGGCGGTGTAGAGCTCGGCGTTCCTGGGGTTGGCGGCGATCGCCGACGGGTGGTCGGCCTGGAGCGGGTTGTTCGCCGGCGACAGCAGGATCGTCCTCACGACCCGCTCGGCGCCGGTGTCGATCACCGACACCGATCGCCCGGTCCAGTTGGTCACGTACGCTTTGGTCGCGGCGCGGTTGAACGCCACGCCGAACGGATCGCCCGGCGTCCCCAGGTCGATCGTGGCCGTGACCCGCCCGGTGTCCGGGTTGACGACCGTCACCTCGTGCCCCGGCGGGTCCTCGTACGGCCCGGTGGTGAACGGGTCGCCGCCGAGGTTGTTTGCGACGTACAGGCGATCCCCGCGGGGCGTGTGCCCGAACGCGATCCCCGCCGGGAAGTGACCGGCCGGGACCGGGCCGTCGGGGACGAACCGGCCGGCCGGGGTGACGTGATACGCGTGCACGACGTCCTGCCCGCCGCCCGACGCCCATGCCCGGCGGCCGTCGGGGGAGAACGCGAGGCCGTAGAAGACGGAGTGCCCCCGCCGGCCGTTCATCACGCGAACGTCTGTGCGCGTGCGGCTCGTGATGTCGAAGAGCTCGAGCGTCTCGTCCTGCACGGCCTGGCCGCTCGACGTGACGAGCGCGTGGCGCCCGTCGGGCGAGAGCGCCACCGCCCACGGGCCCGAGAGGCCCGGACCGTCGGCGACGGTCAGGAGGTGGCCGGCGGGCGTGACTCGCCACCCCGACGGCGTGAGCGCGACGTTCGAGCCGCTCGCCGCGCCAGACGGTGCCACGGCAGCGACGGCCGCGGCGGCGGCGAGGCCCACGAACACTCGGCGCTTCATCCGCTCCCCCTCGGACGACTCCGACGATCATACGCCCCGAGGCACCCTCACACGTTGAAGCGGACGTTCAGGACGTCGCCGTCCTTGACGACGTAGTCGCGGCCCTCGACGCGCACCCAGCCTCGGCGCTTGGCCTCGACCTCCGAGCCGGCCTCGAGCAGCCGGTCCCACTCCACCACCTCGGCGCGGATGAACCCCCGGGCCAGGTCGGTGTGGATCCGGCCTGCGGCCGTCTGGGCGTTCTGGCCGCGCCGGATCGTCCAGGCCCGCGTCTCCTTGGGGCCGGTCGTGAAGAACGGGATGAGGTCGAGGAGCTCGTACGCGGCGAGCGTCACCCGGTCGAGCGCGGGCGACTCGATCCCGAGGTCCTCGAGGAACGCGGCCGCCTCGGCGTCGGGCAGCTCGCGCAGCTCGGCCTCGATCTTGGCGTTCACGGCCACGCAGGCGGCGCCGCGCTCGGCGGCGAACGCCTCGACCGCGGCGACGTCGGGGGCGTTCCCGGAGTCGTCGACGTTCACCAGGTAGAGCGTGGGCTTGGCGGTGAGCAGGTCGAGCGTGGCCGGGATGTCGACGCCCGCCGAGCGAGCGGGCCGGCCGGCCTCGAGCGCCGCCCGCAGCGCCTCGAGCGCCTCGGCCTCAGCCACGGCCTCGCGATCCCCGCCCTTGGCGGTCTTCACGACCCGCTCGTGCCGGCGCTCGATCGCGGCCAGGTCGGCGAACGCCAGCTCGAGCTCGACGGTCTCGACGTCTCCGACCGGGTCGACGCTCCCACCAGGGTGGGCCACGGTCTCGTCGCGAAACGAGCGCACGACGTGGATCACCGCGTCGGTCGTGCGGATCTGGCCCAGGAACTGGTTGCCGAGCCCCTCGCCGTGGGAGGCGCCGCGGACGAGGCCGGCGATGTCGACCACGCGCAGGGTCGCCGGGACGATCTTCGCCGATGCCGAGAGCCGGGCCAGGCCGGCCAGGCGCGGGTCGCGCACCTCGGCCTCGGCGTGGTTGGTCTCGATCGTCGAGAACAGATGCGGAGCGACGGCTGCGCCCGCGCCGGTAAGCGCGTTGAACACGGTCGACTTGCCGCTGTTGGGAAGGCCGACCAGGCCCGCCTCGAGGCTCGACATCAGACCGCCCCCGCCGCCGCGCCCGTCACCGCGCCCAGGGCGGCGCCGGCCACGACGTCGCCGGACCGGTGCGCGCCGACGTAGACGCGGCTCGCGGCCATCGCAGCGGCCGCCGTCCACCACAGGGGCGCCAGCTCCGGCCGGGCCCGCGTGAGCGCGAACGCGGCGGCGACCGACATCGCCGCGTGGCTCGACGGGAACGAGCTCGAGGACGGTAGGGCGATCAGGGCGTCGTCAGCCGCGGGCCGCTCGCGGCCGACGGCCAGCTTCACCGCGTAGTTCACGCCCAGCGTGCCCCACACGGTGGCGGCGACCCGGGCCGGCGCCCCGGCGAGCGCGCCGATCCCCACCCATCCGATCCCGTAGTTGCCGGCCGTCGTGTACGCGATGACCGCCCGGTCGAGCCAGGAGATCGTCACTCCTTAGAAGCCGACGCGGCCGACGTGGGCCTCGTGCTTCACGTAGCCCACCTTCGAGACGTCGACGTAGTAGGTGGTCGAGTCGGGCGCCGCGATATTGGCGATGCCCTTGCCGGCGTCGAGCGCCGCCTCAAGCTTCGCCCACTCGCCGCTCTCGAGCTTGGTGATCACGATCAGCCCGCTGTCGAATCCGAGCTCCACCCGGGACACTTCATCAGCCATCGACCGCTCCTTCGACTTGGACGTACTCGACCAGCACGCCGGCGACGCTGGACGGATGGATGAACGCCACCTGGAGCCCGAAGAGGCCGGCGTGCGGCTCCTCGTCGATCAGCTCGGCGCCGGCCGCCGACGCGTCGCGCAGGGCCGCGCGGATGTCGTCGACGCTGTAGGCGACGTGGTGCATGCCCGGGCCGCGGTTCGCGATGAACCGGCCGACCGGCGTGTCCTCGCCGAGCGGCCGCAGGAGCTCGATCCGGTCGGCGCCAACCCGGAGCGACACCGCCTCCACGCCCTGCTCGGGCACGGTCTCGTGGTGCTCGGCGACGGCGCCGAAGAGCCGTTCGTAGGTCGCGACGGCGTCCGCGATGTCCTCCACGGCATGGCCGATATGATGGATTTCGCGGGGCTTCATCGCCGCCCGCATCCTAGGAGACACGACCCGGCAGGGGGAACGATGGGATTTCTCGACAAGATCAAGCAGCAGGCGACCGACGTCGCGTCGACCGTCGCCGAGAAGACGCAGGAGACGGCCAAGAGCGGCCAGTTGCAGATGCAGCTTCGCAGCCTGAAGGGCGAGGAGAAGGACGCGCTCGCCGACTTCGGCCGCCAGGCCTACGGCCTGCACCGCGACGGCGCGCTGGCCGAGCGGTCCGGCGAGCTGGCGTCCGGCGCGGCGCGGATCGCCGACCTTCAGTCGCAGATCGCCGCCAAGGAGCAGGAGATCGCCGACGTGAAGGGCGAGGATGGGTCCGAGACCGTCGAGGGCTCGGCCGAGGAGGTCTCCGAACCGGCGGCTTCGCCCCCGCCGCCGCCTCCTCCGCCCGCCGCGGACGCTCCGCCTCCGCCTCCGCCGCCGCCTCCGACCGAGTAGCTACCGAGCCGCGAGGCGCCCGTGGCCGTTGGCCTCGGGCGGCGCCAGCTCGACGCCGACGTCGAGCGACGAGTTCGACTCGGGCTGGAGCCCGTCGAGCAGGCGGTCGATCTCGGGCCGCTCGAGCGTCTCCTGGGCCAGGAGGGCCAGGGCGAGCTTGTCGAGGTAGGGCCGGTAGCGCTCGACGAGCGCCAGCGCGTTGCGATAGGCGGCGTCGGTGATCGCGCGCTGCTCGGCGTCGCGCAGGCGCTTGGTCTCCTCCGAGAGCGCGTAGTTGTCGGCGCGCACCTGAAGATGCGGCACGCTCTCGCCCATGCCCCACTCGAACACCATCGACCGTGCGATCTGGGTGGCCCGGTCGAGGTCGTTCGCGGCGCCGTTCGTGATCCGGCCGAAGACGACCTGCTCCGCGGCCCGGCCCGCCAGGATCACCTTGAGCCAGTCGCACAGCTCCTCGGTCGACTGCAGGTAGCGGTCCTCCTCGGGCAGGTTCATCGTGTAGCCGAGGGCGAGCCCACGCGGGACGATCGTCACCTTGTGGAGCTGCATCGCGTCGCCCATGAGCCGGGCGACGAGCGCATGCCCGGCCTCGTGATAGGCGATGACGCGCTTCTCCTTGTCGGTGATCAGCTTGCGCTGCTGCAGGCCGGCCACCACGCGGTCGAGCGCATCGTCGAAGTCGACGGCCGTGATCCGCTCGCGCGCCGCCCGGCCGGCGAAGATCGCCGCCTCGTTGGCCAGGCTCGCCAGATCCGCCCCGTTCAGGCCCGATGTCCGCCGCGCGATCTCGTGCAGGTCGACGTCCTCGGCGAGCGGCTTCCCCCGAGTGTGCACGCCCAGGATCTCCTCGCGCCCGCGCAGGTCGGGCGGGGAGACGTTCACATGCCGGTCGAACCGGCCCGGCCGGAGCAGCGCCGGATCGAGGTCCTGGAGCCGGTTGGACGCCCCGATCACCACCAGCCGCTGGCTCTCGTCGAATCCGTCCAGCTCGACGAGGAGCTGGTTCAGCGTCTGGTTGTGCTCCTGCGACGACGGCCCACCCGAGCGCTGGCTGCCGACGGCGTCGAGCTCGTCGATGAAGATGATGGCCGGCTGGTGCTTGCGCGCCGCCGAGAAGAGGCGCCGGATGCGAGCCGCGCCGACGCCCACGAACATCTCGACGAACGACGACGCGCTCGCGAAGTAGAACGTCGCGCCCGACTCGTGGGCGATGGCCTTGGCCATGAGCGTCTTGCCGGTGCCGGGCGGGCCGTAGAGGAGCACCCCGTGCGGCACGCGCGCCCCGAGCTTCTCGAACCGGCCGGGATGCCGGAGGAACTCCACCACCTCCTGGAGCTCGGCCCGGACCTCGTCGACGCCGGCGACCTGGTCCCACGCCACCGACGAGGCGGACGACGGCGTGATCTCGACCGGCTTCGTGTTCGGCATCATCCGCAGCATGCGCCAGCTGATGTAAACGAGCAGCGCGAAGAGGATCGGGATGATCCACGCGATCGCGAGCTGCGTCAGCGCGGAGAGCAGATCCCGGAGCGTGTCCAGGAGCGCATGCGCCGACGGCATCGTGAAGAGGACGTCCACCGCTCCAGGGTACCCCCGGAGTGCGCCGCTGCCTAGGCTGCGACGCCCTCGAGGCGCAGCACCTCGGCGAGGGCTGCCTCGGCCACCTCGAGCTCGGCGGGCGTCGGGTCGCGGGTCGCGGCCACCCGCTGGAGCTCGAAGCCCGGTCGGCGCAGGGCGCGCGAGACCGGATGGTCGCGGTGGCGGCCCATCCAGCCGAACGCCTCAGTCGCGGCGCCGAGCGCGGCCAGGCCGACAGCGAGCCGGGCCGGGCCGCGGCGCGACTCGGGAAGCCGGCTCGCGAGCGCGTTCCCGGCGGCCGTGAGGACGACGATCGGCCCCACCATGTGCGAGCCGCACCGCTCGTGCTCCTTCGTCGCGTCGACCGCGTCGGTGCCCTTCTCGTAGGCGCCGATCGCCTTGTGCTCGGCCCCGTGGTAGCGGGCGATCTCCGAGCCGCGCAGGGCCATGAAGGCCGGAGCGAGCGCCGCCGCGGCGGCCAGCGACTCCGCGAAGACCGGGTGCAGGCGGCTGCGGCGCGCGGCCTGGGCGAGGAGCGCCGAGCCCGCCAGGGCCGCGCCCATCCCGGGACCTCGACCGGCAGCCGGGCCTCGGGCAGGCGACGGCGGACGACCGGCAGGAGCCAGGCCGCCTCGGCCATGCGGGCCACGCCCCGCACGAGCGGCGTGCGGGTGAGCGCGCCGGGGAGGTCGGGCTTGCGGCCGGACGCGACCTTCACCTCGCCGCCGGCCGTGCGCACCGCCGCAGCCCAGTGATCGAGGCTGTGGACGAGGATGCCGTTTCGGAGCGCCATGCCGCCGAGCCTGATGGGCGTCCCGCTCACGCCAGCTCTCCCATCGAGCGGGCGACGTGCAGGAAGAAGCGCGTGCCCAGCTCGAGGTCGTCCATCGCGGCCCGCTCGTCGGCCGAGTGGATGAGCGATCCGGCGACCACGGGGTCCATCCGCATCGGCATGAACCCGTAGGCGACCGACCCGAACGCCTCGCGCATGAAGTGGCTGTCGGTGAAGCCAGCGTTCACCATCGGCGCGAGCGAGGCGCCGGGCTCGATCTCGGGGGCGAAGTCCTCGATGATGCGGTAGAGCGGCGTGTCCTGCGGCGAGAGCGTGCCGCCGACATTCTCGACGAGCTCGAACTCATGGTCGATCCCGGCCAGCTCGGCCCGCACCGCCTGCTCGATCTCCTCGGTCGTCATGCCGGGCAGGATCCGGCAGTCGCACACGAGCCGGGCCCGGCCGGGAATGATGTTGACGGCAGTCGACGCCTCGGCGATGGTCGGGGCGATCGTCGCCCCCAGCATGGGCTCAACGGCCGCGGCCAGGAGCGGGGTCTCAGACCGGGAGCGGGCGACAAGCTCGGCGGGGTCGGCGCCTTCTTCCCCGATGGCCGCGAGGAACGTGTGCAGCGCCGGAAGCTCGCCGACCGGTGGGCGCATCCGCTGCATGCGGTCGATGACCGGGCCCAGCTTGGCGAGGGCGTTGTCGGCGGCCCCCGGCGTCGACGCATGGCCGCTCTTGCCGCGGACGGTGATCGCAAATGCGGAGCAGCGCTTCTCCCCGATCCCGATGCTGTAGGCAACCCGGCCGTTGTGCTCGATCCGCTCGCCGCCGCCCTCGTTCACGACGTAGTCGGCCCGCGCCAGGTGCGGGTGCGCCTCCACGAGCCAGGAGAGCCCAACGCCCGCGCCGACCTCCTCGTCCGCGACGGCGCACAGGATCAGATCGCCGGGACCGCGCCAGCCCTCGCGCGCAAGGGTCGCCATCGCGACCGCCTCGGCGGCCACCTGGCCCTTCATGTCGAGCGCGCCGCGGCCCCAGATGAAGCCGTCGCGCTCGAGGCCGGAGTGCGGCGGCACCGACCAGTCCTCGGGGTCGACGCCGACGGTGTCGGTGTGGCCGAGCAGCATGAGCGACGGGCCATCTCCGGTCCCGGGGATCCGCGCCACGAGCGATCCGCGATCCGGCGTCGGCCCCACGATCTGCGATTCGATGCCCGCGGCGGCCAGGTAGGCGGCGAGGTGCTCGGCCGCGGCCGTCTCGTTGCCGGGCGGGTTGATCGTGTCGATGCGGATCAGCTCGGCCAGAAGGCGGCTGGTCTCGGTGCGCACGTCGGCCGCGATCATCGCTCGCACGGTACACGAAGTAGATTGCTCACAGATGACCGGGGATCTCTTCTCTCATTCGGCCGAGTCGCGCCTCGAGCGGGTGGCGCCGCTCGCGCAGCGGCTGCGGCCCGGGACGATCGACGAGTTCGTCGGCCAGCGGGACGTCGTCGGCGAGGGCAGCGCGCTGCGGCGGGCGATCGCCAAGGACCGCGTCCCGTCGATGATCTTCTACGGCCCGCCGGGGAGCGGCAAGACCACGCTCGCCCGGATCGTGGCCCACACGACCGAGGCTCATTTCGAGGAGCTCTCGGCGGTGCAGGTCGGCGTCGCCGACGTCCGCCGTGTGCTGGCCGAGGCCCGAGACCGGCTCGGCGCGAACGGGCAGCGCACGATCCTCTTCCTCGACGAGATCCACCGGTTCAACAAGGGGCAGCAGGATGCGCTCCTGCCCGCGGTCGAGTCGGGGCTCGTGACGCTGATCGGCGCGACGACCGAGAACCCGTACTTCGAGGTGAACTCGGCCCTGCTCTCGCGGTGCCAGCTCTTCCAGCTCGACCTCCTGACCGAGGACGACCTGACGGCGATCGTGCGGCGCGGGGAGGCGGCGCTCGGCGTCGAGCTCTCCGCCGAGGCCCGCGAGGCCGTCTCCCACTCCGGCGGCGGCGACGCCCGAAACGCGCTGAACATCCTCGAGGCCGCAGTCGGCGCCGCGGGCGACGGGCCGGTCACGCCCGAGCACGTGCGCGACGCCGCACGCAAGCGCCCGCTCCTCTACGACAAGGGCGGCGACCAGCACTACGACGTCATCTCGGCCTTCATCAAGAGCATGCGCGGCTCCGACACCGACGCCGCCGTCTACTACCTGGCCGTCATGTTGGCGGGCGGCGAGGACCCGCGGTTCGTGGCGCGGCGGATGGTCGTCTTCGCCTCGGAGGATGTCGGGAACGCCGACCCGCGCGCGCTCGAGGTGGCCGTCGCCGCCGCCCGGGCCGTCGAGTTCGTCGGCATGCCCGAGTGCCGGATCAACCTGAGCCAGGCGGCCGCCTACCTGGCCCGGGCGCCGAAGTCGAACGCCTCCTACGTCGCCATCGCCGCGGCCATGCGCGACGTCCGCGAGCGCGGCAACCTGCGCCCGCCGCCGCATTTGCGCGATGCCTCCTACGCCGGAGCCAAGCGGCTCGGCCACGGCGCCGGCTACGTCTACCCGCACGACCACCCCGACGAGGCCGCTGCCCAGCAGTACCTCCCGGACGAGCTCGCCGGGACGCGCTACTACCCCGAGGACGCTCCCTAGAGCCGGCGAATCTGCACCGCGACGAAGGTCGCCAGGGCGATCCCCGTCCCGAGGATCGCGCCCGAGGCCGAATCCGTCAACCAGTGCACGGAAAGGTCGGTGCGGCTCCACACCATGCCGGCCACGACCACGGCGGCGGCCACCGCCCATGCGCGCCGGCGCCCGGTCCCGGGCCGGGTGAAGAGCAGGAGGAGCGCGATCGCCGTGGCGCCGGCGTACGCCGCGTGGCCGGACTGAAACGAGCTCCCGGTCGCCTCGATCATCGCGCCCGGAGGGCGCGGGCGATCGACGAGCAGCTTGAGCAGGTTGACCGAGAGCGGAGTCAGACTCTCGGTCACAGCGAAGGCGACCAGCGCCAACCACCGCCGCCTCAGAATGACGACGAGGCCGATGGCCACCAGCGACAGCGCCCTGCCAAGTCCGCGTCCGGCGTAGTTGAACGCCAGCGCGACGTCGTGGAGCCGACCGGACTCCACGTCGCGCATCGCCTCCGACCAGCGCAGGTCGATCGCGAGCGGCGGCGCTGGGATCAGGACCGCCACGACGCCGACGAGTGCCACCAGCACAAGTCCGGCCCACAGGGGCGCCCTCCGCGGACGGCTGACGAACTGCTCGCCGCGCACGATGCCGACGAAAGCCGCTCCGCGGGCCGGGCGCCTCATCCTGTCCGGGCGATACCCGCTACGCCGAAGGTGGTGTGAACTGCTCCGATGACCCCGAAGCGGCATTCGGCCGGGTCGTGGTGGCGGGCGATCGCGGCGCCGGCCCTCGTCGTCGGCCTGCTCCTGGGAGGTTGCGGAGGCGGCGGCGGCCTGCCCAGCTCGCTCCCGAGCTCCATCCCCAGCTCGCTCAGTGGATCCCTGTCGGGAGCGCTGTCAAGTACGCGGACGACCACCGGATCGCCGGGGACGAGCGCAACACAGCCCGAGACGACGGAGACAACGAGCGAGACGACGACGGAGCCCGGCACGACCGAGACGGAGACCCAAACGGCGACCGCGACCGAGACCGCGACCGCGACCCAGACCGCGACGGCAACGGCGACGGCCGCCGCCCCGACGACGAAGCCGAGCTCCGAGGACGACACCCCGTGGGGGTGGATCGCCGCCGGGGCGATCGCCGTGGGGCTGCTTATCGCGGCCATCGCCTGGGCGCTGGGGCGGCGGGGCGCGCCCGGGCGCGAGTGGCGGGCGAAGGCCTTCCAGACCGCAGCGGACGGAACCGCGCTCCACGACGCCGCGCTGGCCGAGCTCATCGCGGCGACGACGGCGACCCGGCCCGAGCGGTGGGCGGCCGTCGCCACCCACGCCGATCGGGTGGTGGCATCGCTTCAGGAGCTGGACGCCTCGCCGCCCGACGAGGACGCCCGCCAGGCGGCGCAGGGCGCGCTCGAGGCCGCGGGGTTCGCACGCTCGGCGCTCGCGGTGGCGAGCGCGTCCCCGGCCGGACGCCCGCTCGACCCCGACGCCGAAGGGACGCTGCGGCAACGGCTCGACGGTCTCGCCGCCGCCCTCGGCCGCCTGCGGACAGCAGCCGGCCACGGGTGACGGCCAGCCGACGCTAGAGGATCCGAGCGCCGAACGCCGAGCACGCCAGCTCGACCGCGAGGCTGGCGGTCTGGTTGTGCTCGTCAAGCACGGGGTTCACCTCGACCAGCTCGAGCGACGTGAGGATGCCGTGCTTGGCGACGAGCTCCATCGCCAGGTGGGCCTCGCGGTAGGTGATGCCGCCCCGCACGGGCGTCCCGACCCCCGGCGCCTGGTCGGGGTCGACCACGTCCATGTCGAACGAGATGTGGACGAACGGGCCGCCGGCGGTCAGCTCGATCGCCTCCTCGACGACGCGGTGCATCCCGTAGCGGTCGATGTCGTGCATCGTGAAGACCTTGAGGCCGAGCTCGGCCATCCGCCGCCGCTCGCCCTCGTCCACCGACCGCACGCCGATCAGCACCGTCGCACCCTCGGAGATCATCGGGAGCGGCCAGCGATCGCTGCGGAAGCGGTCCTCGTCGGCCAGCCCAAGCGCGATCGCGAGCGGCATGCCGTGGACGTTGCCTGACGGCGACGTCGTGGGGGTGTTGATGTCGGTGTGAGCGTCGAACCAGATGACGCCACCGGGGCCGCCATGGGCGTGGGCCAGCCCGCCCAGCGTGCCGATCGCGATCGCGTGGTCGCCGCCGATGACGAGCGGGACGCGCCGGTTTCGGACTGCGCCCGCGACCTCGCCGGCCAGCTCCTCGCAGGTGCGCTTGATGGCGTCCCAGTAGCGCGCCGACGGGTCGCCGACGTCGAGCGCCTCCACCATCCCCGCGCCGACGTTGCCGCGGTCGTCGATCTTGTAGCCGAGCGCGCCGATCCGCTCGGCGAGCTGGGCGTAGCGGACGGCCGACGGTCCCATGTCGACCCCGCGGCGGCCGGAGCCCAGGTCGAGCGCGGCGCCGATCACCGCGATCGGGGCCTTCTGTTCGGACTGCGATGACACGGCCGCGGGAGCGTAGATGATTGCGCCGTGCCCGACCGTCCCGCCCGCGCCCGCGCCGCCGGCCTGCTCCTGCTCCTGACGCCGGTCATCTGGGGCGCCACGTTTCCTGCGGCGAAGGTGGCCCTGGAGCACGTCACGCCGTGGACGTTCGTGGCGTGGAGCCGGGGTCTGGGGCTCCTCGCCATCGCTGCCGTCCTGCTCGTCCGCCGCGCGCCGCGAGAGGCGTGGACGCTCGGCCTCGTCCCGGCGGGCGTGCTCCTGGGCGCCCTGATGACGGTCGGCTACACGCTCCAGACGGTCGGCATCGATCACACGACGGCCACGAACGCCGGGTTCATCACGGTCCTCTACGTGGTGCTCGCACCGGCCGGGGCGGCGCTCATCGGGCGGCACACGCCGGACGGCGTCGACGTCGCGTGCCTGGTGCTCGCGCTCGCCGGGCTCGCACTGCTCTCGATCCGGGGCGGAGGCCTCCGGGAGGGCGACCTGATCGTGCTCGCGAGCGCCGCCGCCTTCGCGGCTCACATCGTCGCGGTGGACGTGCTGGTCGACCGCCACGCCGCCGCGCCGCTCGCGCTCGCCCAGATGGCCGCCTCGGCCGTCCTCACGGCCGCCATCGCGCTTCCCATGGGGGCGCAGGCCGGCGAGGTGGCGTCGCTGTGGTGGATCTTCCTCCTGACGGGCGTCCTCGGATCCGGGATCGCGTTCTCGGTGCAGGTCATGGCACAGCGGTCGCTGAGCCCCGTGCGGGCCTCGATCCTGCTCGCCGCCGAGGCGCTCGTCGCCGCTCTGGTGGCGGCGATCTGGCTGGGCGAACGGCTCTCTACCCGGGCCTGGGTGGGTGCCGCCGCCGTGCTCGCCGCCATCGCCATCTCGGAGCTTCATCCCCGCCGCCGGCGGGCTCCGCCCGAGGGCTAAAGGTCACGGCCGGATCGCCCGATAAGGGGACATACCCCCCGTTTTGTCCTGCTTCTTCGCGCCTTTCAGGAGGACTCCGCAATGATCGATCTGGCGAGCATCCGTAACGCCTCGTTTACCCTCACCCCCACGGGCTACAACCCCGAAGAGGTGGACCGGTTCCTGGCGGACCTCGCGGACCAGCTCGAGGCCCAGCCCGTCTCCATCGAGGCTGCCCCGCCGGCTCCGCCCTCGCCTCCGCCCACCCCGGCCGCACGCCCCGAGGCGGACATCGACGGCCTCTCCGGTGCCATCGACCGCACCATCGGCGCCCTCGACGCCTTCGTCCAGAACGAGCTTGCCGCGGTCCGGGCCGCTTCCGACCTCGAGGTCGAGGAGATCCACCGCGAGCGCGAGCGCCTGCTCGACGAGGCGGCCGACGCCGCCCGCGCCCACCTCGAGGAGGCCAAGGCCCGCGCCGAGGACGTCGCCAGGCATATGCGCGCCGACGCCGAGAACGAGGCCGCCCGCATCGTTGCTGCCGCCGAGGACAAGAAGAGCCAGGCCGACGACATGGTCGCCGCCGCTGCGCGCGTCCAGGCCCAGGTGCTCGGCCAGCTCGAGTCCGCCCGCGCCACGCTCGGCATCCCCAGCGATGTCGCCACGGGCGCCGAGGTGCACCCGATCGAGCAGGCCGCGGCGCAGTCCGAGCAGACCGTCGACCCTGAGGCCGACGAGGTCCGGGACGCGACGGATGCCGCGGCTTGATGCCAAGCTCGAACCGCTGCGTTTGACCGCCGCCGGCGGCGCGTCCATCGACCTGGACGCGCTCGCCGCCGGCGCACCCGTCGTGCTGGCCCTGCTCGAGGCCGAGCCCGAGCCGGGACCGCGGCTCGATATGCTCCGTGAGCTCGGCCGCCGCCTGCGCGGCTCGGGCGCCCAGCTCGTCGTCGTGACGCCGTCCGAGTCCGCGATCGCGAAGACCCTCGAAGCCGAGGCGCTCGCCCTCTGCATGACCGACCCGGCTGCGAACGCCTTCTCGGCGCTCGGCCTGGTCGAGCGCGGGATCGGCCGCGTGCGCCGCCTCGGCGGCGTGTTCGTGGTCGACGGCGGCGGCGTGCTGCGCTTCGCCTACGTCGCCCAGCGCGACCACGAGTGGGTGCCGTGCACCTTCGTGCTCGGCCGGCTCCAGCGGCTCGGGATCGCCGCCGAGGCCGCCGGCGCCGAGGCCGCGCCGGCCCCGGCCGTGCTTCATCCGGAGGATCTGGAGGACGACGAGGAGGACGGCGCGGTCGAGATCCTCACCGGCCTCGTCGGCGCCGAGATGGGCCTGTCGGCCGCCGAGCTCAAGGACCTCGCGACCGCCGCCAAGTTCCGCGATCTCGGGATGGCGACCGTCCCCGACGAGATCATCACCAAGCTCGGCCCGCTGACCGACGAGGAGTGGGCGGTCGTGCGCAGCCATCCCCAGCGCTCCGCCGCGATGCTCGGCGCCGGCGCGGCGTTCGACAGCGCCCGGGCGATCATCCGCGCGAACCACGAGCACCTCGACGGCAGCGGCTATCCCAACGGGCTGGCCGGCGCCGAGATCCCCACCGGAGCGCGCGTCCTGCTGGTCGTCGAGTCCTACGTCGCGATGACCGAGGACCGGCCGTACCGAAACCGGCTCGAGGCCCACGCGGCGATCGAGCAGCTCGAGCAGCACTCCGGAAGCGTCTACGACACCGCCGCCGTCGCGGCCCTCGCTCGCGTCCTTCGCGAGCGCTCCGCGAACGCGGCCTGACTCCGCCGGCGTCCCTAGGATGCCGCGATGGGACTCGCCTTCGGGCTCGCGTCGAGCCTGGTCTGGGGGACCGCCGACTTCCTCGGCGGGGTCTACACGCGCCGGCTGACGCTGGCGTCCGTGACAGTCGGGTCGCAGATCGCGGGCCTGCTCGCGCTGCTCGTGGCCGTCGCGGTCATCGGCGGCATCGAGCGCGAGCCGGTCGCCGTCGGGCTGGCCGCAGGGGCGTGCGGGGCGGTCGGCCTCTCCGCCTTCTACCGCGCCCTCGCCACCGGGACGATCAGCATCGTCTCGCCGGTGAGCGCATGCGGCGCACTCGTCCCCGTCGGCTTGGCGCTGGCGACGGGCGAGCGGCCCGGAGCGCTCGCCCTGGCCGGCTCGGCCGTCGGCCTGGCCGGCGCCGTCCTCGCCTCGGTGCACGAGATCCGCGGCGAGCACCCGGCGGCGCGCAGCTCGATCGCGCTCGCCCTCGTCGCCGCGATCGGGATCGGCGGCTTCCTGTGGTTCCTGGGCCGGGCGGCCGACGGCGGCCATACGCTCTCGGCCCTTCTCGGAGCCCGGCTCGGCTCGATCACGCTGCTCGGCTTGGGCGTGCTCGTCACGCGCAGCTCGATCGCGATCCCCGCGTCACAGATCCCCGCCGTGGCGAGCATCGGCCTCCTCGACACGACGGCCAACGGCCTCTTCGCGATCGCCATCCAGCACGGTTACATCACCGTCGTCTCCGTGCTCGGCTCGGAGTACCCGGTTGCCACGGTCATCCTCGCGCACACGTTCCTGGGCGAGCGCATCACACGGCCGCAGCTCGTGGGCGTGGCCCTGGCCCTCACCGGCGTCGGCATGGTGGCCGCCGCGTAGGCACGTCCCACGCGGCGGCCACTGCCGAATTGCGTCAGAGGGTGTAGCGGGCGATGCCGACCACCGGCGCGCCGGAGATGCTCGTGAAGAAGCCGCCGACCCAGAGCTCGGTCGACGACAGGTAGAGCGCCTTCGCGTCCTCTGGTTGGGCGTGTCGGGGAGCATGTGGGGCAGCCACGTGCCGTCCGTCGGGACGAGCTTGCCGAACCGGCCGCCGAGGAACATCGTGTTGCCGGATCGGGCGACCGCGAACACCTTGCCGTTCGTGGAGGCGACCCCGGTATCGGGGGTCGCCGCCAGCGCGAATGCCTGGCCCGCCCCGATCGCGGCCCATCCGCCGAGCACTGCCGCGACCGCAAGCGATCGCACCAACCGCGCTTCTCCCTGCACCGCACGCCAGACGGAGCCCGGAGCGAGAGTACCGGGCACCTCAGAACGCGTCAAGCTGGGAGCCGGGGCGCGGGCGCGAGATGGCGAGGGCCGGGATCGAACCAGCGACACCGCGATTTTCAGTCGCGTGCTCTACCAACTGAGCTACCTCGCCGCGGGCCGGAGTGTATCCGGGCCGACATACGAACGGCCTCCGGGACGGTGCTACCGCTCCTCGGAGGCCGTTCGACTACCCCGGATTCCAGCACACCGCGACCGCCCGGTCAAGCACCGCGTCCGCGGCGGCTCGGCGAGAACTCGACGCCGATCTCGTCGCCGGCCTCCGCGGCGGTGAGCTCGGCGGCGCTGCCCTGGTTCACGGCGACCGAGATCAGGCCCGACGAATCCCCGTAGATGACGAGCTCGCCGGGGTCGACGTCGGCGAACGTCTCGGCGCAGCGGACGTAATAGCGGTCGTCGGGGGTGACGACCTCGGCCAGCCGGCCCGGCTCGAAGAGGCCGTCGAGCTCGAACGCGAAGACGGCGAGCTGGATGTTCCCGAACCGGTCGACGTGCTGCACCGAGGCCCGCAGGAGGGTGCCGTCGAGCGTGTGGTCGAGGCCCACGCGGCGGACGAGGTCGGCCGGCTCGAGGGCGGGGCCGACGTCGGACAGCGGCAGCCCTCCCGCCAGCCGGCCGGCGGCGGGCGAGAAGACGTCGCGCGCGTGGAAGGTGCGCGAGACCGGGTGGAGCATCACATCGGGGTTCGCGATCTCGTGTGCCTCCACGATCCCGCCGCACGCCTCGGCGGCGGGAATCAGAAGGCCGTTGTCGGGCCCGACGAAGATGCGGCCGTCGCCCGTGCGAAGCGCCACGGCCCGCCGCCCCGAACCGACGCCCGGGTCGACCACCGCCAGGTGAACCCCGACGGGCAGGTAGGGAGCGGCGCCGGCGAGGACGCGCGCGCCGTGCCCGATCGCCTGAGCCCGGATCCCGTGCGTGACGTGCACGACCTGGGCGCCAGGGCAGGCCCGCAGGATGACGCCGTGGCAGATGCCGACGAAGTCGTCGGCGGTGCCGAAGTCCGAGAGGAACGTGACGATCGCACTCATCGCTTCACCGCCCGCAGCGCCAGGATCCCCGGCGGGTCGTCGCGCAGCTCCTCGGCCCGCTCCAGGACGAGCCCCGCCCGGGCGACGTGGCTCAGGAGCGCGGCGAGCGGCACGTGCCGGGCGCCGGCCAGCCGGCGCACGCCGTCGCCGAAGCCCGGCGCCTCGAACTGGAGCCGCTCGTCCCAGTAGCCGGGCGGCACGACGACGCCGGCGTCGGTGCGATGCGCGTAGGGGCCCACGAAGCACGGGTGGGCGCCGGCGTAGACGAAGGCACCGCCGTCGCGAAGGACGCGGGCGCACTCGCCGAACGCCCGGCCGGGGTCGTCGAGGTCGGTGTGGGTGAAGGTCGACACGACCGCGTCGAACGCGCCGGCGGCGAAGGGCAGCGCGACGGCGTCGGCCTGGACGAGCGCCTCTGCGGTCCCGCCGGCCCGCCGACCGGCCACCCGGAGCTGGTCCTCGGAGAGGTCGATGCCCGACGGTGTCCAGCCGGCCTCGGAGAGCGCGACCAGGAGCCGCCCGCCGCCGCAGCCGACGTCGAGGCAGCGCCCGGGGCCGGGGCCGAGCAGCCTGACGACCGCCGCGGCCGCGTCGGAGGAGAACCCCGCCACAGCGGGACTCTCCGACCAGGTCTCATACCAGTCGGCCAGGCCGTCGTAGCGGGCCGGGCTCACCATGTGAGGACTCTACCCGCGGCCTCGAGGACGGCATCGACCAGGCCGGTGACGTCGTGGGGGTCGGCCTCGGCGACCGGCTCGATGCCGGCGTCGCGCAGGCTGGCGCTCGTGACGGGGCCGATCGACACGGCGCGCAGGCCCGACAGGTCGCGGCCGTCCATGGCCGCGATCAGGTTGGCGACGGTCGACGACGACGTGAACGTGACAAGGTCGGCGCCGAGGACACGATCGGCGTCGACGGGCTCGGGCACCGTCCGGTACGTGCGAAGGACCGTCACCTCGGCGCCGCCCTCCGCCAGGCCCTCCGGCACCACCTCACGGGCCCCCTCCGCGACCGCCACGAGGGCGCGCTTGCCGGCGACGTCGCCCAGGGCCTGAAGGAGCGCCTCGCCGACCGCCCGCTCGGGGACGACGTCGGCGACGATCCCGCGCGCCGCAAGCGCCTCGGCGGTCGCGCCTCCGATGGCGGCGACCGTGACGCCGGCCAGCGCCCGGGCGTCGGCGGGGATGATGCGCTCGACACCGTTCGCGCTGGTCAGGACCATGAGGTCGAAGCGCGAGAGGTCGGGCGGCTCGAACGGCAGCGGCTCGATCCCGATCGCAGGCGCCTCGACCACGGCGGCGCCCAGCTCCTCGAGCCGGGCTCGAAGGGCGCTCGCCTGGGCCCGCGCCCGGGTTACGACGACCCGGCGCCCGTGCAGCGGGCGGCGCTCGAACCACGCCAGGTGCTCGCGCATGTGCGCAACCTCGCCGACGACCGTGACGGCCGGAGCGGGGAGGCCGGCGGCGGCCTCGGAGATGCGCGCCAGCGGCGCCGTGACCGTGCGCTGGTCGGGCCCGGTGCCGCGGGAGATGACGGCGGCGGGCGTGTCGGCCGCCATGCCGTGGGCGATCAGCCGGCGGGCGTTCTCCTCCAGGGCGCCGACGCCCATCAGGAAGACGAGCGTGCCCGGCGTCGCGGCCAGGGAGCTCCAGTCGAGCGCGCTCTCGGGCTTCGCCGGATCCTCGTGGCCGGTGACGAACGTGACCTGGGCGGCGACCCCGCGCTGCGTGACGGGGATGCCGGCGTAGGCGGGGACGGCGTACGCGGAGCTGACGCCCGGCACGACCTCGAAGTGGATCCCTGCCGCCTCCAGCGCGAGCGCCTCCTCGCCGCCGCGGCCGAAGATGAACGGATCGCCGCCCTTCAGCCGCACGACCGTCTCGAGCCGCCCACCCAGCTCGACGATGAGCGCGTTCAACCGCTCTTGGGTCATCGCGTGCTCGCCGGGCCGCTTGCCGGCGTAGTGCCGCTCGGCGCCGTCCGGCGCGAGCGCGACGAGCCGCGGATCGGCCAGCCGGTCGTAGACGATCGCGTCGCAGCGCTCGACGAGCTCGCGGCCGCGGACCGTGATGAGGCCGGGGTCGCCGGGGCCGGCGCCGACGAGGTGGACGGTCACGCCGCCGTCCACCGCCGGAGCCGCAGCTCGCCGTCCTCGTGCCAGGCGTGCGCGGCGACAGCCGCGGTGCAGCCGCCGCCGAGCGCCCGCACGCAGTCCCGCTCCGCGTCCACGGCCGCTCGGGTCGGGCCATGGTCGAGCGCGGCGACCAGGGACTCCTCGCCGGCCCGCACCTGGACGGCGATCGCCCCCTGCCCGGCCTCCGGGACGAACTCGCGCGGGTCGAGGAGGAAGGCGATCCGGTCGGCCAGCCCCAGCCGCTCGAGGCCGGCGGCGGCGAGCACGATGGCGTCGGCCTCGCCGGCGTCGAGCTTCGCGAGCCGTGTCTCGACGTTCCCGCGCAACGGCACGACCTGGACGTCGGGGCGCAGCTCGGCCAGGAGGCCCGCCCGGCGCGCGGAGGAGGTGCCCACGCGCGCACCGGCCGGGATCTCGGCCAGGGAGCCGAACGGGCCGCAGACGGCGTCGCGCGGGTCGCCGCGCTCCAGGATCGCACCCAGCGCGAGCCCGTCGGGCATGTCGCCGGTGAGATCCTTGGCGCTGTGGACGGCGGCGTCGACGTCGCCGCGCAGAAGCGCGCGCTCGATGTCGCGCGTGAAGACGCCCCGGCCGGAGCCGATCTCCGCGAAACGGCGGGCGCCGTCGCGATCGCCCTCCGTCGAGATCGGCACCAGCTCGGCGCCTCCCAGAAGGCCGGCGACGATGCGGGCCTGCGCCGTCGCCAGCGGGCTGCGGCGCGTGCCCAGCCGGATCATTCGCCGGCGGCCAGCCCGAAGAGCTCGGTGACCGCCTCGGCGTACGGCCCCGACTCGTCTTCGGCCGCAAGCTCCTTCAGGCGGACGGTGGGCCGGTGCAGAAGCTTGTTCACGATCCTCTGCGTCAGCGCGTCCAGACGGTCGCGCTCCGCCGGCGACAGGTCGCCGGGGCGCACGCGCTCGAGCTCGGCCACCCGGATCCGCTCGGCGTGCGCCCGAAGCGACGTGATCGCCGGCACCACCTCGAGCGCCGCCATCCAGTCGCGGAACGCCGAGGAGTGCGTGGCCACGATCTCGCGCGCCCGGTCGGCCTCGCCGTGACGGAGCGAGATGGTGCGGGAGACGACCGTCTCGAGGTCGTCGATCGTGTGGAGCGAGACGCCCTCGACCTCCGCGACCGCGGGGTCGATGTCACGCGGCACCGCCAGGTCGATCAGGACGCGCCGGCCGGGCGGCACGTCGCCGGGGCCGATGAGCGGCTCGGGGGACGCGGTGGACGCCACGACGACGCTCGCCGCCGCGATCGCGTCACGCAGCTCCGTCAGCTCGACGGCCCGGCCGCCGAACCGCGACGCCAGCGCGGCGGCCCGGTCCGGATCGCGGTTGGCGACCGCGATCGAGCCGACGCCGCGCGCGGAGAGGTTGGCGGCGACGAGCTCGGCCACACGGCCCGCGCCGACCACGAGCACCTGTGCGGAGGCCAGCTCCGGGCCGAGCCGCTCGGCGACGAGCTCGGCGGCGACCGACGCCGGCGAGGCGCCGCCCTCGCCGATCGCGGTCTCGTGGCGGACGCGCTTTCCCGCCTCGAGCGCCTGGTGGAAGAGCCGGTTCGTGACCGGGCCGGTCGTGTCCCACTCGTAGGCCGCCTCGTACGCTTCCCGGATCTGAGCCAGGACCTGGGCCTCGCCCGGCACCATCGAGTCCAGTCCGCCCGCGACGCTGAAGAGGTGGCGCGCGGCGGGCTCGCCGTGGTGGACGTAGAGCATCGGCTCGAGCCGCTCGGCGGCGTGGCCGGAGAGCCGGCCGAGGCCGTCGACGGCGGCGGCGCGCATCGCGTCGGCGTCAGCGCCCACCATGTAGAGCTCGCAGCGGTTGCAGGTCGAGAGGCCCACGGCCTCGGCCACCGCGGCGGAGCCGGTCAGGTGTTCGAGCAGCTCGCGCCCGTGGTCGTGCGCGGCCAGCCGCTCACGCACCGCGAGCGGAGCGCGTGTGTGGTTCGTGCCGACGAGGACGAGCTGCGCGGCGCTACCCATCTCCGCTCCCCGCCTCGAGGATCCCGGCGAGCTCGTCGAGCTGGCGCTCGATCCTGCCGAGCTTCGCGTTCAGGATGACGACGTATGCGAGGGTCGCGACCCACGCGATGCCGTAGACCGCGGCGACCGAGCGGACGGCCGACTCGTCGATCACGCCGCCTCCTGCGCCAGCCGCCGGAGCTGCGCGAGCCGGTCGTCGACCCGCTTCCCGCGCATCTCGACGAGGTACATCGACACCGCCAGGCTCAACATCGCCGCCAGCGCGACGCAGAAGGTGAAGAACATGCTGCCGTCCATGTTGGCACCGTTCGATCGGAAAACGATGGGGTGCAGCGCATCCTGGGCGATCCGCACGGCCAGCACCGAGAGCGGGATCAGGCCGACACCGAGGAGCGCGTACACCGCCGAGTAGCGCGACCGGCGGGCGCCCGGCTCGACCGAGAACCGCAGCATGAAGTAGGCGCAGTAGAAGAGGAAGATGATGAGGAACGTGTTCAACTCACGGCTCCCCCAGTCCCACCAGGTGCCCCACGAGATGTGCGCCCAGATCGACCCCGTGACGAGCGTGAGCGACCCGAAGATGACGCCGAGGTGCATGGGCACGTAGCTCTTCAGGTCGAGATCCTCGCGGCCGGTCCACAGATAGCGGGCGGCGTTCAGGGCTCCCCAGGCGAAGAGCGTGTACGTGGTGAGGGCGATCGGGACGTGGAAGTAGAAGATCCGCTGCGAGTAGCCCTGGTCGACGTCACTGGGGACGTAGAAGAAGATCAGCGTGACCGCGGCGGCCATGAGCGAAGCGGCGACCAACGTCGCGACGGTGGCCCGGTCGAGGCGGGCGGTGTGCGGCATCAATCCTCCACGACGTACTCGAAGAGCGCCCACCCCAAAAGCGCGAAAACCATATCATAGAGAGCCAGGAACCCCAGCCGGCCGAGGGTGTCGAACCCGGTTGTTTGCGGGGGAATCGTGTCGGTCGTCACACGGACCGCGGTGAGCACGAGCGGGATCGAGAACGGCAGGAAGAGGGCGGGCAGGAGCACCTCCCGGGCCCGCACCGACGACGCCAGCCCGGCGAGCAGCGACCCCAGGCACGCGATGCCGACGTCGGCCAGCAGGACCGCCGCGATGAGCACCGGATACGACGGGCCGGCGTGCTCCTGGAGGAAGAAGAGCCAGAAGGCCGGCAGCGCGAGCACCTGGACGGCGGCCAGGAAGAGGAACGTCGAGCACGTGCGCGCGGCCCAGAAGAGGGCCCGGTCGACCGGCGCCGCCAGGAGCCCGTCCCACGTGCGGCCCTCGCGCTCGTGGGCGAAGGAGCGCGAGAGACCGACGAGCGCCGTGAAGACGATCGCGACCCACAGCATCCCGGTCGCCGCGCGGGTGCCGCCCGCGAGGTCGGTGCCGCCCAGCCCGAAGCGGAAGAGGACGAATGCCGCGGCGACGAAGACCGCCATCGAGGGCACGACCTCGCGGCCGCGCAGCTCGAGGAGCAGGTCCTTGCGGACGAGCGCCCGAAGCGCGCGGACGTTCACGCGGCCGCCCTGCCCGCCGCCATCTCGACCACCCGACCGCCAAGGCCGTCGAACCACGCCGGCTCGTGCGTGGCGACCACGATCGTCCGGCCCGGCTCGGCGAGGAACCGGCGCAGGACGTCGCGGCCCTCGGCGTCGAGCCCCGCGGTCGGCTCGTCGAGGAGCACGATCGACGGGCGGTGCAGGCTGACGCGGGCCAGCGCCAGCCGCTGGAGCATCCCCCGCGAGAGCTCGGCCGCGCGGTCGCCGCGGCGGCCGTCCAGCCCGACCCGGTCGAGCTCCTCGGCGACGCGGGCCTCGGGCACGGCGTAGAGGGCCGCGTAGAGCTCGAGGTTCTCGCGGGCGGTGAGGTCGGGATAGGCGAGCGGGTCGTGGCCGGCGTAGCCCACCTCGCGGCGGACGTCGGCGGCGCGGGCCGGGAGCTCGTGCCCGGCCACTGCGACGCGGCCGGACGTGGGCCGAAGGACCGTCGCCAGGATCCGAAGGAGCGTGGTCTTGCCGGCACCGTTCGGGCCGGTGACGAGCACCGTCTCGCCGGCCTCCACGACGAAGTCGATCCCGGCGAGGGCGTCGCGCTCGCCGAAGCGGCGTCGCAGGCCGGCGCAGACGATCGTCTCAGACGAGCGCATCGGCCAGCACCCCGGCCAGGAACACGATCGCGATCACGCCGTTCATCTGCAGGAAGGCCATGTCGACCCGCGACAGGTCGTCCGCCGAGACGATTGAGCTCTCGTACGCGAGGAGCCCGGCCACGACGGCCAGGCCGAGCCAGTAGAACGGCCCCAGAGAGAGGGCGATCCCGAGCCACACGAGGAGCGCGACCGACCCGGCGTGGAAGACCCGGGTGGTGAGGAGCGCGGCCGCCACGCCGAACCGGCGCGGGATCGAGTGCAGGCCCTGGCGGCGGTCGACCTCCAGGTCCATCGTCGCGTAGATGATGTCGAAGCCGGCGATCCAGAGCGCGACGGCGCCGCCGAGCAGGAACGGCTGCCAGTCCACCGTCCCCGTCACCGCCACCCAGCCGCCCACCGGCGCGAGCCCGTCCACCGCGCCGAGGAAGACGTGGCAGAGCCACGTGACGCGCTTCAGGTACGGATAGATCACGAACCCGGCGACCGGGATCGGCCACAGCACATGGGTGATCGACGGGAGCTGCCACACGGCGATCAGGAAGATCGCGAGCGATGCGACGGCGAACCCGGCGACCTGGAGCGGGCTGAGGAGCCCGGCGGGGAGCTCGCGCCGGGCGGTGCGCGGGTTCTGGGCGTCGATGCCGGCGTCGATCAGCCGGTTGAGCGACATCGCCAGGCTGCGGGCCCCGACCATCGCGACGGTGATCCAGAGGAGCCGCTGGAGGCTGGGGATCTCGTTCTCGGCGAGCACCGCGCCGGCGTACGCGTACGGGAGCGCGAAGACGGTGTGCTCGAGCTTCACGAGCGAGACGAACCGGCGGGCGTAGACGGGGGTCGCGGTCAATGCGCGGTGGGGAGGTCGAGCAGGAGCTTCAGGCCGTGGTCGAGCGCGGGGGCGACCGCGTCGAAGAGCTCGGCGCAGGCCTTCGGGCTGCCGGGGAAGTTGACGATGAGCGCCGACCCGGCGATGCCGCTTCGGCCGCGCGAGAGCATGCCGTGCGGGGAGACGGCGATCGAGACGGCCCGCATGTGCTCGTCGAGGCCGGGGGTGGCGCGCTCGACGACGCGGGCCGTGGCCTCGGGCGTGACGTCGCGGGGCGCGAAGCCCGTGCCGCCGGTGGTGAGCACGAGGTCGGCCGCGCCGGACAGCTCGCGCAGCGCGTCCTCGATCGCGTCGGCGTCGTCGGGCACGGTGCGGCGCTCGCCGAGGTCGAAGCCGGCGCCCGCCAGCCGGTCGGCCAGGAGGTCGCCGCTCAGATCCTCGCGGGTCCCCGCGGTGACGCCGTCGGAGACCGTGAGGACGGCCGCCCTCACACCTCCTCCCGGCGCCAGTCGCCGCTCTTCCCGCCCGACTTCTCGACGAGGAGGATCTCCTCGATCGCCGAGTTGGGGTCGAGGCCCTTCGTCATGTCGTAGACGGTGAGAGCCGCCGCCGCGACCGCCGTCAGGGCCTCCATCTCGACGCCCGTCTGTGCGGTGGTCTCGGCGGCGGCGGTGACGGTCACGCCGTGGTCGTCGAGCACGGGGTCGACCTCGACCATCGTGAGCGGGAGGGGATGGCAGAGCGGCACGATGTCGGGCGTCCGTTTGGCAGCCATGATCCCCGCCAATCGCGCAGCCGCGAGCACGTCGCCCTTGGGCAGCGTCCCGGCGGCGATCCGCCCACGGACGTGCTCGGGCAGCGCGACCCGCCCGCGGGCGACAGCCCGGCGCCGGGTCGCGGGCTTCCCGCCCACGTCGATCATCCGGATCTCGCCCATACGCCGCGAAGTGTACGGGGTGGGTAACCAGGTAACGCACCCTCCGCCGACACGCTCTCGGCACACATCCGCCGAGAACACCCGGATTCGAGCCGCCGCTGCGTGACGCAAGACGCGCGGAAGCGTCACGGCGGCAGGGCCATGAACCAGGTTTGGCACCTCCGCGTTTTGCACGATCGTTGCGAGGCTGTGACGGCTACGCGTCGAGCAGCGGCCCGAGGGCGCGGACGTAGGCGGCCGCCGAGCGGCCGTCCGGGTCGCGGCGCGGGTTGCCGCAGCACAGGCTCACGCCGACCACGCGGCCGGTGGCTGCGAGCGCCGCCATCTCGTCGACGAGGTGCGGGAGCCGCCAGCCGCCGGCGGCGGGGAAGTCGACGCCGGGCGAGTCCTCGGGGTCGAGGACGTCGCCGTCGAGATGGACGTGGAGCGGTGCATCGGCCGGGAGCCCCGCCAGGGCGCCCGCCACGTCGTCGGCCACGACGAGGCGCGAGCGGCCGATCGCCTCCTGCTCGCCGAGATCCAGGTCGCGCGCGCCGACGAGCGCCGCCCGCTCCTCCGGCAGCGCCGGCTCGGGCCCGGCGGCGGACCGAAGCTCGTCGTGGCACCAGCCGAGCAGGATCGCGAACGGCATGCCGCCCAGGAAGCCGCTGGGCGTCGTCTCCGGCGTGTTCAGGTCGCCGTGGGCGTCGATCCAGACGAGCGCGAGCTCCGGGCTCGCCGTCCGCAGCCCCGCCACCACGGCCGGCGCGAGCGTGCACTCGCCGAGGAGCGCCAGCGGGCCGGAAGCCGCCGCCACCGCGTCGCGCAGCGCGGGCAGCCCGCGCGCCAGGCCCTCCTCGGGAGGCACGTCGAGGTCGAAGCCGACCCAGGCGCCGCCGTCGGAGCCGAGCGCCTCGGCGACCGCCCCCGGGCCGTCCTCCATCCCCGGCCCGTGGAACCGGCTCGACCACGGCGCCGTCACGACGGGCCGGCGGCTCATCGCAGCGCCTCGGGCATCTCGACACCGTGGACCTCGGCGAGATCGTCGAGCTGGTCCTGGATCCAACGGTCGATGTCGTGCTCGCGCACCTGGCGGCGGATGGCCTCGATCCGCTCGTGCCGGTCGGCCTCGGGCATGACCAGCGCCTCGTGGATCGCGTCCGCCGTCGCCTGGATGTCGAACGGGTTCACCGTGAGCGCGTAGCGGCCGAGCTCCACATGCGCGCCGGTGTTCTCGCTCAGGATGAGGACGCCATCGCGCTCGTTGATGAGGGGCGCCTCCTTCGCGATCAGGTTCATGCCGTCGAAGATCGCGTTCACGAGCAGCACGTCGTAGTGCTTGTACGCCGCCACCGCCTCCGGGAAGTTGTCGGAGATCCGCAGGTCGATCGGCATCCAGTCCCCGGTGTAGTAGCGGTCGTTCACCGCCCGCGCCGCGCGCTGGATGGCACCGACGTACTCGGCGTACTCCGGGATCTCCGGCCGCGACGGGTCGAGCAGGGCGAGCATCGTGACCCGGCCCGTCCACTCGGGATGGTCCGACAGGAAGAGGTCGAACGCCGAGAACCCGCGGACGACGTTCTTCGAGGGATCCGTGCGATCGACGCGCAGGATGAGCTTCTCGGGCCGGGCCTCGAGCACCTTCGGCTCGGCGTCGGCCACCTCGGGCTGAGCGGCGAGCCGCTCGAACTCGTCCGGGTCGACCGAGATCGGGTAAGCCCTGACGCGCACCCGGCGGCCGTCGATCTCGGCCTCGCCGCCGCGCACGTCGACCTGCGCGTTCGGCACGAACCGCTCGCAGCACTGCAGGAACGACCGCACGTAGCGCGGCGTGTGCAGCCCCACCAGGTCGCACGCCAGCATCGACTCGTGGATCGCCGTGCGGACGTCGACGGGCAGCACCCGCCAGTAGTCCGGCTGCGGCCACGGGACATGCGTGAAGTGGTGGATGACCGCACCGGGCACGCGGGCCCGCAGGAACCCCGGCACCATGAAGAGCTGGTAGTCGTGCACCATCACGAGCGGATGCGGCCCGGCCCCGGCCAGCTCCCCGGCTGCCGCCTCGGCGAAGCGCTCGTTGACCGGGACGTAGCCGGCCTCCCAGGCCAGCCGCACGTTCCGGTCGACCGAGGGCTCGAGCGCCAGGCTCCACAGGTAGTGGTGGATGAACCACAGCGTCGGGTTCGCGAAGACGTTGTAGTAGCGGTCGTACTCCTCCCGATCGTGCTGGACGAGGCGGAGCGTCAGATTGCCGTCGCGATAGGCGCCCTGCTCGGCGACCGCGGCGTCGTCGTCGGAGAGCGCGCTCGCCACCCACGTCAGCGGGCGCGTCGCCGTCAGCGCCGAGAGCCCCGTCACGAGTCCGCCCCCGCCGCGGCGGGCGGTGACCTCGCCGTCGGGAGCCACCGAGAACCTGAGCGGCCCTCGATTCGAGACGATCAGAAGCTGCTGCTGCTCGTTCATCGTCGGGGTCGCGAGGCGGTGCCTCAGTCCCCCGCCACCACCTCGAGCTCGACCGTGGTCTCGCCGGCCATCCGGTGCATCAGCGCCAGCCAGTCGCGGAGCAGGCGCGGCATGAGGAACTTCCGCCGCACGTGCTCCTTGGCCCTGCGCGTCATGTCGCGGGTCGCGCCCGGGTCGGCGAGGATGTCCAGCGTGCGCTTGGCGCACTCCTCGGGCGAGTCGACGAGGTAGCCGGTCTCGCCGTCGCTGATCTGCGCGACGATCCCGCCAACCCGGCCGCCGATAGTGGGCCGGCTCTTCCAGAGCGCCTCGGACACGGTGAGCCCGAACCCCTCCCTGATCGACTTCTGGATGCAGACGGCCGCCTGCACCTGGAACGCATTCACTTCGACGGCGCCGACGTTGTTCAAGTTGGAGAACATGAAGATGTCCGGATCCTCGTTGCAGTACTCCTGCGTCCGGTTCCAGTATTCCCAGCCCTCGGGGTCGTCATGTGCCATCGACCCGACGAGGGCGAGCTGCATGCCCGGATGGGCGCGCTTCACCTCGCGATACGCGTCGATCACCCCGAGCGGGTCCTTCCACGGGTCGAACCGCGACACCTGGAGCATCAGCGGGCGGCTCACGTCCACGCCGAACTGGTCGACGATGTACGCCGCGTCGTCGGGCGCGAGGGCCATGTTCTTCGGCGCCAGCGGATCGATCGCCGGCGGCCAGATGACCGCCTCCTTCAGCCCGGCGCCGTGCGGGACGTAGGTCGGCATATGGAAGATGCAGGCGTCGTATGCGCGAAGACGCGGTGCGAGGAAGTCGAGCACGTCGGGGTTGGGCGTCGAGAGGTCGATGTGGCAGCGCCACACCCACCGCGGCCGGGTGGTCTGGAGGAACTCGGGGATCGCCGCCGGCTGGGGGTCGTGCACCACGATGACGTCCCACTCGTCGGCGTCGGCGAGGGAGTCGGCGTTCAGCTTGTTGTAGCCGTCGAAGATCGCCCGCTGGCCGTCGGTCAGCCCGCGCTCGTCGCCCTGGAGCGCGTTGTGGATCGTCTTCGTGACGTCGTAGAACTCCTCCTGGCCCTGGATCACGCGCCACTCGGCGTCGATCCCGGCGTCGATCATGAGCGGGATCAGCGTGTACTGGATCTCGGCGACGCCGCCCCCGAACGCGGTCGCCGAGAGGTGCAGCATGCGCCGCCCCTTGAGCGGCTCTGCGAGGGCCCGGATCTCCTCCGCGAGCGCCCGGCCGATCAGCGAGTTGTAATCGGCCAGCGCCTTGTGTCCCACGTTGACGCGCTGCATCGCCCGCGGAGGTTAGCCAAGAGGGCGGCGGAGACGACTCCCTCAACCGGACGGGTCGGCGGGGAGGACGAGCGCGAACCGGGTGCGGCCGTTCTCCGAGTCGACCGTGATCGACCCGCCCATCCGCTGCGCCAGCTCGTCGGCGATGGCGAGCCCCAGCCCGCTCCCGGCCGCGGTCGTCTCGGGGCCCCGCGAGAACCGCTCGAAGAGGTGGTCGCGCACGCGCGGGTCGATCCCCGGCCCGTCGTCGGAGACCTCGAGCCGGACGACGCCGTCCTGGGACGCCACCGCGACCCGGACGTTCGTGCCCGGCGGGGTGTGGCGAACGGCGTTGTCGAGGAGCGCCCGGCCGATCTGCTGGACGCGATCCTCGTCGCCGACGCCGCGCGGCGGAGGGGCGGGCGGGCGGGTCAGGACGATCCGGCTGCCGTGGCGCGCACCCAGGCCGCGGAACTCGCGCACGAGCGTCCGCGCGGTCGCCGCCAGGTCGACCGGCTCGCGGACGATCCCCACCGCGCCGGAGTCGAGCCGGCTCAGGTCGAGCAGGTCGCCCGCGAGCTTCGTCAGCCGGCTCACCTGCTCGCGGGTCGACTGCACGAACTCGGCCCGCGTCTCCTGGTCGAGGTCCTCCTCGGCCAGGAGCTCGAGGAACCCCGCCAGCGAGAAGAGCGGCGTTCGCAGCTCGTGCGAGGCGTTGGCGATGAAGTCCTTGCGCGCCCGGTCGACCTGGGCCAGGCGGGCCTGCATCAGGTCGAACGACCGCGCGACCTGGCCCAGCTCGTCGGGCGAGTCGTCGCCGATCGGCTGGTCGAAGGTGCCGGCCGCGATCCGGCTGGCCGCCTCCTTCAGCCGCTCGAGCCGCACCGAGATCGCGAGCGCCGCACCCCAGCCGACGACGACGGCCACGGCCACGGCCACGAGCGTGGCGATCAGGATCTGCCGCTCGACGAGCGCTGCGGCGGCGGTCACGTCGCTCACCCCCTGGGTCAGGAAGAGCAGGCCGCCCGACACGCGAAACGCGACCACGACGCCGCCGCTGGGCGTGCGCCCACGGGCGAACCCGGTGCGCAGCGCGGCCTTCGCGAGCGGGCTCTTGGCCGAGAGGGTCGGCGGCGCGAGCTCCAGCGGCTCGAGCCCGGTGGCGGTTCGCCGATAGCCGGTGACGTTGGCGTTGGCGATGTGCTGCGTGCGGACCAGCGGCCGGCGCATGTGGGTGCCCGTCTTCATCGCCCGCTCGAGGCCGGGGGCGTGCTGCTGCGCGTGGGCGACCTGCTCGAGCCGGTCGAGCCGGTCCTGCACGAGGTCGTCGCGGAGGCTGGGGACGACGTACAGGAAGAGCACGCCCATGGCCGTCGCCACCACCGCGCCGAACATGACGATCAGCCACAGACGCAGCGATCGGAGCGCGGGCATCAGATGGTCGACTCAGCCATCTACGGCACCGCGTCGCGGAACCGGTAGCCGACCCCGCGCACCGTGAAGATGTACGCCGGCTCGCGCGAGTCGGGCTCGATCTTCTCGCGCAGGTGGCGGATGTGCACGTCGATCGTGCGCGGCTCGCGGTAGGCCGAGTCGCCCCACACCGCCTCGAGCAGGGCCTGGCGGCTGTAGACGCGGCCCGGGTGGCTGGCGAGCGTCTGCAGCACCTCGAACTCGACGTAGGTCAGCTGGACGCGGTCGCCGTCGACCGTGACGGCCCGCTTGGCCGGGTCGATCGTGATCGCGCCGGCCTCGATCGTGCCGTCGGCCGGGTGGTCGGCCTGGAGCCCGGCCCGGCGGAGCACGGCCCGGATGCGGCTTCTGAGCTCGCGGATCGAGAACGGCTTGGTGATGTAGTCGTCGGCGCCCAGCTCCAGGCCGAGCACCTTGTCGACCTCGTCGTCGCGGGCGGTCAGCATGATGATCGGGACGGCCGAGCCGGTGCGCAGTCTCCGGCACACCTCGATCCCGTCCAGCCGGGGGAGCATGATGTCGAGCACGACGAGGTCGATGGGCTGCTCGGCGAACCGGCGCAGGGCCTCCTCGCCGTCGCGGGCCTGGATGACGGTGTACCCCTCGCGCTCGAGCGGATACGTGAGGAGCTTCTGGATCGACTCCTCGTCGTCGACCAGCATGATGGTCGCATCGCCGGCCATGATCGCGAAGTTTAGTGCGCCGTTCCGTGTGCTATAACCGCGCCTCCCGTGGCGACTCAATCTCGCAGCCGGCACGGGCGGACGCGTGCCGTCGTGGTCTCGTGGCCGCTCTACCGCGTCCTGGCCGGCGCCGCGCTCCTGCCGCCGCTGATCGCGCTCCTCACGCTGCGCCAGCCGGCCATCCCGCAGCATCCGCAGCCGCCGCTCGAGTTCGACGGCAAGGCGGCCGCCAACGCCGCCGCCGCGTTCACCGCGGCGGAGCACGTGAACGGCCAGGCGTGCTGTGCGCCCGGCACCGGCGGCGAGCTGGCCGGAGCTGATTGGGTGACGCGCAAGCTGCGCGTGCTCGACAAGGGCTCGGCGCAGGCGTTCTTCACGGCCCGCGTGCCCGGCGAGACGTCGCCCGTGGCCATGTCCAACGTGATCGCCTACCGGCCCGGCCGCTCGCCGCAGGTGATCGCCGTCATCGCCCACCGCGACGGCTCGACCGGCGGGGACGCAGCCGGCAGCGGCCTGCTCGTCCAGCTCGCCCGCACGTTCGCCGACATGCCCCGCGACCGGGGGCTCGTGCTGGTGTCGACCGACGGGGGGCGCACGGGCGCACAGGGCGCGGCGGAGTTCGGGTCGAGCTGGGCGCTGCGCTCGCGCATCGTCGCCGCGATCGTCATCGACCGGGTGGCGGCCCCGCCGGGGACGGCGCTTCGGCTCGTGCTCCGCCCCGACACGCCGCGCGGCACGTCGCCGTCCCTCTACTCGACGGTCCGCGACGGGGTCGACACGTTCTACGGCACGGCGGCCGGCGAGCCGGGCGCCTACGACCAGCTCTCCGGGTACGCGATCCCGTACACACCCCAGGAGCAGGGGCCGCTGATCTCGCGCGACATCCCGGCGATCACGCTCACGGCGGGGAAGGCGGGCAACGCGGTTGCGCTGCGCAGCCTCGACTCGGCGCAGCTCGCCCGGGCCGGCACCACCGTCGCGAACGTCGTCTCCGAGCTCAACTCCGCCGTCACGATCGAGACGGGCGGCGAGCCCGGGCTCTTCCTCTCGGGGAAGGTGCTGCGCGGCTGGCTCGCCCAGATCACGCTGGCGATGCTGCTCGTCCCGGTCGTGGTCACAGTTCTCGACGTCGTCGCCCGCCTGCGCCGCCGCCGCATCCCGATCGGCCCCGGGGTGCGGGCGCTCGCCTGGCGGTTCGCGGCCTGGTTCACAGCCCTGGCGGTGCTGTGGCTCGAGGCGCTGGCCCCGGGCAACCTCATGCCGAAGTTCGACAGTGCGCCGCTCCCGGGCGAGACCGGCGCCACCACCGCCGGGATCCTGATCGCGGCGGGCGCCGGGCTCCTCGTCTGGCGCTTTGCGAGCCGGCCGCGGCTCCTGCGCAACGCGCCCGTCACCGGCTCGGACCGCACCGGCGGCCTGGCCGGAGGGCTGGTCGGCATGCTCTTTGCGAGCGTGCTGCTCACGGCCGTCAACCCGTTCACGCTCATCGTGCTGCTGCCCGCTGCCCACCTGTGGCTCTGGATCCCGGCCTCCTCGCGGCTCGGCCGGCGTAGCATGCTGGCCTGCTACGCGGCCGGGTTCGCCGGCGTGGTCGCGCTCCTGTGGGAGCTGGCCGGGCCCCAGGGGCTCGGCGCCGACGCGCCGCGCGCGCTGGTCGCGATGATCGCGAGCGGCTACCTCTCGCCCGTCGTCTCGGCGTGCCTGTGCCTGGCCGCCGCCGCGGC
Source organism: uncultured Actinomycetes bacterium (assembly GCA_963757605.1). GTDB lineage: Bacteria > Actinomycetota > Thermoleophilia > Gaiellales > JAICJC01 > JAICJC01. The sequence continues at coordinate 1,403,215 of CAVWSF010000005.1, forward strand.
CGCCCAGATCGGCGCCCTCGTGCTCGGCAGGTACGCCTCGCCGCATCCGCCGGTATAACTCGATCATGGGCACGACGATCCCTGCCGACGCCGAGGCGCAGGCCGCGGCGGCGACGAAGGCCGAGCGCACCGGCAGGCGCAGCTGGGTGCACCGCACCGGCTCGATCCTGATCGGGCTGGGCGTCGTCCTGATCGCCTACGCCGCGGTCGTCTGGTTCTGGGGCGACCCGATCACCGCGCTCTACGCCCGCCACGAGCAGGGCCAGCTCGCGCAGTCGTTCGACAAGGAGGTGCGAGCGTGGCCGGTGGCGCCGTCGGGCCCGGATCCGACCGTGGCGATGGCCCACATCCGCTCCGACGCCCACCGGTATTCGGCGGGGCTCGAGAACAGCCACCCGTTCGGCCGCCTCATCATCCCGCGGCTCGGGCTGAACGTGATCGTCGTGCAGGGCACCGACTGGTGGGACGACCTCTCGAAGGGGCCGGGCCACTACACGCAGACGACCGTGCCGGGGCTCGGGCGTACCGTGGCGATCGCCGGGCACCGGACCACGTTCGGCGCCTGGTTCCGGCACATCGACTCGCTCCGGGCCGGCGACCCGATCATCCTCCAGATGCCCTATGCGACGTTCCGCTACCAGGTGCAGTACCACCGCGTGGTGAAGAGCGACGACTGGAGCATCATCCGCCAGCAGGGCTACGACCGGCTGGTGCTGTCGGCCTGCCACCCGCTCTACTCCGCCTCGCACCGCTGGGTCGTGTTCGCCCGGGCGATGTTCGAGGCGCCGCGCGGCGGGCAGCGCGTCGCGATCCCGACGACGGCGTAGCTAGAGCGGCAGGTACTCGACCAGCGTGCCCGCCGGCACCTCGCCGGACCCGGCACCGATCAGCGCGACGGCGTCCGCGCCGGATGCGTGCACGATCAGGTGCGAATCCTGCGGCCCGCCGGGCACGAGCTCCATGCCGTCGCCGCCGGGCCGAAGCCGGCAGCGGACGGCGTGATCGCGGGTCGCGAGCCGGGCGACCGGCCCGGCGAGGCGGGCAACCGGGCGCGGCTCCTGCGGCGCTCCCTGCATCGCCCGGAGCGCAGGCCGCACGAAGAGCTCGAAGCAGACGAGGCTCGAGACCGGGTTTCCAGGCACGCCGAAGACGAGCGCTCCCGTGGGCGCCACGCCGAACCACAGCGGCTTTCCCGGCTTGTGCGCGACCCGCCAGAACACCTCCGTGACGCCGAGGGTGTCCAGCGCGCCCTTCACGTGGTCGTGCGGTCCGACCGACACGCCCCCCGACGACACGACCAGGTCGGCCGCGAGCGCGGCCGCGAACGCCGCCTCCGTCGCGTCTCGGTCGTCGGCGACGATCTCGGCCGCCACCACCTCGGCGCCCGCCCGGTCGGCCTGCGCAACGATCGCGGTCAGGTTCGACTCGTAGATCTGCCCGGGCTCGAGCGGCTCGCCGGCCCGCACCAGTTCGCTGCCGGTGGCGATCGCCGCCAGCCGCGGCCGGCGCGCGACCCGCACGCGCGCGGCGCCGACGGCCGCGACCGCCGCCAGGAGCGCCGGCGTGAGCACGCGCCCGGCCTCGGCGACCAGCCGGCCCGATTCGACGTCGCCCCCCGCCGACCGGATGTGCGCGCCCGGCTCGGGCCGCCCGGCTACGAGCGCCCCCTCAACCTCCTCGGCATCCTCCACGGGGACGACGGCGTCGGCCCCGGGCGGCATCGGCGCCCCCGTCGCGATGCCCGCCGCCGCGCCCGCCGGGAGCGGCCGCGGAGCGTCGCCGGCGGCGAGCCGGAAGGCGATCGGGACCGGGCCGTCGCCGAGCTCGGCAGCCCGCACCGCATAGCCGTCCATCGCCGACGTCGCGAACGGCGGCAGGCTGACCGCGGCGCGGACGTCGGCCGCAAGCACCCTTCCCGCGAGCGCCGGCGAAACGGCCGCCTCCTCGTCCTCGAGCCTGGGAACGCGCTCCAGGATCCGCGCGAGCGCCTCGGCCGGCCTCAGCACCTCGCGACCGCCGTCATCGCGTGGAGGTCGGCGGCCCGCCGGTCGTCGTGCCGCCGGTCGACCCTCCGCCTCCGCCGCCCGTCCCGGACGTGGGCTTGCCCTTCTTCGTCGAGGTCGGGGGTGGCAGCGTGAAGTTGGGCGAGTGCCACGGCTTGAACGAGATGAAGTGGTGCGGGACCGGCCACGGCGTGGGCGGGAACTTGGCCGCCTCGTCGGCGAAGACCCCCTGGGCGAACACCCGCCAGATCGTAGCCGGGTAGCCGCCGCCGAATGCCGGGCCGGGGATCGGCCCGCCGAGGTTCATCGCGATCTCGCCGCGCGGGTAGCCGACCCACACGCAGGCGGCCAGGTTCGGGGTGTAGCCGCAGAACCAGGCGTCGGTGTGGTCGTCGGTCGTACCGGTCTTGCCGGCCTGGGCGCGACCGTCGCCGACGTTCGCATTCAGCCCGGTGCAGCAGATATGGACGTTCGCGTCGAGGAACTTCGTGACGTCCGCGGTCGCACCGTCGGGGATGACCGACTTGCCCTTGTCCGGCTTGTACTTGTCGACGCCCCCGCCGTACTTCTCGACGCGCGTGAACGCGAGCAGGTTCCGGCGCACGCCGTTGGCGGCGACCGTCGAGTAGGCATGGGTCATGTCGAGCGGCGACACGGCGCCCGAGCCGAGGATGACCGACGGCACCTCGGGCAGGTGGTCCGACCTGGGGATGCCGAGCTTGTAGGCCATGTCGGCCACGTTGTAGGCCCCGATGTCGATCGAGAGGCGGGCGAAGACCGCATTTACCGACGCCTCGAGCGCCTTGTCGAGCGGGAGCACGGCGCTGCTCGTCTGCTCCGCGTTGTTCACCGTCCACAGCTGGTTGGGGTCGGTGGCGCCGGGGATGAGCGGGTAGTTCTCGAGCGGCGACGTCGCATACATCGTGGTGTACGGGTCGATGCCGAAGTCGACCATCGCCGCCAGGAGCCCGTAGGTCTTGAACGTCGACCCGGCCTGGCGCTTGGCGTCGACCGCGAGGTTGAACTTGCTCTGCGTGTAGTCCGTGGACGACTGCATCGCCAGGATCTCGCCGGTTCGCGGGTCGATCGCCACCATCGCCGCCGCCGGCGCGTTCTCGAAGTTCATCGTGTTGGTGATCGCCTGGCGCGCGTCCTCCTGGACCGTCGGGTCGAGCGTGGTCTTCACCTGGAGCCCGCCCCGCTTCAGCGCGCGCTTGCCGTACTGGTGCTTGATCAGCTGGCGCACGTAGGCGACGAAATACGGCTGGCGGATGCGGGTCGACTTGAGCGGCTTCTTGAGCCCGAGCGGCTTGGCCACCGCGACCGAGAACTGGTGGTTCGTGATGTCGCCCGCCGAGAGCATCGCCGCCAGCACCTGGTTCCGCCGCGCCAGGGCGGCGCCGGGGTGAAGCCTCGGGTTGTAATCGGTGGGCGACTGGGGAAGGCCCGCGATCATGGCGGACTGCACCAGCGTGAGCTTCTTGCAGTGGGTGTTGAAGAACGCGGCGGCGGCCGCCTCGCACCCGTAGGTCACCGGCCCATACGGGATCGTGTTCAGATAGGTCGTGAGGATCTTGTCCTTCGACCAGTCGTCGGCCATCTGCGTCGCCAGGTAGGCCTCGCGCAGCTTCCTCGTCACCGACTGCTCGTCAGTGAGGTACACGTTGCGCACGAGCTGCTGCTCGATCGTCGAGGCGCCCTGCACGACGCCGCCGGCGGTCACGTCCTCGTAGGCGGCGCGCAGCACGCCCTGGTAGTCGACGCCGCCGTGCTGATAGAAGCGCTTGTCCTCGATGTCGACGGTCGCCTTCTTGAGCCAGATCCTGATATCGCTCGACTTCACCGGCGTGCGATTCTGCACCGACGGGATCGACGCGAGCAGGTGGTTGTTCCGGTCGTAGATGCGGGTCGTCACCCCCGGGTAGTGCGGCTTCAGGGTCTTCAGGTCGTAGCCCTTGAGCACGTCGCTCACGTAGAGCGTCGCGCCCACGCCGCCCGACGCGACCACTGCGGTGACCGCGACCGCGATCGCCACGAGCGCCGTGGCAGCCGCCGACCGCCGCCCCCGCCGGCGCGCGACCGCCCGCCGCCTGCGCCGCCGCGCGGCGACGTGGCCCAGCACGTCGTCGTAGGCTCGGCGCCTCGGAGGGCCGGTCATGCCGCCGTCTCCGGCTCGAGCGCCGCCAGCACGCCCTCGTCGTTCAGCCGCGCGAGCGCCCGCTCCCGCAGCCACGCCGCCGTCTGCGCCGCCTGGGCGGCGTCCGCCGTCCACACCCCGACGGTGAAGATCGCGCCGTCCGCGGTCAGCTCGGCGACGCTCACGCCGGGCCCGGGCCGGGCGGCGAGCGCGCCCGGTGCCGCCGCGGAGAGCTCGGACAGCGCCTCGCGCACGCGTGTCCCGTCGGCGGTGACCGGAACCGTGACCCGGGCCTGGGCGAGGCTGACGGCATCGATCAGGGTCAGGTTCGTGACTCGCGAGCTCATGAGCTCCTCGTTCGGTATGAGCACCCGCCTGTTGTCGGGCGTCCGAAGGCGCGTGTATGTAAGTCCAACGTCCTCGACCGTTCCCTCGGCGTCGCCGACCACCACCCGGTCACCGAGCCGGATCGGCTGGTTCACGGCGATCATCACGCCGGCCACGAAGTTCGCCAGCGTCGAACGGGCCGCGAACCCCAGGATGACGCCGAGCAGCGCCGACGATGCGAGCACGGTCTGGGCGGCGGCGCGCGTCTGGTCGAACGAGAACAGGATCGCCAGGACGCCGACGAAGACGATGATCGCCTCGACGGCCCGGCGCAGCAGCCGGTAGCGCGTCTTGAACACCGCCTGGTCGGCCTCCGGGAGCCGGGCCAGGATGCGCGTCATGTACCGCTCGAACACGAGCCGGTCGACGAGCACGATCGTGACGAACAGGACCGCCAAGACGACGAGCACGATCTGCTGATGGCGGGTCACGGCGCGGTTCTCACGTCGTAGGTCAGCTCCCCCGAGGCGAAGTCGATCAGGCCCACAGTCTGGACGGGACCACCCGGGCGGACGCGGCCCGATACTCTCCAGACTAGCCGTCCCTTCGCCGTCGCCTCGTCGCTCCCTGCGCCCAGGTCGACGCGCCGGTCGGGCACGTAGAGCAGATCGACGCGCACCGGCTGCACCGTCGTCCCCGAGAACGCGCGTACCGCCAGCGCCCCGGCCGCCTCGGGGGAGCCCGCCCGCGCCGAGCCGATCTCGCGCAGGGCGTCCGCCACGAACCGCCACCCGGCCTGCGGATGGGTCAGGAAGTCGACCGGCTCGCCCTGCCCGGTCGAGCGGCGCGCGAGCTCGGCAGGGCCGTAGACGAGCGTGCCGGCGATGAGCACGGCCACGACCGCCCAGAACAGGCTGCCCCTCCTCGGCATACCCGAAGTCTAAGATCGTCCACAGAATGCGCTCCCCTCGCCTGCGCCTCGCCGTGCCGCTGGCCGCGCTCGCGCTGGCGGCGTCGGCGTGCGGCATGAAGTCCGAGCCCGTGGGCGTGCTGCCCTCGTTCCCGCGCTCGGCCCAGGACGGTGCCGGCCGCACAGTGACGGTGGACGCCCAGCCGACCCGGATCGTGTCGCTCGATCCCGGCCTGACCGAGACCGCGTTCGCCCTCGGTGCCGACGCCGACGTCGTCGCGGCGAGCGGCTCCGAGACCTACCCGCCCTCTGCGCGCCGGCTGCCCGCCGTCCTCGAGAGCGACGGGCGCCCCGACACGGCCCGGATCCGGCGGCTTCACCCCGACCTCATCCTGGCGCCGGCATCGCTCTCCGACGAGGCGACCGCGCTCGGGTCGGACCTCCACGTCCCGGTCTACGTCGGCGGCGACGGCTCGCTCGACGGCATCGAGCACGATATCTCGCAGGTCGGCGTCCTCACCGGCTTCGCGGTCCGCGGGCGAACGCTCGTGCAGCACATGCAGGAGCGGGTCGCGTCGATCCGCAAGGCGGTCGGGACGGAGGCGGCCGTGCGGGTGTTCGTCGACAACGGCTTCTTCTACACGATCGACCCGAACGGGCCGGCGGGCCAGCTGATCTCGATGGCGGGCGGCATCGACGTGGCCGCCGACGCCGAGCCCGGAAAGCCGTATCCGCTCTCCAAGCTCCGCGCCGCCAAGCCGCAGGCCTACCTGGCGGTGGCGGGCCGCGGGACGACGCTCGCCGGGCTGCGCACGAGCCGGGCGACGAAGCGCCTGCCGGCGGTCCGATCCGGCCGCTTCCTGCTGATCGACTCGACGGCGCTCACCGACCGCGGCCCGCGGGTGGTGGCGACGCTGCGCCAGATCGCGCATGAGCTCCACCCGTCGGTGCCGCTCGGTGCCTAGCCGCGCACGTCGTTACGACGCGGTCCTGGTGGACGCATACGGCACGCTGGTGGAGCTCGACGACCCGTTCGAGCGCCTCCGCGCGGCCGTCCGCCGCCACCTGGCCGCGGAGATCGAGCCCGCCGAGGCGGAGCGCGCGTTCCGGGCGGAGATGGCCTACTACTCCGACCGCTGCCACCTGGCCGCGGACGAGGAGCGCCTCGCCGCGCTGCGGGCCGACTGCGCGCGCGTGCTCCTCGACGAGCTCGGGATCGAGGCGGCGGCGGACGCCGGCGAGCGCGTGCTGACCGACGCGGTCGCGTTCCGCGTGCTGCCGGGCGTCGATCCGCTCCTCGGCAGCCTGGCCCAGGCCGGCATGGCGACCGCCGTGGTCTCGAACTGGGACTTCTCGCTGCGGCGCACGCTGGCCGGGCTCGGGCTGGACTTCGACGCGATCGTGACCTGCGGGGAGACCGGCGTACGCAAGCCCGACCCGCGCATCTTCCTCGAGGCGCTGGCGCGCCTCGGCGTCGAGCCGGGCCGTGCGCTCCACGTCGGCGACAGCGCCGACACCGACGGCGTCGGCGCTGCGGCCGCGGGGATCGACGCGCGCATCCTCGATCGCACCGGGGCCCGCGGCGGGCGGGATACCATCGCGGCGTTGACCGACGTGCTGGACCTCCTGTGACCGGCCGCCGGATCGGGACGGCCGCCGTCCACGCCGGACGCTTGCCCGTGCTGCCGGGCGATCCCGTGGTCGCACCCGTCCACCGGTCGGTCATCTACGAGTTCGAGTCGGCTCACGAGTTCGGCGCGATCATGGACGACGAGCGGCGCGGCTACCTCTACTCGCGGATCCGCAACCCGAACACCGACGAGCTGGCCGCGGTCATCGCCGAGCTCGAGGGGGCCGAGGCCGCGCACTGCTTCGCCTCCGGCATGGGGGCCCTGTCGGCGGCCGTGGGGGTGCTGGCGCCGCCGGGCGCGGGTATCGTCGCCGCCAAGCAGATCTACGGGCAGACCCACAGGCTCGTGGCCCTGCGGCCGGATGGGGCGCACGTCGACGTCGCCGACCTGGACGGCCTGCGCGAGGCGGTGAAGGGCCGGGCCCTCGTCGTCGTCGAGACGCTCTCCAACCCGAACCTGGCGGTCGCCGACCTGCCGGCGATCTGCGAGATCGCCCACGCCGCCGGCGCCCGCGTCCTGGTCGACAACACGGTCGCGACGCCCGTCAACTGCCGGCCGCTCGAGTGGGGCGCCGACATGGTGATGCACTCGGCGACGAAGTACCTGAACGGCCACTCAGACGTGCTCGCCGGGGTGGCCGCCGGGCCGGCGCCCCTCATCGAGGACGTCCACACCGCCTCGCTCGAGCTCGGCGCGACGCTCTCGCCTGACTCCGCCTGGCTCGTCCGCCGCGGCATCCGCACGCTGCACCTGCGGGTCGAGCGGGCCTGCCAGAACGCGATGCGCGTGGCGGGGTTCCTCGAGGCCCATCCGCGCGTGACCCGCGTGGTCTACCCCGGCCTGCCGTCGCATCCCGCCCACGACGTCGCACGCCGGATTCTCGACGGGTTCGGCGGGATGCTCGCCTTCGAGGTCGAGGGCGGCCGGCCGGGCGGCGAGGCCGTGATGGACGCCGTGAAGCTGTGCGTGCGGGCGACGAGCCTCGGCGGCGTCGAGACCTGTGTCTCGCACCCCGCGTCGACCAGCCACCGCCAGCTCTCCGAGGAGGAGCTCGAGCAGGCGGGGATCCGCCCGGGCGACCTTCGCCTCACCGTCGGGATCGAGGACGCGGACGACCTGATCGAGGACCTCGACCAGGCGCTTCGGTGACTCCCGAGCGGCGCGTGTCGCCGTGGTGGATGGCGCTCCCGGCGGCCCTGTTCGTCCTGAACTTCGTCGGCGGAGTGACGAGCGGGGGCGGCGACCGCTCGAACGAGGTCTACGACATCGCCGGCCTCGTCGCGTCGGGCGCGGTCGAGGCGGCGCTGGCCGGCTATGCCATGCTCGCCGCGCGCCTCTCGGGCGAGCCCGTCGGCGAGACGCTCGCCGTGCGGCGCGTGCCGCTGCGCGCCGCCCTCACCGTCGCAGCGGTCGGCCTGGTGGCGATCCTCGTGTCGGAGGCGGTTCTCGACCCGATCTTCAACGGCGGCGACCAGCAGGGGATCGAGCCGACCCACAGCCCGCAGACGTCGCACCAGTGGGTCGCCGTCGCGGTGGCCGCCGTCATGCTCGTCGTGGTCGCGCCTGTCGCCGAGGAGCTGATCTTCCGCGGCCTCGGGTTCGCGGCGTTCGGGCCGGTGGCGGTGCCGGTCACGTCGCTCCTCTTCGCCATCGCCCACGGCCTGCCGTCGCTCGTGGTCGAGGTGGCGGTCGCCGGCCTGGTGCTGGCCGAGATCCGGCGCCGCACCGGATCCGTGCTGCCCGGGATCGGGGTGCACATGGCGTTCAACGGCATCGCGCTCGTGGTCGCGTTCCTCACCGTCTGACCCCGGACGGACCTTCGCCCGCTCGAGCATGGCTGCCTAGACTGTTCGAGTGCCGAACCTCGCCCAGGATCCGATCGTCGACGAGCTCCGGGCCCGCATCACCGCCGCCGACGCCGACATCGTCGCGGCCGTGAACGAGCGCGCGGCGGCCGTCGCGGAGCTGCACGCGCACAAGCGCGCCCGCGGCTACGACGTGTTCGATCCTGCCCGCGAGGAGCAGGTCATCGCGACCGCGCTCCGCGCGAACGGGGGGCCGCTCTCCGACGAGGGCCTGCGCGAGCTCTACGGCGTCATCCTGCAACTCTGCACCCGGGAGGCCGCCCGCGCATGAACGCGACCGCCACCGCCGTCGTCTCCGCCCGTGACGTCACCCGCCGCTATGGCGAGGGCGACGCCGCCGTCGACGCCCTCCGCGGCGTCACGCTCGACATCCTCCCCGGCCAGTTCGCCGCGGTCATGGGACCGTCGGGCTCGGGGAAGTCGACGCTCATGCACATCCTCGCCGGCCTCGACAAGCCGACTCACGGCGTCGTCGAGATCGCCGGGACCGACATCACGAACCTGTCGGACAGCCGCCTGACGCTCCTGCGCCGGCATCAGGTGGGGTTCATCTTCCAGTTCTTCAACCTGCTGCCGATGCTGACCGCCGAGGAGAACATCCTGCTGCCGTTGCGGCTGGCCGGGGAGAGCATCGACCGCACCTGGGCGGACGAGATCATCGACCAGGTCGGCCTCTCGGACCGGCGCAAGCACCGGCCGTCCGAGCTGTCCGGCGGCCAGCAGCAGCGCGTCGCCATCGCCCGCGCGCTCGCCTCGCGCCCGGCCGTGCTGTTCGCAGACGAGCCGACCGGCAACCTCGACTCGACGACGAGCGGCGAGATCCTGAACCTGCTGCGAACCATGGTCACGACCCACGGGCAGACCATGGTGATGGTCACCCATGACGCGAACGCCGCGGCGATGGCCGACCGGGTGCTGTTCCTCGCGGACGGGCAGATCGTGCGCGACCAGGGCCGCTCCGAGGCCTCGGAGGTGCTCGCCGCGATGGCGGAGGTCAGCGCGCTGTGATGCAGGTCGCGATCCGAGGGTTGTGGGGGCGAAAGCTCCGCACGGTGCTGACGGCGCTCTCGATCGTGCTCGGCACGGCGATGATCACCGGCACCTTCATCCTCCGCGACCAGATCAACAACGCGTTCTCGGACATCTTCCACGAGAGCAACAAGGGCATCGACGTGGTGCTCTCCAAGCAGACGGCGTTCACCTCCGACAACGGCACCGTCGCCGGGCCGCTTCCCGAGTCGGCGATCGCCACCGCAAAGACGGCGGACGGCGTCGACAAGGTCGAGGGCCAGATCCAGGCCACGGGCTCGATCGTCATCGACGGCAAGTACGTCACCGGCAGCGGCGGCGCGCCGAACCTCGTCTTCTCGTACGTCACCGAGCCCTTCTCGAACTCGCAGTTCATCTCCGGCGGCCCGCCCACGGACAACAGTGTCGCCATCAACCAGAAGCTCGCAAACGACGAGCACCTGAAGACCGGCGACCGCGTCAAGCTGGCCACCGACGCGGGCGTGGTGCCCGTGACGATCTCGGGTGTCTTCAAACTGGCGGGCGTCTCGTCGATCGGCGGCGCGACGCTCGTCGTGCCGACGTTCCACAATGCCCAGCAGTGGTACGACCGCGTCGGGAAGACGTCGGTCGTCTACCTGTCCGCGCAGCAGGGCGTCTCACCGGCCGAGCTCAAGCAGAACGTCGAGGCCGTGGTGTCGAACGACGTCAAGGTGCAGACCGGCCAGGAGAACGCCGACCAGCAGACCAGCGACGTCGAGGGCGCGACCAGCTTCCTCACGTACATCCTGCTCGCCTTCGCCGGCGCCGCGGTGTTCGTCGGCCTGTTCATCATCTTCAACACCTACTCGATCACCGTCGCGCAGCGGATGCGTGAGTTCGCGATGCTGCGCACGCTCGGAGCGAGCCGGCGGCAGGTGATGCGCTCGGTGCTGCTCGAAGCCGCCCTCATGGGGCTGGTGGCATCGCTGATCGGGATCGGCTTCGGCATCCTGCTCGCGATCGGGCTGAACGCGCTCTTCAAGGCGGTCGGCGTCGACCTGCCGACCGCGGGGCTCTCGATCCCGATCGTCTGGAGCGTGCTGCTTCCACTCGGCGTCGGCCTGGGCGCCGCGCTCGTGGCGTCGGTCGCGCCGGCGGTGAAGGCGACGCGCGTGCCGCCGATCGCCGCGCTCCGCGAGGGCTTCACGCTGCCTCGAGGGGTGCTCGCGCCCTACATCCCCTACATCGGGATCGCCGGCGCGGCGCTCGGCGTCGGCGTGATCGCGTTCGCCATCCGCGCGGGCGGCGGCGGCTCCCGGGTTCTGCTCACGATGGCCGCCGGGGCGATCATCGCGTTCCTCGGCATGAGCATGCTCTCGCAGCTTCTGATCGTGCCGATCGCCGGCGCGCTTGGCGCCGTCCTCGAGGTGGTGCTCCGGGTCTCGCGGTTCGTGGGCCGGATCCGCGACCGCATTCCGGTGCTCGGCCCCCTGGTCCGGCGGGTCACCTACGGCCTGACGCTGGGCTACGTCTGGGCCGGGATCATCACGGCGCTCGTCCTGTTCTCGCTCCTCCGCAACGGCCTCTCGGCCGGAACCCTCATCGCGGCGGCCGTGGTGCTGGCGATCGGCGGCATCCTGTTCTACGTCCTCTGGCGGCGGCGCCTGCGCGAGTGGCCGTGGGACGCCTCCTCGCCAACCGCCGGCGTGCTCGCCCGCGAGAACACCTCCCGCAATCCCAACCGGACGGCCGTCACGTCGGCGGCGCTGATGATCGGCGTCGCTCTGATCGTGTTCGTGGCCGTCTTCGTGAACGGGTTCAAGGAGTCGTTCCTGGGCGCGATCGACCGCTCGATCACGAGCGACATGATCATCCAGGGCCAGAGCTTCCAGTCCATCCCGGCGCCGGTCGTGAGGGCCGCGGCCAAGGTACCGGGCGTCGCGACCGCCTCCGGCATCCAGTTCGCTGACGCGAAGATCGGAAACGGCGGCATCGACACGGTGAACGGCGTCGACCCGACCACGTTCTCGAACGTCTACCGGTTCGACTGGCTGAAGGGCGGCTCGAACGCGCTGTTGCGCACCCTGACGCCCCACGAGGCCTTGATCGAGGAGCAGTTCGCGAAGTCGCACGATCTCGATCCGGGCGACACGTTCAACATCACCAGCATCGACGGGAACAAGCTGCACCTGACCGTGCACGGGGAGTACAAGGACCCGAGCCTGATGACCGGGCTCATCATCCCCTCGAGCACGCTCGCGACGTTCTCGCCGGGCAGCGAGGATCCGGGGATCGTGCTCGTGTCGTTCGACCAGGGCCCCGCCGGGGTGCAGGCCGAGCGGTCGATCCGGCAGGCGCTGAAGTCGTTCCCCGCGGCCAAGGTGCAGACGAACGCGCAGTACAAGAAGGACGCCGAGGACTTCGTGAACGGCCTCCTGCAGTTCCTCTACGTCCTGCTGGCGATGTGCCTCATCATCAGCCTGATCGGGATCGTGAACACGCTCGCGCTCTCGGTGTTCGAGCGGACGCGCGAGATCGGCATGCTGCGTGCGGTGGGCATGACCCGCCGCCAGCTGCGGCGGGTGATCCGCTACGAGTCCACGATAACGGCGATCATCGGAGGCATCCTCGGGATCGTCGTCGGGCTGGTGTTCGGCTGGATCGTCGCCCAGGGCCTCTCCGACCAGGGGCTCGTGTTCGTCGTGCCCTACAGCCAGCTGGTCGGCTTCCTGATCGTCGCGACCCTGTTCGGCATTCTGGCCGCGATCCTGCCGGCCCGGCGCGCCGCCAAGCTGAACGTGCTCGAAGCGCTTCAGTACGAATAACCCCCTCGGGCCTGGCCCCGCGCGGAGCCAGGCCGCGGCGTTCGCCCGCCCCGGGTTAGGTGCGGATTTGGCCGTCGCCCCAGGCGACGTACTTCGTGGTCGTGAGCTCCTCGAGCCCGATGGGGCCGCGGGCGTGCAGGCGTGAGGTCGAGATCCCGATCTCGGCGCCCATGCCGTACTCGCCGCCGTCCGTGAAGCGGGTCGAGGCGTTCACGTACACGGCGGCCGCGTCGACCTCGTTCGCGAACCGGGCAGCGGCCTCGGAGTCCCTGGTGACGATCGCCTCGGAGTGGCCGGTGCCGTAGCGGTTCACGTGCTCGATCGCCTCGTCGAGCGAGTCGACCGTGCGGACCGCCATGCGCAGGTCGAGGAACTCGGTCTCCCAGGCCTCCTCGCCCTCCAGGAGCTCGACCCCGGCGGCGCGCAGCGCGGCGCAGATCTCGTCGCGCAGCTCGGGGCGGTCGCGGTGGACGAGCAGCGTCTCGGCCGCGTTGCACACCCCCGGCCGCTGCGTCTTCGCGTTGACCGCGATCGCCACGGCGGAGGCGGCGTCGGCGGAGGCGTCGACGTACACGTGGCAGTTCCCGCCCGCCGCGGCCAGGACCGGGATCCGGGAGTCGCGCAGCAGCCGCTTCTTCAGCTCCTCGCCGCCACGCGGGATGACGATGTCGGCCGTGGCCGGGTCGGCCAGGAGCTCGTCGAGCGCCTCGTGCCCGCCGCCGACCGAGACGACCGCGTCGGCCGGGATGCCGGACGCGTGCAGCGAGTCGCGGACGATGTCGACGAGCACGGCGTTCGTGCGGGCCGCGAGCCGCGACCCGCGCAGGATGCAGGCGTTGCCGGACTTGACGCACAGGGCCGCAGCGTCCACGGCGACGTTCGGGCGGGCCTCGAAGACGACCAGGACGACGCCCAGGGGGACGCGGAGCTTGCGGACGCGGATGCCGTTCTCGAGCGTGAAGTCGCGCAGCACGGCCCCGATCGGGTCCGGCAGCTCCGCGATGCCGAGCACCGCCGCCGCGATGCCCGCCACCCGCCCGGGATCGAGGCGCAGCCGATCGACGATCGCGGAGGTCTGACCCTCCGCGCCCGCGACGTCCTCGGCGTTGGCGGCGAGCGCCTCGCCCGCGCGCCGCTCGAGCGCGGCCGCGACGGCCAGAAGGGCGGCGTTCCGGGCCGCACCGTCCAGCGCCGCCAGCGCGCGGGACGCCTCCCGGGCTCGAGTCGCCGGCGTCGGAGCGGGGCGGGTCGCGCTCACACCAGCACCAGGTCGTCGCGGCGCACGGCCTCGGGCAGGCCGCGCCGGCCCGCCAGCCCGGCCAGCTCGCGGGCCTGATACCGGCTGACGCCAATGGCGAAGCGGCTGCCGTCGGGGCCGACCAGCTCGACCGCGTCGCCGGCGTCGAACGAGCCGTCGACCTCCACGAGCCCCACCGGCAGCAGGCTCGTCCCCCGCTCGGCGACCGCCCGCCGCGCTCCGTCGTCCACCACCAGGCGGCCGCGCACCGGCGTCCCGTGGCGCAGCCACAGCTTGTACGCCGAGGGCAGCGTCGCGGCGGCGGCGAAGCGCGTGCCCGCCGCGCCGTCGGCGGCGGCGGTGAGCGCCCCCGGCTCGAGCCCCGAAGCGATCACGGCCTCCACTCCGCCCGCCCCCGCCGTGCGCGCGGCCGCCACCTTGCTGCCGATCCCGCCGGTACCCCAGCGAGACAACCGGCCGCCGGCGCCGGCCACCTCGACCTCGGCGCCCTCGTCGACGCTGCTCAGTCGGCGCGCGCCCGGCAGGGCCGGATCGCGGTCGTACACGCCGTCGATGTCGCTGAGCAGAACGAGCATGCGCGCCTGGAGCATGATCGCGACCTGGGCCGCGAGCGCGTCGTTGTCGCCGAAGGTGATCTCCTCGGTCGCCGTCGAGTCGTTCTCGTTCACGACCGCCACGACGTCCCAGCCGATCAGCCGCCGCAGCGTCCGGCGGGCGTTCACGTAGGACACGCGCCGGTGGACGTCAGCCTCGGTCAGGAGCACCTGGGCGGTGCGAAGCCCGTGGGCCGCGAAGGCCGCCCGCCAGAGGTCCTGGAGGAGCGTCTGGCCGACCGCCGAGGCGGCCTGGAGGTCGCCGACTCCGCGGCGGCGAGCGCGGCCGTCCAGCTCGCCGACCCCGAGGGCGACGGCGCCCGAGCTCACCATCACCACCGGGACGCCGCCCGCCTCGAGGTCGGCGCACTCGCCGGCCAGGCGGGCGAAAACGTCGGCCCGCGCGTGGCCCTCGCCGTCGACGATCGTGCTCGACCCGACCTTGACGACGACGATCCGGCGCAGGCCCGGCCGCCTGCTAGCCATCGCCCACCGCCGCCCGCGCCCGGGCGAGCTGGAGCGCGAGCGCCTCCGGCGGCTGGCGGGCCGCCGCGGCCTCGGCCGGCGCAGGCGAGGCGAACCGCTCGCCGGCGGCGACGCGCCCGGCGACGGCGGAGTGGGCCTCCCGAAACGGCGTGCCCTCGCGCACCATCGCCTCGGCGACGTCGGTGGCCACGCACCAGCCGTCGCCTGCCGCCGCCGCCATCCGCTCGGGATGGAACGTGAGCCCGCGCACGCACACGACGAGCGCCCGCAGCGCCCCGTCCAGGTCGTCGACCGCGTCGAACGCGGCCCGCTTGTCCTCCTGGAGGTCGCGGTTGTAGGCGAGCGGCAGGCCCTTCAGCGTGGCCAGGAGGCCGGCCAGCCGCCCGGCCGCCGTGCCCGCCCGGCCCCGCACCAGCTCGGCCGCGTCGGGGTTCTTCTTCTGCGGCATCATCGAGGAGCCGGTGGCGGCCGCATCGTCGAGCTCGGCGAACCCGTACTCGGCAGATGTCCACAGCACGAGCTCCTCGGCGATCCGCGACAGGTGCGAGAACGCGAGCGCGCACGCGAACACCAGCTCGACGCAGTAGTCGCGGTCAGCGACCGCGTCGATCGTGTTCTCGTGCACCGCCGCGAACCCGAGCTCCGACGCCACCGCCGCCGGGTCGAGCGGCAGGCTCGACCCGGCCAGCGCGCCGGCTCCTGAGGGGCAGGCATCGGCGCGGCGGTGGACGGCGCGAAAGCGGTCGACGTCGCGGGTGAGCGCCCAGACGTGGGCGGCCAGATGCTGGCCGAGCCACACCGGCTGGGCCCGCTGGCCGTGCGTGTAGCCGGGCAGGACGGCGGTGCCGTCGCGCTCGGCCCGGTCGAGCAGCGCGCCGGCCAGGTCGCGAACGCCGGCGGCCAGGCCGTCGCAGGCGTCCTTCGCCCACAGCCGCATCGCCGTCTGCACCTGGTCGTTCCGGCTGCGGCCGGCGTGGACCCAGCGGCCCAGCTCGCCCAGCTCCCGCTCGATCGCGGAGTGGACGTCCTCGTCGGTCGCGTCGGCGCCGACCTCGACGTCCTCGAGCGCGGCACAGATCCGGATCGCCTGCTCGGGCTCGAGGATGCCCTGCGCCGCGAGCATGCGGACGTGCGCCGCGGTCGCCCGCAGGTCGTAGGGAAGCAGGCGGCGGTCGACCGCGAGCGAGGCCGTGAACGCCTTCACCTCGGGGTCGAGCCCGCCGGGTAGCCGGCCGGACCAGAGCGCAGTTGTCATGCCGGCGCCGTCTCCCGGGCCCGCTCGGCCGCCGACCACGTCTTGGACGGAAGCGACCAGATGTGGATGAACCCGGCGGCCGCCCCGTGCTGGAAGCTGTCGCCCTGCTCGTAGGTTGCGAGGCCGTGGTCGTAGAGCGCCGCATCGGCCCTCCGGCCGGTGATCTGGCACGAGCCGCGGTAGAGCTTCACCCGCGCCGTCCCGGTCACGGCGGCCGAGGTCTCGGCCATGAACGCGTCGAGGGCCGAGCGGAGCGGCGAGTACCACAGGCCGTTGTAGACCAGCGTCGCGTAACGCGCCGCCAGCTCGGCCTTCATGTGGGCCAGGTCGCGGTCGCACACGAGCTCGTCCACACCGGCGTACGCCGTGAGGAGGAGCGCCGCCGCGGGCGTCTCGTACACCTCGCGCGACTTGATCCCGACGAGCCGGTTCTCGATCATGTCGATCCGGCCGACACCGTGCGCACCGGCCAGCGCCGCCGCCCTGGCGATCAGCTCGACCAGGCCCAGCTCCTCGCCGTCGACGGCCACGGGCATGCCGGCCTCGAACTGGATCTCGACCTCCTGGGAGGCGTGGAAGGCGCGCTCGGGCGAAAGCGTGAGCGCGTAGGCCTCCTCGGGCGGCGCGACCCAGGGGTCCTCGAGCGGGCCGGCCTCGATCGAGCGGCCCCACAGGTTCTGGTCGATGGAGTACGCCGCGCCGCGCTTCACCGGCACCTCGATGCCGTGGTGCTCGGCGTAGGCGATCTCCTGCTCGCGCGTCATCCCCCAGTCGCGCACGGGGGCGAGCACCGCCAGGTCGGGGGCGAGCGCGGCGACCGCGGTCTCGAACCGGACCTGGTCGTTGCCCTTCCCCGTGCAGCCGTGGGCGACCGCGGTGGCTCCCGCCTCGCGGGCGACGGCCACCAGATGGCGGGCGATCAGCGGGCGCGACAGCGCCGAGACCAGCGGGTAGCGGCCCTCGTAGAGGGCGCCGGCCTGGAGGACGGGCAGGACGAACTCGCGTGCGAGCTCCTCGCGGGCGTCGGCGACGACGACGTCGGTCGCTCCGGCGGCGAGCGCCCCCTCCGTCACGGCCTCGCGGTCGACGCCCTGGCCGACGTCCACGAGCAGCGCGATCACCTCTGCCCCGTACTCCTCGGCCAGCCAGCGAAGCGCGACCGACGTGTCCAGCCCGCCCGAGTAGGCGAGCACGATGGTCTCAGACACCAAACACCCCCATGGTCATTCCACGATCATGGCCAGAAGCGCCTTCTGCGCATGCAGCCGGTTCTCGGCCTCGTCCCAGGCGGCCGAGCTCGGCCCCCACAACACGTCCTCGGTGATCTCCTCGCCGCAGTGGGCGGGCAGGCAATGCAGCACCACGTGGCCCGGCGCGGCGGCCGCGAGGAGCGCCGCGTTCACCTGATAGGCCGCCAGGTCGCGCAGGCGCCGGTCGCGCTCGTCCTCCTGGCCCATGCTCGTCCAGGTGTCGGTGACGACGGCGTCCGCGCCGGCGACCGCCGCCCGCGGATCCTCGACGACCGCCACCGGCGCGGCGGCTGCGGCGACGACCGCCGGATCGGGCGCGTAGCCCTCCGGCGAGGCTACGACGACCTCCATGCCGGCCGTCGCAGCGGCGGTGAGCAGCGAGTGGCACACGTTGTTCAGCCCGTCCCCAACCCAGGCCAGCCGCCGTCCCTCCAGCTCGCCCAGCCGCTCGCGCAGCACCATCAGATCGGCCAGGGCCTGGCACGGATGGTGCTCGTCGGTGAGGCCGTTCACCACCGGAACGGAGGCCGCCCGCGCGAGCGCCTCGACGCGCTCGTGCGCGCCGGTGCGGATCATGATCGCGTCGACGTAGCGCGAGAGCACGGCGCCGGTGTCCGCGATCGGCTCGCCGCGGCCGAGCTGGCTCTCGGCCGTCGCCAGGTGGACGGCGTGGCCGCCCAGCTGCGCCATCCCCACCTCGAACGACACCCGGGTGCGGGTCGACGGCTTCTCGAAGATCATCGCCAGCGAGCGGCCCGGCAGCATCGGGTGCGGGATGCGCTCGTGCTGGAGCGCCTTCAGGCGCTCAGCCAGGTCGAGCAGCGCAAGCAGCTCGTCGGCCGCCAGGTCGTCGATCCGGAGCAGGTCGCGGCCGCACAGGCCGCCGAGGCCGGGCCGCTCCTCTACGAGGGCCAGCTCAGGCATTGACCGTCCTCGACTGGATCTCCGTGCACACGGCGGCGACGTCCGCGCCGGTGTGAGGCTCGCGCGCGACGACGAGGATCACGTCGTCGCCGGCCACCGTCCCGGCCACCTCGGGCAGTTCCGACACGTCGAAGGCGCGCGCGACCGGCATGGCGTTCGCGGGCGCGGTCCTCAGCACGAGCAGGTTGCCCGAGGGCTCCATCGACCGCACCAGCACCAGCGCCTCGCGGAGCCGCTCCAGCGGCTCGACCGGCTCGTCCTCGGCCGGCAGGGCGTAGACGAGGTGGCCGCCCTTGCGCACACGCACGGCGCCCAGCCGCTCGAGATCGCGCGACACCGTGGCCTGGGTCACGACGACGCCGTTTCCGGCCAAGAGCTCGACGAGCTGCGGCTGCGACGTGACGGCGTGGCGGTCGAGCAGGGAGGCGATCAGCTGGCGGCGGTCAGGCATGAGCGCATGACAATACCGGTTTTTGCATGATCATGCAACGCGGAACCGTCCCTGCTCGTAGAGCGCGCGACCGACCACCACGGCGTCCGCCCCGGCGCCCACCGCGGCGGTCACGTCGACCGGCGCGTAGACGCCACCGGCGGCGATGAGCTCGCCCGGGACGGCCGGCCGCAGCCGCCCGATGAGGCTCACGTCGGGCCCCGCGCCCGTGCCGTCGCGCTCGATCGCCGTCACCGCCACGTCGCGCACGCCCGCCGCGACGAGCCGCTCGACCAAGGCCAGCGGATCCGTGCCCGAATCCTCCGCCCAGCCGCGCACACGCACGCTCCCCTGCAGGCAATCCACGGCCGCCACGACCCGGCCGGTCTCGCGGGCCAGCCGGCCCGCGGTCTCCGGCTCCTCGGCGGCGAGCGTCCCGACCAGGACGCGCCAGGCGCCCGTCTCGAGGGCGGCGGACACGTCGGCCGCGGTGCGGATGCCGCCGCCGAGCTGGAGCCGCACGCCGTCGAGGGCGGCGATCCGCTCCAGGATGCGGGCATGCCCGGTCGAGCGCGCCCCGTCTCGGGCGGCGTCCAGGTCGACGACGTGGAGCCGGGCCACGCCTGCGGCGGCCAGCTCCTCGGCGACCGCGACCGGGTCGTCGGCATAGACGGTCGCGCGGTCGTAACGGCCCTGGTGCAACCGCACCACCTGGCCGCCGAGGATGTCGATCGCGGGCACCGCATGCTTGCCCCATCGTTTTAGCATGCTAAAATGCTAGCACGATGAGCGAATGGCGCACTCCGGAGGTCGACGACCTGTGCGACGCGATCGTGGCGCTCAAGACGCGCGACGAGGCGGCCGCGTTCCTGCGCGACGTGTGCACGCTCCACGAGCTCGAGGTCCTGGCCCACCGGTGGCACGCCGCCCAGCTCCTCGACCGCGGCATCCCATACGCCGAGGTGGCGCGGACCGTGCGCGGCTCGACCGCCACCGTCACCCGCGTCGCCCACTGGCTGCGGCACGGCGAGGGCGGCTACAGGCTCGTGCTCGACCGCCGCGGCCGCTCCACGAGGCGGCCGTGACGCGCCCGTTCCGGCTGGCGCTGCCCTCGAAGGGCCGGCTGCACGCCCCGGCGCTCGAGCTGGCGCGGGCCGCCGGCGTCGAGGTCGACGTCAACGGCCGGGCGCTCCACGCCCACTGCTCGAGGTGGGACATCGAGGTGCTGTTCGCCCGGGCCGACGACATCCCGGCGTGGACGGCCGACGGCGCCGTCGACGCCGCCGTCGCAGGGCGCGACCAGATCGTCGAGGCGGCAGCCGAGGTCGACGAGCTCGTGCCGCTCGGGTTCGGCCGCTGCGCGCTCGAGGTGGCGGTACCGGCCGCAGGCGCCATCGCCGAGGTCGGCGCGCTCGACGGCGGCCGGGTCGCGACGGCGCACCCGCGCACGGCGGCGGCGTTCTTCGCCGCGGAGGGCCTGGCCGTCGAGACCGTCCCGATCCGCGGGTCGGTCGAGCTGGCGCCGCGGCTCGACGCCGCCGACGGCATCGTCGACCTCGTCTCGAGCGGCGACACCCTGCGCCAGAACGGCCTGCGCTCCATCGCGACGGTGCTCGAGTCCGAGGCGACGCTGGTCGCCCGCCGCGACCTGGACGGCCGCGCCCGCGCGGTCGCGAGCGAGCTGGCGACCGTGATCGAGAGCGTGGTGGCCGCGCGCGGCAAGCGCTACCTCATGCTGAACGCGCCTGACGAGTCGCTCGACGACGTGATCGCGCTCCTGCCCGGGATGGACTCCCCGACCGTGCTGCCGCTGGCGCGCGGCGGCCTGCACGCCGTCCACGCCGTCGTGGACGCCGAGGCGGTGGCCGACCTCCTGGCCCCGCTCCAGGCGGCCGGAGCCCGCTCCCTGCTCGTGCTCCCGATCCAGAACCTCATTCCATGACTGAAAAATTGGGGTCAGACCCCAATTTTTCAGCGGCTGTCACGGCGCCGCCGATCCGCGCCGACCTGCTCGACGCCGAGCCCTACCACTGGGAGGAAGGCCTGCCCGAGGGGCGGCTGCGCCGGTTCGACATGAACCTCTCGCCGGTGCCTCCGGCCTGGTACGGCCGGGCGGTTGCGACGCTCGGCCGGGTGGCGGTGCAGAGCTACCCCGACGCGACCTACATCGGCCTCAAGGAGGCGATCGGGGAGCACACCGGCTTCGACCCGGACTGCGTCGTGCTGACGGGCGGGGCCGACGAGGCGGCCCAGCTGTGCGCGCTCCTCACGCTGCGCCCGGGTGACGAGGCGTACGTGCGGCGCCCGTTCTACTCCTGGTACGCCAACGTCACCCGCCTGGCCGGCGCCACCCTCGCGCACGAGCCGTCGCCGCGGGTGCGGCTGTGGTGGTCGTGCGTGCCCCACAACCCGACCGGGGCCGACGCGACCGACGACGACGTCGCCGACCGCGACGGCCTGATCGTGATCGACCAGGCGTACGTGGAGTTCGGCGGCCGCGACCTGGCCCGGCTGGCCCGCGAGCGCGAGAACACGGTGATCCTGCGCACGTTCTCGAAGGCGTTCGCACTCGCCGGCGCGCGCATCGGCTACATCCTGGCTCCGCCCGCCATCGCCCGCCGTCTGGACGCGATCCGCCCGCCCGCGTCGATCTCGACCTTCTCGGTGGCGCTGGCCGCGATGGCGCTGCGCGACGCCGACGAGATGCGCGCTCGCGCCTCGGCGACCGTCGCCGAGCGCGACCGCATGGCGGGGGCGCTTCGGAGCGCCGGCCTCGAGGTCGCCGACTCGTGCGCCAACTTCCTGCTCGTCGACGTGGGCGAGCCGGCCGCGGGCGTCTCGAAGCGACTGCTTGACCAGGGCCTGGTCGTGCGGACGTTCGCCGACCCTGCGCTCGCGACCCACATCCGCATCAGCCCCGCCACCATCGCCGACGACGACGTCCTGCTCGCCGCGCTGGGCGCGCGGGCGGCTCCGAGTGCGCCGGCCGCCGAGGCCCGGGTGGGAACCGCCGAGCGCCGCACCGCCGAGACCGACGTCCTCTGCCGGGTGGTACTGGACGGCACCGGCCGGGCGGCCGTGGCGACCGGCATCGGCATGCTCGACCACATGCTGACCGCGCTCGCCGCCCATTCGCTGATCGACGTCGAGCTCCAATGCACCGGCGACCTGTGGGTGGACGAGCACCACACCGTCGAGGACGTCGCCATCGTCCTCGGCCAGGCACTCGACGCAGCCCTCGGCGACCGGGCCGGCATCGCCCGGTTCGGCGACGCCCGCGCGCCGCTCGACGAAGCCCTGGCCCACGCGACCGTCGACCTGGGCGGCCGCGGGGTCTCGGCAGTCGAGCTGCCGTTCGCGGGCGAGCGGATCGGAGTCCTGCCGGGCAGCCTCGTCCCCCACTTCTTCGACACGCTGGCGCGGAGCGGCCGGATCGGGATCCACGTCTCTGGCGCGGGCGTCGACGACCACCACGTGCTCGAGGCCGCCTTCAAGGCGCTGGCGCGCGCGCTCCGGGGGGCCGTCGCGCTGGACGAGCGGCGGGCGGGAGCGATCCCCTCCACGAAGGGCACCCTGTGAGGCGAGACACCGTCACGGTGGTCGACTACGGCGCCGGCAACCTGCGCAGCCTGCGGGCGGCGCTCGAGCGGCTCGACGTCGACGTCGAGGTGACCACGCGCCCAGGCGACGTCGAGCGCGCCGGGATCGTCGTCGTCCCCGGCGTGGGAGCGGCCGGCCCCGCGATGGAGCGGCTCCAGACGGCGGGACTCGCCACGGCGATCCGGGCCGCCGCCGAGCGCGGCGCCAACATCCTCGGCATCTGCCTGGGCCTGCAGCTCCTCTTCGAGCGAAGCGAGGAAGGCAACACGGAGTGCCTGGGCCTCCTGCCCGGCACCGTCCGCCGCATCGACTGGGCCGCGACGGTGCCGCACATGGGCTGGAACGACGTCACGCCGGCCGGCGGCGATGCCCTCGAGAACACGCTCCCGGCCGTCTGCTACTTCGCCCACACGTACGTGGCCGAGCCCGCGGACGCCGGCGACGTCGTCGCCACGACCGAGCTCGACGGCCGGCCGTTCGCCTCCGCAGTCGCGCGCGGGCGGGTGGCGGCGGTGCAGTTTCACCCGGAGCGCAGCGGGCGGGCCGGCCGCGCCCTCCTGGCGGCGCTCCTGCGCAGGGCGGCCGATGCTTCGTAGGCGGATCATCCCGTGCCTGGACGTCCGCCGCGGCCGCCTGGTGAAGGGCATCCGCTTCCGCGACCTGCGCGACTGCGGCGACCCGGTCGACGCGGCGGCCCGGTATGCCAACGCGGGCGCCGACGAGATCGTGTGGCTCAACATCTCGGCGGGCGACGAGGCCTGGATGGAGCTCCTGCGCGCCGTCGAGCGCGCGGCCCGCCGGGTCGACGTGCCCCTGTGCGTGGGCGGCGGCGTCGACGGGTTCGAGCGTGCACGCGACCTGCTCCTGGCCGGGGCCGACAAGGTGAGCGTCAACACGGCAGCCCTCGACCGGCCCGAGCTCCTCTCCGAGCTGGCGGGGCAGCTGGGATCGCAGTGCGTTGTCGTCGCTGTGGACGCGGCCCGCGCGAACGGCGGCTGGGAGGCGCACGCGGCCGCCGGCAGCCGCGCGACGGGCCGCGACGTCGTCGACTGGTCACGCGAGGCGGTCGAGCGCGGCGCGGGCGAGCTCCTCGTCACGAGCATCGACGCCGACGGCGGCCACGCCGGCTACGACCTCGACCTCATCGCCGCGGTCTCGAACGCCGTGCGCGTCCCGGTGGTCGCCTCGGGAGGGGCCGGCGGACCGGCCGACATGGCTGCGGCCCTTTCCGCCGGCGCCTCTGCGGCGCTGGCCGCGTCGATCTTCCACGACGGCGAGGCGTCGGTGGCCGATGTGAAGCAGGAGGTGGCCGCATGCGGCCTTCCCGTCCGCTCGTGAGCATCCCCGAGGGCGCCCTCATGCCGTGCGTCGTCCAGCACGCCGACACCGGGCGCGTGCTGATGCTGGCCTACATGGACGCCGAGGCGCTCGAGGCGACCGTCGAGACCGGCTTCGGCCACTTCCACTCCCGCTCACGCGGGCGGCTCTGGAAGAAGGGCGAGACCTCGGGCAACATCCTCGCGGTGACGTCCCTGGCGACCGACTGCGACGGCGACGCCATCCTGATGCTGGCGCTGCCGGCCGGGCCGACATGCCACACCGGTTCCGAGTCGTGCTTCGACGCGGCCGCTCCGGCGCTGTGCGACCTGGCCGGGACGATCGCCGAGCGGGCGGCGTCGGGCGAGGGCCGCTCGTACGTCGCCGGCCTCCTGGCCGAAGCGCGGGAGTCGCGCCAGCGGAAAGTCGGCGAGGAGGCGGTCGAGACCGTCCTCGCCCAGCCGGGCAGCGATCACCTCGTGTCGGAGGTGGCAGACCTCTGGTTCCACTCGATGGTGCTCCTCCAGGGCGACGGCCGCGATCCGCTCGCACCCCTCGCGGAGCTCGGCAGGAGGCGGCGCGATCCCGCTGTGTGAGCCGGATTGGAAACTGACACGTGTAACGCGTTTCTCGCTTGACACGATCTGGATGCTGAGGTATCCCTGGCGAACGGGTACCATTCGGCCCGTCGCTTTGCCTTTTCAGGGAGGAAGGTCGTGATCGACGAAATTGGGCGTCCGGGCCGGCCCATGGCCGACTACGTGCGAGTGATCCGACGCGGATGGTGGATCGTCGCCACGACGCTCGTCCTCGTCACCGCCGTGACCTACTTCGTGTCGTCCCGGCAGGCGGCGCTCTACCAGGCGACGGCCGACGACCTGATCACGACGCTCGACCTCAACAATCCGACGTCGAACACGCACACGTCGTCGGGGAGCGCCGCGCAGTACGTCCAGACGATGGCCCAGGTGGCTCAGAGCGAGCAGGTCGCGAGCGCGGCGCTGGCCAAGGTCCCGCAGATCGCCGACATGACGCCGCGCAAGCTGCTCAAGGCGTCAACCGTGACGGCGGACCCGAACGCGACCATCGTCGAGTTCAAGGTCAGCTACGGGACGAAGGCCGGCGCGGTGGCCCTGACGAACGCGTACGCACAGGCATTCGCGGAGTACAACAAGCAGCAGACGACGACCCGTGTCAACCACCTCACCACCCAGGCGCAGAACACGGCCAAGAGCTACCACCATCTCGCCGACAAGGCCTACGCCAAGTGGCAGGCCGACAAGAACGCGGGCGTGCCCGACGCCCAGATCCAAAGCGACTTCAAGGCGTACACCGAGCTCAACAGCAAGGCCGGGCGGGCCGACACGAACGTGATCGAGATCCAGAGCCAGGCGGACGCCACTCTGGGTCAGATCCAGGTCCAGAGCAAGGCGGCCGGTGCCACCCAACTCGCCCCGAACACGAAGCGCAACACCGCGATCGGCGTCATCCTAGGCCTGGTGCTGGGCGTCGGCCTGGTGTTCGCGCGCGAGGCGTTCGACACCCGCATCCGCTCCGCCGAGCAGGTTGCGGCCGAGCTCGGCCTGCCGCTCTTCGGGCGGCTCCCGCGGCCCGACAAGGAGCTGCGGAAGAACGATCAGCTGACGCTTCTCGCCGATCCGCATGGCATCCACAGCGAGGCCTACAAGAAACTGCGGGTGAGCCTCGATTTCGCGAACCTCGACCCGCAGGCGCAGATGATCCTCGTGACGAGCGCCGTCGCGCAGGAGGGCAAGTCGACGACCGCCGCGAACCTGGCCGTGGCGATGGCCGCGTCGGGCAAGAACGTCGTCCTGGTCGACCTCGACCTGCGCGCGCCCTACCTCGACCGCTTCTTCGGCCTCACCGGCCGGCCCGGCGTGACCGACGTCGTGCTCGGGAATGCCACCCTCGACGAGGCCCTGGTGCCCGTGGTCGTCCCCGGCGCGCCCGATCCCGGCGCCCGCCGAAACGGCCACGGCCACGTGCCGTCAGGCTCGCTGCTCCACGTGCTCATCGCCGGCGAGCCGCCGTCCGACCCGTCGTCGCTCCTCTCGTCCAAGGCGCTCGCGACGCTCCTCTCCGACCTGCGCGAGCGGGCCGAGGTGATCGTGATCGACACGCCGCCCGTCCTGCCGGTCGCCGACACGATGGCGCTCACGCCCCAGGCGGACGCCTACATGGTCGTCTCGAAGCTCGACCTCGTCCGCCGGCCGATGCTGCACGAGATGCGGCGCGAGCTCAGCTCGGCCCGTGCGATCGGGCTCGGCGTGGTCGTGACCGACGCGGAGTCGGAGTCTGGATATGGCTACGGCGGCGGATACGGCTACGGCGGATACGGATCCCCGACGGAGCAGGCGACACGGACGCGCGCAGGTCGATGATCGGTGCGATGGGGGGCACCGACGGCCGACAGACGACGTGCACGGTGATGGGCACCGAGCTCTACGCCGGTGATCTCGAGGGCGCCGCGCGGACGGTGATCGACCGGGCCCTCTCGGGCCAGGGCGGCTACGCGTCGCTGACGGGCGTCCACGGCCTCACGCTGTCCCAGCGCGACCCCGGCCTGCGACACGCGCTGCAGGAGGCGTGGATGAACTTCCCCGACGGCGCCCCGGTGGCCTGGCGCCAGCGCCGAAACGGCATCCGGTACGCCAACCGCATCGCCGGTCCCGACCTCATGCCCCGGGTGATCGACCTGGGCCGCGAGCACGGCCTGCGCCACTACCTGTTCGGGGCAACGCCACCCGTGCTCGAGCGGCTCGAGGCGAACCTGCTGGAGCGCTTCCCCGGCGCCGAGATCGTCGGCACCGCCTCGCCGCCCTTTCGGGCGATGAACGCGCCGGAGGAGCGCGAGGCCGTAAAGACGATCTCCGCCGCGTCGCCGCACATCGTGTGGGTGGGCCTGGGGACGCCGAAGCAGGACCTGTGGATGCATCGGCTCTCGCCCGACCTGGGCGGCGTGCTCGCCATGGGCGTCGGCGCGGCGTTCGACTTCATCTCGGGCAACCGTCCGCGCGCGCCCATGTGGATGCAGGAGTCGGGCCTCGAGTGGGTGCACCGCATGGTGCACGACCCGATCAAGCTCGCCCCAAGGTACGCGGCGGCCAACACGCTCTTCATCGCCAGCACGATCGCCGAGGTCACCCGCGACACGGTCGGGACCGTCCGCCCGTCCCGGTGATGCATGCGCGTGCTGGTCGTTCATAACCGCTACCGCAGCGCCCAGCCGAGCGGCGAGAACGCGGTCGTCGAGGAGGAGACGGCGCTCCTGCGCCGGGCCGGCGCCGTGGTGGAGCTCCTGACGGTCGAGAGCGACGACATCGCCCACTGGCCGGCGGCGAAGCGGCTGACGCTTCCTGCGCGGGTGGTCTGGTCGCGCGAGGGCGCCCGCACCGTGCGCCGCGCGATCGCCGGATTCCGTCCGGATGTCGTCCACGCCCATAACACGTTTCCGCTTCTCAGCCCTGCGGCGCTTCGGGCCGCGCACAGCTCGGGTGTGCGGGTGGTGCAGACGCTTCACAACTTCCGGCCCCTGTGCCCGGCGGCCACGTTCCTGCGCGACGGGCGCGTCTGCGAGGACTGCCTCGGCCGCGTGCCGGTGCCGGCGGTGGTGCACGGCTGCTACCGCTCCTCGCGTGTCGCCACCCTGCCGATCGCCGTGAAGGACGCGGTTCACAGCGCCATCGGCACGTGGTCGAACGCCGTCGACACGTACATCACCCCCTCCGAGTTCGCGCGCAGCCGATACGTCAAGGCAGGATGGCCGGCCGAGCGGATCGTCGTCAAGTACAACACCGCCCCCGACCCGGGCCCGCCGCGCCCGCCCTACGACGGCGGCTTCCTGTGCCTCTCGCGGCTCTACCCCGAGAAGGGCGTCGACGTCCTGCTCGATGCCTGGGCCCAGGCGTTCCCCGACGGCGGCCAGCGCCTGCGGATCGTCGGCTCCGGCGACCTCGAGGCGGAGATCCGAAGCTGTGCCGCCGGCCTGCCGGGAGTCGAGCTGACCGGCCAGGTGCCGCGCGAGCGCGGTCTCGAGATCCTCGCCGGCGCGCGGGCGCTCGTCGTACCGTCGCGCTGGTATGAGGTCTTCCCCCGCATCGTCGCCGAGGCGTATTCGCTCGGGGTGCCGGTGATCGCCTCGCGGATCGGAAGCCTGGGCGAGATCGTCACTGACGGCGAGACGGGCCTCCACGCCGAGGCGGGAGACGCGGCCGACCTCGCCCGCGCACTGCGAGCGCTGGCGGGCGATCGCGAGCTCGCCGAGCAGCTCGGGGCCGGCGCCCGGCGCGAGTACGAGCGCAGCTTGAGCCCGCGGGCGACGACCGGCCGCCTGCTCGAGATCTACTCTGGCCGGACCGGCGCCGAGCCAACCGCCGCCGCGCCGCTCGCCGCAGAGGCGGCGGGCTTGTGAGCGCGACCGTCCAGCACCGGCCCACGGCGCCGGCCGTCCCGATCGCGCAACCGGCCGAGCTCGGCC
This sequence comes from uncultured Actinomycetes bacterium, assembly GCA_963757605.1. Lineage (GTDB taxonomy): Bacteria > Actinomycetota > Thermoleophilia > Gaiellales > JAICJC01 > JAICJC01. The sequence continues at coordinate 1,431,514 of CAVWSF010000005.1, forward strand.
GGTTCGTGTGGTGGTCGTTCGCCACGCTCATCCTCTTCTGCGCCATCTACTTCCACTCCAAGACCGACCCGGGCATCCGCTTCGCCGTGAAGCACAGCGGGCTCACCAACTACGGCCCATCCTGGTGGACGCAGCAGAAGTTCGGGCCATTCACGCCCGGCGACGTGGCCGTCTTCGCCTTCGCCTACGCAGGGATGATCGAGCGGCTGCGCAGCGGGCGCATGGCGATGTCGAGCCGGCTGGCGTGGCTCCTCGGCCTCGGCATCACCGCCGTCCTGATGGGCGTCGCCGCCGGGATCTACCACGAGACGCAGAGCCCCTTCGGCGACTGGCGCGACCTGGCGATGGGCGTCCTTTACGCGTTCGCGCTCTGGTCGACGGTGCTCCGCACCGACCGCGACTGCCTGCGGTTCGCGCAGATCTTCGTCGGCATCCTGGTGGTCTACGGCGCCTGGCAGCTAGCGCAGTACGCCTCCGGCGGCGGCGAGATCGCGTTCTACGGTCGCACGACGGTCGGCGACCACGCGACCCTGGAGTTCATGGTGGCGGCCGTCGGCGTGTCGATGGCCATGCTGCGCACCCATCGCACCCGGTTTCTGTGGATGGCCGGGGTCGCGGTCGGGACGGCCGTCGTCGTGCTCGCGTTTCGCCGGTACGCCTGGGTCGAGTTGGCGACCGTGTTCGCGGCGTTCATCCTCTTCTCCGGAGTCAACCGGCGCCGCTATCTGGTCTCGATCGCCGGCCTGATGGCGGTGTGCCTCATCACGGTGGGCCTCACGTGGTCGTCGCTCGATTGGGGCGGGCGCCTGGCGAGCCTCGACCCGACTCAGACCCGGGCCGAGAACGTCTACGCGACGACGAACCAGGGCCACATCAACGACATCCTGGACGGATTCGACGAGGTGAAGGCGCATCCCATCACCGGCCTCGGCGTCGGCGTTCTCTACCAACCCCGGCGCACCGCCCAGTGGAAGGGCCAGGCCGGCATGGTGCACAACGCGCCGGTCGAGGTGTGGATCAAGTTCGGCCTGCTCGGCCTGGGCGTCTTCCTCGCCGTGTACGTGATCCTCTTCCGCGACATCTGGAGGCGCCGCAACCGCGGCCGCGTGTGCGACCTCCTTGCCTTCGGCGGCGGGACGTTCCTGCTCGGGAACGCGGTCGTTATCGGCACGGTGTACTCGTGGCCGTTCGGCGCGCCGGAGAAGGCGATCCTCATCTTCACGCTGATCGCAATGGCCTATCCGCCAGGATGGCGCCAGTCGCCACCCGCGCAGGCGACTGCGCCCCAGAGCTGAGCATGCACCGAGATCCGGTAGCGACCGAGACCCTCGACCTCACCGTGGTGACGCCCTCCTACGGGTATGCGCACTACCTGCGCGACGCGATCGTGAGCGTCGCCGAGCAGGAGGGCCTCACCGTGGAGCACGTCATCCAGGACGGCGGCTCGACCGACGGCACCGTGGAGCTGCTCGAGGAGCTGGACGACCTGGTCGACTGGGTGTCCGAGCCGGACGAGGGCCAGTCCGACGCGCTGAACCGGGGGATCGCGCGGGCCCGCGGCCGCTGGATCGCGTGGCTGAACGCCGACGAGTTCTACCTGCCGGGTGGCCTGGCCGCGCTCGTACACGAGGGCGACCGCACCGGAACCGACGTGGTCTATGGCGACACGCTCTTCTCCGACGGGGACGGCCGCCTCGCCCGGATCCTGCCCCAGCACCGCTTCTCCCCGTTCGTGTTGCGCTCGTACGGCTGCTTCATCAGCACGGTCTCGTGCATCACGCGGACGTCCGCGCTGGGAGACACGCCGATCGACGCCTCGATGCGGCGGATGATGGATTGGGATCTCTATCTGCGCCTGCTTGCCGAGGACGCGACGTTCCGGCACGTGCCGGTACCGGTCGGCGTCTTCCGGGCCCACGACACGCGCGTGACGGCCACCGAGCGGCGCGGCTTCTTCCAGCGGCTGAACCGCGGCGACGGCTTCGGGCGCGAGTACGACATGGTGCGCGATCGCTACGGCGCGATGCGGATGCGCCGGGCGGGGCATCTCGCCCACGGCGCTCTCAAGCTGGCCGACGGGGCCTACTCGCGCCAGGCGCGGGGACGAAAGCTCAACGGCGCCGACCTGCGCTGGTGGACCTCGGCCGCCGCGGCGGCCGAGTGGGACCGGGTGCGGACGGCGTGCTACCCGGCGGCGAACGGGGCTGCCCGGTGAGCGTCCGGCCGGTGTTCGTCCTCTCGCTGCCGCGCAGCGGATCGACGCTCCTCCAGCGTATGCTGGCGACGCATCCGCAGGTCGCGACCGCCTCGGAGCCATGGCTCCTCCTGCCGCAACTCTACGCCCTCCGCGAGACCGGCGCCGCGGCCGAGTACGGCCACCGGACGGCCGCCCGCGCCATCGCCGACTTCGCAGACTCGCTCCCGAACGGGCGCGACGACTACCTCGCCGAGGTGCGCCGTTCGACCCTCGCGCTCTACGAGCGGGCCGCGGGCGACGCGACCTGGTTTCTCGACAAGACCCCCCGCTACCACCTCGTGGTCGACGAGATCATGGCGCTGTTCCCCGATGCCCGGTTCATCTTCCTGTGGCGCAACCCGCTCGCGGTGGCGGCGTCGATGATCGAGTCGTTCGGCCGCGGGCGCTGGAACCTCGACCGCTACGAGGTCGACCTCCGTGGCGGCCTCGAACGCCTGGTCGCGGCGCACGAGCGGCGCGACCCGCGGGCCGTCGCGGTCCGCTTCGAGGACGTCGTCGCCGATCCCGCCACCGGAACGCGGGAGATCTTCGACCTCCTCGGGCTCGACCCGGCGGACGCGACGGCGGCGGCGTTCGCCGGCACGAGCCTGAACGGCCGGATGGGCGATCGCACCGGAACCGCCGCCTACGCCGAGATCTCCGGCGAGCCGGTCGACAGGTGGCGCTCGACGATGGCGAACCCGCTTCGCAAGCGCTGGTGCTCAGGCTACCTGCGCGCGGTCGGGCGCGAGCGGCTGGCCGTCATGGGCTACGACCTCGACGAGCTGGCCGGCGAGGTCGCCGCGCTAGCCACACGTCCCGCGGGGGTCGCCTCGGACGTCGCCCGCCGCGTCTACGGCTTCGGCCGCCTGCGCGCATCGAGCCGGCTGCTGGCCCGCGGCTCTCGCCCGGCGCCGGCGGCAACGCCGAGTACGACCACCGGATCCGGAGCGCGGCGGTGAACGAGACGGTCATCTTCCTGCACATCGGAAAGACCGCGGGATCGACGATGCGCCAGATCCTGAAGCGCCAGTTCCCGTCCTCGCAGACGATGACCGTGCGCGCACGCCGCAGGCCGCGCGAGGAGACGCTGGACGACTTCGCCCGGCTTCCGGAGACCGAGCGCCTGCGCCCGCGCCTGATCATGGGCCACACCGTCTTCGGCCTGCATGCGCACGTGCCGCGGCCATCCCGCTACGTCACGATGCTGCGCGACCCGGTCCGGCTGGCGATCTCCCAGCACCGGTACGTGCTTCGCACACCCGGTCACCGCCACCACGACGAGGCCCAGGGGATGTCGCTTCGGGAGTACGTCGAGAGCGGGCTCGCGCTCGAGATGGACAACAGCCAGACCCGAGCCGTGGCCGGCGACATCGGGACGCCCTACCGGGCATGCACGCCCGAGATGCTCGAGACGGCGAAGCGGAACCTCGCGGCGCACTTCGCGTGGGTCGGGATCACCGAGCGGTTCGACGAGTCGGTCGTGCTCCTCGGGCGCACGTTCGGCTGGCCCGACGTCCGCTACGTGAGCGCGAACGTGGCTCGCGGCGGCGCGCCGCCGACCGAGGCTGAGGTCGAGCTCGTCCGCCAGGCAAATCACCTCGACCAGGAGCTCTACGACCACTCCTGCCGGCTGCTCGACGAGCGGATGGCCGCCGACCCCGGGTTCGCCGACGCGCTCGAGCAGTTCCGGGGGGCGAACGCACGTTACGCGCGCTGGGGCCGGCTCACCTACACGCTGCCGTCGCGGATCAAGCGCCGCCTCGCGCCCGCGGTGCGGCACAAGACGTCGTAAGCGGACGCTACCTGCGGTAGAAGCGCAGGAGGCTCGCGGCCCGGTAGGCCGAGGTGGCGGCGGGGGACGACGCGGCCCAGTAGTCGGAGGTGTTCGTCCACACGACCATCCGCACCCGCCAGGCCTTGAACGTGGCGGCGGCGTTCGTGATCCAGGCACCCTTCGCCGTGGCGTCGTTCGGATCCTCGGGGGAGCCGACCTCGCCGATCATGAGCCCCTTGTGATGGCGGCGGGCGAAGCGGCGGGCGTCCTGGAAGAGGTCCTTCGCCGACGTCCAGTCGTTGGCCTTGTTGTACCCGTCCACCCCGACGACGTCGTAGCGGCGCGGCTGGTAGCGGCGCAGGAGCGCGCGGTCCTGGTGGAAGTTGTGGGCCGTCGCCGTCCACACGTACACGACGTTCGTCACGTGGTCGTGCCGGAAGAGCTTGTGGATGCGGTGATAGCTCGCCACGTAGTCAGCCGGCGTCCCGGTCGTGCAGTTGTTGAGGAACTCGTGGTTCCACGAGAAGAACACCTTCGCCGGCCAGCGCTTGATGTGGTGAGCGAGGTGATGGAGATCGGCGTTGTACCGGCCCCTGGCGACGGCGCGCCAGGGCACGCAGCTGTCCTTGTTCACCTCCGACGAGACGTTCAGGTAGAGCGGCCGGCGGTGGCGGCGCATCAGGTCGAGAACGGGCGAGCGCATCCTCGAGTGGTCAAGCGGGTGGTAGAGGCGAACGCCATGGAAGCGACGGCCCATTGCAGACTGGAGACTGTGAAGGAGCTCGAGCTGCGACTTCCCGTGCTGCGGCTCGACCCACGTTGCCCAGAAGGCGCCCCGTGCAGCGAGCGCGCTTCCCGGGACGACCGCCAGCAACGCCGCCGCGACTGCCACGGCGCACACCGCGCGCCGGACCGCGCACCGCCTCATGCCTCCTCCGGCCATGCGAGGACCCTCTCGCCCGCCTGTGAGGGTGTCCTAACCGCCCGGTTAGGATCCTGGAAAGGCCGCCTCCCTGCCTCCTAACAATTGGCAGCGGTTCGCTCAGTCGAGCGGGTAGCCGAGCCGGGACATGACGGGCGTGATCTGGGACAGGATGCTGTGCACCGCTTCAGGATTCTCGTCCCGCCACTTCTCAGGCCTGGGAGCGGTGACGGCCGTCCGCGTGACGTTGCGGTCGAGCGCCGCCGCATGGGCGAGCACGTCCGGGTCGTCCGCCATGTCGAGATGGGCGAGCATCGCCGCTGTCGTCTCGACCGGCGTGCGCACCAGATCCTCGTAGCGCACCTGGAAGAAGCGGTCGTGGCCGAGGCGGTCGCGGGCGTCGAGCAGCTCGGTGTTCGATGCCGCCCACTGAAACGCGCAGACCTCGGCCAGCGTGCGCCCGGACGTGTAGGCCTCCCATCCCGGAGGCAGCACGAACCGCCACACGCTGCCCCGGTAGCCGTCAACGCGCAGGGGCACGGGCAGCGCCGTTCCCTGGCCGAACTTCCCCGGCGTGTTCCAGCCGGTGACGAGCGACGACACCACCGCCCGCCCGTCGCGGACGATCGAGACGAACCGGGCATCAGGGTAGAGCGCGGAGAGGTATTCAGCTCGCAGCACCATCCGCGGGAACTTGTCCAGGTACGGCATGTCGCCGGCAACCTGGTTGATCGCCCAGTTCACGACCTTCCGCTCGCGCGCCGTGATGTCGTCCGGGCCGGCGGCGTGCGAACGGCCCGGCTCGATGCCGTGCGGGCGGAACATCTCCCAGATGAACTGGCTGCCGTACCCGAGCGACGCGACGGCCCGCGACCGGTCGAGTAGCTGGAACAGCATCGTCGTCCCGGACCGCGGCGAGCCGAGGATGAAAATCGGCCGGCGGGGCGGCACGGCCGTGGGTAGGGCCGGCGCGGTGGCGCGCAGGAGCGCGCCGACGGCGCGGTGCCGGCGCCGGGTCATCGCCGCCCAGCGCACCGCCCGCGCCCGATCGTGCCGCATCACGAGCGGATTCGCGCCGGCGGGCGTGGTGCATCGGTCATACATCCACCCTACGGGCGATCCGGGGCGCCGTCACCCTCCGAGCTTCCATCTCCCCGCACCGATTGAGCTCCAACGGCACGAGAAAGCTCGCAGTCGAACCCGTGTCGCTCCTCGATGACGACGCGCAGCACGAGGTCGGGACCTGATCTCGCATCGACCCCCGCGCCAGCCGTCTGACCGAGTCATCCTCCCCGCAAGAGCTCGCGCAACGGCTCGAGCGAAAATCGCGCATGTGTCCAGATCCCGACCCGCAGGCGTGCGAATACGAGCTGGAGCGCGTTCTGCACGATCTGGGCGCAGCACGTGGCGGCCGCGACGCCGGTGATGCCGTACGTCGGCGCAAGGAGAATCTCGGCGGTCAGGCTGGCGATCCCCGTGCCCACCGTGATCACCATCATCGTTCGCTGATGGCCGGTCATCATGAGCGTCGCGCCGCTCGATCCGGTGCAGACGGCCACGAGCCGGGCGACGCTCAGGATCGCGAGCACCGTCGCGCCCTGGCGGAAGAACGGCCCGTACACGGTCTCCATGACGAACGGCCCGGCGAGCAGGAACGTCGTGAGTACGATCACCGCCGGGATCCCGGCGAGCGTCGAGATGCTACGGAGCGCCTGCTCCAGCTCGCGCCGCTGTCCGCGGGCGTGGAGCTCGGCGATGATCGGCGGCACCACCTGTGACACGATGATGAACCCGGTCGCGACGAAGAACACGAGCCGGTATGCGGCGCCGTAGAGCGCGACGTCGCTCTCCGGCCGGAAGTGCCCCACCACCCACAGGTCGACTCCGGTGCCGAGGGCGAAGCTCGCCACGCTGGTCGCCAGAAGCGGCAGAGAGATCGAGACGACCTCGCGCGGTGCGACATCGCCGCCGCCGGAGAGGGTGGCCACGTTCCTGCGCAGCATCACCAGGCCCGCCACCAGGGCGACGGCCGTGGCGGCGACCGTGATCCCCACGGCCTCGGCGAGCGTCGGCCGCGCCCCGACAACCCACAGAAGCCCGAAGGCCACGACCAAGAGCGAATCGACCGCGAGACCGTTATAGAACGTCGCCGGCCAGAACCGCTTGAACCCCCGGAACGTCTCGGCCGCGAGTGCGAGCAGCGACTTGACCAGCACCCAGAGCGCAGCCAGGCCGATGACGCCCGCCACGGCCTGCGAGTGGTAGACGTGCACGGCGATGAAGTGCCCGAGCCCCAGCACCAGCGCGGCGGCGACGGCCAAGGAGGCGGCCAGCCCGAGCCCGAAGACGAGCCGCACCGTCCGCCGGGCCCTGCCGCCGTCCCCGGTGGCCCGGGCGGCCGCCACGAGGCGCACGACCGTGCGGTCGAGGCCCATTTGACCGATCGTCGAGCCGATCGTGACCAGGCTGAACACGAGGAAGTAGGCCCCGAGCTGCGAGTGCGCCATGACGCGGGCCAAGATCGCGTTCAGGATCAGCGTGACGATCGTCCCGACCGTCATGGCGACGAACACCGTGAACGAGCCCCGGACAAGGCGGCGGCGTACAGCCCGCCCCGGCGACGTTGCGGCGACCCGGACCGCGTCCGGCTCGGAGGCCGTCATCCGGTGGCGCGGGGGGCCGGCCCCGGCGCCCCCTCGGGCACGATTAAGCCACCCCTTGGCGACATGTCCCGAGGGTACATCCGATTCCGGCGCCAGTCACCCTGCGGGCGGAGCGAGACCGCTACGGGCGCGGGGTGCAGGAGCGCGTACCGCTGTCCACGGTCGCCCCGTTCTCGCCGACGAACTGCCAGTCGACCGACGTGGCGTGCAGCGTGAGGAAGACCGCGCCCCACGTGCTGTTGTTGTAGACGGCGGTGTTCGGCGAGATGACCTTCGCCGACCCATGGTTGATGCCGCCGGTGCCGACGATCATCTCCGTGATCCCGTTCGCCGGGTCGACGCTCCCGCTGGGGTTCTGCGGCTTGTAACGCTCGTAGTAGTGGGCGTGGCCGTTCAGGATGAGCGCAGCGTGCGCCGCATACAGGTCGTCCCAGAAGGGCTTGTACGCCGAGTGCCCGTTCAAGCTCGACCCGCTGAAGAAGGGCTGGTGCCACATCGCCATGATGCAGCTGCCGCTCGGCGTCGTGTTGATCGCGTTCTTGAGGAACTGCTCCTGGGGCGAGCCGGCCGAGCACGGGGTCGATGTGCAGTTCCCGTTCAGGTCGATCACGCGCCAGTTGGCGCCGTTGCCATCCGAGAGGTCGACGTAGTAGTAGCCGTTCGTCCCGTTCGGCTGGGCCCGCGCGCCGAAGTACTGGAAGTACCCGTTCTGAGGCTTGCCGTCGCAGGACGTCGACGCGCCGATGTCCTGGTCGCCGATCGTCGGGTGAGTCTTGCCGAGGAACGCGCCCCAGCTGCGGTCGTAGTACGCATTGAAGTTCTCGAGCGCGCCGCATGGGTATTGGTTGTCGCCGAGCGTCCAGACCGAGTCCAGCTGCGAGAGCCGGGAGGCGATCAGGTTCGCCGTCGCCGCCTGGTGGCACTTCGTCGCCGTCGGCGTGTTCGAGGCACACGCGATGTCGCCTGCGGCGGCGATCATGAGCCCGCCGCCGCCGCCCTCCGGCGGGGTCGTCGCCGTGGCCTCGTTCGACGCCACCGACTCGCCGTTCGGGTCAAATGCGGTGACCATGTAGGTATGGGTCGTCGAAGGCGCGACCGTCGTATCGTCGAACGACCTGGCGGAGGCGCCGACCGTCGCGAACGGCTGGGTCCCGTTGTCCTTGAACACGTGATAACCCGTCACGGTCGGCGTCGTCGAGGCGTTCCAGGTGAGGTCGATCTCAGTGGGAGAGGTGGCGGTCGCATGCAGGCTCGTCGGTGGGTTGACGGTGGTGCCGTTCGTGCTGAAGCTCAGGTTGTCGACGACGAACGAGTCGCCGGCGACGGCCTTCTTCTGCTCCACGAAGAAATCCAGCACGTCGCCCGAGGACACGACGGTGTAGCTCAGCTCTGCAAGCGTCGCCCAACCGCCCGTCCCCGTCGTGCAGCCCGTCACCGTCTTGGAGGTCGTCCCGGACTCCTTCACCTTGAAGCAGACGCTCTTCCCGGACGGCGCCTTGAACCGCCCGTCGGAGACGTACACGTCGCCCGCCCCCGCGTTCGTCACGACGTCCGCCGACCACTTGATGGCATAGGTGCCCGTCGAGGCGCTCCGCGTCACCTGGGCGCCAAACCCGGAGCCGTTGTCCCCTGCCGCGAGCGCCAGCGTGGCCGACTGGCCCTTCCACCCCGTGAGCGCGCCCGAGCCAGAGCCCTCGAAGTCGCCGTTCGAGAGCAGATTCGTTCCGGCTGCCATCGCCGATGTGGCCAGTACCGACATGCACACCGTGACGGCCGCGAGGATCACACGGGTTCGTGAGGTTCGGGTCGCCGGTGCTCCTTCGTCTGGAGGGGCCACCTCGACACCGGCGTCCAGCACGCCTCCGGCCCGAGGATCGAGATCAAGGTTATGGGCGCGTCAGGAAAATGTCAAGACGACCCAAGCCTCGACCCGGCTGGTGCCAGCGGTTTCCACGGATTCGATCCCGCGTATACTGCACGACATGCAACAGAACCTTTCGCGCCTTCCAACCGTCGTCTTCAGTTCCGTCGTGCGCTCAACCCAGCAGATGGAGAGCCACGGCGGCGTCTATCTGCTCGATCTCGAGACCGAGCAGCTCACGCAGATGATCGACTGGGACGACCAATCCATCGACCTCTCCCAGCGCGGCGGCGACCGCGGCCTGCGCGGCATCGCGTTCCACGGCGACCGGATGTTCCTCGCTGCGGCCGACGAGATCTTCGTCTACGACCCGTCGTTCCGGCTGCGGGGGTCGATCAAGAACCCGTACCTCCGTCATTGCCACGAGATCAACACCGGCGGAGGCAAGCTCTTCCTGGGGTCCGTCGGCTACGACACGATCCTCGAATACGACATCGACGCCGAGCGGTTCAGCGCCGGCTACTGCATCCGCTACTCACCGCTGCGGCGGAAGTTGCGGCGTAAGAATCGCGAGGGGTTCCAGTTTCGTCCGCGCCCGACGCTCATCGTGTTCGACCCCAACGAGGACGGCGGACCCGAGAAGGGCGATACCGCCCATCCCAGCTTCCCGTGGTGGTACGACGGGACGCTCTACGTCGCCGGCGGCGGCCTGGGCCACATCTACGCCATCCGTGACAGGCGCATGCGCCGATTCGCTCGGATTCCATTCGAGTCACACAACGCCCATCCCTTCCGCGGCGGGCTCCTCATGAACCACTCGCCGACGCACCGCATGCTGTTCACCGACATGCGCGGCCGGATCCAGAAGACGTGGCCCGTGCCGGTCTACGACAACGACAAGCTCGAGTCCGCGAACGTCCCGCGCGACCACGCCTACCAAGGTTTTTGCCGCGGGATCGCGCCGTTCGGCGAGGACATCATCATCCAGGGCTCGTCGCCCGCCACGATAAACCTGTTCCGGTGGGACCCACCCGGCCTACTCAAGTCGATCAACGTGACGATGGACGTACGAAACTCCGTGCACGGCCTCGAGATCTGGCCCTTCGCAGAGGTTCCGAGCGCTCCACCCGGAAACGGCGGCGTGTAGGCCGCCCAGCGGCCGGCCTCAGCTTCCGATGGCGGTGCGGGCCCGGCGAGGCAGCGTGTACGTGAGCGTGCCCCAAGGCCGGTAGCGGGCGTTCGCGCGCCTGAAGCGGTCGAGCTCGGCGTCGAGCGCCGGCCCCACGAACGCGTCGAGCCGCGCCTCGGCGTGCCGGTAGAGCTCGAGGTCGACCCAGTTCTGATCCTCGATCATCCTGATCGTCTCGGCGGGAACGTCGGATCGCGCCAGCTTCCTGCGCGACACGTTCGCATTCACGTACGTGAGCCGGCTCCAGCCGAGCTCGCGCCGGATGGCCAGGAGCGACTCGTCGAACCGCTCCGCGACGCCGGCGACGGCGAACGATTCGTCAATCCTCGCCTTGGCACCGTCGAGCATCTCGCGCGTACAGGCTCCGTACGGCGTCGTCGTGTCGGCGAGGATCGCCCGCGTCTGGCTGTTGTCGAGCTCGAGCGCGAGCCCGCTGCGTAGGTATGCCGGCAGGTCCATGTCCTCTCCGGCGACGACCTCGTGGAAACGATGACCCGGCCAGTACCGGGCGCTCTTATACCCCGACAGGGCACGCGCAACGGGATGCCGGAGAAGCGTGATGTACGTCGCCGGCCGCGGCACGTGCTCGTGGATGCCGTAGACCATGTGGGCCATGATCAGTCGCGGTTGGGAGCGCTCGGCTTCGGGCAGCTCGGCGAAGCGCTCGATTGGGATCGCGCTCAGGAAGCCGTGCGGCGCAGAGGACGGATTCCGAAGGCCGAGCGTCTGCGAGCTGGGCACGTTCCGGCGGAGGATCCTGCGCAGAGTCGCCCCGGCCGTCTTCCCCAGATGCAGGAAGATCACCGTGGGCTGCTCGGGCCCGTGGGAACGGCGCACGATCGACACGCCTGAGTCTCCGTCCCGGTCCGGCCGGTGTCAAGCACGTGGTTTGCGCAAAGGCCATGCGAGCTGCCACACTCCGTGTTTTGCGGGAAACTGTCAGGTCGTGGCTGTCGGGCGGGGCGCCTTCAGGGTTGACAGTTCGAGTCCGCGCGGCCAAACTCGAAGCACACGTAGGCACGACGTTATCCGAGAGGTGTATGCATGAACGCTGGAGGCGGACTCCCAAAGGACGGGGGGGCGGCCGGGCCCGCCAGGATCTACCTGGTGCGCCATGGCCGCACTGTGATGAACGCCGAGGTCCGCTTCCGCGGCCGGCTTGAGGTGCCGCTCGACGCCGTCGGCCGGGCTGAGGCGCTCGCGACCGCGCAGCGGCTCTCGACGATCGGACTCGCGGCTGCGTACACGAGCCCACTCGCCCGCGCCCGGGAGGTCGCCATCGCGATCGCGGCCGCATCGCGCCTCTCGCGGGTGGACGACGAGGATGGGCTGACCAACATCGACTACGGCGTCTGGGAGGGCCTCACGAAGGAGGAGTGCTCCACCCACGACGCCGAGGCGTTCCGCATCTACGCGGAGGACCCCGAGCGGGCGGTCTGCCCCGAGGGCGAGGCGCTGGCAGTCGCGGCCGACCGGGTCGTCGAGGCGCTGCGCGCGATCGGCGCGCGCCATCCCGGCGAGTCGGTGGCGGCCGTCACGCACGGAGCGATGGTGCGCCTTGCCGTGCTGCGCGTGGCCGGCCCCTCGATCGGGGACTGGCAGTTCAAGCTGCCGACCGGCTCGGCGACGATCTTCGAGGTGACGGACGGCGAGCTGAGCCTGATCTCGCCGATCAACCGCCTCCAGCCCGATCCGCGCAAGGCCGCCGCCGAGACGGTGGAGGCCCCACGCGCCGTGGCGTCGTAGGTGGCTGAGCGAAACACACTTCCGTGGGGGGAGCAGGAATGACTAGGGACACCGTGCTTGTGGCAGGGGGTGGCGGCTTCATCGGCGGCCACCTGGTGGGAGACCTCGTTGGGAGCGGGATGCGCGTGCGCGCGGTCGACGTGAAGCCGCTCGACGACTGGTATCAGGTGTCGCCCGATGCCGAGAACATGGTGCTCGACCTGTCCGGGATCGACGCCTGCCGGCGCGCGGTCGCCGGCGTCGGTGCCGTGTACAACCTCGCCGCCGACATGGGCGGGATGGGTTTCATCGAGACGCACAAGGCCCTCTGCATGCTGTCGGTCCTTGTCAACACCCACATGCTGATGGCCGCCCGTGACGAGGGCATCGAGCGCTTCTTCTTCTCGTCGTCGGCGTGTGTCTACGCGGCCGACCGGCAGACGTCTCCCGACGTGACGGCGCTGGCCGAGGCCGACGCCTACCCGGCGATGCCCGAAGACGGCTATGGGTGGGAGAAGCTCTTCAGCGAGCGGATGTGCCGCCATTTCCGTGAGGATTTCGGCATCGCGACGCGGGTCGCCCGCTACCACAACGTCTACGGGCCGTACGGGACGTACGACGGCGGCCGCGAGAAGGCGCCCGCAGCGATCTGCCGCAAGGTGACCGAGGCCAAGCTCACCGGCACCCACGCCATCGAGATCTGGGGCGACGGCGAGCAGACCCGCAGCTTCATGTACGTCGACGACTGCGTCCACGGCACGCAGCTTCTGGCTGCGAGCGACGTGATCGATCCGATCAACGTCGGAAGCTCCGAGCTCGTGACGATCAACCAGCTCGTCTCGATCGTCGAGGAGATCGCGGGGATCGAGGTCGAGCGGCGCTACAAGCTCGACGCGCCCCAGGGCGTCCGCGGGCGGAACAGCGACAACACGCTCATCCTCGAGCAGCTCGGCTGGGAGCCCTCGATCAGCCTGCGCGACGGCATGGAGCGCACGTACCGCTGGATCTACGACGAGATGGTCGCGAGCGGCCGCTACACCGCCCCGCGCGCCACAGTCGTCTCGTAGCGCCTCGTAAGGCTGCGGCGGAGCTCCGGCGGCAGCGCCGCGACGCGGGCGCGCGCCGCGGCGGCGGTCTGGGCGCGCTCCTCGGAGGGGCGCGCCACTGCCGACTCGGCGATCCGCACAGCGCCTGACCTGGCGCGGTTTCCGGCCTCGATCCGAGCGAAGCAGCTGCGGACGTTCTCGTCGGTGTGCTCGAACGGCGTGAACGACGTGCCGAAGCGGCCGTTCGTGCGCTCGATCACGCGGCCGAAGTCGCCGATCACCTCCCCGAACTCGGCGACGATGCACCTGTCGAGCACGTCTGCGACGCCTTCGTAGAAGCGCAGGTAGGTGCGGGCCGCGAGCCCCGGGTCCACGCTCGGCTTGCGCGCGATGACCGATGCGATCGCGTCCTCCGGCGGCCGCACGAGCAGGATGACCGGCACGCCGGCGTCCACTGCGGCGACGACGTGCGGTGCCGCGTGCAGATGGTGGGCCACCGTGACCGGCCGCTCCTGCGCCATCTCGAATGCAGCCACCGCGAAGGTGTTGGCCGACCGCGGATAGCCCTCGATCAGAACGTCCGTGCTGGGGCCGAGCACGCGGTCGCCGTAGCGGCGGCGGGCGAGCGCGAGGTAGAGACGCGGGAAGCGGATGAGCGGATTGGCGCCGCCGAGGCCGCGGCGGAGACCCGCCGGCGCCCTACCAGTCAAGGTCGGACTCGTAGCCGAGCGCGACCAGGGCGCGGCCGGCGTGCGCCTTGAACAGCCGCACGTGCTCGGGCGTGAGTCGCTCCCGCCAGCCGCCCGCCCGGCCCTGGCGGAACGTGGAGCTTCGATCCGACCAGACGCGGTCTGCGACGGCGGCGACGCGGGCGGGATCGAGCTCCCGGCCGGCGTGGCGGGCGATGTCGGCGACGGCGCGCTCCTGAGCCTCACGGCTGCCGCCGCCGGCGGTGCCGATCAGATCCTCGAACCGGACGACAAGCACGCCCGACGTCGAGAGCCACGGCACGAACCGATCGAGCCGCTCGCCGATCGAGGCCTGCCCGCGGCCGTACTCGTCGGCGCCGAACCCGGTGATGGTGGCCGCGATCCGCTCGTCGGCGGTGGCGTAGCGCTCGCTGAAGCGGCGGTGAAGGTCGTGCCCGGCCATCTCGAGCACGTAGTGCTGCGCCGAGACGACCACGTCGCGCGGGTCGCGGATCATGACGAGCGATCGGTAGCCGAGCTCGTCCAAGAGCTCGGGCAGGCCGGGCACGTACGGGAAGTGGCCCGTGGCGTACTGGCCCTTGTTCACGCGCGCCAGCGTCCGCCGCAGCCGAGCCCAGTCGAGGTTCGAGCCGTCACGGCGAGCCTCGCCGTCGACGTAGTCCCCCTCCGAGCGGTGCACGCCCGAGAACATCATCCGTGGCAGCTCGCCGAGGAGCGTCGAGAGGAGGTGTGTGCCGGCCTTCGGGAAGCTGTTTGCGAAGACGCGCGGGCCGGGCAGGAACACGGCCGCCCGGGCGACGGCCCGGTAGGCGGGCACCGCGGCACGCCGCTTCACGGTCTCGTGGCGCGCGATGAGTTTCGTGAGAGTCGGCATGGGTGGCGCCGCTCGAGTATCCGGTTCGCCGCCGGTGGTGTCAACGCGGCAGCCGGAACCAAGCGGGGATACTGCCCGCCGTGGAGCCCATCCTCGTCACCGGCTCGCATCGCTCCGGCACGGGCTGGGTCGGAAGCGTGCTCGCCTCGTCGCCCGAGCCGGTCGGATACGTCTGGGAGCCGTTCAGCATCCTGCATCGGCCCGGCACGTGCGCCGCGCGCTTCCCGTACTGGTTCCCCTACGTCTGCTCCCAGAACGAGGACGGGGTGCGCGGGCCGGTGGCCGACATGTTGGCGTGGCGCTACGCCTACGGCGCCGAGCTGCGCGCCTTGCGAAGCCCCAAGGACACCGCCCGCATGGTGCGCGACGCCGCCCGGTTCGCCCGACACCGGCGGGCGCAGGCGATGCCGCTGCTCAAGGATCCGATCGCGGCGTTCTCGGCCGAGTGGCTCGCCGACACCTTCCGCGCCCGGCCGGTGCTGCTGGTCCGCCATCCGGCCGCCTTCGCGGCGAGCATCAAGCGCCTGGGCCTGCGGCATCCGTTCGGCCACTTCCTCGCCCAGCCGCTCATGATGCGCGACTGGCTCGCGCCGTACGGGGAGGAGATCGAACGGTTCGCGGCCGAGGAGAAGGACCTGGTCGACCAGGCGATCCTGCTCTGGAACGTGATCCATCACGCGATCTGCGAGTACCGGGCCCGCCGCCCCGAGTGGCCGCTCCTCCGGCTTGAGGACGTGTCGCGCCGGCCGCTCGAGGAGTTCCACGCACTCTTCGACCACCTGGGCCTGGCCCGCGACGCCCGCATCGACGCTCTGGTGCACGAGACGTCTGATGCCTCCAACCCGGCCGAGGCGGCTACCGCCGACTCGATCCGGCGCGACAGCGCGGCGCACGTGTGGAACTGGAAGCGCACGCTCGGAGAGGAGGAGGTCGAGCGCGTGCGGGAGGGCACCGATGCGCTGGCCGCGACATTCTACGGCGCGGACGACTGGTGAGGTCGATCCTCGTCACCGGGATCAACCGCTCAGGGACGACATGGGTCGGGGAGACGCTCGCCCGAGCCCCAGGCGTAGCGCTCATCTACGAGCCGTTCAGCCCCAACCACCGCCGGGGCGTCTTCCGCCATCCCACGCCCGAATGGTTCACGTACGTGCGCGCCGATCCGTCGGGGCGGCTCGCCGCCGACCTGCGCCGCACGCTCGGCTTCCGCTACTCGTACGCCGCCGAGCTGCCGCGCATCCGCTCGCCGCGCGACGCCGCCCGCATGGCCCGTGACGCCGCCCGGTTCGCGCGCTGGCGCCGCGAGGGCCGCCGGCCGCTCGTCAAGGACCCGATCGCGATCCTCGCCGCACCGTGGCTCGCCCGCGAGCTCGAGATGCGGGTCGTGGTGACAATCCGCCACCCGGCGGCGTATGCGTCGAGCATGCGGCGGCTCGGGTGGACTCACGACTTCTCGGGCTTCCTGAGGCAGGCCGAGCTCGTCGACGACCTCGTCCCGGCACTTCGCGGCGACATCGAGGCGATGGTGCGCCACCCAGGCGACATCCTCGACCAGGCGGCGCTTCTCTGGAACGTCATCCACACCGTCATCGGCGCCTACCGGCGCGACCATCCGGACTGGGCCTTCGTGCGGCACGAGGACCTGTCCGCCGCCCCGGCAGCCGGCTTCCCCGACCTGTTCGAGCAGCTCGGCCTCGAGATGACGGCGGATGTCGAGCGATACGTGGCCGAGACGACCGGAGCCGGAAACCCTGCCGAGGCCGGGCCCGGCGTCGTCCACGAGCGCCGCCGTGACAGCGGCGGCGCCGCCCGCACCTGGCACGACCGCTTGACGCCCGAGGAGGTGGCCCGGGTGCGATCGCGCACCGCGGCCGTGGCGGCGGGGTTCTACGCCGAGGAGGACTGGCACACGCCCTGATCCCGGCCGCGGGCGCTCTGCTGCTCAGGCGAGCGCGTCCCGACGCCGAACGAGGGAAAGGGCACCTGCGCCGCCTCGGGCCAGGTGCACCTCAGCGAGGCCGATCATCACCACATGACCGACGATCCCGATCGACACCACAACTCGGGACGTGCATTCCCGCCTGCCAGGGATCGAGTCTGGCGAACCTTGACAGTTTTCTCACGCTCCCCTAACCTGGCCTCGGCTCGTTCTCCGGGCCGGGGGAGCTGTGTAGAGTCGGCACCGAGGCGGGCACGTGCAAACGCGTGGGGAGTACCGACGACCGGAACGCGACGAGTCCGCGGGATTCTTGTGGCCGCCGCCGTCTGTATGACGGTGTTGGCGACGCCGGCGATGGGTGCGGGCACGAACCTGCTCACGAACGGCGACTTCGAGGCCGGCGGCGGCTCGCTGACGGGCTGGAAGGGCCAGAACGCGACGCTCGCGCTCGTGCCGGGGAACGGCAGTGCGAACGCTGCGCAGGTGACCAGGAGCGGATCCACGGGCACATACGCCATAAAGACGGTGTCTGACCCCGTACCGGCGGCCGGGGCCGGCGACGTGTACGTCGCCGACGGGCGGTTCAACGCGCCGTCCGGGAAGAGCGTCTGCCTCAAGGTGAAGGAGTCCGGAACGACGTCGAAGACGGTGACGGGGTGCACGACGGGGACGGGCGGCTGGGCGACGCTCGCCGAGCTGAGCTACACCGTCGTTTCGTCCGGCGACTCGCTGACGTTCTTCGTTGTGCAGAAGAAGGCGGTCTCCGGCGACTCGTTCATGGTCGACGACCTGAGCTTCTCGACCGACACGGCGACGATCGCCCCGCCGACAAACCTCCATGCGACGGCCACCTCTGCGACCGAGATCGACCTCACCTGGAACGCCTCGACCACGCCGACCGTGACCGGCTACCACGTCTTCAAGGATGGTGGGTCGCAGCCGATCGCGACCGTGAACGCCCCGTCGCACTCGTTCGAGGACACGAACGTCCAGCCGGCGACGACCCACAGCTACACGGTCACGGCGTTCGACGGAAACGGCGAGTCGGTCGCCTCGAACCAGGCCACGGCGACGACCCCGTCCGGGGGCGGAGCCGGCGTCATCTCGACGTGGCCGCTGGCCACGAATGCCAACGACACCACCGACGGCAACAACGGCGCCGTGCAGAACGTCGTCTTCGACGGCAGCGACGCCGCCTTCAACGGCGCGAACACGCGCGTGACCGTCCCGTTTGCGACCAACCTGGTGCCCGGCTCGGCCGACGTGACCACCAGCCTCGAGATCAACACCACCCACCAGCCCGGCACCGGCAACTTCGACTTCGACCTCCTCCGCTCCGAGCCGACCGGGAAGATGTACAAGGTGGAGCTGTTCCCGCATGGCGCGGTGAAGGCTCAGGCGCAGTGCATCTTCCACGGCTCGCTGGCCAACATCAACGTGCACGCCGGGCCGAGCCTGAACGACGGCCAGTGGCACACGATCGTGTGCCACAAGACCGCCAACCAGGTGACGCTGACCGTGGACGGCGTCCAGGTCGGGTCGGCGAACGTCGCCGTCGGCTCGATCACGTTCAAGACGAATGCGGTCTTCGCGATCGGCTACAAGCCCGTTCCCGGAGGCACCGACGGCGACTTCTACAACGGGCTCATGCGGAACGTCTCCGTCGCGATCGGCTAGCTCCGGCCCGGGCGCGCCGGTCACGCTCCAGCAGTCTCGCCCGGCGTCATCGGCCGCCTCGTTCGTCCTGCTCCCAGGATAGGTGGCCGGGACGCTCTCGGCACGATCGTTTTGGATGGTCCTGCGCCAGGCCGGAAGACCGCGTCCCGGGCGCGGCCCCGGTCGTATGATGGCTGAGCAATGGAGGCCGGCGGTGAGGCCAGTCGAGGCTCGACGGGTCCCGAGCGATGGGCGCAACAGGGCTCGAACCTGTGACCTTCCGCGCGTGAAGCGGACGCTCTCCCAGCTGAGCTATGCGCCCCGGGAGAGGGCAGTCTACCGGGTCGCGGGCCGCTCCGGCCCGACGTGGGCGCGCACGTGGTGGACGAGCTCCGCGAGGCTGAACGGCTTCGCCAGGCAGGCGACCGCACCGAACCGGCCCAGGACGGAGCGGGGATCCGCCCCCCGGCGCGCGGTAGGCGCTCGTCAGATCTCGATCTCGGTGCCGAGCCCGCGCTCACGGGCAGCCTCGAGCGCCAGCGCCGCCGCGGCCGCATCCTGCGCGGCAACGCCGACCGACTTGTAGACCGTGATCTGATCGGCGCCCGTCCTGCCCGGCCGCGTGCCCGAGACGAGCTCGCCGATCTCGGCGTGGACGTGCTCTGGTCCGAAGGCGCCGTCGCGGATCGCCCAGAGCAGGTCGTTCGACCCGGCCGGGTAGGGAGCGAGCGCGGCGCTGCGCGACTCGACCACCACGAGCGCGCTCGCCAGGGCGTCGGCATCGACCTCGCGCCCCTGCGGGTTGAAGCCGACCGAGGTGACGTGCGTGCCCGGGCGGAGCCACGCCCCACGCACGACCGGCTCGGGCGAGTGCGTGCAGGCGCAGACGATGTCGGCGCCGCGAACCGCCTCCTCGAACGACCCGGCCGCGACGCCTCCCAGCTCCGCGGCCAGCGTCGCCACCCTGGCGGCGTCGCGCCCCGCGATCAGCAGCTCGCCGATCGGCCGCACGCGCCGCATGGCCTCGGCATGCGCGCGGGCCTGGACGCCGGTGCCGAGGACGGCGAGCACCACGGCGTCCTCGCGCGCCAGGAACCGAGCCGAGAGGGCCGAGCAGGCGGCGGTGCGCATCGCGGTAACGACCTCGCCGTCCATCACCGCCTCGGGCGAGCCGGTCGCCGGGTCGAAGACGGCGACGATCGCCTTGTGGGTGGGAAGGCCGAGCGCCGCGTTTCCGGGGAACATCGCCACCAGCTTGGCCGCCAGCGCCCCGGCGCCGCCGAGGTACGCCGGCATCGCGATCAGGACTCCGCCGACCTCGGCGACGTCCGCGGCCGTGCGGTTCGGCACCGAGCCGTTCCCGGCGCTCATGTCCGCCATGGCGGCCGCAACCGCGTCGATCAGGCGGTCGGGGTCGAGGGCCGCTTCGACGTCGCTTCGGCTCAGGACGAGCATCAGCGGAGAGGGCGGGATTCGAACCCGCGAACGAGGAAACCCCCCGTTACGCGATTTCCAGTCGCGCTCCTTAAGCCAACTCGGACACCTCTCCGGGCTCCCGGAGTATGCCACTCGCCCGCCCCGTCCCCACCGGGCCGGGCAGCGGGGTGGTAGGCTCGCGCCGGCACGTTCAACCCGACGACGAGGATTGGGGTAATGCCCGACGAGCGAATCGAGATCATGCGCCGTGTGGCCCTGTTCGACGGACTTTCGGACCGCGAGCTCGAGGCGGTAGCCAACGCGTCGAAGGAGCGCAGGTTCGACACCGGCGACACCGTCGTGGGCGAGGGCGAGGGCGGTGTCGGCTTCTTCGTCGTGGCCGACGGGACGGCCCGCGTCGAGGTCTCCGGCTCGCGCCGCGGGACGATCGGCCCTGGGGCGTCGTTCGGCGAGGTGGCGCTGCTCGACGAGGGCGGCCGCCGCACGGCCAGCGTCGTCGCAGAGTCGCCGCTTCGGGTGTTCGGGATCACGGCCTGGCAGTTCACGCCGCTCCTCGAGCAGCACCCGTCGATCGCCATCAAGATCGCCAAGATCCTGGCGCGGCGGCTGCGCGAAGCCGAGGAACGCGCCGCGGCGCCTGCCTGATACGATCACGCGGACCGTGCTAAGCGGGGAGCTAGCGGTACCCTCCTCCGGCAATCCGCTCTAGCCGGGCCGAATCCCCGTCCTGAGGGGTGTCGGGTTCGGGATCAGGGCCGGCGCGCTCTGCGTCGATCGCCAGGTCCCACGCAACGGAGGCTTGTGAACCGCGTCAGGTCCGGAAGGAAGCAGCGCTAAGCAACGTCAGCCGGGTGCCGTGGGCGAGCCTGGCGGGAGCGAGCGCCGCTGGCACCGCCCGGGTCCGATGCTTCGAAGGCGGGTGCACGGTCGCTGAGCTTTCCGGCGCGAGGCACCGACGAGCGCGGTGCCTCCGCCGTTAAGCTGCAACAGGTGTCCGCCCTCTACCGCATCCATCGCCCCCAGGACTTCGACCAGGTCGTCGGGCAGGAGCACGTCGTCCGCACGCTCCGAAACGCCGTCGAGCTCGACCGGGTCGCCCACGCCTACCTGTTCGCGGGGCCGCGCGGCACCGGCAAGACGTCGATGGCCAAGATCCTCGCCAAGTCGCTGAACTGCGTCCACGGCCCGACGCCGACGCCGTGCAAGGAGTGCGAGTCGTGCCGGTCGATCCACGACGCCACGTCCGTCGACGTCATCGAGCTCGACGCGGCCAGCCACCGCGGCATCGACGACATCCGCGAGATCCGCGACCGGGTCGCACTGCGGCCCGTCCACGGGCGCAAGAAGGTCTACATCGTCGACGAGGCGCACATGCTGACCAAGGAGGCCTCGAACGCCGTCCTGAAGACGCTCGAGGAGCCGCCCGACCACGTGGTCTTCGTCCTCTGCACCACCGAGATGGGGGCGATGCTCCCGACGATCCGCAGCCGCTGCCAGCGCTTCGCGTTCTTCCGCCCGGGGCTGCCGGACATCTCGACCCTGATCCACCGGATCGCCGCCGCCGAGTCGATCGAGATCGACGCCTCGGCCGTGTCGCTGGTGGCGCGAGCGGCGTCGGGCAGCTTCCGCGACGCCGTCTCGGCGCTCGACCAGCTCGCGACCGCGTGCAGCGGCCCGATCACGGTCGACGACGTCCGCGCCCTGCTCGGCACCACCGACGCCGGGATCCTCTTCGACCTCCTCGACCGGGTCGCCGCCGCGGACGCCGCCGGCTGCCTCGAGGCGGTCGACGCCCAGGCCGACGCGGGCTCCGACCTCGGCACCCTCGTCACCGACCTCCTCGCGCACCTGCGCCTGCTCTTCCTCCAGCAGCAGCTGGGGGGGCTGCCGGCAGAGGCGGCCGTGACCGACGACGAGCGGGCGCGGATCGCGGGCCAGGCCGAGCGGCTCGAGCCGGCGACCGTCCACCGGCTGATCGACCTGCTGCGCGATGTCCTCGACGACGTGCGCGAGGGCGCCGACCCGCGGCTGCCGCTCGAGCTGGCGCTGGTGCGCACCTGCCGGCCGGCCGGAGACCTGACCGCGGAGGCGTTCGACCAGCGCCTCTCCCGCCTCGAGTCCGCCATCCAGGGCAGCGCAGCGCCGCCGCCGCCCCCTCCGCCCGCCGCCGCCCCGGCGCCCGAGCCCGAGGTGGCAGCCGCGCCCGAGACCGCCGCCGCGCCCGAGACCGCCCCGCCGCCGGCCCCGCCGGCCCGCGACACAGGCCGGCTGGCCGATCGCTGGCACGAGGCCGTCGTGCCCGAGGTGGCCCGGCGCTCGGCCGCGCTCGGCTCGCTGATCGAGCATGCGGTGCCCGATGCCGAGTCGGGCGACGTCGTGCTGGCCTTCCCGCGCTCGCAGACGTTCGCCAAGGCGACCGCGGACACGCCCCAGAACCGCGCCCTCATCGAGTCGGTGCTCGAGCAGGCCGTCGGCGGCCCGGTGCGCGTGCGCATGGAGGTGGCCGAAGGCGCCGACGACGAGGCGGCCGAGGCCGAGCCGCTCGCGCCGGAGCGGCTCGACGAGGCCGCGCTCCTGACCCAGATCAAGGAGAAGTTCGACGCCCGCGAGATCGAGGAGCGCGCATGACCAAGATGGACCCGAACAAGATGATGGCCCAGCTCGGCAAGATGCAGGAGCAGATGGCACAGGCCCAGGAGGAGCTGAAGACGGCGTACGTCGAGCACTCCGCCGGGGGCGGCGCCGTCACCGTCAAGGCGTCCGGCGCGCTCGAGATCACCGAGATCACGATCAAGCCCGAGGCGATCGACCCCGACGATCCCGAGATGCTCCAGGACCTGCTCGTCTCGGCCGTGAACGGCGCCATCACCGCAGCCCAGGCGCTCCAGCAGCAGAAGATGATGGGACAGCTCGGCGGCCTCGGGGGCCTGGGGATCCCGGGCCTTTAGCGCTTGTACGCCCCCTCCGTCGACAACCTGATCGCCCAGCTCGCCCGCCTGCCCGGCGTCGGCCGGCGCACGGCGCAGCGGCTGGCGTTCCACCTGCTCAAGGTGCCGGAGGCCGACGCGAACGCGCTGGCCGACGCGATCAGGGAGGTCAAGGAGCGGATCCGGCCGTGCTCGCGCTGCTTCAACCTGGCTGAGGAGGAGCTGTGCGAGATCTGCGCCGATCCGCGTCGTGACGGCTCGCTGATCTGCGTCGTCGAGGATCCGTCCGACGTGGTCGCGCTCGAGCGGACGCACGAGTATCGCGGGCTCTACCACGTGCTCGGCGGCGCGCTCTCGCCGATCGACGGCGTCGATCCCGAGCATCTGCGCATCGCCGAGCTGCTCCAGCGGGTCGAGGGCGGCGAGGTGACCGAGGTGCTCCTGGCGACCAACCCCACGATGACGGGCGAGGCGACCGCGGCCTACCTGGCCGACCGCCTGCGCGGCCGCTGCCGCGTCACCAGGCTCGCGAGCGGCCTCCCCGTCGGCGGCGATCTGGAGTACGCCGACGAGGTGACGCTCGGGCGGGCGCTGGCGGGCCGGCGGGAGATGTGATGGCGCGGCACATCGTCGACCCCACCTCGATGCACCGCTACACGGACGAGACCGAGCGCGTCGCCCGGGCCGCGCTCGAGTACGCCCGCGACCGCCTGCGGCTGCACCCGGTGCCGCTCGACGGGCCGTGTACGGCCGCCGAGCTCGAGGCCGAGGCGGGCGCGACCATCACGGAGGACGGGCTCGGGGGCGAGGCGGCGATGCGGCTCTTCGCCGACGTGCTCGCCCCGGCGATCATCTCCATCGACAACCCCCGCTTCCTGGCCTTCATCCCGGCGGCGCCCACCGAGCTCTCGATGATGTTCGATCTGGTGGTCGGGGCGTCGTCGATCTACGCCGGGACGTGGATGGAGGCCTCGGGCGCCGTCTACGCCGAGAACCAGGCGCTCGCGTGGCTGGCCGGCCTTGCAGGGCTGCCCGAGTCGGCCGCCGGCTGCTTCGTGCAAGGCGGGACGATCGGGAACCTCTCGGCGCTCGTGGCGGCCCGGCACGCCTACCGCGCATCGCGGGGAGACCGCGGCGCCCGCCTGCGGGTGGCCTGCACCGACGAGACGCACTCGTCCGTGGCGACCGCCGCGTCGGTGATGGACGTCGACCTGCTTCTCGTCGCGGCCGACGCCCGCGGCCGGATGACCGGCGAGGCGCTGGGCGCCGCGCTCGAGCGGGAGGGGACGGACGGGCTCTTCGCCGTCGCCGCGACCGCCGGGACGACCAACGCCGGGGCGATCGACGACCTGGCGGGGATCGCGGAGGTGTGCCGGGAGCACGACCTCTGGATGCACGTCGACGGGGCCTACGGCGGGGCCGCCCTCGCGGCCCCCTCCGTGCGCGAGCGGTTCGCGGGAATTGAGCACGCGGACTCGTTCATCGTCGACCCGCACAAGTGGCTCTTCGCGCCGTTCGACTCCTGCGCCCTGCTCTACCGCAGCCCCGAGCTGGCCCGGGCCGCCCACACGCAGCAGGCCGGCTACCTCGAGCACGTCCAGGGGAGCGAGCTGAACCCATCGGACTACGCCGTCCACCTGAGCCGGCGGGCGCGCGGCCTGCCGTTCTGGTTCTCGCTCGCCGCGCACGGCACGCGGGCCTACTCCGAGGCGATCGAGCACACGCTGGACGTGGCCCGGGAGGCGGCCGGCGAGATCTGCGCACGCCCGTACACCGAGCTGCTGAACGATCCCGACCTGACCGTCCTCGTGTTCCGCCGGACCGGCTGGGCGGCGGCCGACTACACGGCCTGGACCGAGCGCCTCCTGGCCGACGGCGTGGCGTTCGTCACGCCGACGACGTTCGCCGGCGAGACCGCCACCCGCTTCGCCATCGTGAACCCGCGCACGACGATCGCCGACATCGCCGCGATCCTCGACACGATGTCCTAACGCCGCCTGTTCGCGGCCTGCACGCCGCCCACCGAGCGGTGGGACATGAGCGACCAGCGCGACCGGGACGAGAGCGCCGAGCCGACCGAGGCGAACGATCCCACCGAGAACAGGGAGCAGGCGCTCCCGATCGACCCGATCGACAGGAACGAGCCCACCGACCCGATCGACAGGACGGAGCCCTTCGAGGCGATGGAGAGGACCGAGTCCTCCGACCGGATCGACCAGCGCGACGTCGGCATCGCAGGTGTTCTCGCACACGGTGCGGCCGGCTGCGCCGGTGAGGGTGCCCGGTACACTCCCGCGATGGCCGAGGCCGCAGCCCAGCCCGTCGCTGGTCGCGTGCTCGTGATGAAGTTCGGGGGCACGTCCGTCGCCGACGCCGACAAGATCCGGCGCGTCGCCGCACGCCTCGTCGCGGCGCAGACCGCGGGCCGGCGGGTGGTCGGCGTCGTCTCGGCGATGGGCCAGACCACCGATCAGCTCGTGGAGCTGGCGCGCGGCGTCTCGCCCCGGTCGCACCCGCGCGAGATGGACATGCTGCTCTCGACCGGCGAGCGGATCACCGCCGCCCTCTGCGCGATGGCGATCAACGACCTCGGCGCGCACGCCGTGTCCCTCACGGGTTCGCAGGCCGGGATCGTGACCGACACCGTCCACACGAAGGCCAAGATCCTCGAGATCCGCCCGCGCCGCATCTCGGAAGCGCTCGACCGCGGCGAGATCGTGCTCGTGGCCGGGTTCCAGGGCGTCTCGACCGCCTATGACGTGACGACGCTCGGACGCGGCGGCTCCGACACGACGGCCGTGGCTCTGGCGGCGGCCCTCGACGGCGACTGCGAGATCTACACCGACGTCGCCGGCGTCTTCACGGCCGACCCCCGCATCGTCCCCCACGCCCGCAAGCTGCAGACGGTGTCGCCGCTCGAGATGCTCGAGATGGCCGGATCCGGCGCGCGCGTGCTCCAGCTGCGCTCGGTGGAGTTCGCCCGAAACCACAGCGTGCCGCTGCACGTCCGCTCGACCTTCACCGACGCCGACGGCACGTGGATCCGTGAAGATACGGGCATGGAGGCCCCGATCATCTCGGGCATCACGCACACCACCGACGAGGCGTACGTGACGCTGACCGACGTGCCCGACAAGCCGGGGACGGCGGCGAGCATCTTCAACGCCGTGGCCGCGGTGCACATCAACGTCGACACGATCATCCAGAACGCCGTCACCCATGGCGACGCCGACGTCACGTTCTCGGTCCCGCTCGACGATCTGCCGCTCATGACGAACACGATCGAGGGGCTCTGCCGCGACCTCGGCCTGCACTGGCGGGTCGACGACACCGCGGCCAAGGTCAGCCTGATCGGCGCCGGGATGAAGAGCCATCCGGGTGTGGCCGCGAAGATGTTCCAGGTGCTCGCCGATCTCGGCATCAACGTCCGGATGATCGCGACGTCGCCGATCAAGGTGTCCTGCGTCGTGAGCCGCGAGCGGGTGGCCGAGGCCGTCGCCGCCCTCCATGGAGCCTTCGAGGCCGAGCTGGCCGAGGCCGACGGGGCCGAGGTCGATGCGTAGCCCGCGGGTCGCCGTGGTCGGCGCGACCGGCGCCGTCGGGCCGGTGGTGCTCGACGTCCTCCAGGAGCGCGGCTTCCCCGCATCCGAGGTCGTGGCGTTCGCCTCGTCCCGCTCCGCCGGGAGGCGCGTGCCGTACGCCGGCAGCGAGATCGAGGTGCGCGAGCTGACGGCCGATGCCCTCGAGGGGTTCGACCTCGCCCTCTTCTCGGCGGGCGGCTCGACGTCGCGGGCGTTCGCCCCGGAGGCCGTCGCCCGCGGCTGCGTGGTCGTCGACAAGTCGAGCGCCTTCCGGATGGACGCCGACGTGCCGCTCGTGGTCCCGGAGGTGAATGCCGACGCCGCCGCCTCACACCACGGCATCATCTCGAACCCGAACTGCTCGACGATCCAGCTCGTATGCGCCCTCGCGCCGCTCCACGCAGCCGCCGGGCTCGCACACGTCACGGTCGCGACCTACCAGGCCGTCTCGGGCACCGGGGCGAAGGCGGTCGAGGAGCTGCGATCGCAATCCCGGGCGGCGCTCGATGGCCGCACGGCCGAGCCCGTGGTGTACCCTCATCCGATCGCGTTCAACGCGATTCCGCATTGCGACGGGTTCGAGGGGGATAGCACGTTGGAGGAGAGGAAGCTCGTTCTCGAGTCGCAGAAGATCCTGGGCGACGACGCCGTCGGGATCCACGCGACCTGCGTTCGCGTGCCGGTCTGGCGCGGGCACTCCGAGGCGGTCTGGGTCGAGACGCGCTCGCCGCTCGAGGCCGACGAGGCCCGCGAGATCCTGCGCGCCGCGCCCGGCGTGCGCGTGGTCGACGACCCGGCCCTGGCACAGTACCCGCTTGCCTCGGACTCGACGGCGACCGACGACGTGCTCGTCGGCCGCATCCGGCGCGACCCATCCCGGCAGAACGGGCTCGCGCTCTGGATCGTCGCCGACAACCTCCGCAAGGGGGCTGCGACGAACGGCGTCCAGATCGCCGAGCTGCTCGTCGAGCGCGACCTTGTCCGCGTCCCCGGCCGGGCGGCCGCCTGATGGGGACGCCGGCCCGCGAAGGCACCCTCTGCCCGGTGTGCCTCCGCCGCGCCGGCTCCGGCCGCTGCGTCGAGCACGGTCCCTGGGAGCCGCACCAGCTCCTCACCCGCGACGACCGCCGCCGGGCCTCGGCGCACGTCATCCGCCAGCCGTTCGAGCCGCTCGTCCACGCCTGCCCGCGCTGCCTCGGCGAGGTCGCGCTCGGCCGCCTCGGCTTCCACTGCGTCGAGCACGGCGACGTCCGCGACGCCCACGGCCCCTACCGCGTCGACGAGCTGCTGGGGCCGACCGCCCAGCGGGAGGCGGCCTTGCACCGTTCCCGCCTGGCCCGGCGCATCCGCGCCCGCCGCGACGCCCAGGTCATCGAGCTCCAGTCGCTCCCGTGGCCGGACGCCGCCCGCACCGCCCGGCTCCTGGCCGGCGCGGCCGTGATGGCGGCGACGCTCGCGTTCCTGGCGCGCTAAGCGACTAGACGCCCTGGCTGGTGGCGATCGGCGTCGTCGTCGGCTTCTGCGACCCGCCCGCCGGCTCGACCGTGACCGCGATCTTGTCGCCCGGCTTCGCGGTCTGCGTCAGCTCGAGCTCGACCGTGCCGCCGCCCTCGAACACGCCGGCCGGCAAGGCGACGCTGCCCCGGATCACCCACGCCTCGTAGGTCTTCCCCGCCGGCGCGGGCTGGAGGTGGGCGAACAGCGTCGCGTTGCCGTCGGTCTGCGCGACGACGTTCCCGACGCCCGGCAGCGCGACGGCGGCACCGTTTGCGAAGTCGTCGCGGTTCGAGCTGATGTCGTTTCGAAGCGAGACGTTCCAGGCCAGCAGCGCCACGAGGGCGACCGCCATCGCCGGAACGGCGACCAGCGAGAACCGCGGCCACCATCCGCGCCCGGCGCGCGGGCGGGCCGGGCGGGCGGGCGCCTCCGCCGCGGGTGCCTCGGCGGCAGAGGCGGACACGACCGGCTCGGCGATCGCGAGCACCCGGCTTCGCAGCTCGGGCGGCGGCGCGACCTGGGGCACGCTGTAGGCGAGCGACGTGGCCACCGCCTCGGTCTCGCGCAGGCGCCGCCGGCACTGCTCGCACTCGGCGAGGTGCACGACGACGCGCTCCTCGTCCTCGGAGGAGAGCGCGCGCAGGGCGTGGCCGGCGATCAGCTCGTCGACGTGTTCCACTCGTCCTCCGGTCTCATGCCAAGTGCCGCCAGCGCCTCGCGAAGCGCGTTCATGGCGGCGAAGGTGCGGCTCTTCACGGTGCCGATCGGGACGGCGAGCCGTTCCGCCAGCTCCGATTGGGTGTACCCGGCGAAGTAGGCGAGCTCGATCACCTCGCGATGCGGGTCGGGAAGGCGGGCGAGCGCGGCCGCGATCTGCTCGCGGGCGACGCCCAGCCAGGCCTGGTGCTCGATGGCGGGCTCCGGATCGGCAGCCGCCGGAACGTCGTCGAGAGGCTCGGCCCGGCGCCGCTCCTCCCGCCTCACCATGTCGACCGCCTTGTGATGTGTCATGGTCAAGATCCACGTCGAGGGCTGACCCCGCGACGAGTCGAACGTCCGTGCCTGCGTCCAGATGGCCAGGAACGTGTTCTGCACCACATCCGCCGCGAGGTCGCGGTCGCGCACGATGCGCACCGCAAGCGAGTACGCCGCCCCGCCGTACATGTCGTAGAGGCGGGCGAAGGCCTCGCGGTCGCCCCGGCCGACGAGCGCCAGGAGGCCGTGATCGGAGAGATGCTCCACGCGTCCTTCCCTGGGTTCCTGTTCAGGAGTCATTCGCGTCGGACCCCGAAACGGTTCACCGCACCGTGGCGGGGGACGGGTCGACGACCTGCAGGCGCGATCGCAGCCGCTCGAGCCGCCCGGGCTCGCGGGCCGGAACGATCGCACGCAGGTCAAGGCGCATCAACTCGATTCTGCCAGCTGATCGGCGCGTATGGAAGCCGAAATCGCGCAGGAAGTCGGCGGGGAAGATCGTCCGGTGCCGCACGAAGCGCTCCGGGAACGCCGCGTCGGGGCCGTAGCGGTAGGCGTAGGCCTCGAGCGCGTGCAGGCCGCGATCGCGGCACTCGCCGATCGCCGCCAGGATCAGGCTCTGGAGCGTCCACGGGCTGCCCGCCTCGATCAGGTAGGCGCAGGTGATGATCGCGGCGTCGCGGCTCGGCGGGCCGGCCGGCATCGCCTGGGCGCGCGGGAAGGCGTCGGCCGGCCCGTACTGGACGAGTCCGATCACCCGATCGCCGTCGCGGTAGACCTTGCCCCATGGCCCGAACTCGTCCTCGGCCGCCTCGATCCAGCGCCGCTTCTCCACCGGGTCGCGGCCCGGCCGGGTCTGCCACCACACGCACTCGCGGCACGGCGGCGGCGCGTCGGCGACCGTCGCGCCGGTCAGGTGGTCGACGCCCGCGGTGCTCATGGGGCGGCGACGTCGTCGACGTGCACCGAGACCACCGCGACCTCGAGCGCCACCATCGACTCCAGGTAGGTCCGCACGGCCTCCTCGACCTGCGCCGCGACGGACGGGATCGAGGCGCCCCACGCCGTCACGAGGTGCAGCTCCACCTCCAGCCCCTCCTGGCCGGCCTCGACGCGGACGCCGGCCCGCTCCGGGTCGGCGCGCCGCTCGAGCGGTCCGAACCCGCTCGCTGCCAGCGCGTGCACGCCCTCGACCTCGCGCGCGGCCGCCGCCGCGTAGGTCGCGATCACGGCGTGCGAGATGTGTGCCGCGACACCAGCCGAGTGCACCGATTCGGCCGGTGCCCCTCCGGACGCGTCGCTCATCGGAGCGAGTATAGGACTGCGGGCGCTCACGCCGGCCGCAGACGCAGCAGGCTCACCTCCGGGCGGGCCGCCAGCCGGAACGGCACGAGCGTCGTGCCGAGGCCGCGCGTGACGACGATCGTCGTCGCGCCGTCGCGATAGGTCCCCTCGTGGAAGCGGTGGACGCCGTGCGCGAGGCGCAGCTTCCCCCACGGCGACGGCAGGCAGATCTGGCCGCCGTGCAGGTGGCCGGAGAGGACGAGGTCGGCCGAGCCGGGCGCCAGCGCCTCGGCGGCCTCGGGGAAGTGCGCAAGGAGCAGGCGCAGGTCGGCCTCGGGCGAGAAGAGCTCGCCCGGCGGCGGCGCCCGCCCGGCGAGCCAGGCGGAGGCGTCGAGGCCGCCCACCTCGATCCGTGCGCCCCGGTGCTCGATCGCCTGCGTCTCGCCGCGCAGAAGCGTCACAGGCGCCTCGCCCCAGTCCTCGATGATCGCGCCGCGCGAGAACGGGTCGTTGGACGCCCCCACGTCATGGTTTCCGAGGACCGCCGAGATCCCGAGCGGCGGCCGCAGGCGCTCGAGCTCTGCGACGACGGGGCGCGACGCCCGCGGATGGCTCACGATGTCGCCCGTCAGCGCGACGAGGTCCGGCTCGGCCTCGATGCCGAAGTCCACGGCCTTGCGAAACGCGCGCATGTTGAGCGATGGCGTGCCGGCATGGAGGTCGCTCACGTGCAGGATCGTGAGGCCGTCGAGGGCGGCGGGGAGCGCGGCGACCTCCACGTCGAGCGTGCGGCACTCGACCCACTGCGACTCGAAGAGCCCCCACGCGGCGGCCCCCGCCCCCGCCGCGACCAGGGCGCGAAGCGTCCCGGCCCTAGTCCCCACGCACGGAGTCGAGCTCGTCGCGCAGACGATCCCGGGCGCTGGCGATCCGCTCGCGCAGCAGGCTCCGACGGCTCTCGTCGCCAGAATGACCGTTGCCGGACGCGGCGATGGGCTCGCCTCGCTCCGACAGATAGGCGGCCGCGGCCGCAGCCGCGGCGGCCCCAAGCACGATGGCGAGAATCCAGCGCATGCGGGGATTCTACCCGCATGCACCCCAAAGGCCCCTCCCTCCGATCGCGGCCCGGCGCTCGAGCTCTGCGAACAACGCCTCGTGGGCCGTGTTCGGCGGAAACGGGTAGGCGCGGGCGTAACCGAGCTCGACGAGGCGCGCGTTCACGAACCCGCCGCCGCTGCCCACGAGCCAGATATACGCCAGGAACCGGCCGTAGCGGTCGTGCAGCTCGCGGTCGTACCGGAGCACCACCCTGCGCCCCGTGAGGAGATGCTTCGCATAGGCCGACGCCTCCGGGCCGTAGCAGCCCACCGGCCGGCGCGGATCGACGGTCTCGGGCGTGTCGATCCCGATCAGGCGCACGTCCTCGGTGCTGCCGCCGGGGCCGCGGACGATCACCGTGTCGCCGTCGACGACCCTGACGACGGTGCCGGCTGCGATCGGTGGGCCCGACGAGGCGCGCACCCAGACGACGCCAGTCAGCGCGAGGACGGCTGCAAGGATCCCGAGTCGGACGGTCGCAGAGCGCATGCCGGTGACCGTACGGGCCGAAGTGCCGCGTGAGTGTCACGACGTGTGACGAATGCGTCGCAGCATCCGTGCGCGGAGTCGGCTCCGTCCGGACGCCTCCCTACAGTGGGGGGTCCGGCTCATGCGCATCCTCCACCTCGCAGACACCCACCTCGACCGCGTGTTCGGCGCCGCCGATGACCGGCGCGACGCCGCCCGGCGCCGCACCGGCCTGCGCGACGCGCTGTCGCGGGCGCTCGCGGCCGGGTGCGCCGAGGGCGTCGGTGCCGTGGTGCTGGCCGGCGACGTCTACGAGCACGCCTCCGTCACGGCCGACACGGTCGCGTTCCTGGCACGCGAGCTCGAGCAGGCCGCGGTGCCGGTGCTCGTAACCCCCGGGAACCACGATCCGTACGTGGCGGGCTCGGCCTGGCAGCTCACCGCCTGGCCCGCGAACGTGCATGTCTTCACGGCCGACCGGGTCGAGCCGTTCGAGCTCGCCGGCGACGTCGTCGTGTGGGGAGCGGCGTTCTGCGCGGCAACCGCGCCGGCCGGCGTCCCGGACGGCTTCGTCGCGCCAGCCGACGGCCGCACGCATCTGCTCGCCCTGCACGCCGCGCTCACGGGCGAGCGCTGGGCCGACGAGGGCCGCCACCGCTCGGTGACGCGGGCCCAGCTCGAGGCGACTGGTGCGGCCCGCGTCCTCCTCGGCCACTTCCACGACGGCTACGACGACGGCCTGCTCTGCTACCCGGGCAGCCCCGAGCCGCTGGGCTGGGGCGAGCGCCACGGCGACCACGGCGCGTCGCTCGTCACGATCGACGACGGCCGGGTGACGGCGCGCCACATCCCGATCGCGACCCGCCGCTATGTCGAGCGGGCGGTGTCGGTCGCCGGGGCGGCGAGCTCGGCCGACGTCGAGGCGCTCGCGGGAGCCACGGCCGCGCACGAGGCCGGCGCATGCCTGCGGCTCGTCCTCGAGGGCGAGATCGCGCCCGGCTGCGCCGCCGACCTCGACGCCCTGTCGGAGCGGCTCGGCGGCGGGCTCGAAGAGCTCGTGCTCGTCGACCGCACCCGGCCGGCCTACGACCTCGAGGCGATCGCCCGGGAGCGGTCGGTGCGAGGGCGGTTCGTGGCGCGGATGCTGCGAAGCGACGACCCGGCGGCCGGCGAGGCGGTGCTCGCCGGGCTGCGCGCGCTGGACGGCCACGCGGAGGTGCTCGGTGCACGTTGAGTCGGTTCACCTGCACGGCTTCGGCCGCCTTGCCGAGCGTAACTTCCGCTTCGGCCAGGGCCTCACGATCGTCCACGGCCCGAACGAGGCGGGCAAGAGCACGCTCCACACCGCGCTCTCCGCGGCGCTGTTCGGGCTGGTCGGGAGCGGCCGGCGCAAGCGCGAGGACACCGCCCGGGTCGAGCGCTACCGCCCGTGGAGCGGCGGCCGGTACGCGGCCACGGCCGACGTCGTCGCTGGCGACGGGCGCCGCCTCCGAATCGAGTGGGACTTCGACCGCGGCCGGGTCGCGGTGGTCGACGCAGCCTCCGGCTCCGACGTCACCCGCGAGTTCGGGGCCGGCGACGTGGATGCGCTCGTCCAGGCTGTCTGGGGCGTCGACCGCGGCGTCTACCTTCGCCTCGGGCACGTCGGGCAGGCCGAGCTGGCCCACATCGGCGACCCCTCGGGCGTCCGCCACGCGATCGAGGCGGTCGTCGGTCAGGGTGCAGCCGACTCGCCCGCGCAGCTCGCCGTGGCCGCCCTCAAGGAGCAGCGCTCGCGACTGGTCGGCTTGAACTCCGCCGCCACCAAGCCGCTCGCCCGGGCCCGGACGGAGCGAGACCGGCTCGAAGCATCCGTGGCCGCTGCCATCGCCGCACGGGCCGCCTTCGACGAGCTGGCCGCCGAGCGCGACTCCGCCCGCGTCGCCGTCGACGCGATCGAACGGCGCGTGCAGGCGCTCGGAGATGCCGCCGCCCACGTCCGGGCGCGCGAGCTCCGCCGCCGCATCGAGTGGGCCGACGAGGCGCGCCGGGACGCCGACGCCGCCGCAGCGGCCGTCGAGCGCGAGGCCGAGCACGCCGGATTCCAGCCCTCGCCCGATCTTGGCGCGCTCCGCCACCGGCTGCGCGACCTCGAGGCCGAGCGCGACCGCCGCTCGGGCGAACGGGTGCTCGACACGCAGCGGCTGGCCGAGATCGAGCGCGAACAGGCTCGCCTCGCCCGACGCGCCGAGGAGCTCGCGCCGCACCGCGGAGCGGCAGAGCACGCCGCCGAGGTCGACGCGCTCGCGATGGCGGCGACCCGTGGCGGTGCCGGCCGTGGACGGCTCCTCGCCGGGGCGGTTGCGGCGGCGATCGCGGCGGCCGTCGTTGCTGCGGCCGGCCAGGCGCTGGCCGCGGCCCTGCTGGCGGCCGCGGCGCTCGCGGCCCTCGGCCTTGCGGCCCGCCATCGACCGCCCGCGGCGACGGAGCTCGACCGCGCGCTTCCCGGCGACGGGTCGGTCCAGGCTCGGCTGGCCGTCTTCCGCGACGCGTGCGCCGCCGACCGCGAGCTCGACCGGGTGGAGCGCGAGCTGAGCCGGGTGCAGGTGAGCTACGCGGGGCTTCGGGCCGATCTGGCCGAGCTCGACCAGATCGAGCGCGAACGGCTGAAGGTCTCCGAGCAGGTGCGGGCCGAGCTGCTGCGCGCCGGGTTCGACGCCGGCGACCTCGACGACGGCCTGCGCCGCTACGACGCGGCCGCCGCGGGCTACGCCCGGCTCGTCGAGGCCGCGGCCGTGCAGCGCCAGAAGACGGCCGAGCTCGAGCGCCTCGCGGGCGACGAGCCGCTCGAGGAGGCCAGGCGCCGGCTCGAGGAGCTCGAAGGCGGCCTGAGCGGCCACGCCGCGCTCGCCGAGGGACGCGACCTGGCCGAGATCGAGGCCGAGCGGACGGCCGCCGAAGCAGGGCGCGAGCGGGCGGCGGTCGACGCGGCCCGGGTCGAGGCGCAGCTTGCCGAACGGCAGCGCGCGGCGCCGCGGGTCGCTGAGCTCCGCGAGGAGCTCGAGGAGGCGGCCGAGCAGGTCGCCCGGCTCGAGCGCACCGACGCGGTGCTGCGCCTGGCGGAGGCCGAGCTGGCGGCCGCAGCGGACGAGACCTACCGCGACGTCGCGCCGCTGCTCGGGGCGGCGCTCGCCGGGCCGATCGCACGGCTCACGGGCGGGCGCTACGCCACGGCGTTCGTCGGCGACGACCTCGGCGTGCGGCTCGAGACGCCCGAGCTGGGCGAGGTGGTCGATCTCGACGTGCTCTCGCACGGCACGCAGCGCCAGGTGTACCTGGTCGAGCGGCTCGAGCTCGTGCGGCTCCTGTGCCCGTCCGGCGCCACGCCGCCCGTGCTCCTCGACGACCCATTCGCCCACGTCGACGCCGAGCGGGTCGAGCGCACGCTGGCCTACCTGGCCGAGGTGGCCCGCGAGCGCCAGCTCATCGTGTTCTGCACCGACCGCTCGGCGGTCGAGCTGGCGCCGCCGTCGGCGGGCATCGTCGAGCTCGGCCTGAACCGGGTCGGCGCGGTCGCGGCGGCCTAGATGAGTGATTCCACGCCCCCGCGCGCCTGAACATCCATTTGTGGTGGGTTGGCGCTGTGTGGCGGCGCTGCGGCTGCGAACCTTCGCATCGCGGCGGCGTGGAATCACTCATCTAGCTGTCGACCGGCTCGAGCCGGCGGAGCCGGGTAGGCCCGAGGACAACCGCCCGGACCTGGCCGCCGCCGGTGCGCTCGAACGTGCACGGCTCGCCCGCCTCGCGGACGCCGGGCTCGACCACGAAGGCGTCGGCGGCGGAGCCGGGCGCGAGCGTCGGCCGCCAGGTGGGGGAGTCGGCGTCGACGAACGTCAGCTTGCCGTCTCGCCACTCGAGCCGCAGCAGCATCATCGCCTCGGGCTCCGTGTAGAGCCCGAGCAGGTCACGCCACGCCTCGGGTAGCGGGGCCGGTGGCTCGATCGGTGCGGGAGCGGCGCGGACAGCGTCGCGGGCGATTCCCGCCAGATCCATCGCCAGGCTGTCGGGCTCCTCGCCGCCGCCGTTCACCAGGGCGATCGCACCGACCCGCTCCTTGGGGTCGAAGCAGACGTTCGTCAGGAAGCCGTGCAGGCCGCCCGAGTGCTGCACCCAGATGACGTCATCACGCCGGACTGCGTACCAGGCGATGCCCCACGCCTCTGTCCAGGCCTCATTCCCGAGGTAGCGCGGCCGGTGCATCTCGGCGAGCGTCTCGCCCGCCAGCACCT
The DNA here is from genome assembly GCA_963757605.1 of uncultured Actinomycetes bacterium. GTDB lineage: Bacteria > Actinomycetota > Thermoleophilia > Gaiellales > JAICJC01 > JAICJC01. Next base: position 1,467,647 of record CAVWSF010000005.1, read on the forward strand.
GGGCGCCGGTGCGGGGCCGCCGTCCTCGCGGAGCTGGAACGCAACCCAGCGGCCGAGGTCGGCGACACACGACCACAGGCCGCCCTCGGCCTCGGTAAATGGCGCGGTCACCGACTCGACCAGGTCGTCGCTGAGCCAGCGCGGCGCATAGCCGGTGGCCCGCCGGGCGTCGAGCTCGGCGGACAACGGCTCGAACGCCGTCGCCGCCATCCCCAGGGGCTCGAGGATCTGCGTCCGCATGTACTCGCCGTACGGAACGCCGGACACACGGGTGACGATCTCGCCGAGGAGCTGGTATGCCAGGTTCGAGTACTTCTGCTGAGTGCTCGGCGGCACCGTCGTCCCGATCTCCGCCACGCGGGCGAGGTTGACTGCCGGAGACGCCTCGTAGGTCGCCGATGCCCATTCGGTGCCCGGCGGATCTCCCACCAGGCCGGACTCGTGGCTCAGCATGCGGCGGATCGTGACCGTCTCGATTGCGCCGAACGGGCTCTGCGCCGCCCGGAGCTCGGGCAGGTGGGCGACGGCGGGGTCGTCCAGATGCAGCCGGCCGCTGTCACGGAGCTGCATGACGGCCGTCCCGGTGAACGTCTTCGTGATCGAGGCGATCCGATAGAGCGTCTCGGGGCCGGATGCGCGGCGACCGGCGATGTCTGCGAAACCCGCGCCGGACGACCACACGAGCTCGTCGTCGTGGACGACACCCACGGCGGCGCCCGGCAGGCGATGCTCGCGGACGAACGATCGCGTTCGCGCCTCGAGCTCATCTGCGCGGGCCGCCACGGGGCTGCCGGTCGGTGCCATCGTCGAGGAGCGTATCCGCCGGGCGCCGGCGGTAGCGGCGCCGGGCCGCGAACCTGCCGGGAGGGCCGATCAGCCGCTCGGCGTGGAGCGTTGCCAGGCTCAGCACAGGCACGTCGATGGCCCGCTCGAAGCAGATGTAGCGGGTCCGCCAGGTCGGGTGGAACTTGCGGTTGAAGCTGAAGAGCCGTTCGAGCTGGAAGAACCGGTCCAGGCGGAGGAGCACCGCGCGGGTGAGGCGCAGGCGCATCGGCGCCGCGCGGTCGGCCCGCAGCACGTCGGCGAACGCGGAGAAGTTGAGCGAGAGCTCCTCGACGCCTTCCGGGGCGGCCCAGAGCGTGGTCCGGACGATCAGGTACTCCATGAGCCCGTTCGGCGTGCCCTTGCCGCGGCGCATCGCCGAGAGCGAGTAGCCGCGGCCCGACGGCACGAGGTGGAGATAGCCGCGGACGCGCCCGGAGGCGTCGGTCGCGAGCGCGAAGCGGGCCTGCGGGTGGGAGTGGAGGTCGTCCATAGCCATCGAGAAGCCGCGGTCGACGGCACCGCCGAGCCACTGGCGGGTGACGGCATCCACGTCGTTCCGTTCCGCCGCCGACAGGTCGGCCGGCGCCGCGACGCGGAACCCGAAGCCGGCCCGCTCGAGCCGGGCGACCGACTGGCGCACCTTCCGGATGGCCCGTCCATCGAGCGAGAACCGGCGCGGGTCGAGCACGGCCTCGTCGCCGCTCGGGAAGGCGCGCAGGCCGTGGCCGCGGTAGAGCTCGAGCCAGCGCTCGGAGGCGTGCAGGACGACGAAGCGCCAGCCGCGCTCGCGGCAGACCGCCCGGAAGTCGTCGACCAGGCCGGGAACCTCCTCGGCGGCGCCGATCGGGTCGCCGGCCACGAGCGCGCAGCCGGCCACGACGCGGTAGGCGAGGAAGGCGTTCCCGGTGCGCGAGAACATGTACCGGCGGTCGCGCCGCAGGGAGAAGAAGGACAGGCTGTCGTCGCCGTGGTCGGCGACGAGCGCCCGGGCCCGCTCGTGGTCGGCGTCGGTCTGCACCGTCGGCTCGCGGTGCGCACGCAGCCACTGGTGAAGCGCCCAGAACGCGCCTGCCGCAAGGACAACCTCGAAGCCGAGGTCGGTGATCCGGTTCATGCGGTCGTCTGCCGCCGACCCGACGACCGCCCAGGCCGCCAGCGCCACCGCGAGCCCCGCGACGAGGGGGCGCAGGCTGGTCGGGTCGCCGGGCGCGTCGAACCACCGCCGCAGCCGCAGGAGCGCGACGATCAGGACGAGGCTGCCGAGCGCCGCCTCGATGTCGAACCCCTTCAGGAGGTGCGCGACGGCCGCGAACGTCACCACGACCAGCGCGGCGAGCCACGCCCGGTGCTTGCGGCGCGCGAGCCCGCCGGAGAGCCAGATGAGCGCCAGGCCGGCTGCGAACGTGAGCGACCTGGCCACGTCGTAGGCGCCCATCGGCAGCATGGCCTGGAAGAGGTCATACCGATCGGTGAGCGTTGGCATCACCGCCGACACGATGTCGACGGCGGCGACGAGCAGCGCTCCGGCCGCGATCACAACCGGAGGCTCGAACGCAACCGATGTGGGCCTGCGAAGCACCGCACCAAAGGTAGCCGCAGACCGTTGACGCGGCTTTAGGCGCCGGCGAGGGCCGCCGCTGCCCGCTCGCCGCCAATCCGCTCGAGCGACTCGGCAGCCAGTGCGCGCAGCTCGGGGTCGTCGGCCGCCGCGAGGACGCGGGCGAGGAACGCGACGCCGTCCTCGGCGCCGGGGGTTCCCAGCGCGCGCACCTCCTCGCGGAGCTTCGCATCGCGTGCGGTGGCCGCCCTGTCCCCGGTCGCCCGGCGGACGAGCGGATACGGCCCGCTCGTGAGCTCGAGCGCGCCGGACTCGATGAGCGCATCGACCGCCGCGAGCGCCTCGTCGGCGGAGAGGGTCGTGAGCATCCCGTACGAGTCGAGCCGGTCGTGACCGGCCGTGACGAGCGCCCGGCCCCGCGACCCGCGCAGGATCTGGACGATCCGAGTTCGGCCGACCCGCCCGCCGGTCTCGTCGACCGCCCGCAGCACGGCGGTCGCGGAGTCAACCGTCCCCGCCGCACGGAACGGCGCCGCCGGCGCGTCGGGCTCCGCGAGCCGGACGACCGCCGCTCCGCAGACGTCGCAGCAGCGCTCGGGAGGAACGGACGACTTCTCGCCGGAGAAGTAGGCGAGGAGCGCCGCGCGCCGGCAGCCACCCTCGGTGGCGTAGGCGTCGATCACCGCCAGCCGGTCCCACCGGCGCCGCTCCACCCGGCGGCCGGCCACGACCGCCGCAGCCAGATGCCGTTTGGAGAGCCTCGGGTCGGCGAGGCGGCCGGCGAACGAGCCCGTGGGCGCTGGGAAGAGCTCGAGCGCGCCGGCCCGCTCGAGGACGCCGAGCGCGACCCGCGGCTCGTCGATCCGCAGGTCCACCTCGCGAAGACGGAAGACGCCGCCGGCGTCGGCGCGAGCGGCCGCCGCGGCGTGAACCTCGGCGAGGTCTCCGGCCGCCAGCCGTGCGCGCTGGATGAAGTGGACGACGAGGCCCTTGTCGCGGCGGGCGTAGAGCAGCGTGCAGCGCGCCGGCAGCCCGTCGCGGCCGGCGCGGCCGGCCTGCTGGTAGTACTCCTCGGGCGACGCCGGTATCGACCAGTGGACGACCGAGCGGACGTCGGGCTTGTCGATGCCCATCCCAAACGCCGTGGTCGCGCAGACGACGTCGAGCTCGCCACCGAGGAACGCCTCGAGGGTCGCGGAGCGCCGCTCGCCGTGGAGGCCGGCGTGGTACGGCGCCGCCCGCAGCCCGCCCGCCGACAGCGCGTCGGCGACCTCCTCGCACGTGCGCCGGCGTCCGCAGTAGACGACCGCGGGCAGCGCGTCGGGCGCGTGCAGAAGCGAGGCCAGGACGCGCGGCTTGTCGCGGTCGCCCGCGACCGGCACCACGGCGAAGATCAGGTTGGGGCGGTCGAACCCGGTGCTGGGCATGACCGGGTCGCGCAGGCGAAGCGCCGCGGCGATGTCGGCGGCCACGCGCGGCGTGGCCGTGGCGGTGAGAGCCATCGTGGGCGGCGAGCCGAGCCGCTCGCGGACGTCGGCCAGGCGCAGGTAGTCGGGGCGGAAGTCGTGCCCCCACTCCGAGAGGCAGTGGGCCTCGTCGACCGCCAGCCGGGCGACGCCGGCCTCGGCGATCGCCGAGAGGAAGCGCGCGCTCGTGAACCGCTCGGGGGCGACGTAGACGAGCCGCGCCTCGCCGGCCCGGATGCGCTCGAGCGCCGCGGTGACCGCCTCGGGCGACATCGCCGAGGTCAGCATCTCGGCGCCGTCGATCCCGCGGTTTCGAAGCGCGCCGTGCTGGTCCTGCATGAGCGCGATGAGCGGCGAGACGACGAGGGTCACGCCGGGAGCAACCAGAGCGGGAAGCTGGTAGCAGAGCGACTTCCCAGAGCCCGTGGGCATGACGGCGAGCACGTCGCGGCCGTCGAGGAACGCCTCCACAGCCTCGCGCTGCCCCGGCCGGAACTCGGGGTGTCCGAAGAGCCGCCGCAGGTCGACGGCGATGTCAGTCTCGACCACGCCCACAAGGGCAGTGTCTCAGAACCCTCGGACCGAGCCTTAGGTGACTGCCTCGGGCTCGACCATCGCGTGCTCGGCCCGGGCGGTGCGGGCGTCGCCGCGCAGCCACAGGCACGCCGCCAGCCCCAGCAGCCCGACCACCGCCGCCCCCAGGTACGTCAGGCGGGCGGCATCGACCACGGCGGGGACGTGGGCTCCCGCGCGCTCGGCGTCGTGCACCTGGGCCGACGTCAGCGCCGCGGCGAACACGATCCCGGCGATCGCCGCTCCCATGCCCGACCCGACCTGGCGGGCGAGCGGGATGCTCGACGTGGACTGGCCCTCGCGGCCCTCCGCGCCGTCCGCGAGCACCGCAGCGAAGAGCGCTGGGCTTGCGATCCCCATCCCGAGGCCCGAGAGCGTGTAGGCGGCGATCGGGAGCACCGCCCCACCGGCCGGGATCGCCATCACGAACGTGGCCGCCACGGTGAGGCCCGTCCCGAGCGCGATCTGGTTTCGCGGCCGGGCCCCGAGGCGGGCGGCGGTCATCGACCCGGTCGTCCATCCCAGCGTGCACAGGAGCAGGGCAAGGCCGACGACGCGGACGCCGTCGTCGAACCCGACCTGGAGCTGGAGCGGCAGGTACGTCTCGGCGCCGAGGAACGCGACGCCGGCCCCGAAGGCTGCCAGGTTGGCGGCGATCGAGTTGGGGGTGTGCGTGAAGACGGGCTGGGAGGTCCGCCGCTCGTGAAGGACGAACGCGATGGCCGGGACGAGCGCCACCGGAGCCAGGGCAAGCGGGGGCAGCCAGTGCTTCGTGAGCGCCAGGAGCACCGCGACGACCAGGCCGAGCAGGGCCGGGCCGACGATGTTGAGCGGGGCGTCACGGGTCGGGCGCTTCGGCGGGTGAACCACGCGCAGGGCGCGCGCAGCCGACCACGCGACGCATGCGATGAGCGGGAGGTTGATCCAGAACACCCACCGCCAGCCGACCGTGGCGGTGAGCACCGCCCCGAGGGCGGGACCGATCAGCGCGGAGATGCCCCACATCGCGGCGTTGATCCCGAATGCGCGCGGCCGCAGCTCGTCGGGGAGCGAGACGGCGAAGAGGCCGAGCGGGACGGCGAACATGAACCCGGCGCCGAGCCCGAGAATCGCCCGCGACACGGCCACGACCGGCATCGACGGCGCGAGGCCGCCGAGCACGTTCGCGACCGCGAAGAGCATGCAGGCGATCGCGAACGACCGTCCTACGCCCTCCCGGTCGATCACGGCGCCCGCGACCGGGAAGGTCATCGCCACAGCCACGGTCGTGACTCCGACGGTCACCGCGATCAGGTCGACGCCGCCGATGTCCTGCGCCGCCGACGGGAGGGCGGTCGTCACCATGAGCGCGTCGAGCGAGCCGAGGAACGTCGCGCCGAGGGCAGCGATCATGAGCGCCGTGTACGGCGCGCGAAAGAGGGCGGCGTAGCTGGGCGTCACGGGGGTGTTACGAGACTGCCACGAGGACCGATGCAGGGTCTGACCCCGGTCAATTCCTCACCTAATCCCCCGCGGCGTAGATCTTGTCCGTCGCCGGGTAGGTCTTCGTGACGTGGCGCTTGAAGAGCAGGTCGTCGTACGTGAGGCCGGCGGCCGCGCCGACGAGCTGCGCCAGGTGGAAGATCGGCAGGTCGAACTCCATGTCGGCCTCGCGGCTCGCCTTCCCCTGCCACGCGTCGAGCGACAGGTGGCAGAGCGGGCAGGGCGTCACCATCGCGTCCGCGCCGGCCTGCTTCGCCTCGGCGAGCGGCTGGATGAGCTCCCCGAGCGCCACCTCCTCGCGCGCGAGCACGATCGGGAAGCCGCAGCACTTGATCTTGGACGGGTAGTCGACGGGCTCGGCGCCGCACGCCTCGATGATGCGCTCGAGCGACTGGGGTCGGTCGGGGTCCTCGAAGCCGAGCATCTTCGACGGGCGCAGGATCTGGCAGCCGTAGAACGGGGCGATCTTGACGCCCGTGAGCGGCTTCTGGGCGATCTGCTTCAGCTTCTCGTAGCCCTCGCCCTCGGCGATCTCCCAGAGCAGGTGGCGCACCTCGACGCCGCCCTCGTACGAGGCGGCACCGACGTCGCGGAGGTTCTTGTTGACCCGCTCGCGCAGGTCGGCGTCGGCCTTGAGCTTGAGGTCGGCCTGGCGCAGGTTCAGCGTGCAGACGTTGCAGATCGTGAGGAGCGTCTCCTGGCCGAGCTGCTCGGCCTGCCCCAGGATGCGCGCGTTCAGGTGCAGGTAGTACTCGGGCCGAGCCTCATGGACATCGCCCGCGCCGCAGCACGTGAACCCGGGGATCTCGACCAGCTCGGCGCCCATCTTCTCGGCGATGGCGCGGGTCGACGTGTCGAGCTCCTTCTGCGACAGGCTGGCCAGGCAGCCGGGGTAGTAGGCGTAGCTCGACTTCACTCGGCGGGCTCCTCACGGTCGACGGAGACGCCGGCCCGGCGCTCGTCGCGAGCCGCGGCCTCCTGGGTCTTCAAAAGCTTGTGCAGCTTGCGCACCTCGTCGAGCTTCTTGGCCCGGTGCGGCTTCAGCGGGTTCGGCACCTTGCCGGCCCGGGCCAGGTTGAGCGCGAACTTCACGTCCATCGCCTTCAGCGGGTCGGTGTAGGGGACGAGCGCCGTCTCGAGCAGATAGCCCGTCGCGCGCGTCGACATGTCGAACACCTGCGCGTGGCGCGCGCCCTTGTCGGAGAGCATCCCCTCGGAGTAGATCTCGGCGCCCAGCTTGGCGATCGCGTCGCGCGGGTCGACGCCCTTCGGGCAGCGCTCGTTGCAGAAGTAGCAGCGGGTGCAGTCCCAGACGCCGTGCGGGCCGTTCAGCATGCGAAGCCGCTCGCTGCGGTCGCGGTCGCGGGCGTCGCCAACGAACCGCTGCGCCTTGGCCAGCGCCGCCGGGCCGAGGAAGTCGGGGTCGGCTTCCATCGAGTTGCACTCGGAAACGCAGCAGCCGCACTGGATGCAGAGCGCCTCCTTCATGATCCGGTCGAGCTCCTCCTGCTGGACGCGCCACTCCTTGACCGGCGGACGGTCGTCCTCCTCGAGCCACGGCTTCACGGCCTTGAACTTGGCCCAGAAGGGATCCATGTCGACGACCAGGTCCTTGATCACCGGCAGGTTGCCCATCGGCGAGATGACCGGGACGCGGCCCTCCTCCGCGAGCGGCGCCATCGGCATCTTGCACGCCAGGACGGCGGCCCCGTCCATCCGCATCCCGCAGGAGCCGCACACGGCCATGCGGCAGCTCTTGCGGTAGGTGACCGAGCCGTCGACCGTGTCCTTGACGACGTCGAGGACGTCGAGCAGCGTCGCCGTCTCGGGAGCGTCGACCGTGAACTCCTGCAGCCGGCCCTGGTCGGTGTCCGGGTCGTAGCGCTCGATCTTGAGGGTGAACTCCATGCGGCTCCGGTCAGTAGGTGCGAACGGCGGGCTCGAACTCCGTGATCGTGACGGCCTTGTAGTCGAGGGCCACCTGCCCGTCGTCGTACGACGTGAGGGTATGGCGCAGCCAGTGCTCGTCGTCGCGGTCCGGGTGGTCGAGCCGCGAATGCGCGCCACGGCTCTCGGTGCGGGCGACCGCGCCGGTCACGAGGCAGTCGGCCATCTGGAGCATCGAGCCCAGCTCGAGCGCCTGGATCAGGTCGGAGTTGAACGTCCGCGACTTGTCCTGGATCACGACACCGAGCCCATCGCGGTAGCGCTCGCGCAGGTCGGCGATGTCGGCCGCGCACTGGTCGAGCCCCTCCGCGATGCGGAAGATGCCGGCGTTGTCGTACATCGTCCCGGCGAGCTCGTCGCGGATGACGTGCGGGCGGACGCCGTCGAAGTTGTAGAGGAGCTGCGCGATCCGGCGCTCGGCGACGCGCACCGCAGACGGCGAGAACACCCCGCCGGAGCCGTTCGAGCGCACGTCCTGGGCGGCGGCCGCGCCGGAGCGACGGCCGAAGACGACCGTCTCGAGGAGCGAGTTCCCGCCGAGGCGGTTCGCGCCGTGCACCGACACGCAGGCGCACTCGCCGGCGGCGTACAGGCCGGGCATGGAGGTGCGGCCCCAGACGTCGGTGTCGACGCCGCCCATGTGGTAGTGCGACCCGGGCCGCACGGGGATCGGCTCCTCGATCGGGTCGACGCCCGCGTAGTCCATCGCCAGCTCGCGGGAGCCGTGCAGGACCGTGTTGATCTTCTTGGCGCCCAGGTGGGTGAGGTCGAGAAGCACGCAGCCGTCGACGCCGCGGCCCTCGTCGATCTCGGTCTGCTCGGCGCGCGAGACGACGTCGCGCGACGCGAGCTCGCCGGCGTTGGGCGCGTAGTTGAACATGAACCGGTCGCCCTCGGCGTTTCGCAGGTAGCCGCCCTCGCCGCGGCAGCCTTCGGTGATGAGCACGCCGTTCGCCTTGAGGGTGGTCGGGTGAAACTGCATGAACTCCATGTCCTTCAGCGCCACGCCCGCCCGCCAGGCCATCGACATCCCGTCGCCGGTGCAGGCGTAGGCGTTGGTCGTGCCGCGGTACATGCGCCCGAGGCCGCCCGTGGCGAGGACGACCGCGCCGGCCTCGACACCCTGCACGCCGCCGTGGACGAGATCCCACGCGGTGAGGCCCACGCAGCGCTCGCCGTCCATCACGAGGTCGAGCGCGAACCACTCCTCGTAGACCGTGACCTGCGACTTGACGAGCTGCTCGTAGAGGACGTGCAGAAGCACATGGCCGGTGATGTCGGCCGCGTAGCAGGTGCGCGGGGCGCCGCCGGCGCCGAATGGGCGCTGGGCGATCTTCCCGTCGGGCGTGCGCGAGAAGATGCAGCCCATGTGCTCGAGCTCGTAGATGTCGCCGGGCCCCTCCTCGCACATCACGGCGATCGCATCCTGGTCGCCCAGGTAGTCGGAGCCCTTGACGGTGAAGAAGGTGTGCTGCTCGGGCGAGTCCTCCGACGCGTTGCCGAGCGCGGCGTTGATACCGCCCTCCGCGGCGCCCGAATGGCTGCGCGTCGGATGCAGCTTCGAGACGACGGCGACGTCGGCTCCGTAGCGTGAGGCCTCGATCGCAGCGCGCATCCCGGCGACCCCGGCACCGACCACAACGACGTCGTGTCGAACCATGCCGAGGCAGCGTACCAGAGCACCTCTCGGGGTCACTTTGTAACAGTCTTGTGAGGGGTTGGAACGTGGCAAAATTGCGGTAAACTGGTCTATGGCCGCACGAGGCACGCGGCATCTTGTGACTCAGGGAGGCTCTGTGGCGAAGATGGCCTTTGCACTGCCGGCGGCCCGGTCGGTGCTACGCAACCCGACCCAGGCGGATCTGCACGCCCTGGCCAAGGCGATGCCCAACGCTCGCCAGACGAGCTACGGCGCCGTCAACGTCCAGACTCGGGTGCTCTCGCGGTCGAAGGGCTCGACGTTCATCGTCGCCGACGATCCGGAGTCCTACCCCCACCAGGCGATCGACCGCGACGAGTGGGAGCGCATGTCGGAGCGCCAGGACGCCTACATCGCCGAGACCGAGATGATCCAGGTCGACGGCTTCATCGGCAACGACCCGGAGCACCGCGTCCCCACGCGGCTGTTCGTCGAGGCGGCGTTCGCGAACATCGCCGGCATGCAGGACGTCCTCTACTTCCACGACCCCGAGGCGGACTTCGAGCCGGAGCTGGTCGTCGTCTACACGCCGGGCCTCGCAGCCGCCGGCTACCCCGACGACCGCCTGATCGCGGTCAACCTCGACCTCCACGTCACCCGGGTATTCAGCTCCGACTACTTCGGGGAGTCGAAGAAGGGCGGCCTGCGGATGTGGAACAAGATCGTCCACGACCGCGGCGGCCTGGCGCTCCACGCGGGGTGCAAGATCATCCCGACGCCGCGCGGCGACCAGATCGGGCTGATCGTCGGCCTGTCTGGCACCGGCAAGACCACGACCACCTTCACGCGCCAGAACGGCTCGCTCCCGGTGCAGGACGACTTCGTCGCCTGGTGGCCCGACGGGTCGGTCTCGGCGACCGAGGCCGGCTGCTTCGCAAAGACGTTCGCGCTCAACCCCAAGGACGAGCCGACGATCTACGGGGCCGTCACACGGCCGGCCGCCTACCTCGAGAACGTGAGTCAGTCCGACGCAGGTGAGGCCGACTTCTTCGACCAGGCGTACACCAGGAACGGCCGCGCGGTCTTCGCGTTCGCCGACATCGAGGCGGCCGACCCCGACGCGGTCCACCGGGCCGACTTCCTGCTCGTCCTGAACAAGAACGAGAACATCATCCCGGCGGTGGCCAGGCTCGAGGGCCCGCAGGCGGCGGCGTTCTTCATGCTCGGCGAGACCACGGGCACGGCGGCGGGCGGCGCGGACGAGGAGGGCAAGTTCCTGCGCGTGCCCGGCACGAACCCGTTCTTCCCGCTCTCGCACGACCTCCAGGGCAACCGGTTCCTCGAGCTCCTGGCGCTGCACCCGATCGACGTCTACCTGATGAACACCGGCCGGGTCGGCGGCGGCGACGGCGACGAGCGCTCGAAGAAGGTGCTGATCCCGCACTCCTCGGCCGTCGTCAAGGGCATCGCCGAGGGCACGATCGAGTGGGAGACCGACCCCGACTTCGGCTACTGCGTCGCCCGGCACGTGCCGGGGATCGACGAGGCCGACATCGACATCCTCCAGCCGCGCCGGCTCTATGCTGCGCAGGGCCGGGAGGACGAGTACGCCGGCCGCGTGAAGCGGCTCAAGGCCGAGCGGGCCGAGTACCTGTCCGGGTACGCGAGCCTCTCCGCCGAGATCGTCGAATCGGTTCGGTAGGCCGCGAAGCTCATCTAGCTTTCCACCTCGTGGAAGCGGCGTCGGTGAAGCTCCAGGTGCAGCGCCTTGCGCGCACGTTCGAGCGCTCACTGAACGCCGGCGACCTGGAGGGCTGCCGCGCGCAGTACTCGGCCGAGTTCGCCGATCGCGACACGGACCTCGGGCCGCTCATCGAGCGCACGGACCGGTGCGAGCTGATCGGCACCGTCGGAAACCGGACGCTCTTCCACCTCCACCTGGACGACGAGGAAACCCGCGTGGTCGAGCTCCTGTGGCTCGAGCTGCACGGCGCGTGGCGGATCCACGACGCGCGCGTGTTCTCGCTGCTCCCGGGCGAATAATCCCCGCACGGGGAGGGGTTTTTCGCCCGGCGGGGTATCCTTAAGGCCCCGCCGCACCCTCCGAAAGCGATTTGCCACCATGCCTCAAGCGAACACGCCGCGTGCCGTCTGGACCGGATCGATCTCGTTCGGGCTGGTGAACGCGCCTGTCCGAATGTACACGGCGGTCAGCGAGAAGGACATCCGCTTCAACCTGATCCACGAGCCGGACAACGGCCGGATCGGGTATGTCAAGACCTGCAAGGTCGACGGCAAGGAGGTCCCGAACGACGAGATCGTGAAGGCCTACGAGGTCTCGAAGGGCGAGTTCGTCACGCTCACCGACGAGGACTTCGAGGCGGCGCGGGCCGAGGGCGGCCACTCGATCACGATCCACGACTTCGTCCCCGCCGACCAGATCGACCCCATCTACTTCGAGCGGACGTACTACCTGGGGCCCGAGGAGGGCGCCGGCGAGGCGATCTACGCGCTGCTCGCCAAGGCGATGGCCGACTCCGGGCTGGCAGCCGTCGCGACCTACGTGCGCTCCGACCGCGAGAACCTGGCCTGCCTGCGCGTCCGCGACGGCGTCATCACCCTCGAGCGGATGTTCTTCGACGACGAGGTGCGCTCCACCGACGGCATCGCGCCCGCGGGCGCCAAGGTCGACAAGCGCCAGCTCGAGATGGCCCGCGACCTGATCGGCGCGTACACGAACGAGGAGTTCGACATCGCGAAGTACGAGGACACGTACCGCGAGCGGCTCCTCGAGGTGATCGACCGCAAGCGCCAGGGCAAGACGACGAAGCCCAAGGCCGTCTCGACCGAGGAGAAGCCGCCCGACCTCATGGCCGCGCTCACCGCCTCGCTCGACCAGGCGCACAAGGACAAAAGGCCGGCCGCCAGGAGCAAGAGCAGCTCGAGCTCGAAGTCGTCGTCCCGCTCCCGCCCGAAGGCGGCGGCCGGGTCGCGGCGCAAGACCGCCTAGATGGTTGACCCCGCGCCCCCGCGCGCCTGGGCGTTAGTCGGCTGTGGGTTGGCGACCCTCCCTGCGTCCTAGCGCTGCTCGGTTCTCGCCGCCCAGGACATCACGGGGGCGCGGGGTCAACCATCTCCGTCGATATGCTCGCCGGGTGACGGTCGGCGAGAGGATCGAGGGCGCGCTGGTGGCGCTCGCACCGCTCGACGTTGCCGACGCCGCGGCCTGGGCGCGATGGCTGCGCGACCCCGACACGACCCGGTACCTCTACGGCCGCCGCGGGCCGCCGCCGGCGCCCTCGACCGAGCTCGAGCTGCGGACGTGGGGGCGCCGCGCGCTGGCGGACCCGTGGATGCTCGTCGTCGGAATCGAGGAGCGCGTGGGCGGCACGGTCGTGGGGAACGCCCGGCTCCAGCTCCTCTCGCGCCGCCGGGCCCGGTTCTCAATCCTGATTGGCGAAGCGGAGCACCGCGGCTCGGGCCAGGGCCGGGAGGCGACCGCGCTCCTGTGCCGCTACGCCTTCGTGCGGCTGGACGTCGAGCAGGTCATCCTCGAGGTCGATCCGCGCAACGTGCCCGCGATTCGTGCGTACGAGGCGGTCGGCTTCCGCCACGGCCGCGGCCAGACGATGCGGCTCAGGCGGGCATCGCGATGAGGTCGGGGGCGACCCACGCCTCCCGGGCCTGCCCGCCCGAGAGCAGCTCGGTCGAGTAATGCCGCCGGGCGAGGCCCGGTTCGAGCAGCCACTGCTCTGCGGCGAGGAGCTCGGCGAACGTCGCCGCCGGCCGCCGCTCCGAGACGTGTGCGACCAGCCGCACCCAGAAGAGCGTCAGCGTGCGGTTGTACCGCTCCGGCATCCCGTGCGCCGCGGCCAGGTCACGCAGGCGCCGCTCGATCTCGGGCGTCGCCGCGTCGAGGCCGTGGCGGCCGATCAGGATCCAGGCGAGGCGGAGGTGCCCGCGATGGCCGAAGACGCCGCCCTCGGGATGGCCGGAGTCGAACGCCTCGAGGAACGCCGCGTCGGCGGCGCTCATGCCGCCTGTGACCGGCGCTCGATCGGCTCGTAGGTGCGCACGCCGGGGCCGACGTACTCCGAGCTCGGGCGGATGAGGCGGTTGTCGGAGTGCTGCTCGATGACGTGGGCCGCCCAGCCCACCACGCGGCTCATCGCGAAGATCGGGGTGAAGAGGCCCGTCTCGATGCCGAGGTAGTGATAGGTCGAGGCGGAGTAGAAGTCGACGTTCGGGTAGAGCCCCTTCTCTGCCACCACGGTCTTCTCGATGGCCTCGGACATCTCGAACCAGCGCGGCTCCGCGGACTCAGCCGCGAGCTGCCCTGAGAAGCGCTTCAGGATCACGGCGCGCGGATCCCAGGTCTTGTAGACCCGGTGGCCGAAGCCCATGATCCGCTCCTTGCGCTCGAGTCGGGCGCGGACCTCGTCCTCGACCGACGCGCCGTCGGGGATGGCCTCCAGCAGGTGCATCACCTGCTCGTTGGCGCCGCCGTGCAGCGGGCCCTTGAGCGCGCCGATGGCGCCCGTGATCGCCGAGTGCATGTCGGAGAGCGTCGAGGCGATCACGCGGGCGGTGAACGTCGAGGCGTTCATCTCGTGGTCGGCGTGCAGGATGAGCGCGACGTCGAAGGTCTTGGCCGCGGCCGGCGAGGGCTTCTCGCCCGTCAGCATATGGAGGAAGTTGGCCGCATGGCCGAGCGCCGGGTCGGGCGGGATCGGCTCCTCGCCGGCCCGCCGGCGCGCGTAGCGCGCGACCATCGTCGGCATCTTGGCGATGAGCCGCATCGCCTTGCGGCGGTTGGCGTTGGCGTCGTTCGAGTCTTTGTCGGGGTCGTCGAAGCTGTCCGACGACACGGCCGTGCGCAGCATCTCCATCGGGGCGGCGTGGCTCGCCAGCATGTCGACGACCTGGGCGGTCTCCTCGGACAGCTCGCGGTGGTCGGAGAGGTCGGCCAGGAACGCGTCGAACTGCTCCTTCGTCGGCAGCTCGCCATAGAGCGTCAGAAAGCAGACTTCCTCGTAGGAGGAGTGCTCGGCGAGGTCGCCGACGTCGTACCCGCCGTAGACGAGGATCCCGTTCTGGCCGTCGATCGAGCAGAGCCTGCTGCGCGCGACGACGACGCCCTCAAGTCCGCCCTTGTCGGCCATGCTGGCATCCTAGCCCGTACTGTCTTGTACGCTGCCCCCCGTGCCTCACGCAGTGACCCTCATACCCGGGGACGGCACCGGGCCGGAGATCGCCGAGGCCACCCGGCGGGTGCTCGAGGCCACGGGCGTCGAGTTCGAGTGGGACGTTCAGGAGGCCGGCGCGGATGTCATGGACAAGCACGGCGGGAACCCGCTTCCCGAGGCCGTCATCGAGTCGATCCGCCGCAACGGCACCGCGATCAAGGGCCCGATCACGACGCCGGTCGGCTCGGGCTTCCGCTCGGTGAACGTCGGCCTTCGCAAGTCGCTCGACATGTATGCGCAGGTGCGCCCGTGCAAGCTCTACCCCGGTGTGCGCACCCGCTACGCCGACGCGCGCGTCGACCTGGTGATCGTGCGCGAGAACACCGAGGACCTCTACGCGGGGATCGAGTTCGAGCGCGGCTCCGACGGCGCCCTCCAGATCGCTGCCGCCATCGAGCGCGCGGCCGGCGTCCAGCTGCGCGAGGACACCGGCATCTCGATCAAGCCGATCTCGGAGGCCGGCACCCGCCGCGTCGTCGAGTTCGCCTTCGACTACGCCCGCCGCACCGGTCGCCGGAAGGTGACCTCGGTGCACAAGGCCAACATCATGAAGTACACGGATGGGCTGTGGCTCGAGGTGTCGCGCCAGGTCGCGGCCGAGAACACGGACGTCGAGTTCGAGGACCGGATCGTCGACAACATGTGCATGCAGCTCGTGCAGAAGCCCGAGCTGTACGACGTGCTCGTCCTGCCGAACCTGTACGGCGACATCGTCTCCGACCTCGGCGCGGGCCTCGTGGGAGGCCTCGGCGTCGCACCCGGAGGGAACTTCGGAATCGACGCCGCAGTGTTCGAGCCGACCCACGGCTCGGCGCCGAAGTACGCCGGCCAGAACCGGGTGAACCCGATCGGCATGATGCTGTCCGGCGTCATGATGCTGCGCCATCTCGAGGAGACCGGCGCGGCCGACCGGCTCGAGGGCGCGATCGCCGCCGTCATCGAGGAGGGCAGGTCGGTCACCTACGACATGAAGCCGTCGCCCGACGACCCGACCGCGGTGGGCACGTCGCACGTGGCAGACGCAATCATCGAGAAGCTGGGGGGCTGATGAGCCGTACGAAGATCACGGTGGTCGGCGCCGGAAACGTCGGAGCGACGACGGCCCAGCGCCTGGCCGAGCGGGACTACGCCGACGTTGTCCTCGTCGACATCGTCGAGGGGCTCCCCCAGGGCAAGGCGCTCGACCTGAACCAGTCCGGCCCGGTGATCGGCTACGAGCCGACGGTGGTCGGCACGAACGGGTACGAGGAGACGGCCGGCTCGAGCATCTGCATCATCACGTCGGGCCGGGCGCGGACGCCCGGCATGAGCCGCGACGACCTCCTGCGGACGAACCAGGCGATCGTCGCCGACGTGACCAAGAACCTCGTCGCGCACTCGCCCAACACGATCCTGATGGTCGTCACGAACCCGCTCGACGCGATGTGCCAGGTCGCCGCGGCGGAGTCGGGGTTCCCGCGCGAGCGGGTGTTCGGCATGGCCGGCGTGCTCGACACGGCCCGGTTCCGCACGTTCCTGGCCTGGGAGCTGGGCGTCTCCGTGCGCGACGTCACCGGGTTCGTGCTCGGCGGCCACGGCGACCAGATGGTGCCGGTCGCGTCATATACGAACGTCGCGGGCATCCCGGTGACCGACCTGATCCCGGCGGCGCGACTCCAGGAGATCGTCCAGCGCACGCGCGACGGCGGCGCCGAGGTCGTGAAGCTGCTCAAGTCCGGCTCGGCCTACTACGCCCCGTCGGCCTCCATCTGCGAGATGGTCGACTCGATCGTCCACGACCAGAAGCGCGTCCTGCCGTGCGCGGCGCTCCTCTCAGGCGAGTACGGCCTCGACGGGCTCTTCATGGGCGTCCCCTGCCGGCTCGGCGCGGCCGGCCTCGAGGAGGTCATCCAGATCGACCTCTCGCAAGGCGAGCGCTCCGAGCTCGAGCGCTCGGCGGCGGCCGTCCGCGAGCTGATCGCCGTCATGGGGCTGTGACGGGGACAGTCCCCGTACGGTCCGCGTGACAGGTGGGTGACGAGCGCGTGACCGGAACGGGCGGGCGGCTGCGCCAGCTCGCCCGGCACTCGTTCGTCTACGGCCTAGGCGGGCTGGTCTCGAAGCTCGTCGGCATCTTCCTCCTGCCGATCTACACGCACCGGGTCGCCAAGGCCCAGTTCGGCGAGGTGGAGCAGGTGATGGCGTTCGTCGCCGTCGCCGCCGTCGTCCTGCGGATGGGGCTCGTGACGGCGATGTTCCGGTTCTGCTGGGATCACCGCGAACCCGACGCGCGCGCCAACACGATCCGCACCGCGTTCACGGCCGTCCTCGCGATGTCGACGGTCGGGCTCGTGCTGTGCCTGCTTGCGATCAACCCGCTCTCCGACGTGCTCAGCTCGAGCCGCGAGCTGGTCCTCATCGGCGCGTTCGGTCTGTGGGTGTCGATGAACTTCGACATCCTGGCCGGGATCTACCGGATCGAGCAGCGGCCTACCGCGTTCGTCGTCTACTCGCTCGTCAACGTCGCCATCACGGTCGTGCTCTCGATCGTCCTCGTGATCCCGCTCGACCAGGGCGCGGCCGGCATCATGATCGGCAACTTCTCGGGGACGTACATCACCTACGCCCTGCTCCTCTACGCCCGCCGCGAGACGGTGGCGCTGGCGCTCGACCGGCCCCTGCTTCGGCGCATGCTGGACTTCTCGCTCCCGCTGATGCCGGCCGGCCTCGCCCTGTGGGCGCTCAACCTGGCCGACCGCTTCCAGGTGATCAACCTGGCCTCGCCGTCAGAGCTCGGCTCCTACTCGGCGGCGTCCAAGATCTCGCTGGGGATCATGCTGCCGATCGCGGCGTTCCAGACGGCCTGGGTGCCGTGGGCGAACTCGTTCACCGACGAGGGCGAGGCCAAGCGCACGTATCGGGCCGTGTTCTCGTACTGGTCGGCGCTGATCGCGTGGGCGGTGGTCGCGCTGAGCCTCTTCGCGCCGCCCTACATCCACCTGCTCATGCCACGCGACTGGTGGGGGGCCGCGCCGGTCGTGCCGCTCCTCACGGCCGGGTCGGCCCTGTTCGGGGCCTACATGATCCTCTCGATCGGCGTCAACCGCTCGAAGCGGACGAAGCTGACTCCCGTCGTGAACGCGACCGCGGCCGCGATCAACGTCGGCCTGAACTTCCTCCTGATCCCGGCCTGGGGGATCGTGGGAGCGGGCGTCTCGACGGTGATCGGCTACGCGGCGCTGGCTGGCCTCGGCTTCGCGAACGCCCAGGCCGGCTATCCGGTCTCGCACGACTGGAGCCGCGTCTTTCGCATCGCCGGCGTGGCCGCGGCGTTCCTCGTCGTCTCGGCGGAGCTCGTGCCCGCGACCGGCTGGGTCGGAATCCCGGTCCGGATCGCACTCCTCTTCGGCTTCCCGCTCGCGCTCATGGTGACCGGCGGCCTGCACCGCGGCGAGCGGCACCGGATCGGCCAGCTCCTCGCCGACATCCGCCGGCCGCGGAGGGGAAAGCGCGTCGAGGAGGCCGTCGAGCTCGAGGTCGAGCAGGAGGAGGAGGCGCAGGTGTGACAGGCTGAACACCGAGCCCTGCATGGGCGAACGAATTCGAACCCGCGAACGTTTCGCATAGTGTGGGATCGCTATTGGTGGGACAGAAGCCTAGGCAGGTTGAAGCCGAGCTCGTCGCGCACGCGATAAACGGCGACGCCTCAGCCTTCGAAACACTCATCAGGATCCACGACCACGAATGCCGGGTGTTCGCGGCACAACTCGTGGGAGAGGCATCATCCGACTGTCTCCAGGAGTCGGGGTACCCAGCCCATGTGCATGACCCTGCGATCGTGGATGCGCTCGACCCTATTTTCATCGTTGCCGCGTGGTCAAGGGGAGGCACCGCCTGGGGTCCATCGCGGCGAGTGTTCGTGGCGCCGGGGTCAGTGTCGAGGCGCTCACCACCCGTACACCGACACCGCCAGCTCGCTGCGCGCGTCGAACGGCTCGCGGTTCCAGCCGCCCCACCGCTCCTTCAGCCGAAGGCCGGCGATCCGGGCCATCAGGTCGAGCTCGCTCGGGTAGCAGTAGCGGGTGACGATCGGGAAGAGCCCGACGCCGCCGTCGGTCCGCAGACGCACGTGGGTCTCCTCCAGCCGCTGCGTGACCGGGTCGTACTTCGCGACGTCGAGCCACACCTCGTCGACCCCGACCTCCTCGGCGTGCACGTACTGGTTCGCCGGAAGCGCGTGGATGTGCGCCGGGACGCGGGCCTCGATGACGAACGCGCCGTCGTCGGCCAGGTGCGCGGCAACGTTCTCGAAGCAGCGCACCTGCTCCTCCTGGTGAAGCAGGTTGAAGAACGTGTTGAAGACGATGTAGACGAGCCGGTAGCTGCCCGCGACCGGCACCTCGGAGAAGTCGCCGATCGTCACCGGGATGTCCTCGCCGCCCGGCTTTCCCCTGAGCTGAGCGACCATGTCGGGCGAGAGGTCGATGCCCTCGACGGCGACGCCGCGCGCGGCCAGCGGCAGGCCGATGCGGCCGGTGCCGATCGCGAGCTCGAGCGCCGGACCGTCGCCGGCCAGGTCCGCCAGGAACGCCACTGCCTCGTCCTCGTCGCCGCGGAGGTGGCGGTCGTACTGCTCGGCCGCCTCGCCGAGGAAGCTCTTCGCCGGGTCGTAGTCCTTCACGTCGCCTCCCTGCCCTACGGCCGGGCCCGGGCCCGCGCCTCCTTGTTGATGGCCCGCCAGCGCTTGCGCTCATCCGAGCGGGCGCGGGCGTCGTGGCGGATCTCGAGCCAGCGCAGCTCGCGCTGGAGCTTGCGGTAGCTCTCGAACCGCTCCGCGTCGAGCCGTCCGTCGGCGATCGCCGTGCGCACCGCGCACCCGGGCTCCGTCTCGTGCGCGCAGTCCGAGAAGCGGCACTCGGCGATGAGCTCGTCGACGTCCTCGAACGCCCGCTCGAGCCCCTCCTCCGAGTCCCACAGCTGGAGCTCGCGCATGCCGGGCGTGTCGATGACACAGCCGATGTCCGGCAGGACGATCAGCTCGCGATGGGTGGTCGTGTGCCGGCCGCGGCCGTCCTCGCGGATCTCCTTCGTCGCGAGCCGCTCCTCGCCGCACAGGTGGTTGATGAGCGTCGACTTGCCGACGCCCGACGAGCCGACGGCGGCACCCGTCCGGCCGCCCTCGAGATGCGCCCGGAGCCCGTCGAGCCCCTCGCCGGTGAGCGCCGACGTGACGTGGACCGGGACGCCGAAGGTGACGGTCTCGACGAGCGCGACCGCGGTGCCGACGTCTGCGCACAGGTCGGCCTTGGTGAGGACGACGGCCGGGTCGGCGCCGCTCTCCCAGGCCAGGGTCATGTACCGCTCGATGCGGCGCACGTTCAGGTCCTGGTTCAGCGACGTGACGAGGAAGAGCACGTCCACGTTGGCCGCGACGACCTGCTCGGCAGTCTCGAACCCCGCCTGCTTTCGCTTGAAGGCCGACCGGCGCGGCAGGACCGCGTGGACGGTGGCGCGCTCGGCGCCGTCCGGCTGGTCGTACGCCACCCAGTCGCCCACGGCCGGAAGCTCCGAGGTCGAGCCGGCGTCATGCCGCAGCCGGCCGCGGACGCCGGCCCACACCTCGCCCTCCTCGGTGAGGAGGACGTATGCGCCCCTGTGCTGGATGGCGACGCGCCCGGGGCGAAGGCCGGCGTCGGCGTGCTCCTGGAATGTCTCGGCGAGGGCCTCGCCCCAGCCGAGCGATGCGATGTTCAACGCGTGATCTCCTGAGTTGGGATGGACAGCGCGACGGGCGCCGGCGGGCCCGACTCAGGAGCGATGCGAGACGAGAGCCGGAGTCAGGCGGTGCAGCGCCGGGAGGCTGCTCGATCGGTCGTCATCATCTGTCCGCCTCCTTCGGTCGACTCCGGGTTCGGTCACACCCTAGCAGCAACCGCCACTCAGAGATAGCCCAGCTCCCGCAGGCGGTAGGCGATCTCCTCGTCCTCGTCGCCCGCGATCGCGACCGTCTCGGCCTCCTCCGCAACGAGCGCGCGCAGCGTGGCGCGTAGGCCGTCGGCCACGTGCGGCATCCGCCGGGCGAGGTTCGTGCGCTCGTGCGGGTCGGCCTCCAGGTCGTAGAGCGCCTCCGCCCAGCGGGCGTCGTCAAACGAGGTGATCAGCTTGTAGCGCCCGTCGCGGATCGCCCGCTGGCGCACCGGCGGCATCTTCGGCTCGCCGGCGATCTCCATCGCGACGGGCCGCGCCGGAGGCTCGCTCCCACCGCGGATCGAGCCGGCCAGGCTCTGGCCCTGCCACCCGGCCCCGGGCACGATGCCCGCGAGGGCGAGCAGCGTCGGTGCCAGGTCGACGTGGCTCACCGGCGTGTCGAGCCTGCCCGGGACGGCGCCGGAGCCGCGGAAGACGAGCGGCACGCGGACGAGCGGCTCGAACAGCGTCTGGCCGTGGCCCCAGAGGTGCCTCGGTGCCATCTGGAGGAGCCGCTTCGAGTCCGACCGCGCCCCGCGGTTCAGCGTCCACTGGGCCCACGGGATCACCGGCAGTCGCCGGACCGCCCGCCGGTGGAGCTCCTGCGTCCGCAGCGTGCGCGGCTCGAGCCGCGTGTTCTCGCCGTGGTCGCCGGTGAAGACCACGAGCGTGTCGTCGCCGACGAGCGAGAGCAGCGTCCCGAGCCAGGGATCGAACCCCGCGAGCGCGCGCTCGTAGACGTCGCGCCCGTACCGGCGGCTGTCGAAGCGGGCGGGATACCGGCGCGGCATGTGCACGTCCCAGGTGTGGATGACGCCCAGATACGGTCGCCCAGCCGTCTCGAGCCCGGCCACCCGGGCCAACGCCCGGACGCCGAACTCCGAGTGCACCGAGCGGTCGCCCGCCTCGCGGTACTCGACCTCCTCGAACCCGCGGAACGTCCCCACGGTCTGGAGCAGCGGCCCGGTGACCGAGCACCACGTCGCGTACCCGGCTGCCGAGAGCCGCTCGGCCACCGTCGGCATCGTCTCGGAGAGCCGCGTGCCGCGCAGGCCGCGAACGCCGTGCGACGTCGGATAGCGGCCCGTGAACATCGACGTGAAGGCCGGCGTCGTGGTGGGGCAGGTCGAGTAGCAGGCCGTGAAGGCGGTGCCCTCGTCCACCAGCCGTGAGGCGACCGGCCACTCGGCCCGCGGGCGCGCCAGCATGTCCGCCCGCAGGCAGTCGACGATCACCCAGAGGACGTTCATGTGGCGGCCACCGGGCGCGGGCGCGACCATCCCAGATCGCGGCCCAGAAGCTCGTAGAGCTCGCGGTTGGGCTGCTCGAAGCGGGCCTCGAGCAGCGACCGGGCGGCATCGCTCATGGGTGGGTACGGGCGCTGGTTTCGCACCGGGAGCGGCGGCACCTCGGCCGGGTCGAGACCCAGGAACTCGAGCACGGCGGCGGCCGTGCGCCGCGGGTCGGCGAAGAGCTCCTCGCTCGAGACCACGAGCAGCCGGCCGGGTGCGACGTGCTCGTGCCAGCGGCGAAGCTGCTCGGCGTAGGCGCCCCGCGCGGCGTAGGAGTGGTGCCGGTGCGACGGGCTGCGATACGCGCGGTCGGCGCGCAGGCGATCCTCCTCGCCGGCGAGCCGGTCGGGCTCGGCCCTGAGCGCCTCCTCGAAGCCGAGCTGCTCGTGCCCGTCGCGGACCGAGAGCTGGTACTGCGAGTAGGCGCGGGCCACCGGGTCGCGCAGGATCGCAACCAGGCGCACGCCGGGCAGCGCCTCGGCGACGCGGGCCGGCACGGCCGGATGGAGGAGGTAGTACGGGCTGGCCTCGCCGGTGACGCGGCCGCGCGCAGCTGCGGCGGGCGGGAAGTGGCTGCGGTACCAGCGCAGGCTGCGGAAGCTCTGGAGGTCGAAGTAGTGGATCTCCTTGTGGCTCGGCGCCGCGACGCCCGGGTGCGCGCAGAGCTGCGCGAAGAGCGACGTCGACCCCGCCCGCTGGGCGCCGATCACGAGGAAGTCGGGCAGGCGGCGCGCGCCCGCCGTGGCAAGGCGGGCCCGGCGGCGGATGCGCACGGACGCGTGTCCCACGCCGAGGATCGTACCGGCGGGCCGGGAGCACGGCCGCGGATCATCCACTAGCGTGCCCCGCATGAACCTGGGGCTCGAAGGCACCGCCGCGATCGTGGGCGGCGCCTCGGCGGGCATGGGATTCGCGATCGCCGAGGCGCTCGCGGCCGAGGGTTGTGCCGTCACGATGTGCGCCCGCGGCGAGGAGCGGCTCCAGGAGTCCGCCGCCCGCATCCCGGGGGCGATCGCGGTCTCGGGGGACGTCCGCGACCCGGCGGTCCTCGAGCGGCTCGTGAACGAGACGGTGGCCGCCCGCGGCCGGCTCGACATCGTCGTCAACAACGCGGGCGGCCCGCCGCCGGGCACGTTCGAGTCGACCCCGGACGAGGCGTGGGCCGACGCGTTCGAGCTGTCGCTACGGTCGGTCGTGCGCCTCACGCGGCTCGCGCTCCCGCACCTGCGCGCGAGCGGCCGCGGCCGGGTGGTCAACATCACGTCGTGGTCGGTGCGCGAGCCGATCCCCAACCTCATGCTCTCGAACGCCATCCGGCCGGGCGTCATCGGGTGGGCCAAGTCGCTCGCCCACGAGGTGGGGCGCGACGGCATCACCGTGAACACGATCGCCCCCGGCAAGGTGGCGACCGGCCGGATGCACGAGCTGTGGGCGGCGCGGCCCGACCCGGCGGCCGCCGAGGCCGAGGACATCGCCTCGATCCCGGTCGGGCGGATGGGCCAGCCCGAGGAGATCGCGGCCGCCGTAGCGTTCCTGTGCTCGGAGCGGGCCGGCTATGTCTCGGGAGTTGTCCTGCCGGTGGACGGCGGGTCGCTGCGCGGCGTCTGGTAGTCACACTGCCGGCACATGGCTCGCACCTAGCATTCAGGCGTGGAGACCTGCTACCGCCACCACGACCGCGAGACGGCGGTCCACTGCCAGAACTGCGGCCGGCCGATCTGCCCCGAGTGCATGGTCTCGACGCCCGTCGGCGTGCGCTGCCCGGAGTGCGGCGGACGCACGCGGATGAGGCGCCCGGGCTTCCTCATGGGGCGCGAGCCGTACGTCACCTACCTCCTGATCGCCATCAACGTGGCGATGTTTCCGCTGACGAACAACATTCACGGCGGCATTGGCGGGGCGCTGAAGCCGCTTGGCGACCACCTGGCCCTGTACGGCCCGGCCGTCGCCAACGGTGAGGACTACCGGCTCATCACGGCCGCGTTCGTCCATTACGGCCTCCTGCACCTCGCCCTGAACATGTATGCGCTCTACCTGATCGGGGGCGTCTTCGAGCGCTACATCGGACCAGGGCGCTTCCTCGCCGTCTATCTGATCTCGGCGCTGGCCGGAAGCTTCGGCGCGCTCCTGATCACCCCGCATGCGCCGACGGTCGGCGCGTCGGGCGCCATCTTCGGTCTCATGGGCGCGCTCTTCATCTTCGAGCGCCAGCGCGGGATGGCGCTTCTCGGCGGCTCGATCGGCGGGCTGATCGTCGTCAACCTGCTCTTCACGTTCGGCATCCCCGGAATCTCGATCGGCGGCCACGTCGGCGGGCTGATCGGCGGCGGGCTCGTCGCCTTCGCGCTCTCGGGCTACGGCCGCGGCCACCTGGCCTACGGCCGGCTGGGCGTCCTCTCGGTTCTCGGCGTCGCCGCGGTCGCCGTGGGGTCGCTCGTCGGAGCCCTGGCGGTGGCCGGATGAGATTCCTTCGCCGCCGCCTCACGGCGGCGCTGGCCGTCGTGCTGGTGCTGCTCCTGGCGGGGTTCGCCTGGGCGGTCACCACGCCGTCGGGCTACTACGTCTTCTGGCCGGACGAGGCCCATCCGACCGTCGACTACCTGCACGTCCCCGGCGGCGAGAAACCCGCCGGCCGCAGCGGCTTCTACTTCGTCGACGTCCGCGAGCTCGAGGCCAACAAGCTCGAGGAGTTCTGGGGCCGGCACCTCCAGGACGGCGCCGACCTGGTTCCCGTCAGCGACCTGCGCGCCCCGGGCGTGAGCGAGAGCCAGCGCGTGCACCACGACTTCCAGGCGATGGCCGACTCCCAGCGGACGGCCGAGGTCGTCGCCGAGCAGGCGCTCGGGAAGCCGGTCAAGCTGGCCCGCCTCGGCGCGCTCGTCTACGCCGTCTCGAGCGGGCTCCCGGCCGCGAAGGCCGGCGTCCAGCCGGGCGACATCATCACCGCCTTCGACGGTCACCCCGTCCGCACGGAGCACGACCTCATCCGGCTCACGAACGGCCTCTCGCCGGGCGACTCCGCCCAGTACACGTTCCGCGAGGCTGGCACGAAGACCCTTCGCACCGTGGAGTCGAGCGACGGCAAGCACCGCGCCATCATCGGCGTCGCGATCGGCGACGCCGTTCGGATCGAGCGCATCCCGGTCCACGTGCGCTACACCATCCACGGCATCGGCGGACCGTCGGCCGGCCTGGCGTTCGCGCTCGAGATCTACGACAGCCTGAGCGGCCGCACCCTGCTCGACGGCCATCGCATCGCCGCCACCGGCGAGCTCGACCTGGCGGGGGACGTGGAGACCATCGGGGGCGCCAAGCAGAAGGCGCTCGGCGCCGTCGAGGCCGGCGCCGACACCTTCATTGTCCCCGTGGACAACGTCGCCGCCGCTCGCAAGGCCGCCGACGGCCGGCTGCGCGTGATCGGGGTGAGAACGTTCCAGCAAGCCCTCGCCGCCGTGCGCCGCCTGCCCCCCGGCTGACACTCGCAGCCTTAACCGATTGTTCCCCGATTTAGCGGGAATTCAGTCTGGACAACGGTAGATTCGAGGGCCCCGGGTACGTAGACTCCGGCGCTCCGGGAACCGTCCGACCAGGGGGAAATTGACTGTGGCTTCCAAGGCGCGCTGCGTCACGTGCGACGACTGCTATTTTCGCAAGACGAACCTGTGCGCACTGCGCCTGTCGGAACCGTGCCCCACCTTCCGGCCGATGCTCAAGGGCCAGATGGTGCCCCCGTCGCAGCCCCGCCTGATCGCCCGCCCCGCGTTGGCCGCCGCCGTCTGACGGCGAGCAGCACGAGGCCGGCCAGGAGGAGCACCGCCGGCGCCGCAAGCCACAGCGACGGGTGTCCCGAGGAGTGCCGTGTCGGCGCCTGCGGCTTCGGCGCGGCCGACGAGCTCTGCGCGACGGACGCCGGCGCGCGGATGACCGCGAACGTCGCGCGATCCACGGCGGCGAGCACCTGGCCGCCCTCGGCGACGTTCAGCCGCCCGCCGTCGATCCGAAGCCGGACGGAGCCGTTCGGGGCGAACCGCGGCAGGTCGATGCACCGCGCCGTCCCCGCGCTCGTGTCGAGCGCGTGGACGAAGTAGCGGCCGCTCGGCTTCTCGTAGAGCGTGTAGGCCCAGGTGCCGTCCTCGCTCGCGGCGCGCGACATCGGGAAGCCGGCCATGCGCTCGTCGGGCTCGGTCTTGTCGACCACCGCCCCGGGCAGGAGCCGGTCGTGGCGCAGGTCGTACGCGCGCACCGAGTAGCGCAGCCCGTTCTGCGGCGAGCTGAGCTGGATGAGGTACATCGAGCCGCCGTCCGGCGAGATGGCGTCGAAGAAGAACGCGCCGTGCAGCGTCACGATCCGCTCGAGGCGCATCTTCACCGGGTCCACGAGCGCGAACCGGGTGCGCGCCTGGGCGTACGGTTGCCCGAGCTCGCCGAGGACGAGCGTCCGGCCGCCGGCGCTGATCCCGGCGGTGGTGCCGTCGAACGCGACCTGGGGGATGCCCCAGCCGCCGCGGAGGGCGGCGTAGCCGTTCACCTCGCCGGTCGCCCGGTCGATCTGGGCGACCGCCGTGCCACCATGCGTCGCAAGGGCGACGTAGCGCAGGGATCCCCAGGTGACGCCCGGCCCTCCCACCGCCACGCCGGCGACCGGTGAGCCATCGCCGTAGGCGGTCCCGCCCCAGGCGAGCACCGCCGCCATCGCTGCCACCACTGCCGTCCTTGCCCTCATGGCCGACCTCCTTCGGGTGCCGGGAATACGGCGGCGAGGCCGCCGCGCGTCCCGTCAGCGCGCGATGAGCCGGCGATCGAGCGAGCGGTCTCCGGGACCTATCCAGAGGACGAGCAGCATCATCACGAGCAACATGGGCGCGAGGCCCAGGTGCACCGGGCCGCCCTCGATCCGTCCGGCGGTCGCGATGGCGCCGACCATGTCGCACGCCAGCGCTAGGGCGGCGACCCGCGTCCCCAGGCCGAGCACGAGCATCGCCCCGCCCACGATCTCGAGGACGCCCACGCCGTACGTGAACGCGTCGGGGTACGGCAGGCCGTAGCGGTCGAGCGCAGCGGACTCCGCGCCGTGGCGGATGAACTTCCCGATCGAGAACCCGAGGAAGATCGCTCCGGCGACCAGGCGGATCAGGAGCGCAAGGCGGCCCCACGCGAGCGGAGCC
This sequence comes from uncultured Actinomycetes bacterium, assembly GCA_963757605.1. Taxonomy (GTDB): domain Bacteria; phylum Actinomycetota; class Thermoleophilia; order Gaiellales; family JAICJC01; genus JAICJC01. Next base: position 1,494,786 of record CAVWSF010000005.1, read on the forward strand.
CGGGACTCGAGCAACAGACGGCGGGCGACGGCCACGCCTCACGGTATCCCGGAGCGGTGTCCCGTTACGTGACTGCGAACTGCGCGTAATGGGCCTGGTCGGCCCCGCCGGCCTTGGTGAAGTCGCCGCCGATCATCACCTTGGAGGACGTCGCCGCCACGCCGAAGACGCCCAGCGAGCTGTTCACGCTCGGGTGCCATCCGGTGTCGAGCGCCCCGGTCGAGACGTTCGCGGCCAGCACCTTGTGGCGCACGATCGGGTTGTGGCAGTTCGTGCCCGGATCGCACACGTTGTCGAAATGCCCGCCGGCGACCAGCTCCGAGCCGGTCACCGCCACGCCCTGCACGTTGCCGTCCACGCTGATCTCCCACTGCTTCGCGCCGCTCGAGGCGCTGAGCGCGCCGACCCGGCCGCCCGGCCCGCCACCGGCGAGGAAGAGGGTCGAGGACGTCGCGGTCATGCCCTCGACCGGGTAGCTCGGGTGGTAGGTCCACGAGAGCGTCGCGCCGGTCGTCGGGTTGAGCGCCGCGACGTGGCTCTGGGACGACGATCCGATGTGGGTGAAGAGGCCGCCCACGAAGACCTTGGAGCCGTCGGTGGCCGGTGAGAGCGACGTCACCTCGTCGTCGGCGGCCGGCGTCCAGCCCGAGAGCAGCGCGCCGGTGGTGCCGTTGACCGCGGCGAGCCGCGTGCGAGCCGTCGAGTTGATCGTCGTGAACGTCCCGCCGGCGTACACCGTCGAGCCGATCACGGCGATGCCGAAGACGCTGGCGTCCGCTTGCGCCTTGAACGACGTGACGGTGCCCGAGGTCGTCACCGACCCGAGCCGCTTTCGGTTCTTGCCGTCGATGGTCGTGAAGTCGCCGCCGAGGTAGACGGTCGAGCCGGAGACGACGATGGCCCGCACCGCGCCCGAGGCGTTCGGGGCCCAGGAGGTGACCGCGCCGGTCGAGACATTGAACGCCGCGACGTGGTTTCGGACGGCCGTCTGGCCGGTGTGGTCCTCGACCTCGGTGAAGGTGCCGCCCAGGTAGACCGTGCTTCCGCTGACGGCGATCGCGAGCACCCGGCCGTTCGTCTGCCAGGTCGAGTCCGGCGTCGGCGCGATGGTGGCGAGCGCGGCAGGCGCCCAGACGAGCACCGCGACCAGCGCGGCGATGGTCGTGATCGTTCCCCGCATCTTCACAGCGTGCCCCCCGTGTCCAAACGCCGCGCGCAGTCTGCCCCAGCGCGCGGAATCTGTCAATCCGAGAGCGTCGGCGCATCGTCCGAAGAGGGACGATCGTCCGCATGGGATGAGGCCGGCACCGTGGCGGTACCTACGCTGGCCCGACCAGATGGCGCAGGGGCAAGGACAGGGCCGGCACGGACGCCGGCGCATCGTCATCTTGGGCGGAGGCTTCGCAGGTGTGGGCGCCGCCCAGCGGCTTCGCCATGCCGACGCCGAGGTCGTCCTCGTCGACCGCCACGACTACCACACGTTTCAGCCGCTCCTGTACCAGTGCGCGACGGGGCTGCTCGAGCCGACCGCCGTCGGCCATTCGCTACGCGACCTCGTCGAAGGGCAGGCGAACACCACCGTGCGGAAGACCGACGTCACGGCGGTGGACCTCGAGCGACGGGAGGTGGAGTTCGCCGATCTTTCACCGCTCGCCTACGACACGCTCGTGATCGGGCTCGGTGCGAAGGTCAACTTCTTCGGGACGGAGGGGGCGGAGCACGCCTTTCCGATGTACACGCTCCCCGACGCCGTCCGCCTGAAGGACCACATCCTGGAGCGCTGGGAGGCGGCGGACAAGCAGCCCGCGCTCGTCGACGAAGGGGCGCTGAACGTCGTGGTGGTGGGCGGAGGGCCGACCGGGATCGAGAGCGCGGGCGCGCTCGCAGAGCTGTACCGATCGGACTTCGCGAAGGACTACCCGGCGGTGCCGCAGGAGAAGGTGCGGATCGTCCTCGTCGAGGCGGGCCCGGAGCTCTTCCCGATGTTCAAGCCGGTCATCCGCACCTACGCCGAGAAGGCGCTCCGGAAGCGGACCGTCGAGCTGATCCTGGGCGACGCCGTGAAGTCGATCACCCCGACCCGCGTCACGCTGCGGTCGGGGACGGAGCTGGCCGCGCACACGCTCGTCTGGGGGGCGGGGTTGCAGGGGAACGAGCTCGTCCAGTCGCTCGGGCTGGAGCTCGCGCGCGGAAACCGGATCCCGGTGGGGCCGGACCTCGCAGTCGCAGACCACCCCGATGTGTACGCGATCGGCGACATCGCGGCGATCACCGACGCGAAGACCGGCCAGGTGCTGCCACAGCTCGGCTCGGTCGCCCTCCAATCGGGCGAGCATGCCGGAAAGAGCATCGCCCGCCGCATCGAGGGGAAGGAGCCCAAGCCCTTCAAGTACCGCGACAAGGGCACCATGGCGACGATCGGCCGGGGGGCGGCGGTGCTCCAGACGATGCGCGGCAGGACCATGAAGGGCAAAGCCGCCCAGGCGGCGTGGGGCACGGTCCACCTCGCGCTGCTTCCGACAAACGAGGACCGCGCCAAGGCGATCGTCGACTGGGCCGGCGCCGGCCTGACGCATCAACGAGCGGGCCGCATCACGGTCGAGACCGACGAGGGCGACCGCGCGAAGGCACGCACATGAGCCGGCCACGGGCCCGGAGAGGGGACACACGATGACGAACACGGCGACACCGACTCAGACCGCCCGCAGATCTCGAGACCGCGACCTCCACCGGCCGGCCGACGTCCTGGTGGTCTTCGGGATCACCGGCGACCTGGCGAGGGTCATGACCTTCCGCTCGCTGTACCGGCTCGAGCGGCGGGGACTGCTCGACTGCCCGATCGTCGGCGTGGCGGTCGACAACTGGACCGTCGACCGGCTCCGCGAGCGGGCCCGTGACTCGATCGAGGGGACCGGAGAGAAGCTCGACCCGAAGGTCTTCGATCGCCTGGCCGAGCGCCTCTCCTACGTCGAGGGCGACTTCGCCGACGCCGGCACGTACGAGCGGGTCGGCGATGCGATCGGTGGGGCGCAAAGCCCCGTGTTCTATCTCGAGATCCCGCCGTTTCTGTTCGGCACCGTCGTCAAGGGCCTGGCCGACGCCGGCCTGACCGCGGACGCACGCGTTGTCGTCGAGAAGCCCTTCGGCCACGACCGCGCGTCGGCCGAGGAGCTGGCCGACGAGCTGCACGCATCGATCGACGAGTCCCAGCTCTTCCGGATCGACCACTACCTCGGGAAGATGGGCCTCGAGGAGATCCTCCACCTGCGCTTCCAGAACACGATGTTCGAGCCGATCTGGAACCGGAACTACATCGAGTCGGTGCAGATCACGATGGCCGAGAGCTTCGGCGTCGCCGATCGCGGCCACTTCTACGACCCGGTCGGCGCCCTCAGAGACGTCGTCGTCAACCACCTCATGCAGGTCGTCGCCGCCTCCGCGATGGAGCTGCCGTCCCGGGGCGACCCCGGGACGATCAAGGACGGCCAGGTGGCGCTGTTCCACGCAGTCGAGGAGGCCGACCCGGCCAACTACGTCCGCGGACAGCACGACGGCTATCGCGACATCGACGGCGTCGCGCCCGACTCGACGACGGAAACGTACGCCGCGCTCAGGCTCTCGATCGAGAACTGGCGCTGGTCGGGCGTCCCGTTCTTCATCCGCACGGGCAAGCTCCTGCCGGTGACCCAGACCGAGCTGCGGATGGTCTTCAAGCGATCGCCCAAGCTCGGGTTCGGAGGGAAGAGCGAGCGGATCGAGCCGAACCAGGTTGTGGTGAAGCTCGATCCGTCCACCGGGGTCAGGATCGTCGTCGACGCCCACCGAACCGACATCGGGGGCGTGGGGCCGATCGAGCTGGACATGGAGTTCGCCGAGGAGGGAGGTGAGGGCGCGACGCCCTACGAGGTCCTGCTCCACGCGGCCATGAACGGGGACGCCACCCGCTTCACCCGCCAGGACGGCGTCGAGGAGACGTGGCGCGTCATGCAGCCGCTCCTCGACGACCCGCCACCCGTCCATCCGTACGCGCCGGGCTCGTGGGGGCCGGCCGCGGCGGACGAGTTGCTGCGCGGCTACGGCCGCTGGCACGAGCCCTGGATCGCGTCATGAGTGCCGCCACGAGAGAATCGGCGTCACAGCCTCAGAGCGCCGCCGCGCCGTCGCCCTTCACCCCGATTGCGGACTACGCGTTCCTGTCGGACTGCCACACCGGGGCGCTGATCGCGCCGGACGGAGGGATCGACTGGCTCTGCGCGCCGTCCTTCGACTCGCCGAGCGCGTTCGGCAGCCTGCTCGACCGCGAGGCCGGGACGTTCCGGATCGGCCCGTTCGGCGTATCCCACCCGACTGCACGTGTGTACGTGCCCGGGACGAACGTGCTCGAGACGACATGGAGGACGCCGACCGGATGGATCGTCATCCGCGACGCGCTCACCATGGGTCCGCGTGACCACGAGGACGTGATCACGCCGCACACCCGTCCGCCCGCCGACGACGACGCCGACCATCTGCTCGTGCGCACCATCGAGTGCCTCGACGGGCGCGTCGAGGTGGAGCTCGTCTGCGAGCCCGTGTTCGACTACGGTCGCACCCCCGCCGAGTGGACGCTCGTGGACGGGGGTCGGAGCGCCGCAGACGCGACGGGCGCAGGCCAGACTATCCGCCTGCGGTCGGATCTCGCGCTCGGCGTCGAAGGAAGCCGAGTCCGGGCGCGACACGTGCTCGAAACGGGCGACAGGGCGTTCTGCTCGCTGTCGTGGGCGGAGGAGCTCGCCGGTTCGGCCAACGTCGACGACGCCGCCGCTCGGATCGATGCGACCGTCCGCTTCTGGCGCGGATGGCTGGGCCGGGCGCGCATTCCCGACCACGGCTTCCGCGACCCGATCCAGCGCTCGATGCTCACCATCAAGGGCCTGACCTACATGCCGACCGGTGCGACGGTGGCGGCGCTCACGACGTCGCTGCCCGAGACCCCCGGCGGCGAGCGAAACTGGGACTACCGCTACACATGGATGCGTGACACGACCTTCACGCTCCAGGCGCTGCACTACCTGAACCTCAACTGGGAGGCCGACGAGTTCATGCAGTTCGTCGCCGACGTCGAGGCGACGGAGGACGGATCGCTCCAGATCATGTACGGCATCGACGGCCGGCGCGACCTGACGGAGTCGACCCGGGACGAGCTCTCCGGCTACGCCGGTGCGCGGCCGGTGCGGATCGGAAACGGCGCCTTCGACCAGCGCCAGAACGACGTGTTCGGTGCGGTGCTCGACTCGATCCTGCTCCACAGCCGTCACAGCGCACGGCTTCCGAGGCGCCTCTGGCCGATCGTGGAGTCGCAGACCGAGTGCGCGATCCGCGTCTGGCAGAATCCCGACCAGGGCATCTGGGAGGCGCGCGGCAAGCCGCAGCACTACGTCTCCTCGAAGCTCATGTGCTGGGTCGCGCTCGACCGGGCGGCGCAGCTCGCCGAGATCCGCGGCGATAAGGAGAACGCCGCGAGGTGGGGCGACATCGCCGAGGAGATCAAGGCCGACATCCTGGCGCACGGCGTCGATGAGCGCGGCGTCCTGCGCCAGCACTACGACACCGACGCCCTCGACGCCTCGACGCTCCTGGCCGCCATCTTCGGGTTCCTCCCCGGCGACGACGAGCGGCTGCGCGCCTCTGTCATGGCGATCGCCGATGAGCTGACCGAGGACGGCTACGTGCTTCGCTACCGCACCGGCGAGACCGACGACGGCCTCTCCGGCAAGGAGGGGACGTTCGTCATCTGCTCGTTCTGGCTCGTGTCGGCGCTGGCCATCATCGGCGAGCACCAGCGGGCCCGCGACCTCATGGAGCGGCTGCTTCGAATCGCGTCCCCCCTTGGGCTGTACGCCGAGGAGTTCGACGCGGCAACGGGGCGCCATCTCGGCAACTTCCCGCAGGCGTTCTCGCACCTCGCCCTGATCGAGGCCGCAGCCCGGATCATGATCCCCGAACTGCTCGCGGAGTACTGACATGGACGACTACGACGTCATCATCATCGGCTCCGGCGCAGGCGGTGGGACGCTTGCCCGTCACCTCGCGCCCTCGGGGCGACGCGTCCTCCTGCTCGAGCGCGGCGACTGGCTGCCGCGCGAGCCCCAGAACTGGCTGGCGCAGGACGTGTTCGTCGACAATCGCTACGTCTCCCCGGAGACGTGGTACGACCCCAGCGGCACCGCGTTCCAGCCGCAGATCCACTACTTCGTCGGGGGCGCGACCAAGCTCTACGGCGCGGCGCTCTACCGGCTCCGGAAGGAGGACTTCGGCGAGCTCCACCACCACGACGGTCTCTCGCCTGCGTGGCCGATCTCCTACGACGAGATGGAGCCGTACTACACGCAGGCTGAGCAGATGTACGAGGTGCACGGTGCGCGCGGCGAAGATCCGACCGAGCCGCCCGCCAGCGCCCCGTACCCCTTCCCGGCCGTCTCGCACGAGCCGCGGATCCAGCAGCTCGCGGACGACCTCGAGGCGGCGGGATTCCACCCCTTCCACGCTCCCTGCGGGATCCGCCTCCTGGAGCAGGACATGCCTCACAGCGCGTGCGTCCGGTGCCAGAACTGCGACGGCTTCCCGTGCGTCGTGCACGGAAAGTCTGATGCGGAGGTCTGCGCCGTGCGGCCCGCGCTCGAGCATCCGAACGTCACCCTGCTCACGAACGCGAGAGCGGTGAAGCTCGAGACCGACCCAGCCGGGCGAACGGTCACCGAGGTCGTGATCGAGCAAGACGGCGCCACGCAGCGCGTCGGCGCGCATCTCGTCGTCGTCGCGTGCGGGGCCGCCAACACGGCGCACCTGCTTCTGGCCTCGGCGAACGACCGGCACCCGAACGGCCTCGCCAACAGCTCGGATCAGGTCGGCCGGAACTACATGTTCCACAACAGCTCGGCGGTGCTCGCGCTCTCCCGCGACGAGAACCCGACGATCTTCCAGAAGACCCTCGGCGTGAACGACTTCTACTTCGGAAGCGACGAGGTCGACTACCCACTCGGGAACATCCAGATGGTCGGCAAGTCGCAGGCGCCGATGTTCCGGGGCGAGAAGCCGGGCGAGACCCGGCTCGCTCCCCACTGGAGCCTCGAGCGGATCGCGCAGCACGCCATCGATTTCTGGCTCTCGACCGAGGACCTCCCCAAGCCGGACAACCGGGTGACGCTCGACCGGGAGGGGCGACTGACCCTGAGCTATACGGCCACCAACGACGAGCCGAAGAAACGCCTGCACGAGAAGCTGCACGGGATGCTGGGCGACCTGCACATGGAGCCCGACCACCTGTTCCGCCGCTTCGCGTACATGGCGAACGACATTCCGGTGGCCGGCGTCGCCCACCAGGCGGGGACATGTCGCTTCGGCACCGACCCGGCGACGTCGGTGCTCGACGCCGACTGCCGCGCGCGCGAGGTTGACAACCTCTACGTGGCCGACACGAGCATCTTCCCCAGCATCGGCGCCGTGAATCCGGCGCTGACGGCGATGGCGAACGCGCTCCGAGTGGGCGACCGTGTCCTCGAGCGCCTCGCCTGAAGCTGCGTCGGCCGTCGCCGAGGTCGCGATCCAGGCCGCCGGCCAGCGTGCGGTGATCGTCACGCGCGGGGGCGGGCTGCGCGCCTACGCCGCCGACGGGCGCGACATCCTGGATGGGTACCCCGCCGGAGAGCCGAGCCCGTCCGGACGCGGACAGGTGCTCATCCCCTGGCCGAATCGGCTCGAGGACGGGAGCTACGAGTTCGACGGGCGCCGCCACCAGGTGCCGCTCAACGAGCCCGAGCGCGGAAACGCGATCCACGGCCTCGTCCGCGACGCCCGGTGGGGGGTCGCCGAGCATGAGCCCCACCGAGTCGTCGTGGAGCACGTGATCGAGCCGCAGCCGGGGTATCCGTTCGCCCTCTCGATCCGCATCGAGTACGCGCTCTCGCCGGCCGGGCTGCGCGTGTGTACGACCGCAGCCAATGTCGGAGCGGATCCGTGCCCGTACGGGGCCGGCGCGCATCCGTATCTGACCGTGGGAGGGGCGACCGTGGACTCCGCGATCCTCCGCGTCCCGGCGGGCCGCGTCCTGCGTGCCGATGAGCGAGGGCTCCCGGTCGGCTCGCTGGCCGTCGCTGGGACGGACGAGGACTTCACGCGGCCGCGCCGGATCGGGCGGACGCGGCTCGATCACGCGTTCACGGATCTGGAGCGCGGCCCGGACGGGCTGGCCCGCGCGGAGCTCCAGGCCTTCCGTGCCAGCCGGGGGCTGACGCTCTGGGTCGACGAGGCCTACGCGTACCTCATGGTCTTCACGGGCGACCCTCTGCCCGACGTCAACCGCCGGAGCATCGCGATCGAACCGATGACATGCCCCCCGAACGCCTTCCGGACCGGGGACGGCGTGATCCGCCTGGAGCCGGGCGAATCGTTCCGGAGCGTGTGGGGCATCACTCCGCCGTAGCCCGCGCCGCGCCCCCGCCGCCGGCGACGATGCGGCCGTCGTCGAGCTCCAGGATCTCGTCCATGCGCTCGAGACCCTCGGAGCGGTGCGTGATGAACAGAAGGGTCTTCTCGCCGAGCACGTCGAGAACGTCGTCCATGAGCGCCTGAGCGGTCTCGTGGTCGAGATGCGCGGTCGGCTCGTCGAGGATCACGACCGGCCGCTCGGCCAGGAGCGCACGGGCGAGCACGATGCGCTGGCGCTGGCCCGCCGAGAGCCACCTGCCCTCCTCACCGACCAGCGTGTCCAGGCCGCGCGGAAGCGTCGCGATCCAGTCCCAGACGCGCGCCCGCCGCAGTGCCTCCTCGACGTCGGCGTCGGTCGCATTCGGGTCCGCGAGCTGCACGTTCTCCGTGATCGTGGTCGCGAACAGGTGGCTGTTCTGGCCTGCGACGGCGAGCAGGCGCCGGACATCGTCCTGGCGATACTCGCGCAGGTCGTGTCCGTCGAGGGTGACGCGCCCGTGCGCCGGATCGAGAAACCGAAGCAGCAGGTTCGCGACGGTCGTCTTTCCCGAGCCGCTGGGGCCGACGAGCGCCACCCGGCTCCCGGCTGCGAGCGTCAGGCTGACGTCGTCGAGAACCGCCCGCCCCGCGGGCGAGTAGCGCACGGAGACGTGCTCCAGCGCCAGCGTGGGGCGCTCCGATGGGATCCGCACCGGCCCCGCCGGGTCGCGGACCACCGGCTCCCGATCGGCGATCTCGAGCACCCGCGATCCGGCCGCCAGGGTTACGGGGAGCTCGCGTGCCGCCTGCGGAAGCGGGTTGACCGCCTCGAAGGACGCCAGGGAGAGAAGCGCCAGCGTTGCGACCATCACCCCGTCGATGTCGCCGGACGAGCGCTGCGCGACCGCGACCGCGAGGACCCCAGCCACCGTCGCTCCCGCGATCGCGAGGCCGAGCCCCTCGGTGATGCCGGCTGCCAGGCCCTCCCGCCGGGACAGCCGCACCACCGCGCGGTCGGCCTCGGCGAGCCGAGCCATCGCAGCCGGCTCGGCGCTGCACATGACGAGCTCCGGGGCGCCTCCCAGCACCTCCACGAGCTCGGCGCTCAGCGACCCCTTCGCGGCAACGGCACCCGAAGCCGCGCGCCCCAGAAGCCATCCCGCGAACGGTACAACCGTCGCGCCCGCGAGGAGCCCGCAGGCCAGCACCGCGGCGGCCTGCGGGAGGATCGCCGCCGACACGCCGACGGCCGCCGCCGCGACGACGAGGCACACGACGGGCGGGCCCAGGCCGCGAAGGTAGAGGCCCTGAAGCGCTTCGACGTCGCCCACCATCCGTCCGAGCAGGTCGCCCTTCCGATAGGCGTCGAGCTCCGCCGGTGCGAGGGGCTCGATGCGGGTGTAGAAGCGGACGCGGATGCGCGCGAGGAGCCGCAGTGCGACGTCGTGCGACGCAAGCCGCTCGAGATACCTCGCCAGCGGGCGGGCGAGCCCGAAGAACCGCACCGCGACGATCGCCACCGTCAGTGACAGCACCTCGGGCCGCTCGGCAGCCCGCGCGATCAGATACCCGGCGGTGGCCATCAGGCCGATACCGCACGCAACGGCGGCGGCGCCGAGCAAGACGGACACGCCAAGCCGCGCCCACGGCGGCGGCGCCAGCCGGATCATCCTGTGAATGGTTCCCGTCACGCGGTTGCCACCGCCCGGGCTGCGGCCCCGACCCGCCCGCCACGCACTTCGACGACGCGGTCGGCCAACCGCACCATCTCCGGCGCGTGGGTGATCACGAGCACGGTCGAGACCCCGCGGAGGCCGGCGACCGCGTCGGCGATCGTCCGGGCGCCGACGCGGTCGATGTTTGCAGTCGGCTCGTCGAGAACGACGAGCGGCGCGCGACGGAGGAACCCCCGGGCGAGCGCAATCCGCTGTCGCTGGCCGGCGGAGACGGGCCGCCCTCCGTCGCCCACGATCGTGTCGTACCCCCGCACGAGGTCGCGGATGAACGCATCGGCGCCGGCGAGACGGGCCGCATCATGTACCTGCCCGAGCGGCGCCGAGGGGCGGCCGAGACGGATGTTGTCGGCGACAGAGGCCCGAAGAAGCGTGGGATGCTGCGGAACCCAGGCGACCGATCCACGCCAGCCGCCGAGGTCGCACACGGCGAGGTCGACACCGCCGATCGTCACCCGGCCGGTGGTCGGCTCTGCGAATCCGAGGAGCACCGAGGCGATCGTGCTCTTGCCGCTGCCGGTCGGCCCGATGAGCGCCACGATCTCGCCGGGTGGGAGCTCGATGTCGACGTCCGAGACGACGGGCACCGAGCGGCTGGGATACGCGTACGACACGCGCTCGAGGCGCACCACGGCCTCACGGGGGCTCGGCGGCTGCCGGGCCGCGTTGCGGCCGGCCGGCACCGGTTCCGCAAGCGGCAGCAGCGTCGATGCGACGGCGACCCCGTCGGCGCTCGAGTGGTAGAGCGCGCCGAGGTTGCGAAGCGGCAGATACAGCTCGGGCGCCAGGATGAGGATCACGAGCGCCGGGTCGAGGCTCATGTCGCCCGCGTCCAGCCGGAGTCCGACGCTCACCGCGACGAGTGCGACGCCGAGCGTCGCCGCCAGATCGAGCACCGCGCCCGAGAGGAAGGCCACTCGCAGCGTGCCGGAGGTGGCCCGCCGGTAGGCGTCGCTGCGCTCCGCGATGGCGGCCGTCTGCGCGTGGCTTCGGTTGAAGGCCCGCAGCGTCGGAAGGCCGCGGACGACGTCCATGAAGTGCGTCGCGAGCACGTTCAGCGCATCGGCTCGCTCACGTGTGCGCTGCCCGGTGTATCTGCCGACCAGCACCATGAAGACCGGAACCAGCGGAAGCGTGACGAGCATGATCGCGGCCGATGCGACGTCGATCGGCACGATCCAGAGGATGACGGCGGAGGGCACCACGGCCGCAAGGACGAGCTGGGGCAGGAACCGGCCGAAGTAGGCCTCGAGAGCGGTCGCGCCGAACACCGCGGCCGCCGCAAGCTCGCCGGTCTGCGCCCCGTCGAGCGCGGCCGGCTGGACGGCGAGGCGCCGCGCCGCCAGATCGAGGCGAAGACGGGAGAGGACGCTGGTGGCGGCGAACCGGCCGACGGCCTCGAACGCCCACGCCAGAACCGCCCGCCCGGCGAACGCGAGGAGCAGCAGACCGAGCGACGGGCGCAGCTCGCCGAGCGTGTCGCCCGAGTAGGAGCCGGCGATGATTCGGGCCAGCAGCGTCGCCTGCACGAGCACGAGGAGGGCGGTCGCGCACCCGATCGCCACATCCGCCCCCAGGAGCAGCCGCACGGCACCCGCGCGGGCGACCAGTCTGCGATCGAGCGGGCCCGTCGGCCGCCGCCTCAGGGGTTGGGGGTCGTCGCGAGTTGGCTCATGGCGCTCACGGGTGCCCCTCGTCTCCGAGCGACCCGTACGCCGCGGTCGCATGGTCTCCGCCGAGCCGGGCTCGGAACACGTAGTAGGTCCAGCCCTGGTAGACCAGGATGAGCGGGGTGAAGATCGCCGCAGCCACGGAGATCACCTGCAGCGCGTAGTGGCCGGTCGCGGAGTTGGAGATCGTCAGGCTGTTGGCGAACGTCGGTGAGGAGACGAGCACTCGTGGATACAGGCCGGTGAAGATCGTGGCGATGAACCCGATGGCGGCGAGGCCCGTTGTCGCAAAGGCCCAGCCGCCGTTGCCGGTGCGCGTGAACACCAGCGCCAGGATCAGCACGGCCGCGGTGATCACCGCGGGAACGGCCACCGGGAGGAGTGCGCGGTCGTTGTTGTCGTGGGCGACGAGCACGGTCCACGCGACGATCCCGATTCCGAGGACGACCGCCGGTATCGCCAGTCTCCTTGCGATCGCCGACGCCCGCCGGTGGAAGTCTCCGGTTAAGCGCAGGGTCAGATACGTCCCGCCGTGCAGCGCGAACATCGCCACCACCGCGAGCCCGGCTGTCACCGTGTACGGGCTGAACAGGTCGACGATGCCGCCCGTGAAGACGTGCGACGAGTCGAGTGGCACTCCCTCCACGAAGTTCGCGAGCGCGACCCCCCACAGGAACGAGGCGCCGATGCTCCCGATCGTGTTCGCCCACAGCCAGGCCGCGCGCCAGCGTGGTCCGTCATGCCTCTCGCGCCATTCGAATGAGACCACACGCACGATGAGCAGCACGAGGATCAGGAGCAGCGCGACGTAGAAGCCCGAGAACAACGTCGCGTACCAGGCCGGGAAGGCGGCGAACGTCGCGCCGGCGGCAACCACCAGCCACACCTCGTTGCCGTCCCAGACCGGGCCGATCGACCGGAACATCAGAGCGCGCTCGCGCTCGTCGCGGGGGAGCACGGGGAGCAGGATCCCGACTCCGAAGTCGAACCCCTCGAGCAGGAAGTACCCGCTCCAGAGGACGCCGATCGCCACGAACCAGACCTCCTCGAGGCCCATGTCATGCACCTCCCGGCTGGTCGACCGGCGGCGGATCCAGCCGGGCGAAGTGCCGCATCAGTACGAAGTCGACGACGCCGAGCGTGGCATAGAGGAGCAGGAACACGGTCAGGCTGACCGCGATCGTCGCAGTGCTGAGGCCGGTGGAGACGGCATCGGAGGTCTTGAGCAGGTTCTGCACGATCCACGGTTGACGGCCCATCTCGGTCAGGATCCACCCTGCGGTCGCGGCGATGTACGGGAACGACATCGCCACCACGGCGATCCACAGGAACCACCGCGTCGTGTGGAGCTTTCGCTTGCGGTGAAGCCACGCCCCCACCGCGGCGACGAGGAACATCGCCACCCCGAGCATCGCCATCACCCGCATCGACCAGTACATCAGTCTTACGTCCGGGATGTAGTTCCCACGCCCGTACGACCGCCGTTCCTGCCGCTGCAGCTGGTTCAGGCCCTGGACCTTGCCGCTGAACGAGCCTGTCGCCATCCACGACAGCACCCTCGGGATCGTGATCGAGAAGCTCGGTGTCTCGTCCTGCTGCGAGAACCCCCCGATCTGGAAGATCGAAAAGCCGCACGGCTCGCAGGTGTTCCATTGGGCCTCCGAAGCGGCGATCTTCATTCCCTGTGCGCTGGTGACCGCCTCGCCGAAGCGGTTGCCCACCGACAGCTGGATCAGCGTCGCCGGCACCGCGACGATCAGCGCCAGCTTCGCGGCCCGGCCGAACAGCTCGACGTTTCGCTCGCGCAGCAGCTGCCAGCAGCTGATGCCGAACATCACCATCGACCCGAAGATGAGACCGGCGAGAATGACGTGGATCCAGGCGATGATCCCGAAGCTGTTCGTCAGCAGCGCCGACACGCTGGTCAGCTGCGCCTTGCCGTTGACCACCTCGTAGCCGACCGGGTGCTGCATCCACGAGTTGGCGACGAGGATCAGGTAGGCCGACAGCCAGGAGGCCAGCGCCACGATCCAGATCGTGGCCAGGTGCAGCCCACGCGGCAGCTGATTCCACCCGAAGATCCAGAGTCCGAGGAACGTGGCCTCCACCATGAATCCGGCCAGACCCTCGATCGCCAACGGAGCCCCGAACACGCCTCCGACATAGTTCGAGTACACCGACCAGTCCATCCCGAACTGGAACTCCTGCACCAGACCGGTCGCAACTCCGATCGCGAAGTTGATCAGAAGGAGCGTGCCGAAGAACCGCGTCAACCGTAGCCACGCATCATCCCGTGACCGGAACCACAACGTCTGCATCACGGCAACCAGCGGCGCCAGCCCAAGCGTCAGCGGGACGAACAGGAAATGGTAGATCGACGTCGTCGCGAACTGGATCCTCGCCAGGTCGACGGCGCTCACGAGCAGCGGGATCACGCCGCCGCCTCGCGGCTGGTACCGCTCATTGGGTGCCCCTCCTCGTCGCAGAGCCCAATCCCGGGCATCGTCTTCGTGGCCCGGAGCCGGACTCTCATCCATGGAGGATGAAGGTTCGTTCCGGCGGCGGCCCGCCCCGCAGGCGCCGAGAGCTAGCGGTGCGCCGTCGCGCCGGCCGGCGCGCGCTCGGCCTCGAGCACGGCGCCGAGCCGGGCGATGCCCTCGCGGATCGCGTCCGGGCCGCACGCACTGAACGCCAGCCGCAGCGCGGAGCGGCCGCCGCCCGAGGCGCAGAAGTCCACGCCCTTCACGTAGGCCACGCCGCGGTCGGCAGCGGCCGGCAGGGCCGCGACCGTGTCGATCCCGGGGAGCTCGACCCAGAAGAAGTAGCCGCCCCGCGGCGTCGTCCACCGCGACCCGGCCGGGAAGCTCTCGTGCAGCGCCTGCTCCATCGCGTCGCGGCGGACGCGCAGCTGCTCGGTCACCCAGGCGACGTTGGGCTCGAACCGGCCCGCCTCGCAGTACGCGGCGACGACCGCGGCGGCGAGCGTGTTCGGCGCGATGGTGATGTCGTTCGAGAGCCGCTGGAGCGGCGCGACCAGCGGCTCCGGGAGGAGCAGGTAGCCGGTGCGCACGCCGGGCGCCACCGTCTTCGTGAACGACGACGAGTGGATGACGTTCTCGCCGCCGTCGAGCTCGTGCAGCGACGGCAGCGCCTCTCCCTCGAATCGCAGCATGCCGTAGGGGTCGTCCTCGATCACGAGCACGCCGCGCTCGCGGGCCATCGCCACGATCGCCCGCCGCTTCTCGAGTGACGTGCAGAGACCCGACGGGTTCTGGTAGGTCGGGATCAGGTAGATCATCCGCGGACGCGGCGTGACGGCGAGCAGGTCCTCGAGCCGGTCGAGGTCAGGCCCGTTGTCCTGGAGCGGCAGCGGTTCGAGGTGGGCGCCGTGGGCCCGGAGCACCTTGAGCGTGCGGTCGTAGGTCGGCTCCTCGACGATCGCGGTCCCCTGCCCGTCGCCGAACAGATGCCGGGCCAGGAAGTCGAGGCCCTCGAGGGAGCCGTTCACGACGACGACGCGCTCGGGCGCCGTGCCGTGACGCTCGGCGATCCAGCGCCGCAGCGGCGGGTAGCCGGCCGGGGCGTACGAGAGCACGGCCGCCGGGTCGGTCTCGAACGCGGTGACGGCAGCCGCGCGCAGGTCGTCGATCGGCAGCAGGTCGGCCGAGGGGACGCCGCGCGTGAAGGGGATCTGCTCGGGCACGCAGGTGCAGGGTACCGGGCGAGGCGGCGGACGCGGTGCGCTTCCGCTACCCGAGCGCGGCGAAGGCCTCGGCGGCGAGCCTGGCCGCCTCGGTCGGGCTCGCGCCCACGCGGACGCCGTGCGCCTCGAGCGCGACCTTCTTGGCCTGAGCCGTCCCGGCGCTGCCCGAGATGATGGCGCCGGCGTGACCCATCGTGCGCCCCGGCGGGGCCTGGAACCCGGCGATGTAGGCGACGACCTGCGTGCGCATCCGCTCGCCGATGAACGCGGCGGCCTTCTCCTCCTCGTCGCCGCCGATCTCGCCGACCATCACGACGAGGTCGGTGGCGGGGTCGGCCTCGAACAGGTCGAGGGCGTCGATGAACGAGAGGCCGACGACCGGGTCGCCTCCGATCCCGACGATCGTCGAGTTGCCGAGCCCGAGGTCTGCGAGCTCCTTGCCGATCTGGTAGGTGAGCGTGCCCGATCGCGACACGAGCCCGATCCGGCCGCGCGCGAACACCTGCGCCGGGATGATGCCGACGTTCGCGAGCCCGGGCGACAGGGCGCCGGGGCAGTTCGGGCCGAGCAGGGTGATCCCGCGCGGGCGGACGTGGTTGTAGATCCGCAGCATGTCGTGGGCGGGGATGCCCTCGGTGATGCAGACGATCGTGGCGACCCCGGCGTCGGCCGCCTCGAGGATGGCGTCGGCTGCGAACCGGGGCGGCACGAACACCATCGCCGTGTTCGCGCCCTCACGCCGCACGGCCTCGTGGACGGTGTCGTAGACGGGGATGCCCTCGACGTCCTGCCCACCCTTGCCCGGCGTCACGCCGGCCACGACGTTGGTGCCGTACTCGCGGTTTCGCAGTGTGTGGAACGAGCCCTCGCGGCCGGTGATCCCCTGGACGACGAGCCGGGTCTCGGCGTTCACGACGATCGGCATCAGGCGGCGCTCCCCGCGAGCTCCACGACCCGCTCGGCAGCGCCGAGCATCGTCTCCTCGACGTGGACGTTGGGCGGCGCGGCGTCGGCCAGGAGCCGGCGGCCCTCCACGTCGTTCGTCCCGTCGAGCCGCACCACCATCGGCACCTTCACGTCGAGCCGCTCGAGCGCGGCCAGGATGCCCCGCGCCACCTCGTCGCAGCGCGTGATCCCGCCGAAGACGTTGAAGAGCACGGCCCGGACGTCGGGGTCCGAGAGCAGCACCTCCATCGCGGTCACGATCTCGTCGGCCCGCGCGCCGCCACCGACGTCGAGGAAGTTGGCCGGCTTCCCGCCGGCTCCCGCCACCACGTCGAGGGTCGACATGACGAGCCCGGCGCCGTTCCCGATGATGCCGACGAAGCCGTCGAGCTTGACGTAGGTGACGCCGCGCTCGCGGGCCATCCGCTCCTCGGGCGGGAGCGCCTCGAGGTCGCGCATCTCGGAGATGTCGGGGTGGCGGAAGAGCGCGTTGTCGTCGACGGTGTACTTCGCGTCGAGCGCGTGGAGCTTCCCCTCAGGGGTGACGATGAGCGGGTTGATCTCGACAAGCATGGCGTCGGTCTCGACGAAGGCCCGGTACGCGGCCGTCATGATGTCGCCGGCCTGGCGGTGCTCCTCGGCCGGAAGACCGGCGTCGAAACAGAGCCGGCGGGCGTGGAAGGGCTGGAAGCCGACGAGCGGGTCGACATGGAGCCGCGCCAGCCGGTCGGGCGTCTCCGCGGCGACCTGCTCGATCTCGACCCCGCCCGCCGTGGTCAGCATGAAGAGCGGGCGTTTGGCGCCGCGGTCGAACGTGATCGAGAAGTAATACTCGCGCGCGATGTCGGAGCTGCGCTCGACCCACACGCGGTGCACGGTGTGGCCGCGGATGTCCATCCCGAGGATCGCGGCAGCGTGCTGCTGGGCCTCGTCCGCGTCGGCTGCCAGCTTCACGCCGCCCGCCTTGCCGCGCCCGCCGACGAGGACCTGCGCCTTGATCACGACCGGCGCGGCGATCAGCTCCGCGGCCTCCCGGGCCTCCTCCGGCGTCGCCGCGATGCTGCCCTCCGAGACCGGGATGCCGTAGCGCGCGAAGAGCTGCTTGCCCTGGTACTCGTAGAGGTCCACCGGCGCGGCAGTCTAGTGAGAGGGCGGCTTTCGGCGCCGCGCATCACCTGTGCGAGACCTGTTAGGAGCAGCTGCGCCCTTACAAATCGCTAACGACTCCCCCACGATTTTCAAACACTTCACGTTGACAATCGCCTCTGGACGCTGCGACCGAACGTGCCCACACTTCGCAGCTACCTGCCTCCTCCGACGACCCGTCCCGCGGGTCGTCGGGCTTTAACGGCCTAGGTGCCCTACCGGGCCGGCTCGATCGGCTGGTTCGACCGGAAGAGATCGGCCGGGTCGTAGGCCGCCTTCACCGCCCGCAGGCGATGGTGGGCGTACGGGCCGAAGATGCGGTCGCCGGCGATCTCACGCTCAGCGAAGCCGAGGTAGGTCGTCTCCGCCTCCCAGGGCGAGAGCGCCTCGCGGACGGCCTCGACGTGCGCGGCCGCCGCGGTGCCCATCTCCGGGGTCATCGCGATCCCGATGCCGAAGAGGGCGAAGTCGGCGTTCAGGTGCGACACCGCGCCGCCGCCGGCGGCGGGCCTGCCGAGCGCGCCGCCCAGTTGGCGCACCTCGACGGAGAGGAGCGGCGAGCCCGAGCCGGGCCCGGCGGCCGCGACGAGGGCGTCGATGCCCGCGGCGGGGAGGTCGTCGAGGAGCATGCCGTCGCCGCGGCCGGGGACCGGGTGCTCCGGGTCCATGTGGACGTGCTGGAGCGCCGCCGCGGGGATGGTCGCGATGGTGTCGATCTCGGGCTCGAGCGCCCGGATCGGCGCGACGAGGGCCGCACCCTCCGATTCGCTCCCGAGGTAGAAGGCCTGGACCGCCACGAACGAGCGGCCGCGAAGCGGCTCGGGGATGTCGGGGATCGGCGGGAGCTGGAGCAGCCGGCCGACCGTGGTCATCTCGTCGGGCATGTCGGACGTCCACTCGCGCCAGGCGTGCAGGATCTCGCTCGCGCGCTCGATCGGCCAGAGCATGACGCCCGCGTAGACCTCGGCGACCGGGAAGAGGGCGAACTCGATCGCGGTCACGGCGCCGAAGCTGCCGCCGCCGCCGCGCACCGCCCAGAACAGATCCGAGTCGGTGTCGGCGTCAATCCGGCGGGTCTCGCCGTCGGCCGTCACGATCTCGACCGCGAGGACGTTCGAGGCGGCCAGGCCGTAGCGGCGTCCCAGCCAGCTCAGGCCACCGCCGAGCGTGTAGCCGACGACGCCCACGTCGGGTGAGGAGCCGGCGAGCGCGGCGAGGCCGTGCTCGGCCGCCGCCTCAGCGACCTCGGACCAGATGACGCCGGCCTCGACCCGGGCCGTGCGCGCTTCGGCGTCGATCTCGACGCCGCGCATGCCCTCCATCTTCACGAGGACCGTGCCGGAGAGCTCGCCGCCGCGGGCGCCGGCTCCGTGGCCGGTCCCCTGCATCGCCACGCGCAGGCCGGCCTCGGCCGCGTAGGAGACGACGGCCGCGACATCGGCGGCGGTCTCGGGGAGGGCGACCATCGCGGGGTGCTGGTCGACGGCAAGGTTCCAGGCCAGCCGCGCGGCATCCCAGCCGCCGTCGCCGGGGAGGACGATGTCGCCCGTGACGCGGGCGCGCAGTGCCGAGAGATCGAGCGGGGCATCCGCTCGCGGGAAGCTTGACATTGACCCTCCAGGGGACGGAAACGGCGTTGTGCCGTCCACTCTGGCAGCCGCTTCCTCCCGGCGGAATACGGCTACGGCGAGGCGCGTGGTGCGGTTAACCGCCCGCTACTGCGGAGTCGAGCCGGGGTTGTTCTGCTGCGCGAGCTTCACGCCGGCGACGCTCGCGACGTAGGCCGCCACGTCGCGGGCGTCGTCACCCGTCACGAGATGGCGCGGCATCGGCTCGTCGGCCTCGTCGATCTGCTGGCGGACGAGCGCCTCGAACGAGGACTGCTCGAGCCCCGCGATGCGGTCGCCGGCCGCCGCGTCGTCGAGGTTCGGGCCCAGCGTCCCGGTGGTCTGGGCGTCCGCGAGGACATGGCACCCACCGCACTTCTGCTGGAACTGCGTCTTGCCGTTGACGAGGTCGGCCTCGCCGGGGTTGGCGACACCGGATCCGCCACAGCCGGCGGCGGCTCCGGCCACGAGGAGCACGGCGATCAGGACGGCTGGCCGGCGCACGGCGGGGACATTAGCAAGCGGCCGCCCGGGAGTCATGGGAGGGGCGGCAGCGCCCCGCGCCACGTGAGCGCCTCGGCCGCGCGCTCGGCGGCGAAGGCCAGCGTGGGGTCGAGCTCCCACCCCGAGGCGAGCCCGAAGAGGACGCCGGCGACGAACGTGTCGCCCGCCCCGTAGGTGTCGACGATCGGCCCGGGGACCGGGGCCGCGGCGTAGCCGGAGCCGCCGTGGGCGCCGTCGGTCACGATCACGTGGCGGGGCTGCTCGGTGAGGCGGTCGAGGTCGAAGCGCTCGCCGCGGTCGCGGCCGCTCCCGACGAGCGCGTCGGCGCGGACGCCGCTCGCGGCCAGCGCGTCGAAGCGGCGGGCGGTGACGACGAGCACGGGCGCCCGCCGGCCGAGCCGCACCGTCTCGGGGTCGTAGCCGGTGAAGTAGCAGCCGGCGTCGGCGGCGATCTCGTCCCAGGGCAGCGGGTCGGCCGCCACCGGGGCGTCGTTCTCGCCGACGACGAAGAGCGTGCGCTCGCCGGCCGGGTCGAGGAGCGCCAGCACCTCGGTCTGCGGTCGGTCGCGTCTGGCCGCCTCGACCCGCACGCCATGCGCCTCGAGCACCTCCTGCGAGCGGCCGTCGCTTCCGAGCGCCGTGTAGAAGGTGACCTCGGCGCCCATCCTGGCGAGCGCGACTGCCGTGACGGCCCCGCCGCCGGCGGGCTGCGAGAACGGCTCCTCGAGGTGCACGATCTCGCCCGGCCCGGGCACGAACGGCGCCCGCGCGAACGTCACCCACTCCACATGGCCGATCACCGACAGCCGCACTCGCCCATCGTATGCTCATCGCGGGGGAACCCCGCGGGCCCCCTCCTCGAGGGTGGCGAATCGCTCCGGCCGCTCCGCCTTCACGGCGCAAAAAAATGGGATCAGGCACCAATCTTCCGCCCCCGTACATGCACGAGTGGACCGCAACAACGGGGTCAGACCCCGAAGTTGCGCCGCGGATGGAAAATTGGGGTCTGACCCCAATTTTTCAGCTAGGGGACGTAGACCAGCTTGCCCTGGACCTTGAGGTCCTCCATCAGCGTCTGGGCCTTCGGCACCTCGGCGAGCGGGAAGACGTGGTCGATCACCGGCTTGATGTGCCCTGCCTCGACCGCGCGCAGCGCCGCCGCCAGCTCGGCCTTCGACGACAGGTGCGACCCGAGCAGGTTCTGCTGCTTGTTCCAGAGGAAGCGCAGGTCCGTTACGGCCTCGTACCCGGTGGACGCGCCGCAGACGACCAGCCGCCCGCCCCAGCGGAGCGAGGCGACGGACGTCGGCCACGTGTCCTGGCCGGAGTGCTCGAACACGATGTCGACGCCGACCTTCTTCGTGACCTCGCGGACGCGGGCGGCGACGTCCTCGTTCTTGCGGTCGATGACGTCGGTCGCGCCCAGCTCGTGCGCCTTCGCCACCTTCTCGGCTCCGCCCACGACCGGGATCGGGTTCGCGCCGAAGAGGCGGCAGATCTGGATCGCCATGACGCCCAGGCCGCCGACGCCGCCCCAGATGAGGACGTCCTCGCCGGCCTGCACCCTGGCGCGCGTGACGAGCATGCGCCAGGCCGTCTCGAGGACGAGCGGCATCGAGGCCGCCTCCTCGTGGGTCAGGTTGGCCGGCTTCGGGAGCACGTTCGCGGCGGGCATCGTGACGTACTCGGAGTGCCCGCCGTCGTTGGGGCCGGTCTGGAAGCCCCAGATCAGGAACTGGCGGCAGAAGAACTCCTGGCCCGACGTGCACATCTCGCACGTGCGGCAGGAGAGGCCGGGGTGGACGACCACCTCGTCGCCCACCTCCACCTTGGCCGAGCCGAAGCCGGTGCCCGACACATCCGAGCCGACCGCCCGCACGACGCCGGAGACGTCCGACCCGGCGACGTGCGGGAAGATCACCTTCATCCCGGGCATGCCGCGCCGGGCCCAGATGTCGTTGAAGTTCGCGCCCGCGGCCTTGACCTCGATCAGGACCTCGAACGGCTTCGGCTCGGGCTCCGGGATCTCGATGTACTGCAGGACGTCCGGGCCGCCGTGCTCCTCGAAGACGACCGCCTTCATGCGGAGATCGCCTTGCCGAGGAACTCGAAGTTCGAGACGTAGCGGCGCACGTCCTCCTCGGAGTGCTGCACCGAGAGCGTCCAGTTCTCCGACTTGCCCCACGGGGCCATGAAGACGCCGCGGTTGAACTGCACGAGCCAGTTGATGTAGGCCAGCTCGTCGGACACCTCGAGGTAGTCGCGGTAGTTGCGCACGCGCTCGCCGCGGTAGGTGACCGCGCCGCGGGCCGACATGACGGTCGTGTAACCGCCGATCCCGGTGTGCTCGATCACGGCATCGCACCCGGTCTGGAGGATCTCCGCCAGCCGGTCGAACTCCGTGTAGACGTCGGGCGTCAGGATCTCGGTCAGCGTCGTCCGCATGGCCGCCATCGTGAGCGGGTTGCCGTTGAACGTGCCGACCTGGTCGATGCGCCCGTCGGCGATCCAGCCCATGACCTCCTCGGTGCCGCCGATCGCGCCGCACGGCAGGCCGCCGCCGACCGACTTGGCGAGGCAGATGAGGTCGGGGGTGACGCCGAAGCGCTTCGTCGCGCCGCCGTAGGCGATCGTGGCGCCGGTCTTCACCTCGTCGAACGCGAGCAGGGCGCCGGCGCCGTGCAGGAGCTCCTTCACGCCGGCGAGGTAGCCGTCCTCCGGCATGATCATGCCGGCGTTCATCATGGTCGGCTCGACGATCATCCCGGCGACGCGGCCCTGGTAGCGCTCGAGCGTCCGCTCGAGCGCGTCGAGGTCGTTGAACGGGACGACCCGGGTGAGCTCCACGACCGCGTCGGGAAGCCCGATCGTCTGCGGAACCGAGACCGGGTTCTCGTAGTCGCCGATCGAGTCGGCCGGAGGCGCGACCGACACCATGACAGCGTCGCCATGGCCGTGGTAGGAGCCCTCGATCTTGAGCAGGATGTCGCGACCGGTCACGGCCCGCATGAGCCGGACGGCGTCCATCGTCGACTCGGTGCCCGAGTTGGCGAACCGCCACAGCGGCAGGCCGAAGCGCTCCGAGAGGTGCTCGCCGACGATGACAGCATCCTCGGTCGGCTGGGCGAAGTGCGTGCCGCGCCGCACGCGGTCGGAGACGATCTCGGCGATCTTGGGGTGGGCGTGGCCGACGGCCATCGCGCCGTAGCCGTTGTGGAAGTCGACGTACTCGTTGCCGTCGACGTCGACGACCTTCGAGCCGTGCCCGTCGACCAGGTAGATCGGGTGCGGATCGGTCGCCTGCCAGCTCGAGGCGACGCCGCCGGCCAGCGCGCGGCTGGCGCGCTCGGTCATCGCGCGCGACTCCTTGTGCCGGTCTGAGAACTCGGCCTCTTCGGTCTCGATCAGCCGCGCGAGGCGGGTGGGGTCGATGGTGGTCTCCTTGACGCTCATGCGTTCGCACCTCCCAGAACCTCGCCGTAGCGCGCGTCGCGCCAGGCGAGGGCGGCCTTCAGGCCTTGTGACTTGACGATGTCCATGAACTCTCTCTGCTCCGGGGTGTCCGCTGCGTTCAGCATCGACGACAGGTCGAGGTTCATCTTGACGGCCTCCTGCAGCCCCATCGCCTCGTATGCGCGGTTGAGCGCGATCTTCGTGAGCCGCAGGACCGGAAGCGGCGTCGGCGCGATCTTCTGCACCAGCCCCTCGACCTCGGACTCGACCTGGTCGTCGGGCACCACCCGGTTCACGAGCCCTGCTCGCTCCGCCGCCGCTGCGTCGATCATATCGCCGGTGAAGAGGAGCTCGTTGGTCTTCTTCTGCCCGAGGATGAACGGCATGAGGAGCGTGACCGGCCCGGAGCCGTACCGGATCTCGGGCTCGCCGAACTGGCCGCTCTCCCCCGTGACGATGAGATCGCAGGCCATCGCCAGCTCGCAGCCGCCCGCCAGGCAGTAGCCATGGACGGCGGCGATGGTCGGCTTCGGGAGCGCCCAGACCCGCATCGTGGCGTCGATGTCGGTGCCGAGCACCTCATGCCAGATATGCGCCGGGATCTCGGAATGGGCGGCCTCGGCCGACAGGTCGTAGCCCGCCGAGAACGCCCGCTCGCCGGCGCCGGTCAGCACCACCACCTTCACCTCGTCGTCGGCGATCGCCCGGTCGAGCGAGGCGTGCAGGCCCTCGAGAACGGCGCCGTTCAGCGCGTTCAGCTTCTCGGGCCGGTTGAGGGTGATCCACGCGGCCGGGCCGCGGGTCTCGTACAGGACGGCGTCGCTCATGCGGGCTCCTTCAGGACGATCAGGCAGTCGAGCGCGACGGCGCGCTCGGGGGTGACGAGGAGGGGGTTGACGTCGACCTCGACCACCTCTGGGTGCTCGGCGACCATCTGCGAGGCCGCCACGATCGCGTCGATCAGTCCCTGCGGCACGTGGCCGCCGAGCATGCGGCCAAGCACCGGAAGCGAGTCGACGAGGCGGCGGGCGCCGGCGTCGTCGAGCGGCGCCAGGGCGGCGGTCACGAGGTCGAGCTGCTCGGCCAGGCCGCCGCCGATGCCGACGGCCACCGTCGCGCCGTACTCGGGGTCGCGCACGGCGCCGATCAGCACCTCCACGCCGCCGGAGGCCTGCTCGGCCACGACCACGCCTCCGCCCATCCGCTCGGCGGCGGCACGGACCGACGCCGGGTCGGCCAGGTGCAGCGCGACGCCGCCGACCTTCGCCTTGTGGGCCACGTTGTCGATCTTGCAGACGACCGGGTAGCCGATCCGCTCGGCGGCCGCGGCGGCCTCGTCCGGGGACGCGCACCGCTCGGCCTTGACGTACGGAACGCCGTGCTCGGCCAGGATGGCCGCCGAGTCGACCTCCGACAGCGCCCCGGCCCCCTCGAGCGGCGTGTCGGCGGGGACGGCCCGCGGCGGCGGCGTGTAGGGCGTGTGGTTGAGCCGGGCCGCGATCGCGCGCAGGCCGGGCAGGCTCCCCTTCAGCATCGGGATGTCGTGCCGGCGGGCCCACTCCAGGTCCTCGACCGGCGGGTCGCATGTCGTGACGCCGATGACCGCCGGGAAGATGTCGGTGCCCTCGACCGCCTGTCGCAGGTCGTCGGCGATCCCGGTTGCGAGGCTCCGCTCGGTGCCCCGGAGCCAGTACGAGTGGTCGATCGCCGAGATCAGGACGTCGAACTCGCCCGAGTCGGCGAGCATCTGGAAGACGCGCGGGAAGACGACCCGGTCATCGTCGATGGCCCAGCAGTCGACGGGGTTCCCGACGTGGATGAAGTTCGGGAACTCGTCCATGATCGCGGCCCGCAGGCCGTCCGGGAAGAGCGAGAGCGGGACGCCCGCCTGCTCGGCCTTGTCGGCGAAGTACTCGCCCTCGCCGCCCGAGTTCGTGACGACGCCGATCCGGCGCCCGCGCGGCGGCTTCTCGCGCCCGAACACCTCGAGGTGCTCGACCCAGTCGCCGAAGTCGTCGACCCGGATCGCGTTGTAGTGGCGCAGCATCGCCGAGAAGCTGCGGTCAGACCCGACCAGCGCGCCGGTGTGGGCGAGCGCGGCCGTGGCGCCCATCTCGGACGTGCCGACCTTCATGACGATCGCGACCTTGCCGGCCTCCGAGACCCGCCGCAGCGCCTCCTCGAACGCCTCCGGCCGGCGCACGGCCTCCAGGAAGAGGCCGATCACGCGCGTCTCGAGATCGTCCGCGAACCAGGCCACGAAGTCGGCCGCGTCGACCACCGTCTCGTTGCCCGACGAGACCATGGTGCGGAAGCCGACACGGGGGCCGAGCGACACGAGGATCTCGCCGATCGAGCCGGAGTGGGCGAGCGTCGCGACCGGGCCCGGCACGAACGTCGGGTGCAGGCTCCCGATCCACGGCGACGGCGAGCCCGGGGTCGCGATCCCCATGCAGTTCGGCCCGACCATGGCGATGCCGGCGTCGCGCACCCTGGCCGAGATGCGATCGGAGATCGGCGGGCCGTCCCGGCCGGCCTCGTTGCCGAGCCCGGGGGTGATGATCGCCTTCACCCCGTCGACCGACAGCACGTCGGCGATCGCCGCCTCGATGCGGCCGTGGCCGACGCCCATCACGACCATCTCCGGCACCGCCGGGCACTCGGCCATCGACGGGAAGCACG
Source organism: uncultured Actinomycetes bacterium (assembly GCA_963757605.1). Taxonomy (GTDB): domain Bacteria; phylum Actinomycetota; class Thermoleophilia; order Gaiellales; family JAICJC01; genus JAICJC01. The sequence goes on from CAVWSF010000005.1 coordinate 1,520,674, forward strand.
GCACGCCGCAGGCCTCGGTCTTGGTCGGGTTGATGCCGTAGAACGGCACGCCCGGCTTGGTCATGTTCTCGGCGATCCGAAGCGAGGTGCGCTCGGAGATGCCGTAGATCGCGACCGAGCGCGGGTCGAAGACCGCGTCGAGGTCGGTGTTGAGCAGGGGCCGGTCGACGACGGACACCTAGTGCTCCTCGACGAAGAACTTGCCGGTGTCGCCGCCCGAGAAGTAGCGCGACGTGATGGTCTTCTTGCGCGTGTAGAACTCGACCGCGTCGCCGCCATGGGCGTGCAGGTCGCCGAAGAACGAGCCCTTCCAGCCCGAGAACGGGAAGAAGGCCACCGGCGCGGCGACGCCGACGTTCACGCCGACCATCCCCACCTCGGCGTCGTGCCGGTAGCGGCGGACGGCGGCGCCGGACTCGGTGAAGATCGACGTGCCGTTGCCGTAGGCCGATCCGTTCACGATGTCGATCGCCTCGTCGAGGGACGCGGCATGGATGACCGAGAGCACGGGGCCGAAGATCTCCTCGCGGGCCACGTCCATGTCGGGCGTCACGCCGTCGAGGATCGTCGGGCCGACGAACGCGCCGTCGGGGTTGGCGTCTGGCCGGCGGCCGTCGACGGCCAGCGTCGCACCACCCTCGATGCCGCGCTCGATCCACTCGACGATGCGGTCACGGGCGACGCACGAGACGACCGGGCCGACGTCCGTCCCCTGCTCGAGGCCGTCGCCGACCGAGAGCTCCTCGGTGCGGGCGACGAGCTCGTCCATGAGCGGCCGCTTCGCGTCGCCCACGGCCACGACGACCGAGCCGGCCATGCAGCGCTGGCCGGCCGCACCGAACGCGGAGCCGATGATGTTGGAGACGGTCTTCGGCATGACGGCGTCGGGCATGACGACCATGAAGTTCTTGGCACCGCCCAGCGCTTGGACGCGCTTGCCGTTGGCGGCCGCGCGCTCGTAGACGTACCTGGCGACCTTGGCCGAGCCGACGAACGAGATCGCGTCGACGCCCGGGTGGTCGAGCAGGCCGTTCACGACGTCCACCGAGCCGTTCACGAGGTTGACGACGCCGTCGGGGAGCCCACCGGCCTCGTCGATCAGGTTGAACACCAGCTCCTGCGTGAGCGGAACCTGCTCGGACGGCTTCAGGACGAACGTGTTGCCGCAGGCGATCGCGAACGGCAGGAACCAGAACGGCACCATGGCCGGGAAGTTGAACGGCACGACCGCGGCGCACACGCCGACCGGCTGGCGGATCGTCTCGCAGTCGACGCCGGTGGCGACGTTCTCGAGGATGCGGCCCTGCATCGTCTGCGGGATCGCGGAGGCGGCCTCGATCATCTCGACGGCGCGGCCCACCTCGGCGCGGGCGTCGGGGAGCGTCTTTCCCATCTCGCGGGTCACGGAGCGGGCGAGCTCGTCGGCGTGAGCCTCCATGACCTGGCGGAAGCCGAAGAGCCAGCGGGCGCGCTCGATCGTGGGACGGCGGCGCCACTCGGGGAAGGCGGCGCGGGCGGCCGTGACCGCGGCGTCGACATCGGCCGCGCCCGAGAGCGGCACGCGGGCCAGGGTCTCGCCGGTGGCGGGGTTCTGGACGTCGAGCTCGACGCTCGCCGTCGAGGCGACCCAGCGGCCGCCGATGTAGTTCGAGAGCAGACGGGTGTCGGTGTGCGTAGACATGGCTGCATTCAAGCCGCCCGCCGACCGGGCCGCCACCTTACACTGTGTCCATGGAAGCCCCGGAAAGCCGACAGTCTGTCTTAACCGTGGGCGACCTGCTGGGCCTGGACGAGCTCCTGGGCGCCGAGGTCTCGGTCGCGGCCGGCGGGCATCGGCTGGGGAACCGGGTGGAGTGGGTGCACGTCTTCGAGACGCCGTTCGTGGCGGGAGTGATCCGCGGCGGCGAGTTCCTGCTCACGACGGGTATCGGCCTGGCGGGGATGCGGGCCGCCGAGGTCGAGGCGCTGGTCGCGCAGCTGGCCCGGGCAGGTGCTGCCGGCATCGGGTTCGAGCCCACCCACGCGCCGGCGGCGACGCTGGTCGAGCCCTGCCGCCGCCACGAGCTGCCGCTGCTCGTCTTCGGGCGGGACGTGCGGTTCGTCGAGATCACCCACGTCGTCCACGAGCGGCTGGTGTCCTCGGAGCTGGCGACGCTGCGCAGGGCGGTCGGGCTCCAGGCCCAGCTGCGCGAGGCGGCCCGGGAGGGTCTCGGCCCGGCCGGCCTCGTGGCGGCGCTCGGCGACGTGCTCGAGGCCCAGGTGCTGCTCGAGCGATCCGACCGCACGCCGATCGCCTCCTCGCCCGACGACGGCCTCGACGTCGCCTTCATGGACGCGCTCGACCGCAACCGCCAGCGGCTGCCGACGCCGCTTCACTCCCGTCCGGTCAACCCCGCCGCGCGGCTGCACGTCCTCCCACGGCGCGGCGACGAGCTCGACCTGCTCGCCGTCGACGAGGCGGCCTTCCTGCTCTCGGTGGCGATGGCCGCGCAGCCGCCGCGGGAGGAGGTGCCGTCGGCCGAGCGGGCGCGCCTGCTCCAGCGGCTGGTCGAGGGCCGGGCCGGCTCGGGCGCGGACGTCGTACGCCGCGCGCGCTCGGTCGGGGTCGACTTCTCGCGCGCGACGCTGTGGGCGTTCCACGGCCGCGGCGGCCTTGGGCGGCTCGAGCGGATGGGGCTCGACGCCCTCGTCGACGGCCCGCGCGCGCTCGTCGCCGTCCGCGGCGATCTCGATCCGGCCGCCCTGGCCCGCGATCTGGCCCGGCGCGACGTCACCGCCGTCGGCTACGACAGCCGCGGGACCGAGCCATGGCAGGTGCGCGACGCTCTGGCCGGCGCCGAGCGCGCCTGCCTCGTCGCGGCGGCGGCCGGCCCGGTGGTGCGGCGCGGCTCGGAGCTGGGCGCCCTGGGCGGCGTGGCCCGCGACGTCCTGGCCGGCGAGCGCGTCGAGCCCCGCCTCGACGAGAGCGGCCTCGCGCTGGTCGAGGCGCTGGTCGCGACCGGCTGGTCGAAGGCGGCCGCGGCCCGCCGGCTTCGGGATCTCCCGCCAGGCGCTCTACGAGCGGATCGCCGCGCCTCGCGGCCGCCACGGGCTCGACCCCGACCTGCCGCAGACCCGCGTCGAGCTGGCGCTCGAGGTGTGGGCGGTGCGGATGGGCGAGCTGGCGTAACATGCGGGTGGTCGCGCGGCCGTCGGCGGAGCTGAGCGAGCCCGAGGAGCGGGAGCTGCAGACGCTGTGCGAACGCGCGTGGGCTGCGAAGGGCAGCGAGCTTCCGCGCCGGATGGCTGGCGGGCGGGCGCCGCGGCGGCACGCACTTCTTCATCGAGGAGGCGGGCGCCGTCGTCGCGCACGCGGCGGTCGATCGAACGGCACGCTGGAGTGGGACGGCCGGGCCGCTGCGGACGGGATACGTCGAGGCCGTGGCGACCTCGCCCGGACGTCAGGGACAGGGACTGGGCTCGGCCGTCATGCGCGCCGTCACGGCGTTCGTCGACGAGCGGTATGAGCTCGGAGCGCTCGACACCGCGACGCCGGGGTTCTACGAACGGCTGGGCTGGGTCCGGTGGCCGGGCCGCACGGGCGTTCGGGGGCCGGAGGGGTGCGGCTCACGCCGGAGGAGGACGGCAAGGTGCTCGTCCATCTCCCCGGACGTCGCTCGCGCTTCGCGAGGACACGCTGCTCGTCTGCGACGGGCGCCGGCCGGGCGAGCCCTGGTAGGCCGGTATCCTGGCCTCGTGCCAGGCTTGATCGACTCGGGATGGGCGGCGTGGCTGCCGCAGGAGCTCGTGGGCGCGATGGAGGCGCTCGACGCCAACGCCGCCGGGCGACGGGCGTTCGCCAAGCGCCTGGCCGAGGGGCCCGACGAGCCTGGCCGGGAGCGCTGGGACCGGTTCGCCCTGGCGGCGCCGTCGCGGATCGACGTCCCGGCGAGCGCCGACGGCCTGACCTCGGAGGACTGCTACGCGCTGCTGGCCGACCTCGGGCTCGTCGAGGGCACCCGCCACGGGCCGTCGCGAACCCGGAGCCGGTCGAGCTCGTCCTCACCCTCGACCACGACGAGGTGCGGGAGCTGGAGCGCGTGCGGATGGCGCGCGACGTCGGCGAGCCGGCCACGCCGGTCGAGGCGCTGCCGTCGCTCGACGCCCGCTTCGGCGGCGCCAAGGTCGGCCGCAACGACCCTGCCCGTGCGGCTCGGGCAAGAAGTTCAAGCGCTGCCACGGATCGTGAGCGGCTTCGACCCGCGAGTCCTCCCGCCCGGCCTGCCGGTCTCCGAGGACGACGGCGCCGCCCGCCACCTCCCGGGCATGGAGCTGCCCGCCTCTCGCTGCCCTCGACGGCCGGCCGCTCGACCTGCGCGACGCCGCAGCCGGCACCCTCGTCCTCTACATCTACCCGCGCACGGGACAGCCGGGCGTGGCGCCGCCGGACGGCTGGGATGCGATGCCCGGCGCCCGCGGCTGCACGCCGCAGTCGTGCGCCTTCCGCGACCACCGCGCCGAGCTGGCGGAGCTGGGCGCCGAGGTGGTCGGCATGTCGGCCCAGCCGCTCGCCGACCAGGAGGAGTTCGCGGCCCGCGAGCACATCCCGTATCCGCTGATCGCTGATCCCGGTCTGCAGCTGGCCGAGGCGCTCCCCCTCCCAACCTTCGAGATCGCCGGGATGCGCCTCTCCCGGCGGATCGCGCTCGTGGCCCGCGCCAGGCGGGTCGAGCACGTCTTCGAGCCCCGTTCTTCCCGCCTGACCGGAACGCCGCCGACGTCGTCGCCTGGTTGCGGGCGAACCCTGTGGGGCCTGGCCGCGTGCGGGGCCAGGCCCCGTACGCCGATCAGCCAGGCGACGAACTCGAGGCCCCCGTGGTTGAGCCCGGTCAGCCCGGCTCGGCCAGCCGCTCCCTGACGGCGTACATCGCCGCCTGGGTGCGGTCGGTGACGTCGAGCTTTCGCAGGACCGCCGAGACGTGCGTCTTCACGGTCTTCTCGGACAGGTGGAGCTCTGCAGCGATCTGCTTGTTCTGAAGGCCGCGCGCGATGAGGCGCAGCACCTCGAGCTCGCGGCGCGTGAGGTCGGCGTGCGCGGCGGGCGGGCGGCGCCGCTCGGCCAGGAGCTTCGCCGCCACCGCCGGGTGGAGCACCGCCTCGCCGCGGTGGGCCGCCCGGATCGCGGCGGCGACATCGCGCGGCGAGGCGTCCTTCAGGAGAAACCCGCTCGCCCCGGCATCCACGGCCTCCATCGCCCGGCGCTCGTCGGCGTAGCTCGTCAGCACGACGACACGGATCTGGGCGTGGCGCTCGCAGATCCGGCGCAGCGCCTCGACCCCGTCCATTCTCGGCATGACGACGTCCATCAGGACCACGTCCGGCGAAAGCCGCTCGGCGGCGGCCACCGCCCCCTCGCCGTCGCCGGCCTCGCCGACCACCTCGATCCCGTCCTGGGTCGCGAGCAGCGCGCGCAGGCCCTGGCGGACGACCGGGTGGTCGTCGACGAGAAGGACGCGGATCGCGGGTGTCACGCCTCCTCCCCACCGCGCGGCCGGTGGCGGGCGGCCGGGACCCGCAGCAACACCGTCGTCCCCGCGCCGGGTTGCGAGCGCACCTGGAGCGTCGCGTCGAGCAGGGCCGCCCGCTCGTCCATCGACGTGAGGCCGAGATGACGGCCGCGGAGCGCCGGCGCCGCGGCGTCGAAGCCGGCGCCGTCGTCGGCCACCTCCAGCTCGAGGACGCCGTCGTGGTCGGCGAGCCGCACATCGATCGTGTCGGCACCGGAGTGGCGGACGGCGTTCGCGAGCGCCTCCTGGGCGATCCGAAGCACCTGGCGCTTGGCCCCCGCCCGCAGCACCGGCTCGGGCGGCGGTGCGTAGCCGATCGCCGCCGCGTGCACCTGGCGCAGGACGTCGACGTGCTTCTGGAGCGCGCCCGCCAGCCCGTCGGCGGCGACGTCGGCCGGGCGCAGCTCGAAGACGAGCGCGCGCAGCTGCTCGAGGGCCGCGCCGGCGAGCTCGCGCACCCTCGCGACCTCGAGCGCGGCGGCGGCCGGGTCCGAGCCCAGGCGCTCGGTGGCCGCCTCGGCCGTGGCCACGGCTGCCCACAGCGTTTGGCTCACCGAGTCGTGGAGCTCGCGCGCGAGCCGGGTTCGCTCCTCGACCACCGACAGCTCGCGCGACCGCTCGCCCGCCGCGGCGTGCTGGATGGCGATCGCGGCGTGGGCGGCGAGAAGCGCGATCGCGGCCTCGTCCTGCTGCGAGAACTCGCCGCCGCCGTCCTTGTTCACGAGGTAGAAGGCGCCCACGATCTCACCGCCGGCGACGATCGGCACGCCCAGGAACGACGTCATGACCGGATGGGCAGACGGCCACCAGCCGTAGCGCGGGTCGCGGCGGACGTCGGGCATCCGCTCCGGCTGGGGCGACTCCAGCATCGCCGCCAGAAGACCGTGGGTGCGCGGGAGCGGGCCGATGGCGGCGATCTCCTCCTCGCTCATGCCCGAGGTGACGAAGCGGGCGAAGCCGCCCTCGCCGTCGGGGACGCCGATCGCGCCGTAGCGGGCGCGCGACATGATCGCGGGCGGCGTCCACCAGCATGTGCAGGCGGCGGCCGGTCGACGACTCGGCGGCCACGGCCAGAAGCACGTCGGTCACGGAGCGCAGCCCGGTGTCGGACATCGCCGGAGGTTACGGCAGGATCAGATGGACGTCGCCGAACTCGTGCCACAGGTAGCCGCAGGCGACCGCCGCCGCGTAGGAGCGCGCGGCCAGCGTGCGGCCGGCGACCGCCTCGATCATGTCGAGGTGACTGGCGCCCGGCTCGTGCCAGCCGGTGAGGAGGCCGTCGACGGCCGTGACCGGCCGGCTCGGCCCGATGACGACCTCCGTCCAGCCCGACGCGGCGTGCACCCGGCCGTCGGCGTCCGCCGCCGACTCGAGGCCGCGCACGGCCGTCGTCCCGATCGCAACCACCCGGCCGCCGGCGCCGCGGACCCCGTTCACGCGCGCGGCGGCGGCCTGCGAGACCGCGAAGCGCTCCGGAAGCGGGCTCTCGCCGTCGTCGAGCGAGGAGACGCCGCAGTGCAGCACGATCGGCACGACCTGGATTCCCCGCGCCGCCAGCGCGGCGAGCGTACGGGAGGTGAACGGGCGCGCCGCGCTCGGCATCTCGGCGCTGCCGGGCTCGATCCCGAAGATCGTCTGGTAGGCGGCGATGTCCCACTCGCCCGCGGCGTAGGCGTAGCGGATCGGGTTGCCACGGCGGCCGAGGTAGCTCTCGACCGAGCCGGCCAGCCTTGGCCGGGCGACCCAGAGGCGCTCGCCCAGGTACGGCGCACGCAGGTCGATCGAGGCGCCGCCGGGCAGGGCCAGCCGGTTGCCCGCCCGGAGCCCGCGAAAGGGGGCGGTGCCCGCGCCGGCCGGAAGGCGGGGCTCGAACACCCACAGGCGCTCGTCGGCCGGGTACGGCGAGGAGAAGTGCAGCACGAGCTCCTCGCCGCGCGGCGAGATCGCGGTGGCGGCCGCAGGGAGGGTGCGGGAGACGTTCACCACGATCGCGTCGCCGGCGGCGAGGTGCCCGGCGATCCGGTCGAACCGGGAGTGCTCGATGGATCCGCACGACCGGTGGGCGACCAGCATGCGGACGCCGTCGCGGGCGATCCCGCGCTCCTCGGGCGGCGCGGCCGCTTCGAGCTCGGGGCCGAGGTCGAACGCCTGCAGGGCCGGCGTGCTCATCCGGCAACTCCGGCCCCGGCCAGGGTGCGGGCCTGGTAGCGGCCGCTCGGGCGGTCGCCGTCGATCAGCTCGATCAGGCCCGGGACGCTCTCCTCGGGCGGCGGCCGGTCGGAGATGTCCTCGCCGGGGAAGGCGTCCTGGTGCATCCGCGTGCGCATGTCCCCCGGGTCAACCCAGTAGACCCGCAGGCCGGGGTGCTCCGCCGCGAGCACGTTCGAGAGCTGCTCGAGCGCCGCCTTTGACGCGCCGTAGGCGCCCCAGCCGTCGTAGTCCTCGACGGCCGCGTCGGAGGTCACGTTCACGATGCGGCCGGAGGTCGCCTCGAGCAGCGGGAGCGCCTCCTGGATCAGCCCGAGCGGCGCAACGGTGTTCGCCGCGAGGATCGCCTCAAAGGCTGCGAGATCGATCCCGGCGAGGGGCGGCAGCGGCGAGGGGCCGAGGGCGCTCGCGTTGTTCACGAGCAGGTCGAGCCCGCCCATGTCCCGGGCGGCGGCGATCAGCGCCTCGCGATGGGCGGGCTCGGTCACGTCGCCGGGGACGGCGACGGTTCGGCCCGCGACGGCGAACGTCGCGTGGGCGGCGGCGAGCGCGTCGGCGTCGCGGGCGTCGACGACAAGGTTCCAGCCGCGGGCGGCGAGGTCGCGGGCGAGCGCGAGGCCGAGGCCGCGCGAGGCCCCGGTGACGATGGCGGTGCGAGTGGGTTCCATGCCTCCACGGTAGGCACGGCGCGGCGCGGCCGCCTCGGCCGCCGGGCGGATCTCGCCGGGGCAATTGGCCCTAGACGGCGCCGAGCCGCACGAGCGCCTGGCCGTTTGCGACCTGATCCCCGGCGGCCACCTCGACGGCCTCGACGACGCCGGGGCCGTGGGCCACGATCTCGTTCTCCATCTTCATCGCCTCGACCACGACCAGGACGTCGCCGGCGGCGACCGTCTCGCCCGCGGCCACGCCGATCGTGAGCACCGTGCCCTGCATGGGGCTCCGAACGACGTCGCCGGCTCCGTGCGCGCCGCGCTCACGCTCGGCGATCGCGGCGCGGCGGGCGCGAAGCCGCGTGCGGCCGGGGTGCTCGGGAAGGGTGACGTGTGACCTCGAACCGCTTGCCGTCGACCTCGACCGGGACGTTTTGCGCTTCACGCACCCCAGGGGCCGGGGCCCGTTCGGGGCCTGGTCCCAGCTGTCCGTCCACATACCCTCCGCGCTCCACGAACTCGTGCACGAGGCCGCCGGCGACGAAGTCGGGGTGCTCCAGGATCTGGCGATGGAGCGGGATGAGCGTCGCCGGCCCCTCGATCTCGAACTCGGACAGGGCGCGCAGCATCCGCCGGCGGGCCAGCTCGCGGTCCTCGTGCCACACGACGAGCTTGGCGATCATCGGGTCGTAGAGGCCCGAGATCTCGGAGCCCTCGGCCACGCCGGAGTCGACCCGGACGCCGGGCCCGGCGGGCTCGCGGTAGCGGGTGATCGTGCCCGGCGTGGGCACGAAGCCGGCGGCGGGATCCTCGGCGTTAATCCGGCACTGGATCGAGTGGCCGTGCAGGCGAACGTCGGACTGCGTCCATCCGAGCGGCCGGCCGGCGGCGATCCACACCTGCTCGCGCACGAGGTCGAGGCCCGTCACCATCTCGGTCACGGTGTGCTCCACCTGGAGCCGGGTGTTCATCTCGAGGAAGTAGTAGGAGCCGTCGGCGTCGAGCAGGCCCTCGACCGTGCCGGCGTTCGTGTAGCCGACGGCGCGGGCCGCATTCACGGCGATCTCGCCGATCCGCTCGCGGAGCTCGGGCGAGACGGCGGGCGACGGCGTCTCCTCGATGATCTTCTGGTGGCGGCGCTGCACGGAGCAGTCGCGCTCGCCCAGGTGGATGACGTGCCCGTGCAGGTCGCCCAGCACCTGCACCTCGACGTGGCGCGGCCGCTCCAGGTAGCGCTCGATGTAGACGGCGTCGTCGGCGAAGTAGGCCTGGCCCTCGCGCCGGGCCGACTCGAAGGCCCGCTCGAGCTCGTCCAGGCCGGCGGCCGGCTTGATGCCCTTCCCGCCACCGCCGGCCGCCGCCTTCACGGCGACCGGATAGCCGATCTCGCCGGCCGCGGCGCGCGCGTCTTCAAGGGTGGCAACGGGCTCGGTCACGCCCGGGACGATCGGCACGCCCGCCGCCGCCATCGCAGCCCGAGCGGCCGTCTTCGACGCCATCGCCTCCATCGCCTCGGGCGACGGGCCGATGAACGTGAGGCCCGCCGCGGCGCAGGCCCGGGCAAACTCCGCGTTCTCGGCCAGGAAGCCGAAGCCGGGATGGATCGCCTCGGCGCCGGCCCGCTGGGCGGTGCGGATGATCGTCTCGCCGCGCAGGTAGCTCTCGGCCGCCGGCCCGGCGCCGATCCGGTACGCCTCGTCGGCATAGGCGACGAACGGCAGCTCGCGGTCGGCGTCGGAGTAGACCGCCACCGAGCCGATCCCCATCTCGCGCAGCGTGCGGAACACGCGCACGGCGATCTCGCCCCGGTTGGCCACGAGCACCTTGGTGAACACGCCGCGATCTTACGGGGTCGGGTGCGGTGCCGAGACCGTCGCGGAAGCGTCACGCGGACCGTCCGGGGACTGTCCCCGGTCTCCCTGGTCGCGTTCGAGCAGGCCCAGCGCCTCGAGGGCGCGGCGGATCGCCTCGGCCTCGGCGGCCGTCGGCTCGGGGGTGACGTCGATCCGATCGCCGGTCACAGCGGGATGTTGCCGTGCTTCCGGCGGGGTGGGTCGACGCGCTTCCCCGCGCTCGCCTCGAGGGCGGTGATGAGGACCGGCCGGGTGCGGCGGGGGGCGATGACGTCGTCGACGTAGCCGCGCTCGGCCGCCGTGAACGGGTTCGCGAACTGGTCGCGGTACTCCTCGACGAGCTCGGCCCGGCGCGCCTCCGGGTCGTCGGCCGCCTCGAGCTCCTTGCGGAAGACGATGTTGACGGCCCCGTCCGGGCCCATGACCGCCACCTCGGCCGTCGGCCAGGCGAAGTTGAAGTCGGCGCCCACGTGCTTGGAGCTCATGACGTCGTAGGCGCCACCGTACGCCTTGCGGGTGATGACCGCCAGCTTCGGTACGGTGGCCTCGCAATAGGCGTAGAGCAGCTTCGCACCGTGGCGGATGATGCCGCCCCACTCCTGGTCGGTCCCCGGAAGGAACCCCGGCACGTCGACGAACGTGACGAGCGGCAGGTTGAACGCGTCGCAGGTGCGCACGAACCGCGCACCCTTCACCGAGCTCGAGATGTCGAGCACGCCCGCCAGCGCCCGCGGCTGGTTTGCCACCACACCGACGGGGTAGCCTCCGAGCCTGGCGAACCCGCAGATCAGATTCTCGGCCCACCGCGGCTGCACCTCCAGGAACTCCTTGTCGTCGACGACCCGCCCGATGACCTCGTGCATGTCGTAGGGCTTGGCCGCGTCGTCGGGGATGAGCTCGTCGAGCTCGGCGTCCTCGCGGTCGGCCGGGTCGGACGGGGGCTCCCAGGGCGCCCGCTCCGCGTTCGACGGCGGCAGGAACGAGAGCAGGTAGCGGCAGTCCTCGATCAGCGCCCGCTCGTCGGGCGCCGTGAAGTGGGCGACACCCGAGCGGGCCGCATGGGTGGCGGCCCCGCCCAGCTCCTCGAAGCTCACGTCCTCGCCCGTCACGGTCTTCACCACCTCGGGGCCGGTGATGAACATGTGCGAGGTCTCCTCGACCATCATGACGAAGTCGGTGATGGCCGGCGAGTAGACCGCGCCGCCGGCGCACGGGCCCATGACCAGCGAGATCTGCGGGATGACGCCGGAGGCCCGCACGTTGCGCAGGAAGATGTCGGCGTAGCCGGCCAGCGAGACGACGCCCTCCTGGATGCGGGCGCCGCCCGAGTCGTTGATGCCGACGACCGGGCAGCCGAATCGCACGGCCATGTCCATCACCTTCACGATCTTCTCGGCGAAGGCCTCGCCCAGGGAGCCGCCGAATACGGTGAAGTCCTGCGAGAACACGAACACCCGCCGGCCCTCGACCGTCCCGTGCCCGGTGACGACCCCGTCGCCGTGGGGCCGCTTGTCCATCATGCCGAAGTTCGGGTTGCGGTGCTGGACGAACGCGTCGAGCTCGGTGAAGGAGCCGGGGTCGAGCAGGAGCTCGATCCGTTCGCGGGCCAGGAGCTTGCCGCGCTCGCGCTGACGGTCGACCGCCGCGGGCGAGCCGGCGTGCGCGGCCTCCTCGCGCAACCGCTCGACCGCCTCGATCCGCTCGCGGGTGGTTCGGGGCGTCATCGCGGCGGCAGCCTACCGAAGTCCTCCAGGAGCGGTAGGATGCCGCGGAGGACGAGATGGGGGCAGAAGGGCGTCCAAATGCAACGAATTGGTGAAAATCCACCTTGACTCCGCGCAAAGAGACGAGTACGTTCGACCATGCGAGGCAGACAACCGAGAAGGGTGGGCACCCTGTGGGCGAGCAGGTTCGAGCGGAGTCAAGAACGACCGTTAGGCTGGACCAGGAAGCGGTCCAGGCAGGCGTGGTCAGCGCACCGCGCCAGACCGCAACCGTCCACCAGCTGCCGCGCTCGGCGCGCCCCACGGGCCGCGTTCGGCGGGGCATGGTGCGCTACGCGCTCGGCCTCGCCGACCTGGCAGGGCTTGTCACGGCGCTCGCCGGCGCCTACTTCCTGACGTCCGGCGGCACCACCCTCGACCCGCTCCTCATCGTGCTCCCCGCGTGGGCCGTGCTGGCCGGCTTCTACGGCCTCTACCGGCGCGACCGCGTCGGCGCCGACAACGCCACGCTCGACGAGGTGTGGCCGATCTTCCACTGCGTCACCGTCGCGTCGTGGACGGTCTTCGCGGTCGTTCAGGTGCTGTCCCCGACGTCGCTTCACGGCGGCCGGGTGATCGCCTTCTGGGCGGTCGCGTCCGTCGCGATCCCCGCCTACCGGAGCCTCTCGCGCTCGGTGCTGCGCCGCCAACTCGCGCTCAAGCAGAATGCGGTCGTGGTCGGCGCCGGCCTCGTGGGCCAGGAGATCGCGCGCAAGATCCGCCGCTCGCCGAACTACGGCCTCGACCTGGTCGGCTTCGTCGACCAGAACCCGCTGCCGCTGCACGACGAGCTGGCCGACGTGCCGATCCTGGGCTCGACGAACGAGCTCGGCATGATCCTCCAGACGCACGACATCGACCACGTCGTCCTGGCCTTCACGGCCGACCACGAGGCCGGGCTCGACGTCGTGCGCGTCTGCAACGAGCTGGGCGTGCAGGTCGACATCGTGCCGCGCCTCTTCGAGGTTGTCGGCAGCCGGGCGGGCGTCTACTCGCTCGAGGGCACGCCGCTCCTCGGCTTGACGCCGCCGGAGCTGGGCGCGTCGCACCGGCTGGCGAAGCGGACGATGGACGTCGCCGGCGCGATCTTCGGACTGGTCGTGCTCTCGCCGATCTTCCTGGCGACCGCGATCGCGATCCGTGTGAACAGCACAGGCCCGGTCTTCTTCCGCCAGACCCGCATCGGCCGCGGCCAGCAGCCGTTCACGATCATCAAGTTCCGGACGATGGTGCGCGACGCCGAGGCCCGTAAGGCCGAGGTGGCCCACCTGAACGCGCACCGCGACAACGACGCGCGCATGTTCAAGATCCCGGACGACCCGCGTGTGACCAGCGTCGGCAGGTTCCTGCGCAAGTACTCGATCGACGAGTTCCCGCAGCTCTGGAACGTGCTGCGCGGCCAGATGAGCCTCGTCGGCCCGCGGCCGCTGATCCCGCACGAGCACCAGTTCGTGAACGACTGGGGCCTGCGCCGGCTCGACCTGACCCCGGGGCTCACCGGCCTGTGGCAGGTGTGCGGCCGAAGCGAGGTCACGTTCTCGCAGATGCTCGTCCTGGACTACCTGTACGTGACGAACTGGAGTCTTTGGGGCGACATCAAGCTCATCATGCGCACCGTTCCCGCGTTGATGGGCAAGACTCGCGGCGCCGTCTAAAGGCGTCGCACCCCAGGGGCGCCGCGCCGGTCTCGATCGCTCGGGCCGCGCAGGCGCCCCATTCGCGAGCCGCCGGGCTAGGGGCGGGGGCGGACGGCGTCGTGCATGCCCCACGCCTCGCGCAGGACGCCGCACAACTCGCCGATCGTGGCGCCGGCGCGGAGCGCCTCGCGCAGCGGCGGCAGCACGTTCGTGTCTGACCCCGCCGCCTCCCGGACGGCCGTGACGGCGGACTCGCAGGCTGCCGCGTCCCGCTCGGCTCTCCCCTTCCGCGTCCGCCCCACCTGCCGGTGCTCGGCGTCGGGGTCGATCCGCAGGAGCTCGATCGCCTCGGACCCGCCGCTCTGGTAGCGGTTCACGCCGACGATCACGTCCTCGCCGGCCTGGACGCGCCGGTGGGCCTCGAAGGCGCTCTGCTCGATCGCGTCCTGCACCCAGCCCGCCTCGACGGCCGCGACGGCACCGCCCAGGCGGTCGATCTCGTCGATCAGCCGCCGGGCCTCGGTGGCGAGCTCGTCGGTCAGGGCCTCGATGTAGTAGCTCCCGCCCAGCGGGTCGGCCGCCGCCGTCGCGCCGGCCTCGGTCGCCAGGATCTGCTGGGTGCGAAGCGCGATCGTGGCCGAGCGCTCCGTGGGCAGCGCGAGCGCCTCGTCGAAGCCGTTCGTGTGCAGGCTCTGCGCGCCGCCGCACACGGCCGAGAGCGCCTGCACCGCCACCCGCACGATGTTGTTCTCGGCCTGCTGGGCCGTGAGCGTCGAGCCGCCGGTCTGGGCGTGGAAGCGCAGCATCTGCGAGCGCGGGTCGTGGGCGCCGAAGCGGTCGCGCATGATCTCTGCCCAGAGCCCTCGCGCCGCCCGGAACTTCGCCACCTCGGCGAAGAAGTCGTTGTGGGCGTTGAAGAAGAACGAGAGCCGGCGCGCGAACGCGTCCACCTCGAGCCCGGCGTCGACGGCCGCCTGGACGTAGGCGATCCCGTTGGCGAGCGTGAACGCCAGCTCCTGGGCCGCGGTCGAGCCCGCCTCGCGGATGTGGTATCCCGAGATCGAGATCGTGTTCCAGCGCGGCAGCCGCTCAGTGCAGTAGCGGAACGTGTCGACGGTGAGGCGCATGCTCGGCCGGGCCGGGAAGATGTAGTTCCCGCGGGCGATGTACTCCTTCAGGATGTCGTTCTGGATCGTGCCCGAGAGCGCCGCGGGCGCGACGCCCTGCTCCTCGGCGACGAGCTCGTAGAGCAGGAGCAGGAGCGACGCCGGCGCGTTGATCGTCATCGAGGTCGACACCTCGCCGAGCGGGATCCCGTCCAGCAGGAGCCGCATGTCGGCGAGCGAGTCGATCGCCACGCCCGTGCGGCCCACCTCGCCGAGCGCGAGCGGGTCGTCGGAGTCGAGCCCGAGCTGCGTCGGCAGGTCGAAGGCGACCGAGAGCCCCGTCTGGCCGCGGTCGAGCAGGAGCCGGAAGCGGCGGTTCGTGTCCTCGGCCGACGAGAAGCCGGCGTACTGGCGCATCGTCCACGGCCGGCCGCGGTAGCCCTCGGGCCGGATGCCGCGCGTGTACGGGAACTCGCCCGGCGGCGGGCGCTCGCCAGGGGCGTCGTCGGGGCCGTAGACCGGCTTCGTCATCGCCCCGGAACGATAGAGGGCGGCTGCGAGGCCGAGAGCCGCGAGCGTCGATACGCTGCCGGCATGCGGATCACCGTCAGGCTCTTCGCCGCGCTGCGCGAGCGGGCCGGCTGGTCGGAGCGGCAGGTCGACGTGCCCGACGGCGCGGCGGTGGGCGACGTGTGGGCGCTGCTCGAGCTGGGCGACGAGCCGCCCGGCATCGCCTACGCCCGAAACCGGGAGTACGCCGGCCGCGGCGACCCGGTCGCCGCCGGCGACGAGGTGGCCGTCATCCCGCCGGTCTCGGGCGGGGCGTTCCGGGTGACGGCCGGGCCGCTCGACCTCGCCGCCGTCGTGGCCGAGGTGGCCGACCCCGGCGCCGGCGCGGTCGCCTCCTTTGTCGGGATCACCCGCCTTCACAGCCGCGGCCGCACCGTCACCCACCTCGAGTACGACGCCTATCCCGAGATGGCCGAGGCCGAGATGGCCCGGATCGCCGATGCCGTCCGCGCCCGGCACGACGTCCTGCACGTCGCGATGGCCCACCGCACCGGCCATGTGCCGCTCGGCGAGGCCAGCGTCGTCATCGCCGTCTCGGCCGCCCACCGGGGCGCGGCGATGGACGCCTGCCGGGAGGCGATCGACACGCTCAAGCAGACGGTGCCGATCTGGAAGAAGGAGGTCTTCGAGGGCGGCGAGGAGTGGATCGGGCGAGAGGGGACATGACGGCGCAACACATGGACTTCCGGCTCCCGGCGGCTACTCTGAGGCCATGACCTACGACCCGTGGGAGCCGCGCGAGGCCTCGACAGGGACGCTGCCTCACGCCCCGCCCGAAGACCCGCCGTACCGGAGCCCGGTGCAGGAGCACCGCGGCCTCCTGCGCCGCGCGGGCGGCGGCATCGCGGCGGGCGGCCTGCTCGTCCTCAAGTTCCTCGGGAACCTGGCGTTCCTCTTCAAGTTCAAGTTCCTGTTCAGCTTCCTGATCTCGGCTGCGCTCTACGCGTGGGCGTGGGGATGGGGGTTCGGCGTCGGGTTCGTCCTGCTGCTCCTGATCCACGAGATGGGCCACGTGATCCAGTTGAAGCGCGAGGGGATCGACGCCTCTGCGCCCATGTTCATCCCGTTCCTCGGCGCCATGGTCGCGATGAAGGAGATGCCCGGGAACGCCTGGACGGAGGCCAAGGTGGGGCTCGCCGGGCCGGTGCTCGGGAGCGCCGGCGCGCTGGCCGTGCTGATCGTGGCCGAGCAGACCGACTCGAACCTCCTCCGCGGCCTCGCGTACGTCGGCTTCCTGCTGAACCTGTTCAACCTGGTGCCGATCGTGCCCTTCGACGGCGGCCGGGCCGTCGCCGCGCTCCACCCGGCGTTCTGGTTCCTCGGCCTCTTCATGGTCGCGCTCTTCTTCTTCGCCTACCACAACTTCTTCGCGCTGCTCGTGCTCCTGCTCGGCGGCTACGAGCTCTACCGGCGCTGGAGCCGCCGCCATGAGCCCGGCTATCGCGCCTACCACTCCGTCACCTGGCCGCAGCGGACCGCCGTCGCCGCGGTCTACCTCGGGCTCGCCGCCGCCCTCGTCATCGGCATGCACGCGGCGTACGTCACGCCGCCGTCGTGACCGTCTGAACGTGGGTCGTGCACGCGTCGCCGAGCGCGACGTGGAGCGCGAACCCGGGCGAGGCCTCCTCGAGGTCGAGGATCGTGCCGCCGATCTCGAGCCGCGCCTCGAGGTAGGCCGCAGGAGCCGCGACGACTCCGCACGGGCCGAGCGTCCCGAACGCGGCCCGGTGCACGTGCCCGGCGACGACGCGGAGCACGTGCGGGCTGGCGGCGATCACCGACCGAAGGGCAGCCCGTTCGGCCGCGGCGATCCCGAGCCGGTCGAGCGATTCGATGCCCGTGAGGAGCGGCGGATGGTGCATCGCGAGCACGGTCGGCGTGAGGTCGGCCGCCAGCTCGGACTCGAGCCACTCGAGCCGCTCGGTCTGGAGCCGGCCGTCGTCGAAGCCGGGCCGGGTGCTGTCGAGCGCGATCACCCGGATCCCGCCGACCTTGACCGCGTAGCCGTGCACGCCCTCCCAGCCGAGGTGGGCGGCCAGGGCGTCGGGGTCGTCGTGGTTTCCGGGCAGCACGTGCACCGGCAACCCGAGCGGCGCCAGGAGCTCGCGCGCCCGCTCGTACTCGCGGGCGGCGCCCGACTCGGCCACGTCGCCTGTCACCAGGACCGCGTGCGGTGCCGGGCTGAGCGCGCGCACGGCGCTCACCGCAGCGGCGGTCGCCCGTGCGGCCGCGCCGTCGCCCGGCCCGACCTCGATGTGGAGGTCGGTGACCTGCGCGAGCAGGGTCGGGGCCTCAGCCGGCGTGGCGGAATCCCCAGTCGAGGAGGCGAGCGGCGGCCGCGAACTCGTCGCCGTCCACGTGGAGCAGGACGACCACGATCGACCGGTCCTTGCGACGGGCGGCGGCGGCGATGCAGTTTCCGGCTGCCGTGGTCTGACCCGTCTTGATCCCGATCGCGCCACGGTAGTCCCAGAGCAGGGTGTTTCGGCTCACGTACGAGGCGGTCGGGCTCGCGGTGTAGGACTTCGACCCCACCATCCGCCGCAGGAGCGGCTGCTCCAGCACGCGCAGCGAGATCGTCGCCTGGTCCCACGCGGACGAGTTGTTGGCGGTGTCGAAGATCCCGGAGGGGTTGGAGTAGTGGGTGTCGTGGAGGCCCAGCGTTCGCGCCTCGGCGTTCATCCGCCGCACGAACCGGGTGATCGAGCCGCTGCGATGGACGGCGAGCGCGTTGGCGGCGTCGTTGGCCGAGGCGATCAGCGCCGCCGCCAGCATCCGCCGCTCGGTCACGCGGTCGCCGGCCTTGAGACCCAGCGTGTAGCCGGGAACGCCGGTCATGGCCGGCGTCACCAGGAACGCCGCGCCCGGCTTCCTATCCGCCGCGACCAGCGCGGTCATGAGCTTCGTGAGGCTCGCGATCGGCAGGGTGCGGTGCGCGCCCTTCTGCCACAGCACCCGCCCGGTCGTGCGGTCGACGACGATCGCCGCCCGGGCCGGAACGTGCTTCGGGTGGCCGGCGGGCGCGCCGGCGACGAGCTCCACCTTCGGGGCCGCGCCGGGCCCGCCGCCGGACGGCGCGGTCAGCCCCGGGGCGTCGATCGCGCCCGCGGCCCGGTCGGTGAGCGGCCACAGCCGATGGGTCACGAAGGCCGCCGTTGCGAGCAACGCCGACGCCACCACGACCGCGACCACCGCCAGCGGGCGCACGGGAGGCAGCCGCCGCGGCCGCCGGCGGCGGCCGAACGACTGCATCGCATAGAGGGTCGGACGTCTCTGTCTCGGCACCTGGACATAGAATTGCACCATGGCCGATCACCCGCTGCGAGGTCTGCCCTCCGTCGACGCCCTTATGGGTGAGGAGCTCGGGGCAAGACTGGTCGAACGCCACGGCCGCCCGGCGACCGTCGAGGCGATCCGGGCGGCCCTCGCCGGCGCCCGCGGCCGCGGCGTCGCCGACGAACCGGACGAGCTGCTCGCCGAGGCGGCTCGCCTGCTCGGCCGGCCGCCCAGCCTGCGACCGGCGCTGAACGCCACCGGCGTCATCGTGCACACGAACCTGGGCCGGGCGCCGCTCGCCAAAGCGGCGATCGAGCGTGCCGCGGCCGTGGCGGCCGGCTACTCCAACCTCGAGTATGACCTCGAGGCCGGCACGCGCGGCTCGCGCCACTCGCACCTGGGCGCCATCCTGGCCGAGCTGACGGGCGCCGAGGACGGCATGGCCGTGAACAACAACGCCGCCGCCGTCATGCTGACGCTGGCCGCGCTCGCCGGCGGACGCGAGGTGCCGATCAGCCGCGGCGAGCTGATCGAGATCGGGGACGGCTTCCGCATCCCCGAGGTGCTGGCCCAGTCGGGCGCCCGGCTGGTCGAAGTCGGCTCCACGAACCGCACGCGGATCGGGGACTACGCCCGCGCGCTGGGGCCGGACACCGGCGCCGTCCTGCGCGTCCACCAGTCGAACTTCCGCATGGTCGGGTTCACGGAGGCGCCGTCGCTTCACGAGCTGTGCGCGCTCGCCGCCGAGCACGGCGTCCCGGTGATCGACGATCTCGGATCCGGCCAGCTCATCGACCTGCCCGATCTCGCCGACGAGCCCACCGCCCGCTCCAGCGTCGAAGCCGGCGCGACCGTGGTCTGCTTCTCGGGCGACAAGCTGCTCGGCGGCCCGCAGGCCGGCGTCATCGTGGGCGCCGCCGAGGCGGTGGCCCGCGTCCGCCGCCACCCGCTCGCGCGCGCGGTGCGCATCGACAAGCTCTCGCTGGCGGCGCTCGAGGCGACCCTCGAGCTCTACCGCGACCCGGCCCGGGCGCTGCGCGAGGTGCCGGTGCTGCGCGCGGTGGCCGAGCCGGCGGCCGCCGTGAGGGAGCGCGCCCAGCGCCTGGCCGCCAGGCTGGGTGGCGATGTCGTCGCCACGACCGCCCGGGTGGGAGGCGGGGCCGTGCCGCTCCTCGAGATCGAGAGCTTCGCCTGCGCCCTCGACGGCGGCGACCGGCTCGCCGCGGCGCTGCGCTCCGCCGATCCGCCCGTCGTCGCCCGCGTCCAGGAGGGGCGTGTGCTGCTCGACTGCCGCACGCTCACGGACGAGGAGTGCCAGCGGATCAGCCTCTGACCCTCGGCACCGCCGGCCACATCGACCACGGCAAGACCGCCCTCGTCGCCGCGCTCACAGGCGTCGACACGGACCGGCTGCCGCAGGAGAAGGCGCGCGGGATCTCGATCGAGCTCGGCTACGCGCCACTCGAGCTGCCCTCCGGCCGCCACCTGTCGGTCGTGGACGTCCCCGGACACGAGCGCTTCATCCGGGCGATGGTTGCGGGGGCGACCGGGATCGACCTGTTCCTGCTCGTCGTCGCCGCCGACGACGGCGTCATGCCGCAGACGCGCGAGCACGCGGCGATCGTGCGGCTGCTCGGGATCCCCGCCGGCGTGATAGCGCTGACCAAGCGCGACCTCGTGGAGGATGAGGGCGCGGAGCTGGTCCGGCTCGAGATCGCCGAGCTCCTGGACGGCGGCCCGTACGCGGCGTCGGAGGTGGTCGAGGTGTCTGCCCGCACCGGCTCGGGGCTGGACGAGCTCAGAGCCGCGCTCGACCGGGTCGCGGGTGCCGCCGCGAGCCGCCCCGCCGACGGCGCCGTCCGCCTCCCCGTCGACCGCTCGTTCTCGCTGCGCGGCATCGGCACGGTCGTCACGGGCACGCTCTGGTCGGGAAGCGTCGCGGCCGGCGACCGGCTGGCGATCCTGCCGGGCGGGCGCGAGGCGCGGGTGCGAAGCGTCCAGGTGCACGACCGGCCGGCTGAGCGGGCCGCCGCCGGGCAGCGGGTCGCGCTCGCCCTGGTCGGTGTCGAGCGGGCGCAGGTGCGGCGCGGCCATGTCGTCGCGACGCCCGGAGCCTTCCCCGAGTCCTTCCGGCTCGAGTGCGACCTGCGCGTGCTGGAGTCGGCGCCGCGGGCGGTGCGAAACGGCGAGCCGGTGATGGTCCACCACGGCACGGCCGAGATCCCCGCCCGGGTCGCGATCCCCGGTGGGGGCGAGCTGGCTCCGGGCACCGCCGGCCGGGTGCAGCTGCGGCTGCGCGCCCGGGCGGTCGCGGCGGCCGGAGACCACGTCGTGGTGCGGCTCACCGGCCCGGCCGTCACCGTCGCCGGCGGGGTCGTGGCCGATCCCAGCCCGCCGCGCGTCCGCCGCGCCGCACCGGCGCCCGCCGCACGGCCCGAGCCGGTGCGCGAGCCCGAGCCCGCTCCCGCCGATGCCGAGGCGCTCTACTCCCGGCTGGCCGCGACGCCGCTCACGCCGCCCGCGATCGGGCCGGATGACGAGCGCGCCGTCGCCCATCTGGTCGCGACCGGCCGCGCGGTGCGAGCCGGCCGCGACCTGGCGTTCACCGAGGAGGCGCTGGCGACGGCGCAGGCGGCGGTCGTCGAGCTGGCGGGAGCCACGGGGCGGGTCACGCTCGCCCAGCTGCGTGACCGCCTGGTCATCTCGCGCAAGTTCGCCCAGGGCCTCTTGGAGGCGCTCGACGCGCGCGGGATCACCCGCCGGGTCGGCGACGAGCGGGTTCTGCGCCGCCGCGCGCTCGAGAAAACCGAGGGACCCTGAAACGGACGTATGCTCCGGGTGTCGCCGCGCTGAAAGGAGCCGGGCACATGGCAATCGCGTCCTCATCCGATCTCGCCGCCATCGAGTCGATCCTCGGTGACGACGCAGAGTCGCTGCTCTCCCACGAGTGCACGACCATCGCCACCGAACGGCTGCACCTGCCGGGGCCGGACTTCGTCGACCGCCTGGTCGCCCCGAGCGACCGGCCGACGCCGGTCCTGCGGTCGATCCAGACGCTGCTCGACAACGGGCGCCTCGCCGGCACCGGCTACCTGTCGATCCTCCCGGTCGACCAGGGCATCGAGCACTCGGCGGGCGCCTCGTTCGCGAAGAACCCCGATTACTTCGATCCCGAGCGGATCGTGCAGCTCGCGGTCGAGGGCGGGTGCAACGCCGTTGCGACGACGCTCGGCGCGCTGGGCGCGACCGCGCGCCGCTACGCGCACCGCATCCCGTTCCTGCTCAAGCTGAACCACAACGAGTTCCTCTCGTACCCGAACGCCTACGACCAGATCATGTTTGCGTCGGTCAAGCAGGCCCGCGAGCAGGGCTGCGTCGCGGTGGGCGCGACGATCTACTTCGGCTCGCCGGAGTCCAAGCGCCAGATCCAGGAGGTCGCGGTCGCGTTCCAGGCCGCGCACGAGCTCGGGATGGCGACGGTGCTGTGGTGCTACCTGCGCAACTCCGGGTTCAACACCACCTCGAACGGGAGCGGCCACGACTACCACGTCGCCGCCGACCTGACCGGCCAGGCCAACCATCTGGGCGTGACCATCGAGGCCGACATCATCAAGCAGAAGGCGCCCGAGACCGCCGCTCCGGGCTTCCTCGACCTCAAGTTCGGCAAAACCGACAAGCGCGTGTACTCCGACCTCATGAGCGACCACCCGATCGACATGACCCGCTACCAGGTCGCCAACTGCTACATGGGCCGCGCCGGCCTCATCAACTCCGGCGGCGCGTCCTCGGGTGAGAGCGACATGCACGACGCCGTCTTCACCGCGGTCGTGAACAAGCGGGCCGGCGGCATGGGGATGATCAGCGGGCGCAAGGCGTTCCAGCGCCCGATGCAGGAGGGCGTCGGGCTCCTGAACGCGATCCAGGACGTCTATCTGTGCGACCAGGTGACAATCGCCTGACCCACCGTGACCGCCGAGTGACGGCGGCGCTACCGTCCGAGAGGTGATGGGCGCGATCGAGAATTCTCTGCCGGTCGGCGGCAACTGGCGCACCGCCGCGCTCATCGTCGGCTCGTTCGTGCTGGCTTGGGTCGTGGCCAAGGCGTCCGGCCGGCTCGCGGAGCTCCTCACCCGGTGGTGGGAGCGGCGCCACGGCGATACCGGCCCCTCGCCTGACGACACCGCCGCCCTGCGCGGCCTGAAGCGGCGCGACACCGCCGTCTCGCTCGTCCGCACCACCGTCCGCTACGTCGCATTCCTGCTCGCGCTCGCCTTCTCGTTCGTCCAGGTCTCGGGCTTCTCCAAGGTCGCGGCCCTGGCGGGGGCGTCGCTCATCGTCGTCCTGATCGGCTTCGCCGGCCAGCGCTTCCTGACCGACATCATCGCCGGCCTGCTCATGTTCTTCGAGGGCTGGTTCTCGGTCGGCGACACGATCACGGTGGAACCCTGGTCGCTGTCGGGCGTCGTCGAGGAGATGTCGCTGCGCTCGACGACGCTGCGGGCCGTGACCGGCGAGAAGATCCGGGTGAACAACTCGGCGATCTACGCCGCTCGCATCCTGCCGAAGGGCGTGCGCGAGGTGGAGGTCGAGCTGATGGCGACCGACGGGGACGAGTGCCGGCGGGTGGTCGAGGAGGTGGCGCGGATCGTCCCGGCCGGCCCGACACGGTTCGTGCGCCGGCCGGAGGTGGTCGAGGTCGAGGTGCTGGACGACGAGCTCGTGCGCGTCCTCGTCCACGCGAGCGTGGCCCACGGTCGCGAGTGGCTCGTCGAGAAGTTCCTGCCCGACATCATGAAGGAGCGCGCGCCCGAGGGCCTGATCGCACATGGGCCGATCGTCATGTTCGTCGACGAGCGGGCCACCCGCCGGTTCGCCCGCTCGCTCCCGGGGACGCGCGGGCGCCGCCCGCGGACCGGCGCCCGCTCCGAGTAGCGCCGCCGTGGAGGAGGTGCGCCCCGCCTACGGCGGCCGGTCGTTCGCCGACATCCCGGCGACGGTGGTGCGGCTCCTGACGGGCGACGGGGGCCCGGGGATCGAACAGTCTGCCCTCGGCGAGCTGGACCGGCGCTGGCGGAAGATCGTCCTCGTCGTGGTCGACGGCTTCGGCTGGTCGGCCGCCGAGCGGCATGCCGACCACCCGTTCTTGAAGCGCGTCGCGGCCGACGGCGTCCTGGCGAAGCTCACTTCGCAGTTCCCATCGACGACCTCCGCGCACATGACCACGCTCCACACCGGCGTACCGGTGGGCGAGAGCGGGATCTACGAGTGGTTCCAGTACGAGCCGGCCCTCGACCGGCTGATCGCGCCGCTCCTCTTCTCTTACGCGGGCGATGCGGAGCGCGAGACGCTCCGCGGCAGCGGGCTCGACCCGACCGCGCTCTATCCGCGCACGACGATCTACGAGCGCCTGGCGGCGGCCGGCGTCGCGTCCCACGCCGTGCAGCACGCGGCCATCGCCGACACCACGTTCAGCCGCGCCATGCTGCGCGGAGCGGCGGTGCGGCCGTTCACGGCCGACAACGGCTGGGTGGCCGAGACGGCGGCCGCCGGCGCGGGTTACACCGTCGCGTACGTGGACGACGCCGACGCCGTGGGGCACGAGCACGGCCCCGATTCCGACGCGCACGCCGCCGCGGCCACCGGAGTGCTCGACGGGCTCGCCACGCTCGCAGACCTGCTGGCCGCCGGCGGCGAGACGCTGCTCCTCGTCACCGCCGACCACGGCCAGGTGCGCGTCCATCCCGCGACGACGGTCTACGTGAACGAGCGCCTGCCGGAGCTTGCCCGGCACCTGCGCGGCGGCGACGACGGGCGGCCTCTGGCCCCCGCCGGCTCGGCCCGTGACCTCTTCCTGCACGTCCTCCCGGGCCACCTCGACGACGTGGAGTGGCTGCTCGAGGACCTCCTGCGCGAGACGGCAGAAGTTCGCCCCACCGATGAGCTCGTGGCCGAAGGCATCTTCGGCGCGGCCGGGCCGCGCCTGCGGGAGCGGATCGGGGACGTGGTCGTGCTGCCGAAGCCGGGCGAGTCGGTCTGGTGGCGCGAGCCGGGCCGCTTCGACATGCACTTCCGCGGCCACCACGGCGGCCTCTCGGCCGACGAGATGCTGATCCCGCTGGCCGCGCTCCCGCTCGGCTGACGGAAGGGTTCCGGGCGGCGGCGCCGAAACCTCCGGGCATGGACAATCCGGTCGATCTGCGCCAGGCCGCCGAGATGCCCGTGCTCGCCCGCATCGTCGTCCCGCTGACGGCGGTGCAGAAGGAGGCGATCGGCGAGGTGCGCGGCATGTCGCGCGAGTCCTGCCAGGTGCCGCTGCCGAAGGACGCGCGCGTCGTCCAGGCCGAGCGCACCGAGGGCGCGTGGGTCGTGTGGTACGTCGAGAAGGTCGAAGCGATCTAGCTTCTACACGGCCTCGTCGGCGAGCGCCGCCCCGCCCACCAGCCAGCGCCGGCCGCGATAGCGGGCCGCGCCGACCGCCGCCCGGATGCCGACGAACGCCGAGAGGCCGATCCAGATGCCGGTGAGGCCCCAGCCCTCCTGCGCGGTGAGGAGCGCGATCGGCACGTAGCCGACGACCGCAGCGAGCACGCTGACGTTGCGCATGAAGCGCAGGTCGCCGGCGCCGAAGAGCACCCCGTCGAGCGCGAAGAGCCATCCGTTCACCGGCATCATCAGGACAAGCCACGGCCAGAGCACGTGCGCCTGGTCGACGACGGGGGCGTCCGAGGTGAAGAGGGCCGGGATGACCTCGTACCCCGCCGCCAGGATCGCCGCGAACCCGAAGCCCAGGACAGTCCCGGCCCAGAGCAGGCGGTGCGCGAGCGCGTGCGCGACGTCCGTTGCGCCCGCTCCCAGGAGCCGGCCGATCAGCGCCTGGGCGGCGATGGCGGTCGCGTCGAGGAAGAGCGCCGTGAAGAACCAGAGCTGCGCGCCGATCTGGTGCGCCGCGAGCGCCGCGTCGCCCGTGCGGGCGGCCACCGACGCCGCCACCGTGAAGGCAACGAAGAACGCGACGGTGCGAAGCCCCAGGTCGCGGGCCGCCGCGAGCTGGCGGCAGATCCGCGCCCACGACGGGTGAAGCGGCGCTCCGCGCCGTACGAGCAGCACCAGGAAGACCGCGCCCGAGGCGGTCTGAGCGACGACGTTCGCGATCGCCGAGCCGCGGATCCCCATGTCGAGACCGAAGACGAGCACGGCGGAGAGGCCGATCGACGCCAGGTTGGCGACGCCGATCACGTAGAGCGGCGTCCGCGTGTCCTGGAAGCCGCGCATCCACCCCTGGGCGGCGGCCGTGATGAGCACGAACGGCGCGCCCAGCGCCGCGATCCGGATCCACTCGAGCCCCTGTGCGGCGGCCGGCGTCGACCCGCCGGCCATGGCATGCAGCGCCGGCTCGGCGGCGATCTCGACGCTCGCCACGAGGACGACGCCCAGCCCGAGCGCCAGCCACGTTGCCTGCACGCCGGCGTCGAGCGCCGCCTCGTGCTGACCCGCACCGTAGAGCCGCGCAGCCCGCGCGGTCGTGCCGTACTCGAGGAACGTGCAGAACCCGAGGATCTCCGCCAGCAGCAGGCCGGCCAGCGCCAGGCCCGCCAAGGGCACCGTGCCGAGGTGGCCGATGATCGCCGTGTCGCCGAGGACGTAGAGCGGCTCCGCCACGAGCGCGCCGAGCGCCGGCAGCGCCAGCGCCAGCACCTCGCGGTCGGACGGCATCCGCGTGTCCACGCCGGTAGTGTCGCTACCCGAGCTGGAGCACGGCGCGGGTCGCCTCGCCGGAGCGAAGCGCTGCGACCGCGTCGTCCGCCTGGTCGAGCGACATCCGGTGCGAGATCAGCCGCTCCAGCGGGAGCCGGCCGCGCAGGTACAGGTTCAGGATCTCGGGGAAGTCGCGGTCAGGCCGAGAGGAGCCGTAGATCGAGCCGAGGACGCGCCGCTCCATCCGCGGGATCGTGATCGCCGGAAGCGAGATCTCGGCGTCGCCGCGGGGGATGCCCATCATCACGACCGCGCCGCGCGCTCGGGTCGAGAGGAACGCTGCCCGCACCGCCGCCGGCCTGCCGCGCGACTCGAACGCGTAGTCGACGCCGCCGCCGCTGGCCTCGAGGACCGTCGCCGCAGCGTCCTCCGGGGCGCCGTCGAAGACGACGGTCGCCGTCGCACCCGCCTCGCGGGCCTGCTCGAGCCGCCCGGGGCGGGCGTCGACGGCCACGATCTGGGACGCGCCTGCCACCACCGCGCCGAGGATCGCCGACATGCCCGTGCCGCCCAGCCCGAAGACCGCGACCCGCTCGTCGGGGCGCACGCCGGCCGTCCGCCACACCGCTCCGACCCCCGACGTGACGGCGCAGCCGACCAGCGCGGCGATCTCGAACGGCACCTCCTCGGGGATGCGCACGCACGAGCGCTCCGGCACGACCGCCCGCTCCGCGAACGACGAGAGGAAGCAGTAGTGGTGCACGGTGGCGCCGCCGAACGAGAGCCGGGTCGTGCCGTCGAGCATGCCGCCGGCCAGCATGAGCGGCCAGGCCGTGCCGCACAGGTGGGGGAGGTCGCGCAGGCACTGCTCGCACGTGCCGCAGTAGGGCGCCCACGAGAGGGCGACATGGTCGCCTAACGAGAGGCCGCGCACCCCCTCGCCGACCTCCTCGACGACCCCGGCGCCCTCGTGGCCGGGGACGACGGGGCAGGGGATCTCGACCGAGCCGTCGATCGCGTTCAGGTCGTCGCTGCAGACGCCGCTCGCGTGCAGGCGGACGCGCACCTCGCCGGGACCGGGCGGAGCCAGGTCGAGCTCGACGACCCGAAGCGGCGTCCCGGCGGCCGGCAGCAGGGCAGCACGCGTCGTCACGGCCTCAGGCATGCGCGGCCCCCTCGACCAGCTCCTCGAGTCGCCGCTCGAGCCCGCCCTCGCCCACCGGCCGCTCCTCGAGCGGCAGGCCGAGCTTCGCCGCCGCCTGCGCCGCAGCCGCGCGCAGCTCCGGGGTGGGCCGCTGGGCGAGGTAGACGACCCGGCGGTAGTGGCGGAAGTAGTCGTCGCGCAGCTCCGGGTGGCGGTCGAGCCCGAGCGAGCGCCAGACGGTGCGGTCGAACGTCCGCGCGAGGAAGTCGGTCAGGAAGTACGTGCCCGGCTCCTCCTCCATCGCCGCGCGCACCTCCTCGCCCGCGAAGACGTCGTAGCAGTGGTCGCCCGCGAGCCGCGGGAGGCCGACCCCATCGAGCGCGCCCCGGCTGCCGCAGTCGGCGTAGGCGACGACGACCCGCTCGTACTCGCCGTCCAGCTCGTCCGCCAGCTCGGCGACGGCCGGGGCGATCAGCTCGGGCCGGTTGTGGAGCTCCGGCGGCAGCGGGTGGACGTCGACCGGCCAGCCGCGCCGACGCGCGATCGCCTTCACGTGCAGGGCGAGCGCGCCGCAGGCGATGACGCCGACCCGCCTCATCCCGGGAACGCCAGCTGGTCGACGAACATGTCGTTGAAGTCTGATCGGCCCGAGAGCTCGACGTACTCGACCTCCTCGAGGATGGCATCGGCGGCCGCCCGCTCGCGCAGCGAGAGCGCCGCCATCTTGGCCCCCTCGCCGGCGACGTTCCCGGCCGAGATGATCCGCGGCAGCGGCAGCTTCGGCACGAGGCCGATCTTGACCGCGCTCGCCGGAGAGAGATAGGAGCCGAAGCTCCCGGCCAGGAGCACCTGGGTGATGTCGTCCGCCGTGGCGCCGAGCTCGGTCAGCAGGATGTGCCAGCCGGTGGCGATCGAGGCCTTCGCGAACTGGAGCTCGCGGACGTCGCGCTGCGACAGGTAGATGGCGTTGGCCGGGTCGTCGCCGCGCCAGGCGAGCACGAACACCCGCTCCTCGCCGACCTTCACGAGGCGCGGCGCGAGGCCCGGGTGGTGCTCGGCCGCCTGCTCGTCGGGCACGAACCGCCCCGAGTGGTCGAGAAGGCCCGCGGACACGAGCTGCGCCACGGCGTCGACGAGGCCCGACCCGCACATGCCGACGGGCGCGGCGTCGCCGATGACCTCCAGGGCGATGTCGTCGCCCGAGATCTTGACGCCCTCGATCGCGCCCTCCGCAGCCCGCATCCCGCAGCGGATCTGGGCCGCCTCGAAGGCAGGCCCGGCCGGTGCGGCCGTCGAGACGACGCGCTCGTTCGACCCGAGCGCGATCTCGGAGTTCGTGCCGACGTCGATGAAGAGGCGCAGGCGGCGGTCGCGCGTGAGCCCGGTCGCGAGCATGCCGGCGATGATGTCGCCGCCGACGTAGGCGCCGAGGGCAGGGAACACGAACGCCGGCGCACGCGGATGGATGCGGACGCCGAAGTCGGCGGCCGTGACCGGCGGGAGGCGGCGGGCGGTCATGATGAACGGCGCGACGGCCAGCGGCTCCGGGTCGATGCCGAGCGCGATCTGGGTCATCGTCACGTTGCCGCACAGCACCATCTCGTAGACGTCCTCGGCCTCGACCCCGGCCTCGGCGCACACCTCGCCCGCGAGCAGGTTGAGCGTCTCCGTGGCCCGCGTCTGGAGCACCTCGAGCGCGTCGGGATCCATCATCGTCGCCGAGACGCGCGAGATCACGTCGGCGCCGAACGGCTGCTGGCGGTTCAACACCGAGCGCACGGCGAGCGGCTGGCCGGTGTTGAGATCGAGGAGCGTGGCGACGACGGTCGTCGTCCCCAGGTCGAACGAGATCGCGTGCCGGTTGGCCGTCGTGTCGCCCGGCTCGACGTCGATCACGAGCTCGTCGCACACGACGACGGTCACGTCGAAGTTCGACTGCCGGAGGGTGCGGCCCAGGGTGCGCGCGGCGGCCGGGTGGAACGTGAGCGCGATGTCGTCGACGGCCCGCTCGATTCGCTCGAGGTCGGAGGCCTGATCCTCGAGCGACGGCTCCTCCATCGTGATGTGCCGCTTCTGCACCGACGGCCGCAGGATGACGTGCCGGCCGACGCCGACCAGCGCCGCCTTGGGGCGGGTCTGGAGCGGCGGCACGTCGATCTCGAGGTCCTCCACAGCCGCGGCGCGGCACGCCAGCCGCCACCCGTCGCGCAGCTCGTCGGGGCTGAACGCGCGCGGATCGACCGTGTCGATCGGCACGACGCCGGAGGCCACGCGCACCTTGCACTTGCGGCACGTCCCGTGACCGCCGCACGTCGAGTCGATGGCGATGCCGTTCCAGGAGGCGGCATCGAAGACCGTCGTCCCGGCGGGCACGCGCACCTCCCCGCCCTCGGGGCGGAAGCTGAGACGGACGCGGCCCGTCCCCGACTCGACCGCCGCGTCGGTCACGCCTGCGCCGCCGCCTGCTTCGCGCGGTGCGCGGCGATCCAGCGCCCGCCCCACTCGTCGTGGCCGAGCAGGAAGTCCGCGGCCCGCACGCCCTCGACGCACACCTCCGAGCGGGCATCCATGATCGCGCTCGTGAGCCCGTGACTCGCGGCGATCGCCAGGAAGCCGGCGCCCAGGACGTGCCGCCCGGGCAGGCCGAACGAGGTGTTCGAGGCGCCGCAGGTCGTGTTCACGCCGAGCTCGTCGCGCAAGAGCTGGAGCGTCTCGACGAAGAGCGTGACCGCCCGCGGCTCGGCGCCGACCGGCATCGCCAGCGGGTCGATCACGACGTCCTCGGGCGGAATGCCGTGGTCGCCGGCGGCCGAGACGATCTTGCGCGCCACCTCGAGCCGCCGCTTCGGCTCCATGGGGATCTCGTCGTCGTTCGCGAGCCCGATCACCGCCGCCCCGTGGCGCGCGACGATGGGGAGGATCGCCTCGAGGCGCCCGTCCTCGCCGGTCACCGAGTTCACGAGCGCCTTGCCCTCGTAGGCTCCGAGCCCGGCCTCGAGCGCCTCGATCACGGAGGAGTCGATGACGAGCGGCAGGTCGGTGAGCTCCTGGACGCGCGTCACCGCGGCCCGCATGAGCGCGATCTCGTCGGCCAGCGGGTCGCCGACGTTCACGTCGAGCATGTCGGCGCCGCCGGCGACCTGCTCGGCCACGTCGTCGTCGAGCTGGGCGAGATCCCCCGCCTGCAGCTGGGCCTGGAACCCCTTGCGCCCGGTCGGGTTGATGCGCTCGCCGATCACGCAGAACGGCCTCCCCGACCCGATGGTGACCGTCCTAGACCGCGACTGGAGAACCGTATCCATGCTCAACCCTTTCGGCGTACGTCGGGATGCCAAGGCGACGGCACGTCTTGGCGATGCCGGCGTCCTTCCTGAAGCTGATGAAGTGGAGCCCTGCGACCCCCGGAAGCGACATGGCGTGGGCCGCCTGCTCGTGGGCCAGGTCGAGACAGGCCGCGAGCGGATCCGTCGCTCGCTCGATGCGCTCGATCACGGCGGCCGGGACCGAGATGCCCGGCACCTTCTGGTCGATGAACCGAAACGCCGACGCCGACCGCAGGATCGTGATCGACGGGATGATCGCAAGCCGCTCGGTGAGGCCGGTGCGGACGGCCTCGGCCATGAACGCGTCGAGCCGCTCGGGCTCGAACGAGATCTGGAGCTGCGCGAACCGCGCCCCGGCGGCGGCCTTCTTCTGGGCCCTGGCGACCCGGTACTCGTAGGGCGGCGCGCCCGGGTTCTCGACGCAGCCGATGAAGAGCGGCGGCGCCGGCTCGATCGGCCGGCCGGAGAGGTAGTGGCCGTCGCCGATCGCGCGTGCCGTGGCGATCAGGGTGGCGCTGTCGAGGTCGAAGACCCGCCGGGCCTCGGGCTCGTCGCCGGCGGTCACGTCGTCCCCGGTGAGGCAGCACACGTTCTCGATGCCGTGCAGCGACGCGCCGACGATGTCGGCCTCGAGCGCGAGCCGGTTTCGGTCGCGGCAGACGAGCTGCATGACGGGCTCGACGCCCTCGTCGCGCAACGCCAGGGCGACCGCGAGCGGGGACGCGTGCGCGTGGGCGGCGGTGTTGTCGGTGGCGTTGGCCGCGTCGAGGTAGTCGCGCATCGGCTCGAGCTGGCGGCGCACCTCGTCCAGGCCGCCGCCGTCGATGGTCGGCATCTCGGCGGTGACGACGAAGCGCCCGGCCGCCAGGGATTCGGCGAGCCGGCTCACCGCTCGGCGGCCGTCCACCCGGCCGGCCGCTCGCGATCGCGCTTCGTCACCAGGTTCAGCCACGAGGACGTCCCCCGGAGCCGGTTGTCCACCGGCGGGCGCAGGTGGTTGAACTCCTCGCGCCAGGACTGCGGCAGGAGGGGCAGGCGTTGGGAGCGCTCGTAGCCCTTGAGCCACACGCAGCGCATCTCCGGCTTCACCTCGCAGCCCCCGTCGGCGCGCACGCCGCCGCACGGGCCGTTGCGAAGCGTCTTCGGGCACGTCATCGGGCAGGTCATGCCGGTCGAGTGCAGCACGCACTGGCCGCACATCCGGCATCCGAAGACCGGTCGCTTCACGACCGCCTCGACGCCCGCGATCACGCCCATCAGACCGCGGCCAGCTCCCGCCGATGCTGGATCAGCTCCTTGGCCAGGCGCACCGCCGTCGACGCGTCGGCCGCGTAGCCGTCGGCGCCCACGGCGTCGGCGTACTCCTTCGTCACCGGAGCGCCGCCCACCATCACGATGACCTTCTCGCGCAGGCCGGCCTTCTCGATGGCGTTGATGTTGGCCTTGAACATCGGCATCGTGGTGGTGAGGAAGGCCGAGAAGCCGACGATGTCGGGCTCGTGCTCCTGGATCTGCTCGACGAACTTCTCGGGCGCCACGTTGACGCCCAGGTCGAACACCGTGAAGCCCGCGCCCTCCAACATGATGTTCACGAGGTTCTTGCCGATGTCGTGCACGTCGCCTTTGACGGTGCCCATCACGAACGTGCCGATCGGCTTTGCCCCCGTCTCGGCCAGAAGCGGCCGCAGGATGTCGAGCGCCCCCTGCATCGCCCGGGCCGCGATCAGCATCTCCGGGACGAAGAAATCGCCGCGCTCGAACCGCGCCCCGACCTCCTCGAGCGAGGGGATGAGCGCGTCGTAGAGCAGCGTCTCAGGATCCATCCCGTCGGCCAGGCCAAGCTCCGTGAGCTCCCGCACCGAGGGGGCGTTCCCCACCAGCGTGTCGTCGTAAAGCCCCTGAAGGATCTCGTCGTGCGTCATGCTGCTCCTTGGGTCGTGGTGCGGTAGCCGAGCCGGGCCGAGAGGCCGTCGGCCCCGGCGTCGAGCACCGGGGCGAGCTCTGCGATGCGTGCTGTGGTGAGGCGGTGGTCGGGGCCGGAGATCGAGAGCGCCGCGACCGTCTCGCCGCCCGCGTCGCGGACGGGCGCCGCCATGGCGGCCAGCCCCGGCTCCAGCTCGCCGACGGCAATGGCGTAGCCGCGCGCCCTGACCGTCTCGAGCAGGGCGTCGGAAATGGCGTGATCGAGGTCCGGCGGGGCGGCGCCGAACGCCGCGAAGACCTTGCCGACAGCGGTCGTCGAGTACTCGACCCGGCGCCCGAGCCAGTTCGTGCTGCCGATGAAGTGGCGGCTGTCGACCTGGGCCAGGTGCTCGACGCCGAGCGGCGTCGGGACGGCGAGGTTGATCGTCTCGCCGCTCGCCTCGCTCAGGCCCTGGAGGATCGGTCCGGCGAGATCGACGAGGTCGGCGTCGGGCACTCCGCGGCGGGCCAGGCCGAGCAGCACCGGGCCGGGCCGGACGCCGCGGCGGGCGCCGTCGCGCTGGAGCAGGCCGCGCCGCTCCAGGGCCGAGACGGCCCGGGACACCGTGCTCTTGGGAAGGCCGCTACGCTGCGCCAGCTCACCCACGCTGGTGGTGCCGGAGCCCTCCACGACGAGCACGAGGAGCTGGGCGGCACGGTCGATCGACTGGCTGCCTGTCATTGCGTTTCGCCCCGTATTGTGAAACACTCGTTCCACATACAGGAATCTTAGGGAGTCCGGGGATGTTCGTCAACAGGATGCCGCGGTACGAGATCCTCTCCGAGGAGGCGATGGCCACGCTGGATCGGGGATGGCGGCGGATCGTCTCGGAGATCGGGGTGGAATTCATCCTTCCCGAGGCCGTCGAGGTGTTCGCAGCGGCGGGGCAGAAGACGCAGGACGCAACGGTGTGGCTCGACCCGGACTTCGTGATGGAGCAGGTCGCCAAGGCGCCCAGGGAGTTCGAGCTCCAAGCCAGGAACCGCACCAGGAACCTGCAGGTCGGCGGCGACGCGATGGCGTTCGGCTCGGTCTACGGGCCGCCGTTCGTGCGCGACGGCGACGTCCGCCGCGAGGCGACGATGGCCGACTTCGAGAACTTCTGCCGCCTCTCGCAGGCCTTCCCCCAGCTCGACTCCGCGGGCGGGACGATCTGCGAGCCCAACGACGTCCCGCTCGACTCGCGCCACCTCGACATGGTGCTCGCGCTCCAGACGCTCACCGACAAGCCCTACATGGGCTCGGTGACGTCGGGGCCGAACGCCGCCGACACGATCGTGATGACCGAGATCCTGCACGGCGGCCGCGCGGCGATCGAGGAGACGCCGGCGGTCATCTCGCTCATCAACGTCAACTCGCCGCTTCGCTACGACGACCGCATGCTGGCGGCGATGTTCGAGTACGTTCGCGCCGGCCAGCCGGTCGTGATCACGCCGTTCCTGCTCATGGGCGCGATGTCGCCGGTGTCCGTCCCCGCCTCGCTCGTGCAGCAGATCGCCGAGGGGCTCGCCGGGATCGCGCTCGCGCAGCTCCTGAGGCCGGGGTGCCCGGTCGTCTTCGGGTCGTTCCTCTCGAACACCGACATGCAGTCCGGCTCGCCGAGCTTCGGCACGCCTGAGTCGGCGATCGGCCTCTTCTGCACCGGCCAGATCGCGCGCAGCTTCGGGCTGCCGTTTCGCTCGGGCGGTGGGCTGACCGCCAGCCAGACCGTCGACGCCCAGGCCGCCTACGAGGCGATGATGACGATGGTTCCGACGTTCCTGGCCGGTGCGAACTGGGTGATGCACTCGGCCGGCTGGCTCGAGTCGGGGCTCGTCTCGTGCTACGAGAAGTTCGTCGTCGACATCGAGATCCTGCGGATGCTGCAGGAGGAGTTCACGCCGCTCGAGATCGACGAGGCCAGCCTCGCGTTCGACGCCCACACCGAGGTGGGCGCGGGCGGCCACTTCCTCGGCGCGGCCCATACGCTGGAGCGGTTCCGCGACTGCTTCTACCGGCCGCTCCTCTCCTCGACCGAGAACTTCGAGCGCTGGAACCGGCTCGGCGCGCGCGACGCGACGGCGCGGGCCGGCGAGCTCTGGCGCAAGACGCTCGAGGAGTACGAGCAGCCGCCCCTCGACGACGGGATCCGGGCAGAGCTCGACGCCTACGTCACCCGCCGTCGCACGGAGCTCGGCGACTAGGAACGGAGGGAGCATGCGACTCGCGGGGCATTACGAGCGGCTGGGAACCGAGCGGGCCTTCGAGGTCCTCGCACGCGCAAGGGCGCTCGAGGCGCAGGGCAAGAACATCATCCACCTCGAGATCGGCGAGCCCGACTTCGACACGCCTCCCCACGTCGTCGAGGCCGGCGTGCGCGCGCTCCGCGAGGGCCACACCCACTACTGCCCGGCGCCCGGCCTGCCCGAGCTGCGCGAGGCGGCGGCGGAGCATCTCTCGAAGACGCGCGGGGTGGCGGTCGACCCGTCCCGCGTGCTGGTGGCGCCAGGGGCGAAGTGGTTCCTCTTCTTCGGCGTGCTGTGCGTCGCCGGCGAGGGCGACGAGGTCATCTACCCGAACCCGGGCTACCCGATCTACGAGTCGGCGATCAACTGGTCCGGCGCGAAGGCGGTGCCGCTCCCCATCACCGAGGAGACCGACTTCGCGTTCACGGCCTCCGATCTGGCCGAGCGGCTGACGCCGCGCACGCGCATGGTCATCCTGAACTCGCCGGCCAACCCGACCGGCGGCGCACTCGACCGCGAGCTGAACGCCGAGATCGCCCAGATCCTGGCCGATCACGACTGCTGGATCCTGACCGACGAGGTCTACTCGGAGCTGCTCTACGAGGGCGCCCACGACTCGATCGCCGCACACGGCCTGCTCGACCGCACGATCCTCCTCGACGGCTTCTCGAAGACGTACGCGATGACCGGCTGGCGGCTCGGCTACGCGGCGGTGCCGCCGGCGCTGATCGAGCCGCTCTCGCGCTTTCTCATCAACTCGGTCGCGTGCACGGCGCCGGCGGTGCAGCTGGCCGGTGTCGCCGCGCTCACCGGCCCGCACGACGCGATCGACGCAATGGTGGCCGAGTTCGTGCGCCGCCGCGAGGTGCTGGTCGAGGGGCTGAACCGGCTGCCCGGCGTGTCGTGCATCATGCCGCGCGGGGCGTTCTACGCCTTCCCGAATGTCACGGCGACCGGGATCGACGAGCGCACGCTCGCGACGCGGTTGCTCGACGAGGCCGGCGTGGCCGTGCTGGCCGGCACCGACTTCGGGGAGCACGGCGCGGGGCACATCCGGCTCTCGTACGCGAACTCGCTCGAGCACATCCACGAGGCGCTGGAGCAGATGAGCGGCTTGCTCGAGGCCGTCGCCGTCTAGCCGGTGGCGGCGCGGATCGTCGTCACGCGCCGGATCCCCGATCCGGCGATCGAGCTGCTCGAGGGCGCAGGCGACGTGTGGGTCTCGCCGCACGACCGCCCGCTTTCGACGGAGGAGCTGCACGAGGCGGTGGCTGGCGCGGACGCGGCGGTGACGCTGCTCCACGACCGCGTCGGCGACGCGTTCCTCGACGCCGCCGGGCCGGGGCTTCGCATCGTCGCGAACGTCGCGGTGGGCTACGACAACGTCG
Organism: uncultured Actinomycetes bacterium; assembly: GCA_963757605.1. Lineage (GTDB taxonomy): Bacteria > Actinomycetota > Thermoleophilia > Gaiellales > JAICJC01 > JAICJC01. The sequence continues at coordinate 1,557,024 of CAVWSF010000005.1, forward strand.
ACGTGGAGGCGTGCGCCTGTCGCGGGGTGGTCGTCTCCAACACGCCGGGCGTCCTGACCGAGGCGACCGCCGACATCGCGTTCGCCCTCATCCTGATGTCGACGCGGCGGCTGGGCGAGGGCGAGCGGCTGATCCGGGCTCGCACCCCGTGGTCGTGGAGCATGTTCTTCATGCTCGGGACGGGTCTCCAGGGAAAGACGCTCGGGATCGTCGGGCTCGGCAAGATCGGGCAGGCGACGGCGCGCCGGGCGCGCGCCTTCGGGATGGAGATCGCCTACGCGGGCCGGCGGCGGGCGGCGGCGGAGGTCGAGGCGGAGCTGGGCGCGCGGTTCGTGCCGCTGGACGAGCTGCTCGCGACGGCCGACGTCGTCACGCTGCACTGCCCGCTCAGCGCGGAGACGCGCCACCTCATCGACGCCGCGGCGCTCGCGCGGATGCGGCCGTCCGCTCATCTCGTCAACACGACCCGCGGGCCGGTGGTGGACGAGGCCGCGCTGGCCGAGGCGCTGCGGGCCGGCGCGATCGCGGGCGCAGGCCTCGACGTCTTCGAGCGCGAGCCGGACGTGCAGCCAGAGCTCCTCGAGCTCGAGAACGTCGTCCTCATCCCCCATCTCGGCTCGGCGACGATCGAGACGCGGACGGCGATGGGCGTCTTGGCCGCCGAGAACGTCGTGGCGGTGCTGGGCGGGTCCGCGCCGGTGACGCCGGTCCGCTAGCGGCTGGAAATTTCACCCATTTGCGCGCAATTCCCACCGGCTCGAGCCGATCTCTGGGAACGCGCGCCCGAACGCGCGCACACGATTATCCATGGAGGGAGCTCGATGGGCCAGGGAAGGACCCAGCGGGGGCGGCGCCTGCGCGCCGCCGCTCGATCACTCGCAGTGCTGGTGGCGCTCGGCGCGTTCTACGCGGCGGCTGCGTACGCCCATGGCGGGCACGCCATGCCCGGCCCTGCGGGCTCCCTCCACGTCTCGACGTCCGGCACGCTCGGGCTCGCCGCGGACGCCTCGAACCTCGTCGCCGGCGACGTGATCGCCCGGACGGCGACGCTCGAGAACCGCGGGAAGGGCGCGCTCGGGGCGATCTCCCTGTCGGTCAACGTCACGCACAGCTCCGGCCTCGACCGCGATCGGTCGGGCCTCCAGATCCGGGTCGACCGCTGCTCGACCGCGTGGACGGCGGGCACGGGTGGGGCGCTACGGTGCGCCGGCCGCGTGTCTGAAGTCGTCGGCTGGCGCCCCCTCGCCGCCAGCCGATCCCCCTGGCGGCTCGGCGGCCTCCCCGCGAAGTCGATGGAGTACCTGCGCGTGTCGCTGCAGCTCCCCGCCGCCGCCGCCCCGGCCCTCGCCGGTCGCCGAACGACGCTCGAGTACCGGTTCACCGCTCAGTAGCAGGATGCGCGAGCCGACGGCTGAGTGTCGCCGGTGAGAGCCCGACAACCGCTGCGATGGCTCGGAGCGAGTAGCCGGCCAACCGGGCGGACTCGAGGGCCCGGCCGTCTCCGCGCCGAAGAAGGCTGTCGAGCGCCGGGCGCTGATACGGCGCGTCGTGACCGGCCTCGACGAAGGCCCGATATCGCCCCCGTGCCTCGGCCTCGTCAGCTCCGAACCAGACAGTGAGCCGCTCGGTGGTGAGGAACGTGGGGCTTGCCGCGAGACCGATCAGCGCAGCGTGACTCGACCAGGTCCCGATGTTTCATCTGTGAAACAGATGGACCAGGTCGCGGTGTTTCACGAGATGCCGAAGGGCTGTCGTCGCCAACGTCCCCTCCGAGCCCGCCGCGGCAGCGGCCCGCAGGGGTGTCAGCTGCCCGTCGGGGCGAGGTCGAGCGCGGCGCGCATCGCGGCGACGTGAGCCGGCGTCGAGCCGCAGCAGGCGCCGATCACGCCGACGCCCAGCTCGCGCATGCGGAGGGCGTACTCGGCCATGACCTCGGGGGTGCCGTCGTAGTGGAAGTCGGCGCCCTCCAGGCGAGGCATGCCGGCGTTGCTTTGGGCGATCAGGTGGATGCCGGCGGGCCGGCGCTGGGCCATCTGGGTCATCACCGGGCCGATCTCGTGCGGCCCGTTGCCGCAGTTGCCGCCGACGATGCGGGCGCCGAGCGAGGCGAGCGCCTCGGCGGCGCGCTCGGGGCTCACGCCCATCATGGTGTGCCCATGCGTGTCGAACGTCAGCGTGGCGGCGACGGGCAGGCCGGGCGCCGCCTCGGCGGCCGCTCCCACCGCCGCCTCCACCTCGGCCAGGTCGCTCATGGTCTCGATGAGGATGACATCCGCGCCGCCCTCGGCGAGCGCGGCGATCTGCTCGGCGAACATCGCCTTGACCTCGTCCGGCTCCATGACGCCGAGTGGAGCGATGAGCTCGCCGGTCGGGCCGACGTCGCCGAGCACCCAGCCGTCGAACCGGTCCGCCACCTGGCGCGCGATTCGGGTGCCGGCCAGGTTGAGCTCGTGGACGCGATCGGAGAGCCCGTGCAGGGCGAGCCGGGCGCTCGTGCCGCCGAACGTGTTCGTGGTGACCAGGCGGGCGCCGGCCTCGGCGTACTCGGTATGGACGGCCGTGATCGTGTCGGCGTGCTCGACGTTCCAGAGCTCGGCGGCCCCGCCGGGCTCGATCCCGCGGGTCTGAAGCAGCGTGCCCATCGCGCCGTCCCCGAGGACGACCTCGCCCCGGTCGAGCAGCTCGAACAGCTCCGGCGCGCGGCCGCTCATCCGTCCAGCATCCCCTCGAGCCGCTCGGGCGGGTGCTCCTCGTCGAGGGCGGCGGCCACCCGGCCGGCGACCTCGTCCGCGCCGCCGTCGGCCTCGCGCCACTCGTCGTGCTGCCACTGCTCGAGGTAGGCGTCGGAGCCGGCCATCCCGCGTCGCATCGCCGCGTCGTCGATCGCCTCCTGGAACCGCTGCGGAAGCTCGACCTTGGCGGTGCCGCCGGCCGCGTCGCGAGCGGTGACGAGCGACGGGATCTCGGCCCATCGGGTGACGCGGTACTCGGCCATGTCGGCGAAGTCTACGCGGGCCCCGCAACGATCCGGTAGCCGAGATCGAGGTCCTCGAGCTCGATGAGGTCCGCGTGCCGGCGCCGCCACTCGCCCGACTCGAGATCGGCCGCCAGGCGGTCGAACGCCGGGTCGAGCTCGTCGCCGAAATGGGCCAGGTTCGAGATGCCGGCGCGGACGACCGGATCGAGATACGCCTCGGGCCGCCGCCAGAACGCGCCGAAGAAGCCGTCGCTGCAGTCGTGCGGCACGGGAACGGGCACCACCTCGGCGCCGGGCCCGATCAGCCCCGTGACGGTCTCGAGCGTCGGGCAGCGGGCGACGTCCCACTCGACCGCGTGGTCGGGCAGGTACTCGGCCGAGAGCCAGAACGACCGCGCCATGCCCGGGTCCCAGGTGAGGACGACGATGCGGCCCGCCACCCGGCGCATCTCCGCGAAGCCCCGCTCGAGCGACGGCCAGTGGTGGATCGTGAGAACCGCGAGCGCGGCCTCGACCGCGCCGTCCGGGAGCGGGATCGCCTCCGCCGCCGCCTGAACGGCTGGCGCCAGCCCGGCCGGCCGCTGGGCGATCATGACCGCCGAGGGCTCGACCGCGAGCACGGTCTCGGGCGGCTCGTAGGAGCCTGCGCCGGCGCCCACGTTCACGACCGACCGCGCGCCGCCGAGCGCCCGCCGGATCGCCGCGTCGATCCGCGGATCGGGGCGGCGGGTCTCCGCGTAGGTGACGCCGATCCTGTCGTAGACCGCCATCAAGCCACCCTAGCGCCGGTCGATTACCGGACGCATGCCCTACGACTACGACCTCCTGGTGATCGGCTCGGGCCCCGGCGGGCAGAAGGCCGCGATCCAGGCCGCGAAGCTGGGCAAGCGCGTGGCGATCGTCGATCGCCGCGAGATGGTGGGCGGCGTCTGCACCAACACCGGCACGATCCCCTCGAAGACGCTGCGCGAGGCCGTGCTCTACCTGACCGGGATGAGCGAGCGCGGCATCTACGGCCAGAGCTACCGCGTGAAGGAGGAGATCTCCTCGCAGGACGTCTTCCACCGCACCCAGCACGTCGTGCAGCGCGACATCGACGTCGTGCGCGCGCAGCTCGCGCGAAACCAGGTCCTCCTGCTGAACGGCCACGCCCGGTTCCTCGACCCGCACACGCTGTGCGTGACCGCCGCCTCCGGCGAGGAGCGCAGAGTGTCGGCGGCGCGCATCGTGATCGCGGTCGGCACGCGCCCCGCGCGGCCTGCGACCGTCGCGTTCGACGGCCACCGCGTCCTCTCGTCGGACGACATCCTCGACCTCGACTGGCTGCCGCGATCGCTCGTGGTCGCCGGCGCCGGCGTGATCGGGATCGAGTACGCGTCGATGTTCGCCGCGCTCGGCTGCAAGGTGACCGTCGTCGAGCAGCGCCGCCGCCTGCTCGAGTTCTGCGACTCGCAGATCATCGAGGCACTCCAGTACCACCTGCGCGACCTGAACGTGATCTTCCGCTTCGACGAGAAGGTGACCGCCGTCGAGAAGCACGAGTCGGGCGCCGTCACCCACCTGGCGAGCGGCAAGCTGATCCCCGCCGACGCCGTCCTCTATTCGACCGGCCGGCAGGGCGCGACCGACACGCTCGACCTCGAGAACGCCGGCCTCGAGGCGGACGACCGCGGCCGGGTCGCCGTGAACGACCGCTACCGCACCTCCGTGAAGCACATCTACGCCGTCGGCGACGTGATCGGCTTCCCCAGCCTCGCGGCGACCTCGATGGAGCAGGGCCGCCTGGCCGCCTGCGACGCGTTCGGCGTCACCGGGCAGACAATGGGCAAGGTGCTCCCGATCGGGATCTACACCATCCCGGAGATCAGCTTCGTCGGCCGCACCGAGGAGGAGCTGACCGACGCCGCGGTGCCGTACGAGATCGGCATCGCCCGGTACCGCGAACTTGCCCGCGGCCAGATCCTGGGCGACTCCAACGGGATGCTGAAGCTCCTCATCTCGGCGACCGACCACACGCTCCTCGGCGTCCACGCGTTCGGCACGGGCGCAACCGAGCTCGTCCACATCGGCCAGCTCCTCATGACGATGGGCGGGACGGTCGAGGTGCTGGTCGACACGATCTTCAACTACCCCACGCTGGCCGAGTCCTACAAGGTCGCCGCGCTCGACGCAATGAACCGCCTGCGGGCGGTCGAGCGCCTGGCCGCCTGACCCTCTACCCTGCCGCCATGTCCGAGGAGCATCTGGGCGGGTGCCTGTGCGGCGCCATCCGCTACCGCGTCGCCGGCACGCTGCGCGACGTGATCGTGTGCCACTGCGGCGTGTGCCGGCGAACGCACGGCGCGCCCGGGGCGTACACCGCCTGCCCGCGCGAGCGGCTTGAGCTTCTCGCGGACGGCGACCTGCGCTGGCACGAGCACGACGGTGCCCGGCGGGGCTTCTGCGCCGTCTGCGGATCGCGGCTCTTCTGGGATCGGGGGCGCGAGACGATCTCGATCGCCGCCGGCAGCGTCGACGAGCCGACCGGGCTCACGACGAGCCACCACATCTACACGGAATCCGCGGGCGACTGGGAGGACGCGACCTGAGGATCAGGCGGCGGCCGACAACGCGGGCGAGGGCGGCGCGGCGACGGGCCGCAGAACGCGCTGGAGCGCCGACACGCAGGCCGGGTCGAATTGGGTGCCCGCGTGGCGGTCGAGCTCGGCGAGCGCCTCCTCCACCGGCCGCCGCGGCCGGTAGGGCCGGTCGGACGTCATCGCCTCGAACGCGTCGGCCACCATGATGATCCGCGACTCGAGCGGCACCTCGACGCCGCCCAAGCCGTCGGGATACCCGTGGCCGTCGAGCCGCTCATGGTGGTGGAGGATCCACTCGGCCTCCTCGTAGAGCTCGGCGGCCGACACGATGTGGGCTCCCAGATCCGGATGCGTCCGCATGATCGCAGCCTCGTCCGGCGTGAGCGGGGCGGGCTTCTGGAGGATGGCGTCGGAGATGCCGATCTTGCCGACGTCGTGCAGCAGGCCGGCGAGCCGGATGCGCGCCACGCGGTCGGCGTCGAGGCCCAGCTCGCCGGCGATCAGGACGCACAGCTCGGCCACGGTCTCGCAGTGGCTTCGGGTGTACGAGTCCTTGGCGTCGACGGCCCGCGCGAGCGCGGTCGCGAGGGTGCTCAAGTGGCGCTCGTCGGGCGGCAGGTCGATTCCGGCGCCCAGCTTCATGTCGGCCGAGTAGACGAGCACCTCGCGGTGGGTGCGCTTCGCGGCGCGGAGGGCGAGGTCGGCGCGCTTGATGAGGCCGTGCTTGTCCTCCCCGTGTGCCCGCTCGGCGATCCCGGTCGTCGCGCCGGCCACCACTCGGCGCAGGTCCTGGGCGACGCCGAAGACGTCGATCGCCGTCACACCCTCGACGACGATCGCGAACTCGTCGCCGCCGATCCGATAGGCGCTCTCCGGCGGCGACACGGCGACCAGGCCGCGGGCGAGGCATTCCAAGAGCTCGTCGCCGGCCTGGTGCCCGAAGGTGTCGTTCGTCCGCTTGAGCCCGTCGAGGTCGACGATGGCGAGCGTGAACGCGGACTCGTGGGCGACCAGGCGGTCGAGGCGCTCGTGGAATGCCCTGTGGTTGGCGAGCCCCGTCAGGCTGTCGCGCGTCGCGGCGTCTCGCAGCCGCTCGATCTCGGCGCGGCGGGCATCGTCGAGGCGGCGCTTGAACCGCAGCACGGCGACGACGGCAAGGGTCAGGAGCAGGCCCAGCACGAACATGACGAGGGTCGCGCCCAGCGCGATGCCCTGTGACCGGTGGGCGCTCGCAAGGCCGGCCGCGAGCCCCGCCTTGTGCGCCGCAGCCGCGCCGTTCACCTTCGCCTCGATCCGGTCGAGGTGCGGCTCGACCCGATGTGCGTTGATCCGCTTGGCGGTGACGATGTCGAAGTTCTCCGACGCCTTCATGAGCGGCACCAGGCCGGCCGCGGTCGCGTCGATCTGGGTGTGAAGCTGGGCGACGAGCGTGCGGTCACGGGCGCCGCCGTTCCGCGCGATGTCGGGAAGCGTCGCGCGAAGCCCGGTCACGGCGGCGGTCACGCGCCGGTGGTTGGCGTTCGTCGGCTGGAGCTGGTCCTCGCGGACGGCGAGCTCGAGCTTGGCGACGGCGAAGCGGGCCTTCCCGTAGGCCTCGCTCAGCTGGCTCTCACGGGCCGCCGAGGCGGTCGAAGCGTCGGTCGAGAGCGCGGCCCAGGCACCGAAACCGCCCAGCGCTGCCAGCGCCACCGTCGTCGCCCCCACGATCGCGAACCGCGCACGCCGTCCTGCGGTTCGCATCCTGGGGGGCGTCGACTCCACCCGCAGCCCCTCAGTGGCAGTAGTACTCGATCATGACCGACTCGACGTCGGTCCAGCCCTGCGAATCCTGCGTCACGGTGACGCGGAACTGAGTATCGGAGATGCGCTTCGTGGTGACTCTGGCCCCGCTGTGGGCGCCGAGGAAGTTCACCTGCGCACTGGCGCTCCCGGCGTTCTTGGGGAGCGTGAAGAGGTACTTCGCCCGTGCGTTGCCGCTCTTGCCGCCGCAGCGCAGGACGAGATCGGTCAGGTGCCCGGGTGAGACCGAGCACGAGCCGCCGTCGGTTCGCGAAGCGGTCGCGATGCCCGGCTTCATCTGCCCCCCGTATCGCTTCGGCACGACACCCGCAACGGCCGGCGAGGCGCAGAGCAGGGCTGTGAGGAGAGCGATCGGAGCAACGAAGCGCGACAAGGGGGCCGCCGAGGGGTCGGAAACGAACGAAGTCCCATCATCGCTCTTTGCGAACTGCGACGGCGTCCCCCGAACGGGTCAAACCATGCGGCTAGCGGCGCAACAGCGGCTTGTACTTGAGGCGGTGTGGCTGATCGGCCTCGGCACCCAGCCGAGATCGCCGGTTTTGCTCGTACTCGTCGTAGGTCCCCTCGAACCAGACGGCCTGCGAGTCGCCCTCGAAGGCGAGCATGTGCGTCGCGATCCGGTCGAGGAACCAGCGGTCGTGGGAGATGACGACGGCGCAGCCGGCGAAGTCGACGAGCGCGTCCTCGAGCGCGCGCAGCGTGTCGACGTCGAGGTCGTTCGTCGGCTCGTCGAGCAGGAGGACGTTTCCGCCCGAGCGCAGGAGCTTCGCGAGGTGGAGCCGGTTTCGCTCCCCGCCGGAGAGATCCCCCACCCGCTTCTGCTGATCGCCGCCGCGGAAGTTGAACGACGCGGCGTACGCCCGCGAGCTCACCTCGCGCGGCCCAAGCGAGATCATGTCCTTGCCGCCGGAGATCTCCTTCCAGACGGTCGTGGCCGGATCGAGGTCGGCGCGCGCCTGGTCGACGTAGGCGAGCTCGACCGACGGCCCGATGACGAGCTCTCCGTCGTCGGCCGACTCCTCGCCGGCGATCATCCGAAAGAGCGTCGTCTTGCCCGCGCCGTTCGCGCCGATGACGCCGACGATGCCGCCCGGCGGGAGCGAGAAGGACAGATCCTCCATGAGCAGCCGGTCGCCATAGCCCTTGGTGACGCCGCGAGCCTCGACCACGACGTCCCCGAGCCGCGGCCCGGCCGGGATGTGGATCTCGACCCTGTCGAGCTTGACGTTCGCCTCCTCGGCGAGGAGCTGCTCGTAGGACGCGAGCCGGGCCTTCGACTTGGCGTGGCGGGCCCGCGGCGCCATCCGTACCCACTCGAGCTCGCGGGCCAGCGTCCGCCGTCGCGCGGACTCCTGCTTCTCCTCGGCCGCCAGCCGCGCCTGCTTCTGCTCGAGCCAGGAGGAGTAGTTGCCCTGGAAGGGGATGCCGTGGCCGCGGTCGAGCTCGAGGATCCAGCCCGCCACGTTGTCGAGGAAGTAGCGGTCGTGGGTAACCGCGAGGACGGTGCCGGCGTACTCGGCCAGGAACCGCTCGAGCCAGGCGACCGACTCGGCGTCCAGGTGGTTGGTCGGCTCGTCCAGGAGCAGCAGGTCGGGGGACGAGAGGAGCACGCGGCACAGCGCCACCCGGCGCCGCTCGCCGCCGGAGAGGGTGGCGACGTCGGACTCGCCGGGCGGGCAGTCGCAGCGCGTCCATGGCGGTGTCGAGCACGCGGTCGAGGCTCCAGGCGTCGGTGCGGTCGATCCGGTCCTGCACCTCGCCCTGCTCCTCGAGGAGCGCCGTCATCTCGTCGTCGGACATCGGCTCGGCGAACCGGGCGGACAGCTCCTCGAACCGCTGGAGCAGGTCGCGCTTCTCGGCGACGCCGTCCTCGACGTTGCCGCGCACGTCCTTGCCCGGGTCGAGCTCGGGCTCCTGGGACAGGAGGCCGACGGTCGCGCCAGGGGCGAGCCGGGCATCGCCGGAGGACGGCTCGTCGAGGCCGGCCATGATGCGAAGCAGTGTCGACTTGCCGGCGCCGTTCGGGCCGAGGACGCCGATCTTGGCGCCGGGCAGGAACGACAGCGAGATGTCGCGCAGCACCTGCTTGTCCGGGCCGTGGAACTTCTGCGCCCGGTACATGGAGTAGATGTAGCCCTGGCTCACGGCGGCGAAGGATAGCCTCGCGGGGCTCAACGCCTGCGCGCGGAGTAGGCCAGCCCGAGGGCGATCGCCGCGCCGAACCCGACGGCTGCGGAGATCGTGAGGACGGCGACGCCGGCGCCGACGTCGGCCAGCGCGAGGAGCGCCGGGGGCGCCGCGACGCACACCGGCGTGAAGACGAAGAAACGGTCGCGACGAACCGGCGACCAGGACGGCGGCCGCCGCGATCGCGATCGCCGACCCGGCTCCGGCCACCGCCACGTCTCGCCGCACCAGCCGGCGGAGCTCGTCGGGCGGGAGACTCATCGACACCACGCTGTCACCGGCCGGCGCGTGGGGGCGGTGATCCCGCCCCCACGCTCAGCCGCCTCAGGGGGTTTCCGGCGCAACCGCAGCCTCCGCGCGGTGCTCCGGGAGGATCTCGGTGCGATGCTGCTGGTAGCCGAAGTAGAGGATGAGCCCGACGATGACGGCAAGCGGCGCGAGGATCATCGGCCCGCACTGCTGATACCACTCCGTGCCGTAGAAGTAGTCGCGCGGCCACGCCAGGTTGATCACCATCGACGCGCCGTAGCCGACCGCGTTCACGTTGGTGATCACGCCGAGGCCGCCCAGCGTGAACAGGCCGTTGCTCACGGTCGGGAGGTTGCGCGGCCAGCCTTGCAGACGCTGGCGGAGGAGCGGGATCGTGACGCCCAGATAGGCCATGTAGATGCCGGCGAGGCCGGCCGAGCCGAGGTTGGCCTGGCCCTCGGTGCTCACGGCCATGGCCCCGAATACGATCAGGAGGAAGCCCATCACGCCCGCCGTGGAGAGGGCCTGGATGACGGCGCGCGGCGCCTTCCGGCGCGGATCCGACGTCTCCTCGGCCAGGGACCCGCGGTATCGAAGCCGTACATGACGTAGAGCGGCATGATCGCCCCGATCAGGAGCGCGCCCAGGTATCCGAGGCTGCCGTGTGCCGAGCCCGTGCCCGCCGTGTCGGTGAGGACGTCGGCCGGGCTGCGGTTGGCGTGGATCAGGAACAGGACGATCAGTCCGGACGCGCCCACGAGCTCCGCGATCACGCCTGCGTTGTTGATCGTTGACATGACGCTCACCCCGGCGATGTTGATGATGGTCGTGAGGCCGACCATGATCATCCCGAGAATGAGGCCGTTCTTCGCGTAATCGGGCGACAGGTAGTTCGCGCCGTCCGCCGGGGTGGCGATGAGCTGGAAGTTCGAGTTGATCGCCGGGAGCACCACCTGCCAGCCGATGGCGACCGCCGGGACCTTCACGATCTGGGCCACAAGGTAAATCCAGCCGGTGTTCCACGCCCACGACCGGCCGGCCACCCGCTTCGACCACTGGTAGACAGCCGGTCTAGACCGGGCGATCTTCCCGTACGCGTCGGATGTTGTCAACGACGGCGCCGGGCCGGCGGAGCGCACCGGCCCGGCAACCGATGCCGCTATTCGACTGGGATCTCGGCGTTGATACGGGCCACGTCGATGCCCTCGCGCTTGCGGGCCCAGCGGGCCGCCGCGTAGACGACCAGGGCGAGGATGTAGAGCGCCGCGATGTAGATCAGCGATTTGTGGTTGTTGACGTAGTAGACGTCGTCCTGGAACCACTTCAGGAAGATGAACGCCAGGAACGCCAGGAACACCACGCCGGTGGCGGTGATCAGCGGAACGCCTGCGATGTCGTACTTGGCGATCGGCGAAGCCCGGTAGAGCTCGGGCTTCGTGAACGGCAGGATGATGGCGGCAAACGTGGTCGCGAAGAACGTCGCCGCGATCACGAGCGTCGCGTCGAGCGTGTAGCCGTAGAACGTGGTGCTGTAGGCGTACAGCGCGCTCACGATGATGCCCGGGACGAACATGAGCACGAGCGCGCCGAGCGGGACGTGCGTGCGGTCATCGACCTTGGCCGCCCACTCGGGCAGCATCCGGTCGAAGGCGGCGGCGAACACCATCCGCGTCGACGACAGGAACAGCGTCCCCGCCCAGCCCAGGAACCACAGTCCGAGCAGCCAGATGATGATCAGCTGGACGAGCTCGTTGGAGTAGAAGAACGCCGCCAGCGTCCCCGGGTAGGGGAACATGTAGAACGGCTCCTTGACCACCGTCAGCCAGTACTCCCCGCTCAGGATGCCATAGAAGTCGAGCCCGACCGAGTGGGCCATGGCGCCCAGGGTGATGACCGTGATCACCGTCATGAAGACAAGCGCCCCGCCCATCGCGTAGATGTTCTTGCGGAAGTCGCTCGCCCCGCGGACCTCGCCGTAGAGCGTCGCGCCCCAGTTCGGCCACAGGTTGTAGAAGACGATGAACGGCAGGAGCAGGAACGTCTCCTTGACTGGGAACGACCCCACGCCCGGCGTCGAGAACCCGTTGCCCGCAGCGACGGTCTGCTGGTAGGCGTCGCCCTTCACGCCGTAGAGGTTGTGGGCCGAGTTGTTGTAGGCGGTGATGAAGTCCTGGTGCGAGTGGGTCAGGAAGATCAGGATTATCAGCACCAGCCCGACCATGCCGCCATAGAAGCAGTACTTCTGGATCTTGGCGTACGTCCGCATGCCCAGGGCGATGATCACGCTCGCGAGTATCGCCGTCAGGACCGACGTGAAGAAGATCCCGTTGCCGTTGGTCGCCGAGTACGGCCACCAGTCGGCGTGGAACGCGCTCGTCCCCGTGTAGCCGAGGATCGTGAGCGTCGGCTGGATGACCTCGACGGCCAGGATGTTGGCGTAGATCGGGACCCAGTGCGACAGGATGAACCACCAGCCCGTCGCCGCCATCACGAACCCGATCCCGCCGCCGAGGATCCGGGTCTGCCACACGTAGTCCCCGCCCGCGCGCGGCATGACGGCCACGAGCGACGCGTAGACGAGCACCTCGAACACGATGAAGAGGGCGGACAGGACTACAGCGGCGATAAGGGCGCTCTCGGGGAGCACCGCGATGCCCGTGAACGCGTACCCGAACCCAAGCGTGATCAGGTTGATGGAAAGGGTGGCGTAGATGAATGCGTCGAAGACCGACCACCCTTTCACCAGGCCCGTGGCCTTGCGCACGAACATCGTGCGCTCCACTGGCATGTCTGCACTTGCCAAAGCCCCTCCCTTCCTAGCCGGATGTCAGCACGAACTTCTTGACCTTCTTGCCGTCGAGCTCGATCAGCGCGCCCAGGAGCTCTCCCTGCTCGTACGCGCTCCCAGGGTTGATGCACAGGGTGTCGCCGATGCGGGTGTGGCCGCGTGCCTCGTGGATGTGACCGTGCAACGCGAGCGCGGGCTTGGTCTCCTTGATCGCCTCACGCACCGCCCTCGAGCCCACGGGCTCGGGGGCATGGCCGCCGTGCTTGGGGGTCATGTCCTCGTTGAGCCCGGGCGCGTCGTCGAGGCCCGATGCGTACGGCGGGCAGTGGAGGTTCAGGATCACCCGCTCTGGCGGGTTCGTGAGCCGGCTCGTGACGGTTCGGATCCGCTCGAGCAGCACGTCCTCGGGCTCCTCGCGGTAGGTGTGCCACGGCGTGGGGTTCGACCAGCCGGTCGACGCCATCTGGTAGTCGCCGACCTCGACGACCCTCCCCTCGGCAAGCTCGACCCGGGTCGCGGCCGCCAGGATGTCGTCGACCTCGAACTGGTCGTCGTTCCCGGGGCAGACGAAGACGCGCTGCTTCTGGCCGGCGAGCTTCTCCTCGGCCATCGACATCCACCGCTCGACCGTCCCGAGCATCTCCTTGTGGAAGAGGTCGTCGAGCCGCTCGGAGTCGGACTCGAGCTCGGCGAGCTCGTCAGGTGTCGTGCGGAACGGGTAGTAGCCGCGCCGGATCACGTCCTGCTCGAACGCCACGACGGCGTCCTCGCCGGCGAGGTCGCGGCGCTGCTCCTGGAGCGTCCCGTGCCAGCGCTCCCCGCCGTCGTGGATCACCGGCACGAGCGCCTTGCCCGTCATGTCGCCGCCGAGGATCATCACGTCGGCCTCGTAGTGCGTGCCGGAGTTCAGGAACTTGCGCCAGCACGTCTCGGACCCGTGGATGTCCGTCGCAAAGAAGACCCTCACGCTGCCGGGGATTCTCCGTCACGGGCAGGACGGAATCAAGCAGACGTGCGTGAGACGAGCCGCGTCGGGAAGACGAGGTGCTCGTCCTCGGAGACAGTTCCCTCGATGCACCGCAGCAGCAGGCCCGTCATGGCGCGCGTCATCGCGGCCAGCGGCTGGCGCACGGTCGTGAGGGGCGGCTCGGCGGATCGCGCCTCGGGCATGTCGTCGAAGCCGACCACGGCCGCACGCCTTCCATCTGGGACACGTTCAGCCACCGGCCGGGCGCAACGGTGGACGGGGACACGGGCGACGTCGCCGCCGACCACTACCACCGCTATCCGGAGGACGTGGCCCTGATGGGCTTGCTCGGCGTGCGCGCCTACCGCTTCTCGGTCTCGTGGTCGCGGGTCGCGCCCGGCGGAGGGCCGCGCGAGAACGCCCGGGGCCTGGAGTACTACTCACGGCTCGTGGACGCCCTCCTCGAGCAGGGCATCCGCCCCGTCGTGACGCTCTACCACTGGGATCTGCCGCAGGAGCTCGAGGATGCGGGCGGCTGGACTGTGCGGGACACCGCCGAGCGGCTGGCGGAGCTCGCCACGCTCGTCGCCCGCCGGCTGGGCGACCGCGTCGACCTGTGGACGACCCTGAACGAGCCCTGGTGCTCGGCCTTCCTGGGCTACGGCTCGGGGGGCCACGCGCCGGGTCGCACCGAGCCCGCCGCCCTCGCCGCCGCGCACCACCTCCTGCTCGGGCACGGCCTGGCGGCCGCGGCGCTGCGGGCGGAGCTTCCCGCGACGGCGCAGGTGTCGATCACGCTGAACCTCGCCGCCGTGCGCAGCCGCAAGGCGAGCGCCGCCGATCTGGACGCCCGCCGGCGGGTGGACGGCCTCGCGAACCGGCTCTTCCTCGACCCGGTCATGCTCGACCGCTACCTGGCCGACGTGATCGCCGACACCGCCCACGTGAGCGACTGGAGCTTCGTGCGCGCATCCGACGAGCGGACGATCGCGGCGCCGATCGACCTGCTGGGCGTGAACTACTACGCGCCGACCATGGTGGCTGCCTGGGACGGGCGCGAGCCGCGCGGCCAGGCCGACGGCCACTCGCGCTCGCTCAGGGGAAGCGCCTGGCCCGGGTGCGAGCACATCCAGTTCCTCGAGCAGCCGGGGCCGCGAACCGCCATGGGCTGGCCGATCGACGCGACCGGCCTCACCGAGATCCTCCTGCGGCTGAAGCGCGAGCACCCGAGGCTGCCGGTCATGATCACCGAGAACGGCGCCGCCTTCGACGATCGCATCGACGGGGGCGAGCGCATCCACGACCCGGACCGCGTCGGGTACCTGCGGGACCACCTGGCCGCGGTGCATGCGGCGATCGTCGAAGGCGCCGACGTGCGCGGCTACTTCCTGTGGTCGCTGCTCGACAACTTCGAGTGGGCCTACGGGTACTCCCGCCGGTTCGGCATCGTCTACGTCGACTTCCCCACGCAGCGCCGGCTTCCGAAGGACAGCGCCCACTGGTACCGCGACGTGGCGCTCGCGAACGCGCTCCCGGCGCCGGGCTGAGCCGCTACACCCCGGCCGGGGCGGCGGGGCCCGACGCGTAGGGAACCGACGTCCCGTCGACGACCGCCGCGCCGCCGTCGACCGGGATGGTCGCACCGTTCACGTAGCTCGCCTCGGGCCCGGCCAGGAACACGATGACCGCGGCGATCTCCTCGGCCTCGGCCGGCCGGCGCAGCGGTGTGGTCGAGCTGGTCAGGCGGTAGGCGCCGTCGCGGTCGGTTCCGAACCGCGCGGCGACCTCGTCCATGTCCTCGTCGGCCATGGGGGTCCTCACCCACCCCGGACACACGCAGTTCGCCCTGACGCCGCGCGGCCCATAGTCGTTTGCGATGCTCGCCGTCAACATCGCGAGCCCCGCCTTCGAGGCGCAGTACGAGGCCCAGCCCGGCCCGGCGACCTGAGCGTTCGTCGAGGCGACGGTCACGACGGCGCCGCCGCGCGCCTCGAGGTGCGGGAGCGCCGCGCGGGCGACGAGGAACGCGCCCGTCAGGTTGATGCGCAGCACCTCGCCCCACCGCTCCGGCGTGTCGTCTCCGACGGGAGCCGAGCCGCCGACGCCGTGCGCGAGGACGAGCACGTCGAGGCCGCCCAGCGCCGCGACGGCCTCCGCCACGGCGCGCTCGGCCGGGGCCGGCTCGCCCACGTCGGCGGGCAGCGCCACGGCTTGCCCGCCGGCGGCCTCGATGTCGCGGGCGGTCGCTTCAAGCGGCTGGGGGCGGCGGCCGACGAGCGCGACCGCGCAGCCTTCGGCGGCCAGGCGGCGGGCGGTCGCCGCGCCGATCCCGGTGCCGGCGCCGGTGACGAGGGCTGTGCGCGCGCCGGTCACGCGCGGGAGTTAACCACTATCGTGGCGGAGGTTCGTGGAGCACCCGGCGCTCACCTACACGTCGTACTTACACCTGGACGAGCTCCTCGCGGCCCAGGAGCCGCTGTCGGAGGGGCCCGAGCACGACGAGCTGCTCTTCATCGTCATCCACCAGGTGTACGAGCTCTGGTTCAAGGTGCTCCTGCACGAGGCCGGGCACCTCCAGCGAGCGCTCGAGGCGGGGGACACCGCGACGGCCCTGGGGACGATGAAGCGGATCCTCACGATCCTGAAGACGGTCGTCGCGCAAGTCGACGTGCTCGAGACCATGACGCCGCTCGCGTTCGGGAGCTTCCGCGGCCGGCTCGAGCGGGCGAGCGGCTTCCAGTCGGCCCAGTTCCGCGAGCTGGAGGCCGTCCTCGGCCGCCGCGACCGGGGCGTGCTCGCCGACCACCCGCCCGGTCCGGCGCGCGACCGCATCGCCGCGGCGATGGAGCGGCCCAGCATGTACCAGTCGTTCCTAGCGTACGCCGGCCTCGCCGGCGAGCAGGGGCCGGCCGTGCAGGACGGCCTCGTCGAGGTCTACCGCACCGACCCGGCCCGGGCGCAGGTGTGCGAGCGCATGGTCGACATCGACGAGGGCATCCAGGAGTGGCGCTACCGGCACGTCAAGATGGTCGAGCGTACGATCGGCGAGCAGCCCGGCACCGGCGGATCGGCCGGCGTCGCCTACCTGCGCTCGACGCTTTTTCAGCCCGCGTTCCCCGACCTCTGGGCCATCCGGGCGAGGCTGTAGGCCGACCTACGGCGCGAAGGCGAGCCGCACGATCGGCGCCGGTGCGACGCCGTCCGGCACAGTCCACAGGCCGTCGGGCGCCCAGCCGATGGCCTCCGATGCGATGAGCGTCGCCTTGCAGGGCGCGGCCGGGTGGGCGTTGAACGTCGCCTCGACCGTGGGGTCGCTGCGCGGCCAGATGTACGCGATCGCGCCCGCCTTGAGGGCGATGTCGCCGGAGGGCGAGATGTCGGCGGACACGTAGGACTTCGCCGTCGTGGTCAGAGCCACCTTGCGCGCGATGTTGATCACGCCGTTCTGGAGCGGCTGGTCGAAGCGGAACACCCAGTTCTGCGCCGTGCCGCCGATGGTCTGCTTCTTCTTCTCGACGACGTAGACGTCGTGCGTGCTCGGATCGACCATGAGCGACTCGGAGTTCCGGGGCGCGATAAGCGTGCCGTTCGCGTCGGCGTAGCGATAGACGAACGTGTCGAACTGCGTGATCGCGCCCGTCACCTTCGGGCCCGAGGCGGAGACCGTCGGCTCGGGGAACCGGTACAGGCGCACCCGGCTCTTGCCCGTCGTGTTGCTGCCATCCCGGGTGCCCTTGTTGTCGCCGATGTCGCCGACGTAGAGGGAGTCGGTACCGGCGCGCCGGTCGATCGCGAGGTCCTCCCAGTCGATGTCCTTCGTGCCCTGGATCGTGAACTCGCCGACGATCTGGCCCGTGCCGGTCACCGCGTACACCTTGTTGGGGTTCGACGAATCCTCCTCCGTCCAGAACACGCCCGGGTTCTCGGTGCTCGCGACGAAGTCGGAGAGCTCGTTCAGGCTGGTGTCCGGCACGTGGCCCATCACCTGGGTCGAGCTCGCGAACGTGGGGCAGGCCGCAAGCGCGGCGCCCGGCTGAAGCCCGGCCAGCACCACGGCCACGATGGCCATCCCGAACGTGCGCCTCCCCATCTCGGCACCGAGGGTACCACCTCGCCCCCAGCAAAGCTAGACCGATTACGGGGCGTTCACATAGAGGCCCCGGCCGCCCCAGACCTGGCCGTCACCCGTTGCCGCGCCGCTGATCGCGGTCTCGGTGCCGGGGATGGGCGCTCCCGCTGCGAAGTCCATACCGTAGAACGTCCCGCCGCGGAGGTAGTAGAGCCGCCCGGAGGCCATGGTGAGGCCCCGCGCCGTGGTCCAGTCCAGGCCGTCCGTGCTGCCGGACGCGACGAACCGCTGGGCGCCCACGGTCCGGCTCTGCGGCTCGAACCAGCGCCAGAACAGGTGCCGGTTGCCGCTCACCGTGTAGTAGAGGCGGCCGTCCACGTAGAACATGCCGGTGAGCGTCGAGACCGGGAACTGGGACGCCGTCAGCTTGTGCAGGTCGATGTCCTTGGGCGTGCCCGCCGTGACCCCGTCGAAGGTGCGGAAGTCGAGGTGGCCGTCGCTCCAGGCGGCGTACACCCGGCCCGACAGCATGAACGCGCCCCTGATCTTCGCCGAGGCGAGGCCGGTTCCCGTCACGGCGGTGGGCGCCCCGGCGGCGGTGCCGTCGAAGGTCCGCTTGACCGGGGTCAGGCCGCCGCCGACGGTGTAGAGGTCGCCGGGCAGCGTCCCCGGGCTCGCCGCCGGCACGGACTTGCCGCCTGCCAGCGGCAGGAGCGCGAGGCGCGGATGGTAGGCGAAGTCGACGTACTCGGTGTCGCTTCCGACCCAGAGGCCGTCGGCGGTCCCGAGGAATGCCCACACGCCCGATCCGCGCGGGTAGCGGCCGGGGTTCCAGGTGTACGGCAGGCCGTTCACCGGGTCGAGCGCGGCGATGCCCATCCGGCTCACCGCCCCCGCGCCGGCGGCGTCGCCCCGGAACGGGTTGTTCAGGTAGCGCTGGTGGCCGCCGACGTAGATCGCCGCGCCGGTCGCAGCGACCTGCGTCAGGCTGTCGCCCCCCGTGTAGTCCACCCAGGTCGGCTGCTGGCCGGGCCCGGTCGCGCCGGCCTCCCAGCGCTGCACCGAGTCGCAAAGGACATGGGCGTTCGCGCCGCCCTCCCAGGCGCCGGTGTTCGCAACCACGAAGTACGAGCCGTCGGGGGCGAAGCTGACGTCGCGGATGTAGGTGTCGAACCGGGTGGCGCACGCCGGCGTGAACGCGTCGGTCTGCCACGACGACACCGACGCCGGCGTCGTGGACAGGTCGATCACAGCGATCTGCTGCCGGTCGAGGCCGTCGACCTTCGTGAACGTCCCCGTCGCGACGAGCTTCGTCCCGTCCGGGCTGATGTCGAAGTGGGCGACGCGCAGCTTGCCGGCGCGCTGGTCGGTGAAATCGAGCGCCACGTTCGGGTCGACGGCGCCGGTCGTCGCGTCGAGCGCGGCGAACCGGCCACGGGCCACGCCGTGCGCCGACGTGATCGCCCCGCCGATGTAGAGCGTGTTCCCACGGACGTCGGAGTCCTCCACCCAGCTCCCCATCAGCGCCGCCTGGAAGCCGGGGACGATCGAGCCGTCCGCCAGGCTCAGCTTGACGAGGCGCTTCTCGGGCTGGCCGTTCACCGTGTCGAAGGTGCCGCCGGCGAAGACCGAGGCACCGTCTGGGCCGGCGGAG
The DNA here is from genome assembly GCA_963757605.1 of uncultured Actinomycetes bacterium. GTDB lineage: Bacteria > Actinomycetota > Thermoleophilia > Gaiellales > JAICJC01 > JAICJC01. The sequence goes on from CAVWSF010000005.1 coordinate 1,576,294, forward strand.
AGCGTGCTCACGAGCCCGTTGGCCACGCTCGGGGCGAACGCCGGGTCGACGAGCCCGGTGCTCGGGTCGAACGAGAAGATGTCGGTGCGCTGGAGCACGTGGCCGTTGGCCTGCAGCACGCGCGTGAAGTTCCCGCCGACCACGATCCTGCCCCCGACCTGGGCGACGGCGTTCACGATGCCGTCGAGCACCGCCGGCGTGCCCTCGGCGGGCACGTTCGACACGATGCCCGTCTGGGAGGTGTTGAGCGCAGCCGCCGGCGAGGCGCCGACGAGCAGCACCCCCGCAACGATCGCGAACAGTCGGCGGAACATGATGAATCTCCTGAGAGCGGCGTCCAGCACTCGCTCATTCGAGCGTACTTGTGGTTCGCTCAGGACGCTAGTGGAACGGGTTGCGCACGGGTAGCGTCTGCGCAATGATCGCGCCCCAGGTCATCGCGAGGAGAGGAGCGGGAATGGCCACACAGGACGCGACCCAGCTTCGGTCGAACTCGATCGGGCTCACCGACGTCATCTTCCAGTCCGTCACCTATATGGCGCCCGGCGCGGCGACCGCGTTCTCGATCGGCATCGGCGTCGGTCTTGCCGGCACGGCCCTCCCGCTCTCGGCGCTCGTCGCGCTCATCGCATGCACGTTCTGCGCGGTGTCGATCGGCCAGCTCGGAAAGTTCATCCCAACCGCGGGCGGCCTCTACACGTTCGCCGCACGCGGCCTCTCGCCAATCGTCGGCTTCTTCGTGGGCTGGCTCTATGTCGGCTTCTCGATGTTCCTGCCGCCGTTCCTCTTCATCCTGAACGGCTGGTTCATCGACACGACGATGAAGACCCAGGGCTGGTGGACCGGCTCGCCCGGCTGGTGGTTCTGGGGCGGGCTCACGGCGTTGATCGTCTTCTGCCTGACCTACTTCGACATCCGCCTCTCGGCCAAGGCCGGGATCATCCTCGGGCTCATCGAGATCATCGCGTTCATGGCGCTCTCGCTCACCATCGTCGGCGAGGGCCCCAACTCGAGCGCACCGTTCCATGCGAGCAACGCGGCCGGCGGGAACCGGGGCATCTTCCAGGCGTCGGTGTTCGTGATCACGGCGTTCATCGGGTTCGAGGCGGCCACGGCGCTCGGCGAGGAGTCGCGCAACCCCCGCCGCAACGTCCCGCGTGGGGTCGTCTACTCGTGTATCGCGATCGGACTCTTCTACCTGTTCAACACGTACGCGTGGAACGTGGGCGCCGACATGAACATCGTGGCGTACCACGAGAAGACCGGCGGCAACGACTGGGTCGAGCTCGCCAAGCAGTACTGGAACGACGGCTGGGTGCTGATCTTCTTCGCGCTCATCAACTCTGTTATCGGATCGGCGGCAGCGGCCACCAACAACTGCAGCCGCGTGCTCTTCTCGATGGGAAGGACGGGGTCGCTCCCGGCCGTCATGGGCCGTGTCCACCGCACGCACCGGACGCCGCACATCGCGGTCATCTTCACCGTCGGCACGTCGAGCATCGTCTCGATCCTGGCCTCGTGGAAGTTCGGTGCGGGCGTTGCGTTCGGGGTCGTCGGCACGGCGTTCACCGTGCTCGCGATCATCGTCTACATGATCTCGTGCGCCGCCTGCATCGGGTTCTTCCAGGGCGAGGCGCGCGAGCACAGAAACCTCCTGCTGCACGTCGTCGTTCCGATACTCGGGATCGCCGTCTTCGCCGTGCCGCTCTACGCGCAGTACTTCAGCCTCGACAAGCTCTTCGACTACGTGCTCGTGTACCCGTTCAACTGGGGCGGGATCGGCGCACTCCTCTGGGTCGTGATCGGATTCGGCGTAACGGCGTTCATGGCGATGAGGAAGCGGGACGTGCTCGACGCCGCGACCAAGGGGTTCGGAGGTGAGGCCGCCGAGGGCGTGCTGTAGGACGCGTGTTCCTGCGCGCGCTTCGCAGGCGCAATCCGGCGTTCGTCCAAGCCGCCGTCTTGCTGCACCAGGCGGGAACGATCCCGCCAGCCTGCTACCTCATCGACCTCGACGCTGTCGAGGAGAATGCCCGCCTGATCGCGGCCGAGGCGGCCCGGCTGGGGCTCGAGGTCTTCGCGATGACCAAGCAGATGGGCCGCAGCCCCGCGTTCGTCGCGGCCGTCCGCCGCGGCGGGATCGACGCGGGCGTCGCGGTCGACATGGACTGCGCCCGGGCCGTCACCACGGCCGGCATGCGGCTCGGGCACGTCGGCCACCTGGTGCAGGTCGCGCGCCGCGACGCGGCCGAGGCGGCGGCGATGGAGCCGGCCAACTGGACCGTCTTCGAGCACGCCAAGGCCGTCGAGGCGGCCGCCGCCGCCCATGCCATGGGCCGCGAGCAGGCGCTGCTGGTCCGGATCGCCGACCCCGGCGACACGTTCTACTCCGGTCACGAGGGCGGCTTCCCGACGGAGGACGTGGTGCGTGTCGCCGACGACGTGGATCGGCTCGACGGCGCGCGCTTCGCCGGGGTGACGACGTTCCCGGCGTTCCTCTACGACCGCTCGGGACGCGCCATCCGGCCGACGCCGAATCTGGCGACGATCGAGCGGGCGGCCGAACGACTGCGCGCCTCCGGCCGCACCGACCTTCGCGTGAACGCACCGGGGACCACGTCGGCGTCGGTGCTCCGGCTCCTGGCGGACGGGGGCGCCACCCAGGTCGAGCCCGGGCACGGGCTCACGGGCACCTGCCCGCAGCACCTGTCCGAGTCGGAGCCCGAGACGCCCGCCGCGCTCTACCTGAGCGAGATCTCCCACCACCACGGAGGCCGCGCCTACTGCTACGGCGGCGGGCTCTACATCGACCCGGTCTTCCCGGCGTACCAGGTGCGGGCGCTCGTCTCATCCGGGCCCGGCGACGGTGTCGAGGTGGCGGCCGAGATCCCGCCGGCGGGAGCGATCGACTACCACGGGATGCTCGACCAGCCGGAGGGCGAGCTGCCGGTCGGAGCGTCGGTCGTCTTCGGGTTCCGGATCCAGGCCTTCTTCGCGCGCTGCCCGGTGATCGGCATCCGCGGCGTCAGCAGCGGACGCCCGCACGCAACATCGGGGTCTGACCCCGATGTTGCGTCAGAGGGCTGAGATCCAGTCGCCGACGACCTGGTTCCACCGCTCCGGCTCCTCCCACATCGGGCAGTGCCCCGAGCGCTCGAAGACGACCAGCTCGCCGGGGATCCGCTCGGCCAGCCACTCGCCGCTGGCGACCGGGACGAGCTTCTCGTCGCGCCCCCAGGTGAGGAGCGTCGGCAGCCGGTAGGAGCCGATCACGTCGCGGTAGTCCTGGAGCGACTGGTCGAGGAGGATGCAGGTTCCGGCGTTCGCGCCGATCCGCAGCGTCTCGCGCAACAGCAGGTCGAGGTCCGCGTTGGATGGCTCGTCGCAGAGCATCGCCGGGACGAACTCCGTCATCACCCCGAGATAGTCCGCCTGCGCCGCGGCCAGGAGCTCGTACAGCTCGGCGGTGGTGAACGCGCCGAGATCCCAGTCGGGCCGCTTCAGGTCGGACGGACCCTGCGATACCACGACATGCCCGGCGAGGCCGCCCGTGCCGAACTGCCGGATCAGGTCCCAGACGACGAACGAGCCCATCGACCAGCCGGCGACGACGGCGCCGTCGAGGCCGAGCGCCCCGAGGAGGTGCTTCACGTCGCGCGCGTACTGCGCCACGGCGTGGCCGCCCTCGTGCGCGGGGGACTCGCCGTGTCCGCGCAGGTCGACGTTGACCACGCGGAAGCGCTCGGCCAGCGGCGCGACGTTCCGCTCGAAGAACCGGCGCGACATGGACACGCCGTGGATGAGGACGACCGGGCGGCCCGACCCGGTGTCGTCGTACGCCATCCGGGCCCCGTCGGGGAGCTCGTGCATGCTCGACACCGGGCGATCTTAGGCCACCCGTGCGACAATCCGGCGATGAGCATCCTCGAGGGGCCCCTCAAGGGGGCCGCGCGCACCGAGGTCGGCGGCCTCACCGTCGACGACGTGGCGGTCGGCGACGGCGGGCACCTGAAGCGCCTCATCTACCCGCCGGGATGGCGCTGGTCGACGCACATGCGACCGGTCACGGGCGGCGAGCGCTGCATGCACGCCCACGTCGGCATGCTCGTGCAGGGCCGGATCGCGATCGAGTACGCGGACGGCTGCCGGGAGGAGCTCGACGCGCCGGCGGCGGTCGTCATCGCCCCCGGGCACGACGGCTGGGTCGTGGGCGACGAGCCCGCCGTCCTCGTGCAGTACGACTGCGGCCCGGACACGATCGAGCGTCTGCGACTCCCCGCTTCACACGCCCACGACGTCTGAAGATCCGTAGTGACCACGGAGGCGGATACCCCGAACGGGGGACGTTGGGCGCAACCGTTCGCGACCGATAGGAACCACGAGCGGCCCCCCCAAACCGCCTACTCGTCGTTCCACCTCAGGAGAAGCATCATGACCCGTCGTCTCGGCTGGGCGTCCGCCCAGCGCCGCAAGCTGCTCGTCTCGCTTGCGATCGTCGCGGCCGCGGCCAGCATCGCCGGCCTCGGCACATTCGCGACCTTCACCAGCTCCACGAGCGCCAGCCAGAGCGTCTCGTCGGGCACCGTCACCATCGCGCTCGGCGCCACCGGCGCCTCGACCAACCGGCTCACCGTCGGCGCGTCGAACATCGCGCCCGGCGACACCATCCAGCGTAGCGTCGACCTCTTGAACTCCGGCTCGATCGACCTGTCCGGCATCACGCTGAGCACCAACGCGACCGCGAGCTCGCTGCTCGACACGGACGCGACGAACGGCCTGCAGATGGTCATCGACCGCTGCTCGAACGCGTGGACGGAGGGCGGCACCGCGCCGGCCTACACCTACACGTGCTCCGGCGCGACGTCGTCGGTCCTCGCCAGCCGCGCGGTCGTCGGCTCGAATCTGACGCTGAGCAACCTCTCGGCGCTCACGAACGGCGTGACCGACCACATGCGGGTGACGCTGACGTTCCCCTCGGCGGCGCCGAACTCGTTCCAGAACCAGTCGTCGACGATCCAGTACACGTTCACCGGCACGCAGCGCGCCGGGACGAACAAGTAGGCAGGTAGCACCTAACCGAGGCGTGGCGGCCACGGCCGCCACGCCTCCCGGTGAGCCCACGCGCCGTGCACACCGACACCCCCCGCACCCAGCCCGGAACGCCCTCCGCCGTCGTCATCGACGTCCCGGCGAGCGCGCCCGACGAGACCCCCGCCGAGCCCGCCGCCTCGGAGCGAAGCATCGCCCGCGCGGCCGCCGGGATCGCGACCTGGGCCGTCCTCGCCCTCGCCGTCGCCGTCCTCGCGACCGTGGCGCTCGGCCCGCGCCTCGGCCTCTTCCAGGTCGAGACCGTCCTCTCGGGCAGCATGGAGCCGCGCTTCGAGCCCGGCGACCTGCTGGTCGTCGTCCCCGAGCCGCTCTCCGACGTGCGCGCCGGCCAGGTCCTGAGCTTTCACGCGCCGACGCCGGATCACCGCGTCGAGACGCACCGGGTGGTCCGGGTGATCAACCCCGGCCCGCACCCCGTCATCATCACGAAGGGCGACGCGAACTCCGCCCCCGATCCGTGGCGCGCGCGCCTGCACGGCACGACCGCCTGGCGCATGGTGGCCGTCGTCCCCGCGGCCGGATCGCTCATCCGCACCCTGCGCGAGCCCTGGGTCCACGTCGTGGCGGTCCTGCTCGTTCCGCTTCTGCTCGCCGCGGCCGCGCTGCGGTCGATCTGGCGGCCGGAGCCGACCGAGGACGCGCCGGCATGACGCGACGCTCGCAGGTCGTCGCCACGGCGGCCTGCGCCGTGTTCCTCGCCGGCTCCGCCACGGCAATCGCCGCGTTCTCGAAGACGGCGGCGGCGGCGCAGACCATCTCTAGCCGGAATCTGGGGGCGCCGAGCGGCCTGACCGGCGCCGCATCCGGGCACAACGTCAACCTCTCGTGGACCGCCGGGACGAACGGGAGCGGCTACGCCGTCGCCGCCGTGGCCAACGGCACGTCGTCGAACTGCTCCGCCGTCACGTTCTCGGCGCTGACCACCACCGCCGGCACGAGCGTCACCGACACGGGCCGGTTCTCGCCGCAGGGCACGTTCGAGTGCTATCGCGTCACCACCACGTACGGCACCTGGTCGAGCCAGACCGGGAACCCCACGGTCGCGGTCCGCCTCGGCGTCGTGGCGGTGTCGGCAGACATCCAGGACGGCAACAGCGCCGGGCGCCTCGACCAGGGCGACACGATCACGATCACGTTCAACCAGCCGATCGCGCCCGCGAGCGGCCCGGCCGCCTCAAACTCGGTCTGCACGAAGAAGAACGGCGCGGTGATGGTGGGCGTCACCGGCACCGGAACCTCGTGCCCAGCCACCTTGGCGACGACGGTCGGAACGCTCACCGGCTTGTCGATCAACCGCGCGGCGCGCTACGACGCCTCCTTCGCATGGTCGGCCGGCAACACGGTGCTGACCGTGACCATCGACGGCCGATCCGCCGGAGCGCAGGATCCGAACGTCTCGGGCACCGGCGTGTACACGCCGACCACGACCGCCACCGGGCTGGTGTCCCAGACGGGCGCGTTCCACGCGTGCAGCTCGAACACCGGCGGGGGCAACTGCACCCCGTCGGCCACGGGCGCCTTCTAGCGTCGCGCTACCGGACGAGCGCAACGCTGTAGTCGCGGCCGCCGGCGACCTCCTCGCCGGTTGTGACGCCGGCGACCCGGACCGGCGCCCGCCGGTTCGTGTGGGTGCCGTCGCCGAGCTGGCCGAAGTCGTTGTCGCCCCACGCCCATACGCCGCCGCCCGAGCCGACGGCCAGCGTGTGCAGGCGGCCGGTGCCGATGGCGACGATGCTGGCGATCGAGCCGAGCCGCACCGGGCTGCGCCGCTCGACGCCCGTGCCGTCGCCGACCTGGCCGAAGGAGTTCTGGCCCCAGGCCCAGACATGGCCCGCCGCGCTCAGAGCGACGCTGTGGTCGGCGCCGGCCGAGACGTCGACGACCGTGAGGGTCGTCGGGAGCGCCACGCGCACGGGCGTCGACCGGTTTCTGGTCGTCCCGTCCCCGAGCTGGCCGTAGCGGTTCCAGCCCCAGGCCCAGACGCTGCCGTTCCGCTTCACCGCCAGCGAGTGGTCGCGGCCGCCGGCGATCGCGACGATGTTCGTGAGGCCGTTCACGCGCACCGGAACGTTGCTCTGCCCGTCGGAGCCGTTCCCGAGGTTCCCGAACTCGTCGTCGCCCCAGGCCCAGACGGTGCCGTCGGACTTGAGCGCCAGCGCGTGGTCGCGGGCGCCGGCGATCTGGATCACGCCGGTCAGGTTCTTGACGCGCACGGGCACGTGCCGGTTGGCCGTCGTGCCGTCGCCGAGCTGGCCGAAGTGGTTCCAGCCCCAGCTCCACACCGTGCCGTTCGTCTTGAGCGCCATGCTGTGGTAGTGGCCGGTCGAGATCTGCTTCACGTCGGTGAGGCCGGACACCTGCACCGGGACGGTGCGGTTCGTGGTCGTGCCGTCGCCGACCTGACCGTAGTTGTTGTGCCCCCAGGCCCAGACGGTGCCGTTCGTGCGCAGTGCGATGACGTGCTGGCGTCCTCCGCGGAGCTGCTTCACATTCGTGAGGTTGCGGACGGCCTGCGCGGTCGAGTGGTCCGTGAAGGTGCCGTTCCCGAGCTGCCCGACGGTGTTGTCGCCCCAGGCGACGACCGTTCCTGCGGGCGCCGCCTGCGCGGCCGGCCCCGACAGCACCCCGAGCACCAGAACCGCTCCGCCCAGCCCGAGCACCCGTCGCATCCGGCCGTACCGCATACACCGCCCCCTTCCCCGCCTCCAAGCGGAATCGAACCCAGACCACGTCCAGGATACGACGGCGAGGCGGAAACGCAACGCTGCCGGCGGCTACGCGGGGACGACCCGCGTGGCCGTCGCCTTCCAGACGGCCACGACGTCCAGCCCGGGGCGGATGGCAAGCCGCTCGACCGACTCGGGGGTCACCTCGGCCACGAATGAGCCGAGCGTCACCCGGGCCCGGTTCCCGACCATGACGACACGGTCGACCCGGGCGGGGATCCGGTTCAGCGCCGAGTCGCCGTCGCCGCGCGCGCCCCCCACGGCGAGGGTGATCTCCCAGGGCGCGACCAGCACGGCCACGCGGCCCTCGGCGGGATCGGTCGTGCGCACCGTCTGGCCGCCGTCCAGGCGCACGCTCGTCCCCGCCGCCGTGCCGAGCAGGTAGTTGATCCCCGCGAACTCGGCCACGAACGCCGATGCCGGCGCCTCGACCACCTCCGCGGCGCTGCCGTGCTGGACGATCGCGCCGCGGTCCATGACCGCCACCTCGTCGGCGAACATCACCGCCTCCTCGTAGGCGTGCGTGACGACGATCGTGGGGACGCCGGCGTCGGCGATCACCCGCGCGAGCTCCGCGGCGACCGCCGAGCGGGTGGACGGGTCGAGCGCGGCCAGCGGCTCGTCGAGGAGAAGGGCGCGGGGGTCGATCGCAAGCGCCCGGGCGAGCGCGACCCGCTGGCGCTCGCCGCCCGAGAGCCGGTCGGGGCGCGCGGTCGCGAGATGGCCGATGTGCAGCCGCTCGAGCAGGTCCTCGACGTCGCGGCGGGCCTCAAAGGCCACGTTCGCGTGGACCGACATGTGCGGGAAGAGCGCGTAGTCCTGGAACACGAACCCGACCCCGCGTCGCTCCGGCTGCACCCACACGCCGTCGCCCACCCACCGCTCTCCGTCGCACTCGACGGTCCCCGTCGCAGGCCGGTCGAGGCCGGCGACGAGGCGAAGGAGCGACGTCTTGCCGGCCCCCGAGGGGCCGATCACCGCGAGCGTCCGCTCGACCTCGATCTCGACGACGAGCGTGAAGTCCCGAAGCGGACGGGTCAGCTGGGCGCGAAGCGCGGCAGCCTCCCGCGTGCGATCAGCTTGGCGGCGAGGAGCACGGCGGCGCTGATGGCGATCAGCACCGCGCCGAGGCCGTAGACGTCGGCGAAGTCCCCGCGCTCGAAGCCGAGGTAGATCGCGATCGGCGCGGTCTGGGTGACCCCCTGGAGGCTGCCGGCGAACATGATGGTGGCGCCGAACTCGCCGAGCGCTCGCGCCCATCCGAGCGCCGCGCCCGCACCGAGCCCGGCGGAGGCGAGCGGCACCGCGACGCGAAGGAACACCTTCGCCGGCCCCGCCCCGAGCGTCTGCGCCGCGGCGAGCAGGTCGCGGTCGACCGCCGAGAAGGCCGCCTCGGCCTGACGCAGATAGAACGGCCCGGCCACGAAGGTCATCGCCATCACCACCGCCGCCGGGGTGAACGGGAGCTGGAGGCCCAGCGCGTCGAGCTCCGACCCCAGCATGCCGGTGCGGCCGAAGGCGGCGAAGAGCCCGAGCCCGGCGACGGCGGGCGGCAGCACGAGCGGCAGCTCGAACATCGTCGAGAGCACCGCCTTGCCGCGGAACTCGTGAGTCGCCAACCAGTAGGCGACCGGTGTCCCCACCACCACCATCGCCAGGAGCGACACCGCGGAGAGCTCGAGCGAGATCCGCAGGGCGTCCTGCGCCAGGGGCGAGCTGAAGCCGGAGCCCAGGTCGCCCTGGCGCACGATGCCGATCATCGGCAGCAGGAAGAACGCGGTCGCCACGACGACCGCGACTGCTGTCGCTACGTGGAAGGCGGAGGCTCGAAGGCGAGATCCTGAAGCACCTTCTGGCCGTCCGGTCCCGTTACCAGGTCGATCCACTGTTGGGCTGCCTCGGTCTCGTTGCTGGCCGACACGATGCCGATCGGGTACGTGGCGGTGGCCTCGGCCGCCGCCGGAAGTTGGATCTGCTTCACCTTGTCACCCGCGGAGAGCGCGTCCGTGACGTACACGAAGCCGGCATCGGCCTCGCCGAGCTCGACCTTCGACAGCACGGCCTTCACGTCCTGCTCCTTGCTCACGATGTTGAGATCGGAGTCGGAGATCCCGAGGTTCTCGAGGACGGTCTCGGTGTAGGAGCCGACCGGTACGGCCGGGTCGCCGACCACGAGCTTGGCGCCCTTCTTCAGATCGTCGGGGGTCGTGATGTTGGCGGGGTTGTCGGGCGGCACGATCAGGATCAGCGAGTTGGTGGCGAAGTTGGTGGTGTCGCCGATCAGGTTCTTGGCCTGGAGCGCCTCCGGGTACTTCGGGCTCGCGGCCGCGTAGACGTCGGCGGGCACGCCCTGCTCGATCTGGGCGGCGAGCTGATCCGAGCCGGCGAAGTTCAGCTTGACCGTCCAGCCCGGATGGTCCGACTGGTACGTCTGGGCGAGCTGCGTGAACGCCTCCGTCAGCGACGCCGCTGCGAACACGTTGAGCGTGCCGCCCTTCGGGGTCGACGACCCCGAGCCACCGCCCGACGAGTCGCCGCCGCCGCATCCCGCCGCCGCCAGAACAGCTGCGAGGAGCACTCCCAGCATGGTCCTTCTGCGGATCGTCACGGCCTTCCGATCATCACCGACGTCGCCTTCACGGTCGCCACTGCCGGCACCCCCGGCGCCAGCCCGAGCTCCTCCACCGCGTCGCGGGTCACGATCGAGACCACCTGGTAGGGGCCGGCCTGGATCACGACCTGGGCGACGACGCCGGTCACCTCGACCGACTCCACAACGCCCTCGAAGCGGTTCCGCGCCGAGAACGCGTCGCCCGCGCGCGTCGGCAAGTGGCCGCCGAGTCGCTGCACCTCGTCGACCGACACGAGCCGCCGGCCGCGGGCGTCGCGCTCGGTCTCGAGGCGGCCCTCGCGATCCCAGCGGCGCAGCGTGTCCAGGCTCACGCCGAGAGCCTGGGCGGCGTCGCTGATCGGGATGAGCTTGGCCATGGGGCGGGGACACTAGCGCATAGGCGTTGCCTATGCGGTGATCGCAATGCCGCGTGGGATACCCTCGCCCAGGCGAGCGCCGGGAAGCCTGGTCGGCAACGTTCGCGATGATGCGCCTGCCGACACTCCTCGTGTTCCTCGTCTTCGCCGCCTCGCTGGGGCCGGCGCTGGCTGCGTCGTTCGTGTTCGCCCGCCGCCTCGACCGGCTGGGGCGGCAGCTGGGCTGGCCCGAGGCCATGGTCGGGCTCCTCACCGCGACCGCGGCCGACGGCCCCGAGCTCTGTTCGGCGATCATCGCGATCGCCCACGGCAGCGCCGCCGCCGGCGCCGGCGTCGTGGTCGGATCGAACCTGTTCAACCTGACGGCGATGGTGGCAGCGGTCGCGCTCGTCGCACGCGCCCGTGCAGATCGGGCCCCGGGCGCTCGTGCAGGAGTCCGGCGTCGCGCTCGCCGTGACGGCAGCCGCGACGCTCGTCATCGCGGGGACGCTGCCGCCGCGGATCGGCGCGGCCGCGTGCGGCGTCGCGATCTTCCTCTACGTCGAAGGGCTCGACATGCCTGTGCGACCGCCGGGGACGCTCCGCATGCGCGCGCGGGCGGTCGGGGTCGCGGCGCTCGGGCAGCCTCGGGCGCCGCGGGGACGCGGGGACGCGGCGATCGTCCTCGCCTACGCGGCCGCGGCGGCCGTGCTCGTCTCGAGCGGAGCCTGACTCAGGTCACGGCCGCCCCGTGCAGCGCCTCGCTCACCTCGGCGCTCGTCATCGGCTGGGAGAACATCGGGTAGTCGCGCGCGGTTGCGACCCGCTGCTCCTCGTCGCTCGTCGCGGCAGTGCAGTCGGTGAGCGTGATGACGTCGTAGCCCTTCTCGTAGGCCGAGCGCATCGTGGACTCCACGCAGCAGTTCGTGAGGAACCCGCCCAGGACGACCGTCTCGATGTCGTTGCTTCGCAGCACGAAGTCGAGGTTCGTCGTCGCGAACGTGTCGAGCCCGCGCTTGCCCTCGACCACGATGTCGCCCTCGTGCGGTGCCATCTCGTCGCAGATCTCGACTCCCCAGGTTCCCTTCACGAACGAGTTGGAGTCGATGACGCCTTTCAGGATGCCGTACACCTTGTCCGCGTCGCCGAGCTCGCCGTAGCCGGGAGCGAACGAGATCGGGGCGTGGATGATCGTCGCGCCGGCCTTCCGGGCCTCGTCCACGAGCCGGCGCGTGTTCTCGAGCATGCCGGTGTCGTCCATCACCCCTTTGACCGCGTCGTGGAGGGTCCCGCCCTCCGTCGTGAAGTCGTTCTGGTACTCGATCAAGACCAGAGCCGTCCTCTTTGGATCGACGTCCATCGCGCACCTCGCCCGGTCGGGGATCTGGACCCGCAATGGTACTCCTCGCGCGGGCGAAATTTCGTGCACGTTTTCCAGGCTAAAGCCCGCGTGCGCGCGTGCCGATCTCCTTCCTCGTGGACCCCCTCCGCGAATCCGGAACGCGCCGCGCTGCGCGCGGCGATCGGTGGATCGACCGATGGCTGGCCGCCTGCGCCGATCTCGCCGAGCTGAAGCGCTCGAACCCGATGACCGACGCGGTCATCGACGAGATCGACGGCCGCATGATCCGGATCGGCGACCAGTGGCTCGCGGACTTCGCGTCGTGCAACTACCTCGGTTTCGATCTCGACACCGAGATCATCGAAGCGATCCCGGAGTACCTGCGCCGCTGGGGCACGCACCCCAGCTGGTCGCGGCTCCTCGGAAGCCCCGTCCTCTACGAGGAGATCGAGGAGCGGCTGACCGCGCTCCTGGGCTGTGAGGACTCGCTCGTCCTGCCCACGATCACCCACATCCACATGTCGGTGATCCCGGTGCTGGCCGCCGGGGGCACCATCTTCCTCGACAGCCGGGCCCACAAGACGATCTACGACGGCTGCCAGGTCGCCCGGGCCCGCGGCGCCACGGTGAAGCGGTTTCGGTTCGAGGATCCCGACGACCTCGAGCGGCAGCTGCGCGACGACCTCTCGCACACCCGCATCGTGTGCATGGACGGCGTGAACAGCATCACGGGGAACGCCCCCGACCTGCCCGCGTTCGCCCGGGTGGCCCGCGAGCACGGCGCCCTGCTCTACGTCGACGACGCCCACGGCTTCGGCGTGATCGGCGAGCGCGGCGAGAAGGAGACGTCGCCCTACGGCCTGCGCGGGAACAGCATCGTCCGCCACTTCGGCGAGTCCTACGACGGGATCGTGCTGGTCGCCGGCTTCTCGAAGGCGTACTCGTCGCTGGCGGCGTTCATCGCCTGCCCGACCGAGCTCAAGGAGCTGCTCAAGACGGCCGCGCCGCCGTACCTCTACTCGGGCCCGTCGCCGGTCGCCTCGCTCGCGACCGTGCTCGCAGGCTTCGACGTGAACGACGCCCGCGGCGAGCAGCTGCGCTTCGCGCTCTGGCGCAAGACCGACGCCGTCCTGCGGCGCCTGGCCGAGCTCGACGTCTACACGCCAAACCATTCCGGATACCCGATCATCGAGGTGCCGCTGCGGCACCACGAGGAGATCGGCGAGGTGGGCCGCTTCCTGTTCGACCGCGGCGTCTACGTCACCCTGGCCGCCTACCCGCTCGTGCCCAAGCACGAGGTGGGCTTCCGCGTCCAGGTGACCGCCGCAAACACCGACGCCGAGATCGAGCGTCTCACAAGCGTCATCGCGGAGCTGGCCGCAGCGGGCAGGCTGCGGCTCCGCTCCGACGCCGAGCGCGCCCGGGAGGCCGCATGACCGTCTCGCGCGCGCTCTCGTCCGCGAGGCTCTCGCGGCAGACCGCCTGGGCCTGGTACATGGCCGCGGGCGCCTTCGTCACGCTCCTTTACGCGACGGTCCCGCCGGTCGCCGGCAACGGCCGGGTGATGAACGCGCTCGGGCTCTCGTCCTCGGTGGCGATCGTGCTCGGCATCGTCTACCACCAGCCCAAGCTGCGGAAGGCGTGGGTGTTCTTCCTGGTCGGGCAGCTCCTCTTCTTCATGGGCGACGTCTACACGTACAGCCCGAACGTCCCGTTCCCGTCGTGGGGGGACGCGCTCTACCTGACGGTGTATCCGGCGCTCATGGCGGGCCTCGTCCTGCTCGTGCGCCGCCGCAACCCGATCTCCGACTGGGCCAGCCTGATCGACTCGCTGATCCTGACGCTCGGCATCGCCCTGCTCTCGTGGGTGTTCCTGGTCGCGCCGTACATCGACTTCAGCGGCATGTCCTCCCTCGACAAGGGCATCTCAATGGCCTACCCGCTCGGCGACGTCCTGCTGCTGGCTGCGGCCATCCGGCTCGCCGTCGACGCCGGCCGCCGCCAGCCCGCCTTCTACCTGCTCGCCTCGAGCATCGTGTGTCTGCTCGTCACGGACTCGGTCTACAACTACATGCTCCTCAAGGGCACCTACGACCACCAGGTCCTGCTGGACGTGGGCTGGATCGGCTACTACCTGCTCTGGGGCGCCGCGGCGCTGCATCCCTCGATGCGCACGCTGGACGAGCCGGCACCCGATCGCTACGTGCGCCTCACCCGCGTCCGGCTCGGCCTGCTCGCGGTCGCCTGCCTCATCGCGCCGGCGATCCGGATCGTCCAGGCCGACCGCACCGCCGAGATGCTGGTCGTCACCTGCGCGTCGATGCTGCTCTTCCTGCTCGTGGTCGCTCGCATGGCCGGCCTCGTCCGCCAGGAGGAGCGGGTCGTCGCCCGCGAGCGCGCCCTGCGCCACGTCGGGCTCGCGCTGGTCGGCGCGACCGGCCTCGACCAGATCTACGCCGCCACGATCGAGGCCGTCCAGTCGCTGGTCGGGAAGGCCGTTCCCGTGTGGGTCGTCGACGTCAAGAACGACGGCTGCCGCATCGTCGCGTCATCGGACGGGCACCGAGCCGAGGCCGCCGCACTCGACGTCCTCGCGACGGCGTGGATCGCCCGCCGCACCGCGGTCGGCTCCGCCCCGCTCGCCGAGGCGCCGCCCGAGCTTCGCGCCGCCCTCGGGATCGCCGAGGACGCCGTCGACGCCGACGACCGGCTCGTCCTCTCGCAGCTCTCAGGCCGCGGCGAGGCGCTCGGGTACGTCGTCGTCGCCGTGGACAAGGCCGACGTCGCCGTCCTCACGCCCGCCCTCGAGGCGCTCGGCTCGCAGGTGGCCCTGGCCGTCTCGAGCGCGCTCCTCTCCGAGGACCTCCACCGGCGCCAGAGCGAGGCTCGCTTCCGCTCGCTGGTCGCCCACTCGAGCGATCTGATCACGGTGCTCGACGCGGGCGGGGAGATCAGCTACCTCAGCCCGTCGATCGAGCGCCTGCTCGGCTACGGGGCGGACGACCTCCACGGCACGAGCTTCCTCTCGCTCGTCGCGCCGGCCGACCGCGGCCGCATCGCGCACATCCTGGAGCCGGCCGGGCCCGAGATCGACAGCCACACGCTCGAGTGCGCGCTCGTCCATCGCGACGGCACCGACCTCGAGTTCGAGATCCGGCACTCGAACCTGATCGACGACGAGCACATCCGCGGCATCGTCTTGAACTCGCGCGACATCAGCGAGCGCAAGACCTTCGAGCGCCAGCTCGCCCACCAGGCCTTCCACGACTCCGTGACCGGGCTCGCCAACCGCGCCCTCTTCGCCGATCGCGTCGCCCATGCGCTCTCGCGGCGGTCCGACGAGCGCTCGCCGATCGGCGTGATGTTCATCGACCTCGACGACTTCAAGACGATCAACGACAGCCTCGGGCACCCCGTCGGCGACTCGGTGCTGCGCGAGGTCGGAGAGCGGCTGCTCGCGGCGCTCCGGCCCACCGACACGGCCGCCCGGTTCGGCGGCGACGAGTTCGCGGTCCTGCTCGAGGACATCGAGGGCACCCAGCACGCGGCCGACATCGCCGAGCGCCTCAAGGAGGCCATCGAGCGGCCGGTCACGGTCGAGGAGAAGCAGCTCTTCGTGCGCGCCAGCATCGGCATCTGCCTCACGCGCACGGGCGAGGCAACGAGCCCGGAGGACCTGCTCCGAAACGCCGACGTCGCGATGTACATGGCCAAGCGCGATATCAAGGGCAGCTACCGCATGTTCGAGCCGGCGATGCACGAGAGCGTCGTCGAGCGGCTCGAGCTGCGCGCCGACCTCCAGCGGGCCATCGACGAGCGCCAGCTCGAGGTGCACTACCAGCCGGTCGTGCGGCTCGACAGGGGCTCGGTGAACGGGCTCGAGGCGCTGCTGCGCTGGCAGCACCCGACCAAGGGCACGATCTCGCCCGTCCAGTTCATCCCGCTCGCCGAGGAGACCGGCCTCATCATCCCGATCGGCCGCTGGGTGCTGCGCGAAGCCTGCAAGCAGGGCGCCGCCCTCCAGAAGGCGGTCGGCGACGGCCAGCGCCTGATGATGAGCGTCAACCTGTCGGTGAAGCAGCTCCAGTCCGACACGATCGTCGCCGACGTCGAGTCTGCGCTCGAGGAGTCCGGGCTCGTCCACGAGAACCTGGTGCTCGAGATCACCGAGTCCGTGATGATGGCCGACACCGACCTCGCGGTGGAGCGGCTGCACGCGCTCAAGGCGCTGGGCGTGCGGCTTGCGATGGACGACTTCGGCACCGGCTACTCGTCGCTCAGCTACCTCGAGAAGTTCCCGATCGACATCCTGAAGATGGACCGGTCGTTCCTGCAGTCCGGCAAGGCCGACTCGGGCCTCGCCGCCGCGATCGTGAGCCTCGGCGAGACCTTGAAGCTCCAGGTGGTCGCCGAGGGCATCGAGATGCCCGAGCAGCTCGCATCGCTGCTCAACCTCGGCTGCGAGCTCGGCCAGGGCTTCCTGTTCGCGAAGGCGATGCCGCTTCCCTCGGTGGTGGAGTACCTCGAAGCCGCGGTGGAAGAGCCGCCGGCTGACGAGATCGACCGCCCCGAGCGCGATGCAGCATAGTTACGAGGCGCTCGACCGCCCGGGCGGGTTCTCGCGTGTGAACCTGCTTCACCCGCTGCGCCACCGGCGCTTCCTGCTCCTGTGGGCGGGGATGACGGTGTCGCTCTTCGGCGACGGCATCTTCCTCGTCGCCATGGCGTGGCAGGTGTACGAGCTCTGGAACGCGCCGGCGGCGCTCTCGGTCGTCGGGATCGCGATGACCGTGCCCACGATCGCCTGCCTGCTCCCGGGCGGCGTCGTCAGCGACCGCTTCGACCGGCGCTCCGTGATGCTCGCGGCCGATGCGCTTAGGGCCGTCGTCATCGGCCTCCTCGCCGCCCTCTCGGCCACCGGGTCGCTCACCCTCTGGGAGCTGGCCGTCCTGTGCGCCGTCTACGGCGTCGGGACCGCCTTCTTCAACCCCGCCTTCGACGCGGTGGTGCCCGACATCCTGCCGGCCGACCAGCTCGCGGCGGCCAACTCGCTCGACCAGTTCGTGCGTCCGCTCGCGCTGCGGCTCGCCGGGCCGGCGGCGGCGGGATGGCTCATCGCGGGCGTCGGTCTCGGCGCCGCCTTTGCGATCGACGCGGCGACGTTCTGCGTCTCCGCTGCGGCGCTCGTGGCGATCGGGCGGACGCCGCGCCCGCGGCGGGAGCCCGGCCAGTCGGCGGTCGAGGACGTCCGCCAGGGCTACCGCTTCATCCGCCGGCGGGTGTGGCTGTGGGGCACGCTGCTCTCGGCGGCGGTCGCCTACCTCGTCTTCCTGGGGCCGACCGAGGTGCTCCTGCCGTACATGGTGAAGAACGTCGTGCACGGCTCGGCGGAGTCGCTCGGCCTGGTGTTCGCCGCGGGCGGCCTGGGCGCGATCGGCTGCGCGCTCGTCATGGGCCAGCGCGGTCAGCCGCGCCGGGGCGTCGCGTTCATCTACGCCACCTGGACGCTCGCGACCGTCGCCGTCGCCGGCTACGGGCTCGCGACCGCCACCTGGCAGCTCATGCTGGCGTGCCTGGTGTTCAACATCCTCGAGACCGCGGGGACGATCGTGTGGGCGACGCTCAAGCAGCAGCACGTGCCGGCCGAGCTTCTGGGCCGGGTGTCGAGCCTGGACTGGCTGATCTCGATCGGCCTCCTGCCGCTGTCGTTCGCGCTGACGGCGCCGGCGGTGGCGCTCCTGGGCGCTCGCACGACGCTCGTGGCGGCCGGCGTGATCGGCGCTGTGGTGACCGCGTCGGCGCTCCTCCTGCCCGGCATGCTCGACCTCGACCGGGCCGCCGAGCCCGAGCCGCAAGCCCCCGATGAGGTGGACGTCGTGGTCACGCGAATCCGCCTTCACGAGAGCGATCCGTCCGCCCTCCCGGGCCCTCGCGCATAGCCCGCAGCCGACCGGCGCAAATTTGTGCTCATAGTTGCTTGTTGCGTCAGCGACGGCTAGGGTCGCGTCTCGACAGGCCGGGGGCCTGACCGGTCTGCCGCGGGCCAATGGGCATGGCGGCGGCTTGCAGGAACTCCCGACAACCCGCGATCCGGGAGGAAGACCATGACAAAGAGGATTGTGGCGGCGCTCGTCGTCGCCCTGGGGATGCTGACCTTCGCCGCGGTCGCTTCGGCCGAGCCGAAGGTCGACTCCAGCCAGCGGCTGCGGGTGCAGGTGGATCCGAACCAGTCGGGCTGCAACTCCGTCGACTCTGTTGCCGGGTGGGTCATGGGGCCGGATTCCCCGAGCGACTCCAACCAGCGCCTGTTCCATACGGACGTCGGCACACCTATCGGCTGCGTCCTCCTGTTCTCGAACGCGAGCTTCAACCGCCACGTCGCGGTCGGGAAACAGAAGAACATCTCGATCCAACTCCGCACGACGTCGGTCTCACTCGGCCTGAACTACATGGTGGCGGAGGTCTCGACCGACGGGAACAACTCGACGACCGAGGACACGCTGTTCCTCGATCCCGCCGATTGCAACCATCCTGTGGGCAGCAGCACAACCTGGGTCCGGGCCGACTTCACGGGCTTCAAGGGCGACAACACGTGCATGATCGTCGTGAACTCCCCGCAGACCGCGATGTACACGTCCGACGCGGAGCACTCGGCGTTCCAGAACTATGCCGCCGACCACCCCGGGGCACTCGTGATCCATAAGTACGTCGTGATCGCGAAGTCAGGTGACAGCCGGTTCGACCGGATCGCCCTCGGCGCCGGGAAGATGTACGACAACGACAGCTCGCACGCCGTGAAATGCACGACCGAGGCAAGCTGCTCGTAGCGATGCAGGGCTAGAGTCGGGGTCGTGTGCCACGACCCCGACTCGGGCCCGCCGATCCCGCCGATCGCCGGCGCATCCGTTTCGCACGACGACCTCGTCCTCGAGTCGGCCGACGGGAACCGGTTCGCGGCGTTCGCGGCCGGGCCGGACACGCCGCCGCGGTGCGGGGTCGTCGTCCTCCCCGACGTCCGCGGCCTGCACCACTTCTACGAGGAGGTCGCGCTGCGGCTCGGCGAGCAGGGCGTCGCGGCGGTCGCGGTCGACTACTTCGGGCGCACGGCAGGGATCGCGAAGCGCGACGAGGACTTCCCGTACACGGACCACGTGCCGCAGACGCGGAGTGCCGGGGTCCAGTCCGACGTCCGGGCCGCGGTCGCGCACCTGCGAGCGACGGCGGGGGCCGAGACGGTGTTCACGCTGGGCTTCTGCTTCGGCGGCCGTCACTCATGGCTCTCCACGGCCGGCGGCCACAGCATCGCCGGGGCGATCGGCTTCTACGGGTCGACCGGCCCCCGGAACGGCGAGGACGGCCCGATCCAGCGGGCCGGCGAGTTCCGGGCGCCGATCCTGGCGCTGATGGGCGGCGCGGACCAGGCGATCACGGCCGATGACGTCGCGGCGTTCGAGACGGCGCTCGCGGCCGCAGGCGTGGAGCACGAGGTGGTGACCTACGACGGTGCGCCGCACAGCTTCTTCGACCGCAAGCAGGAGCAGTTCGCCGACGTGTCGGCGGATGCCTGGCGGCGCGTGCTGGCGTTCCTCGACGCCAACACGCCCGGCTGAAGCGCCGGCCCGCGCTCAGCCGAGCATGCGGCGCAGGCGCGCCCATGCCGATGCCGGCTCGGGCTGAGCGGCCTCGGCGGACTGCTCGGGCTCGCCTTTGTCGCCGGGCGCCTCGGCGGCCTGATCCGCGTCGGCGTCGGCGGTCTCGGCCTCGACGAGCATCTCGGGCTCCGCGGCCATCTCGGCCTCGGGCTCGTCCTCAGGCTCGGGCTCGGTCTCGGGCTCTGGCTCGGCGACCACCTCGGCCTCCGGCTCCGGCTCCGGCTCGGCGGGCATCTCGGCCTCCGGCTCCGTCTCCACCTCTGGCTCGACCATCTCAGGCTCCGCCTCCGGCTCGGCGATCATCTCGGCCTCCGGCTCGGGCGCAGCCGTCGTCTCCGCCTCCGGCTCAGCCGTCTCCGCCGCCGGCTCGGCAGCCATCACGGGCTCCGGCTCGTCGACGGTCGCAGCCCGGCGCAGCGCCTCCCGGTCGGCCATCCGGCGGACGCGCTCGGAGTAGCGCTGCGCCCGCTCCTCGAGAACATCGCCCTCGCGCTCGGCGGAGGAGAGGATCTCACCCGCTCGGCGCTCGGCGTCGCGCAGGATCGCCTCGGCCTGGCGCGCGGCGGACTCGCGCTCGAGGCGCGTGGCCGCTGTGACCTGTGACACCTGGTCGGCCAGCATCCGCTCGAACGACGCCAGCGTGGCCTTCGTCCGGGCCAGGGCCGCGCTCGCGTTCTCGGCTGGTTCCGCCGCCTCGGCGGCCTCCGGCTCCTCGTCGCCGGCCTGGACGCGGTCGATCGCCGCCACCAGCTCCCCGACCGTCATCGACACGGCGTCCTCCACGCCGAGGGCGACGGCCATCCGGAAGAGGCGCACGCGGTCGGCCTCAGGATCGGCGGGCTCCTCCTCCTCCTCGACGTCCGTCTCCGGAACCTGAGGCAGCGGGAGCGTCGCGGCGGACACGACATCCGGCACCGGCTGCTCGGCGACCTCGGCGAGCGCGGTCGGCGCGGTCGACGCCTCGGTGACGCGCCGGAGTCGCTCGACGATGCCCTGCGCCCAGCCACTCTGCATCGCGGCGTGCTCGGCGGGGGCCTCGGAGTCCGTCTCGGGCTCCTCGTCCGCGGCCGGCTCAGGCGCGGCGCCGTTGGCCTGGGCCGTCCCGGCGCGCTCGTTCATCCACGCATTGAGCTCGGCCATGTACGAGTCGACGTCCGGCCGCCAGTAGCCGAGCGACACGACGCCGAACGACTGGTGCTTCAGCCGCCGGAGCTCGTCCTGCCAGTCCAGGTCCGCGGACTCCATCCGGTCGGCCAGCTCCCGCAGGTAGCGGTCGACGTCGTCCTGGTTGTACCCATGCGCGCCGAACGAGAACGTTCGGTTCCTGATGTCGCTGCTGTCATGCATTCCCAAGCACCGCCCTCACCGATTCCAGGTTCTTCCTATGGCGACTGTACGGGCGATCTCGACGAGGTCAATCCCGGGCGCGCCTATTGACGGCCGCGGCAACGGCGCGTATTCGTCGAATGACGAGGAGGGTGAGGCGGTATGTCGGATCAGAGGACAACACTCATGGCGAAGCTCGCAGCGGCTCGGGGCCGGCTGTGGCTGGTCGCCGTTGTAGCGGTTGCCGCAGGCCTGGCGGCGGCGGCGGTGGCATCGGCGCGCGCGCCGGTCTACGCGGCTGAGGCGCAGGTCGGGTTCGGGACGACGAGCGTCCCCGCGCAGGCGTCGGCGGGGCTCACACCCGCGATGGCCCACCGGGCGATTCGCCGGGCCGGCATCGACGGGATGTCGCCGCGCCAGCTCCTCGACAACACCAGGATCTCGGTCGACCCGGGCTCCGGCGTCGCGGTCGTCCGCGTCACCGACTCGAACCGGGCCCAGGCCCGCCGGCTCGCGAACGCCTACGCGCAGACGCTCGTGGTCACCCGCAGGCATCGGATCGCCGAGGGCGCGGCACGCACCAAGGCCAGCCTTCAGCGCCAGCTCGCCGCCGCGGGCCACGGGCTCAAGACCGCCCACGGATCGACTCGGATGTCGCTGCGCGCGCAGTACGGCGCGGTCGTTCGCCAGTGGCAGATCATCGACACTCGCACGACGGTCGCGATGGACGGCGTCCAGGTGATCGGGCGGCCGGCAGCGACCAGCGAGAACCAGCACGTCGTGCGCGACGGCCTTCTGGCCGCGCTGGTCGCCGCGCTCGCGGCCCTCGCCGTCATCGTCGCCACGACGCGTCCCGGCCGCGGACGTGTCCGCTCGGCTCGCGAGCTGGGCCGCGCCTTGCGCCTGCCTGTCCTCGGCACCCTGTCCGGGACGGTCTCCGACGCCTGGGACGGCATCGGTCAGGTCCGCGCGCGGATCGCGTCGACCGGCCTCCCCCGGCCCGCTGCCATCGCGGTCTCGGGTGCGGACCACGAGGACTCCACGTCGGACACCGTCGTCGGCCTCGCGCTGGCGATGGCGCGCCAGGGCCGGCGGGTGACCGTCGTCGACCTCGACGTCGCCCGGCCACGCGTGCACCGCCAGCTCGGCGCCGACGGGGCCCCGGGTGCGGCGGACGTCGTCGCGGGCCGGGTCCGGATCGACGACGGACTGGTCATGTTCGACGACCGCGGCGTGCCGGTGACCGAGGCGCCGTTCGCGGCCGGCTGCATCAGCCTGCTGCCGGCTGGTGCGCTGGACGGCAGCCTGTGGGACATGCTGTCCTCGCCGGCGCTCAGGGACGTGTTCCGCCGGCTGCGGCGCGACTCCGATTTCGTGCTGGTGGCCTGTCCACCGGCGACGGAGCCCGACGCGGTCGCTGCGCTCGCCGACCTGGCCGACGGGCTCGTGATCGTCGCCCGGCTCGGGTCGCTGCGGTGGGATGAGGTCGCCGCGCTGCGGGCATCGCTCGAGAGCATCCCGCTTGCGAAGCTCGGCACCGTCGCCGTGGCGGGCCCGCCGTCCGTCGTGCACCCGGCGCTCACGCCCTCGGGACGGGCCGCGCCCGCGACGTACTGACCGCCGCGGCCCCGACTACCGAATCGCCGCGAGCTCGGACGCGATCCGGCTCAAGACGTCGGCCGCGGGCTCGACGGACGTGATTCGGCCGACGCCCCGGCCGGCGTAGAGGCACATCGCCTCGAGCTCGCCGGTGGTGTCGCGCCGGGGCTCGTCGGCCGCGTACCGCTCGATGTCGATCCGGCCGTGGCGGGCGACCACGTCGCCCTCCCCCGGCCGCGACCCCGACGGCGGGCGGCCGGCCTCGTCCCAGCGGCGGTAGGTGCTGTTGCGAAGGACGCGATGGGGAGCGCCGGGCCAACCGCCGTCGAAGAGGCCCGTGAGCACCGTGTCGGCGGCCGAGGCGGCGACGAGACGCGCCGACCACTCGGCGTGCACGTCCGCCTCCTCCGTCGCGACGAAGCGCGTCCCGAGCAGCGCGCCGGCGGCTCCCACGGCCATCGCCGCCGCGACGCCCTGGCCGTCGGCGATGCCGCCCGCCGCGAGCACCGGCACGGGCAGCGTGCGGGCCAGCTCCTCGACGAGCGCGAGCACGCCGGTGTCGCCCTGGACGTGGCCGCCGGCCTCGACTCCCTGGGCCACGACGACGTCGCAGCCCGCGGCGACCGCCGCCCGGGCCTCGGCCGCCGAGCCGGCCTGCGCGAGCACCGTGGCCCCGGACGCGTGGGCACGCGCGACCAGGCCGGCGTCGGTCCCCCAGGAGAACGAGATCAGCTCGACCTCCTCGGCGAGCGCGAGCTCGAGCCGCTCCTCCTGCTCGAACGCGAGGACGAGGTTGACCATGAACGGGCGCTCGGTCCGCCGGCGGATCTCGCGGATCTGCGACCGCATAGTCTCGGGCTCCGTCCACGACGCGCCCAGCGAGCCGATCCCGCCTGCCTCCGAGACGGCGGCAGCCAGGACCGGGGTGGCGGCCGGCCCGATCGGCGCCTGCACCACCGGCACGCGCCACGGAAGCGGGGGGCCATTCACTCCGCGATCGTACCGCGGCGCAATTGCGCGATCTACGTCTCGGCCGCGGCGGGCCGCCCCGGCCGGCGGGCGGCCAGCTCGGCCCGGTTTCGCACGCCGACCTTGCGGTAGATGCGGGACAGATGCGCCTCGACCGTCTTCTCGCTCATCCAGAGCGCCGCGGCGATCTCTTTGTTCCGCTTGCCCTCCGAGATGAGGCTCGCGACCTCGAGCTCGGCGGGTGTCAGCTCGTCGCGCTGCGCGGGCTCGCGCCGCAGCACCTTCCCGCTGCGGGCAAGCGCGGAGGCGGCCTGCTCCTCCCACCGCGCCGCCCCCAGGCGCTCGAGCGCCGCCCGGGCCTCCTCGAGCAGCTCGCGCGACTCGACCCGCTGCCCCGCGCGCCGCAGCGCGTCGCCCCATGCAAGCGCGGTGCGGGCCGCTGCGAATGGGTCGTCCCCGCGCCCGTGGAGCTCCCGGGCGTGCGCGAAGTGGGCGTCGCTCTCGACGCCGGCGACGGCCAGCGCCCGCTCGGCCACGGCGATCGCCGACTCCCGTCCGGAGCGGCGGGCGTCCTCGTGGAGCTTGGCGGCGGCCGCGACGGCCTCGTCGGCCCGGCCGGATCGCACGAGCGCCTCGACGAGATCGGCGCCGATCACCGGATGGGTCGTCGCGTCCGCGATCCCACATCGCTCCTTGATCGCGAGCGCGGCCGCCAGCTCGGGGGCGGCCTCGTCCGCCTCGCCCGCGGCGAGCGCATGCTGTCCGCGGGCGGCGTGGACGCACATGAGCTGGTAGGGCAGCTCCAGGCGCTCGGACAGGTCCTGCTGGTGGGCGAGGGCCTCCTCGTCGAGGCGGCCCTGCGCGGCCGCCAGCCACGTGAGGATGCTGAGCCCCCAGCACTCGTCGTTGGCGCGCCCCAACTGCCGGGAGAGGCGGACCGCGCGCTGGCCGTCGGCCTGGGCGCCCTGCCACGCGCCGGTCGTCCGCCGCAGCCACGCGCGGCTGATGAGCGGGTAGGTGAGCGCGCCAGGCGCCGACTGCTCGCACTCGTCGATCAGCTCGTCGAGGGTGCGCGACGCGGTCTCGTTGCGCTCGGCGAAGGCGAGCGTCATCCCCAGGTAGGCACGCAGCTGGAGGTCGCCCCGCACCGAGGGCGTGGCGGCCACGTCGGCCGCCACGGCGTCGATGTCCCGAACGGCCGTGTCGGCGTCGCCCAGGAAGACGAGCGAGGCGGCGCGGGCGATCCGGGCCAGGAGCTCGAGCGGGTCGCCGGCCGGCGCCAGCTCGAGCGCGCGGTCGGAGGCGTCGAGCGCCTCCTGCGGACGGCCGGCGCGGATGGACGGGTCGACGCACTCGATGTAGAGGGTGGCCGCGGAGTGCGCGTCGGCCTCCTCGAGCCGGCGGGCCGCGCGCAGGAGCCGGGATCCCGCGGCCTTGGTGGAGCTGCTGCGGGCCTCGATCCGTCCGCGCAGGAGCTCGACCCGCGCGACGTCGCCCGGCGGCGGCCCGTCGCGCTCGATCTCCGTCAGGATCGCCCCGGCCGCCGCGGCCTGGCCGCTGGCGTGGGCCGCATCGGCTGCCGCGAGCAGGCGGCGCACACGGGCCTCCGGCTCGACGCTCAGCGCCGCTGCTCGTTCGTACCACTCGGCCGTCGCGATCGCCCCGCCGCGCAGGCGCACGTCGGACGCCAGCCGGTCGACGGCTGCGGCCAGCTCCTCGTCCGGCTCCGTGGCAGCCGCCGCCCTGTGGGCGACCTGCTCCCATTCGAGCTCCGGCTCCACGCACGCGGCCGCGAGGGCGGCGTGGGCGCGGCGCCGGTCAGGCCCGCTCGCGGCCCCGTAGACGGCCGACCGGATGAGCGGATGCCGAAAGCCCAGCCGCCCGGGCTCGACGCGCACGAGACCGTCGCGCTCGGCTGGCGCGAAGGCGTCGTCGGTCAGGCCGGCGCCGGCAAGCGCGCGGCGGATGACGAGCGGGCGGTCGGACCGGCAGGTCGCGAGGAGCAGCAGCGCCTCGCGGCACGACTCCGGCAGCGCCTCGACCATGCGGGCGTAGGCCTCCTCCAGGTTCGTGTGGCCCGGCTCGGCGCGGCCGTCCCCGCTCGTGGCGAGCTCGAGGAGCGCGAGCGGGTTCCCGGCGGCGACGGAGACCGTGTGCTGGACGGCGTCCGCCACGAGGCCGCGCTCCTCCAGGAGCTCGCGGGCCTGCTCCGCCGTCAGCGGTTGCGGGCTGATCGACGGCAGGTCGGCATAGCCCTTGGAGCGGGTCGCGATGAGGAGCGCCACCCGGTCAGCCGCGATCCGGCGGGCCGCGAAGGCGATCGCCTCGGCAGAGGCCGCGTCGAGCCAGTGCGCGTCGTCGACGAGGGCGAGCACCGGCTGCGCCACGGCCGCCGCGCAGACCAGGTTGAACGCGCCGACGAGCACGGCCAGCCGGTCGACGGGCTGCGTCGGCCCGAGCGCGAGCGCGCTTCGCAGCGCCTCGGCCTGGCGGTCGGGGAGCTTCGAGACGAGCGCCGCGAACGGGGTGAGCAGGTCGACGAGGCCGACGAACGGGACCGACGCCTCGGCCTCGACACCCCGGGCCCGGACGATCGCCATGTCGCCGGCGCCCGCGGCGGCGTGCTCGAGGAGCGACGTCTTGCCGATGCCCGGCTCGCCCGAGACCACCAGCGTCCCGCCGTGCCCGGAGCGCGCGTCGTCGAGCAGGCGCTCGATGCGCAGGCACTCCTCCCCCCGGCCCACCAGCATGCGGCGAGTGTACCGATCGTCGCAAGCTGCGGCACAGTGCGGAACGGGGCGTCCGTGCAAAGCTTTCGGCCGCATGCGGATCGCCATCATCGGTGCGGGCGCGATGGGCTCGGCGCTGGCGCGACGACTCGTCGCCGCGGGCCACTCGGTCGTCATCGGCTCCCGTGACGCCGGCCGGGCCCGGGCCGCTGCGGCGCGGGTGGGCGCGGCATCGGGGACGAGCTACGCCGAGGCGGCGGAGGTTGGCGACGTCGTCGTCCTGACCGTGCCGTGGCGGGCTGTTGGCGAGGTCGTGCCCGCGCTGCCGCTCGACGGCAAGATCCTGGTCGACGCGACGAACCCGTACCTCGACGACACCTTCGACGGCGGCGACGCGACGTGGTCGGCGCGCGACGAGTTCCCGCCCGGCGAGTCAGGCGCGTCGGCGATCCAGGCCCTCGCCCCCGGGGCCCGCGTCGTGAAGGCCTGGAACCACGTGTGGGCGCGCGCCGCAGAGCGGGGGTTGGGCGAGGTCCGGCCCGCGGTCTTCG
Organism: uncultured Actinomycetes bacterium; assembly: GCA_963757605.1. Classification (GTDB taxonomy): domain Bacteria; phylum Actinomycetota; class Thermoleophilia; order Gaiellales; family JAICJC01; genus JAICJC01. The sequence goes on from CAVWSF010000005.1 coordinate 1,603,264, forward strand.
TCTGCGGTGACGACGCCGCGGCCCGAGCCGTCGTCGCCGGCCTGGCCGCGGAGATGGGCTATGACCCGCACGACGCCGGCGGGCTGGAGCGGGCCCGTTGGCTCGAGGCGCTGACGCCGCTCGTCATCGCGCTCGGGGACTCCGCCTGCGCGCTCACGATGACGCGGACGCCCGGCTAGATCGTTGATTCCCAAATTGGCGGGATGGCCGAGCCGCAAGCCAAAGGCTTGCTGCGGTCATGAGCGACCTGCTACCCAGCAGGTCACTCATGGGCGAGAACCGAGCAGCGCAAGGACACAGGGAAGCCCAATATCAGGCGATAGTGGGCTGACCGAGGACACAGCGATGCGACGGTTCGCAGCCGCAGCCCCGCCACAGTCGCCACCAGTCCCCAGCTGGACGTCCAGGCGCGCGGCAATTGGGAATCACCGATCTAGTCACTCCACCAGCCCTGGGTCATCTCGACCTCGCTCGGGTCGTCGCCGGCCCCGAAGGCCAGGTACTCGATGCCGTCCGGCCCCGCCTCGACGGCCCGCATCGTGTCCTTGTCCAGGCGGATCGCGTCCCACTGGGCGAGCTCGACGATCTTGTCCTCGACCTTGATCCGCCCCGACCCCTTGACCACCACGTACACCTCCTCCTGGCCGGCATGCTTGTGGCCGAAGGGGATGCGCAGATTCGGCGCGAGCCGAAACAGGCTGAGCCCGAGCTCCTGCCCCTCGATGGACCGGCGCGCGAACCGCGCCTCGAGCCCGTCCGGCATCCCGAAGTTGGGCGCCTGGTTCTCGACGTCGATCAGGTTCTGCTTGGTGTAGCCGGCCATCGTTGGACCTCCTCGGTCGAGCCGACCGGAGGCCTACCCGCGAGCCGCGGGTGACAAACGCCTACGAGGTCGGCGTGGCGTCTCGCGGCTTGCAGCGCGGGTCGTGATATGCGGCGAGCCGGACGAGGAGCGCATGAAGGGCGGCGCGCTCGCCTGGATCGAGCGGCGCGAGGAACTTGTCCTCGAGCTTGACCACGATCGCACGGAGCTTCGCGAGCGCCTTTCGCCCCTCCGGCGTCATCTTGACGACGTGCCGGCGGCGGTCTTCGGGATCGCGCTTGCGGACGACCAGGTCGCGCTCCTCGAGCTCGTCGAGCAGGCGCACGACATGGCTTCGGTCGTAGCCGAGCGCGTCGGCGATCGCCGCCTGGGTCTCGCGCGGGTCCTCCTCGAGCAGCGCCAGCACCGCGTAGTGGAACGGGCTGAGGCCGGTGCCCTCGAAGGCGCCATGCGAGTGGTCCTTGGCGGCGAAGCCGAGCCGCTTGAGGAGGAACGTCGAGCTGGAGAGCAGCTCCTTGGGCGGTCCGGCGAAGACCGCAGACCTCACGATCTGGGGTTCTGTCGCGTTCACATCTAGAAGTGTAGCGCCTCCAAGCGTTCATGTGTGCTATCGTTGCACTCGTCCACGATTTATTGGAGCAATAGATGACACTACCCTCGATCACACGGCAAGACGGAGCGCGCAAGTGGCTCGCGCTGGCGGTGATCGTGGCGGCGCAGTTCATGGTCGTGCTCGACATCGCGATCGTGAACGTCGCGCTCCCCTCGATCAAGACTGACCTGCACTTCGCAGAAGAGAACCTGCAGTGGGTGGTCAGCGCCTACGCCATCCTCTTCGGCGGCGCGCTGCTCCTCGGCGGCCGCCTGGGCGACATCTTCGGCCGGCGGCGGTTCTTCATCATCGGCCTCGCGCTCTTCACCGGCGCCTCGCTGCTCGGCGGCTTCGCATGGTCGGAAGGCTCGCTGATCGGCTTTCGCGCGCTTCAGGGGCTCGGCGGCGCGCTGCTCGCGCCGGCGACGCTCTCGATCCTCATGACGACCTTCGCCGAGGGTGCCGAGCGCAACCGCGCGCTCGGGATCTGGGGCGCGGCCTCGGGCAGCGGCGCTGCCGTGGGCGTGCTCCTCGGCGGCTTCCTCACGTCCTATCTCAGCTGGCCCTGGGTGTTCTTCATCAACGTGCCGGTCGGCCTCGCGGTGATCGCCGCGGCGCCGTTCGTCCTCGCCGAGAGCCGCGGCCAGCACGATCATCGCCACTTCGACGTCGCCGGCGCCGTCTCGGTCACCTCCGGCGTGATGCTGCTCGTCTACGCGATGACGCGCGCGACCCAGGACGGGTGGGGCAGCACGGCCACGATCTCGCTCCTCGCGGGGTCGGTCGCGCTGATCGCCGCGTTCCTCGTCATCGAGCTGCGCTCGCCGGCGCCGCTCCTGCCGCTTCGGATCTTCCGGCTGCGGTCGGTCGCGGCTGCGAACGCCGCCGCCGTCATGATCGGCGGCATCGCGTTCTCGCAGTTCTTCCTGCAGACGCTCTACATGCAGGATGTGCTCGGCTACTCCGCGATCCGCACGGGCGCGGGCTTCGCCACCATGGCGTTCACGATCATCGTCGTGTCGAACGTGGCTCAGCGGCTCGTCACCCGGGTGGGCCCCCGCCCGGTGCTGACCGTCGGGCTGCTTCTGGACTCGGTCTCACTGGCCCTGTTCACGCAGCTCCCGGTGGATGGGCACTACTTCTGGAACCTCTTCCCGGGGATGCTGATCGGCGGGATCGGGCTCGGGCTCTCGTTCGTGCCGATGACGATCGCCGGCCTCACCGGCGTCAGCCGGGCCGATGCGGGCATCGCCTCCGGGCTCATCAACACCAGCCGCCAGGTGGGCGGCGCGGTGGGCCTGGCCGCCGTCTCGACGATCGTGTCGTCCTACGCGGCGACCGGATCGCCGGCCGCGGTGAGCAACGGCCTCACAGACGGCTTCCAGGCGGGCTTCCTGGCGCTCGCCGGCGTCGCGCTCGCCGGCGCGGCGATCGCCGGCTTCATGCTCGCACCGCGGCCCGATCAGGCCGAGGTCGCGAGCGTTTCCCATGACACCCGACCGCTCGAGGAGGCGGCTTGATGAACCTGATGCACCTTCCCGGCTCCGGCGACCGCGACGTCCTGCTCGGACGCGAGGTCGACGACCTGCTCCTGCGCCTGCGCGGTCTCGTCCTCGTGCGCGACCTGCTCGCGCAGCGCGGCGCGACCGCCGCCGAGGTCGCCGAGCACGGCCGCGAGGCCGACCGCGTCCGGGCGCGGCTCGCGGCGCTGATCGGCGGCAGCGGGGAGGCGGAGGCGGCGTGACGCCGACCGTGCTCGTGACCGGCGCGACGGACGGCCTGGGCAAGGCCGTCTCGGTCGAGCTGGCCCGAGCGGGGGCCACCGTCCTCGTCCACGGGCGCAGTCACGAGCGCGCCGAGGCGGCCGCAGCCGAGATCCGAACCGCCTCGGGAAACGGCCTTCTGCGGACCTGTGCGGGCGACCTCGCGTCGCTCGCACAGGTCCGTTCTCTGGCCGAGACCATCCTCGAGCGCGAGCCGCGGCTCGACGTGCTCGTGAACAACGCCGGCATCGGGACGGCCGAGCCCGGCGGCGGCGAGCGGGTCGAGAGCGCCGACGGCCACGAGCTGCGATTCGCCGTCAACTACCTCGCGCCGTTCCTCCTCACCGGGCTGCTCGAGCCGCTGCTTCTGGCATCGGCGCCCGCCAGGGTCGTGAACGTCGCCTCCGCCGGCCAGGCGCCGGTCGACTTCGACGACGTCATGCTCGAGGAGGGCTACGACGGCAGCCGGGCCTACAGCCAGAGCAAGCTCGCGATGGTGGCGTGGACGTTCGACCTGGCCGAGCGGCTGGACGGGGCCGGCGTGACGGCGACCGCACTTCACCCCGGCACGTACATGCCGACCAAGATGGTGCTTGCCGCCGGGGTCGAGCCCTTCGACTCGCTCGAGTCCGGCGTCCGGGCGACGCTGCGGCTGATCGCCGACCCGGAGCTCGAGGCCGTCACCGGCCGCTACTACGACCGGCTGGAGGAGGCCAGTGCCCGGCCGCAGGCCTACGACCCCGGCGCCCGCCGGCGGCTGCGCGAGCTGAGCGAACGGCTGGTCGGCCTCACCCCTGCGCGGTAGCGTCCCGCGGGAAATGAGGCTGCGCTCGCGGTTCGCCCCCGGGTACGAGGTCTGGGGCCGGTTTCACCTCTACGGCCCGCTCGTGGCGCTGAGCGTCGGGCCAAGTGGCGCCCGCCTGCGGCACACCGCGGTCGGGAAGCTCGACCTGCGGCCGGGCGGGTCGGTGCTCGACGTCTGCACCGGCACCGGGCTCACCCTCCCGTACCTCGCGGCCGCTGTGGGACGGGACGGCCGCGTCGCCGGCCTCGACCGCTCGCCCGCGATGCTGGCCGGGGCGGCCGACCGCGCGCCCGCGCCGCCGCTCGAGCTGGTCGAGGGCGACGCGACCCGGCTGCCCTTCCCGGATTCCGCCTTCGACGCCGCGATCTCGACCTACGGCCTGACGGCGGTCGCCGACGTGGACGCGGTGCTCGACGAGATGGTGCGGGTCGTGCGGCCGGGCGGCCGCCTGGCGGTGGCCGACGTCCACTTCGTGAACTGGCCCGCGCCGGCGGCGTTGAACCGCGCGGTGACCGCCGCCCTGCGGCCGTTCAACACCTGGTACACCGACCGCGACTTCCCGGCGCTCCTTCGCGCCCGCGGCCTGCGCGTCACTTCGGTGCCCACGCACCGAGCCGCGCTCAGCCTGACCGTCGCCGAGCGGTGATCCTGCTACGATGTCAGCGTCAAGAACGCTTGTTCGGTTGCGCATACCGCTCTTCCTTACTCGTTCATTCAGGTGTGGGGGAGGTGTTTATGTCAACTGGAACTGTGAAGTGGTTCAACGACGCGAAGGGCTACGGCTTCATCGCGCCGGACGAGGGGTCGAAGGATCTCTTTGTCCATCACTCCTCGATCGCCGGCGACGGGTTCAAGTCGCTCGTCGAAGGCTCGAAGGTCGAGTACGAGAGCCGTGAGGGCGCCAAGGGCCCCGAGGCTACGAACGTCGTCCCGGTCTCGTAGGTGGTAGGCGGCGCGGCCGTGTGAGGAGCCCTTCGCGCGGCCGACCGCCACTCGTTCGAGGACGCGGTTGCCCGGCCAAGCGCAGCGAAAGAGGAGCGAATGGGCACGAGCCCCGAACACGATCGCAGTCCCGCCGCGGGGGGCGGGGCACCGGCGCGGGCCTCCAACAGCGGCGTCCGCACGGAGTACGACCTCCGCATGCAGCTGCGTCAGGCGCTCGAGCGGAACACGACCCTCGAGCGCGCGATGCGTGAGTCGGTGGCATACGCCTACGGACCGCGCGAACTGTCGGATCTCCGAAAGCTGCGGGCCGTCCTGTCTGCCGCAGGGTTCCGTGATCCGAAGGCCGAGCGAGGCGGCGATCCCGACAACGCGAAGGAGCGCGACTGATGGAGTTCACTGTCGAACTGCGCTACAGCAGCGGCTCGTCGACCGTGATGTCGACTGAAGCCGACACTGCGGATGAGGCGCTGCACAATGTCCGCGACGAGCGTCGTCCGCTCGTCGGCATCCACATCACCGCACCGAACCTGAACGGCGAGGACGCCCCGCGGGAGCCGCGTGAGTCCACACCCACGTTCCGCCGGGCACAGGTGCAGCACCGCCCGTCCCGCCGCCGCCGGTAAGCGGGGCGCGGACACCGCCTGACGCCAACCGCCCGTGGCGTGGGGCAAGATAGCCACCTCGGTGCCGGACCTTCAGCTCTCGAACCTCCCGCGCAAGGCGATCCTGGCCACCGCGACGCATCGCGCACCGCGCGCGTTCATGGACCGCTACGGCATGCGCCTCGGCGCGGCCCGGTTCGTGGCCGGCGAGACGCTTGACGAGTGCCTCGACGTGCTCGCCGCCCTGAACGAGGACGGCCTCCATGCCAACACGACGCTCCTCGGCGAGGACGTCGAGTCGCGCGCGGAGGCCGAGCAGGTGCGAGCCGAGTTCGCCACGGTGCTCGACCGCATCGGCGAGCGGGAGCTGCGCGCCAACCTGGCCGTCAAGCTGACCCACCTCGGGCTGCTGATCGACGAGGAGCTCGCGTACGCGAGCCTCGCAGCGCTCGTCGACCACGCGGCCGAGCGGGGGAATTTCGTCCGCATCGACATGGAGCACTCGAGCGTCGTCGAGGCGACGCTGCGCATCTACCGCAGGCTGCGGGAGAGCGACCGCGCCAACGTGGGCTGCGTGCTCCAGGCCTACCTCTATCGCACGCCGGAGGACCTCGAGCAGCTCCTGCCGCTCGAGCCGAACCTCCGCCTCGTGAAGGGGGCGTACCTCGAGGCGGCCGAGATCGCCTTCCCCAAGAAGGCCGACGTCGACGCCGCCTACCGCCGGCTGCTCGAGCAGGCCCTCCAGGGCGGGGCCTACCTCGCCGTGGCAACGCACGACGAGACGCTGATCGACCACACGATCCGGTTCACCGACGCGCACGGGATCGGCCGCGACCGGTTCGAGTTCCAGATGCTCTACGGGGTGCGCCCGCAGCTCCAGCGCGACCTGGCCGCCCGCGGGTTCAAGGTGCTCGTGGCGACGCCGTACGGGCCCGAGTGGTACCCGTATCTCATGCGCCGCCTGGCGGAGAGGCCCGCGAACCTGCTCTTCCTGATGCGGAACCTCTTCGCCAGGTAGCGCGAACGGGTCATCTAGGCCCAGAAGGCGGTGACGACCGGCGGATCGCCGACGTACTGGTCGACGGCCGCGACACGGTCGCCCTCGACCCGGAAGAGCAGGATCTGCTGATCGTCGAACGTCCTGCCGTCGGGGCGGGTGGCGCTCACCCGGACGCGGACGGCGACGTTCCCCTGGCCATCGCTCATCATCCCGAGCGGCTCGGCGCGCAGAGTGCCGGCGGTCAGCTGCGCCGACTCGCCGATGAACGCCATGATCGCGTCGATGCCCTCGTGGATGCCGCCGAGGCGGTCGGGGTTGCGATGGTTCCACGTCGCGTCCGGCGCGAACATGCCGGCGAAGCCCGCGACGTCGCCGTTCGCGAAGGCCTGGAAGCCGGCGCCGACGACGGCGGCATCGGAGGCAGTGGTGGTCTCAGTGGTCATGCTGGCTCCTTCGATCGGGTACGGCCCCACGGTATGAGGCACGCCGCGACGGAGCCATCGACCGTTCAGTCGATCTTGGTCCCGAGAGGGGCGAGCCCGTGCTGCATTGCGAACATCGCCAGGCCGGCCCGGGTCGAGACCTCGCACTTGCCGTAGATGTGGACGGTGTGGGTGTGCACGGTCGACTGCGAGATCACGAGCTCGGCGGCGATCTCGCGCTTCGTCCGGCCCGCGACCAGCCGGCGCAGGACCTCCAGCTCGCGCTCGGTGAGCGCGGCCGGGAGCGGCGGCAGCTCGGGCGGCGGTGCGCCGGCGGCATCGAGCACCGCCCTGATCGCGTCGCGGTCGAGCTGGAGGCCGGAGAGCACCTTCGCAGCCTCGGGGAGCTCGAGCGCCGGCCGGTGCGGTCGGGCCTCGCCGAGCGCGTGGAGCACGTCGGCGGCGGCGAGCAGGCAGGCGGGGGGGTCGAGCTCGGCGGCGCGGATTCCGGCCGGGTAGCCGGAGCCGTCCACCCGCTCGTGGTGGCGGCTCGCGACGGGCCCGAGCGGCGCGAGCACCGGGGAGCGGTCGAGGATCCGGCCCGACTGGTACGGGTGCAGGCGCACGAGCTCCCACTCCTCCGGCCGCAGCGGGCCCGGCCGCTCCCAGATGCCCGTCGGGACGGCGACCCGGCCGAGGTCGTGGAGCAGCCCGGCGCGGTGGACGAGCTCTGCGTCCATGCCCGGCAGCCGCTCCGCCGCGGCGCGGGCGAGCTGGGCGACGCCGCGGGAGTGGCCCTGGAACCAGGGCGTCTTCAGGTCGGCCGCGTCGCCGAACCCGGCCAGCGCCTCGTCGAAGGCGGCGTCGTCGCGGAACGTGCGGCCGGAGCCGGGCTCGGCGGCGACGACGGCGGCCCACAGGTCGTCGGGCTCCGAGAGCTCCAGGAGCTCGTCGGGGGCGTCGGCGTAGATCGCCGCGATGGCCGGGTCGAGCGCCCGCCCCGACCAGCGGGCGACCATCTCGGCCGCGGCGCCGGCACCGCCCACCGCGTCGAACATGACGGCCGTGTAGGCGGCGGCGGCATACCGGGCCGCCTCGGCGACATCCTCGCCGGCCTTCCCCTCCGGTGCCCCCTTGCCGTCGAAGCGCTCGAACCCGTCGAGCACCGCCCGGCCCACGGCGGCGGGCAGGTTCAGGCGCCGGGTGAGATCGGCGCCCACCTCGCAGTCGGCCCGCGCCCCGGCGGCGATGAACTTGGGCATGCTCGGCATCCGGCCGAGGATCCGCAGGCGCTCGGCGCCGTGCCCGAGGCCGGCGAGGAGCCGCAGCGCCTCCGTTGGCCGCGCTCCGTCGATGAGGTCGCCACGGGAACGCACCGTCACGTCGTCGCCGCCGAGCGCCGCCGCCATCTCGTGCGAGGTGGCGGCACAGCCCGCGTAGCGCATGAGGGCCGTGTAGTAGACGTCGCAGTGCCGGGGCTCGTCGAGGCCGGCGCGGCGGCCGAGCTCCGTCGCGAGCAGGCAGGCGCGCATGGCCTCCCCGGGCGGATGCCCCCGGGCGAGGTCGCTCGTCACGGAGAGGGCCGCGACGACGCCGGCGATGCGGATCGGCTCTGGCACGGCGCAAGTCTACGAGGCGCTGCGACCGATCCCGGGAGTCGCAGTGGATCACGCGCGGCCCCGCTCGCCCCGGCCGACGATCGCCGCCGTGAGCCAGGGGAACACGAGCACGGAGATCATGCCGGCGGCGATGAGCGATGCGCCGACGCCGCCTGAGATCCCGCCGCGCTCGATGCCGATGCCGACGATGGCGACCACCAGCGGGAGGCCCGTGGCCCCGCAGAGCGCCAGGCCGACAAGCTCACGGGCATCCAGCCGCCCGCGCCAGAGCGCGACTGCGGGAAGATGGAGCAGCACGAGGAGGGCGAGGAACCCGGCGCTCAGCCCGAGGCCCGACGGTGTGAGCAGGGAGTCGAGGTCGAAGCTCATCCCCGTCTGGACGAAGTAGATCGGGATCAGGAGGCCGAAGCCGATCCCCTCCAGCCGCACCCGCACCGTGTGGCCCTCGGGCGAGTCGAGCGCGAGGCCGATGACCAGGCCGGCCGCAAACGCTCCGAGGACGAAGTCGAAGCCGGCATGCGTGGCGAGGAGCACGAGCAGCGCCAGGACGAAGAGCGACGCCCGCACGGCGGCCTGCCCGCTGGTATTCACGGTCTCCTGAAGGACGCGGACCACCGCCGGCGGGCGCGCGCTCAGAACGACGATCGCCGCGAGGAGCACGACCACGCCGAACAGCAGCAGGAGCACGACCTCCTCCCAGGCCCCGTACGCGCCGGTCAGGAAGATCGAGATGACGACGACGGGCCAGAACTCGCCCGCCATCCCAACGCCGAGGATCGCGGAGCCGAGCCGGGTGGGGAGCAGCTCGGCGTCGGACAGGATGGGCACGAGCATGCCGAGCGCCGTTGTCGAGAGCGCGACGCCCAAGAGCCACCAGCGGGCGTCGAGCCCGGCCTGCTCGAGGGCCCAGCCGGCGGCGAGCGACAGCGCGAGGCACATCAGCCATGCGGCCGTCCCGACCCCCATCAGCTCTCGCGAGACGCGGACCTGGATCACCTCGATCCCGGCGACGAAGAAGAGGAACCCGAGCCCGAAGTCCGAGAAGACCGTCACGTAGGCGTTCACGTCGGCGAGGTCGAGCACCGGCGGCCCGATGACCATCCCGAGCACGATCTCGACGACGACGGTCGGAAGCACGACCCGGTAGTGCAGCCGTGCGAGCACGGCCGCCATCATGGACGCGAAGAGGACGAACACGAGCGAGCGCAGGTCTGATCGCGACACCGCCGCCGCGAGCACGCTTGCGCCGGGCGAGCCGATCGCGACCAGAGGCGCCGGTTCCATGGGCCCGGGAGGCGACGCTCAGGCGGCCGAGGCCGGGCCCGCCTGGGCGTCGCGGGCGTCGTCGAACACTCCCGCGCCCTCGACGTTCAGGTCCGGCAGGACCCGCGCCAGCCAGGCCGGGAGCCACCAGCTCGCGCGGCCGAGCAGCTCCATGACAGACGGCACGAGCACGCACCGGACGACGGTCGCGTCGAGCGCGATGGCCACGGCGAGTCCGATGCCGAACTGCTTCACCACCGGATCGCCGTTCAGCACGAAGCTCGAGAACACGAACACCATGACGAGCGCGGCCGAGGTGATCACGCGGCCGGTGGTCGCCAGGCCCTCGACGACCGCCTCGCGGGCGTCGCCGGAGGCGTGGTAGTGCTCCTGGATCTGGCTCACCAGGAACACCTCGTAGTCCATGGAGAGCCCGAACAGGATCGCGAACATGAAGAGCGGCGCGAAGCTGACGATGGGGATGGCGTGCGGCAGGCCCACGACGCCGATCGCGTGACCCTCCTGGAAGATGAACGTCACGATCCCGTAGGCCGCGCCGACCGACAGCAGGTTCATCGCCGCCGCCTTGACCGGGATCAGGAGCGACCGGAACGCCAGCATCAGCACGATGAAGGTCAGCCCGACGACCAGGGCGATCATCTCCGGGAGCTTGGCGCTGATCTTCTCGGCCAGGTCGATGTACCCGGCGGTCTGCCCGCCGACGAACGCGGCCGCGTCTGTGCCCGCCACCGCCTTCGGGATGACGGTGTCGCGCAGGTCGTTCACGAGATCCTCGGTCTGGTTGGCCGACGGGGCGGTCGTGGCGATCGCGGTGAACACGGCCGCCGTGCCGCTCGGTGCGATCGTCGGCGGGGTGACGCTCTTCACGCCCGGCGTCGTGCTAACCGCCTGAGTCAGCGCCGTCAGGCGCGGGTCGGTGGACGGGTCGCCGCCCGGCTGGGCGGGCTGCGCCGGGGTCCCCAGCTGCACGGCGATCAGTAGCGGCCCGTTCGCGCCGGCGCCGAAGCCCTGGGTGAGCGCGTCGTACGACTGCCGGACGGTGGTCGACTCGGGCATGACGCTCTGATCCGACTGCCCCAGCCGCAGGTGCACGAGCGGAAACGCCAGCACGAGCAGGAGGACGGTGCTGGCAACCAGGTACGGCCAGGGCTGCCGCCCCACCGCCCGCGCCATCCGCGCCCAGCCGTGCGGCTGCTGGTCGTCAGGATGGGTGCGCCCGATGTGCACGCGCAGCGTGTTGATGCGCCCGCCCAGCGCGCCGAGCACGGCCGGCAGGAGCGTGGCCGCCGCGAGGGCCGAGACCGCTACCGCGATCGCGGCCGTGAACCCGAGCGTGGACACCAGCGGGATCCCCGCAACGACGAGCGAGCACAGCGCGATGACGACCGTCGTCCCGGCGAACACCACGGCGCCGCCCGCGGTCGCCGCCGCCCGCGCGGCGGACTCGTGCGCGTCGATCCCGTCGGCGAGCTGCAACTTGTGCTTTGTGACGATGAAGAGCGCGTAGTCGATGCCCACGCCCAGCCCGATCATGGTGGCGAGCGTCGGTGCGACCGTCGGAACCGATGTGATGTGACCGATGGCGGTGATGACCGCGAGCGTGATCAGGAGGCCGAGGATCGCGGTCACGATCGGGATCGCCATCGCGGTCACGCTTCCGAGCGCGAGCACGAGGATGACGATCGCGGCCCCAATGCCGACCGCCTCGCTGCTCTCCGTCGACGGGCGCGAGAGCTTCTGGCCCACGTAGCCGCCTACGGCCGGGTGCAGGCCGGCGTCTGCCGCCGGCTGCGCGGCGTCGAGGATCTTCTGCGCCTCGTCCGTGGTCGTCTCGCCCGAGCCGATGTTCAGCGTCACCGAGATGTAGGCGATCTTGCGGTTCTGGCTGACGAGCCCGGCGGCCGCCGGGTCGAGCGGGCTCACGACCCCCGACACATGGGGCACCGCCTTCAGGTTGGAGACCGTCGCGTCGATCGCCTTGGTGCTGCCGGGATCGCCGATCGACCCGTTCGGATCGCGCAGCGTGACCGGGATGCTGCCGTAGGCCTTCTGCGGAAGCTTGTCCTGGAGCAGGTCCGTGGCCCTCGTCGACCCGGTGCCAGGGAGGCTCAGGTTGTCGTTGAACTGCTGCCCCAGCGACGCAGCCCACAGATGCAGAACCAGGGCGGCGATCACCCACGCTGCGATCACGAACCACCGGAGCCGGACACACGCCCGTCCGACGGCGTACAGCGCCCGGGTCACCGCGCGGCTCCCACGGGCTGCGATCATATACCCTCGGGCCTCGCAGGCCGTGGCCACGACCCGACGGCGGGCCGCGGGCCGGGATCGGGGTAGGCTCAGCGGGCGTGACCGAGCTCGCCATAGGTGGGCAGCACTACCTGGCCGAGGCGCGGCAGATGCAGGCGATGTCCTTCGCCGTGCACATCCCGCTGGTCTGCTTCGGCATCGCATTCCCGGCGATGGTGCTCACCGCCGAGTGGTTGTACCTCCGCACCGGCGATCCGCTCTACCGGACGCTGGCACGCCGCTGGACGCGCGTCATGGTGACGCTGTTCGCCGCCGGAGTGGTGACCGGGACCGTGCTGTCGTTCGAGATGGGACTGCTCTGGCCGGAATTCACGAGCGTCTTCGGCAGCGTGTTCGGCCTCGGCTTCGCCGTCGAGGGCTTCTCGTTCTTCCTGGAGGCCATCTTCATCGGCATCTACGCCTACGGATGGGACGCGCTGCCCCCACGGCTGCATCTGGCGAGCGGACTGCCGGTGGTGGCTGCCGGCCTCCTCGGGTCGCTCATGGTGATCTCCGTGAACGGCTGGATGAACCATCCGGAAGGCTTCCGGCTCGCGGGCGGCCGAGCCGTGGACGTGCACCCGTTCGACGCGCTCTTCGCCAACCCGAACTTCTGGCACGAGCTGGTGCACATGTACGTGGCGGGGTACATGGTGACCGGGTTCGTGGTCGCCGGCTGCTACTCGGCCGCCCGCCTGCGGGGCCGGTACGGCCGCTACGAGCGCACGGCGCTCGCCATCCCGCTCACGATCGCCGCGCTGGCGACCCTCGTGCAGGCGCCCGTCGGCGACTGGGCGGGACGGACCGTCGCCCGCAACCAGCCGGTCAAGCTGGCGGCGTTCGAGGGCCTCGGCCCCACCACGCGGGGCGCGCCGGTCCACATCCTCGGCCTCTACGAGGACGGTGAAGTCAAGTACGGCATCCGGCTCCCCGACATGCTCTCGCTGCTCGCCTACCACGACCCGGACGCGCGGGTTACGGGGCTCGAGACGGTCCCGGCCGCGGACCGGCCGCCCGTGAACGTGGTGCGGTTCGCGTTCCAGACGATGGTGGGAATCGGAACGCTCCTCTTCGGGCTCGCGGCCGTGCTCCTCGCCGTGCGCATCCGTCGTGGGCGCCTGCCGGAGTCGGTGTGGGCCCATCGGGCGGTGGTGCTCGCCGGGCCCCTATCGGTCGTCGCGCTCATCGCCGGATGGGTCACCACCGAGGTGGGCCGCCAGCCGTGGGTCGTCTACAGGGTCATGCGGACGTCCGAGGCTGTGACCGGCGCGCACGGCATCCCGGTGGGCTACGCCACCCTCGCCGGCGTCTACGTCGCGCTGGCCTGCGCGGTCGCGTTCGTCCTCGTGCGTCTGGCCAGGGCGCCCCTGGAGTCGTCGTGACCGTGCTCGAGGCGCTGCCCGCGGTCTTCGTCCTGGCCGGGCTCGTGTTCTACGCCGTGCTGGGCGGGGCCGACTTCGGCGCCGGGCTGTGGCAGCTCACCGCCGGCCGGGGACCGGCCGCCGAGCGGATCCGCGACCATGCCCACCACTCCATGGGCCCAGTGTGGGAGGCCAACCACGTCTGGCTCATCTTCGCCCTCACGGTGCTCTGGACCGGCTACCCGCGGATGTTCGGGTCGATCGCCTCGACGCTCACGATCCCGTTCTTCGTCGCGGCCGTGGGGATCGTGCTCCGGGGCGGGGCCTACGCCCTCCGTTCCGGCACGCGCAGCCCGCGGGAGCGGCGCGCCCAGGAGACCGTGCTCGCCGTCTCGTCGATCCTGACCCCGGCTGCGATGGGGCTCATCGTCGGAGCGATCGCCGGCGGTCGCGTGCCGGTCGGCAATGCGGCGGGCGACCTGGTCACGAGCTGGCTCGATCCGCTTCCCATCCTGGTCGCCCTGATCTCGGTCGCCTTCGCGGGGTATCTCGCGGCGGTCTTCCTGAGCGGCGACGCCGCCCGGCGCGGCGACGCCGGCCTGGAGGCGCGGTTCCGGGTGCGGGCGCTCGGCTCCGGCGCCGCCGCCGGAGCCGCCGCCGCCGCCGGGCTCGTCGCCCTGCGAAATGACGCGCCTCATCTCTACGACGAGCTCGTCCGAGGGCGGGCGCTGCCCGCCCTCGCGGTCTCGGCGGTCGCCGGCATCGCCACGCTCGTCCTCGTCCACCGGCGCCGGTACGAGCCGGCCCGCTACTCGGCCGCGGCCGCCGTGGCGGCGGTCGTGGCGGGCTGGGGCCTGGCGCAGGAGCCGCTGCTCCTCCCCGGCCTCACGATCGAGCAGGCGGCGGCACCGCGGGACACGCTGATCGCGCTCTCGATCGCCGTCGTCGCGGGCGGGGTCGTCGTCTTCCCGGCGCTCGCGCTCCTCTTCCGGCTCGCCCTCGGCGGCGCCCTGCGGCCCGGCGGGCCCTCCGCACGGGAGCCGCTCGACGGCGGTACCGCCGCGGCCGCCGGCATCGTCGGCCGATCCGCCGTCGCCTGCCTTCTGGGTGGGGCGGGCATCCTCGTGCTCGGCGACGCCGGCTGGACGCACGCCGTCGGAGCGGGCGCGCTCCTGGCGTTCGTCGTCCTGGGGGCGCGTGTGCTGATCCCCGTCGAGCCGCCGCGCGACGCCTGACCTTCTCCTCCGCGTCGTCGCCGCTCCCGGCTCGCGATCGGGTTCGCTCCGCCGCCCGCTCCGGGATAGACTCGCGGTCGAGCCACGCCCGCGACAGGATGGAGTGAGCGAATGCCGGCGATGGACGATCGCCCGCACGACGGGTCGCTGGCCAGGATCGACCAGGACGACCGCCAGCTCAGCGTCAACCCGGGCGCGCCGCCGACATCCGGCTCGTGCGAGTCCGATCACTGCATCACATGCGCGGACGAGGGCGTGCCGATGACGGTGCTGGCGCTCGACGCCCGAAGCGGGCTCGCGGAGTGCGTGGACGCCGCCGGCGGCCGGGTCGATGTCGAGACTGCGATCGTCGCCGGGCTCGAGCCGGGCGACCGCGTGCTCGTCCACGCCGGCGTGGCCATCGCACCGCTCGGCGCGGAGGACGCCGCGTGAAGTTCGTCGACGAGTTCCGGGACGCGGCCCTCGGCCGCGCGGTCGCCGGCGAGATCCTCTCGCTGGTCGAGCCCGGGCGTCACTACAAGGTGATGGAGGTGTGCGGCGGCCACACGCACTCCATCTACAAGTACGGCGTCGACGACCTGCTGCCGACGAACGTCGAGCTGGTGCACGGCCCCGGCTGCCCGGTGTGCGTGATCCCGATGGGCCGGGTCGACGACGGGATCGCGCTCGCCCACATCGAGGGCGTCATCTTCAGCTGCTTCGGCGACATGATGCGCGTGCCCGGCTCGCGGGGGACGCTCCTCGACGCCAAGGCGGCGGGCGCCGACGTCCGGATGGTGTACTCGCCGCTCGACGCGCTGCGGATCGCGAAGGAGCACCCCGACCGCGAGGTGGTCTTCTATGCGATCGGGTTCGAGACCACCGCCCCGTCGACCGCGCTGACGCTGAAGCGGGCTCGCGCCGAGGGCGTGACCAACTTCTCGTGCATGTGCAACCACGTGACGATCGTCCCGCCGCTCAGGGCGCTGCTCGAGTCGCCCGACCTGCGCCTGGACGGGTTCGTCGGCCCCGGCCACGTCTCGACGATCGTGGGGGCCCGGCCGTTCGAGTTCATCCCGGCCGACTATGGAAAGCCGGTCGTCATCTCGGGCTTCGAGCCGCTCGACATCCTCCAGTCGGTGGCGATGATCCTGCGCCAGATCGCCGCCGGCAGGTGCGAGGTCGAGAACCAGTACACCAGGGTCGTCCCGTACGACGGCAATCTGCGGGCGCTCGAGGTCATGGCCGAGGTGTTCGAGCTGCGGCCGCACTTCGAATGGCGCGGCCTGGGCTTCATCTCGCACAGCGGGCTGCGGCTGTCCGACGCCTACGCCGACCTCGACGCGGAGCGCCGGTTCGGTGTCCCGGGGGTGCGGGTCGCCGACCCCAAGGCGTGCCAGTGCGGCGAGGTGCTGAAGGGCGTGATCAAGCCGTGGGAATGCAAGGTGTTCGGGACGGCGTGCACCCCCGAGCGGCCGATCGGGACGTGCATGGTCTCCTCGGAGGGAGCCTGCGCGGCCTACTACAACTACGGGCGCTTCGCCCGCGACCGCGAGGTCGTGTGATGCCCGACCAGGCCGTCTCCGACCGTGAGCTCGAGGTCCTCGGCCTGATCGAGAACGTTCGCAGCCGGCGTCCGAAGTTCCGCGACGACCAGATCACGATGGCCCACGGCGCCGGCGGCAAGGCGAGCCAGACGCTGGTCGAGGGCCTGTTCGTCCCGATCCTCGGCGGGGAAGCGCTCGCTGCGCTGGGCGACGCCGGCGAGGTCGAGGCCGACGGCGTACCGCTCGCGGTGACGACCGACTCCTACGTGGTGAAGCCGCTGCGCTTCCCGGGCGGGTCGATCGGCGAGCTGGCCGTGAACGGGACGGTGAACGACCTCGCGGTCTCGGGCGCTCGCGCGCTTGCGCTCACGCTCTCGCTCGTCCTCGAGGAGGGGCTCGCGGCCGACGACCTGCGCGCCGAGATCGAGGCCGTGGCCGCGGCCGCCGAGGCGGCGGGCGTGCGGATCGTCGCCGGCGACACCAAGGTCGTCGAGCGGGGCCATGCCGACGGAATGTATGTCTGCACCACCGGGCTGGGACGGCGCGACCCGCGCTCCCGGGTGTCGCCGGCGGCCGTTTGCCCCGGCGACCGTGTGCTCCTGTCGGGGTCGATCGGCGAGCACGGGACGGCGATCATGCTCGCGCGGGGCGAGTTCGAGCTCGACGCGGCGATCGAGTCGGACACCCGCTCGCTCTGGCCTGCCGTGGACGCGCTCCTGGAGGCGGCGGGACCGAGCCTGCGGTGCATGCGCGATGCCACCCGCGGGGGGATCGCCTCCGTCCTGAACGAGATCGCCCGCTCGTCCGCCGTGGCCCTGATCGTCCAGGAGCGGGCGGTGCCGGTGCTGCCCGCCGTCGCAGGCGCCGCCGAGATCCTGGGGATCGACCCGATGTACGTCGCCAACGAGGGCAAGCTTGTCGCGTTCGTCGCCCCCGAGGCCGCCGACGCCGCGCTCGCGGCGCTCCGCGAGGTGCCCGGCTGCGAGCAGGCGGCGGAGATCGGCGAGGTGCGCATGACGCCGCAGGGGATGGTGCTCGTCGAGACGAGCTTCGGCGGCCGCAGGGTGATGGACCAGCTGGTCGGCGACCCGTTGCCGAGGATCTGCTGAGGGCGCGTGCACGAGCTTTCGCTGAGCCGCGCCGTCGTCGCCACCGTCGAGAAGCACGCGGCCGGCCGGCGTGTCGCGGTCGTCCACCTGCGGATCGGGCGGATGCGCCAGGTCGTGCCCGAGACGCTCGGCTTCTACTTCGAGTTCGCCGCGCGCGACACGGTCTGCGACGGGGCGCGGCTCGAGATGGAGCTCGTCGAGGTGCAGCTTCGCTGCACGGCGTGCGATCATTCCTGGGCCATCGAGGTCCCGTCGTTCCGATGCCCGGCCTGCTCGAGCTCCCGCGCCGAGGTCACGTCCGGCAACGAGCTCGAGGTCGAGTCGATCGACGTCGAGGAGGATGCATGCATCGGACAAAGGTGACGATCGTCGAGGAGGCGCTCGACGCCAACAACACGATCGCCCAGGCCAATCGGGCCGACTTCGACCGGGCCGGCGTCACGGTCGTCAACTTCATGAGCGCGCCGGGGGCGGGCAAGACGGCGCTGCTCGAGCGGGTCGTCGCCGATCTGACGGGCGTGCGCGCCGGCGTCCTCGAGGGCGACGTCCAGGGCTCGCTGGACGCCGACCGGCTGGCGGCGAAGCACATCCCCGTGACCCAGCTCAACACGGACTCCGGCTTCGGCGGCGAGTGCCATCTCGACGCGAACATGGTGCGAAGCGCTCTGCCGCAGCTGCCGCTCGACGACATCGACCTGCTCGTGGTCGAGAACGTCGGGAACCTCGTCTGCCCGGCGGAGTTCCGGATCGGCGAGGACGTCCGGGTGATGGTGTCGTCGGTGACCGAGGGCGAGGACAAGCCGCTCAAGTACCCGCTCATGTTCCGCACGTGCGACCTCGTGCTCGTGAACAAGATCGACCTGCTCCCGCACCTCGAGTACGACCTCGAGAAGTTCCTCCACCACCTGGACCACGTCCACCCCGACGTGGAGCGGATGCTCGTGAGCGCGCGCACCGGGGAGGGCGTCGACGCGTGGCGTGACTGGCTGGTGCGTGTCGCCGGGCGCGAGCGCGCGCTGGCCTAGGGACGATGCCGCGGGCCGAGCCGGTCACCACCGTCGAGGACCTGCTGGCTGTGCGCACCGACGCCAACCGGCGGTTCTTCGACGACATCGCCGCCGACCTGGCCCGGCTGTGCCATGCGATGGCCGAGCGGTTCGCCCGCGGAGGGCGGCTGATCGCTGTCGGCCGCACGCCGGCCGCCCGCTCGGACGTCCGCCACGTCGCGGTCGAGTTCGTGCACCCGGTGATCGTCGGCAAGCGAGCGCTGCCGGCGATCGGCCTCGCCGGCGAGGAGGGCGACCTGCCGGGCCGGGTCGACGTGCTCGCGCGCCCGGACGACATTGCGATCGCGTTCGGCGCCGGGGAGGATGGAGGCGAGGCGGCCCGCGCGCTCGCCGTGGCCCGCGCCCGCGGCTGCCTGACGATGGCGTTCTGCCCCGCCGGGGCCGAGTGGGAGCTCGTGCCGCCGGGTGACGACCCGGACATCGGCCAGGAGCTCGCCGAGACGGCCTACCACCTCCTCTGGGAGCTCGTGCACGTCTTCTTCGACCACCGCGGGCTCCTGGCCGGGCGCGACGCGCGGCCCCGCCACGATGCCGGCGCCTCCGCCTTCCTCTACCCCTTCCTCGACGAGCGCGAGGACGCCCTCGAGCCGCTCCTCGCCGACGTCCGCCGTTCGGTGCTGGCGAAGGCCGCCGAGATCGGCGCGCTCCGCGACCAGACGCTGACCGAGAACCGGGCGACGCTCGAGGCGGCGGCTGCCGCGCTGCGGGCGGCCCTCGACGGCGGGGGGACGCTGCTTGCGCTCGGGAACGGCGGCTCCGCCACCGATGCGATGGACGCCGTCGCCGACTTCCAGGAGGCGTGGCCGGCGATCGACCTGACCGCCGACTCAGCGATCCTGACCGCGATCGCAAACGACATCGGCGTCGAGGCGGTCTTCAGCCGCCAGGTGATCGCCTACGGCCGCCCGGGCGACGTGCTGCTCGCCCTCTCGACCTCGGGCGACTCGCGAAACGTCGTCCAGGCTCTGGCCGAGGCGCGCTCGCGCGGCCTCGCGACCATCGCGATGGTCGGGTACGACGGCGGGCGGATCGCCGCCGACGGCCTGGCCGACCACGTCGTCGTCACCCGCTCCGAGCACATCCCGCGCATCCAGGAGGCGCAGGCGAGCGCCTACCACGCGCTGCGGCGCCTGGTCGGCTCGCCGTGAGCGTCGCGACCCTGCGGCGGGCGCGGCTGCGCGTCGAGGGCACGGTGCAGGGTGTGGGCTTCCGGCCGTACGTCTACCGCCTGGCGCACGAGCTCGACCTGGCCGGGTTTGTCTTGAACGACTCGCGCGGCGTCCTGCTCGAGGTCGAGGGGGCGGCCGACGCGGTCGAGCGGTTCATCGCCCGCCTCGGCCCCGACGCCCCGCCGCTCGCCGCGGTCGAGCGGGTGAGCGCCGAGGCTCGCGAGCCGGCCCACGAGCGCGGCTTTCGGATCCTCGAGAGCCCGCCCGGGGGCGTTCCCGACGCGGCCGTCACCCCCGACACCGCCACCTGCGCCGACTGCCTGTGCGAGCTCTTCGACCCCCGCGACCGCCGGTACCGCTATCCCTTCGTCAACTGCACGAGCTGCGGCCCGCGGTTCACGATCGTCCGCGGGGTCCCCTACGACCGGCCGCGGACGACGATGGCCGGCTTCGAGATGTGCGCCGCGTGCTTCGCCGAGTACCGCGACCCTCGCAGCCGGCGGTTCCACGCCCAGCCGAACGCGTGCCCGGCCTGCGGCCCCTCCGCCGTGCTGATCCGGCCCGACGGGAGCCCGGCGGGCGAGGCCGGAGACGACCCGGTGCGCGCCGCCGCGGAGGCGCTTCTGGTCGGGGCGATCGTGGCGGTCAAGGGCCTCGGCGGCTACCACCTCGCCTGCCGCGGCGACGACGAGGCGGCAGTGGCGGCGCTCCGCGGCCGCAAGCACCGCGAGGACAAGCCGTTCGCCCTGATGGTGGCGTCGGTCGCGAAGGCCCGCCGGCTGGCCCGGGTGACGGCGGTCGAGCGGGCGCTCCTCCTCGGGCCGGAACGGCCGATCGTCCTGTGCCGGCGCCTCGAGGGCGCGCCGGTGGCCCGGTCGGTGGCTCCGCGGGCGGGCGAGCTCGGTCTGATGCTCCCGTACACGCCGCTTCACC
The DNA here is from genome assembly GCA_963757605.1 of uncultured Actinomycetes bacterium. GTDB lineage: Bacteria > Actinomycetota > Thermoleophilia > Gaiellales > JAICJC01 > JAICJC01. Next base: position 1,623,808 of record CAVWSF010000005.1, read on the forward strand.
ACCTGCTGCTCGCGGACGTCGGCGATGTGCCCGCCCTCGTCATGACGAGCGGCAACGCCGCGGACGAGCCGATCGCCTACCTGGACGGCGACGCGCTCGAGCGGCTGGCGCCGATCGCCGACCTGCTGCTGGTCCACGACCGGCCGATCCACACCCGCACCGACGACAGCGTGATGCGCGCGATCGCGCGGCGGGGCGGGCGGCGGCCGGCGTTCCTGCGCCGCGCGCGCGGCCACGTCCCGGGGACGATCCACCTCCCCGACCCCGCCGACCCGGCGCTCCTGGCCTGCGGGGCCGAGCTCAAGAGCACGTTCTGCCTGGCCAGGGGCGATCGGGCGTGGGTGGGGCACCACATCGGCGACCTCGAGAACTACGAGACCTACCGGTCGTTCGTCGAGGGCATCGAGCATTTCCAGCGGCTCTTCGCCGTCGCGCCCGAGGTCGTCGTCCATGACCTGCATCCGGAGTACCTCGCGACGAAGTACGCGCTCGACCGCAGCGAGCTGCGCGCGGTCGGGGTGCAGCACCACCACGCCCACCTCGCCGCCGTGCTTGCCGAGCACGGCGAGACCGGCCCTGCGGTCGGCGCGATCTACGACGGCACCGGGTACGGCACCGACGGCACGATCTGGGGCGGCGAGCTCCTCGTCGGCGACCTGGCCGGGTTCCGGCGGGCCGGGGCGCTCACGCCCGTCCGCCTGCCGGGCGGAAGCCAGGCCATCCGCCAGCCGTGGCGGATGGCGTGCGCGTGGATGCAGGCGGCCGGGCTCGCTGTGGACCGGCCGCCGTCCCGACTCGCCGCGGCAGTCGACGAGGGGATCTGGAGCCGGGTCGCCGGGCTGGCACGCACCGGCATCGCGTCGCCGGCGACGACGAGCATGGGCCGGCTCTTCGACGCCGTCGCCGCGCTCTGCGGCATCTGCCCGGTGGCCCGCTACGACGGCCAGGCCGCGATCGAGCTCGAGGCGCTGTGCGACCCCTACGAGCGCCGCCGCTATCCCCTTCCGGTCGGGCGCTCCGGCGGACTCATCGAGATCGACCCGCGGCCGGCCGTCGCCGCGGCTGCGGCCGACGCGGCGGCGGGAGCGGCGCCGGGCCTGATCGCGCGCCGCTTCCACAACGGCGTCGCGCACGCGACCGTGCGGGCGTGCGCGGATGCGGCCGGGGAGGCGGGGACGGAGGTCGTCGTGCTCTCAGGCGGCGTCTTCCAGAACCGGCGCCTGGCCGAGTCGGTGGCCGCCGGGGTCGAGCGCAGGGGTCTGCGCGTGCTCATGCCGGAACGGCTCCCGGCCAACGACGGCGGCATCTCCTACGGCCAGGCGGCCGTGGCGGCCCGCCATCTCAGTGAGGGCCGAGCCTAGCGCTGTCGAGGCTTCCCTCCGGGCGTGCAACCATTGGGGCGATGCGAAAGGACGTCCGTGAATTCATCCGCCACCTCGAGGCCGCGGGGCTCACGGTCGAGTCGACCCCTGGCCACTACCACGTGTATCGCGACGGGAAGCCGCTGCGGAAGGCCAACGGCATGCCGGTGACGCTGCCCTTCTCACCCGGCACGACGCGGTGGCGTCGCACCGCGATCCTCGACCTGCGGAAGCTCGGGATCGATGTCTAGGTCCGCGCTCACGGGAACCGCAGCCTCGATCGCCGCGCTTCTCGGCACGCTCGTCCTGCCCACGAGCGGCTGGACCGCGCCCACCACCGCCCAGATGGTCGGGCAGCGCATGGTCGTCGCCTTCAGCGGCACGACGGCCAAGGCGCCGCTCCTGGCCCGCATCCGCGCGGGCCAGATCGGCGGCGTCATCCTCTTCTCGAAGAACATCCGAAGCGCCGCTCAGCTCAGGCGACTGACCGCGCGGCTCCAGAAGGCCGCGAGGGCCGGCGGCCGGCCGCGGCTCGTGATCGCGACCGACCAGGAGGGAGGGCTCGTACGGCGGCTGCCGTGGGCGCCGCCGAAGGCGTCGGCCCAGGAGCTGGGAGCGACGAGCGCCGCCCACATCCAGGCGGTCGGCCACCGGGCGGGCACCGCGCTGCGCGCAGCCGGCGTCAACCTCGACCTGGCACCGGTCGCCGACGTCCCGAGCTCGCCGGCGAACTTCCTCCAGGCCCAGCGGCGGGCCTTCTCGGCCAGCCGCTTCGCGGTCGCCACCGACACGGCCGCCTTCGCGCAGGGGCTCGAGGCGGGTCGCGTCGAGCCGGCGTTCAAGCACTTCCCCGGCCTCGGCCGCGCGGGCGCCATCTCGACCGACGAAGGGCTCGTCGAGATCGGCGCGAGCCGGAAGCAGATCATCCGCGGCCTCCTCCCCTACCAGGTCGCACGGCGCCGGTCGCTCCACCCGGTCGTGATGCTGTCGACGGCGGTCTACCCGGCCTACTCGCCGCGGGCGGCCGCCTGGTCGAAGGCGATCGCGGGCACGCTCCTTCGCCACGACCTCGGGTTCAAGGGGCCGACGATCACCGACTCGCTCACGACCGCGGCCGCAGTCCGCAGGACGAGCGTGAGCGTGCTGGCCGTGAAGAGCGCGAAGGTCGGCGTCGACCTCCTGCTCGTCACCGGGCCGGCCTCGACCTCGCGGGCGGCCTACGCCGCGGTGCTGCGCGAGGCCCGCGCCGGCGCGATCCGGCTGGCGAGCCTCAAGGCGTCCTACGCGCGCATCCTCAAGCTGAAGTCGCGGTTCTGATCGAGTCAGAGCTCGCGCGGCACGACGTACTCGACCAGCTTGGCCTCTCCCCACGCGAGCCGCGCCCACGGCCCCCCGAACGTCAGCGTCGCGAGGCCCCCGGTCGGGTACTTCTCGGCCATCCGCTCGAGGGCGTCGCCGTTCGCCGACCCGGCCAGCCCTGCCGCGAGGTCGCCGATCCCCGGGTTGTGGGCGACGAGCAGGGCCGTCGCGACCGGATCCGGCACGTCGTTCAGCCGCGAGAGGAGCGACTCCGAGCTCGCCGCGTAGAGGCCGTCCTCGATCTCGAGCTCCAGGTCGCCCGGCAGGGCGCCGCGCACGGCTTCCCAGGTCTGCACCGCCCGCACCGCCGACGAGCACAGGACGAGCTGGGGCGAGATCCCCGCCGCGTCGAGGTGCGCGCGAATGCGCTCGCCGGCCCGGTGCCCGCGCGGCGCGAGCGGCCGCTCGTGGTCCTCGAGCCCCGGCTCGTCCCAGGCCGACTTCAGGTGCCGGAGGAGGACGAGCGTCCTCACTATCGCCTGAGGCGGATCGCGTTCAGGTCCTGCTCGCGCACCGCGTCGATGCGGGAGAGCAGGTCGTCGAGATCGTCGTGCTCGGCGTGGAGGTAGCGGCCGGCGAGCGCGTCGTAGCGGCCGGTCGCGAGCGCGGCGACGAGCTGCGGCGCCAGCTCCGGAGGAGTCCAGGGGAGGTCGTCAGGCCCCCACGAGGTCATCTCGGTGCGCACAAGCCCCGGGCTGAAGAAGAAGACCGGGATCCGGCCGGCGAGCTCCGCCGCCAGCGTCTCGCCGTAGCGGCAGACCGCAGCCTTGCTCGCGGGATAGGCGGTGCGGCCCCCGGATCCGGACGGCAGATAGGCCGCGCCGCTGCCGGTGATCACGATCCGGCCCGAGCCGCGCTCCAGCATCCCCGGGATCACCGCGCGGCAGCAGAGGTGGACGCCGAGCACGTTGACCTCGAACACCCGCCACCAGTCGTCCGGCTCCATCTCCCACGTGGGGGCGCCCTGGTTCGCAACGCCCGCGTTGGCGACGAGCAGATCGATGGGCTCGGCATCGGCGACGACGCGCTCGACGGCCTCGCGGTCTGTGACGTCGAGCGCGACGGCGCGGCCGCCGGTCTCGTTCGCCACCGCCTCGACCTGCTCGCGCGTGCGGGCGGCGACGACGACGTCCCAGCCGTCCTCGGCGAGCTTGCGGGCGATGTTCGCCCCGATCCCTCGCCCTCCGCCTGTCACAAGCGCGAGCATGCGAGAACCGTAGCGCGAGGGTGCATCATTCTCTGCGGTGGCGAAGCTGGACAAGGCGCGATGGTGGGCGATCCGCCCGGCGCAGAACATGAAGCCGGCGACGTACCGCTGCCCCTTGTGCGGCTACCACCTGCACGCCATGACGAGCCATGTGCTGATCGCGCCCGAGGGCGATGCTCGCCGCAGGCGGCACGCGCACACGGAGTGCGTCCAGGCGGCACGCCAGGCGGGGCGGTTGCCGCTCTTCGACGAGTGGCGCAAGTCCCAGCCGCGGGAACCGTCGCTCCTCCGGCGGATCCTCAGGATGAGGAGCCGAGCCTGAGCCGCTCCGCCCGCTCGTCGAGAAGCTCCTTCGCCACGGCGTGGATCGTGCCCGCAATGGGGATCGCGAGCAGCGCACCTACGAGGCCGAGCACCGCCCCTCCACACAAGACGGCGATCAGCACGATGAGCGACGGGATCTGGACCGTGCGTCCGTAGATCAGCGGCTGGAGGATGTGATTCTCGACCTGCTGGTAGACCATCACGATCACGAACATGGCGATCCCGGCGGTCGTATCCACGAAGATGAACGCCGCCGCGACCACCACGACCGAGCCGATGGTCGCGCCGACCAGCGGGATGATGTCGAACACCGCCATGAACACGCCGAGCGCGAGGGAGTAGGGCACGTCGAGGAGGTACAGGGCGAGCGTCGTGACGGCGCCGCAGATCACCGAGATGACCAGGTTGCCGGCGACGTAGCCGCCGACGTTCCTGTTCATATGGTGTGCGGCGGCCACGATCCTGGGCCGGCGTTCGGGCGCCATCTGCGCGAGCGTCACCCGCGCGATCCCCGGAAGCTCGTAGAGCAGGAAGAGCGTCAGGAAGAAGATCGTCGAGACGGCGACAGCGCCGCCCAGAACTGTGCCCGCGGCGCCGAACACGACACCCGGAAGCGAGTCCAGGTGCTGCTTGGCGTGCTCGGCGATGTGATAGCGGTTGTCGAGGCGCTTGATCGTGCTGTCCTGGCGGGCTTCGGAGATGGCCTGCGGAACCGCGGTGGTCAGCGAGTCGACCTGGGACACAAACGGCATCACGAGCGCCGCCACGACGGCGAGGAACGCGACGACCGATGCCAGCACCACGAACGTGGCTGCAGCGCGGCGACCGAGGCGCGGCGCGAGCCGCTCGACGAGCGGGTTGAGCGCGATCGCGAGGAATGTCGCTGCCAGGATCCAGACGACGACATCCTGAAGCTGCGCTGCAATGTTGGCGACGAACGCGAGGATCAGAAGGCCGACGACGATCTTCGCAACCCCGCCCGCGCTGATGTCGAACGTCTCGGTGCGGCGCACGGCAGGGGCGTCGCCGCGCAGGCGGACCTCCGGCTCCAGCTCGTCGATCCTGTCTTCGGACACTCTGGTCACGGCAGATCAGCCGCCTCCAGCACGACCCCGTGTTTGCGCCACGTCAGCCCGAACGCGGCGATTGCGAGCGCGGCGACCTCGAACGGGTTGAGCGTCGTCACCACGGCCCACACGTCGCCGTAGTCGGCGACCTGCGGAAGGAGCTCCACGAAGCCGACGGCGAGGACCCCGAGCGCCAGCCCGGCGCCGGCGAGGTGCCGGCCCCGGGATCCGCGGCGGGCAGCCTGGTGAACGAGTGGCGCTGTCCGGCTCATCGCGCGGATCATTCCCGTGAGCGCGTTGCGCGAATCTGCCGGACGAGGAGACGAGGAGACGAGGAGACGAGGAGCGCCGTTTGCAGCGCTCGTGCCGCGGGTATCGCGGCGCCCATGGCGGTCGCGGTGGGGACGGGCTCCGACTCCGGCATCGGCCGAGCGACGGCGGTGGCGCTCGCGGAGGATGGGTTCGACGTCGGCGTCACGTGGCACTCCGACGAGGAGGGCGCTGAGGGAACCGCCCGCGAGGTCTCGAAACGAGGTCGTCGGGTGGAGACGCGCCGGCTCGACCTCACTGCGCTCCCGGACGCCGCAGACCAGATCGACGACCTGTGCGAGGCGCTCGGCGGGATCGACGTGCTCGTGAACTGCGCCGGCGCCGCGGCCAGCACGCCGTTCGTCGACGCCGAGTGGGACGCGTGGCGATCGGTGCTCGACGTCGACCTGAACGGCGCGTTTCTGTGCAGCCAGCGCGCTGCGCGGCGGATGCTCGCCCAGGGTCGCGGCGGGCGCATCGTGAACGTCACCTCGGTCCACGAGCACGTCCCGCTGCGCGGATCGGCCGCGTACTGCGCGGCGAAGGGCGGCCTCGGCATGTTGACCACGGTGATGGCGCTCGAGCTCGCAGAGCATGGGATCACCGTCAACTCGGTCGCGCCTGGCGAGATCGCAACGCCGATGACGGGCAACGAGGACGTCGACCCGAGCCGGTTCGGCGCCCCGGCATTCCGATGGGCCGGCCGGGCGACGCACGGGAGATCGCCGCGGTGGTCGCGTTTCTCGCCGCTCCCGGAGCGAGCTACGTCACCGGGGCCTCGCTGGTCGCCGACGGCGGGCTGCTGCTGATGGCCGCGATCGGAAACCAGGATCAGAAGCCGGAGCGCTGACCGAGCGGGGCTGCCGTTCGGCTGAGGGAGGTCGGCTAGTCTGGAGGCCACCGCCCCGGGAAGTCGAGCTGGTCCCCCACTCTGGACTCCGTCCCTCCCGGCGGAGTCTCCCGATGAACCCGTTCGACCCCGACGACTATCCCCTGCGCCCGACCGTTCGCCGTCTGTCCCACCTGTGGTGGGGCGAGCGCCGCCTGGTGGTGATCGGGCTCGTGTGTGCGCTCGCCTACACGACGCTCACGCTCACCATCTCGGTCCTGATCCAGCGGGCGATCGACCACGCGATCGTGCCCAAGGACGTCGGAGCGCTCTGGCCGTACGTGCTCGCCCTGCTGGGGCTCTCCCTGGCGCGGTTCTGGATCAACTTCACCCGGCGCTTCGCCACCGCGCGGGTCGGCGTGCGCCTCGAGGCCCGGCTGCGGCAGATGCTGTACGAGGGCTACCTGGGCTTCCCGCGCGCCTTCTACGACCTGCATCCGACGGGCCAGGTCGTGTCGCGGGCGACGAACGACCTCTTCCCGATCCGCTACTTCATCGGCTGGGGCGTCGTGCAGGGGTTCCAGAGCGCGATGATGATCACCGGCGGGGTGATCGTGCTCGCGCTCGTGAACCCGCGGCTCACGCTCTACTCCGCGGTCGCGACACCGCTGATCGGCTTCGTCGCCTGGCGGTTCGCCCACCTCGTCATGCCGATCTCGCGCCGCGTCCAGGCGGCCAAGGGCGACGTCACGGAGGCCGCCGACGAGGCGGTCGTCGGCATCGAGATGGTGCAGGCCTTCGGGCGCGAGGACGACGTGCGCGGGCGGTTCGGCGCCAAGGCGGCGTCGGTCCGCAACATCGTCGTCCAGCAGGCGGGAGTCGAGGCCCAGCACCTGCCGGCGCTCTTCTACCTGCCCACGCTGTCGATCGCCGCCGTCGTCTTCTTCGGCGGCCGCGACGTGATCGAGGGCCGGCTCACCATCGGCCAGTTCGTCCTCTTCAACACGATTCTCCTGCAGCTGACGTGGCCGCTCGAGGCGCTCGGCTGGATCCTGAACCTGGCGCAGCGCGCGCTCGCGTCGGCGGGGCGCACGTTCGCCTGGCTCGAGCTCGTCGAGCGGCTGCCCGAGCCCGAGCACCCTCAGGCGCTGCCCGCCGGGCGGCTCTCCGTCACGTTCGAGGGCGTCCACTTCGCCTATCCGGGCGAGGAGGAGGTGCTGACCGGCGTCGAGCTCGCGCTCGATCCGGGCGAGATCGTGGCCGTCTGCGGCTCCACCGGCTCCGGGAAGAGCACGCTCCTCAACCTGCTCCCCCGCTTCTACGACCCGACCGCCGGGCGCGTGCTCGTTGGCGGGGTCGACCTGCGCGACGTCGCGCCTGGCCGAGGTGCGCGCGAACGTCGCCGTCATCACCCAGCGGCCGATCCTGTTCTCGATCACCCTGCGCGAGAACCTGATCGCCGGCCGCCCGGACGTGCCCTGGGACGAGGTGGAGGCGATGTGCGCCGCCGCCGGCGTGGCGGACTTCGTGCCGGACCTCCCCAACGGGTACGACACGCTGATCGGCGAGCGCGGCGTGAACCTCTCCGGCGGCCAGCGCCAGCGCGTGGCGCTCGCCCGCGCCCTGATCGCAGGCGCCCCGGTGATCGTCCTCGACGATCCGCTCTCGGCCGTCGACACGCACACCGAGCACGACCTCGTCGGGCGGCTGCGTCCCGCCCTCGCGGGCCGCACGGTCATCGTCGCCGCCCAGCGCCTGTCCACCCTCGCCCTGGCCGACCGCGCCGCAGTGCTGTTCGACGGGCGCGTCGCCGAGGAGGGCCGTCCCGCCGCCCTCTTGGAACGGGGCGCCCTCTTCGCCGACCTCTTCGGAGACGAGATCGGTGTCGCATAGGCGTACCGGGCTCACCCGCCTCGGCGCGTACCTGACCGGGCGCCGGGCGCTCGTCGGCGGCCTGATCCTCGTCGCAACCGTGAGCGCCGCCGCCCAGTCCGGCGGCTGGCTGCTCGTACGGGCCGCGATCGATGACGGCATCGCCAAGGCCGACCGGCACACGCTCACGGTCGTCGTCATCCTCTACCTGGCGGTGGCCGCGCTCGGGTGGATCTGCCAGCTCGTGCTGATCCGCGGCCTTGCGGTCATCGGCCAGGGGATCGTGCTCGGCCTGCGGCGCGACCTCTTCGACCACCTGACCTCGCTCTCGCTGCGCTACTTCTCGGAGCAGCGGGCGGGATGGATCATCGCCCGCGTGACGAGCGACGTCGACGCCATCTCCGACGCGCTGTCACAGGGTCTCCCGACCCTGGTCTCGAACATCGTCCTGCTCCCAACGACGGTGATCGTGCTCTTCGTCGTCGACTGGCGGCTGGGTCTCGTGGCCATGGTGATCCTGCCGCCCGCGCTCATCCTGTCGCGCTGGTTCCAGCGCAAGTCGGCGGTGGCGCAGCTCGACGTGCGAAACCGCATCGCCGCCGTCACGGCCCAGGTGGCCGAGTCGGTGTCGGGGATGGCGATCGTGCAGGCGTTCAACCGCGAGCGCCAGTTCCAGGGGCAGTTCGACGAGCTGAACAGCGAGAACCGCAGCTCCAACATCTACGCCCAGCAGCTCTTCTCGGTGTTCTTCCCGTCGATCGAGCTCCTGGGGGCGATCTCGACCTGTGCCGTGCTCGTCGTGGGAGCGCGGTTCCTCTCCGAGGGCACGCTCACGATCGGCACGCTGATCACCGCCATCTACCTGCTGCAGCTCGTGTTCCAGCCGCTCCAGGAGCTCTCCGACGTGTACGGCCAGCTCCAGGCGGCGGGCGCGGCGATGGTGAAGATCACCTCGGTGCTCGACGCCGAGCCCGAGATCGGCGATCGCCCCGGCGCCGTGCCGATGCCGCCGATCGCGGGCGCCGTCGACCTCGACGAGGTCAGCTTCGCGTACGGCGAGACGGACGTGCTGCACGACATCTCGATCCACGTGCCCGCCGGCGGCTGCATCGCGCTCGTGGGCCAGACGGGCGGCGGCAAGTCGACGCTCGCGAAGCTGATCGCGCGCTTCTACGACCCGCGCACCGGCACCGTGTCGGTCGACGGGACCGATCTGCGCGACGTGCGGCTGGGCAGCTATCGCCGCCAGCTCGGGGTCGTGCTGCAGGACCCGTTCCTCTTCTCGGGCACCATCGCCGACAATCTGCGCTTCGGGCGGCCGGAGGCGAGCGACGACGAGGTGCGCGAGACGGCCGCCGCGATCGGCCTCGACAGGCTCGTCGGCCGCCTCCACGGCGGGCTCGACCACGAGGTGCGCGAGGGCGGCTCCGGGCTCTCGGCCGGGGAGCGGCAGCTGATCTCGATCGCGCGGGCGCTCCTCGCCGACCCGCGCATCCTGATCCTCGACGAGGCCACGTCGAACATCGACCGGCCAACGGAGGTCCTGATCGAGCGGGCACTCGACCGGCTCCTGCACGGGCGCAGCTCGGTCATCATCGCCCACCGCCTGGCCACCGTCCGGCGGGCCGACGAGGTGATGGTCGTCGAGCGCGGCAAGATCGTCCAGCGGGGAGCCCCGGCCGACCTGCTCGCAGCCGACGGCCCGTTTCGGCGGCTGGCCGGGAGCCGCGACCTGGCGGGCCGCGCGGCCCGAGACGCGGGGCGGCGCCGGCCGCCGGCCGTCCGGGCGCGACCGTGTTCCTAGCCGATCGCTGAGGCGATCTGGCTCTGGGTCAGCGCGGTGGCGTAGACGAGGAACCGCGACATCGTGCCGTTGAAGAACGCCTCGGCATCCTCGTTCGTGCCGACCCCGCCCGGCGCGTGCCCCTTCCGGTGCTTGGCGGCGACCACCAGGTTCTCGTCGATGCCGGTGATCGTCGCGCCGGTGTTCAGCGTGCCGGTCCGCGCGACGCTCCTGTCGAGGGCGAGATGGGTGCCGTCCCCGCGGGCGACGTAGGTGCGCAGATGCGCGCCGTCGTAGGTCGCGACCGCCCACGTCAGGGTGTGGTTCGGGATGACGCGGTTGCCGGTGAACGTGTCGGCCGAGTGGCCGTTGAAGAACCCGCCCACGCGAAGCCGGTACCTCGGGGTCGTGTCCTCGCGGACGTTGAACCAGAAGCTCCCGGCCTTCTCCATGAGCTCGTACCGCTGGTGCGCGGGGTCGGTGTCGACCGACTCCTTCAGCGTGAACCGGACGAGGATGGAGAAGTGGTTCACGTCGAGACCGCCCATCCGGTTCGGGATCTCGATCCGCTGCTTCTGCCTGCCGGCGAAGACGACCGCCGTCGCGCCCTGGGCATCCGTCGTCGTGGTCGGGCTCCAGCTCGTCTCCGATCCGACCGGCCCCTTCTTCCCCGCACCGCCGTTTCCGCTCCCTGAGCGATCGGGACGCTCGGGCCGGAGATGTGCGCGAAGTCGAGGTCGATGATCGGCCCCGGCCCGGTGACGCCGGCGGCGCTCGGCCGCAGGCCCGACGCGCTTGCCGGCACGGCAAGCACCATGCAGGCCGCGACGAACGCGATGACTCGTCTCACTCGTTCCCTGCCCGGATCGTGGACGCTCTTCGTGACGATCGTAGCACTCGGCCGCTGCCACTAGGCTGGCGGGATGCGCACCTCCCTCGCGCCGCTCGGCGAGCGGAACTTCCGGCTGCTCTTCTGCGCCCAGGCGGTCTGGCTCCTGGGCTCGTGGATGACGCCGGTCGCGCTGGCGTTCGCGGTCCTCAGCCTGACCGACTCGCCGGCCGCGCTCGGCCTGGTGCTCGGCGCCGAGGCGGTGCCGCTCACGCTGCTCCTGCTCGTGGGCGGCGTCTGGGCCGACCGCCTGCCGCGCGTGCGCGTCATGGTGACGGCGGATCTGGTGAGCGCCGTCTCGCAGGGCACCACCGCCGTCCTGCTCATCGCCGGCTCGGCCGAGGTCTGGCAGCTGGCCGCCCTGGCCGCGGTCGGCGGCGCCGCCGACGCCTTCCACACGCCGGCCTGGTCGGGCCTTCTGCCCGAGACGGTGCCGCCGTCGATGCTGCAGCGTGCCAACGCGCTGCGGCATCTCGAGTCGAACGCCGGCCGGGTGGCCGGGCCGCTGCTCGCCGGCGTCATCATCGCCGCCGCCGGCGCGGGCTGGGCGATCGCCGCCGACGCGCTCTCGTTCCTGCTGGCGGCGGTCATCCTGGTCGGCATCGAGGTGCCCGGCCGGGCCGTCGCCGAGGCCGCGACGAGCTTCGTGGACGAGCTTCGGGACGGCTGGCGCGCGGTGCGGTCGCAGTCGTGGCTCCTCCTGATGATGGTCGACACCGCGCTCTGGATGCTCGTGATCTACGCCCCGTACGCGGTACTCGGCCCGGTCGTCTGCGACCGCCAGCTCGACGGCGCGAGCTCGTGGGCCCTGATCGCGGCCGCCTACGGCCTCGGCAGCGTCGGCGGCGGCGTGCTCGGCCTGCGCCTGCATCCGCGCCGGCCGCTCCTGGTCGCCGTCGTCATCAACGCCGTCTTCCTCCCGCTCCTGGCCTCGCTGGCGGTGGCGGCTCCGGCGTGGACGATCGCCGCCATGGCCGTCCCGGCCGGCGTCTCGACCTCGCTCTACATGGTGCTGTGGGACACCACGCTGCAAGAGCGCGTCCCTCGGGAGGCGCTCTCCCGCGTGTCGAGCTTCGAGCGGGTCTCGGTCTACGCCCCGCTCCCGATCGGGATGGCGCTGGCCGGCCCGGTCGCGCAGTGGCTGGGCGTCGAGGCGACGCTGTGGATCTCGGCGGCCTGGCTCGGCGTGTCCACCGTCTTCCTGCTCTCCGTCCCCAGCGTCCGCCGGATGGAGCGGCTCGCGCCCGAGCGCAGCCCCGCGCCCGGCCCGGCGTATCCTGCGGGGCCATGACGGGCGGCGCCCGGGCCCGCTGCGACCAGACCACGGGGCGATCTCGTGCACATCCCGCTCGTCGGCACGGCGAAGCACGTATCGAGCGGGTCGCGCATGTCATGAGAGACTGGTGCGGCGATGGATGTCGACTGGCACGCCGAGCGCGGCGACCTGCCGGCAGCTGGCGAGTCTGGACGACTTGGCGCCGGCCGGGATGGACTTCGCGCGCTTCGCCGCTATCGGCTGGGGCGGGTCCGCGAGCAGATGGAGGCGCACGGCCTCGACGCCTGCGTCCTGGTCGATCCGGTCAACGTCCGCTACGCCACCGGGGCCCGGAACATGCAGGTGTTCCACCTGCGAAACCCGGCCCGGTACCTGTTCCTGCCGCTCGACGGCCCGGTCGTCCTGCACGAGTTCACGGGCTGCATGCACCTGGCCGACGGCCTGGAGACGATCGCCGAGGTGCGCCCGGCGATCACCGCCAGCTACGCGGCCGCCGGGCCGGACGTGGAGGCGGCCGAGGCCGGCTGGGCCGGCCAGGTGGGCGATCTGGTGCGTGAGCACTGCGGCGGGCGAGCGCGCGTCGGCATCGAGCGGGTGAACGCCGGCGCTGCGCTCGCGCTGGCGGCGGAGGGCTTCCGTCTCTCCGACGCCCAGGCTCCGGTCGAGCGGGCGCGGGCGGTCAAGTCGGCGGAAGAGCTGGCCTGCATCCGAGCCTCGATCGCGGCCACCGAGGCCGGGGTCGCTCGCATGCGGGCAGCGCTCGCCCCGGGGCTGAGCGAGAACCGGCTGTGGTCGATCCTGCACGAGAGCGTGATCGCGCTGGGCGGGGAGTACGTCGAGACCCGGCTTCTGTCGTCGGGGCCGCGCACCAACCCGTGGTTCCAGGAGACGGGCGAGCGGCGCATGGAGCCGGGCGAGCTGGTCGCGCTCGACACCGACGTGGTCGGATGCCACGGCTACTACTGCGACTTCTCGCGCACGTTCCACGCCGGGCCCGGCGAGCCGACCGCCCGCCAGCGGGAGCTCTACCGGCACGCCCACGAGCAGGTGCACACGAACCTCGAGCTGCTCGAGCCCGGCCTCTCGTTCCGCGAGTACGCCGAGCGGGCCTGGCCGATCCCCGAGCGGTTCCTGGCCAACCGCTACTTCTGCTCGGCGCACGGCTGCGGCATGACGGGGAGTACCCCTACCTGTACCACCTGGTCGACTTCGACGAGTCCGGCTACGACGGCGTGCTCGTGCCGGGAATGACGATCTGCGTCGAGAGCTACGTCGGTGAGGAGGGCGGCGAGGAGGGCGTGAAGCTCGAGCAGCAGGCGTTGATCCGCGACGACGGTGTCGAGCTCCTGTCGTCTTCCCGTTCGAGCAGGCGCTGCTCTGAGCCGGAGCGGCGGGTGGCGTGACGACCGTCCGCACGACCTGCCCGCGGGACTGCTACGACGCCTGCGGCGTCGCTCGTCGTCCAGCGGAACGGCCGCATCACGCGGTCCGGGGCGACCCGGACCATCCGGTCAGCCGCGGGCCGCGCTGTGCCGGAAGTGCTCGATCGGCTACAACGGCGCGTTCCTCGACCCGGCCGCGCGGCTGCTCACGCCCCTGCGTCCGGAGCGGGCCGAAGGGCGCAGGCGCGTTCCGAGACGTCTCGCTGGGACGAGGCGCTCGGCGCTGGTCGCCGAGCGGCTCGGCGCGGTCGTCGAGGCGGCCGGCGCCGCGAGGCGATCCTCAACACCCACTACACGGGCACGTTCGCGCTGCTCGGCTACGGCTTCCCGCTGCGGTTCTTCAACCGCCTCGGCGCGACCGAGGTCGACCCCGACACCGTCTGCAACAAGGCGGGCCACGTCGCGCTCGACTACCTCTACGGCACGTCGGAGTCGGGTTCGACCCGCGCACCGCGGCGCGACGCCGCCTGCATCCTCGTGTGGGGCGCGAACCCGTCGGCCTCGCGCGCCGCACGCCGACGAGCACTGGCTGGCGGAGGCGCCCGGCGCGGTCGATCGTCGTCGACCCGATCCGGACCGGGACCGCGGCGCAGGCCGACCTGCACCTGCAGCCGTTCCCCGGCTCGCGACGCCGCGCTCGCGTTCGCGCTCCTGCACGTGATCCGCGCGCGACGGGCTCGCCGACCGCGCGTTCCTGGCCGCGCACAGCGCTCGGCTGGCGACGAGCTCGAGCCGCTGCTCGGCGACCGTGCACGCCGGAGTGGGGCGAGCGGACGACCGGCGTCCCCGCGGCCGACATCGAGCGCGCCGCGCATCTCTACGCGCGCGGGCCCGTCGCTGCTGTGGCTCGGGCAGGGGCTGCAGCGCCAGCCGACGGGCGGCAACGTCATGCGCGCGTGTCGCGCTGCTGCCCGCCGCTCACCGGCAACCTCGGCCGCCGCGGCGCCGGGTTCCTCTACCTCAACGGCGACGGCCGCGCGGGATCGACGGCGACTAGCTGACCGGCGCCGCACCTGGCGCGGACCCGCCGCCGCCGGTGAGCCAGATGGACCTCGCCGGCCGCCTCGAGGATCGCCGACCGTTCGCGCGCGCTCGTCTGCTGGAACATCAACATCGCCGCGTCCAACCCGGAGCAGGCGCGGCTGCGGGCCGCCCTGGCCCGCGAGGACCTGTTCACGGTCGTCGTCGACCTCTTCCCGACGGACACCACCGACTTCGCCGACGTCGTGCTCCCGGCGGCGAGCTTCCTCGAGTTCGACGACCTCGTCACGCCCTACTTCAACCTCAGCGTCTCCGCCCAGGTGAAGGCGGTCGACCCGCCGGGCGAGGCGCTGCCGAACCAGGAGATCTTCCGCCGCCTGGCCGAAGCGATGGGCTACACCGAGCCGGAGCTCTTCGAGCCCGACGCCGTCCTCCTGGACGAGATCGTCCGCCAGGCGGGCGTGGCGGACAGCTTCGACCGGCTCGCCGCGGCCCGCTCGATCCCACTGTCGCCCGAGCCGATCGTCCAGTTCGCCGACCGCCGCTTCCCGACGCCGAGCGGCCGGGTCGAGATCGCATCGGCCGCCGCCGAGGCCGACGGCCACCCGCGCGTGCCGCTGCCCTGGGCCGACGATCGGCCTGGCCCGGGACGGCTCCGGCTGCTCTCGCCCGCCTCGGCCTGGCCGCTGAACGACACCTTCGCCAACGACCGCAAGGTGGCGCACGCGATGGGGCAGGCCGCCGTCGCGCTGCACCCCGCCGACGCGGCCCGGCTCGGCGTCGCCGACGGCGATCTCGTCACCGCCGCGAACGGGCACGGCACGCTCACCGGGCTCGTCGTCCGCGTATCCGACGTCGTGCCGCGCGGCGTCGCGCTCTCGCCGAAGGGCCGCTGGCCGCGGCGGGAGCCGAGCCGTGCCAACGTGAACGTCCTGAACCCGGGGTCGAAGGCCGACATGGGCGAGAGCACCGCCGTGCACGGCGTCGAGGTCGAAATCAGGCCACAGGCGGCGACCGCGACCGGCTGAGCCGCGGTCAGGGCGCGAGCATCCGAAGCCGGAGCGGACGCCCGCCGGAGGCGGTACCTGTCAGGCGCGCCTCGGCCCGGCGGCCCTGCATGCTCCAGCGCAGGTGCAGGTGCTCGTGGACTGCACCGGGCCCGGTGACCGTCACCACCCCCCGCACCCAGCCGTGCTTGTACGACCAGCGTACGCGGCCCGACAACCCCACTCCGGGCACGAATGCGGCACCGTGCAGGTGGAAGGTCGTCAGGTCGCCGATTCCCGTATACGACCAGGTCCCACCGCGCAGGCCGTGGTCGACGCCGCTGTAGTTGACCCACCACCGCTGGAGGGCATCGGCGACCGACTCGGCGCCCGCGGCCGCGACCCGCCGCTCCTGGAGCGTCGAGCGGTCGCCGGCGGCGGGCGTCGCCGGCGCCACGCCAGACAGGTGGAGCGGGAAGTCGTCGACGACCCGCACCTCGGGCGTGCTCTGGGAGGCGCAGGAGGTGTCGCCCGGCTTGAGCGTCTCCACGAAGTGGGCGTAGATGTTCTTGGGGCAGTCGAAGTTGTCGGCAAGCGCGGTCACGTGGATGTCGTTCTGGACGACGACGTAGTGGCTGTTCGGGAACCGCGAGGCCACGACGCTCGCGTCCTCGAGCGGGGTGATGTTGTCGATGTCCCCGTTCAGGACGAGCGTCGGCACGCCGGGATAGCGGGCGCCGGGGGGATCCGGCGGGTCGGGGAACGCGGGCGACGGCCAGTGCAGGCACTGAAGGCCACCCTCGTACGGGTAGCCGATCCACGCCAACCCGCCGAACGGGTAGAAGGGGCTCGTCCCGATCTGCCGCAGCCCGGCGTGCGTGATCGCCAGCCGGTCGGCCATCGGGGCGGAGGACGACCACGGCTGCGGATAGTCGTGGCAGACGACAGCGAGGTAGAGCGCCTCGGAGCTGTAGACAGGGTCCTCCTCGGGCCCGTCGGTGGTGAACGTCTCCGCCGCAAGCCGCAGGATCGGCTGGTCGTCGCCGCGCCAGACGGCCCGGATAGCGGCCGGCAGGTCGCGATACGTCGTCGGGTAGTAGTAGCCCGACCCGGCGAGCTGCACGAGCGCGTCCTCGTCCACCCGCATGAAGACCCGGGTGCCGTCGCCGTTTCGCGTCCAGCCCGTGATCGGATGGCGGCGGACGCGGTGCACGAGCTGCGCCAGCGCGGCCACCGGGTCGCCGTGGGACATGCAGGGCGGCCGGCGTGCGCACGTCAGCCGCAGCGCGATCCGTGTCCGCGCGGCCAGGTCGCGGAAAAACGGGTCCGATCCCGGCAGCTGGTAGGTGCCGTCGAGCACGAGCGATCGCAGCCGCACCGGGAAGCGCAGCGCAAACGCCTGGGCCGCATACGAGCCGTACGAGTCGCCGTACAGGTCGACCTTGCCCGCGTGGACGGCCTTGAGCACCGCCTCGACGTCCTGCACCGACTGGGAGGTGTCGTAGAAGTCGCGCTTGGGACCGAGCTGGCGGGCGCAGCGGCCCGCCCGCGGCAGGTAGGGCAGGATGTGGTGCTTGAAGGCAGGGCAGTCGAGCGCCCCCGACCGCCCGGTGCCCCGCAGGTCGACGAGCAGCAGGCTGCGGCGGGATGCGACGGGCCGCGAGAGGGCCACGCGGTTTGCCCGGTCGGCGGTGGTCGGGTAGCCGGGCCCGCCCTCGATCGAGACGATCGTGGATATCACCGGGCGGGAGGCGTCGCCCGGCGGGTAGAGCTCGAAGTAGATCCGGATCCGCCGTCCACGCGGGTCGCGGCGGTCGAGCGGAACAGGCAGATATCCACAGAACGCGCCGTGAGCCGATGCGAAGTGCGGACAGTGCGCCCGCTGGACCGCCGGCGAGACGACCGGCGGCGGAGCGTGCATGCGCCAGAGTCTACGGCGACCCGGGGCCGGCTGGCAAGCATTACATGTTCTGCGACGTCACTCCTGCGGCGCCATGACGCGCGGCGCCCGGGCTCGCTGCGACCACACCACGCACGCGATCACCGCGAGGGCGACGAGGACGGTCGTCGGTGTCACGTCCTCGCCGAGGAACACGGCCGACCACACGAGCGTCAGGAGCGCCTGGAGCTGCTGCACCTGGCCGCCGCGGGCGATCCCCGCCAGCGACAGCCCGCGGTACCAGGCGAAGAAGCCGAGGTACATGGACGAGATGCCGAGCAGGAGCAGAGAGCCCCACTCGGTGGCGGTCGGCTCGGAGACGCCGCCCGACCACCAGAGGAGCGCCGAGGCCGGGATGGTCACGGGGAGCGCCAGCACCACGACCCACGAGATCACCTGCCAGCCGGGCATCGCCCGGGTGACCGAGGCGCCCTCGACATAGCACCACGACGAGGCGAGCACCGCCCCGACGACGAGGCCGTCGGCCACGAGGTCGCCGCCGCCGTCTCTGCCGCCGCGCGAGAGGGCAAAGGCGACCAGCGCCGCCGTGCCGGTGCCGGCCGCCGCCCAGAACTGCCAGGTGACGCGCTCGTGCGTGCGAAGGACGGCGACGAGCGCGGTCGTGAGCGGCATGAAGGCCGCGATCACCGCGACGTGCGCCGAGGTCGTGCGCTCCAGCGCCAGCGCCAGCAGGATCGGCCAGCCGAAGACCGCCCCCAGCATCGTGTAGAAGAGCGGGCGAAGCTGCTGCGCGGGTGGGAGCGGCGCGCGGGCCGCCGCGAGCAGCCCCGCGGCCAGGACCCCGGCGATCACGGCGCGGCCGGTCGCGGTGAGAAACGGGCTGAAGCCGCCGACCGCCTCCTTCGTGAGCGGCACGGAGAACGAGAACATGACGACGCCCGCAAGCGCCCAGGCCAAACCCTCGCGGCGCACCGAGGCCGGTGCGATGACGGCCCCGGTCGTGGTGGCGTCCATCGGCCCAGAGCGTAGCGACCACCCCGAGGGCGGCCGCTTCACTATGCTCTCCGCCGGCGGCCGACGGCCGCCGTGACAGGAAGGAGCCTGGCGTGTCGGACGAGCTCGCCGCCCGAAGCACCGGCCTAGGGGTGGGGTCATCCGGGTTCGTCGCAACCCACGGCCTCCACACCGACGCCCAGCGTGACGCCGCCCGCGAGGTCGTCCGCCAGATCCGGGACGCGGATCTCCGCACGGTGCGGCTGGTGATCGTCGACCAGCACGGCATCCCGCGCGCGAAGTACCTCTCGGGCGACTCGCTCGCCTCGGCGCTCGAGAACGGCTCGGACTTCTCGGGCGCGATCTTCAGCCTCGACTCGGCCAACGGCGTCTTCCCGCCGGCGTTCGCGGCGGGCGGCGGGTTCGCCATCGACGAGATGACCGGCTTCCCGGACGTCACGCTCGTCCCCGACCCGGCCACGTTCCGGGTGCTGCCGCACGCCGATCGCACGGGCTGGATCCTGTCCGACTCGTACTTCGCAAACGGCAAGCCGATCCCGCTCGACGGACGCGGGCTCCTGCGCCGCCAGCTCGACCGCCTCGGCGAGCGCGGCCTCGAGCTCTATGCCGGCATCGAGGTCGAGCTCTACGTGACGCGGCCGGTGAACGCCTCGGTCGGGTTCGACGAGACGGGACAGCCGGGCGCGCCGGGCAAGCCGCTCGAGGTCGAGCCGATCGAGCGCGGCTACCAGTTCCTCTCGGACAGCCGCATGGATGCGTTCGCCGAGACGGTGGAGGCGATCCGCGACGGGCTCACGGACGTCGGCATCCCGCCGCGCTCGATCGAGAACGAGTGGGGGCCGGGGCAGATCGAGATCACGTTCAGCCCGATGGAGGGCCTCGCCGCGGCCGACGCCATGATCCTCTTCCGCAGCACCGTGAAGGCGATCTGCGCGCGCCTCGGCCTGCACGCCACGTTCATGTGCTGGCCGGCCCTGCCCAACTTCTTCCCGAGCGGCTGGCATCTCCACATGTCGATCCTCGAGCGGGACGGTGGCCGGAACGTCTTCATGGACGAGCGCGAGCTCCTGTCCCCGTCCGGGCGGCAGTTCGTCGCGGGGCTGCTCGACCACGCGCGCGAGATGGCGGTCTTCGGCGACCCGACGACCAACGCGTATGCGCGCTTCCGCCCGTACTCCTTCGCGCCGGACCGGATCTGCTGGGGCGGGGACAACCGCGGCGCGCTGATCCGCGTCCAGGGCGGCCCGGGCGACCCCGGCACACACGTCGAGAACCGACTCTCCGAGCCGGCCGCGAACCCGTATCTGTGGCTCGCAGCGAACATCGCAGCGGGCCTCGACGGCATCGACCGCGGGGCCGAGCCGCCCGACCCCGTCGAGGGCGATCCGTACGTGGCCGACGCGCCGCTGCTTCCGCAGTCGCTCGCCGAGGCGGTCGACGAGCTCGAGGGCAGCGCCTTCTACCGGACGGCGTTCGGCGATCCGCTCCTCGACTACCTCGTGATGATGAAGCGCTTCGAGCTCAACCGCCTGAACGAGGCGGCGGGCGAGGACGGCTCCGGGCGGAGCGACTGGGAGATGCGCGAGTACTTCGAGTTCTGCTGATGTGCCGGCTGCTCGCGCACGTGTCCCGCCGGCCGCTCACGGTTGCCGAGGCGGTCGGCGACGCCGACCTCGCCGCCTTCGCCGACCTGTCGCCGCGCCACCCCGACGGGTGGGGCATGGCGTGGTGGCCGGCGCTCGACGCGATCGCCGACGGCGCCGTCCCCGAGCGCCGGCGCGCGGTCGGAAGCGCCCGCGAGAACCCGGAGTTCACCGAGACCATGTGCGGCGTCGCCGGCTGCGCGAACGTCGTGCACCTGCGCGGCGCGACGCCCGGGCTCACGATCGAGCTCGAGAACTGCCACCCGTTCGTGCTTCCCGGGGCGGCCTTCGCGCAGAACGGCGCGATCCACCCCCAGCACCGCCTGCCCGAGCTCCTGCCGGCGGGCCTCGAGGCGGAGGTCACCGGCTCGACCGACAGCGAGCGCCTGTTCCTCCACCTGTACGACCGGCTCGCGGGCGGCCGGCCGTTCGCCGAGGTCGTCCGCGAGGCGCTCGCGGAGCTGCTCGAGCACTTCACCTCACCCGTCCTGAACTCGATGTACCTGACGCCGGAGCACCTGCACGTCATCAACGCCCACAACCCGACCGCGCTGCCGTATCCCGGCGACCCGCACGACCTCTTCGCCCTTCGCTTCCGGCTGAAGGACGATCTCGTCGTCGTCGCGTCCTCCGGCTTCGACCAGCCCGAGTCGCGCGGCTGGCACACCCTCGACAACATGACGATCCTGACGGTGGCGCTCGACACGCTCGAGCTTCGCATCGACGCGCTCGACGGCGTCCCCGTCCCGTCCTACGACTACTCGGAGCGCCGATGAGCACCCAGCGCGAGCGCGTCGTCCTCGTCACCGGCGCGGCCGGCGGCATCGGTGCCGCGTCGGCCCGCACGCTCGCCGCCGAAGGTGCCGCCGTGGTCCTGCACGACCTGCGCCGCGAGGGGCGGCTCGGGGAGCTCGCCGACGAGCTGGGCGACGCGGCCCACGCGCTCACGGCCGACCTGACCGATCCGGCGGCGGCCGACGCGCTCTGGCGCGAGGCGGTCGCCTGGCGCGGCCACGTCGACGTCCTCGTGAACAACGCGGGGATCTACGAGGCGGCGGACCCCGACGGCGACCTCGCGGCGTGGCAGGCGGCGTGGGAGCGGACGCTCGCGATCTGCCTCGTCTCGCCGGCGGCGCTCTGCCGCGCGGCGATCGCGAGCTTCCGCGAGCAGCCCGGTGGAGGCATTATCGTGAGCCTCGCGAGCCGCGCGGCCTGGCGCGGCGAGGACGCCGAGTACTGGCACTACGCCGCCGCCAAGGCCGGCGTCGTCGCCATGACGAAGACCATCGCGCGGCAGTACGGCCGCCAGGGGGTGACGGCCTTCGCGGTGGCGCCCGGCTTCGTCGACACGCCGTTCAACGCACCGGCCGTCGCGGAGCACGGCATGCAGCTCTTCGTGGACGACACCGCGCTCGGGGAGGTCGCCCAGCCGCAGGACGTCGCCAACGTGATCGCGTTCCTCGCCTCGGGCAAGGCGCGCCACGCCACAGGCGCCACGATCGACGTCAACACGGCGAGCTACGTCCGCTGAGCCCGGCAGGCGCGCGGCCGCGTTCGCGGCGGGCCCCGTGCTCGCCGTCGTCGGCCTGAAGTGCGCGCTGGAGCTGGCCGTGGCCGGGCGGTACGGGTGGCATCGCGACGAGCTCTACTACGCCGTCGCCGGCATGCATCTGCAGGGCGGGTACGTCGAGTTCCCGCCGGTCACGGCGCTCCTGGCGGCGCTGGCCCGCGAGCTCTTCGGGTGGTCGCTCGTCGGCTTGCGGGCCTTCACGATCCTCGCGAGCGCGGGGACGGTCGTGGTCGGCGCCCTGGCCGCCCGCGAGCTGGGCGCGACGCGGCGCGCGCAGACGCTCGCTGCGGTGATCATCGGCTTCTCGCCGGGGATGCTCGCGACGAACCTGCTCTTCCAGCCGGTCGCCCTCGATCAGCTGGCGACGCTCGTCGTCCTCTGGCTGGCGCTGCGGCTCGCGCTGGGTCGCGGCTCGTGGCCCCTCCTCGGGGTCGCGGCCGGGATCGGGCTCGAGACGAAGTACACGCTCGCGGTCGTCCTCGTGCTCTTGATCGGGACGTTCCTCGTCTGGCGCCGCGACGTCCTGCGCTCGTGGGGGCTCCCGGTCGCGGTCGCGATCGCGGCGGCGCTGCTCGTCCCGAACCTCGTCTGGGAGGCGGGCCACGGCTGGGCGAGCGTTCACTGGTTCCTCGATCCCGCGGCGAGCGCGACCGACGAGTCGAGGCCCGTGTTCATCGTGAACGTGATCCTGCTCGCCGGGGTCGCGGCCCCTGTCGCGTGGGCCGGAGTTACGTCGCTCATCCGCGATCGCGCCCTGCGGCCGCTGGGCTGGACGGTCGTGGGCACGGTCGTCGCCTACTTCGTGCTGGGCGGCAAGTCGTACTACGCGCTGCCCGTGGTGGTGTTCGCGTTCGCCGCGGGCGCGCCGGCGCTCGATCGATGGATCGCCCGCCGCCCGCGCCGGCTCCTGAAAGGCTCTGTCGCATTCGCCGGGGTGAGCATCCTGGTCCTCCCGATCGCACTGCCGGTGCTGCCGCTGCACACGGCTGTTGCGCACGGAGTCGTGAAGGCGCGCAGCGACTATCAGTCCGAGGTTGGCTGGCCCGAGTACGTGCGACTCGTGAAGCGGGAGTCCGCGGGCGCGGACGTGATCATCGCGAGCAACTACGGCGAGGCGGGCGCGCTCGAGGTGCTCGGCCACGACCTCCCACCGATCGCCTCGGCGGACGTGTCGATGCGCTACTGGCGTCCGCCGGTGACGGGGCGCAGTGCGCTCGTGGTCGGCTACTCGCAGGCTGCCGCCAGCTTCTGCGACGGCTATCGCCTCGTCGCGCGGATCTCATCGGCGAATGACAGCGACGAGGGCGGCGAGCCGATCGCACGCTGCACGCTCCGCGGCACCCTCGCCAGAGTGTGGCCGGCGATCGTGGCGACGGAGGGGTAGTCGGGCGGAGAGGGCACCGAGATCGCCTCGAAGGTGACAACAACGCCCGTACCGCGCTCCGCAACCACAAACCGCCAAGCGGCTACGAAGGCGGCGCTGGTGGCGGCGGCGGAACCTCGCGCGGCGCGGTGATGGTCCGCGTCTACGCTTTCCAGCGGAAGCCGGTGACGTCCGGGCGGGCCGCCAACGGACTACAGGGCAGGGTCCCCTGTGGGTCGTCCTCGTTGTAGGCGCTCGGCGCGACGTCGTTGGGTGCATCGGCGTGGAACAACGCCGCGAGCAGCTCGATCTGCCCGCGGCCCACGCCCAGCTCTCCGAAGCCGCCGCCGTACATCGGCCGCCGCTCCCGCGCGCAGCGCGCGTACACCTCGAACAGCATGGGCAAGTTCCCGATCCGCCCCGGCTGACGTTCACCACGCGCCCGGCCAGCGGCGTCGCGCCGATGTCCTCGGCGCTTCGGATCGGCGCGTCTTAGGACACGCGCTCGAGGTGATCGGCGAGCCGCGGCGCGATCCCGGGCAGGTCGTGCGGGTCCTCCAGGAACGCGTCCGGGAACGCCGCGAGCACATGGTCGTACAGCGCGCCCAGCGCCTGGGGATCCTTGACCTCCAGGTTGTACTGACCCTTGAAGTCGATCGTGTCGACCGCGCCCGTTGCCGCGACCTCGTCGACGAGCGCCGCCGGCCAGGTCGCCTCCGCGTCGAGCTTGAAGCGCACGCCGGGCGAGCGGGCGATCCGCCGTCGCAGCGGCTCGATCGAGGGCACCTCGCCGAGGCCGAGCGAGTTGACGAAGCGCACCGGCTGAGGCTCCACCCCGAGCACATCGTGCAGCGATCTGCCCGCCTGGCGCAGCGCGAGGTCGAGCGCCGCGGCCTCGAACGCCCAGTTGCGCAGGCGCAGCGCTACGTCCCACTCCGGAGGCTCCGGCCACAGCTCGAGCGTGGCCAGATGCGAGGAGAAGCCCGCGAGCGTCCACTCGCCCTCGAGCGGCAGCGACGGCCGGGCCTCGTGCAGCGTGGTGCAGTCCTCGGCGAACACCGCGACGTCCTCGCCCAGCCCGTCGGCCCCGGCGCCGACGAGCCGCACCTGCGTCGTCGTGCGGTCGAAGTCGTACGCGAGGACGGCGTGGAGGCGGTCGTACTCGCACGCCTCGATCACGAGCGGCAGCTCCGCGAGCCGGGGCCATAGCGACTCGCTGCGACTCAAGCGTGCGCCTCGGCCGTGCGGCGTGCGGTCGCCTCGGCCCAGCGTGTCGTGGAGACGAACGCGAGCACGAGAACGGCGGCGACCTCAGCGAGGATCATCCACCACGCCGGCCCTGCCGCGGTTGTGAAAGCGATCCCGCCGTCGAGGGCGGCGCTCCCGCCGGCGATCGCGCCCGCGAGCGCCACTCCCATCGTCAGGCCAACCTGGCGGCTGGTCGAAGCCACGGCGGCGGCGACGCCGGCCTGCGAGGCGGGCATGCCGGAGACGGCGGTGTTGGTGATCGGCGGGTTCACGAGGCCGAAGCCGACCCCGAACACCGCGTAGGCGACGAGCACGTAGGCGATCGCGCTGTCCGCCCGAAGCTGGGTCAGCATCGCCGCGGAGGCGGTCAGCCCGACGCCGGCCGCGAGCAGCGGCGGCCGCGGGCCGCGGGAGCCGACGAGGCGGCCCGAGAGCGGTGCGAAGATCAGCACCATCGCGGCCATCGGCAGCATGCACAGGCCGGCCCGAAACGGCGAGAGCCCGCGCACGTCCTGCAGGTAGAGCGTGTTCAGGAACAGGAACGCCCCGAGCGCCGCGAACGCGCACACGGCGATCGCGCTGGCGCCGGAGAACGGGGCGCTGCGGAACCAGCGCACCTCGAGCAGCGGCTCGCGCCGCCGCAGCTCGTACGGGATAAGGGTGGCGATTGCCAGCGCCGCCACGGCGAGCGCCGCCACGATCTCGGGTGAGGCCCAGCCGTGGTCGGGCCCCTCGATGGTTCCGTACGTGAGCGACGCCAGGCCGACGATCACGAGGAGCTGACCGACGAGATCGACCCGGCGCGGCCGCTCGGCGCGCGACTCGGGCACGAACCGGCGGGTGGCGAGGAAGGCCAGCGCGCCGACCGGCACGTTCACCAGGAAGACGGCCCGCCAGCCGACGGCGCCGACCAGGGCGCCCCCGAGCACGGGCCCGAGCGCGATGCTGAGCCCGAACATCGCCGCGTAGACGCCGATCGCGCGGGCTCGCTCGGCCGGATCGACGAACACGTTTCGGATGATCGACATCGCCACCGGGCTCAGCATCGAGCCGCCGATCGCCTGAAGCACCCGAGCGGCGATCAGCACACCCTGCGTGGGCGCCGCCGCACACAGCAGCGACCCGAGCGCGAACACGAGCAGGCCGACCTGGAACACGCGCTTTCGCCCGACGCGGTCGGCGGTGGACCCGGCCAGCATGAGCAGGCTCGCCAGAACGAGGGTGTACGCGTCGACCGTCCACTGCAGCCCTGCCAGCGAGGAGCCCAGGGAGCGGTGGATGGCAGGCAGCGCGATGTTCACGATCGTCGCGTCGAGCCCGACCATCAAGAGGCCGGTGGAGCAGATCACCAGCACCAGGTGGCGACGGCGCTTCGAGTTGATGTCAGTCACTGTCGTAGTGTAGCATGTCGATGACAGTCACTGTCGTCACGAGAATCGAGATCCATGGCCCGCTGGCAACCCGACGCACGCGGCCGCCTCCGGCAGGCGGCCCTCGAGCTCTACGGCGAGCACGGCTTCGACCAGACCACGGTGGCGCAGATCGCCGAGCGGGCGGGCCTCACGGAGCGGACGTTCTACCGCCACTTCGCCGACAAGCGCGAGGTCGTGTTCGCGGGCGAGGTGCGGCGCGTGCTCGTGAGCACAGTCGCCGACGCGCCCGCGGAGATGACCGCGATCGAGGCGGTCACGGCCGCCCTCGACGCAGCCGGAACCGTGCTCGGCGAGCGCCGTGAGATGACTCGCCGCCGCCAAGCCGTCATCGCCGCGAACCCCAGCCTGCAGCAAGGGGAGCAGATCAAGTACGCGGTGCTTGCCGACGACCTGGCTGAAGCCTTGCGCGGACGGGGCGTCGAGCCCCTTGCCGCCCGCCTGGCCGCCGACGCCGGCGTGGCCGTCTTCCGGGCCGCGTTCGAGCGCTGGCTCGACGAGGACGAGCACCGTGATTTCGGTCGGCTCGTCCGCGAAACGCTGGACCGGCTCGCCGCCGTCGTCAGCACCTGACGACGCAGAATCGTCACCCATGCAGCACGGTGTTCCCGCTGACAAGTGACGCGGAAGCTGGTTGGCTGTGTGCATGCCCTCCCGCTTCCCACAGTCCCGCGCTGACGCGTTCGCCGACCGGCTCGACGTCGGGCTTGACACCGGTGTCTGCCTCGCCTGCCTCGGCATGGTCTGCATGGCGATGGACGGCGGCGATCCGGCCGAGATTCGGCGGCAGCTGCGGGTGATGAGTCCCGAGCTCTGGATGGATGGGCTGGCCGAGCCCGCCCTGGCTGCGGTGCGGGCGGCGCATGGTCGCGGTGATCCTGACGCCCAGGCGGCGCTCGAGGAGCTCGAGCGCCGAGGCGGTCGCAGCACGGTTGCGCAGGCGATCGTGCGGCATCTGGCGGAGAAGCTGCGACGGCAGGTTCGCACGGAGTTGCGCGTCGAGGAGCTGGCCCGGCCGCGGCTGCGGCAGTCGCCACCGGAGTGGAACTGAGGCCGGGCGGGCGGAGCGGCGCAGGAGTCGAACCTACCAACCATGGGGTTACCAACAGCAAACAAGTGGTGACGCCGACTCTGGATAGGATGACCAGCATGAGGCAGGTTCAACTCAGCCGACCCGAGGCAGACGCATTGGTGCAGGCCATGGGCAGGCTGCCTGACAGCGCTACGTTCGAGCGGGACTTGATCTCCAAGATCCTGAAGCGGGCTGAAGTACCAGAGGGCAAGCCGGACAGGAAACGGCCGAGCAACTACGACAGGTGGCTCAGGGATCAAGCGGAGTAACGACTGCTAGGTGTCGCGATCGCCGAGCATCTGGTAGACGCTTAGGAGCATCGCGTTGGCTGCGAGCATCGTGACGATCAGGGCGACGATCTCGAGAAAGCTGCCGAGTTCGACGTTGTCTCCGAACACGAAGTTGACGGCCTCGAGGATCACGAACTTGCTCAGGAACAGGATGAGCCACACGGCGATGAAACGACCGAGCGTCCACGCTGTCCCTTGCCTCGCCGCAAAATAGGCCGAGACGCGCTGCTCGACGCCTTTGACAGCATCGACCATCAGTTTCAGCAGGACAGCGGTCAGAACCGAGATGTAGAACGAGTCGATGACGACCGTGTGGACGAACTCGACGAACAAGTTCAGCACGACGATGTCCACCAGCACCTCCGACACCCAAGAGGTAAAGCGGGCTTGGGCCGGCGTGATCGTCCGTCGGTCGGCGCCCCTCACCAGCCCTCCTGGCGATCCTCCACATGCGGCGGCAGGTACCGCTGAGGCCGACCCGGCTCGTGGCGCTGCAGCCGCATCGAGCGCGGGTCGCGGTGGTCGAGCACCGTCACCGCGCCAGTCTAGGCCCCTGTCCCGCTGGAGCCCCGACCGCCGCGGGGAGGGCATACGGCTCTGCGTCGTAGCGGAGCGGCGCAGGAGTCGAACCTACCAACCGTGGGGTTACCACGGCCTGCCGGTTTTGAAGACCGGACGGGTTTGGCTCAACAAAGCCGTTTGGACGGGTCTGCGCCCCCAACCGCGCCCTCCACGATCGAACGCTTCGGGTGACCCCGAGGGCTCACCCCGGCACCCAGGCACCCGGCCACTCCCACGGCAACCTGGCCGATCCACGGGGGCGCGTCAGGAAGGCGGCTTGGAGAGCCTGGGCAAGTGATCCGATCGCATCCAGTGCGTACCATAAGTCGTGATGAGCTTCGAGGACGCGCTTTCAGCCGAGGACTACGAGTCAGTGCTTCGCGCTGGCCGGACTCTCCGTGAAAGGGGTTGGCGTAAGGAGTTCACGCTGAACGAGATGGTGCTCGCTTGGGCTCGGCTGATCGAGGAAGTCGAGGCTGGCTACGGCCATCTTGTGGACGAGTACACGATGACCTGTCGTGCCGGGAGGGCGCTTCTCGAAGCGGGTTCCGCGACGAGGCGGACGGCTGCCGATCAGGTTCGTGTGCGTTGGTCGGAGGCTTCCGCTGCCCATCTTCGGCGGGGCGTCGCCATCGCACGAGCTTGTCGAGTCAATGCACCCAGAAGTCGTTCGGTATCTCGTCGATGTCCGACGCGGCCGTCTCAAGGTACTCCGCGACGAACAGGAGTCCGATCGCAGTCTGATCCCCGTTGTCGGCCATCTCGCGGATGGCGGCGGCCTGCCGCCGGGCGCGCTGCACGACGACGGCACCGAACGCTTGTCTGTCTGCGGCGTACCCGTAGGCGTCAAGCAGGAGATGAAGGCGGCGGGATCGGCCGTCGAAGTCGTGGAAGCCCAACGGCTCGACCACACTCGGCGGGCCGAGTGGCACCCACCACAGGGCCGAGAGCGCCAGATCGAACTCTCGCGACGACGGCCCCGCGATGTCCCAGTCGCAGAAGCCGACCAGCCGGTCGCCGTCCATCACCGCGTTGTACGGCGCCGCGTCCTGATGGCCGACGATCAAGCCCGGTCGCACCGTGCCGCCGATGAACCACCTTTCGTCTGCCGGCGGCACGAAGCTCGCCGTCGCGTCATGGAGCCGTCGCAGCCATCGGCCGACCTGTACCAGTGTCGAGTCGCGAGACGCCCAAGCCGGCCACGGCGTCCGGTCGCCGACCGTGTCGCCGGGCAGGTAGGTGAGCATCTCGCGGCCCTGCTCGTCAAAGCCCAACGCCCGCGGAGCATCATCGAAGCCGGCACCCTCCAGGTGCCGCAACAACGCATGCACCGTGGACGTCCAGGGCGCCGCCGGCTTGTGGACGACATCACCGATCAACACGGCGCCCGTGGTGAGACCGCCTGGCAGGCTCTCTTCAGTCATACCCTTGTGTACAGCATCTTGAAGCACCCCGGGAATATGTGGAGGCTCTCTGACCGGGCGCTTGGCGTCTGGAGGAGGGAGAATCCTGGGTTATGTCCAGACCACGGAAGTACCCGCCGGAGCTGTTGGAGCGTGGCGTGCGGATGGTGGAGGAGTCTGGCCGTCCGATCGCGCATGTGGCCAAGGATCTGGGGATCACCAGTGAGGTGCTGCGAAAGCGTGTGCGCCAGGCCGAGGCCGACCGCGGTGAGCGGCCGGCTCAGCTCACGACCAGCGAGCGGGAGGAGCTTCCGGACGGGTTCGCGGCTCATCTACCCGTCAAGGGGCGGTGGGCCGGTCACCATTCTCCAGAGGATAACGAGGGCGCGCGGGTCGGCCAGAGCCTGGTCGATTCGATCCGCGATCGCTGTGACCAGCAGCCGCTCATCGAGAATGACGCGGCGTTGCGTCACCGAGCGGCACGCGTTTGCGAGCCGCCGTCGCGCGCATGGCGTCTCGATCGACGAGAGACGACGTAGGACGGCCAGCTCGATCCGCGTTCGTCGAGCCGCGCCGACTCGAACGAACGGCTCGGGCCTGTGGAGTGGGCAGAATCGCCACGCCGCGAACGTACCGACGACCACGCCCAATCCGGCTGCGTGGTCGGCGACCGTTCGCAGCCCAAGCGCGTGAGAGCCAATCCCATCGAGTCCGCGCGCACCTCGAATCCCACATCTTCCGACGTCGTGTTCCTTGGTGCCGACCGGACTTCCCGGCTCGCCACGAGGAGTCTCCACCCCGGACACGTCCTTGCTGTCCTCGGCGCGTTTCGAAGTGGAGGTCAACGCCGGTACGGAGTCGCTCACCTTGCGAGCGGCGCGAGCCGATGGTTGAGTATGCCGTTCCGAGCTCATTCGAGGGTTCTTGCCCTAGTCGCGATCACGGTTTCGCTCGTGATCACGGCGGAGCTTCAGTTCGCGGTCAAGGACTGGTCGAATCTGGGACTGGGCTACCTCTACCTTCTCCCAGTCGTGATCGCCGGGTCGTGGTTCGGCGTCCGCGCAGCCGCGGTGGTTGCCGTCGCAGCCACGATCATCGTGACGGTCTGGTATGCGAGCGTTCC
Organism: uncultured Actinomycetes bacterium; assembly: GCA_963757605.1. Lineage (GTDB taxonomy): Bacteria > Actinomycetota > Thermoleophilia > Gaiellales > JAICJC01 > JAICJC01. The sequence continues at coordinate 1,654,110 of CAVWSF010000005.1, forward strand.
AAACACACCGACCGTGGCGACCGAGGCCGTCTCCCTGGCAATCCGCGGTTGCGCCTATCTCGGCGTGGGAGTCGTGGTCGGGATGCACAGCCGAAAGCTTCGCGGCTTTGCATACACCGATCCTCTCACCGGCCTGCCAAACCGCCGAGCGTTCTTCGAACGATGCGACCAGGCGATCGCCTCTGGGCGCCACTTCGGCGTAGTGATCGCGGATGTGGACAACCTCAAGGAGATCAACGACTCACTCGGACACGACGCCGGCGACGCCGCGATCAGGAAGGTGGTCGCAGCCCTCGTCGCGGTGCTGGGTCCAGACGCGTTTGTTGCACGCGTCGGAGGCGACGAGTTCATGGCCGTGATCCCACGCGGTGGCGTCGCGTTAGTCCAAGACGGCCGACTAACCATCCCCGGTGCATCGGCCGGAGCCGCGCACTGTCCGGAGGACGGCGCCACCCTCGACGACGTGATCGCAACCGCAGACCGTCAGCTCTATCAGCAGAAACGCTCCCGCCACCCGCCGAGCACTCGATCAACAGATCGCACCACCGCCTCCACCGCGTAGGTGTAGGAACAGCGGATCGCCCACTGCATCAGCGAGAGCATCGACTCGATATCACCCTCGACCGTGAACCGCACGGACGCGATGCGATATCTCCGCAGGGAGGCGGTGGTTTAGCAGCAGTGAGGCGGTCAACCGGTGACGCTCCGTCGCGTCGGCGGACTTGGTGCCTAGCGGGACTCGACGAGTCGTTTGAGCCGCTCGAGGTCGTTGCGGTTCGCTCGCCGCATCGCTGTGGACATGATCGGGGCGGTGAGTTTCGAGAAGCCGGAGGGCTGGCCGGTGTTTCGCAGCGTCATCCGCGTGCGGCCGGCGCCAGCGTCCTCCCACGTATATACGGTCTGCATCGGGAACGGCCCGTCAGCGGTGCTCATCACCAGTCGCTCGCCCGGCACGAGTTCCCTGATCTCGTAGGTGTAGACGAGCTCCCGCCCCAGAAACCGGGCGACGAAAGCCATCCGGGATCCGACTGCAAGCGGCTCTTCGGCGGGCCATTCGACGCTCTTGATGTTCTTGTACCACGCGGTCGCGTTGGCGGGATCGGACGCGTAGTCCGCGACGCGGTCGCGTGGGCAGTCGATCTCGATCCGCGTCAGGACGTCGACTGCCATCTCGTCAAGCGAAGACCGGTTCGGGTGTACCGGTTTCGGCGTAGTGCTTGAGCTGCACCATGATCTGGCCCCAAGTGTATGCAGCGCTGCCGGCGTCGCCGATGTCGGCGAAGCCCTCGTGGCGGAACGCCACCGTCGAGCCGCCGTCGCGGTGGTGGACGTCCCAGTGGATGGTGGTGCCGACCCAATGAGGAGGGAAGGTTTCGGTGCGCCATGCCACGCCCGAGTCGTCGGAGCGCTCCAGTCGCAGGTCGAACGGCGCCGGAGCGACCGGGAAGCTGAGCCGCAGCGTCTCGCCCACCTCGGCGGGCGCCTCGGCTCTGGTCGTCCAGAACGCCTGGATGCCCTCGCTGGTCTTCAGCGCATCGAGCACGGTCTGCGGTGGAGCATCGACGTCGAAGCGGAAGTTGATATCAGTCATGGCGGCTCCTCTCATTTTAGGGACAGCGAAAACGTACCATAGATTTCGCTGTCGGCTAAAATGACTTACGTGGATACGCTGCAGCTTGTCGCCGAACCGCGCCGCCAAGAGATCTTGCGGCTGGTGTGGAACAACGAACTCCCAGTCGGGGAGTTGGCTGATCGGCTCAACCTCAGCTACGGCGGCGTGTCCCAACATCTGGCGCTGCTGCGCAGCGCAGGTCTGGTGACCGTGCGCCGCGACGGAAAGCGGCGGCTCTACCGAGCCGACCACGAGCAACTAGGGCCGCTGGTGGCCTTCCTCGAGTCGTTCTGGGCCGGCCGACTCGACCGACTCGCGGTACTGGCCGAGGAAGCGGAGCGCGGATGAGCGATGTCGTTCTCACCCGGCTGATCGCAGCATCGCCTGCGACCGTCTTCTCGTTCCTCACCGACCTCGTCCGCTGGACTTCCTGGCAGGGCGTCGACGGAGAACTCGACGCCCGCCCCGGCGGCACCTTCCGCATCCGGATGCCCGGCTCCGAGGTCGCATCGGGGCAGTTCGTCGAGATCGTCCCCAACCAGCGGATCGTGTTTACGTGGGGCTGGGAGGGCGAAGCATCCGCAGTGCCGCCCGGCTCGACGACGGTCGTGATCGAACTGGAGCCCGATGGGGCCGGGACGCAACTGCACCTCACCCACAGCTCGCTCGCCCCTCCGCCGGTAGCAGAGCACCACCGACTCGGCTGGGAGAAGTACCTCAGCCGGCTCGCCGTCCGCGCCGAGGGCGGCGAGCCCGGCCCCGACACGCCCCAACCCTAGCCGTCCCGCCCGGCGCCCGAGTACCCTCGTGGTGGAGGGTCTATCGGCATCCAATGCCGGACGAGCGGACCTCGACCCGGTGCGTGGCGTGCCGGACGAGTGGACTCGATCCGCGCTGCAAGCATCGCGCTGAACCTCTCCGAGCGGACAGAGCTGGGCTTGCAATCACCCTGGCACGGGCCGCGATCGTCGCTCAGACGTACTCCGCCGCGCCGTGACTGCTCCCGCTGGGACGCGTCTCTGCCGAGCTGACGGATGCGTGAAATCGCGGCATCCGTCAGCTGGCGGAGGGATCGGGGTCACGGTCTTACGACCGAGAGCCGCGCCCTTATTGGGCCGTGGCGACGCGGTCCCGAACGACGACGAAGCCGAGGCCGAGCACCATCCCGAATGCCAGGTGGGCGATGATCCAGACCGGCTGGGATGACACGGCTGTGCCGGTGAACAGTGCCTGTTCGGCGCCACCGCGCAGGCGGGTAAGTCCTTGCAGCATGACGAGGTAGGCAACGGCTCCGTAGGCGATTCCGGCCATGGTTGCCTGTAGCCGGGTCGCGTGGCGAAGGTAGCGATGTAGGTGCCCATGACGATCCTCCTGGTTGTGTGTCTGCTGTGTGATGCGGGGAGCACGTCGGCCGATGCAGGGCGGTTCCGAGCTGGCGCGACGTCGGCCGCCCCAACGCATTGCTGCATCGCGGCCGGCCGTTCTCGCATCCAACGTGGCGTGCCAGCTTTGCCTGCTGTCTGCCTGGAGGAACGCGGATGACCGATCTCGCAGCCACGACGACGAAGGATCGGACGAGGTGTTCGTGGAGTTCACTCGTTCGATCTGCCCGGTCTGCAAGCGCGTGATCGACCGGAGGTGAACATCCGCGATGGCGGGGTGTATCTGCGAAAGCGGTGTCCCGAGCATGGCCCGTTTGAGGCGTTGACCTGTTCCGACGCCGAGTGGTACATGGCGTCGCTGCGCTTAACAAGCCGGGCACGATCCCGCTCACCCTCCACCGAGGTGCGCGAGGGGTGTCCGAAGGATAAAGCGTTAACCCCCGATCCAGCAGCACCGGTTCGGCGCTGATCGAGGTGAACAGCAACTGCAACCTGGACTGCCCGCTGTCATTGCCGAGTCGGGCCACCACGCCGATGCTTCTCGCTGTCCTGGAGCAGGTCGAGTCCATGCTGGAGCGGTTCGTCGCAGCGGAGGAAAACCGGAAGCTGTGCGGCTTTCCGGTGGAGAGCCCACCATCCACCCCCAGATCCTGGAGATGGTGGAGGCGGCGACCGCGCGGTATCCGCCACGTGATGGT